>NZ_CP101154.1:2564185-3846278 GCF_024298905.1 Natronomonas marina
ACGGGTGACTGCGACGGTAGCATCCGGAGGACAGCCCATGACAGCGGTTCGAATCCGCTCGGGGCTATCGCCGTCTCGACGCGGCCGCCCGAGGGCAACTTATAATCCGCGGCGAGTCGACCATTCGGTATCCATGCACCCCGACCCGAACGATCCCGTAGAGGAGTGGCCACTCGGAGCCGGCGACCCCGGCCGCGAGGTGTGGTACTCGCTCGTGAGTCCGCCCGACGCCTCCGTCGCATTCTGGTACCGCTACACGCTTTTGTCGACGGAGTCGGGCTACCGGGAGGGTCGGCTGTGGGCCGCCCTGACCGACCGCGAGGAGCCCGAACGCTCCACGTTCGTCTCGGCGGCCTACCCCCTCGAGTCGGTTCGGGCCGACGGCGACCCCTTCGAGTTGACCGTCGGCGACGCCGTGTTGACCTCCTCGTCGGCGACCGGACGCGTCGAGGACGTGGCCTGGGACCTCGAGTACGAACCCGACAGCTACGCCTTCACGCCGCTGCGGAGCGAGACGCTGACGGACCTGCTGTCGGTACTGGTGGGGACGGGCAAACACTGGAGCCGCAACGAGTCGGTATTCATGTCCGGCGAGGTAACCGTCGGCGACCGGACCGTCGAACTCGACGACGCCCCGGGCCACCAGGGACACACCGTCTCCTCGAGGAGTCCGCCGAACGAGTGGACGTGGGTGCAGTGCAACGACTTCGCGGAGGACGACTCGGCGGTGCTGGAGGCGCTGCGGCTGGACGACAAGCTCTCGCTTTGCTTCCGGGTCGACGGCGAGGTGTACCCGCTCAACCGCCTGAAGGACGTCCTCCCGGCCAGCCCATCGGCCAACCGAATCGACCACGACGAGGTGGGCCACTGGCGGTTCCGCGGCGAGGGCGAGGGGCTAGACCTCCAGGCGACCGTCGAGTCGCCGCCGGACCACTGGCAGACGGTCGCCTACATGGCGCCGGACGACACGCTCCGGTACAACGCCCACTGCTCGCTGTCGGACCTGACGGTCACCTACAGCGTCGACGGCGGCCCGACGGAGACGCTGACGAGCGACGCGGCCCGCGCCGAGTGGGTGAGCACCGACCCACCCATCGAGGGCGACTACGAGCCGAAGTGGGAGTAGGCCCCTCGCCAGGACGTCGGACGAGCTATTTCCGGCCGGCGGCCGTCCGTCCGGTATGGAGAAGGTGAGCCTGGCGGAAGCGTTCGCGTCCTTCGAGGAGCAGTGGTCGCCGCGACTCGCGGGGGAACTCAACGGACAGGCGGTCAAACTCGCCAAGGCCGAGGGCTCGTTCGTCTGGCACCACCACGAGGACGCCGACGAACTGTTCCTCGTTCGCTCGGGGAGACTCCGCATCGAGTTCCGCGAATCGTCGGACATCGTACTCGAGGAGGGTGAACTTCTCGTCGTCCCGCAGGGGGTCGAGCACCGCCCCGTCGCCGAGGAGGAGACGGAGATGCTGCTGTTCGAGCCGGCCGACACCCGCAACACGGGCAACGTCGAGAGCGAACGGACCGAGACGGACCTCGAACGAATCGAGTAGCCCGCCCGAACGTTCGGAAGAGCTGGCATCCGCGAGCGAACGGAGTGAGCGAGCGGTTCACCGCGCGCCGCAGGCGCGCGGGACCGAGGGCCGACCAACGCGAGCCGGAGGCTCGCGGCGGGAGGCCCGACGTGTCTTTTTCATGAAAGTTTTTGCCGGCGCGCGAAGCGCGCCGTGCAAAAAGTTTCTACATGTAAGCCGCGTCCCACCGGGTCGGCTTGAGAGTGTTGCCGCACTCCTCGCACTCCAGGCGGCCCATGGCGTCCATCGAGGTGACGAGGTTCTCACAGGAGGCACAGTAGTAGCCGTACTTGTTCTCGCGGGCCTCGTCGGTGTAGACGGTGTAGAACTCGCCCTCGGAGCCGCGGTCGGCGTCGCTGCGGTCGACGTAGTGTTCGCTCCCGTCGACGACGATCGGCTGGAGGTCGACGCCCTCCTGGTCGACGTAGATGTTCTCGACGAAGGCGGTGCCGTCGATCTCGACGGAGCCCTCGCCGACCTTGGTGAGGCCCTGGTTCTCCCAGAAGCGGTTGCCCTCGGAGTTGTCGGCCAGCACGAGCCCGCGGATGGTCTCGACGCCCGCCGCTTCGAGACGCTCGCGGGTCGCCTCGTACAGGTCCCGGCCGAGTCCCCGACCCCGGTGCATGGCGGCGACGTGGAGCCAGTGGATGTCCCCGCGGTCGCCGGCGATGACGCTCTCGGAGAAGGCGACCGGTTCGCCGTCCTCCTCGGCGACGAGGACGAGCACGTCGTCGTCGTCGAGCTTTTCGGCGAAGCTGTCGACGCCGTACCACTGTCTGATGGCGTTCTCTATCGTGCTGGGACTCAGCGAGTAGGAGGCCTCCATCGAGCGCAGTGCGATAGACCGTACGGCCGGACCGTCGGCCGTCGTCGCTTCGCGTACGTCCATACCGATTCGGTACGCTCCGAGGTGTGATAAAACCGAACCACCGCCGCGAAAGTTGGCCGAACATCCACTTTCTACGGCGGGAACGTCAGGAGGGCGTCGGGACCGTGATCGTCCTGCCAGGCGAACGCGAAGAGCCGCTTTGCGGGAACGCGCTCGAGACGGCGGCCGTCGGCCGCCGCGCCCGTCGCACCGTCCCAGGTCGTCCCGTCGGCACGAATCTCGTCGCCCTCGACGACGAACTCGTAGCCGGGATTCTCGAAGGCGGCGAGCCCCTCGGTACCGAAGACGACGAGGTCGCGTCCGCCGACGACGACGTCGAGGACACCACCGGCTTCCTCGACGACCGACAGCGGGACGCCGACGGCCTCGCCGCCGCACTCGACGCCGAGGACGACCGCCTTCGGGTCGATGTCGTCGCGGTCCCACTCGCGGCCCCCCGTGCCCCGGTGGGCATCGAGACCGAACCCCTCGCCGGTCTCGTACTCGCGGTAGGGTTGGCTGTCGTACTCGATTGGTTCGGGCTCCTCGCCCTCGCCGGCGGCCTCGCTCTCGCCGCCCGGGGGCTGGAGGACGACGCCGTCGTACTCGTCGCGGAATGTGCCGTACTCGACGACCGTCGCCGGCAGGACGGTCAACTCGGCGCCCTCCAGGGGGCCGGCGATGCACGCCCCGAGGGACTGTTTCCACTCGGAGTCGGTCTCCCGGTCGTACATGACCAGGTCGTCGTCGGCGAGTTTGCCCGAGACACCGAAGGTCAACTGGAGGGGGTCGTCGCCGGCCGTCGTCCCGTCCGTCTCGACGCGGCGGTCGTAGACGACGGCGCTCCCGCAGAGCGGACACCAGGTGACGGCGATGGGGTGGTCGGCGGCGTCGTTGACGATCTCGTGGTAGTTGAGGTGCCGGAGCGGGTAGGCCCGCGGCGGGCCGTCGGCGGGTTCGTAGACGACGACGCGGTCGGTGTCGTCGCCGTCGTAGGCCGTCCCGAAGACGGGGTCGTCGACGCTCGGGATGGCGTCTTTGGGGATGACCTGCCTGACGTTCATGTGTGTGGCAGCGGGTGCGAGGACACTAAGCGTTCCCTCGGACGTGTGCCGGGAGTGACCTGACGCGGCCGGTGCGGTGGGCGAACGATCCGTCGAGGAGCGCGACACCGGGTCGTTCGGTCGTCGTTTTCCCCGTGGTGACGGTGTCGTAAGCCTAAAGAGTCGAACCTACATTTTTATGAGTAAGATGACCGACGCGTTCGCATCTCTCCGCCGGAGGTGGATACATGGGCGTTGAAATCAGGGAATCGCCCGTCTCCGACGAGGAGTTCGAGGAGATGAAGCGGTTCGTGCGCGATTACCTGACTGCAAGCGTCGAGGGCGAAGACGAGGGGGGCCGAATGCGGTGGTACCCGTGGCACTCTGCGGAGTACCGGTACAACCACATCCTCAACGTGACCGAACTGGCGGCCGAGATCGCCGAGTCGGAGGGCGCAAACGTCGACGTGACGCGGGTTGCGGCGCTGTTTCACGACATCTCGAAACTGGAGGCCGACCAGGACGTCCACGCCGAGGCGGGCGCCCGCGTCGCCCGCGAGTACCTCACCACGCGGATGGACTACCCCGAGTCGTTCATCGAGCAGGTGTGCGACGCCGTCGAGGCCCACTCCTACGAGGGTGACCTCGCGGACGTGAACCTGGAGACGCGGTGTCTCATGGAGGCGGACCTGCTGGACAAGGTCGGCGCCAACGGCACGGCGCTGATGCTGCTGCGGATGGGCTACGAGGCCCGGACCCACATGGACGCAAACGAGATGGTCGGCCGGGTGCTCGAACGGGGCGAGGACGCCGTCGCTCGCGTCCGGTCGGACACCGCCGAGAGCATCGCCCATCAGCGCATCAAGCGGGTCCGGTGGTTCAAGGAGTGGCTCGAAGGTGAAGTCGCCGACATGGAACCCGGGTCGCCGCCGGCGCTGGACCTCTAGAGGAGTCCGGACAGCCGTTCGAAGAGCGCAAAGCCCGTCGCGGCGTCGTAGAGGAAGTAGAGACCGAACGCGACCAGCACCGCCGCGCTGAGGACGGCGACGACCGGCGCCGCTCGCTCGGTCCGGCTCTCGGCGGCCGAGAGCGCCCACGGGAACCCGACTATCCACACGAGAATCCCCCCGAAGAGACCCACGAGTAGCGCGGGGTGGCCCGTCTCGACGACGACGAGACCGGCCAGCGCCTCCGTCGCGTACGACAGCACGTCGATGCGGCCGGGCGCCAGCAGGCCGACGCCGACCGTGAGCCAGAACAGTATCTGGTAGGGGTTCGTCAGCGCCAGCACGAACGCCTTCGAGAAGCCACGGCTGTTGGGCGTCGCCGACGCCCGGAAGCTCTCGCGGGCGCCGCGGGCCGCGCCGTACGCGAAGTACAGCATCAGGAGGCCGCCGACGGCGACCATCGCGTTGCGGAGCGTCGGCACCCGCTCGACGACGGCGACGGCACCGAAGAGCGCCAGCACGAAGAAGACGAAGTCCGCGGTCATCGCCCCGAGACCGGCCTTGAATCCCGACCGCCACCCCCGGAGGACGGACTCCTCGGCGATGACCGCGTTCATCGGTCCCGGCGGCGCAGCCAGCGCCAACCCGAAGACTACCCCCGCGAGCAACGTCGTGACGAGCGCCATCACACCCCGCTATCGGGCGGGCCGAGAAAAGCGTGGCGTGGTGGGAATTCGTGACACGGTTCCGTCCCGGACTCCGCTACCCCTCCGTCCGCCGCGGGTCCGGGGCGAACCCTGTGGGACGGTAACGTATTAGTTCCCGCAGGCGAAAGTACCCGGGAGTGACACACCGCTCGACGGCGGGCGACCGGGGCGGGACGGGGGGTTCCGGACGAGCATGACCGGCGACGGTGCCGCGGATGGAGAGCGGGGCGCCACGGGCGGCGGGGACCGACTCGGAGACGGGGCGACGGCCGCGACCGGCGGAGACTCCGAAACGCGGATGCGGGAGTCGTTCCCCTCGCCGCGACGCCGGCAACTCCTCAAGAGCGTGGCGGCACCGGCGGCCGCGACGGCGCTGGCCGGCTGTTCGGTCCTCGAATCGGGCGAGGACCCGCTCGTCGAGGACCTCGAACCGGGCGACAGCGTCGGTTACGCTGGCGCCTTCCGGTTCGGCGACACCTACGCCGTGACGGTGCGGAACGCGGCCGACGGAACGACGACGCTTGCCGGCCGGTTCCGCGGCGAGGACCGGTACCTCGACTTCGAGGGCGACGAGTCCGTCGAGACCTACCTCGTCGACGGCGACGGCTACGTCGTCGTCGACGGGGCGTGCACCGTCTACCCCGACCTCGACGCCGGCCTGCGGAGCGTCGGGTCGGTCGAGTCGCCCGAGACCGGCGACGCCGAACCCGAGTTGACGGTGACGGGAACCGACGAGATCGACGGCACCGAGACGCTCGTCCTCGAACGGGACGACGCCGACGGCGGGCCGACCTACTACGTGGACCGCGAGACGCGCCGACTCCGCCGCGTCGAGACCGACGCCTCGGTCGTCGACTACCGCGAGTGGGGCGCGGTCGACCGCATCGAACCGCCGGACGCCGACTGCCGGGAGGCGCCCGAGTCCGCGACGACCCCGGAATAGCACCCGGGGTTTATGTGATCGGTTACCAAATACGACGCACATGTCAGACGGGGGAGAGACAATCGACGCGGCGGGCTGGCGACTGGCGGTCGACCGCGACGCCGAGGAGATTCGTCTCGAACACGCCGAGTCGGGAAGCGAGTACGTGCTGGACGCCGACGGGGGCCTGCGCGTGCCGGGCGACGGCGAGGTCGGCGACGACCTCGGCGCGCTGCGGGAGACGCTGGCCGCGGCGCTCGACGGACCGTCCCCCCGGGCGGTGGCCGACGGCGGCCAGGCGGCGGGCAACTGCACCGTCGAGTGCGACGAGAGCACGGGCGAGGTGACCATCGAGAGCGACACCCGAATACGGATGGCCGCGCCGGTCATCGACATCGAGTCGACCGGCAACGCGACCGTGAGCACGGACGGCGTCCTGACGCTGGAAGGGGCGCTCGTCCGCCTGAACTGATATGCCGCCCGCCGCCCGCGTCCAGGACATGACCGCCCACGGGACGCCGCTGACGGGGAGCGGCAGCCCGGACGTCCTCATCGGTGGGATGCCAGCCTGGCGGGCGGGAGCCGACGTCCACACCTGCCCGCTGTCGACCGGGGCCGCCCCCCACGTCGGCGGCGTCGTCGTCTCGGGGTCGACGACGGTCCTCATAAACGGCTACCCCGCCGCCAGGATGGGCGACGTCATTGCCGAGAGTGGCCCCCCGAACACCATCGTAACGGGAGCGCCAACCGTTCTCGTCGACAGCGGGACCACCTCGACGGAGCCGTCGTGGACCGCCTCGCTGTACGACCGGCTGACGACATACGCCGAACGGCACAACGAGGACGTCGCGGGCGCGGACCTCGGGACGGCCGCCAGCCAGCTTCGCGGCGAGGTGGTCGACCTCTACGTGACCGCCGACGAGGGCGAGGCCGAGTTCTCCTTCCGGACGACGGAGGCCGCCGAAATCCGTGAGCTAGAGCGCGGAACCCGCGAGGACGCCACTCTCCGGATGGAGACCGACGAGGCCACCGTCGACGACCTGGCCGGGGCCGACGACCCCGTCGGCGCCTTCCAGGGGGCCATCGTCGACGGCGACGTGACGATAACCGGCATCGGGACGCTGAAGAACGTCAAGTGGGAGGTCATCGACGTCCTCACCGACGTGGCCGGCTTCTTCGAGTTGGTCTAACCGGCCGGGCTACATCCCGCGGCCCATCAGCCGACTGCGGACGACGTCGGCGTCCTTGCTCCCGGCGCCGGTGTTGACGAGGAGGACGGTGTCGTCGGCCGCGAGTTCGCCGTCCTCCCGCAGTTGCCAGGCGCCGGCGGCGGCGACGCCGCAGGCGACGCTGATCTCCAGGCCCTCGTGCTGGGCGACCGTCGCCGCCGTGTCGAGGGCGTCCTCGTCGTCGACGGCGACGCCGGTCCCGCCGCTGGCCCGGACCGCCTCGACCGCGGGCAGGCCGCCCGCAGGGTCCGGCACCTCCAGCGTGCCGACGACGGTGTCCGGCACGTCCCACGGCGCGGGGTCGTCGCCGGACTCGACGGCCTCGACGACCGGCGCACAGCCCTCCGGCTGGGCGGCGAACACCCGGGGCGTTCGCTCGGTGAGTCCGAGCCGTTCGAGTTCCCGGGCGGCCTTCCAGACGCCGGCGACGACCGCCCCGTGGGCGACGGGGACGACCACCGCGTCGGGCACCGACCACTCCAGCGCCTCGACGGCCTCGTAGTAGACCGGTTTGGCGCCCTCGTGACGGTACGGCGAGTCGAAGGCGCCGGCGGGGAACCACGTCTCCTCGTCGGCGGCGGGCAGTTCCTCGCGCTCGGTCTCGTAGCTCTCGTGGGCGTCGTCGAAGCGGCCCTCGACGACCCGCATGTCGCCGCCGTGGACGTTTATCATCGCCTTGTTGACGAACGTGGCCCGACTCGGGACGAACACCCGCGACAGCAGGCCGGCCCGCGCGGCGTAGGCGGCCGCCGACTGGCCGCCGTTGCCCGTCGTCGCCAGCGCGAGCGTGTCGGCGCCGCCCCGGTCGGCCGCGGCGGCGACGAGCGCCATCCCCCGGTCGGTCACGCTCCCGGTCGGGTTGTGGCCCTCGTCCTTGACGTGCAGCGTCTCGACGCCGAGTTCGTCGGCCAGTCGCGGCGCCGCCACGAGCGGCGTCTCGCCCTCACCCATCCCCGACGGGACCAGCGGGAGCAACTCGCGGTGTCCCCAGGCCCCCTCCCGCTCTTCGAAGCTCTCGCGGTCGAGCGAGACGCCCGCGAGGTCGTAGCTCGCGTCGAGAACGCCCCCGCACGCCGGACAGGCGGTCGACCCCTCCTCGTCGACGGTCGCCCCGCAGTCGGTACAGCGGAACCCCTCGAAACTCGTCATGGCCGCCCGTAGGGTCGCCCGCCGCAAAGCCCTGTCCTTCCGTGGCGTCGCCGGCCGCTTTCTCCGGTCGCCGGTCGGCGGATAGATGTCGTCGAAGCCACAAGAGATATTCGGCGCAACCTCGAAGGGGGGCCACGAGACGGTCGGCCGCCGGACGCCGCCCCGCGGACGGCCGACCGAAGGACACAACCGTGAATCCGACCGATTTGACTCGACGTCAACTGCTCGCTATCGCCGCCGGCGCCGGAACCGCCGGCACCCTTGGCGCGGTCGGCCTCGGCGCCCTCGACCGGGGGCCTGACGCGCCGACGACCGAGGTGGACGACGCCGAGAGCCGACGGCTCGCGGAACGGTTCGCGCCGGTCTACTACTTCGACCGCTACGAGAAGTGGTTCCCGACGGACCCCCGCCCCTACGAGCGCGAGGAGGGAGGCGACCCCGTGGTCGACGGCTTCGCCGCCTTCGACGGTTACACCGAACGTTTCCGGGAGGCCGACGGGCCGCCGGAGCCGACGGTGTTCTACCGCGTCGTGGGCTACGAGGACTCCCCGCTCGCGGCCGTCCAGTACTGGTGGTACGGCGCCTTCGACCAGTTCTCCGTGAACTTCCACTGGCACGACTGGGAGGTGACGCAGGTGTTCGTCGACACCGACACCGACGAGCCGCAACTGTTCGTCGGCAGCGCCCACTCCCGGAAGGTGCCGAACAACGAGTTCCTCGACCCCGACACGACGGCGGTGCCGCGGGTCCTGCCGGAACTGGGCTCGCACTCCGGCGGCCTCTCGGTCAACGACATCCCCGATCACTTCACCCGGAACCCCGTCGAGAACACGATCGCCGACGTGACCAACGACGCTCTCGAGGGGCTCAACGCCGACGTTCCGGCGGCCTACGGCCTGCCCCGCGACGAGGGCTTCCGGCTGCCGTACGTGGTCCCCGAACTCGACGGCGAGCCGATTTACGAACACGAGCGGCTCCCGGCCGTCGACCGGACGGCGCTCGTCGACGAGTCGCTGACGGTGCGCTCGTTCGACGACCTCGCCGAGCCGCCGAGCGAGCTGCCGAATCGGGAGACGGGCCTCCTGTTCGCGTTCGACGAGGCGGACGCCGAGATGGAGGTCGACGTCGCCTACGACCTGGTGCCGACGGCCGAACTGGAACACATCACGGCCTTCACCGGCCCACAGCTCAGCTTCGAGTTCGCCGTCCCGGAGTTCGGCGAGGACCTCGTCGCGGGCCACATCACGACGACGAAGGTGCCGTGGGACCAGCCCCGCTACGACAACCCGGCGGCCGACATCTCGGACCCGGCCCATCGGCTCGCACTGTCGGAGTCGTACGACGCAATCGGCCAGCCGGCGCCGCTCAACCGGCTCGTGGCGACGGTCACCCGCGTCGAGCCCGACGAGGAGGCGCCCGAAGGGGAGGGCGTGACCACGAGCGAGCCGACCACCGAGAAGGCGGCGCTGGTCGAGAGCGACCCCGTCGCCGTGCCGACGTTCGCCGGGACGCTCGTCGTCGACGACCTGCCAGCCAGCGAACACCGGCTGACGGTCAACGGTGCGGGGTCGGCCCCGCACAGCGAGCGCGTGGAGGTGACCGAGGGTGGCGGCACCGATGTCGCCGGCGTCGAGGGCGAAATCCCGCTCGCACCGTCCGGCGAGGCCGTCAAACTGGAGGTCGACGCCGACGGGGCCGAGGCGGAACTGGAGCGGCTGGCAGTCGAAGACGACTTCGGCGGCCGTCTCTACGACGCCCCGATGGATGGCCAGGACGCGGTCTACGTCCACCGCGGCGGCGCCTACACCTCCGAGGTCGAGGACGCCGAGGGCGCGCTGGGAGCCTTCCGCGTCAATCCCGGCCAGGGCGACGGCGGCGACGGCACCGACGGCAGCGAGGGCATCCGTATCGAAACGCCGCGGACGGGGAAGGCATCGCTTGCGAGTTTCGTCTCCACCATCGGCCGGGAGACCGCAGCGAGCGTCGCGGCGGTCGCCGACGTCACCCTCGACGACGTCGGCGGGACAGTCGACGACGTGATCGGTACGGACGACGGGACCGCAACGCCGACGCCGACCGAAAGCGGCGGTGAACGGGGCAACCCAGGAGGAAGCGACGGCCCACGGCGGACCGCGACGCCGACCGAGGACGACGATGACGACGAAGACGGCCTCCTCGTATCCGAGAACACCGGGCGCCAGGTCAGCGGCGTCACCGGCCTGTTGCGGGCGCTGAAGGCCGTCCTGTCGGCCTCGGACCGGGCCGCAGAGCGGGCGAAGGCTGGCGAGCGCGGCAACGCCGACCGGGCGCTGGAGAACGTCGCCGCCCGCCTCGTCGACGTCGCCGACCGACTGGAGGGCGCCCGGGGCGACCTCCCGGCGCCGACCGTCCGGGCCATCGACTCCCGACTCGAGCAGGCCCAGCGCCGCACCGATCAGGCGCTGGAGACCGAGAAACTCTGAGATGGCGACCGCGGACGGAAACCTGTTTGACGAGGCCGCCCGAACCGGCGGTCATGCACGTCGTCGTCGCCGGCGGAGGGCTCGCCGGCCTGGTCGCCGCACAGCACCTCGCGTCGGCCGGCGCCGAGGTCGAACTGTTCGAGACCGACGAGCGGGTCGGCGGCCGCGTCCGCTCCCGCGTCGTCGAGGGGTTCACGCTCGACCGCGGGTTCCAGGTGCTCTTCACCGGCTACCCGGCCGCCCGGCGGGAACTCGACTTCGGTGACCTCGATTTGCGGCGGTTCGCGCCCGGCGCCACCATCGCGGCCCCGGACCACCGCTCGACGCTTTCCGACCCCTTCGGTGACCCCGGCGCGGCCGTCCCGACGCTCCTGAACCGCGACGTCACGGTGGGCGACAAACTCCGGCTGTTCCGCCTCCAGCGCGAACTCCGCGGCCGCGACGCCGACGACCCGTTCGAGGGGCCGGAGACCACGATACGGGAGTACCTCGACGACCGGGGCTTCTCGCGGGCGTTCGTCGAGCGGTTCGCCGAACCGTTCTACGGCGGCATCACGCTGGACCGCTCGCTGTCGACATCGAGTCACGTCTTCGAGTACACCTTCGGGATGCTCGCCGAGGGCGACACCGTCGTTCCCGCCGAGGGGATGGGTGCCATTCCGGCCCAACTGCGGCGGCGGGCCGAGACGGCCGGGGCGACCGTCGAGACCGACCGGAAGGTGACCGGCGTCGCGGCCGGCGAGGGGTCGGTGACCGTAGAGACCGACGCCGGAGCGGTGTCGGCCGACGCCGCCGTCGTCGCCACCGACCCGAAGGCCGCCGCCGAGTTGACCGGCGTGGAGACGCCGACCGAGGGGAAGGCCTGCGTCACCGTCCACTGCTCGCTGCCGGCCCACCAGTCGCTGGACACCGGCTCGCGCATCCTGCTGAACGCGGCCGACGACCGCCCCAACACGATTGCGCCGATGAGCGCCGCCGCCCCGGAGTACGCGCCCGAGGGCAGCCAGCTACTGGACGCCACCTTCCTCGGCGAGCAGGACGAGGACGACGAGGCGCTGGGGGAGGCGGTCCGGTCGGCGCTGTCGTCGTGGTACCCCGAGAACCACTTCGGCGAACTGGAGGTGGTCGGCGTCGACAGAATCGAGTTCGCACAGTTCGCACAGCCGCCGGGCTTCCGCGGGACGCTGCCGGCCGTCGACGCCCCCGACGGCGCGGTGTACCTGGCCGGCGACTACACCCGGTGGTCGTCCATCCAGGGCGCCATGGAGAGCGGGCGGCGGGCGGCCGAGGCGGTCCGGGCGGACCTACAGTAGTCGCCGGAACTCCCCGAGCGGCGGGAACTCGTGGGTCCGGTCCGCGTCCTCGTCGCGGACGACGGGCCGCATGCCGCCGGCCGACTCGACGAGCGGCGACTGGAAGTCGCCGGCGTACATCTCGTTGACGGCGACGCCGGCGGGCAGGCGGCTGAACGCCGGCAGCATCAGGACGCCGGCCGACCCGTACGTCTCGGGACCGTACAGGTAGCAGGGTCGGGCCATTCCCTCGATTTCGAGGGTGGGGTGGTCGTGGCCGACGACGTACCAGTCGGCATCCGTGGACGGCGGTTCGTGGCCGTGGGTGACGACGACCGTCTCCTCGCCGGCCTCGAGGCGGTACTCCTCGGCGGTGGGACCGTCCCACAGTTCCGAGAGCATCGAGTCGTGGTTGCCGGGCGCGACGACCAGTCGGCAGTCGACCGCCTCCGCGGCGTCCCGGAGCGCCCGGACCGTCTCGGCGGCCCCTCTCGGCAGTCGGTCGAAGGAGTGCAACAGATCGCCGGCCACGACGGCCTCCGACGGCTCGTACCGCTCGCAGAGTGCCCCGAACCGCGCCGTGAGGTCCTCGTGTTCGCCGACCCGGAACTCGACGTTCGAGGTGGCATCGCGGCCGACGTGGAGGTCCGCACAGACGAGGGCGTCGGCGGCCGGGAGGTAGGCCGCGCGGTCGCGGGGCTCGAACTCCATGGGCGGCGTAGCGGCGCCGTCGGCAAAGGGCTGCCGGCGCATCGTCCGGGTTTTATGACCGCTCGCGCCGAGACCCCGGTATGGTCGACGTCCTCGACAACAAGCGGGCCGCGACGAAGTTCCGGGTCCTCGTCGAGATCGCCGACCGGCAGCCGGCGGTCAGTCAGGGGGAGATCGCCGACGCGGTCGGCGTGACCAGCCAGGCGGTCTCGGAGTACATCCGCGAACTGGTCGAGGAGGGGCTCGTCGACAAGGAGGCCCGGTCGCGCTACCGGGTGACCAAGGAGGGCGTCGACTGGATATTCCAGCAGGCCTCCGACGTCCGTCGGTTCGCCGACCACGTCACCGAGGACGTCCTCGGCAGCATGCAGGAGGACGCCGCCTTCGCCACCGACGCCGTCGAGTCCGGCCAGCGGGTCTCGCTCTCCATCGAGGCGGGACTGCTGCGGGCCACGCCCGGCGACGAGGGGCCCGCCACGGGCGTGGCGACGACCGACGCCGACGCCGGCGAGGTGGTCGGCGTCACCGGCTTCACCGGCATCATCGACCTCGAACCGGGCGAAGTGACGGTCTTCCAGGTGTCGCCCATCCGGTCGGGACACCCCGAGGGCTCGACCGAACTGGCCCAGGCGGCCGCGGGGGCCGATCTCGTGGTCGCGGCGGGCGTCGAGGCCGTCGCCACCCTCCGGCGGTCCGGCGAGGAGGCCGACGTCACCTTCGCGGCCGGAGAGGTGGCCGTCGACGCCGCCCGCCGCGGACTGGATGTCGTCGTCGTCACCACGACGGACCTCGGCGGCCGCGTCACCGACGCCCTCCGGGACGCCGGCCTCTCCTACGAGGTCGACGACGTCTGAGAGGACCGCGAGGACCACCGGGCGACGTCCGCCTCGACCGGGACAACCTCGTGGCGCCACGCGAGGAAGGCGAGGACGAAGGCGTACGCCAGGATCACCTTCGGAAAGCCGTACTCGCCGAGAACGGCGACCGACGCCGGCAGCGAACTGGTCACCGCGAGCAGCGAGGCGGAGTCGGCCGTCGCCGGGGCGGCACGAAGAGGACGCCGGCGGCGACGAATGTCCCGAGATGCAGCCCGGTGCCGTACGCGAGCGGCCCCGTGTGGACGTACAGCAGCCCGTAGACCAGACCGACGACCGCGAGGTCGACCAGCCGGAGATCGAGAACGTCGTGAGAGTTGGCGCGGAGTCGACGTGTGGTTCCACTCGAGGCCGAGCGCCCCCCGGGAATCGAGAGCCCGGCGTGGCGGGCTGTACATATGCGAGCGGCGGAGTTCGCGAGATGCGCCGTCAGGACTCGCGCCACCTGTGGCCGCACTCGACGCAGGTGAACAGCCGAACCTCGTAGGAGCCGCCCGGCTTCGGCATCATCTCGTAGTAGGCCCGGTCGCTGTCACAGTCCTCGGCCGGGCAGGGTTCCTGCATCGTCTCGGCCGAGTCCTGGGTCCCGTCGACCACGGCGGGGGCCCCGTCGTCCCGCTGTCCGTCCTGGGTCGTCATCGTCGCTTCTGCTTGCGAGTCCCGCGACGCCTCGTTCTCACAGGAGCGACACACCCACGTATCGCCCTCCGTGTGCATCATCGAACCACACTCGTCACAGAATTGCATATAAAGCAGTGATACACGGGTGTCGGATATATGTCTTAACTTCCGATCCGTCGTGGATTTCAGGCAACTGCTGGTGCTATCTCGGGCAACTGCTCGTGCTGACTGTCCTGAGCTATCGAAGCGGCGACAGGCAACGTTTGATCTTGCCCGATATCCATCAACTGGCCACGGGGAAAACTCCGGGTTCCGATGCCGACGGCTACCGGTTGCGGCCGAGTGACTCGTGGCTGGTGACCCAGTCCGACGCGGAGATAGCGGCGCCGAGCGAGATTTCGCCGGCCAGCACCGTCGTCGCGGCGATCTCGGCGAACTTGTTGACGTTACCGGGACCGTCGCAGTCCAGCATCGCGAGACACTCCTGCTGGGTCGCCATCCCGGTGCCGCCGCCGTAGGTGGCGACGATGAGCGACGGGATAGTCACCGAGATGTGAAGCGAGTTGTCCTGCAGCAGCGTCGTGTTGATGAGCGCGGCGTGTGACTCGGCGACGTTGGCCTCGTCCTGTCCGCAGGCGATGAACAGCGACGCCAGCCCGTTTGCGGGGTGGGCGCCGTTGGTCTGGCCGTCGACCATCAGCGCGCCGAGCGTCGCTATCTTGCCGTGGTGGTCGAGACTCTCCGGTTCGGCGCCGAGGTGGTGGACGCAGGTCTCCTCGTCGAGGGTCACCTCGGCGGTGACCCGCTTGCCGCGGGTCATCATCGTGTTGACCGCCGAGGCCTTCTTGTCGGTCGAGGTGTTGCCGTCGAGGTAGAAGTTCTCGACGTAGCCGGGGTACTCCTGGAGGATCCAGTTGCAGGCGGCGAAGGTCGCCTTCCCGACCATGTTCTGGCCGGCCGCGTCGCCCGTCTGGTAGCCGAAACGCAGGTGGGCGAAGTTGTTCGTCATGTAGTCTTCGATTTCGATCAACTCGGCGACGCTGGAGGTCTCCTCGGCCTTCTCCTTGATGGTGTCGTAGTGTTCGAACACCCAATCGCGGAAGTCACGGGCGTTGCGGGCGTCCTCGAAGACGAAGACGGGTGCCCGGTTCATCTTGTCGTCGGTCACCGTCGCCGTCGCGCCGCCGCACATGTTGATGGCCTTCATCCCGCGGCTGTAGGAGGCCACGAGCGTCCCCTCCGTCGTCGCAAGCGGGATCGGGTAGTAGCCGTCGGCGTGCTCGCCGTTGACCTTCACGGGACCGGCCAGACCGAGCGGCATCTGGGCGACGCCGATGAAGTTTTCGACGTTGCCCTCGCCCATCGAGGCGTCGAAGGAGAACTCGGGGACGTGCTCCAGTTCCACGCCCGTCTCCTCCTCGATGAACTCGTGACGCATCCGGATGGCCTCGTCGCTGTAGTTGTCCTCCTCGTCGCGCGGGATGGACGGGAGTTCGCCCTCGTCGCGGATGGTGTCGCCGATCTCCAGCGAGAGGTCGCCGAACGGCTTGGCGGTGAAGTCGATGAGGATGTCGTGTTCGCCCGAGGGGATGTCCATGTCCTCGATGACGACGGTGACGGTCCGCCCGACGGGGAGCGGGATGGGGTCGTTGTCGGTCACGTCGTCGAGCTCGAACGTCTCGCCGTCGGCGGTCACTAGCCGGACCCGCTCCGGGGCTATCTCCTGGCCGTTGATGACGAGCCGGTTGATCCCAGCGAACTTGGCGTCCTGAAGCCGGTTTTTCACCTCGAACTCGACCCCACGATCGGTGTCTTTCAGACTCCCGTACGTGTAGAGCCGTTTCAGCACCTTGTCAGGGATGTCAAGCGAGACGAACCCGCCCCCGCCGACGAGGTTGGCGTAGACGCGCTTCAGGATACCGCTGTCTGGAGTTGGAATGACCATCCGTGTGCGTCACCCACTCCACAAACAGGTAAAAAGATTGTGTAGAAGCCGTATTACCACCTAAATGACCATAACCTGTCAATCGAGGTTCGTGGAAATAAACTCCCGGAATTGTCCGGTCCGCTGCGTTGCGGAATCGAGTGCGACCCTACCTATCGAGGAACTCATACATCGCCTCGCGCCGGGCGTCGGTGCCGAACAGCTCCCCCCAGAGCCGTCGCTGAAAGCCCAGGTCGGCCGGTCGCTCGCGCCAGGCGTACTCGAAGGTCTCCTTTGCGGCCCGCAGGGCGAAGGCCGGCTGGTCGGCCAGGTCCTCGGCGAGGCCGTGGGCGTAGTCGTCGACCTCGTCGTGGGCGACGAGGTCGCCGACGAGGTCGAGTTCGTAGGCGTCCTGGGCGTCCAGCCGTTCGGCGAAGAAGACGAGCCTGCGGGCAGTCTCGTCGCCGACGAGCCGGACGAGCTTCCGGACGCCGCCCCACGCCGGGACGACGGCCAGGTCCAGTTCCGTGTGCCCGAGGACCGCCCGCTCGCTCGCCACCCGGAGGTCGCAGTTCAGCGCCAGTTCCCAGCCGCCGCCGAGACAGTAGCCGTCGATAGCGGCGACCGTCGGGACGGGGAAGCCGGCGAGTTCGCCGGTGACCCGCTGGGCGGCGGCGACGTAGGCGTCGGCCTCGGCGACGGAGGCGTCGGCTAGCTCCCGAACGTCCGCACCGACCGAGAAGGCCTCCTCGCCGGCGCCGGTGAGCACCAGCGCCGCGACGTCGTCGTCGCGGGCCTCCGCCAGCGCGCTCTCTAGGGCCGAAAGCGTCGCCGAGTCCAGGGCGTTGTGCCGCTCCGGGCGGTCGATGGTGACCGTCCCCACGCCGCCGTCGGTGTCGAGCCGAACCGTTCCCATGCGGTTACCAAGGCGGGCCGGGGCAATAAGGCCCGGTGGCGGTCGGCGTCGGTGTCGGTGGACGCCCGCGGCCGAAACCGCCCCTTTTTCTACGCAACCGCGCGTAGGGACTGGTGATGACCCTCTCGGAGGAGGCGCGCTCGCGGCTGGCGGACCTGGTCGCCCTGCAGCCGACGAAGAACGCCGAACTACAGGAGCGGTGGGAGATGGACAACGGCAGCGAGGTCCACCAGTACCTCGAATCGGAACTGAAGGAGTACTACTACCGCGACGAGGACAGCCTCATCCGCGCGACGCCGGCGGCCGCCGAGGAACTCGACATCGAGACCGACGACGACGTCGTCCGCGTCCCGGAACTGCAGGCGCGGATTCTGGCGGTCCTGGCCGGTCCCGACGCCGAGCCACAGAGCGTCGTCTCGGTGCTGCACAACGTCCAGGAGACGGGACTGGATGCCGACCCCGACGCCGTCCGCTCGGGGCTGCGGAGCCTCGAAGACAGGGGGCTCGTCGCGGTGGTCCAGCGGACCGTCCCCACGTTCCGGCTGGCCGTCGAGCGCGAGACGTTCACCGTCGAACCGCTCGGAGAGCCCGCCGAAGCCGCCTAGCGGCGGCGCTCGCGCATCCGTCTCAGGAGCCGTTTCGTCGCCTTCCCGGGACCGCCGTCGAGGGGCCAGCCCTTCCGCCGCCAGGTCGGCGGTTCCGGCTCGAACGCCGCACAGTCGGCCGAACACTCCGCGGCCGTCTGCTCGCGCTCCTTGGCCGCACAGCGGGGGAACGGTCCCGCGGGCTCTTGGACCCGGAAGTGCCGGCAGTCCGGCCGCATCGTCCCGGCGTAGGCCCGCCAGCCGCGCTCGTAGGCGCGCTCGGCTATCTCCAGGCGCTTGTCGCGCTTCCACTCGGGGTCGGCGTACTCGAAGCGAGCCGCCGAGGCGTCGGCCTCGCCGCCGTCGGGTCGGTCGAGGATGCGGGTCCCGGGCGCCTCGACTGCCAGCGACCGGGGGTTCCAGACCGGCTCGGCGCCCCAGCCGTCCGACCCCTCCGAGACGGCGAGGATGCCGACCTCGACGGGTATCTCCTCGAGCAGCGCCGGTTCAACGTCGGCGCCCGTCGCCTCGGTCGCCAGCCACGCCTCGTCGGCCAGCCCCAGGGCGACGTCGAACTCCAGTTGCGCCGAGAGCGCCCGGGCGGCCGCGGCGTCGAGGTCCGGCTTGTTCTCGATGGCGACCAGCCGGTCGACCCAATCCGGGTAGCGGTACCGCCGCCGGAGTTCGATCCGGTTGCCCCGCTTGCGCGTCTCAACGAACCCGCGGTCGGCCGCCCGGTGGACCGCCTCCCGGACGTACCGCCAGGGGTAGCCGGGGTCCGGCAGAGCGTCGCGGTAGTAGGTCCACGAACCGGGCGCGTTGCGCGCGACGTGCAGCAGATCCGAGTCGAGGCGTTCCTCGCCGAACGGCGCCCGTCGGTCGAGCGCCTCGCGGGTCGTCTCGACGACGACGGTGTCCCACCGGCGCCGCCGGGTGCCGAGTTGGCGAGCGACGAGCGCGACCGGGTCGTCGTCGCGGTCGGGCGGCCACCGCCGCTCGGCCCACGCACACACCCGCAACTCGAAGCCGAACTCCTTCACGGACGACGCTGGGCGGCCCGGCGACGTAAGCGGTTCGCCCCGCTGGTCGGGGCGAACTCGCCTCCCGAGACCAGCCCGCCGAGTGGGTCGCCAGGGTTTTAATCTGAAAAATGTTCCTGAAAACATTTAACGGTCGAGTGACGGGGTTGGCATATGAGCGAGTCAACAGTTCCCGCGGTACTCGCGCTGGCTGCGCTGGTCCTCCTCGGCGCGACCGCCGGCCCAGTCGCGGCGAGTTCACAGCCATCACCGGTCTGTCCGGTGTGTAACTCCTACGTATGGATGGGGGACGACACCGACTGGAGTTCGCCGGACCACCGAACGCTGACCGTAAAGGCACACGAGAACGGGAGCGCGACGTGGGTGGCGGACTTCCGGTGGAACGACTCCGGAAACGCGCCCGCACCCGAAGACGAGAGCCGCCTCCAGGCGAGGGCGGAAGAGGCGCTGGAGACCAGCCACCCCGAAGCCAAGTCGGTGACCGTAGGCCTCCGGGAGGACGGCGAGGCCACCATCCGATGGCGAAGGGCCGGCGTCGTCGACGAACGGCTCGGTCACGGCGTGTTCCGGCTGTTCCACAGTGAAGGGGGGGAGTTGCGGCGGTTCGTGAACGTCGACCGACTCGTCATCCAGGCGCCGGATGGCCAGGTCGTCACGAACGACCCCGCGGTCGGGAGCGTCACCGATGACGGCACGGCGGTGAGCGTCGACGGCCCGGAACGGGAGGTCGGCGACTTCTACGTGGTCTTCGGCGAAGAGCGCGACGCCGCCGCGTCGGTCACGACCACGCTGGCGATCGGGTCGCTCGTGTGGCCGGTCGCCGCCCAGAACCTCCTCCTCAACCTCCTCTTCCCGGCCATCGTGTTCGGCTTCGGGCTCACCGGCCTCTACGCGCTCGGTCGCTCCCGGGGTGTGGACCCCGAGCGAGCCAACCGATACGGTGTTGCCGGTCTCGTCGCCGGGGTGGTGACGGTGGGGGCCTACGTGAGGGGACCGGGACCGCTCAACCCGCCGTACTTCCTGCCCGCCACACTCGTCGCGTTCGGGGCGCTGGCCGCCTTTGGCGCCGCCGTCGCCATCGGTGGTCGGCGGCAACTCGTGGGTACCGCCGTCGCCGTCCCCGCTATCGCGCTCGCGCCGTTCGTCGCCTGGATGTGGCCGGCGGTCAGGGTTCCCGGTCTGGGACTCCTGGCCAGCATGCTCCAGGCGGGGCTGGCCGTCGCCATCCTGGTACTCGGCGTCCCCTGCTTCCTCTACGGGATGGCGCTCGGGGAGCGACGGACCCCCGCCTGACTGCGACCGGCCCCCGGCACCTTTTTTCACGCCCCCTCGCAAGTATTGCCCATGGCGGAATACGACCACTACGTCGACGGTGAATGGGTAGCGGGCGCGGGCGAGGACTTCGAGAGCGAGAACCCCGCGACGGGCGAGACGCTGGGGACCTTCCCACAGGGCACCGCCTCGGAGGTCGAGTCGGCGATTGCGGCCGCCAACGAGGCCGCCGAAGGGTGGCGCGACCTCTCGTACATCGACCGCGCGGAGTACCTCTGGGACATCTACCACGAACTGCGGGACCGCCACGAGGAACTGGGCGAGGTCGTCACCAAGGAGTGCGGCAAGGAGATAAGCGAGGGGAAGGCCGACGTGACTGAGGCCTGGCACATGGTCGAGTGGGCCGCGGGCAACGCCCGCCACCCCCACGGCGACATCGTCCCCTCCGAGATCGCCAGCAAGGACGCCTACATGCGCCGCAAGCCGCGCGGCGTCGTCGGCTGTATCACGCCGTGGAACTTCCCCGTGGCCATCCCCTTCTGGCACATGGCGGTGACGCTGGTGGAGGGCAACACCGTCGTCTGGAAGCCCGCCGAGCAGACCCCGTGGTGCGGGCAGATCATCGCCGAGATGTTCGACGACACGGACATTCCGGACGGCGTGTTCAACATGGTCCAGGGGTTCGGCGACGCCGGCGCGGCCATCGTCGAGGGCGACGTCGACACGGTGCTGTTCACCGGCAGCGCCGAGGTCGGCCACGAGATATCCCAGCAGGTGGCCAGCGACCCCGGCAAGAACACCGCCTGCGAGATGGGCGGGAAGAACGCCATCGTCGTCACCGAGGAGGCTGACCTCGACATCGCGGTCCACTCGGCGGTCATGTCCTCGTTCAAGACGACGGGCCAGCGCTGCGTCTCCTCGGAGCGGTTGATCGTCCACACCGACGTCTACGAGGAGTTCAAGTCGCGGTTCGTCGACCTCGCCGAGTCCGTCTCCGTCGGCGACCCGCTCGACGAGGATACCTTCATGGGCCCCGTCGTCGACGAGAGCCAGATCGAGAAGTTCCACCGGTACAACGACCTCGCCCGCCAGGAGGGCGCCGAGGTGCTCGTCGACCGCGCGGAACTGGACGACGGGGAGATACCCGCCGGTCACGCCGAGGGCCACTGGGTCGGTCCCTTCGTCTACGAAATCGACTACGACACCGACCTCCGCTGTCTGAAGGAGGAGGTATTCGGCCCCCACGTCGCACTCGTCGAGTACGAGGGCGACGTTGACCGCGCAATCGAGATTCACAACGACGTCCCCTACGGGCTGGCGGGCGCCGTCGTCAGCGAGGACTACCGGCAGATAAACCGCTACCGCGACCGTGGCGAGGTCGGTCTCTCCTACGGGAACCTCCCTTGCATCGGCGCGGAGGTCCAGTTGCCGTTCGGCGGCGTCAAGAAGTCCGGCGAGGGCGCGCCCTCGGCCAGGGAGGTCATCGAGGCCGTCACCGAGCGGACCGCCTGGACGCTGAACAACTCCTCGGACATCGAGATGGCACAGGGGCTGTCGGCGGACATCAAGACCGAGGAGTGACCCTCGCGGTCGGAACGGCCGCTGTTCGGCGTGAGACGAAGACGAGGTGGGCGGGAGGCGCCGGGTACCGGGCGGAGCCGGCGCGGGTGGGTGGACGGGTTTCGCGGCGGGCGTTGTGTTCTGCCGTCACGACGAGAAAAGCGTCGTTCGGGCAGGTAGTCGTACGCCGTCCCCACTTATAAACTCTCGGCTCTCGGTCGGCCCCTACCGCCGGTCGTCCAGCGCCGGGAACTCCTCGCGGACCGCCTCGACCCGTCCGGGGTCGCAGTCGGCCGTGACGACCCCGGGGGCGTCGTCCGTCGTCGCCACCGGCGTCCCCCAGGGGTCGTAAACCGTCGAGCGGCCGACCAGCGCCGCGTCCTCGAAGGTCGCCGAGCCGTTGACGGCGCCGACGTACAGGAGGTTCTCGACCGCGCGAGCCCGGGGCAGGAGCTTCCAGTGCTCGACGCGGGGGTACGGCCACGCGCTCGGCACCAAGACGAGCGTCGCGCCGGCGTCGAGGAGACGACGGTACAGCGCCGGAAACCGGAGGTCGTAGCAGGTCGTCACGCCGACGGTGTGGCCGCCCACCTCGGCGGTCGGGACGGTCTCGCCGGGAACGAGCATCTCGGCCTCCGCCGAATCGTAACCGAAGAGGTGGTGCTTCCGGTAGACGAGTCGGCGGTCGCCGTCGGCGTCGAAGAGGACGGCGGTGTTGGCCAGTCCCTCCGTCTCCGGGACCGACTCGCCGGCGGCCGCCGATGCTTCGAGGTCCTCGACGACGGTGCCGGCCAGGACCGCGACGTCGTTCGCCACGGCGGTCTCGCGTATCCGCTCGTGGGTCGGCCCGCCGAGCGGTTCGGCGTTGCGGGCGTAGGCATCGAATGCGAAGTAGCCGACGTTGAATATCTCCGGCAGCGCGACGCAGTCGGCGCTGTCGGCGGCCGCTCGCTCGATGGCCGAGACGGCCCGGTCGACGTTGCGCTCGAGAGACCCCGCCCGAACCTCCTGTTGGGCCAGGGCGAGTCTCACGACTCGATGTCCTCCCGGACCGCGGCCTCGAGGTTGGCGAGTTCGCCGTCGAGCTTCCGTTTGAAGTACGTCTCGACGCCGGGGAGACGGCCGTCGACGACGAACCGGTTGGTTAGCCGGGTCCCCTCGGCGGTCGGTTCGAGGGTGTGCTCGCCCTGGACGTTCATCGCCCGCGAGCGGCCGACGAACTTGACGTGTCGCGGCTCGTCGACCTCGACGTCCTCCGTCTCGATGGCGATGGTCCGGTCGACCCGGGGGACGGGAAGTTCAACGTGCCAGACGGCGGTCCGCTCGCCGGTCGTCTCGAAGTCGACGACGACGCTTATCGGGCGGGCGCGTTTCTCGGGGTCGGCGATGAACGCCCAGACCTCCTCCGGCGGGGCGGGAAGCTCGAACACCCGCTCGACGCGAACGGTCATTGCCGGTGAGTGGGGAGCGGGGAGTAAAAGGCCAGCCTTTGCGGCTACTCGGGCGTGACTCGCCACGTCGTCGAGCGGGCCCGGGACCACTTCTCGATGTCGACGTCCTCGGAGTGTTCGTCGAGACGAGGGAGACGGGAGCCGACCTGTTTCGCGGTCAGGCCGATGGCCTCGGCGATTCCCTTCGACCGGAAGTACCGCTTGCCCCCCGCCGCACGGTTCCGCAGGTACGAGAGAATCCGTTCGTCCTCCTCGCTCAGTTCGCTCATGCTATTCCGTTGGAACGCGAGCGGCTTAAGCCCCTTCCTTCAGGAATAGACGTGGTAGGCGGCAACCGCCAGCGACCCGGCGACCATCGCGACCGCGAAGGACCACCCGGAGGCCACCTGGTCGCCGGTGATACCGAACACTGTCATCCCGACGGCGCCCAGCAGGGCGACGGCACCGAGCGCGAGCGGGAAGGCGACGCGTTTGTCGGTCGACGCTGTGGTCGTCATACCCGCCCGTACGGCACGCCACACATAAATCCCGGCGTTACAGCGCCGGCGCCGCCCGGTTCCGGGCCGACGTATCGAACCACAGATATTTCACCCCCGGAAGCGTTCGACCGACGATGAGCGGAATCGGCGAGGCACTCACCGCGAGTCGGTTCAGGATCGCCGGCGTCGTCGTCGGCGTTCTCGTCGTCTCTCTGGTCGGCGCGTTCGCGCTCGGTGTTCTCGGCGCGCCCGCCGTCGAAGCGGTCGACAACCGGTTCGGCGACGTCGACGACGAGACGACCGTCGTCTTCACCGACCTCGTCGTCGACAACCCCAACCCCATCGGCGTCCAGTTAGGCAACACGACGATAAACTACACCGTCCGGATGAACGATGTCCCGATGGCCGTCGGCGGCCGGGAGGGACTCGACATCAGGCGAGGGAACTCGACGCTCGAGTTCACCACCCGGATGAACAACGAGCAGATTCCGCCGTGGTGGGCGACCCACGTCAACAACGACGAGCGGACGGTCGTGACCATCAACGCGACCGTCCGAACCTCCATCCTCGGCCAGCGGCGATACGACATCACCCAGGAGAAGGAGGTCGAGACCGACATCATCGGCGACTTCAACTCCGAGGAGACCCGGCCGGTCAACGCCGACGACCCGCCGCCGCTGTTCTCGAACCCCGTCCTGTACGTCAACCGCACGAGCGCCGAGTGGGGCGAGGCGACCGCACAGGAGACCCCCATCGACATGGAGTTCGTCATGTACAACCCCCAGACGACGCCGTTCACCGTCACCGAACTGGGCTACGAGATAACGATGAACGGGGTCGCGGTGGGCGAGGGCAGGACCGACGACATCGCGGCCATCCCGCCGGGGGCGACCGAGACGGTCCGGACCGAGGCGCGCATCCTCAACCCGAACCTCGACGACTGGTGGGTGACCCACCTCCGGAACGACCAGGTGACGAACCTCCGCATCGAGTTCTACGCCGTGGTGTCCGTCGACCAGCTCTCCCAGGACATCCGGGTCCCGCTGGATCGGCTCACCTACGAGGAGACCATCGAGACGGACATCTTCGGCAACGAGAACGCCTCGACCGCCGAGCCGACGGCGACGGCGACGCCGACCCCGGCCGACGGCGAGCGGACGCCGACCCCCACCGACTCCGGACGGACGATGCCGACGGCGACGCCGACGGCGATACCGGACGACCCCCTGGAGACGCCGACCGACGACGACGGCCTGCTGTGACCGGCGGTAACGTTTAGTCGACGGCCGCCCTCGCCCGTCGTATGGGACGGAGTAGTCACCCTCCGGATCGAGTTCTCGGACAGTGACATCGATGTCGAGGCCGATGCGGGGACGGTCTTTCTCTCAGTGAACGGTACCACCCACGAGCTATCGCGGGAGACGGCCGACCGGCTGGCCGACGAACTCGGCGAGGCGCTTCGCGCCCGCGAGGAGTTCCTCCGGACCGCCGGCCAGTACCGGACCGACGGGGCCTACGTCGTCTCCCGGCGCGGGGCCGACTCGGCGGGCAACGAGAAGGTGTTCGACTCCTTCGACGCGCTGGAACGGCTCTACGAGCGACTGCCGGCGACGTTCGACGCCGAGGCGGTCGGCCGGACGGGCATCACCGGGTCGCGGCGCCACATGGTCGTGAGACACTTCGCCGAACATCCGACCTTCGACTGCCGGACCGTCTCGCGGAACCCCTTGCGGGTCGAGAAGGCGGCGACGGCCGGCGAGGAATCGACGGCCGGCGAGGAATCGACGGCCGGCGCCGACTGACCGTCCGGGACCGCGAGCGGGCCGAAAACGTCGCTACTCGATGGAGACGTGCTCGCTGTCGGCGTTCAGCGCCAGGTTCGTCGCGATTTCGGCGTTCCGGACGGCGTACTGGGCGGTCTGGCCGAGACTGACCAGCACCTCGCGCACCCGGAGGAGGTCCTCGTTGGGCATCTCCTCGAGGTCGCCGAGTATCTCTATCTCTCGGTCTCGGACCTCCGCGAAGCGCTCGCGGGTCTCGATGGCCTTGTCGTAGTCGCGGTCGACGGCGGCCCGGACGCCGAGTTCGGTGATGGCGTTGACGTCGTCGGTGAACTCCCGGATGCGCCGCATCGTCGCGTCGTCGACGTTGAGGGTGTGGCCCTCCGTCTCGAGGACGATTTCGGCGATGTCCTCGGCGTTGTCCGCCGTGAGTTCGAGGTTCTTCGCGATGGAGCGGTAGCCGATGAGCGGGAAGCCCGAGTCCAGCCCGACCGCCCGCGCGAGGTTGGGGTTCTGGTAGGCGGTGAACGTCAGCCGCAGCAGGAGGACGAATATCTTGTTGGCCTGCCGTTCGCGGTTCAGCGCCCGCTGGGCGAGGTCGGGGTTGCCGTGGGCGAGCGCCTTGATGGCCTCGTTTCGCATCGTCGACCCGGTCGACTCCAGGCGCTCCAGGAGGTTGTCCAAGGAGAAGTCCTCGGGGTCGACCGAACAGCGGATTGCGATTCGCTCGGGGGTCTCCTCGATGACGCCCAGGCCCATCAACTGGGTCTCGGCGTTGTAGACCGCGTTTATCTGGGCCGAATCGAGGGTGCCGCCCTCCTCGACCTCGACGTGGATGATGCGACGGCCGAGGACGTACTGTGCGACGATGGCCCGCTCGACGGCGTCGGCGTCGAGGTTCTGTGCGTGGATGATCGCCTCGCTTTCCTCCTGCTGGACGGACTCGGGCATCACCGTCAGCGTCCCCTTCGACCCCATCCGGAGCGACACCTCGTCGCCCTTCTCGACGTCCTGCTTGCCGGCCCACTCGGCCGGCAGCGTCATCGCCAGCGTCGACGGTCCGAGCCGCTGCACCTTGCGCGTTTCCATACCCGACCCACGTCGTCAGCGACCTTAATATTCACTATACACGCGGTATCCTGGACGGATGCAATAATATTGTGTCAGGTCCCGAGCAAAACTGGTCTCGTCCTTAACCTCTTGTCCGAGGGCGGTCCGGTGCGGCCGTCGGATCAGTCGTCGTCGGTCGCGGGCGCGGCCTCCTCGCGGCCGGGGTGGGCCTCGTGTGCGACCGCGCGGTCCCGGAGCCGGTCGGAGATCCCGGGGACGTCGCCCCCGGTGACGGACCCCTCGGCCTCGATGTCCTCGATAGAGCGGGGGAACGCCCGCAGGTCGTAGTGGTTGCCGATGCCGCAGCGGGCGCCCTCGCCCATGGCCGTCGGGATCTGGTTGTGGCCGGGCGTGACGTCGCCGACGGCGTAGACGCCGTCGACGTTCGTGCGGCCGTGGTCGTCGACGGCGATGGTGCCGTCGTCGTTCAACTCGACGCCGAGCGACTCCGCGAGGTCAGTGTTGTAGTCGGAGCCGTACATCGGGAAGCCGCCGCGGTACTCCCGGCGGCTGCCGTCCTCGAACTCGAAGGCCTCCAGCCAGCCGTCCTCGCGCTTCTCGAGGCCGGCTATCTCCTCGTGAATCACGTCGACGGGGTGGTTCTCGAGCATGGCCTGCGTCTCGGCGGACCACGCCGGCTCCGCCCCGCGGGTCAGGAGGTCCACGTCGGGGGTGAAGTTCAGCATGATCATCGCCACGTACGCCGCCGAGTCGCTGGTCCCCATCACGTAGACCGGCTGGTCGACGAACATGTAGGCGTCGCAGTGGAGACACCAGTGGAGGCCGCGGCCGGTACGGGGCAGCGGCGGGTCGGGTCGCGCGTCCGAAAAGCCGGTCGCCAGCACGACGTGGTCGGTCGTCACCTCGACGTCGCCGGCCGTCACCCGGAAGCCGTCGTCGGTCGCCGCGACGTCGGAGACGAAGTCCTGGTGGTAGTCAGCGCCGTACTCCTGGACCTGCTCGGTCGCGGTCGCCAGGAACTCGTTGCCCGAGACGTCCTCCGTGACCCCGATGACGTTGTGCGTGTCCAGCATCATCGCCGCGCGGCCGCCCCCGCGGTTGATGACCGCGGTGTCGTGGCCGAGTCTGGTGGTGTACAGCGCCGTCGTCAGCCCGGCGGGTCCCCCGCCGACGACCGTCACCTGGTAGTGGTCCGTCATTGAACACTGGTACTACGTCTACCCGTTTAACTTCCCGGCCACTGTGCCGTCGCGGTGCAAAAGGTCGGCCCACCGAGTCGGCGACGAGTGGCAGCGACGCGTGTCGCTGGTCTCGCCGCCGGTCCATCGATGCCTCCGTTAGTCTCCGATTAAGCCCCGTTACGGACCATGGTAATGTGACGCACGCCGAAGGACAGGTGATATATGTGTGGAACACCAATATTCAACCGGACCACTCGCGTCAGAGGGCTCGGACCCTCGTGGGACAGGGATACCATGACCAGTCGTGTTTACAGACTTCATTCGACGCTGGAACTGCAACTCGACGACGTCCACGACTTTTTCGACGGGTACGAGCTACCCGTCGAGATCGACGACGTCGAAGTAACACGCCGCAACAACACGCTCATCGTCAGCGCCGTTGCCGCGGAGGACAACATCTCCAAGTACACGCCGACGGCACAGCTGAAGGCGAGCGTCACGGAGAACCGCATCTACGAGACCGAGGACGGCTGGCAGGAGACGCCGCCGGAACCGCAGGACGGCGCCGCCGCCAGCGGCGACGACGACGGTCCCCAGTGGGGGAGTTTCGGCGAGGGCGGCCAGATGCAGGCCGAGGAGGTCGAAGTGAACTCCAAGCTCGTCGAGTACGCCTGCTTCAAGGGCGACCGGGAGACGGTGCTGCAGAACACCGCCCTCCAGTACCCGATGTTCGAGGTACTCCGGGACCTCGCGCTGTACGCCGACAAGGGGACGCTGACGGCCATCGCTGCCGTCGACGACCAGCTCGAGGCCACGCGCATCGTCGAGGGCGAGGAGCGCTCCGCCAGCATCGAGGTCATCGACGACCCCCGCGAGCGGGAGTCCGAGAACAGCGTCAACTGGCGCGACAACAAGTTCATCTCCGAGTGACGCGGTCCGTCCCGTACTGACACCGACCGATCCCTCCTGAAGACGCCTCGACGACGCCAGCCTCCGGTCCGCCGAACGAGCGATTCGTTCGCCGGGAGACCGGCGTCCGACGGATGACCGCCCGGACCCGCCTCGCTCGAACCCAAAAGAGCCTTAATCCTCGTAATGAGATATAATTATACGCATGAGCGACTTCCCCGACTACGTCGACGTCGACTACACCGACGGCGAAGGCGAGGACCCCGAGGACTACCCCGCCCTCGAGGACAAAATCGAGAAGGCAATCGAGGTCGTCCAGACCGGCCTCGAGGAGTACGACAACCCGGCCATCATGTGGACGGGCGGCAAGGACTCGACGCTGACCCTGTACTTCGTCAAGGAGGTCGTCGAGCAGTTCGACTACGAGTTGCCGCCGACGGTCTTCATCGACCACTACCAGCACTTCGACGAACTGCTGGAGTTCGTCGACCGCTGGGCCGACGAGTGGGACCTGGAGGTCATCTTCGCGCGCAACACCGACGTCGGCGACTACGTCGACGAGAACGGTCTCGACCCCGGCGACGACATCCCCGTCGCCGAACTCGACGAGAACAACCAGCACCACGTCCGGAACATCCTCGAGTACGAGGAGGACACCTTCCCGTTCCTGCTCGACACCTACGTCGGCAACCACCTCCTGAAGACGGTCGCGCTGAACAACACCCTCGAAGCGGAGGGCATCGACGGCATCATCTCCGGCATCCGGTGGGACGAACAGGAGGCCCGCGCCGACGAGACGTTCTTCAGCGAGCGCCACGACCCCGACATCTACCCGCCCCACGACCGGATTCAGCCCATCCTGCAGTTCGACGAGAGCGACGTCTGGGACGCCTTCTGGTTCTACGTCGTCCCCGAGGCCGTCGAGGACTTCCCGGACGACGGCTACGTCCCGCAGGACTACGACGACCTGCCGAACGACCTCACCCACGAGGACATCCCCGTCTCGCCGAAGTACTTCGCCGGGTTCCGCTCGCTCGGCAGCGAGATCTCGACCGAGAAGTCCGACGAGGAACCCGCCTGGCTGCAGGACCTCGACAACACCACCGAACGCGCCGGCCGCGCCCAGGACAAGGAGGACCTCATGGAGCGCCTCCGCGACCTGGGTTACATGTAAACCGACGTTTTTGCCCGACCGAGCGCCGCGAAGCGGCGCGAGGGAGGTGCAAAAACGTCGATGAAAAAGACACTGCGGGCCTCCCTGACGGTCGGCCCTTGGTCCGGCGCTCGGCCTTCGGCCTCGCGCGGTGTGGTTCGAAAGACGCCGCAGGCGTCTTTCGTCATGCCGAAAGAGCGCTCCGCGCTTTTTCAAGCAAACCGCTCGCTCACTTCGTTCGCTCGCGGATGCAGACCGTAGCCGTCAGCCCCGCGTCCGAATATCAAATGAAAAACTGCGAGGTGGCTTCGCCGCCCCGGTGTGTTGAACGGCGCCTACGGCGCAGGGAAACATGGTCCGTGCTCCTTTCGGCTAGTCGGCGCGCTACCGCTCGGCGTGCGTGGCACGCCCGCGGGGACTTTCCGGCTAACTTTCCTCCCGGCCGCCGGTAGCTTCCGTCCGCAATACGCAAATTTTATTTATTTATCTTCAGACGCGTTTTTATGAGCGACGTAACGACGTCGTCCCGCACCGTCGACCGCCGTCCGCAGGTCGACGGCGCGGTCGACGCCCTCCGGGAGACGCTGGTCGCTATCAGGCGGATGCCGCTGCTCGTCCCCCTGTTCCTCGGGACCGGGTTTCTGGTCGCGCTGCTCGGCCCTCTGGGAGGGTTCGTCCAGTCGGTCGGTCTGATGGTCGGCATCTACTTCGTCGCGCAGGAACTGTCGGTGCCGATAGAGAGCAGTCGAACGGGCAACTCCTTCGGGGTCCGGGTGCTGCTGGCGATAGTCGGGGGCCTCCTCGCCGGCATCGCCACGCTGGCCGGCCTCGTCCTGCTCGTGTTGCCCGGTCTCTATGTCATGGTGCGGCTCTACCTGGTGTATCCGAGCGTCATCGTCGGCGACGACGGACCGATAGGGGCACTGGCAACCAGCTGGGACCGGACGAGTGGCGACCTCCTGACGGTCGCAGGGGTCGTGCTCGCCGTCGCCGTGACCACCGTCGCCTCGGCTCTCCTCGCGCTGGTCGGGACCGCCGGCGGTCTCGAGGCCGCCGTGCGGCAGCCCGCGAGCGGCAACCGACTCGTCGTCTCGCTGGTAGCGACCGCGGTCGGCGGGCCGCTCAATTCGGCGGCGATGGTGGTGCTGTACGACGGGCTGGAATACTGAGCGGCTGACGGCGCCGCGAGTCAGGTCTGCTCGGCCTCAACCTGCTCCTCGACGGACTGGGGCCGGACTAAGTCAGCGAGCGTCACCAGCAGCCCGAGTATCCACCCCAGCGGCGTCGCGATGCAGAACCACATCAGCGCGACGACGATGCCCTCGAAGTCGTAGTTGTCGCTGAGGTAGTCGCTGACCGGGTCCAGCGGGCCGACGAACACGTCGTCCCGGAAGAAGGTCGCAAGGTCCGTACTCTCCTCGATGATGACGCCCAGCGCCGGATCGAACAGCGCGGCGACGACCGGCGGCAGAAAGATGGCGTTCATGGCGAAGGGGTACGCCAGCGCGACGGTGGTGCCGCGGCCGCCGACTCGGGCGAAGACGGCCGCGAGACCGGCCGAGACGACGGCGACGACGCTGGCTGCGGCGACGGCGAGAAAGCCCGTCTCCGGGAGCCGAACGCGGGCCAGTGCGGTCAACAGCCCCCAGACGAGCGTCGCCAGGACGACGACGCCGACGACGCCCAGTCGCGTCGAGGCGCTGTCGAACCGCCGGGCGTTGAACCGAACGGCGAACCCGACGAGCAACAGCGGGTACAGCACCGCCACGAGGGGGACGCCCAGGGCGCCCCACAGGTAGTACTTGATTTCGTCCGCCCGCGTCCTCGGCTTCCACTTGCCGAGCACGCGGTGGACGGCGGTTCGCTGCCGCGGGAAGAGGAGTTCCATCCACGTCTCGTGGAGCCGCACGACGTCGATTCTGATTCCCTCAACGATGCCGCCGTCTGCCATACGCCCACACTCCGGGCCGGTCGCAAAATAGGTTCCGACCGCTCGCTACCAGCCGTCGGGCGCGAAGTCGGGGTCGATGAGTCGTTCCTCGCGGTCGATAGCGTCGATGCGCGCGACCTCCTCGTCGGTCAACTCCAGCCCCAGGGACGCCCAGTTGTCCTCGATGTGGTCTACACCCGTCGCCTTCGGGATGGCGGTCACGCCCTTCTCGCGGAGCCACGCGAGGCTCACCTGCGCCTCGCTGACGCCGTGATCCGCCGCGATGTCGGAAAGCACGTCGACGTCGAAGACCTCGCCGCGAGCCAGCGGCGAGTACGCCACCAGTTCGATGTCGGCCTCGGCACAGTACTCCCGGAGGTTGGCCTGCTGGAGCAGCGGGTGCATCTCGACCTGGTTGGCGAATATCGGCGCGTCGATGGCCGACCGCGCCTCTTCGAGGTGCTCGGGCTCGAAGTTCGAGACGCCGATGCGGTCGATGCGGCCCTCCGCTCGCAGCTCCTCGAAGGCCGACAGCGTCTCCGCCGGGTCGTAGTCGCCCGCCGGCCAGTGGACGTACAGGAGGTCGAGGTAGTCGACTCCGAGACGGTCGAGACTGGCTTCCGTCGACTCGACGACATCGTCGCCTGCGAGTTGGTCGATCCACACCTTCGTCGCCAGGAAGACGTCCTCGCGGTCGACGTCGGCCGCGGCGATACCCTCCCCGACCGAGGACTCGTTGTCGTAGGCCTGTGCGGTGTCGACGTGGCGGTACCCCGTCTCCAGGGCCGCCCGGACCGACTCGACGCAGGCCTCGGGGTCGGCGTTCTGCCACGTCCCGAGGCCGAGAACGGGCATTCCCTTCCGCACCGGTGCGCCGGTTAGCTTTCCTTGGTTTGACATGTCCAGTCCTACGCCGAGCGACCCGAAAACGGTTGCGGCACCGGCGAGGAAGCCCGGAGGAAACGGGCGGAAACCGCAAGAGCGTTGTCCCCGGACCGGATAGCCGTCGACCAGTGGGAATCCCCTACCGGTACGTCGTCCTGACGCTGTGTACGCTGGCCTTCGCCGCGACGATGGTGGCACGTCTCGTCATTAGCCCCGTCGTGACCGAGATTACGGTGGCCTTCTCTGTCTCGACGGGCGCGGTCGGGCTGGCGCTGACCGGGATGTGGGCCGCCTACGCCGTCGCGCAGTTCCCCAGCGGCGTCCTCGCCGACCGGTTCGGCGAACGGCGCGTCATCCTCGTCGCCGTCGGCACGACCGCCGTCGCCAGCGGCCTGCTGTCGCTCGCGCCGACGTTCGCCGTCTTCGCGCTCGTCGTCGTCGGTCTCGGCGTCGGTGCCGGCCTCCACTACAGCGTCGCAACGACGCTGCTTGCGCGGCAGTTCGACGCGGTCGGTCGCGCTATCGGGGTTCACGTCGCCGGCGGTCCGCTCGCCGGCCTCGTGGCGCCGGTGGCCGCCGCAGCCGTCGCCGTCCGCTACGGGTGGCGGCCCGCGATGCTGCTCGGTGCGGCCGTGGCCGTCCCCACCTTCGTGCTCTTCCGGGCGACGGTTCGGCCGACGGCACCGGCACGTCCCGACCTGACCATGCGCTCGCGGTTCGAACTCGGCCCCGTCCGGGAGCTCCTGTCCCGGCCGGAAATCCGGTACACGACCGTCATGGCGGTCGGCGGGGCGTTCTGCTGGCAGGCGACCGCCTCCTTCCTGCCGGCGTTTCTCATCGGCCACCACGACTACTCGCCCGCAGCCGCGAGCGGGCTGTTCTCGGCGTACTTCGTCGTCCACGGTGCGACCCAGCCGGTGATGGGAAGCCTCTCGGACCGGGTCGGCCGCGACGTCGCCGCCGCCCTCGCGTTCGGTACCGGCGTCGTCGGCTACGGGACGCTCGTCGTCGGGTCGGGAGCCGCCGTCGTCGCCGCGATTCCGCTCGTCGGCGTCGCTATGTCGTGGGGCGCGCCCGTCCAGACCCGGTTCATCGACCACCTGAGCGAGACCGAGCGAGCCGCCGGCTTCGGGCTCGTCAGGACCGTCTACATGATACTCGGGTCGCTGGGCAGCGTCGTGGTCGGGGCGCTGTCCGACGTGGCGGGCTGGGCGGTCGCGTTCGGCGCCCTCGCCGCACTCCTGGCCGTCGAGGCGCTGCTGGCGGTCGGCGGGGCGGCCCGCGAGCGCCGGGCGAGTCGGCGGGCCGCCGACGCGTGACGCCGTACCACTAAGTCGCCCGCCGCCCACGCCTCTCCCGTGAGCCTCCACTACGCCTCCGCCGTCGACGTAGCCGACGGCGTCCGGTCCGGCGAGTACGACCCCGTCGACGTCGTCGAGACGTTCCTCGAACGCATCGACGACCGCAACGACGTGACCAACGCCTTCGTGACGGTTCTCCGCGAGGACGCCCGCGAGCGGGCCGCGGCCGTCCGCGAGCGAATCGAAGCCGGCGAGGACCTCCCGCTGGCGGGCGTACCGGTGGCGATGAAAGACCTCCACGAGTCGAAGGCGGGCGTCAGACACACGATGGGTCTGGAGCCCCTCTCGGACGACGTCGCCGAGACCACGAGCGTCACCATCGAGCGGCTAGAGGCGGCCGGCGCCGTCGTCGTCGGGACGACGAACACGCCGGAACTCGGCTACTCGGTGCGGACGGACAACGAACTCCAGGGACCGACCGGGACGCCCTTCGACCCGGAGCGCAACGCCGGCGGTTCCTCGGGCGGGTCGGCCGCGGCGCTCGCGGACGGCTGCTGTGCGCTGGCGACCGGGTCCGACGTCGGCGGGTCGCTCAGGAACCCCGCCTCCTGCTGTGGGGTCGTCTCGGTCAAGCCGAGTTTCGGCCTCGTCCCGCGCGGTAGCCGCGTCAACGGCTACCGCGGTCACACCCCCGTCCGGGTGCTGGGGCCGATGGCCCGCGACGTCGAGAGCCTCGCGCTCATGCTGGACGTGATAGCCGGGCCGGACGCCATCGACCCGTTCAGCGTCCCGACGCCGACGACCTACCGGCCGGCGGCCGCCGACCCGCCCACCCCCGACGAGCTGACGCTCGCGTACTCGCCGGACCTCGATGTCTTCGCCGTCGAGGAGTCGGTCCGGGCCGCCGTCGAGGGGACGCTCTCGGACCTGGAATCGGCGGGCGCGACCGTCGAGGAAGTGTCTATCGACGCCCCGGATTCGGGCGATTTGACCCACGCCTACAGCCTCGCGGTGACGACCTTCTTTGCGACCGCGGTGTCGGAACTGGAAGCCGAACGCGACGTCGACCTGCTGGCCGACTACGGCGAGGAGATACCCTCGGGATTGCGGACGTTCGTCTCGATGGGCCGGAGCCACGACGCCGCCGACTACGCGACGGCGGACTTCCCCCGGACGGACCTGTATCACGCCGTCGAGGAGGCGCTGTCGGGGTACGACGCGCTGGTCTGTCCGACGCTTGCGACCCCGCCGCTGACCCACGACGAACCGATTCCGCCGCAGATCGACGGCGAGCCGACGGGGGGCGTGCCGACCGCCTGGACGCTCGCGTGGCCGTTCAACATGACCGGTCATCCGGTGGTGAACGTGCCCGCCGAGACGGTCGACGGTCTCCCCGTCGGGATGCAGGTGGTCGGCCCCACCTTCTCGGAGCCGCGGCTGCTCGGCGTCGCGGCCGCCGTCGAGGCGACGTCCGGGTGGGAGTACCCGGAGGCGTAGGCGCTCAGCGACCGGCGCCCGGTCAGGCGGTCATCCGGAACGTGTACACCGAAATGAAGCCCAGCGCGTAGCCGAGCAGGTGCGTGTAGAGGTTCACGACCGTCCCGCCCTGGAAGGGGTCGGCGGGGAAGGCAATGAACGGGTAGCCGAAGAAAAGCAGCGTGCCGACCGCACCGAGTTCCAGATAGCCGGGGGGCGACTCGGCGAGTCCCGACCGGAACCGGGCCAGCGGAACCCCGAGGTCCAGCAGGGTGCGGGCGTAGAGCCCACAGAGCAAGAGCGACGCGGCGGCGACGGCGGCGCTGGCCCGCGAGGCCGGCGCGAGGGCGCCGGCGATAGCGGCGATTCCCACGAAGAAAGCCACGGGGGCGTGGCGGTCGCCGCCGGCGAGGTTCGTCCGGCTCTCGGCGTAGCCGAAAAGCGACAGCGTCAGGAGCCCGAAGTAGCCCATCACGACGCCGGAGAAGCCGTAGGCGACCGCCTGCCGGAAGAAAACCAGGTTCAGGCCCGACAGTCCGAACGGCAGCGCGAGGAGGAAGGCGGGAAAGGCGACGCGGAACGTCCGCCGGCGGTCGCCGAGCAGACAGAGCAGGTAGGCCGTCGGGACGAGGAAGGCGTAGCCCGCGAGGTTCGCGGCGAGGTGCTGGACGTTCAGGTGGACGAAGTGGGAGGCGTACATCGTCACGAGCGTCGGGTCGGTGTACTCGAGAGCGTACGACTCCCTGACGCCTGCCGGCAGCGTAAACACCGCGATCAGTACGAACGGGACCGCAACTATCAGGCCCGCATCGAAGAGCGACGACCTGGCGTGCAGGGTCGTCCCGAAGCCGAGGCGTATCGCCGAGCGACGTCCGGATGCCATCACCGTCAGCTAGGGAGTAGACGGGTATGTACTCCCGACCGGTTTCGAGACTCGAAACCCGAGGAAACCGCCAGTTCGTTTCCGGCGACGACGGAGGTCTCGGCCGGTCAGTCGTCGGCTGCCGCCGTCCCGCCGGCGTCGGGATCGGCGTCGGTCGCCTCCCGCTCGATGCTCGGGGGGTACTTCCCGCGGTCGAGTTTCAGGTCCGAGAGCGGCCGCGCCATGCAGGTGAGCGCGTACGAGTCGGCCTCCTCGTCGGTGAAGCCGCGGGCCGCCGGTTGGGTGACCTCGCCCTCGACGATCTCGGCCGAGCAGGCCAGACACATCCCGACCCGACAGGAGTACTCCTGTGCGATGCCCTCCTCGATGCACCGAGAGAGGACGGTCTCCTTGTCGGAGACGGTTATCTCCTCGCCCGTCCCGACGAACTCGACGGTGTAGTCGGTCATGGCGCGGCCTACGTGCAACCGAGGCAAAAAACTCCCGACCCGGCGTGCGGGGTGGAGGCCCGACCCGACGGGAGGCGAAGGGGTGGAACCACCCGACCCGGCAGGAACCGGCCCGAGGGCTCCGCGAACCCGCCGCCAAGAGTTAGAGTTTTCCCGTCCCGGCGTCCAGACCCGGGCATGACCACCTTCGAGTACGACGTCGTCATCGTCGGGGCCGGCACCGCCGGCTGTTACGCCGCCGCGACGATAGCGGACGCGGGCTACGACGTCGTCATCGTCGAGCGGAAAGACGAGACCGAGGCGGGCCACATCGCCTGCGGCGACGCGCTGAAGGGCGCCAACAACTTCCCCGAAGCGATACCGAAATCCGAGATCGACGACGCATTCACCAACACCGAGGTCGACCACGGCCAGTTCGAGATACCCCGCGAGGACGCGGTGCTGGACATCCCCGTCCCCGGCGAGTTGGCCGTCATCGACCGCTGGGAGTACGGCCGACGCGTCATCGACGGCGCCGAGCGGGCCGGCACCGAGTTCCACTACGACACCGTCGTCCAGGACGTCGTCCAGGACGACGACGGCCGCGTTCGCGGTCTCCAGGCCAACAGGCAGGGCGAACCCCGCCGCTACGAGGCCGACATCGTCCTCGACGGCGCCGGCGCGCTGTCGCTCTTGCAGGACAAGGCCGACTTCTCTTCGGCCACCTTCGACACGAACGTCCGCTACTCGCAGTTCTCCTCGGCGTACCGCGAGATAATCGAGGTCGACGAACCCGTCGAGTGGTCCGACGCCCTCGTCTTCAAGCCGACCAAGCGCTCGGCGGGCTACCTGTGGTACTTCCCGCGGACCGCCACCGAGATCAACGTCGGCCTGGGCTTCCAGATGGACGCCGAGCCGATGCAACTCGTCTCCGACCTCCGGGAGGACATCAGCCGCCGGCCCGAACTGCAGAACGCGACGGTCAAGGACAAACTCGGCGCCGCCCTGCCGACCCGTCGGCCCTACGACTCGGCGGTCGCGCCGGGCTACATGGCCATCGGCGACTCGGCGGCCCACGTCAACCCCATCAGCGGGGGCGGCATCGCCGGCGCCGCCTACGCCGGCCAGTACGCCGGCGAGCAGGCCATCGAGGCCATCGAGGAAGGCGACGTCGGCGAGGAGCGGCTCTGGCGGTACAACGAGCGCGTCATGGAGCACTTCGGCGGCCGCTACGCCGCCCTGGACGTCTACAACATCTTCTCGACGGCCTACGACCTCGACGACCTGCTCGCGCTCATCGGCGCACTCCCGGGCGAGCGCATCTCCGAGGCGCTGTACTCCGGGTCCGCCGACTTCGACATCTGGCTCAAACTCCGGGTGCTGTACGAGACGTACGGCCACTGGGGGACGCTGAAGAACCTCTACGACGCGAAACAGCTGGCCGACCGTCTGCTGGAACACTACGAGGACTACCCCTCCAGCCCCCACGAGTTCGGCGCCTGGCGGGACGAACGCGACGGCATCATGGACGACATCTACGCGAAGACCGGCGCCGACGCGAAGTACTGAACACACGCAGGTACGGTTTCGGCCTCGACCGACTATCACACGACAACAACTACACCACCACCGAAGCCCTCGACCGGCTCGACTTCCGGCAGACGGTCCTGCTCGCTTCGCTGCGCGGGCTGCGACTGCCGATGTCACGCTCGCTATGCTCGCGTGACCGACCGCGACTCGCTGCGCTCCTCGCTTCGCTGCGGTGTCCTCGCGCGGCTGCCCCGCGCGAGCGGGCCGAGGGACCTCCGGTCCCTCGCGGCTTGCTTCGTCGGGGCCGGGTCGACCTGCTCACGGCTCCCTTCGGTCGCCGTTCGCATTCGAGGCCTCGGTCGCTTCGCTCCCGGCGGCCTCGCCCTTCGAGTCCACCAGGCACAGCACCGCAACCGCAGCCTCGTTCCTCCCCAGCCGACTCCCTCACCCCTCGCGTGCGCTCGGGGGTCCGTCGTCCCTCGTGCGCTTTGTCGACCGCCGCTCGCCGGGCGCTCGCGGCGGTCGACGCGCGCACGCCACGCCCCGCTTTCGGTCTCCTGGTGGACTGAAAGGGCGAGGCCGGGTAGCGGCCGCTGTGCGGGCCCTATCCGAGCGACCAACGGGAGCGAGGATATCCCGCACAGCGGGGCCCGCCAGCGGGCCGAGGGCTTTCGAGGTCGTAGCGGTCAGGTTGCTGTCGGCTGCGAGTCCGGTCGTCGGTCGGGCAAGGAATTTCGAGGAAGATGCGGTCCCGTTGCTGCCGGATACGGATATGTATGCCAGCCGCTCATCGCACGTCCGAACTGGTCGCCCGCGACAGCAGCGTGACGGTGACGCCGCCGAGGCCGACGGCCAGCGCGAGCAGGACGGCCACGCCCGGGACCACGGAGTTCAGCGCGCCCTCGAAGGCGGACACCTCGACGACGGTCATCACGTCGCGGTCGAGCATCAGGGCGCGGGCGGCGTCGACACCGTAGGTGACCGGGTTCAGCATGGCGAATGTCTGTATCCAGTCGGGCAGCGCCGCCAGCGGGAGGAAGGCGCTGGAGAGGAAGAGCAGCGGGAACTGCAGCAGGTTCGCGCCGATGATGGTCGACTCCTGGTCGCGCGTGAGGACGGCCAGGGCGTTCGAGAGGGCGACGAACCAAAGCGAGAAGACGACGCCGACAGCGACGATGCCGGCGGCACCGACCACGCCGGTCGCGATGTCGGCGCCCAGCAGGACGCCCAAACCGAGGATGATGGACACCTGGATAGCGATGCGGAACACCTCGGCGGCGGTCTTGCCGGCGAAGACGGCCGTCCGGTTCATCGGCGACACCAGCACCTTCTCGAACATCCCGTTCTCGATGTCGTTGACCAGCCCGATACCGGAGGTGACGGCGGCCGCGAGCGACACCTGGATGGCGATGGCCGGTACGAGGTAGGTGGTGTAGGAGACGCCCGGTAACCCGCGGTTGACGGCGTCGCCGGCGACGTTGCCGAACACCTCGGTGAAGAGCAGCAGGAAGATGATCGGCTGGACGAGCGAGACGACGAGGACGAAGGGGTTGCGGACCGCCTTCAGGTTCCACCGCTTGAAGTTGACCCACACGTCCCCGAGGAAGGTGTTCGAGGAGCGGGCGACGCCCCCCTCGGCGCCCGACGTCGGAGCGCTCACTGGGACACCCCCCCGGCCGGCGCCTCGTCGACCTCGATTCCCTCGCCGGTGATGGCGAGGAACACGTCGTCGAGCGTCGGCGCGCGGACGTTGAACCCGGTCACGGTCAGCCCCTCGTCGCGGAGCGCGACGAGCAGGTCCGTCCCGTGCTGGCGGGCGGTTTGGGCGGTGACGCTGATGCCCGTCTCGGTCATCTCGACGGAGGCGTCGTCGAACGCCTCGAAGCCGCGGGCGACGGCTGCGGCCCGATTTCGGGCGTCGGCGCCGCCCTCGACGTCGACGTCGAGTATCTCGCCGCCGACCCGTCGCTTGAGGTCGGCCGGCGACCCCTCGGCGACGATGGCGCCGTCGAGGATGACCGCCAGCCGGTCGCACAGCTGGTCGGCCTCCTCGAGGTACTGGGTCGTGAGGAAGATGGTGGTGCCGCGGTCGTTTATCGCCCGGAAGTACTCCCACAGCCGGTTGCGGGCCTTCGGGTCCAGGCCCGTCGTCGGCTCGTCGAGGAAGACCAGTGGCGGCTCGTGAACCAGCGCCGTCGCGGCGTCGAGCCGCTTCTTCATGCCGCCGGAGAACTCCTCGGCGCGCTTGTCGGCCTCGTCGGCGAGGTCGACGAGGTCCAGCAGGTCGGCGACGCGCCCGTCGCGCTCGCCCCGCGGGACGCCGTAGGCCTCGCAGGCGAACCGGACGTTCTCCTCCGCTGTCAGCTCCGGGTCGATGCTGGTCTCCTGGGCCATGTAGCCGATGGACTCCCGGACCTTCCGGGGCTCGGCCGTCACGTCGAAGCCGTTGACCCGGACGCGCCCGCCGGTCGGCGACAGCAGCGTGGCGAGCACCTTGATCGTGGTCGTCTTGCCCGCGCCGTTCGGCCCGAGGAAGCCGAAGAACTCCCCCTCGGGTATCGTCAGGTCGACGCCGCGAACGGCCTCGGTGCCGTCGGCGTAGGTCAGCCGGAGGTCCTCGACGCCCACGGCGGGCCGACCCTCGGCGGCGGACGCCTCCGTCGGTCGGTGTCCGTCCCGATGCGCCTCGCCGGGGTCCGTCCGTTCCGGTGGTGTCACGCCACACGGGAGGGCCGCCGGAGACAAAAGCGTGCAACTTCGAGGTTCGAGAAATACTTCGAAAGCTGAAGTTACGGGTGGTCCCTCTGTCGACTCACAGTTCGTGCTCGATGGCCCAGTGGTGGAGGTGGGCGAAGACGGGGAACAGCGCCTCGGCCTTCGCGGTCGGCGTGTACTCGACGCGGGGCGGAATCTCGTCGTACGATTCCCGGTCGAGCAGGCCGGCGTCGGTCAACTCCCCGAGTCGCGTCGACAGCGTGTTCGGCGCGGCGTCGAGTTCACCCTCCAGTTCCGAGAACCGCAGCGACCCCTCGGCGAAGGCGAACGCGCTCAGGACGGCCATCGCGTCGGTCTTCCCGAGCAGGTCCAGCAGGTCGGCGACCGTCCGCTCGGTTCGCTCTCGCTCCTCGGGGGCCAGAGAGTCCCGGAGCGCCTCGGCCTGCTCGCGGGAGAGCCCGGAACCCAACTCCGGCACCGCCGGTGGCTCGCTCATGGCGGGGAGTGGCGACGGCCGTTGAAATACTTGTACGTCCGTACTGTCGAGCGAGTGACTGTCTCGATGCCCTGAAATTCAAAGATTCGAAGTTGCAAGTATAAGACCGACGGGTTCGTACCGACGGGTATGCGACCCACCGTCTTCGGCGCGACCGGACCCACCGGTCGCCCGCTCGTGAGGCAGGCGCTCGACCGGGCAGACGAGGTGGTCGCCTTCGCGCGCTCGTCGTCGACCATCACGGACGCCCGCGACGTCGGCGTGACGTCGGCGGAGGGGTCGCCGTGAGCGAGGGAGAGACCCGCGCCGGCCGGTTCGCCGGCACGGCCCTCGACCGACTCCCCGTCCGGGGCGCCCTCGCGGCGGTCGCGGCGGTCGCGGGCAACGTCGCCCTGCTCGTCGCCGCGAACGCCATCGGCGTCGCGCCCGGGTTCCGGCCGCTCGCGGTGCCACCGGTCGCGTTCCTGTCGGTCGCCGGCGTCGTCGGCGCAACCGTCGTCTACTGGTTCCTCCGCCGCCGCTCGTCCAAGCCCGCCCGGACCTTCCGCCGGGTCGCCGGCGGCGTCCTCGTCGTCTCCTTCCTGCCGGACGTCGCGCTCCTGTTCGTCGACGAGGCCGCGACCGTCGCGGGCGTGGTGGTCCTGATGGCGATGCACGTCGTCGTCGCGGCCGCCTGCGTGGCGCTGCTACCCGGGGAGCCGCGATGAACGGGACGCTCGTCACCGCCGCGACGGGCACCGTCGGCCGCCACGTCGTCACCGACCTCGCCGACCGCGGCCTCGATGTCGCGGCCGGGACCCGCGACCCCGACCGGGCCGGCGACGTCGCCGCCGGGGCGACGGCCGTCGCGTTCGATTTCGAACGGCCGGAAACGTGGGGCGCGGCACTGGCCGACGTCGACGGCCTCTTCCTGGCGCGACCCCCCGGCGTCGCCGTCGGGGACGTGACCGCCTTCGTCGACGCCGCCGCCCGGGTCGGCGTCGAACACGTCGTCTTCCTCTCGACGCTGGGCGCCGACCGCAACCCGCTGCTGCCGCACCGGCGCATCGAGCGCCACGTCGAGAGCGCCGGCGTCGAGTACACCCACCTCCGGGCGTCGTTCTTCGCCCAGAACCTCCACGAGGTCCACGGCCGCGACGTCCGCGAGCGCGACGAGATATTCGTGCCGGCCGGGTCGGGCCGGACCAGTTTCGTCGACGCCCGCGACGTGGCCGCGGTCGCCGCACTGGCGCTGGCCGAACCGGGTCACCGGAACGCCGCCTACGACCTCACCGGGGCCGAGGCGCTCGGCTACGACGAGGTCGCCGCCCGGTTCTCGACAGTGCTGGACCGCGAGATAACGTACGCCGACCCCTCGGTCCCCGCGTTCGTCTCCCGGATGCGCTCCCGGGGCCACCCGCTCGGCTACGTCCTGCTGATAGTCGGTATATACACCACCGCCCGGCTCGGGCTGGCCGCCCGCGTCACCGACGACGTCGAGCGATTGCTCGGGCGGCCGCCCCGCGACATCGACGAGTACGTCCGGGACTACGCCGACCGCTTCGGCCCGGAAACCGGCGCCACGACGCCGGGCGAGGAGGGCCGAACGGTGGCCGACGGGAGCGGGACGGACCCGGGACGCTGACCGTCGCCGGCCGAACCGGCCGGTTGCGGCTCCGCTCGTCGGTGAAAACAGCGACGGCGGCGCGAAAGGTGACCGGGCGTCCGACTTACAGCTTGCCGGCCTTCTGTAGCTTCATCAGGTCCTCGGTGTCGAGGGTCTCGCCTTCCTTGAACTTCTGGTAGATCTCCTCGGCCTCTTCCTTGGCGGCCTCGCGCTCCTCGGCGCGCTCGTCCTTGCGCTCCTCTTCCTCTTCCTTGTCGAGTTCGCGCAGCCGCTTCTGGACGCGGACGAAGTCCTCGTGGTGGCGGTCGGCGGCCTCCTGGGCGTCGACGAACTTCTCGTGCCACTCGTCGGCCTCGTCGCGGATGTCGTCGGCCTCACGGTAGGCCTCGATCATCTGGTTGTGGTGCTCCTGGGCCTCGTCGGCGAGTTCGGTGACCTTCTGGTGGTGCTTGGAGGCCTCGGCGCGGACCTCCTGGGCCTCCTCCTTCAGCTCCTCGAGGTCGCCCGTGGAGTTGAGCTTCTCCTTGCGGTCGGCGAGCTGCTCGCGCTTCTCCTCGATCTTCTCGATGAGTTCGCGCTCGTCCTCGGTCGACAGGACCTCGGTCTGCTGTTTGAACTCCAGATCCTCGATCTCCTCCTCGAGCTGGTCGACGCTCTTGCCCTCGTCGAGTTCGAGGTCCTCCTTCATGTCGTCGACCTTGTCGAAGAGCTCGTTGGCCTCGGCGTTGAGCTCGTTGCGCTTCTCCTTGTGCTCTTGGACCTGCTCGTTGAGCTCGTCGCGCTTCTCGCGGTGCTCCTGTGCCTCGTCGACCTTCTCGCGGGTCTTGGCGTTGAGGTCGTCGCGTTTCGAGGCTCGCTCGGAGGCCATCTGGTTCAGCTCGTTCCGCCGGTCGCGGAGCTGCCCGGCGAGCTTGATGAGCTGCCCTTTGGACTTGTTCTCGAGGTCGTCGTCTGTCAGTTCTACGTTGTCGGACTCGTTGATTGACTCGGCCATGGTTATCGTTCTACTCCATTACCGCTCCGGACGCCGACAGCTGCCGCTCGTGGGAAGGCCGTCGCCGTATAAGGAAGGTTCCCTGTCATTTCGGTCGGCTGGCGATGCTGCCGAACGCCGGACGCGTTCTGGTACCGGATACTACTGGTTTGCTCCATATAAAAATTGTGGAGGCCCACCCCCGTGAAAACAGTTACCAAGCGGCTGAAACACCGAGTTAGAGGTTCACACGGTTCGCGCATCATATATAAACTCCCTCGCATACCACGGGACGCCGACGGACGGCCTCAAGTACTCCCGGCGACGACCTTCGGTACCGTGAGCGACCCGACCCAGCGTGTACGCGCGAGCGGCCACGAGAACGTGACCGCCGAACACGGCAGCACCTTCGAGGTGACGAGCGACGACTGGCTGACGCCCGCGGGCGACTGCATCCTCGGCGTCGAGGCCGACACCGTGCCGGCGGCGTTCGACGAGGCGTTCGTCGAGGCCTGCCGCTCCCGGACCGCGACGATTACCGCCACGCTGCGGGCCGACGGCTACGAACAGGTCGTCGAGGGCCGCGGACATCCCGACCTCACCTTCGACGGCGACCGGAGCGCGGTCTGCCGGACGAGCACCCACGTCGACGACCGGACCGTCATGGTCGAGGCCGACGCCGCCGCTGCCGACCTCGACCGCGAACTCGTCGCCGCGCTGGCCGACGGCGCGGGCCTCGAGTTCGTCCTCGAGGTGGAGTGAGCCGCCGGGTTACGGTCCCGGCGCCGTGCACTCGACGTTGGCGAACGTGGTCCCGGACGCCGCCTCCTCGACGGAGACGGACTCGACGTCGAACCCAGCGGCTTCGACCATCTCGCGGGCGCAGTCGACCGAGAGGCGGTACTCGACGGTCACCGAATCCCACTTCTCGACCTCGCGGCGGCCGTCGCCGGTCTTGAAACCGACCCGGGCGACCCCGCCGGGCCGGAGCACCCGCTCGAACTCCGCCAGCGCCGCCGCCATCCCCTCGTAGGGGACGAAGAACACCGACGCTGGACACCAGACGCCGTCGAAACTGTTCGCCGCGAACCCGAGGTGCCGGAGGTCCATCCGGAGGTACCGCCCCGGTCGGTTCCGGCGGGCGTACTCGACCATCCCGCTCGCACGATCGACGCCGACCGGGTCGAGACCCCGGTCGACGAAGTACGCGGCGTCCCGTCCCGGGCCGCACCCGGCGTCGAGCACCCGCGGGCCGTCCAGGGTCTCGACGAACGACTCCAGGAGCGCCCGGAACGATGCCGGGAGGTCCTCGAGCCCCGTGCGCGAATCGAACTCCTCGGCGACCCGACCGTAGAGTTCCGCCGGCGGTTCGACCATCGGCGGGCGTTTCGGGGGAGGTCCGCAAGAACCTTCGGTCCCGCCACGGCCCACCTCTCCACCGGAGGAGGTCGCCGCGACCCGGGAGCCATTTACCCACGGCACCCCACCGTCCACCCATGACGGAGGAACCGGCCGAGAACATCTCCGGCGGCCCCGCAGGCGGCGGGACCGACGCGCGGTTCGACCCCGCGACCGCCGACACTCGCGCCGAGGAGGTGGTCGACCGCCTCGGCGAGCGCTACTGGCAGAAGAGCTACGGCGGCCGGGACGGTTTCGAGTGTCTCGTGCGGACGGTGCTCAGCCAGAACACCTCCGACAAGGCCAGCCAGCCGGCACACGACGCGCTGATGGAGCGGTACGGCGGCGGCGACCTCGCCGAGGCGCTGTCGACCGCCCCGCAGGACGAACTCGCCGAGACCATCTCCTCGGCCGGGCTCTACAACCAGAAGTCCCAGACCCTCGTTCGACTGGCCGGCCGAATCGTCGAGGAGTACGGGGGCGTCCCGGCGTCCGGGGACGCCGAGGACAGCGGGGCTCCGTCCCGCCCGTCCGACGCCTTCGACGAGTTCGTCGCCGCGGGCGACCCCGCCGACGTGCGCGCGGCGCTGCTCGACATGAAGGGCGTCGGCCCGAAGACCGCCGACTGCGTGCTGCTGTTCGCCGGCGGGCGCGGCGGCGTCTTCCCCGTCGACACCCACGTCCACCGCATCGCCCGCCGGATGGGACTCGCACCGGCGGACGCCGACCACGAGGCGGTCCGCGAGCGCCTCGAGGCGGACGTACCCGCCGAAAAGTGCGGCTTCGGCCACACCGCGATGATACAGTTCGGGCGGGAGTACTGCTCGGCGCGCAAACCCGCCTGTCTCGAGGACCCCGATGCGTGCCCGATGGCCGACGTCTGCGAGCAGGTCGGCGTCTACCCCGAGACGGGCGAGATGGTCGACCCGAGCGAGGCACCGGAAGCCGAGTAGCCCGTGAGAACCCCTGCGGTCGGGGGTCGACACCGCCACCGGAACGCCGGGGCGTTTTTGTCCGCCGGCGACCGACACCCCGGCAGTGCTGACGAAGGACCACCTGCGCGTCTCGCGGGCCGGCGGCGGCTACCACCCGCGGTTCACCGACCCCGACGACGAGGCGCTGGCCGCCCGCGTCCTCGGTATCTATCAGGGCCACGTCGGCGAGACGCGGGCGACGCTTTCGGCCGCCCTGACCGACCTCGAACGGGAGACCGAGGACTTCAAACTGGTCCGCGGGCTGGCGAAACTCCTCGAACGGGAGGCGACCTTCGAGACGCGGGCCCCGCTCGACCCGGTCCGGGCCCGGACGGCCGCCTTCGAGGCCGCCGAATCCGCTGACGGCGTCGTGGCCGAGACGGAACGCAAAGCGGCACTGGCGGCGGCGGCCGACCGCCTGGGGACCGACGCCGCCGACGTCGAGGCGTCGCTGTTCGCCGACCGCGACGACGAGCAGGTGCTCGTCGCCGTCGAGACCGACTACGACCCCGGGAGTCTCCGGGCGCAGTACGACCTCTCGCTGGCCCAGACGGCGCTTTTCGACGCCGTCGAGGTGCGGGTGCGCTCGTCGGACCCGAAGGCGCTCGTCTCGGCGGTCAAGCGCCTCAGACTGATGTACGAGATTCGCCGGACAGACGAGGGTCGGGAGGTAGTCGTCACCGGACCCGACGCGCTGTTCCGGCGCTCGCAACGCTACGGCACCCGGTTTGCGCGCCTGTTGCGGACCGTCGCGGCCGCCGAAGATTGGCACCTGGAGGCCGACGTCGACGACCGCGGCACCGAGCGCACGCTCCGCCTCGAGACGGGCGACGTCACCGTGCCGGGCACCGACCCCGTCGCCGAACCCACCTTCGACAGCGGCGTCGAGTCGGACTTCTACGCCCGGTTCGACGCCCTGGATTTGGGGTGGGACCTGGTCCGGGAGCCCGAGCCGCTCGCGGCGGGCGAACACGTCGTCATCCCCGACTTCGCCCTCGACTGGGAGCACTCGGAGTTCCGCGTCTTCTTCGAAATCATGGGCTTCTGGACGCCGGAGTACGTCGAGAAGAAGCTCTCGCGGTTCGCCGACCTGGAGGACGTGGCCTTCCTCGTCGCCTACGACGAGTCGCTGGGCGTCGGCGAGGCCATCGAGGCGGCGGGCCACCGCGCCGTCCCCTACGCCGGGACGGTCCGAGTGAAGGACGTCCGGGACGCGCTGCGGCCCTACGAGGACCGGCTCCGGGCCGAGAGCGCCGCCGCGGTGCCCGACGAACTCGTCCCCGACGCCGACGTGGTCACCATCGCGGCGCTGGCCGACGAGTACGGCGTCCCCGAGTCGGCCATCGAGGACGCCGACGTCCCGGAGCACGAACGCGTCGGGCGGACGCTCGTCCGGCCCGCGGTGCTGGAGGCCCTGGCGGAGGAGGTCGAGGCGGGGATGGCCCTCTCGGAGGCCGAGACGCTCCTCGACGGACACGGCATCGACGACGCCGGCGCCGTGCTGTCGGCGCTCGGCTACCGCGTCGAGTGGGAGGGGCTGGGTGGCGGGACGCTGCGCGAAAAGTAGCCCGACGCACCGCTGGGTCGGTCACGACCGGTGGCGAGGTGGGAAATCCGCCCGTTACGTGCTCGGAAGAGACACGCGTCCGTTCAGGTGGACGCGCGGTCGCTCGTCCACCCGGGGTCGCGGTCCGTCCGGTCGATCAATTCGGACCGGCACGCCGGACAGTAGTCCGGCACGACCGAGTCGCCGCCCGGAACGTACACCGCACCGCCGCACTCGACGCAGGCGTCCATCTCGATGGTGACGCAGTCCGCACAGAGGTTGAAGTCGTCGGCCGTCAGCTCGCGCAGCGGTTCGAGTCGTTTGTCGAGGATATACTCGTCGATGACCGTCTGGCAGCTGTGACACGGTTGCATGGCGATGCACCGTCCTCGACGGGTCCGGAGCGTAAATACCCCCGCACGAAAACGGGTCGGCGGGCCGGGGGCGTTCACCGGGGTCGTCGCCGTCCGCCTCCCGGAGGGGCGTGGTAACTCGACCCTCGGAAGGGTTATCCCTCCATCGCTCGAACGTCTGTTTGCAATGGCAAACGGTAAGGTTGACTTCTTCAACGACACTGGCGGCTACGGTTTCATTTCGACTGACTCGGACGACGTCGACGACGACGAGGACGTTTTCTTCCACATGGAGGACGTGGGCGGCCCGGACCTCGAGGAAGGACAGGAGGTCGAGTTCGACATCGAATCGTCCCCGAAGGGACCCCGCGCGACGAACCTCGTCCGCAACTAGCGAGTAATCTCCCCCGTCGTTCGTAGCGATGGACGGTTATTCGATTTTCGGCCAGTCACGCCACGTAGCGACCGCTCCGCGTGTCCGCTGGCCATAACGAGACACGGTAGCGACGGCGCCGTGTGAGTTCAGTCCGGCCGCTTCCAGAGTCGCCGACCGGCCGCGACGTACTCGAGGAGTTCGGCGAGGGCGAGCGGTTCGTACCCGAGGAGTTCGACGCCGACGTTGACCCGCCGGGCGTCCGGGTCGAGAAACGGGTACTCCGCCGGCCGCATGTCGTGGTGGTGGCCGTGAACCAGCCAGCCGTCCCGGTCCGGCGGCGCGTCCGCTGGGTCGTGGACGCAGTGAAAGCGGTGTCCTCCGGCCTCGAAGCGGTAGGCCTCCCTGACATCGACCGCGTGACTCCGGCGGACGCCGTCGTCGTGGTCGCCGGCGACGAACGTCAGGTCGCCGTTGACGCGGTTCAGCCACCGCCGGACGGTCGTCGGCTCCGACGGCACGCAGAAGTCGCCGACGAAGACCACCTCGTCGGCCTCGTCGACGGCGGCGTTCCACCCCGCCAGGAGCGCGTCGTTCATCTCGCCGACCGACGCGAACGGTCGGTCGGTGTACTCCAGCACCTCGCGGTCCCCGAAGTGCGTGTCGGCGAGAAGATACCGGGTCACAGGTCGCGCCGCCGGCCCTTCGGCATCTGGGAGCGCAACTCGTCGTAGAGGTAGAGACCGACGCCGATGGGTTCGACCCCGCCAGCTATCTCGTGGGCCGCGACGAGGTAGCCCCAGTCGCCGTCCCAGGCGGGGTCGGTCGTCTCGCCCCGGAGGAACGCCCGCGCCTCCGCGTCGTCCAGCACGACGACGTTTCTCGTCGCCTCCCGGCCGAACCGCTGGACGGCGTCCGTCGTCGGCTTCCAGTGCTCCTGGCGGGTCCGCAGGAACGTCATACCGAGGGCCTCGACCGCGGCGGGCGAGTCGAGGTCGGCGGCGAAGGCCCACACCTTCCCCGCGCCCTTCTCCCAGAAGGTGTGGTCCTCGAACGTCGACGGGTCGAGGCCGAACCGCTCGACCCACCAGTCGACGACCGCCCGGCGGGTCGCCCGGCCCTCGACGGTCCGCTCGTCGGCCGTCGCCGGCAGGCGGTCGAACACCTGGCCGTCGTTTTCCGTTCGCTCGCCGCTCACGCGCCCACCTCCAGTTTCGCACAGAAGAACCCGCCTGTGTCCTCGTGGTGGGGGTAGACGCGCTTGGCCCGCCGGACCGACCCGTCGTAGCTGTCGCCCTCCCAGTCGGTGACGCCGGGCGCGTGCTCGAGGGCGAGGTCGAACTCGACGAGGCCGCAGTCGTACTCCGCGAGTGCGTAGTCGAGGACGGCCTCGTTCTCCTCGGGCGCGAAGGTACACGTCGAGTAGACGACGGTGCCGCCGGCGCGAGTCACTTCGATGGCGCGGCCGAGGATGGCCTTCTGGACGCCGGCGATGCCCTCGACGTGGTCCAAAGACCAGTTGTCCAGGGCGTCGGGGTTCTTGCGAACGGTCCCCTCACACGAGCAGGGGACGTCGACGAGCGCGCGGTCGAAGGGATCGCCGTCGAACGGTTTCAGCGAGAAGTTCCGGGCGTCGGTGTTGGTGACGACGGCGTTGGTGACGCCGCAGCGCTCGGCGTTGGCCCGCAGCGCCGACAGCCGCCCGAGGTCGTTGTCGTTGGCGACGAGCAGGCCGCGGTCGTCCATCAGCGCCGCCAGCTGTGTCGTCTTGCTCCCCGGCGCCGCACAGGGGTCGAAGACGCGCTCGCCGGGCGCGGGGTCGAGGACGCGGGCCGGGATGGCCGACACCTCCTCCTGGCCGTACACCCACCCGTGGACGAACGGCCAGGTGTTGCCCGGCGATACGTCGTCCGCCAGACGGAACAGGCCGTCGTGCCACTCGACGCCCTCGTAGCCGACGCCCGTCTCGTCGAAGGCCCGGCGGACGCGTTCCGGCGTCGCCTTGATCGTGTTCGCGCGGACGACCGACGGCAGCGGCCGCTCGCAGGCCGCGTGGAACGCCGCCGGCTCGTCCACGAGCGAGTCGTACCTTGCGAGCGGATCCATGGGTGCCGTCGGACGCCCGCGGCTTTGTCGGTGTCGGTTTCGGCCCTTCCCGGTAGTGGTCGTACGAGTGCGCGTATCGACCAGAACGTTCCACCAGTTGCAGTAACAGCCATCAGAGGTTCGTCGACCACGGGGATCGGCTCTCGAACATAGCCCTCCCATCGGAAAAAAATATAAGTGTATGATAATCGAGTATATCAGCATACCAGCTCGCAAACCGTCGAGGGGTGGGGATATGGAATGATACTGTCGGGTATGGCTGGTTTTCCATCCGGCGGTGGTGCAGAAGTCCTCACAAGGAAGCGGTAGGACGAAATTGATGTGTCCAGCAGCAAGTCCGTCCTACCGAGTAACGATACGGTCGAACAGGTTTTCAAAGCACTGGAGACGGAGACAACGGCACTGTTCGAACACCTCGATGTCTCGTTTCTCACCGACTATCCCGTGTTCGCCCCCGATCCGAGGGGGCGAACACGGGTGCACGACCCACCAGAACTCCTGAAAGGTGTCCTCCACTGCTTCTACCACGATATCTACGGTCCTCGTCCGATGGCACGGGAACTCCACAACGAGGACGTCTGGCGACAGTGTGGCTTCGAGCGTCCGCCGTCCCGGCGGACACTCTCAAGATTCATCACCGACTTCGAACTGGTCGCCGAGGACGTATTCATCGAGTTAGTCCACGAGCTTGCCGAGCAAGTCCCGCTCGGCAAGCTCTTCCGCATCGACGGCACAGACATCCCCGTCGATCACCGTGACGAGGATGCTGACTGGAACTACGATCACGCAGAAGACGCCTACTACTACGGCTACGGTTGCTGTGTCGTCACTGCAGCAGACAATATTCCGGTTGCAGCGGCGTTCACTCCTGGGAAGAAGGTCGATGAGGAGACGGCGATGCGCGTCACGCGTGACGCGCTCGCCGTCGACACGCCACGCTGGTTCCTCGGTGATTCTGAGTTCGATATGCTGGGGTGGCACGACTGGCTGCTGGAGCAGTCAGTCGTGCCGATATCACCGTACAACCCACGGAATACAGACGATCCTCCAGACATAGAATACCGCGTCGAAGAACGAATCAAAGCACACAGCGACACAGTTCGTCTCTGGCAGCGCCAACTCGACGAGACGTATGCAGAACGCTCACGGGTTGAAACAGCGATTGGCGTCTGCAAGGATCTCGGCCTCGGGACCCCGCGGGTCCGAGGCCGAGTACGCGTCAAAGCACACGTCTTCATCGCTCTTTGCCTTCGATTGGCCGTTGCACTCGCTAATCACCATCGAGGAAACGATGTCGCCAGCCCAACCATCACGCTATGAGAAAAGTTCTGCGCCACCGCCTTTCCATCCATGAACGAAACACATACTGACACTCCGAGTACTGGCGTTTCGCTGCACTCGAAGTCACGTTCCGCCGCCCGGAAGCAGCTAACAACCGGTTTTGCGGGCGATCGGCGCTGTTTGAGGCAACAATCCAGTGGAGGCGGACATGACTGAAGAGGAGCCCGTCGGCCGCCGTCGCCGGATTCTCGGGGCGGCCGCCGTAGCTGCCGTCGGCGGTCTCGCCGGGTGTTTCGGCGGGTCAGATGGGGGAGACGACCCGAGCGATACTGATGACGCCAGCGACGATGGAGACGGCGACTCGGCGGGGGCCCGCACATGCACCGATGTTACGGACGGATACGAGGCCGAAGACGTCGGCGACAGGCCGATGTTCTTCGACTTCGAGTACCCGGCGCTGTTCGGCCAACTCGTGTACGATACGACCTCGACACAGGTGATCGCCGGCTCGGAGCAGGACCTCCCGGAGGAGGCGTTTCTCGAAATCCTCCTGCAGCAATCCACCGACACCGAGTCGGAGCCCCCGGAGGTAACGAACTACGAGGAGCTCGAGACGGGGTTCAGCCTCGTCACGAACTTCGACGGCGAGGAGGTCGAGTTCGCCGGGTCCGCGGACCCCGACAGGGCCCAAGTATTCGTCGAGGGAAACCTCCCGTACGAAGTCGATGGCGAGCGGAGCCTATTTCGGACGAAAATATCGATCCTAGCCCAGAACGACTCCGCCGAGTGCACCGAGGCCTTACGCGAAGCCACCGAACACGTCGTCGAGTCGCTCGCGGTCAACGGGGATACGACGCTGGGTCAGTGAGGGGAGTACGGAAGCAGTCCATGCGACCCTCGGACCACCCACGCCCCTCGTTCCGTGTTGTCACGTCGACCGACGAGACGGCTGGGAAACGATCACCCGCAGTGAGATCAGAGAGTGCTGCATCGACGCACTTCCCGAACACTCCTGCTGGCGCACACGCTTAAGACGCCGCCACCCGTTCGCTCGCGCATGGCACACGTCCAGGTACACGCCGACGACATCGACCTCGATTCGCCCATTCTCGTCGAGGGGCTCCCCGGCGCCGGCCTCGTCGGGAAGATCGCCGCCGACCACCTCGTCAAGCAGTTCGACATGGCGCACTACGGCTCGTTGCACTGCGACGGCCTCCCCGACGTCGCCGTCTACCACGGCGAGTCCTCCGACGTCCTGCCGCCGGTCCGACTGTACGCCGACGCGGAGCGCGACCTGCTGGTCCTCCAGAGCGACGTGCCCGTCTCGCCGTCCGGCGCGCCGCAGTTCGCCGACTGCGTCACCGGCTGGTTCGAGGAGAACGACGTCTTCCCGCTGTACCTCAGCGGCCTCCCCGAGGAGAAAGAGGGCGTGCCGGAGCTGTACGGCGTCGCGACCGGCGACGGCGAGGCGGTCCTCGAGGACGCCGGCCTCGTGCCGCCGCGGGAGAGCGGGCTCGTCTCCGGGCCGACCGGCGCGCTGCTGTCCCACGCCGGGCGGACCGGTCTCGACGCCGTCGGCCTCATCGTCCAGACCAACCCGCAGTTCCCCGACCCCGAGGCAGCCCGGGTCCTCCTCGAGAGCGGCATCGCTCCCATCGCCGACGTCGAGGTCGAAACCGACGCCCTCGTCGAACAGGCCGACGAGATACAGGCGGCCCGCGAGGAACTGGCCCAGCAACTGCAGGACGCCGGCGACGAGAGCACGCAGGCTCAGCCCATCCGCGGGTTCCAGTAACCGCCGGGACGGGACGTCGCGGTGGAGGGCGCCCGTTTTATATTCGTCCACCGAGGGAATGGATTCATGGGTGCCGCTCTGGATGCAGTCGGGGACGTGGGTACAGCCCTCAAACAGGGACCGTTGTTGATCGTGGCGGCCGCCATCGCCGGTATCATCCTCCTGCTCGGGGCACTGATCACGTTCGTCCCGCTCGTCGGACAGATCGTCTACAGTATCATCGTCGTCCCGCTGGTGCTGGTGGGGTTGGTGGCGATGGCGAACGCCGCGATCGACGACCGGGCAGGTCTCGACGAGTTCACCGACGGCATCGGCGAGTACGGATCGGACGCGATCGGCGCGTACGCCATCCTGTTCGTGATCCAGTTCGCCGCGGTGTTCGCGCTGCTCGTCGTGGCGCTGGTCGCCGGGATCGGCGTGTTCTCCGCGATCGGCGCCGCGGGCTCCGGCGACCCCGGCAGCGGTCTCGATGCGGTAGCCGGCGGTGGCCTCCTCGTGTTCGGGGTCATACTCGTCGTGGGATTCCTCGTGACGCTGCTCCTCGGTCTCGTCCAGAACTTCCTCGACGTCGCCGTCGTGATCGGCGGGCACGGCGGGACGGACGCGGTCCGGGAATCGGCCGCCCTCGTCCGCGACGGACCGCTGAGCACCATCGGCTACCTGCTCGTCCGTGCCGCCGTGACCCTCGTAGCCGGCATCCTCCCGCTGGCGCTGTTCGGCCTCGGAGTCGCGCTCCCCGCCAGCGGGGGAGACAGCGGCGCGCTGGCCGGCGCAGGAATCGTCTTCTTTCTGCTGGGTGCGCTGGCACTTCCGTTCCCGTTCGCCGCGTCGTTCGCCTACCACGCCGGGTACTACCGGCGCCGTCGGGACGTGTCGAGTCGGGAAGACGCCGGAGCGTCGAGCGGAAACGAGCGGCGTTCCAGCCGGGACGCCGACCCGATGGGCGACTGACGGCGGGTCGTCGCCATCCCCGGCGTCGACGTGGACGTACTCGCAGGGGGTGAAACGTTCGGCCGGCGGCGAGAGACACCCGACGAGGTATCCCGACCGCGCCGGGAGAAACTCGCCGAGACGAGTTCCAGTGGCGGAGACGCACAGCTTTCTTTTACTCGGCTGACATTCGTGGGTGCATGGCATCGACCAACATGGGGTGTGTCGGCCGGCCGGTGGCACTCCGCGGGACGCTTCGCCGCTGGCAGCACGGCCTCGAGCGCGGCCGCATCCGCGAACACCTCCGTCGGACCGAGGCGGCGCTCCGGGACGCGAATCACGACGACCTCGCGCCCCGACAGCGTCGCCGCCGGAGGCGGCATCTCGACCGCCTGGCGGACTACCAGCGGCGCGGCGAGTTCCCGACCAATCGCACAGTCCCCGAGCGGACGCCGCTGTTCGTCGGCGACGACGAGGTGCCGTGTGCGGTGGCGCACCTGCTCCTCGAGGACGGCCGCGAGGACCTCGTCGCGGCCGTGATGGACGAGGAGCCGACCGTCCGCATCGAGGACCTGCCCGCCGACCATCCCGTCGTCGAGTGGCTCGAAGCGAACGGCCTGACGCGGGCGGAGGCCGCCCGCATCCAGCCGGCCTATCCCGAGGGCGTCCAGTTCGCGACCTCCTGCGGGCCGGTACCCTGCTGGTTTGCGGGCGCGCTCGTCACCCTCGTCGGGACGGCCGTGGCGGCAGCCTCCGAGTTGGTGGGCTATCGGCTCGCGTCCGGGCTGTTCCCCGACAACGCGCTCAAGCGCCGGGGCCTGCTGGCGTACGTGACCATCATGAACCTGCTGCTCGCGCCGCTCGTGGCGCTGGTGCTGTTCGCGCTGTTCCCATGACCACGACCGGAATCCGGACGGCGGCGTACGTGACTGGCCTGACGCTTGTCGTCGGCGCCCTCGGCGGCCTGGTCGCCGCGATGACCGTGTTCGTGCCCCTGGACCGGTCGACGTCGCTCGTCGAGGCCCGTCTCGGTGCGACGGTCGTCTGGGCGCTCTGGGCGTCGCTCGGGCTCCTGTACCTGGTCGGCCCACTCTTCCTGGCCGTCGGATGGGCTCGCGAGGACGACCGCTGGGTCGCCCACGGCCTGGTCAGCGCCGGCGCAGTTCTGGGACTCCCGGTCGCGTTCGCGGCGTTCACACTCGGTAACAGGGTGGTAGTCCAGCGGGGTGGGGTCGTGCTGACCGGGGGCCTCCTCCTCGTCGGCATCGTGGGAGCGGCAGGGGCACTCCTGATGGGCGGCCGATGGCTGCTCCGGGAGACGGCCGTCGGCGTCTCGGGCGTCCCGCTCGCGCTGGTCGCCGTCTGCCTGCTCGCGTTCGTCGCCGTGCTTCCGGTCGCCACCGGGGTCGCCGCCGACCTCACCGCGGACTACCCCGGCAAGGGGCTGGCGCAGTTCGACGTCGAGGAGCGCACGACGGCCGACGGGACCCGGGTTGTCGTCTTCACCCACGACGGTGGCGACCCGCTCCCAGCGACTGGACTCCGCATCGTCGGCGAGGGGTTCGCGGACGCCGACGCGAGCGCGGACCAGACCGCGCCGGGGGCCTGGAAGGGCGAGGCGTCCGGCGAGTTTCCGCGCCGCGAGGGCGACTACGTCGTCGAGGGGGACGCGGTGACGGTCGCCGTCGGAGCCGAGTGTCAAATCCGGGTCGTCCGGGTCGAAACCGGCAACAGCCGCACGCTCCGTCCCCACGACTGCAGCGACGACGAGGGCTGACGGCCGATACCAAGGCCTTTGACGGAGGCCGAACGAGTGCCGGTATGCCGCCGATTCACGACGACCAGCGGGTCGCGGTCATCGCCGATTCGCAGAACCTCTATCACACGGCCCACAGTCTCTACTCCCGGAACCTCGACTACACGGAACTGCTCGACGCCGCGGTCGACGACCGCGAACTCGTCCGCGCCATCGCCTACGTCATCCGCGCGGACTCGCCCTCCGAGGAGGACTTCTTCGAGGCGCTGCGGGACATCGGCTTCGAGACGAAGATCAAGGACATCAAGACGTTCGCCGACGGGAGCCAGAAGGCCAACTGGGACCTCGGGATGTGTCTCGACGCCGTGACGCTGGCGTCGAAGGTGGACGCTGTCGTCCTCTGTAGCGGGGACGGCGACTTCGAGCGACTCTGTTACCACCTCCGCCACGAGGGGGTGCGGACGGAGGTGTTCGGCTTCGGCTCCTCGACGGCCGAGGAGCTGGTCGACGCGGCCGATTCGTTCGTCGACATGAGCGAAAACGAAGAACGGTTCCTGCTGTAGCTACACCGGCGTTTGTTCGACGCCGGCCTGCCCGGAGCCGTCGCCGCCGCCCGTCGCCGCCAGGTACCCGTCGGCCCAGAGGTTGGCCGCGACGATGAGCGCGTAGAAATTGAGGAAGACGCCGACCAGCCCCCCGAGGAACGGGATGATGTTGAGGACGCCCGCGACCAGGCCCGCGGCGAGGAAGACGCCGACCGAGATCAGCCACGGCACCGCGAAGTCGCTGTCGAAGCCGACCTCGCGGATGGTACCGACGTCGAAGGCCGCGCCGAAGCTGTCCTTGTGGACGAAGTTGACGATGCCGACCACCGCGAGGTAGCCAAAGATAAGCGACAGGACGAACCCGACGAGCAACCCGACCATCAGCGTTCCGAACCCGGCAGCAGCGCCAGCGTCGCTCCCGGTCAGCAGGGCGATGATCGCGGTCCCGACCGTGAAGCCGAGCACCGCAAGCGGGATCAGCATGTAGATCAGCCCGACGACGAAGACCTTCAGGCCGTCGACGATCAGTTCGCCCCAGTCGCCGAACGTCGGCGGTTCTGGCTCGCCGTCGAGGTTCGACTGTATCGCACGGACGAGGTAGCCGTAGGCGATAAACGCCGGGATGACGAGGAAGCTGAGAAGCAACATTACCCCCCCGATGAGTACGGTCACTATCCAGTCGTCACTTTCCGTGGGATACGTTATCGCGTCTTCTATCGACGACATAGGGGCAAATGTATCCGACGGGTACTTATAAATATATGATATTTTACTGATGGTTTTGCCGTTTCGTCGGGGCAAACCCGTCTTACCGTTCCGGAATGTCGACGTAACGTTCAGTTGTCATTTCTGTGTCGGGTGCGCCCGGGCCGGGAGTCGCTACGGCCGGCGTGCGGCGGTTTCGACGATGGCCTCGGTCAGCACGTCGACGCCGATGGCGATGGATTCCTCGTCGACGTCGAAGGTGGCGGTGTGGTGGCCGCCGGGGTGGTCGGTACCGACGCCGACGTAGGTGGCCAGCCCCCCGTTGTCCTGGACGCGCTGCATCAGGAAGGTGGCGTCCTCGCTGCCGCCCAGTTCGCCGCGACGGGTCGCCCGCGTCACGTCCGGGTGCGACGCCGAGGCGTCGTGGACGAGGTCGACCAGTTCCGCGTCGCTCTCGGCGGAGGGCGCCTCGCCCTCGACGTCGATGTCGACCTCGCAGTCGTGGCTGAGGGCGGCGCCCTCCATCGCCTTCCGCGCCCGGTCGAAGGTGAAGTCACGAATCTCGGTCGTGGTGCCGCGGGCCTCGCCGTGGACGAACGCCTCCTCAGGGATGATGTTGGAGGCGGAGCCACCGCCGACCCGGCCGGCGTTGATGCGGGAGGCGCCGTCGCTGTGCCGCGGGATGGCGTAGAGGTTCGACACCGCCGTCGCCATCGCCTGGACGGCGTTGCGGCCGGCCTCCGGCTTGGCCCCGGCGTGGCTGGGTTCGCCCTCGAAGGTGGCGTAGAACTGCGTCACCGCGAGGATGTCGCCGATGCCGGCGACCACCTCGCCGGTCGGGTAGTCCAGACCGACGTGGACGGCGTAGAGGTAGTCGACGTCGTCGAGGTGGCCCGACTCGGCCATCGGCTTGCCGCCGCCGATGACCTCCTCGGCGGGCTGGAAGAACACCTTCAGCGTCCCCGAGAAGTCACTGTCCTTCACCGCCTCCAGCACCCCGATACCGATGGTCGCGTGGGCGTCGTGGCCGCAGGCGTGCATCGCGCCGGTCTCCGAGCGGAACCCCTCGCGGGCGGGTTCGTGGGCCTCGTCGGTCGACTCCTCGCGCGGCAGGCCGTCGATGTCGACCCGAAGGCCGACCGTCGGTCCCTCGCCCATCTCGAGGACCGCGATACAGCCGGTCCAGCCGCCGGCCATCGACTCCAGGAGGTCCTCGTCGACGCCGGCCTCGCGGGCCCGCTCGTACCACGGTTCGAGGTCGGCATCGTCGGGCACCGAGAGCCGCTCGTCGGCCAGGACGTCGCGGCCGACGATGCAGTCGTCGACGCCGACGCGCTCCAGTTCCGCGACGACGCGGGCGGTCGTCCGGAACTCCTTCCAGGCGGGTTCGGGGTGGCGGTGCAACTCGCGCCGCAACGCGACGAGACGCTCCTCGCGGTCCGCGTGCATACCCGACCCAGGCGGCCCGTCGGCATAAGCCTCCGGCGTCGCCGTCTCGACGACGCGCGGCGCGGCGACGACGCGACACGCTCTTTGAGTCCCGGGGAGTACGGCGGGTATGGACGTTCCCGTCACCCGTCGCCGGGCCCTCCTGGGAGCGGCCGCCGGGGTCGCGGCGCTGGCCGGCTGTAGCGACCCGCCCAGGCGGACCTCGACGGCGGTCTTCGTGACGAACGTCACCGACTCGGAGTTCACGGTGACGGTCCGGCTGTACGAACTCCCGGACTGGGCGGCGACCCGCGAGGGCGCCGGAACCGAGACCGGAGAGGAACCGACCGACGCCGGGGGGACGCCGACGGGCACCGCCGCCGACACCCCGACGGCGACCGGCGAGCGGCCGCCGACCGACGAACTCGAGGAGGTGCTCGTCCAGCGGGAGACCCTGGCGCCGGAGGGTTCCTTTGGGGTGCCGGGCGAGGGGCTGCCGGACGGCGACCTCCGTGTGCTGGTGACGACGACGGACGGGCAGTCCGACAGCCACGACTGGGCGCGACTCGACGAGCGCTCGACGCTGGACGTCCGGATCGCCGACAGTGCGATCCGGTTCACCGAACTGGATTAGCGGCCGTCGGGCGCGGAGACCCGCTCGACGTCGACGTCGAGGTGGACCCCCTCGGGGAACGGTTCCTCGGCGACCGTCCGGGCGAACTCGTCGTGGCCGACGACCTCCAGGCGCCGGATGTAGACGGTGTAGCGCCACGGCGAAAAGCGCGGGCCAGACGCGGAGAGTCGCCTGGACTGCGGGACGCTGTAGTCCACCGGCGACGCCGCGTGCGGCCCCTTCAACTCGACGCCCTTCCGTTCGGCGCGCTCCTTGATGTCCCCGACGACGCGCTCGAGGACGGCCCGGTCGCCGCTCTGGAGCGTCAGGGTGGTGACGAAGGGCATGTCCTCCCGTGGACGCTCGACGGGTAAAAACGCACCTATCGACGCGACCGCGAGCGGCGTCCGATATTCCTTTACCGTCCGACCATCTACGTAGCGGTAATGATAGAGGCCACGAGCGCGGGAGCCATCCTCTTTCGCGACACGCGTGGCCGGCGTGAGTACCTGCTGTTGAAGTCCCGCCCCGGCGACTGGGAGTTCCCCAAAGGCGGCGTCGAGGGCGAGGAGGAACTTCAGCAGACCGCCATCCGCGAAGTGAAAGAGGAGGCCGGAATCGCTGACTTCCGGCTACTGGACGGCTTCCGAAAAGACTACGACTACGTGTTCGAGGCGAACGGCAAGACGATTCACAAGACGGTCCACCTGTTCGTCGCCAAATCCTTCGAGGCGTCCGCCGAACTCTCGGAGGAGCACCGCGACATGCAGTGGCGCGACTACGAACAGGCCATCAACACCATCACCCAGGACGGACCCCGCGACATACTGGAGGACGCCCACGACTTCATCGACGACAACTACGAGGAGTAGCGGTCGTTTACAGCCGACAGCATCAGTCAGCCGCCCGCTCGATTTCGCCCTTCACCTCGGCCGCCTCGAAATCGTGGTCCGGCCGCAGGTTCACGAAGTCGAGGAACTCGCGGGCGGCCAGTATGTCCTCCGTCGAGTAGTGCTCTCGGGCGGCGTCGACGGCCGGCCGTGCGTCGACGTGCGGCGTCAGCGACGCCAGCGCACACGCCAGATCGTAGGCCTTGGCGTCCTCGATTGCCTGCACGCGGGTCGCGTCGATGAAGTACAGCACCTCCTCGCCGTCGTCGGGCGCGACGAGGACGTTCTCCGCCCGGAGGTCACCGTGGGCGAGTTCCGCCTCGTGCATCCGCGCGAGGTTCTCGAACAGCGCCGGCGCGAACGCCGCGATTTCGGCCTCGGGAAGTTCGTCCAGCGTCCGGAACTCCGGCAGGTACTCCAAGACGAGCACGCCGAGACCGTCGTGCTCGAAGGCCTCCTTCGGTTCCGGGGCGTTGACCCCGAGTTCCCGCATCGCCTGCGTCGCCGCGAGTTCGTGCTGGGCCATCTCTACCGGCGTCGAGAAGTGCTCGAAGAACCCCTCCGTGCCCGACGAGAAGGCCCCGATGTTCCGGCCCGTCGTCAGCACCGCGTGCACCAGCGAGTGCTGGTCGGCGATCACCTTCACGAACCAGCGGTCCTCGACCACGAGCGGGACCGACAGCCAGTTGTTCGCCTCCAGACGCTCGAACTCCGCCGACGGCTCCCCGTAGCGGTCGGCGACGTCCTCCGCGACCGCGGCCAGCGTCGCTTCCGGGACGCTCTCTCGCAGGAGCCGTCGGATGGGCATCCTTTCGACGTAGCGGACGGCGGGTCTTAAGTCGTGTCCTCGAACCGACCGCGGCGTCCGAACTGCCGCGCCGTGGCCGATAAACGGGTCGTCCGCCGCGTCGCGTGCCGGCACGTTTATTTTCGCGTGCCCGTAGGGTTCGCGTATGGATTTCACCCTCCCCGACGAACACGAGATGATCCAGGGTGTGGTTCGTGACTTCTGCGAGGCGGAGATCGAACCCATCGCACAGGAAATCGAGGAGGAACACCGCTTCCCCGAGGAGGTATTCGAGGAGTTGGCCGATCTCGACCTGATGGGCGTCCCCGTCGCCGAGGAGTACGGCGGCGCCGGCGGTGACTACCTCATGTACGCCGTGGTCGCCGAGGAACTCGGCCGCGTCTCCGGATCGATCGGCCTCTCGTACGTCGCCCACACGTCGCTGGGGCTGATGCCGATAATCAACTTCGGCACCGAAGAACAGATCGAGAAGTGGGGCCGCCCGCTCGCGGAGGGCGAGGGCATGGGCGCGTGGGCGCTGACCGAACCCTCCTCGGGGTCGGACGCCTCGGACATGGACACGATGGCCGAGAAGGACGGCGACGAGTACGTCATCGACGGCACCAAGCAGTTCATCACGAACGCGAGCGTCGCAAACAGCGTCCTCGTGAAGGCAGTTACCGACCCCGGCGCCGGCTACGACGGCATCTCGACGTTCATCGTCGACCCCGAGAACGACGACGGCTTCGAGGTCACGAACGTCTGGGACAAGATGGGGCTGAACGCCTCCCCGACCTGCGAGATTCAACTCGATAACGTCCGCATCCCCGAAGAGCGCCTGCTCGGCGAGGAGGGCGACGGCTGGGACCAGACGAAAAAGACGCTCGACGGCGGCCGCATCTCCATCGCCGCGCTGTCGACGGGCCTGGGGCAGGGCGCCTTCGACGCCGCCCGCGAGTACGCCACCGAGCGCGAGCAGTTCGACCGGCCCATCTCGAAGTTCGACGCCATCCGCGACATGATCGTCTCGATGGACCGCAAGGTCGAGCGAGCCCGTCTCCTGACCCACAAGGCGGCGACGATGTACGACGACGGCGAGGACGTCACCAGGCTGTCCTCGCTGGCGAAACTGGACGCCTCCGAGATCTGCCGCGAGGTGGCGGAGGACGCCGTCCAGGTCCACGGCGGCTACGGCTACACCACCGACTTCCCGCCCCAGCGGTTCTACCGCGACGCCAAACTGATGGAGATCGGCGAGGGGACGAGCGAGATTCAGCACCTCGTCCTGGGTCGAGAACTGGGTCTCTAGACCCACTTTTTGCACGCGAACGCGGGTCGCGCCGCAGGCGCGACACCGGTTCGTGGCAAAAACTTGGGGAAAAATAGCTCCTCGCTCCCTCCGGTCGCTCGTCGCTACCGGCGCTCGGTCGCTGTGCTCCCTCACGCCGGAGAACCGCCTCGGGGGCGACCTTCGGACGCCCCCTCGGCGGATTTCGAGTCCGAACGTCGAATCGGTCGATATAGGGGATACACATACCAGTGTACAACTCAATCTAGTGCTTCATCAACGAAAAACCGATAGATCCTCTATATAGAAAATATGTCACAAGCATCTAAAAGTCACGACTGAAGTTCTACGAGCGCCTTGATAAGTTTCACTTCCGCTTTCTGGAGGTGTTCACTGACCGTGTTGGCCGCGCACCCAAGCTCTTCGGCTAATTCTGCGTGAGTTGTCTCTCGGGGATGCTGATAGTACCCGTGTTCGAACGCGGTAAAAACCGCCTCACGCTGCCGATTGCTCAGTTCAAAAAATGGGTCCGTCCGTTGCGACGGACGTGACCCAATGTTCTCGATTGTCACGTCGATAGTCCGTGGTGCGGCGTCAACCGCGGTTTGCAGTGCCGAAGCGTCTCCCACCACCTCACCTCTTGTTTCGAAGTCGCTGTACACGACTGGAGACCTGACGAGCAACCCCGCTCGCGCCGTCAACACGAGAAACGTCCTAAAGAACGGGAGTGCGTCGGGATTCGCCGTGACCAACACGTACCCCGAACCACCGGTAGAAGTGGGTGCCGCGACATCCTCGATTCCATCGGTGCCACGCGCTGCATCAACGAACACACTCGTGTCACCGTCAACGTCGTACAGAACAGTTGCTAGGTCCTCTGCTGCAAGATTCCAGTCAACGAGACGCAGTTGCGAGACCGCTGGCGACTCTGTCACCGTGGCGTAAAATGACGGAAGGACTGTGGGAGCCAGCGACGCTGAAACCTGAAGTCGAGTCAACGACATCGGCAGAGCGTACCTCTCATTTCACCAGCTCTGTTTAAAAATCCCATGACAATACTCGGCAGTAGGCTCACCGGACGACCCCTCTTACCTCCAATTATGACGCCAGATGCCGCTGAGTTGGGAGACAACACTGAGGTCGCGGTCAACGACGCGGATCTCGTAGTACACGACGCAGTGGTTGTGACTGTAGACGAAGATAACAGAATCTACCGGAACGGCACGGTTGTAGTCGAAGACGGTGTCCTCACCGACGTGCGAACGACACGAGACGGTGACCGAGACTGTGACGCCGACCGTGTCATCGACGGCAAGGGCACCCTCGTGATGCCGGGGCTCGTCAACGCACACACCCACCTGGAGCTGACGCCATTGCTCGGCGCGTTCAGTGACCTCGACCTATTGGAGATGATGAGCGGAATGACCGCCATTTTCGGTCACATCGCTGACGGCGAATACGACTACCTTACCGACGCGGGATACGAACTCGCCGCACTCAACTTCCTCGCAGGCGGTGTCACGACCGTCAACTCGATGGACGTACGTCCCAGCGGGGGCGCAGAGACGTTCGGCGAGGCTGGCCTCCGCGGATTCTTTGGGATGGCGCTCTCCGATCTCTTCTGGGACGTCCCGGTCGATAAGCAGTTCGAACGCGCCCGCGAGTTTATTGACGAGTACCACGGTGCGTACGGCGGCCGCATCCGGGCAACGATCAATCCCCATGATGACTGGTCGTGTACACGAGCGCTGTGGGAGCGTACTGCCGCCCTCGCTGACGAATATCCTGATCTACTCGTTCACACGCATCTGCTCGAACTGGAGGCGAGTAATACGATGGCGCGGTCAAATGGTGCCGAGGACTCGCTCGACCTGCTTGACGACATCGGTCTCCTTGACGATCGGCTGGTGGCCGCTCACTTCCGGCTGGCCAACAACGAGGATATCCAGCGAACTGCTGACGCGAACGCGTCGGTTGCACACTGCCCGTCGATTTTCGCGTACTGGAACACGGACGGCGACGTGCAGTGGACGCCTGTGCCGGAGCTTCGGGACGCGAGCGTCGATGTTGGGCTGGGCATCGACGACCATTACTGGCACGACTCCTACAGCCTGTTCGGCGAAGCACGGCAGGCCCGGCTCGCAGCTAATCTCAAACGGTCAACGGGGCAGTACCACTCAATGGAGCTGGTGCGGATGCTCACCATCGAAGGGGCAGCGGCACTCGGAATTGATGACGAGGTCGGGAGTCTCGAACCCGGGAAGTGCGCCGACGTCATCGTGCTTGACATCGAGAAGCCGAAGTTCATCCCCGTGACCAATATCCCGGCACAGATCGTCAACAACGCGGTACCCGCCGACGTGAAGACAGTCATCGTGGACGGTGACGTGCTGATGCGAGACGGTGATGTGAAAACAATGGATACCGACGCCGTGCGTGAGCAGGTCGAATCTGCCGTTGAGCGTTTCGAGTCGGAGACGGACTGGGAACTCGGGGTCGGCGGGAGTGACCCGCCGAGTAAGTTGAATGTTGCCCACGACCTGCCGAAGCGCGGCCCCAGTCAGTTGCTCGGACGGCTCGCGTTCCAGTCGGCTAAGGATCAATTCCCATTCTGAGAGGGTGTCATAGAACTGCCTCAGGAGATGTGCGTACCGGTGACATTCGGCGGCCAGCGGTATCTAGACGCCGAAGACGTGATTCACCTCATCAGATTCTCCGACAGTCCGCTGGATTGCTAAGTACGCAAGCCCATTCTCGCAGCCGATTCGGATACGGACAACCGAAATTATTCCGCGAGCATACCGCGACGAGCGAAGCGAGTCGCGGTTTCGCCGGCGGCGAACGCAGTGAGCCGCCGGGGGATTTTTCCCCAAGTTTTTACGAGGAGTGGTTCCCGCAGCGCGACCCGCAGGGTCGCGCGAGGAAACCCGACGAAGTAAAAAGTGGGTTTAGACGACCTTCAGCAGCCGTCGCTCGAACTTCCCGACCCGGACGCGCTGCCAGCCCCGCAACCGCTCGTCGAGCCGGGGGTCGCCGGTGTCCACCCGGAGGACGCCGATGTCGTCGAGTTTCTGTTTCGAGGCGATGACCTCGATTTCCGAACGACGGATGACCGCGGGCGAAATCTGGTCGTTGCCGCGGCCGAAGATGAACCCCTGGCCGCCGATGGGCGAGACGACGACGACGTTGCGCTCGCCGAGGTGGTCGAGGATGTCGGACTCGCTGGCGTCGGCGGCGACGACGTCGCCGTCCCGCCAGACGTCGACCCCGAGCGGCGAGCCGTTGAAGCCGAGTTCGGTCTTGACGGCGTCGACCGTCGACCCCGGGCCGAGGACGTAGGTGGCTCCGCCGGAGCCGGCGGCGTCCCGGCCCGCCCGCGAGGACGGCGTCGTCCGAACCTCGTCGTCGAGGATGTCCCCGGCGACGGCCTCGGCCAGCGCCTCGACGGTGCCGCCGCCGATCTGTTTCGAGGACTGGATTTCGTCGCCGACGGGCACCTCCGCAAGCGCCTTCAGTTCGGTCGTCACGTCGCCGCCGCGGTAGGCGTCCTCGTCGATGTCGTTGACCTCGCGGGTCTCGGTTCGGTCGAAGGTGGCGGCGATGCGGCCGGCGGCCCGCGGGGTGACCGCGAACACCGACGAGTAGACCTTCACGCCGCCGGGGACGCCGAGTATCGGTACCTCGGTGCCGGCGTCGGCCAGCGTCTCGGCGACGTCGACGGCGGTACCGTCGCCGCCGACGAAAAGCAGGAGGTCGATGTCGGCCTCGAGGAGTCGCCGGACGGCCTCGCGGGTGTCGGCGGCGCTGGTCTCCTCGCCGTCGGGGTGGCCGACGACGGTCGGCGAGAAGCCGGCAGCGACGGCCTCGTCTTCGCCCATCTCGCCGCCGTAAGTGTAGAGGTCGACCTCGGTGGGCTGTTCCCCGAGGTGTTCCAGCGCCGCACGGGCCCGCGAGGGCGAGCGGGGGTCGGCGCCGCGCCGGCGTGCCTCCTCGACCTTGTTGTCGGTGCCCTTCAGCCCGACCCGGCCCCCCATGCCGGCGATGGGGTTGACGACCAGCCCGATTCGTCGCATACCGGACCACGGGTCGCCGCGGGCAAAAACGGCGCGGTCCGGGCGGCGGTCGCGAGGCGGCCAGCGGTCGCCTCGACGCGAACGGCGAGCGGAGCGAGCCACGCCCGCGAGCCGCCCCCGGCGGCGAAGGGAATCGATTAAGGTCCCTCCCGGGCAACCGCCGCGCATGTACTTCCCCCTGCAGGAGGGCGTCCAGACGGGCGTCGTCGCCGCCAGCGGCTGGGCCGTGCTGCTGTCGAGTCTCGCCATCACCGTCGGCTGGCTCTGGTACCTCTACCGGTAGCTAGGCCACCTCGACGTTGGCGCGGAGCCACTCCGTGGCCGCCTCCAGTTCCGTCTCGTCGGTGGCCTGTAGCTTCACCCGGACGTCGTCGCCGGGGTAGCTCCCGACGATGACGTCGAAGCGTTCCTGCAGTTCCGCAAAGCGGTCGACGAGCGCGCTCTCCGGTTCGTCGACGACGAGGAAGTCAACGTGGCGCTCCTCGCCCTCGAACTCCCCGGCGACGGCCTCGAACATCGCCTTCATCTCGGCGGGGACCCCCGGGAGGACGTAGACGTTCTCGACGACACAGCCGGGGGCGACCCCTTCGACGTTGTGGAGCGGGCGAGCGCCGGCCGGGATGTCGGCGGTCCCTGCCGCGAGGTCCTCGCGGGCGTAGCCGCCCTCGCTCGCCAGCCGTTCGAGGACCGCCTCGCTGGGTTCGAGCGTCCGGCCGACGGCCGCGGCGACGCCCTCCATCGTCAGGTCGTCGTGGGTCGGGCCGAGACCGCCGGTGGTCACGACGGCATCGTAGGCGGCGCGGTACTCGTTGACGGTGCGGGCGATGTCGGCCACGCGGTCGGGGACGACGGTGACCCGCTCGACGTTCACGCCGCGCTCGGCGAGCCGTTCGCCGAGCCACGCGGCGTTCGTGTTGACGGTGTCGCCGGCCAGCAACTCGTCGCCGACGCACACCAGCGCGACGTCCATGGAGGAAGGTGGGACCGCAAGCGCCTAAACCGCACGGGTCCGCCCGGCGAGTACCCCAGGTCAGCCCATCCCGGGCGGCGGGTCGCGGCCGTCGTCCTCGTAGTCGACGTCGATGCCTTCAGTCTGGCGGCGCTTCTTGGCCTGCTGGACCTGCAGGTAGTAGTAGCCCGTCCCGACGAGGCCGACGAGCAGTGCGACCGCCGCGAGCCCGCCGAACAGCCAGACGTCCCGGTTCAGGTACCACCGGACGACGAGCACCGACGTGTCGAGTTCCTCCCAGGTGAGGTGGACCCGGTCGCCGACCGTCTCGCGGCCGTCGTTCGGCGGCCGGACCTGCGACAGGAGCGGGAGCGAGGCGTCGGTGTTCGGCGGCAACACGAGTTCGAAGCTCCCGTTGACGGGCGGCCGGATGGCGAGTTCCTTGCCGCTCTTCGAGACGGTGAAGGCGAGTTGGCCCTCCTCGGCCGGCAGATCGATCTTCGTTCGTTTGTTGGTGGTGTTGACGGTGAGCGTGTCGACGGAGTCGTTCTCCCCGTTCGGATACACCCGCCTGGGACCCGTCGCGTTCCTCTCGTAGCGGACGACCGTCCCGTTGGGGAATCTCGATTCGTTGGCGTACCGGAACTGGAGCGCGCGTATCGCCAGCGGCTGCTCGACGGTGAGGGAGTCGGTGGTGTAGAGTGCGATCGATTCGTTGCTGTCGGCCTTCGAGACGTTGTAGACCGCGGTGTAGTTGTTCTCGTTGACGACGATGTAGGCGTCCCGGTCGGTGTCGAACTCGTAGGTGGCGTCCTGCGAGAGGTCCGACGGGCTCGCGGCGTCGCCGCCGAACGGCGTCACGCACCCGGCCAGCCCGACCAACACGAGGAAGGCGGCCGCGGCGAGGAGGCGTCGGTTCATCTCAGGGAACGACCGCGAGCAGTTCCGACCGGAGGTGTGGGCCGACGTCCGCCAGCAGTCCCGGTGCGTCGGTGCCCTCCCGACAGACGATGCTCTGCTCCAGCAGGCCGAGCCGCTCGACGGTGACGATGTCCTCGGCGTGGCCGGCCCGGTTGACCGTCGCCCTGACCTCCGCCCGCGTCGCGCTGTTTACGTTGACCCGGTCGGTGCCACGGGTCCACTCGTAGAGGCGGTCCCGCTCGTCGTCGGCGAGTCGGGCGGGGCCGTCCTCCGCTTCGACGAACCGCAACGGGACGTGCTGGACGAGGCCGAACCGCTTGCGCACCTGGGCGGGCGAGCCCTGCCCGAGGCCGAGTTCCTCGGCCGGCACCCGGACCTCCTCGCCGGCGTCCAGGACGAACCCCTCGTCGTCCCACGACTCCAGCGTCCCAACGTGGGTCTCGCCGGTCTCGCGGTGGGGCGTGATCGCGCCCCACTCCGCCGCGAGTAGGTTCCGGGCGACGGTGGCATCCTCGCCGGTGACGGTGACCGAGGGAAACTCGTCGTCGCGGAGGCCGAGCGTGAACTCGACGTCGAGGTCGGCCAGGTCGTTGGCGACGAGCGACTCCAGGGAGTCCAGCGCCCGCCGGCGGGCCTCGCCCTCGACGTAGACCTTCGTGGCGAGGACGACCATCAGGCTTCCACGCGTTCGTCGTCGACGTTCAGTTCGTCTCGCAGTTCCTCGATGCGGGCGTCCATCGCGCTGACGAGCCGCTGGTTGTCCATCGTCTCGAGTTGGGCGCCACACTGGGGACACTCGAAGCCGAACTCCATGGCCTCGCCGAACTCGAAGCGGAGCTGGCACTGCCCACAGAGGTAGAACTCGTTGTCCCGCTCGTAGGCGCGACGCTCCTCCAGCGCCTCGAGCAGGCGGTGCATCTCCTCTTCGAGCTGTTCGGGGACGTTCTCGTACTCGAAGGTCCACAGGTACGTGAGCCACCCCGAGTCCTCGTCCCGGAGCCGGCGGTACGAGGCCAGGTCGTTCTCGTAGAGGATGAACAGCGCCCGGCGGACGTCGTTGAGCTCGAGCCCGAGCTCCTCCGCGAGCTCCTCGTCGGTGACCTCGCCGTCCGGCGGCGCGGCGGCGACGGGCATCCCCGTCGGACCGACGAGCTCGTGGAGGTACTTCTGAATCACGGGGTCGTTCAGCAGTTCCTCAAAAGCCATTGGGTGTAGTTCGGCCGCGCAGTCCCTTTAAATCTCCGTTCGCGGCCGCCGCTACTCGTCGACGGGCTCGACCAGTTTGCCCGTCGCCTTCGGGACGACCCGGTGGCTCGCGTCGGTCCACTCGCGGTCGAGTTCCCGGCCCTCGAAGAGCCGGTCGAGGAAGACCGCGAGGCCGGCCACCTCCGAGTGGGGCTGGTTGGTCACGCCGACGTTGAAGTCGGCCGCCTCGTAGACGTCGAAGGGTACCTTCTCGGACCCGACGACGACGACCAGCGGTCCCGTCTCGTGGGCCGCCCGAACCTCGCCTTCGACCTCCTGGAGCGGCAGCCCGTACATCGTCAGATGGACGACGCTACCCTCCCACTCCCGGAGAAGCCGCCGGTGGCCGTCCGTCACCTCGACCGCGAAGGGGCCGCCGAAGCGGTCGACCACCTCCTCGACGGTCGCCTTCGGGTCGGAGGCCTCACCCGCGATGACGACCCGGTCGGCGCCGAGTGCGCGCGCGGTGAGCCCCACATGGGTGGTCATCCGGTTGTCCCGCCCGGGCCGGTGCCCGAGACGGAGGACGACCACCTCGTGTTCTCCCTGCATGCGAGGTCCTTCTCGGGGAACGCGTTAGGGGGTTTCGATGCCGCGCCGGACGCAGCGCTTCGAAACCGACTTGTCGGTGTCCCCCGATCGGCCGACAATGGAACTCTCCGAGAAGCGCATCTGCGTCACGGGCGGCGGCGGCTTCGTCGGCTCGCACCTCGCGGACCGCCTCGTCGCCGACAACGACGTCGTCGTCGTCGACCGCTTCGGGAACGGCCGCCGCGAGTGGGTGCCCGGCGAGGCCGAGGTCGTCGAGGGCGACCTGCGAAACGAGGACGTGGTCGCCGAGGCCATCGACGACGAGACGGACGCCGTCTTTCACTTCGCGGCCGACAAGGCCGTCAACACCGACGACCCGACCGGCCAGTTCCGGCTGAACACCGAGATGACGGCCAACGTCGCCGCGCGGATGGACGAGGTCGGCTGTGAGAACGTCGCCTTCACCTCCTCGTCGACGGTGTACGGCGAGGCGCCGCGGCCGACCCCGGAGGACTACGCGCCGCTGGAGCCCATCAGCACCTACGCCGCCGCCAAACTGGCCGAGGAGTCGCTCCTGTCGGTGTACGCCCACAGCCACGACTTCACCGTCTGGACGTTCCGGTTCGCCAACATCGTCGGCCCCCGGCTCCAGCTCGGCGCCGTCGTCCCCGACTTCATCGACAAGCTACGGGACGACCCCACCGAACTGGAAATCCTCGGTGACGGCCGCCAGGAGAAGTCCTACATGCACATCTCCGAGTGCGTCGAGGCGATGTGTCACGTCGTCGAGCACGCCGACGCCCCGGTCAACACCTACAACCTCGGCACCCGGACGACGACGTCGGTGCGGACCATCGCCGACATCGTCGCCGACGAGATGGGGCTGGACCCCGAGTACAGTTTCACCGGCGGGGACCGCGGCTGGACCGGCGACGTCCCCCGGATGCGCCTCTCCATCGAGAAACTCGCGGGTCTCGGCTTCGAGCCCGACGACTCCTCCGACGAGGCGGTCCGGCGGGCGACCCGCGAACTGTTAGAGGCCGACCTCCGGTAGTCACACGGAGAAGGGCGTCCGCGCGGTAATCTCGTGGTCGACGACCCGAAGCGTCGCCTCGGCGGTGTAGTCGCCCGGCGCGGGGTCGGGCCACGTCTCCTCGAAGGCGGCCGACTCGCCCGGCTGGAGTTCCGCGCTCGTGAGCGCCTGTGCGAACATCCGGCCGTCGCTGTAGCGCCAGACCTCCTCGTCGCCCTCGAAGACGGCGAAGTCGGCCTTGCAGGCGTCCCGAAAGGTGAGTTCGACGATACGGTCGCCGCCGTTTTCGACGGTGAAACTGAAGGAGACGCCGTCGCCGACGGTCACCCCGAGCGACGCATCGAGCATGCCGCCGCTTGGCGCGCCTCCCCCAAAGAACTATCTCAGCGTCCGAGCGCCGCGAGTCCCCGCCTGCAAGCTGCCGTCGATCGGTACCCACCCGCGACGGGAACGCCTAAACCGACGAGCGGCCTACATCCCCTCGTGCAGGTCGTCGGCTACGACACGGGCGAGGGCGGCGGTCGGGAGGCTGCACTCCGGGTCGCCGCCGACGGCGTCGTCGAGCGCGAGCCGCTGTCGACGGGGCGACGGCTCGCGTACACGCTCGGCGAGCGCCGGTGTGCGGGCACGTTCGACGGCGACGATCACGTCGCCTGCGAGAACCCGACGGCGCCGTACTGTGCGGCCCACGACTCGACGTGGGTCTGTGCGAAGTGCACCGGGACCTGTCTGAAAGCCGAGATGGACTGTCACACCGAGCACGCGGTGTACCTGGCGGCCTTCGCGCCGTCGACGTTCAAGGTCGGTGTGACGAAGCGCCCGCGACTCGAAACCCGGCTCCGCGAGCAGGGCGCCGACAGGGGCGCGCACCTCTACACCGTCGCCAACGGCCGAATTGCCCGAGAAATCGAGTCCGAACTGGCCGCCGACGTTCCCGTGCCCGACGCCGTCCGCGTGGCGACGAAGATAGACGGGATGGGGCGGTCCGTCGACGGGGACGCCTGGGAGCGCCTGCTGGCGGCGTTCGACGTCCGCCAGCGGTTCGACCTCGAGTACGGACTGGACCTCGATTCCGCGCCGGTGGCCGAGACGCTCGCCTCGGGTACCGTCCGGGGGACCAAGGGTCGGGTGCTCGTCCTCGAACGGACCGGCGGCGTCTTCGCAGTCGACATGCGCGACCTCCTCGGGTACGAACTCCGGGAGGGGACCTCCTCGCGGGAGGTCCAGTCGAGCCTCGGTACCTTCGGCTGAGGGGGAAAGCACTTACCGGGGGCCGTGGCACGTTCTGGCATGCGACCCGAAGCCCTCCTCGGAGCCGCGGCGGCGGCCGCCGTCCTGGTCGCCGTCGCGCTCGCGGCCTTCGTGCCGGGGTTCGTCAGCGCTCCGGCCCCCGACGCGGACGAACCGCCAGCCAGGTTCGACGTCGCCGAGATGACCCTCGCCGCGGGCGAGGTGACCGGCGAGACGGCGACCCTGGAGACGACCGTCTACCTCCGGCACCGCGGCGGTGCGGCCGACAACGTCAGCGTCGTCGCCCGCGCGACCGACCGCGAGAGCGGTCTGGTCGTGAACACGACGCGGCGCGACCTGGGGACCGTCGACGACGAGGGCGAACGCGAGGTCCCGCTGGCCGTGACCGTTCCCCGCGAGGGCGGCTACGAGGTGACGACGCTGCTGTACGTCGACGGCGAGCGCGTCGACAGGGCGAGCGCACGCGTCAGCGGCGTCGGCGCGTTGACGCCGCCGTACGCCCGGTCGTCGGTCCGGTTCCACGAGTTTGCCAGCCAGCCCTCCGTGGAGTACCGCGTCGAGTCCGTCGCGGACGACGCCGCGACGCTGAACGTCACCAGTTACCTGACGAACGGCGGCGACGACCCCGAGTCGGGACTGAAACTCGTCGTCACCGCCCGACAGGCCGACTCGAACGTCGTCGCCGCCCGGAGCGACGCCCGCCTCGGAGGTCTGGAACCCGGACGGACGGCGACCCCGGACGTCCGCCTGACGGTCCCTGACGGCTACAACTACTACCTCGACGTGACCCTGTGGCGCGACGGCGTCGTCCTCGAGTCGACGCGGACGGTCGCCAACCTCGACCCCCAGGAGACGCTGTCGGTCAACGAGACGCGGCGCGAGGTCGCCTTCGAGGCCAGCGACTTCGAGACCGGCGGTGGCGGCGGACCACCGCAGCCGACGGAGGCCGACACCGGGGGCGGCGCACCGGGCTTCGGTCCCGCCGCCGTCGTCGTCGCCCTCGTGGCCGGACTGTTGGCGACGCGGAGGTGGTCGGCGTGAGCGACGGCGTCGAGGAGCGCGAGGTGCCGGACGCCGAGTCCGACCCGGACGGCACCGACGGGGGCGGCGGCTCGCGGGTCGACGCCGAGGGGATCGTCCCCTACGTCCGGTGGGGGGCGCTGCTCGCGCTGGGCGTCCTCGCGGTCGTCGCGGCGGCGGGTCTCTACGGGAGCCTCTCGTCGATCATCAGCGTCTGGATCGGCGAACGCTACCGGCCCATCGCCCGCGCGGTGTTCAACTTCGGGGTGCTCTGCGTCGCTGCCGCCGGGATGGCCGTCCTGCTGCGGCGGCGGTAGCCGGCAGCGAGACCTGCAGACTTTTCTGCCGGGAGCCGAAACGGTGGTGCATGACGGACGACGAAGACGCGTCAGAGGATGTCAGCACGGAAGAAAGCGAGGAGAGCGGCGAGGAGAAGTCCTTCCGCGAGCGGGTCGAGGAGATCCGACAGCAGCGCGCCGACGAGCGCGAAGGCGAGGAGGGTGAGGGGCTGAGCCGCGAGGAGAAGATGGAGGAGATGATGGGCGGCGGCGGTCCCGGCGGCATGGGCGGTGGCCCTGGCGGCATGGGCGGCGGCGGTGGCAGCCCCTTCGCCCAGATGATGGGCGGTATGATGGGCGGCGGCGGCCCCGGCGGCGCCATGGGCGGCGGTCCCGGCGGTCCCGGCGGCCGCGGCGAGGAGGACAACGAGGAGCTCGTCCGCGAGGTCCGCAAGGTCCGCGACGAACTCCACGACATTCGCCGCGAGATCGAACGCGTCGCCGACGCCCTCGAGGACTGACCCCGCGAGTCGGTCACGTTCGCGTTCCAACCGTTTTTTCAGCCTGCGCGCACAGCCGGGCGTACGTTCCGATATGGGGGATCTGAAACCGGACACGCTGGCACGGGGGATTCTCGGCGCCAGTCCGGACCTGTGTTACGCCGTGGACCGCGAGGGGCGGCTGCTGTGGTGGAACGAGACGGTCGCCGAGACGACCGGCTACGACGAGTCGACCCTCGAGGGGCTGGAGGTCTTCGAGGTCCTGCCGCCGGACCAGCGCGAGGACGCACGCACCGCCTTCGAGCACGCAGGGTCGTTCCCGCCCGACGTGACGGTCACCTTCGACGTTCTCACGGCCGACGGCGAGTGTGTCCCCCACGAGTTCAACGGCGCGAAGCTCGACATCGACGGCCGGACCGTGATCGTCGGCATCGGGCGCGACGTCTCGGAGCGCCGCGAGCGCGAACGACGGCTCCGGCGGCGACGCGACGAACTCGAGCGGCTCAACCGGATCGGCCGAACCGTCCACGAGGTGGTTCAGGCGGTTACGGACGCCGCCACTCGCGCGGGCGTCGAGGAGGTGACCTGCGAGCGGCTGGCCGACTGCGAGCTGTACCAGTCCGTCTGGATCGGCCGCAACGACCACGCCGACGTCGTCGAACCGCGTGCCGGCGTCGGTACCAGCGAGGAGTTCCTCGACGTCGTCGAGCGCCTCAACGGGACCGACTGGAACCGGCCGGCCCGCGTCGCCGTCGAGACGGAGACCCCGCAGGTCGTCCAGGGTCTCTCGGACCTGCCGACGGCCGCGAGGGAGGCCGCCGAGCGGTTCGGTATCGCCTCCGGCATCGCGGTCCCGGTCGTTCACCGCGACCACGTCGAGGGCGTCCTCTGCATCTACTCCTCGCGGGACGACGCGTTCAGCGAGCGCGAACGGAAAGCACTCGGCCGGCTCGGCTCCGTCGTGGGCTTCGCTATCCACGCGACCCAGACCGAGCGGCTGTTGCTCTCGGAGTCGACCACGGAGCTTCGGTTCCGGGTGACGGCCCCCGATGGACTGCTCGCGCCCGTCTCCGAGCTGGCCGACGGGGCCTGCCACCACGAGTGGTCCACACCCACCGAGTCGGGGAACTACCGCCACTACGTGACCGTACCCGGGTCCGACTCGGAGGCCGTCCCCGACGGCCTCGCCGAGCGGTCGACGGTGGAGTCGGTCTCGCGGGTCGGGTCCGACGGCGACGACGACGTCTTCGAGGTGATAACGAACGAATCGCTCGTCCACCGGCTGCTGGACGCCGGAGCGGTCACGACGGACCTCGTGTCCGAGGACGGTGTCTCGACGGTCGTCGCGGAGGTTCCCGGCGAGGTACCGGTCCGACCGGTCGTCGAGGCGGCCGAGGAGAGCGACGACGCGGAGCTGGTCTCGAAGCGAACCCTCGACCGGACGGTCCGCACCGCCGAGGAGTTCCACGACCCGCTCGCCCGTCGGCTCACCGACCGCCAGCAGGCCGCGCTCAGACACGCCTACTTCGGCGGCTACTTTTCGTGGCCACGGGAGGCCACCGCCGAGGAACTCGCCGACGCCATGGACATCTCCTCGCCCACCCTGCACTACCACCTCCGGCAGGCCGAGGAGGCCCTCGTCGAGGCGTACCTCCAGCAGAAGTGACCGCCGGGGCGCTCCTCAGACGTCGAGGAAGACCAGAAGGCCGAACAGCGCGACGACGACCCCGGAGACCCGCGTGACAGTCACCTTCCAGTCGGCGGGTTCGACCTCCGACCACGACCGCTCGCTGCCGATGGCGTCGAGGCGCTCCTCGAACCGGGCGAAGCGGTACGGGCGGAGCGCGCTCCCGAGTCCGAACGCGAGCAGGAGCCCGCCGACCACGGGATTGACCATATTTCGACGACTTTTCGCTCGATAGTTATATCCTGTGGACGGGGCCTCGTTGCGGAGCGACGAAGCCGAGCCGGAGCGGTCGGATCCCGTTTCTAGGCCGCTAGAGAAACCGTTGATGCGAGTCGCGGACGGTAAATCGGGTGGAGGATCGTTCGACGGCGGTCGGGCGGTCGGTAACTCCCGTCCCGTCGGGCCCGCGAGGGCGAACGGAGCGAGCCACGACCGGGAATCCCGGTCGTGCCCGCCCCGGATTTCCTCCGGTGGGGATGCATCCGCCTCGTCTCGGCGGGCGTCGGTCCCGCCGACGGGGGAGGCGGCCGCGGGAGGGTCCCTGCGGCGCTTTGCGGCCTCGGCGGCCGGCACCGATTCAGAGGTAGCCGGCATCGGCGAGCCGTTCGACGCCCTCCTCGAGCCGTTCTTCGCTGGCCGCGTAGGAGAGTCGCGCGTAGCCGGGCGTCCCGAAGGCGCTGCCCGGCACCGTCGCGACGTGGGCCTCCTCGAGGGCGCCCTCGCACCATTCCTGATCGTCGCCCGCGACCGGCAGCATCATGTAGAAGGCGCCGTCCGGGACGGGGACGTCGACGCCGTACTCGGCGAAGCGGTCGACGAGCATGTCCCGGCGGTCCCGGAACGCGTCGCGCATCTCGGCGACGGCGCCGTTCGTTCCCTCCAGGGCCGCGACGCCGGCGTGCTGGACGAAGTTGGCCGCACACGACACCGAGTGCGAGTGCAGTTTGCCGGCCTGATCGACGAGCTGCTCCGGCGCCGCCAGGTAGCCCAGCCGCCAGCCCGTCATCGAGTAGGCCTTCGAGAAGCCGTTGATGGTGACCGTCCGGTCTCCCATGCCGTCCAGCGACCCCAGCGACGTCTGCTCGACGCCGTAGGTGATGGCGTCGTATATCTCGTCGGAGACGACCGTGACGTCGTGGTCGACCGCCAGGTCGCGGACGCCCGCCAGGGCCGCGTCCTCGAAGACGGCGCCGGAGGGGTTCGACGGCGAGTTGACGACGAGCAGGTCGGTGTCGTCGGAGACGAGTTCGCCCAGTTCGTCGACGGCGCCGGCTAGCTGGAAGTCGTGCGGCGACAGATCCAGCCGCGAGACGTCGGCACCGGCCAACTTCGCCATGGCCTCGTAGCTGACCCACGCCGGGTCGAGCAGCACCACCTCGTCGCCCTCCTGGACGAGCGCCTGGAACGTCTCGTAGAGGGCCTGCTTGGCGCCGGGCGTGACGATGATTTCGTCGGTAGTGTACTCGAGACCGTCGGCCGCGAGTTTCTCGGCGATGGCCGTCTTCAGTCGCGGGATGCCGTTCGAGGGCGTGTACCCGGTGTGGCCCTCGTCCATCGCGCGCTTGCCGGCCTCGACGACGTTCTCCGGCGTCGGGAAGTCCGGTTCGCCGACCGAGAGGTCGACGACGTCGACTCCCTCGGCCTCCAGGTCGGACGCCAGGTTGCTGATGGCGAGCGTCGCGCTCGGTTCGACACGTTCGACGCGGTCCGCGAATTCCATTGTCATTGTTGGAGTTCCTCTGCGAGTGAAATAGCGCTCTCGACGGCGGTGGCGCCGTACTCGACCCGCTCTTCGGCCTCGGCGGTGCTCATCCCCGGTCCCGTGACGCCGAAGGCGACCGGCGTGTCCCGCTCCAGCGACACGTCGGTCAGCCCCTGGGCGGCCGCGTCAGCGATGACCCGGTCGTGGTCCGTGTCGCCGGTGATGATGGCGCCGAGCACGGCGACGGCGTCGACGTCGTCGCGGCGGGCCAGCCGGTCGGCCGCCAGCGGTGCGTCGTAGGCGCCGGGTACCTCGAGGGTCTCGACGATTTCGGCGCCGGCCTCGCGTGCCGCCTCCCGCCCCCGGTCGGCCATCTCGTGGGTTATCGGCCGCTCCTTGTTGAACTGCGCGACCACCAGTCCGAGCGCTACCATGAGTCGGGGTGGGCGACGGCCGCTAAAAGAACTGCCGGAAGCGGGCGTCGGTGGGGCCGAGAACGGACGGACAACACGGACCGTGCGACACCCTCCGGCCGCGGCCCTCAGTCTTCGAGGACCACCGCCATCATCACCTCGTCGACGAACGCGCCGTCGATGCGGTAGTGGTCCCGGCGGATGGCCTCGGTGTTCCAGCCGTGATCCTCGAGGAACTCGATGCCGGCGGCGTTGGTCGCGGGGACGCTGTTGTACACCTTGTGGAAGCCGCGTGCCTCGGCCCACGACAGCGCCCGCTCCATGAGGCGGCTGCCGATGCCGTCGCTGCGGTACTCCTCGAGGACGCCGAGCGTGAGTTCGGCGTTGTGTGCCAGTTTCTCCAGGTGCGGTCGCTCGACGCCGCACCACGCGACCACCTCCTCGTCGATCGTGCCGACGAAGAACCGCCGGTGGTCGAGGTCCTCGCGCATCAGGGCGCTGTCGCCCGCGAGTTGCTTTGCGACGTCCTCGGCGACGATGTAGCGTTTCTCGTCTGCCACCTGCTTCATCACGCCGACGACGCCGGAGATATCACCCTGGCGAGCGGGCCGGATGGTGACCTCCGCGCCGTCGATGCGGTGGTGCTCGGCGCCCGCCGCGTCCACGGCCGACCGGAGACGGCCGTCGACCTCCTCGATGACGCCGTCGCGTTTCATCACCGCTACGAGCTGTCTGTACCGGTCGGGGTCGGTCAGAAGCTCCGCCTCGACGAGTTCGTCGTAGGTCGCGCCGCCCCGCTCGTCGACGAACTCGTAGAGTCGCCGTCGATCCCTGGTGTCGAACGTCGGTCGCTGTGCTGGCATAGTTCCGGTCCCCTTGGGACCCCAGCAGTTTGAATCTTGTTATCCGGTAACACACAACAGGATGGACCGGAAGGCTTCTAATCCCGACGACAGCAGTATCGCCCGATGAACGTTCGTCGGGACCGGACGGCGCTGGCGGTGGTCGGACTCGCCGTTCTCGCGCTCCTTTTCCGGCTCGCCTTCCTCGGGAACCGCGTCGCCCACTTCGACGAGGGGCGGGTCGCCTACTGGATAATCGAGTACAGCGAGACGGGCGTGCTGTTCTACCGGCCCGTCATCCACGGCCCGCTGTTGCACCTCCTCAACGACGACCTGTTCGCACTGTTGGGCGCGACCGACTTCGCGATGCGGCTGGTGCCGGCGCTCGTCGGCGGTCTGCTGCCGCTCGTGGCGCTTCTCTTCCGGCACCGGCTCCGCGAGGAGTCCGTCGTCGCACTGGCGCTACTGCTCGCGCTGAATCCCGTGTTGCTGTACTACTCGCGGTTCATGCGCGGGGACGTGATTGCGGGCGGGCTCTCCTTTCTCGCCTTCGCCTGTTTCGTCCGGGCTATCGACTTCGACGACGGCCGCTACCTCTACGGGGCGACCTTCGCGCTGGCGGTCGGCATCGGCGCCAAGGAGAACGTCATCGCGTACCTGCTGGCGTTCCTCGGCGCGACGGCGCTGCTGCTCCACCACCGCCTGCTCTTTGCGCGGTTCACCGACGCGACGCCGGTTTCGGTCCTGGGACGGTACCTGCGGTGGGCCGGCCGCGGCCTCCGCCGCCACGCCGGCAGCATCGCCGGCAGCGTCGCCCTCTTTTTCGCCACCGTCGTCTACATCTACGCCCCGCGGGGCAGCCTCCCGTCGAGGGAGACCTTCTACTTCTCCTGTAACAGGTCCCCGATAGACGGGTACTTCGACGTCGCGGCGGCACCGACGCTGGGCGAGGCTCTCGCCAACCCGCTGCGACTGCCCGAACTGGTCGCCTTCACGCTCGGGTCGACCGCCGAACTGTACGGCTGCCAGTGGATAACGCCGCGAACGAAGGACCCGAACCCCTACATCGAGTACCTCGGGGGGCTGTCGGCGACGACGGCCGAGACGTCGACGGCGCTGATCCTCCTGGCCGTCGCCGGCTTCCTCGGGACGCTGTACGCCGGCGACCGACCCGACGACCTGGTCTCGTTCAGCTTCTACTGGGGGGCGGCCTCGGTGGTCGGCTACCCCTTCATCACGGACATCGGCGGCGCCGGCTGGCTGGTCGTCCACGTCGTCCTCCCGCTGTCGATCCCGGCCGCCGTCGCCCTCGGCGTCCTCCTCCGGTGGGGCCGGGACGCCCGCGCCGACGGGGACACCGTCAGCCTCGCGCTCGTCGGCGTCGTCGTCGTGCTCGTCGTCGCCTCGATGGGAGCGACCGCCTACGCGACCAGTTTCCAGAACCCCCAGTCCGACGACAACCCGCTGGTGCAGTACGCCCAGCCGTCGGGCGACCTCGAGCCGACGATTGCGGACATCCAGCGGCTGGCCGACGAGAACGAGGGCACCGACGTCGTCCTCTACGGCCCGCACCTGCACAACCCGGTCGACGACGAACTGGAGCGCCGACCGACCTGTTCGAACTGGTTCAACGCTCTGCCGCTGCCGTGGTACTTCGAGGCCGGGGACGTGTCGGCCGACTGTGCGGAAAACGGCGCCGCTCTCGACGACGCCCTCGAGGAGAACCCCCCGGTCGTCGTCGCCTACGAGAAGGAACGGGCCGCCGTCGACGAACGCATCGACGACCGCTACGAGGCCCGGGTCCACTTCATGCGGAGCGACGACGTTCCGTTCGTCTTCTACGTCGACGAGTCCCGGCTGGAGTGACCCGGACGCGAGTCGGGGGGTCGGGTTCAGTCGTCGCCGGCCGCGTCGACGACGACGACCTCGCCGTCGACGACGTCGACGTTGATGAGCGTCTTCGCGGAGTAGGGCGACCCATCGAGTTCGTTCTGTCCGCCGACCTTCTTGATGACGGCGACGACGTCGATGAGGTTCGCGCCGATGTCCTCGAGGGCGTCGCAGATGGCCGACAGCGTCCCGCCCGTCGAGAGGACGTCGTCCAGCACGAGCACGTTGTCGCCGGCCTCGACGTCGTTGATGTACATCTGGTTCTCGGAGTAGCCCGTCTTCTGGAACAGCGGGGTCTCCCCGTCCAGCCCGTACTCCCGCTTGCGGATGACGACCAGTGGGATGTCGGTCATCAGCGAGACGGCCGTCGAGATGTGGATGCCCATCGCCGCGGGCGTGACTATCTTGTCGACGTCGTCCAGTTGCGCCTTCCGGATGATCTTGATGACGATTTCGCGCAGCAGGCTCGGCTCGAGCATCGGGACGCCGTCGCTTATCGGGTGGACGAAGTAGTGGTAGCCGTCCTTCTCGATTATCGGCGCCTCCAGCAGCGACTGCCGAAGCTGGTCCATGTAGCGCGTAGTCGAAGCCGGAAATAAAAGCTGACGATAGCTACCCGAACGGCACCGCCCGCGGGCCGACGAACGCGAAGTGCCACAGCCCCGCGAGAACGACGAAGGCGGTCCCGGCGGCGGCGGCGAGTCCCAGCGCGACGGCGCCGAAGCGGTCGAACCGGCGGTCGACCCCGTCGGCCACCGCCCACCCGACGACGAGGGCGGCCGTCCCGAGTCCGACCAGGGCGTGGGTCTGGACCGCCTCGCCTATCGTCGCGTCGATGGCCCACAGGTAGACGACCAGTAGCTGTCCGCCGACGAAGACGCCGGCCGCATACGAGAACGCACAGAGCCGCGTCCGCGCTTCGACGACCCGCCGGACCGACGGTATCCGGGCGAGCCCGTAGACCGAAAGCGGGAACAGCGCAAGCAGGTACCGGACGGTGATGCTGGCGTGGATCGGGAGCCGGGGCAGGTAGACCAGAAGGACCGCCAGCGCGTAGACGACGGCGAAGGCGTCGACCGTCCCGAGCGCCGAGAGCCCGCGGTTCGTCCGGACCGCCCGGAGCCGGGCGCGGAGGTCGACCCGGGCGGCGACCAGCGGAACGGCCACGAGCGCCGCTGCAAGCGGCATCGCCTCGAGGAAGGCAAGTCGGACGGCCTCGCCGGCGTCCCGCCGTGCGATGTCGGCGATGTAGCCGCCCCGGAGGAACGTCGCGTAGAGGGTCTCCGGCTCCGAGAGAACTGCCTCGATGCCCCGCGAGTAGAGTTCGATCACGAAGTCGGCGGCGCCGACGAGCGCGTCCAGCGTCTCGCTGCCGGTCTCCGGGGCGGGGGCTCCGCCGGCGGAGCCCCCGCCCGTCGCGCCGGCACCGCCGCCGGCCCCACCGCCCTCCCCGCCGGTAACCTCGCTCCCCCTGGCGGCGAGACTGCCGCTGCCGCCCGCCGACAGCGTCCGTGGGGGCTCGGCGGGATTGCCGGTGACGAGGTAGTTCGTGACGAACATCGGGAGCGTCGAGACGAGGGCGACGGTGCCGGCGGTCGCAAGCGACCGGAGACGCCGGCCGCCTGTCGGGACGTCGACGGCCAGGAGCGCGACGAGCAGGAAGACGCCCTCGGCGGCGCTAACCCAGGCAGCGACCCCGACGGGGACGTACGACAGCGCCCGGAACCGGGTGTCGACCGAGCCCCCCTCGCGGCTCCGGTAGAGACAGTACATCGAGGCGACCGCACACAGCGTCACGGGGACGTGCCGTTTCGGGAACTGCGCCCAGAAGCCGATCGGCGTCGCCACGACGACGGCCAGACCCGCGGCGACGCCGACCCGCCGGCCGTAGGCGCGACCGAGCAGCCGGTAGAGAACGACGCCGACGAAGGCCGCGGCGACGATGGTCTGGGCCTGCAGGGCGAGCAGGTACCGCTGGTCCGGGGCGACCGGCGTCGCGCCGGCGACGCTACCGACGAAGGCGACGAGCGCGATCGCGCTGCCCGCGTAGGCGCCGACCCGGGGGCGACCGAGTTCCCGCCCGACCAGCACCGAAAGCGAGAGCAGCGACAGCCCCCAGACCGCCGACAGCGTCACCCGGAGGTCGGTGACGGCGGCCAGCGCCTCGACCACCCACAGGAACGGCATCGCCAAGAGGACCTGTCCGTAGTTGCGGCCGTAGTGCTGGCCGTCCCGGAGCGCCATGCCCGGCGTCCGCAGCGACCCGCCGTACACCGCGCGGTCGACGTAGAGGTGCCCCTCGGAGACGGCCACCAGCGTGTTGGCGACGGTGTAGGTGTCAGTGATGAGCGCCCCGACACGCCAGCACAGCAGGTACGTCGACACCGCAGCCAGGAAGACCACTACCCCGAGTCGATCGCCGAAGACGGCCCGACCGAGGCGGCGCCGAACGCTCATTCCCGTACCTCGACGGTGACCTCGGTCGCACCGAGTCGCCGCCGCCCTCCGTCGTCGATGACGTGAATCTCGATGGTGCCGTCGTAGCTGTCCGCCTCGATCCGGTCGGCGGGTATCGTCGACGGCCGCATGGTGAGTCGGTGCCGGCCGGCCTCCTCGACGACGGTGAGACTCGTCGTCGAGTGGTTCAGCCCCGGAACCGAAAGCGAGTACGAGAAGTACGGTCGGCCGGAGACGTCCTCGATCGACAGCTGGATCGGGGGTCCACGGAGGCTGTAGCCGCCCTCGCCGTAGTTCTTCGCCTCGAGGGTTCCCCGTTCGGGGACATCCTCGACCGTCACGTCGGCGCTGCCGGTGCCCGGCGCTGCGGGCTCGGAACTCGTCAGCGAGAATCCCAAAAGCGGGCCCGAGACGACCGCGGCACCGACGAGAACCACGGCAGTCGCGGCGACGGCGGCCCTGTCCGATCGCATCGGGACAGGACAACGGGGCCGCGGATATAAACTCGTCGGCACTCGGGTCCGGGACCGCGCCGCTCGGCGGCGGGGGAGTCCCCGCGGCCGCCGCGTGTACGCCTCGCGGACCGCGACCGGCGACGGACGAACCCGCGGCCTATCCGGCTCCGACAGCCCCGCCGTCCGGCGTAGTTCCGCCGACTCCCTTTTCGGCGCGGTCGGTACGGGCGGGCGGCTCGCCGGCCTCGTGCGGCGTCTCGACCGTTCCCGTCGACCCGTCGTACACGTCGCCGAACTCGACCGTCGGGGCCGTCGAGGCGAGTTCGCCGGAGACGACGTAGATACACGCACCGAGGACTACCGACAGCAGTCCGATCACCGCGACCATCCGGAGCACGCCAGCAGCCAGCGAGCGTGCAGTGTTCACGTTTTCCGACATCGTCGAACAGGCGCCGGGAGACTCCGGCGTGAATCGACGTAGGCGCTCCCGCAGTAAAACCCCGATTTCGGTTTCGGCGCTCGAAATCCGCCAGGGACCTCAGCCGTCGAGGACCGCGACGAGTTCCTCGGCGACGTGGGCGCCCACCTCGGCCTTCGATCCCTCGTACTCGCGGACGTCGTCGGCCCGGACGACGAGGACCCGCGTCGTCGACTCGCCCATGACCGCCGCGTCGTTGGCGACGACGAACGACAGGTCGGCCCGTTCGAGCGTCGCCCGCGCCGCCTCGACCATCGCGTCGTCGTCGCCGTTCGTCTCCACCTTGAACCCGACGATGGGGAGGTCCGGGTGCGCCTCGCGGACGGAGTCGATGAGCTTCGGCGTCGGCTCCAGTTCGAGGGTGAGGTCCTGCCCGGAGCGTATCTTCTCGTCGGCGGCCGCGACGGTGTAGTCGCCGATGGCGGCCGCCGAAATCAGGGCGTCGGCGTCGTCGGCCACCCCCTCGACGGCCGCGAGCATCTCGGCGGCGCTCTCGACGGACAGCGTCTCGGCGTACGGCACCTCGGAACCGTCGTGGACGAGCGTCACCTCGGCGCCGCGGGCGTAGCAGGCCTTCGCCACCGCCCGACCGGTCCGGCCGGAGGCGCGGTTCGTGATGAGGCGGACGGGGTCGACGGTCTCGCTCGTCGCGCCGCTGGTGACGACGACGTGGGTGCCCGCGAGGGGGCGGTCGCCGCTCGCGCGGGCCGTCTCGAGGACGATGGCCTCCTCGCTGGCTATCTTGGCCTTCCCCTCCTCGATGCGCGGGTCGACGAAGGAGACGCCCCACGACTCTATGGTCTCGATGGCCTCCAGTACGCCGGGGTGGTCGTACATCGGTTCGTGCATCGCGGGCGCGACGACGACCGGCACGTCGGCGCCCAGCGCCGTCGTCGCGGTCGTCGTGACGGGCGAGTCGTCGACGGCGGCCGCCACCTTCCCGACGGTGTTGGCCGTCGATGGCGCTATCAGGAGCACGTCGGCCCAGCCGTCGTAGCCGCACAGCTCGACGTGTTCGACCGAGCCGGTAATCTCGGTGACGACGGGGTTGTCGGTTGCGAACTCCAGCGCCCAGGGGTGGACGATACCGCGGGCGGCGTCGGTCGTCACTGCCCGCACCTCCGCGCCCTGCCGCCGGAGTTCGTGGGCCAATTCGACCGTCTTCACCGCCGCGATGGAGCCGGTCACCCCGAGGGCGACCCGAACGTCGTCGAGCATCGTCGTGGCTTTCGCGGCCCCGGCGTAATAACTACCGTGGACGTCGGCGCGGCCGGCGGGGCGGCACGGCGGTCACGACGGGAGCCTCGTATTAAAGGTACTTCGCATAAACGGGACAACGCCGAACCCGTTGTGGGTTTTCCGCCTGGGTATGGCGCTGCAATTCCCAAGCGACGGGGACGCGTGGATCACCGAGTACGGCGAGTTGCTCGACGAGAACGACGACTACAGCGAGGCCGGCGAGGGCTGGGGCGCCGGCTTCAACGGCGACTTCCTGTTCGTCGTCGAACCGGACGACGCCTACGGCGGCGAGGAGGTCTACTTCTTCCTCGGCCTGGAGGACGGCGACTGCACCGACGCCTACGAGGTCGCCGATCCCGACGACGAGGAGTACGGCTTCGTCTTCCGGGGACCCTACACCAACTGGAAGCGGCTCTTCGAGGGCGAACTCGGTCCCGTCGACGGGATGATGTCCGGCGAGTTCGAGATCGAGGGCGACATGCAGAAGGTGCTGCAGTACAGCGAGGCCGCAGTCGAGATGACCGAGACGGGCCGCGGCATCGACACCGAGTTCGAACACTGAGAGGGTCGTGCTTGACCTCCTCCCACGGCTGACGCCGTGGGATTCCCACGTTGGGAGTTTCAGGTTTGCAGTCTCGTCGGCATGACGGGACTGCTGGCGGGGCCAAGCCGCCGTTACTCCTATCCCGGCATGGGATTCAGAGGTACCGTGTGTCGGAATCCACAGCCAGCGGCCCCGAAGGGGATTCCTTCAGATTCAGACGTGGTGTGGCCCGAATCCCGATATTATCCGTTTATTCGGGCGGCTCGACCGCCTCGGTACGGCCTTTTTACGCCCTACTCAACTATAAAACTCCGGGGCTGCGCACCCTCGTGGATAGATTCCCAGTTGTCGGCTTCATCCCTACCCGTGAACGGGTGGGCTTTCGCTTCGCTACCGCTGTAAGGAATTACAGCCTGACGGAGACGAAACGCCGAATCTCGACGTCCGAGGTGTCGAATGGCTAACTGCCCCCGAAAATAGTTTCGCACGACCCTAGGAGGCGGGCCATCGCTGGCGGTCCGACCGGCCGAGAGGGGCACGTTTGGACGTGTTTGTCAGAACCTTTTGTACGCCGTAGCGGGACCAGCGGGTGTGAGCCACACCCATGAGTGAAGAGGACAGATTCTCGGACTCGCCGGTTTCGCGGCGACGGTTCTTCCAGCTGTCGGCCGCGGTCGGCGCGTCGCTCGCACTGCCCGGCAACGCGACCGCCTCGACCGCCGCCGAGGCGTTCACGGCGGAGTACCAGTACGTACTGAACCACACGCCGGCGGAGTACGCCGTCCCGACGCTGGTCCGCTTCTCCGACCCGACGGGACCGACGGCCCTGGAGGGGCTGGTCGGCGGCGACGGCGACGTCCACACCACGACCGAACCCGAGCCGGCGGCGTACGCCCCGCTGACGGCCACCGAGGCCGAGACGGTGGCGGACCTGCCGACGGCCTCGGAGTTCCAGTTCGCCCCCGGATCGAACCCGTTCTGGCGCATCGGCTACTATCCGCTCGGCGTCTTCCCGGAGCCCCGCCGCTCCGTCGATTACATCGGCTTCGAGCAACTGAAGGACGGCCTCGGCGTCCTCGAAGAGCGCTATCCCGACCGTATCCGGGTGAGGAACGTCGGTCGGTCGCCGGGCCACACGAACAACCTCACCGGTCGCCCCGACCCGAAGGGGATGTACGTCGTCGAGTTGACCAACTTCGACTCCGCGACGGACTTCGAGGACAAGGAGAAGGTCTTCTTCTCCTGCTCGCTGCACGGCCTGGAGATGGCCGGCCGCGAAACCGCCGCCCGCGTCCTCGAAAACGTCGCCCGCTCCTCCGAGCCGGACGTCCCCGGCAGCGACGCGAAGATCGAACCACTGCTGGACGACGTCGTCGTCATCATGGGCTTCACCAACCCCGACGGGTGGGCGGCCCGGAACCCCCAGTACGACTCCGGCTGGCAGGTCGGCGGGCCGGGCACGCAGTTCCCGCGCGTCCCCGGTGCGCCGCTGTTCGAGCGGGGCAACGCCGAGGTGTTCGACACCAACCGCCAGTACCCCGTCGTCGGCTACGTCGATCCGGTCCACTTCCCGGCGGCACCGGCCAACTACGAGGGCGAAGAGCCCTCCTTCGTCGACGAGAAGGTGCCGGACGCGAAGGCCCTGGTCGACTACTTCCAGGACTACGAGAACCTCAACTACGGCGCGGACCTCCACGGCGGCCCCGTCTTCAACAACTTCGTTTTGGGCCTCATCTCCCAGGACCAGTTCAACACCCGCGAACTGCACGAGGTCTACGAGATGTGTCTCAACATCGACGACACGCTGGCGGAGGCGCTCAGCACCTGGGAGACGGTCGGACAGGCCCGCGTCGACCTGGTCGGTGACCAGCAGTTCGTCCCGGCGCTCTTCGGCGTCGTCCCCGAGAGCGCCTTCGATTATGCGACCATTTACGACACCATCGGCTACACGGTGTCGGGGGCGTTCCTCGACTGGATGGCCCACCCCGAGCCCATCGGGCTGGACATGACGACGCTGGACTTCGAGATGTCGTTCAACCACATGCTCGGCGGGAACGTCTACAACCCCGAGCTGTTCGAGATGGAGGTGACGGGCTACCGGGCGGCCATCCGGACCATCACCGACTTCGCGGTCAACAACTCCGAGACGCCGACCACCGAGGAGAACTTCTCGACCCGCACTGAAACCGGGGGCGAGTCGGTCGCCTACGTCACCACCGGTGAGGTGGGCACCGAAGCGGACGCGCTGCGGCGGACCCACGAACAACTCAGTTTCGACCCCGACACCGAGACCTACCGGACGACCGAGGAGGCCGAGCTAACCGGCGGCCTCACCGAGTTCGGCTTCGACGTCGAGGAGGGCCTCCACAGCATGGGCGTCCATCTCCACGGACAGAACGCCCTCGCCGACCTCGAACTCGTGTCGCCGGACGGCGAGGTCGTCCGCTCCTTCGAGGGCGTCACCGACGAGCGCGTCGGCGGGAAGTGCTGTGGACTCCCCGAGTTCACCGTCAGTGAGCCGCAGGCCGGTACCTGGACGCTGCGGGCGAGCAACTATCTGGACGCCGGCGTGCCCGTCGAGATGCAGCAGTGGGCGATGGCCGCCGACGCCAACCCCGACCCCGAGAGCGTCGACAACTGGGGCGGCGAGGGCTACGAGCAGGCCGCCTACGACGTGACGCCGTTCGAGTTCTTCCGGGACTACGAGTCCGCCGAGAAGCGGGGGGTCCTCCGGGAGTTCATCCAGGACGGCGGCACGCTCGAACCGGTCACCGTCGATGAGGTCAAGTCGGGGGCGCTCTCGGAGTACGACCACGCCGTCGTCATCCACGACTACGTCTCGCCGACCGAGCGCATCTCGGAGGGCGTCTCCGAGAACGCGAAGGACGGCGTCACCGGGGGCGTCACCGACGACGCCTACACCAGCGCACTCGACGAGTTCGTCGACTCCGGCGGCAACCTCGTGGTGACCGACACCGGCAGCTACGTCCTGCCGGAACTGGACAACGACCTCTTCGACGGGTCGGCCCTGGAGGGGAACGTCCAGCGGCAGTTCCTCGACGTCGCCCGGTTCACCGCCAAGAACCTCGATCACCCGCTTTTCAGCGGCGACGTCCGGGGGATTCAGAACCAGCTGTGGAAGGTCCAGCCGCTCGGCTACCCGACGACCGGGGGCGCGCCGATGGACCTCCTCGACGAGGCCGCCTTCACCGAGGCCGCCGCCGGCGTCGGCTCGATCGCCGGCCGGACGAACGGCCTGGTGGCGACCGCCTCCGTCACCGAAAGCGAAAGCTCCGGCCGGGGAATCCACTACATCTCCTCGCTGCTGCCGCCGGCGACGCAGGCCAACCTCCACCCGTTCGGCCTCCAGAACTACACGCCGACGTTCCTCGGGTACATCCTGTTCACGTCGGCGCTGGGCTTCCAGCAGGTCCGCGAGACCGGCGAGACGACCCGCACGTACGGCCGTGGCGACGAGTGGGAGGTCGGCGGCATCGGCGGCGGTGGCGGCGCCGACCTCAGCGTCACCGGGAGCCGGACGACCGACAGCCAGTTCCAGTTCGGCAGCCGCATCGAGCGGGTCGAGTTGACCGTCGAGTCGGTCGACACCGAGGCCGACGGCGTCGAGATTCGTGACCGGTTCCCCGATAGCTGGGAGTTCAACGAGACGTTCAGCGACGGCACCAGCCCCGACGGCGAGAGCTACGTCACCTTCGAGGACGAGACGACCGACCCAGCGGAACTGGAGGGGACGACGTTCACGTACTTCGTCGAGACCCCCAGCGGGCTCGAAAGCTCCGGGTCCTACACGGTCGGTCCCGGCGTCGCCATCGCGCTCGACACCGAGGGGGACGTCTCCGACGAGTTCGCCGGAACGAAGACCATCTACGTCCTCGGCGCCGACGCCGTCTGACCGCCGGCGCGGTCCGCACCTTTTTTCGCCGTACCGCCCCGAGTCGTGGGCATGTCCGACCACGCCCTCGTCGTCGGCGGCACACGATTCATCGGCCGACACACCGTCGAGGAGTTCCTCGACGCCGGCTACGACGTGACGATACTCAACCGCGGCAACCACGACAACCCCTTCGCCGACGACGAGGCCGTCGCCCACCTCGAGGGCGACCGGACCGACGAGGCCGACGTCCGGCGGGCAGGGATGACGGTCGACCCCGACGTCGTCGTCGACTGCGTCGCCTACCACCCCCGTGACGTCCACACCGCGACCGACGTCTTCGCCGACGCCGACGCCTACGTCTACGTCTCCTCGGGGGCGGCCTACGGCGAGGAACGGATTCCGAAACGGGAAGACGAGACGCCGCTGTGCGACTGTTCGCCGGAGGAGGCCGTCGACGACTCGATGGAGAGCTACGGCCCCCGGAAGGCCGAGGGCGACCGGGCGGTCTTCGCGGCCGCCGACCGCGGCGTCCGCGCGATGTCGGTCCGACCGCCGGTGGTCTACGGCCCTCACGACTACACCGAACGCTTCGACTACTGGATCGACCGGGTGGACAATCACGACCGGGTCGTGGTGCCGGGCGACGGGACGAACCTCTGGCACCTCGTCTACGTGAGGGACGTCGCGGCGGCGCTGCGGACGGTCGCCGAGAACGGCGACGCGGGCGAAGCGTACAACGTCGGGGACGGCCACGCGCCGACGCTCGGCGAGTGGGTCGAACTGCTCGCGGCGGCCTGCGACACCGACGTGGAGGCGGTCCACGCCGGCGAGCGGGAACTGGGGACCGTGGGGCTGTCGACCGGGGACTTCCCGATATACCGGAACCCGCCGCACCTGCTGTCGACGGCGAAACTCCGCGGCCTCGGCTGGGAGCCGACCCCCCACGGGGAGGCGCTTTCGGCGACGGTCGAGGAGCACCGCGCCTCCGACCGGACCGGCCGGGAGAACGGTCCCGACCGAGAGACCGAAGAACGGCTCATCGACGTGCTCGGGACCGTCGAGTAGCCGACGGCAGCGCTCAGCCGTCCCCGAGCGCGACGCCCTCGCCGTAGACTCGCTCGGCGAACAGCAGCGCGACCAGCCCGAAGATGATGACCGTGTAGGCGATGGCCGCATAGAGGGCGTCCAGTTCGGTCGAGTACTCGCCGGTGCGGAAGATGATGGCCTTCCTGACCATCGCTATGACGCCGGTGTAGATGATGAGCTTGACGATGCGGCGGGTCTCGGTCTCCTCGACGTAGGCCAGCACCGTCTGGTAGACCTCGACGATGATGAGCAACAGCAGCCCGGTGTCGATGAACCCGATAACGACGTTCGGATCGGTTATTTCACCGCTCTGGACGGCCATCGCTATCTGGAGACACAGGTCGATGACGCCGATGGCGAAAAGCAGCGCGAACACCGAGGCGGCGGCCAGTTCGACGCCGTGGACGAACCGGTCGGTCAGCACGGAGTAGCGCTCGGCGAGGCCGCTCGCCGAGTCCTCGTCGGTCGCCGGGGCCGCCGGCGGGGTCGGTTGGTCGTCGTCGCTCATGATGGTCGTGGCCGCCCGTGGCTCCACACCGACGCACGCCGGTCGGGAGTACGGGCGTTCGCGGGCCTGTTTTTTCCCAGGACCGGACCGACCTAAATCTCCGGAAAGGGGAAATCCACCGCGCTCGCGGGACAGTCAGCCGGTGGGCCGGAGGCCAAAGGTTTAGTCCCGCCCTCTCGGAGTCAGGCTATGTTCGGCAAGTCGAAGTGGATACGCCTGCCCCGGAGCGTCGTCCTGGGGCACGGCGTCCTCGACCGGACCGTCGAGGCCGTCGACGAACTCTACCTCGACGGCCGGCCCCTCATCGTCACCAGCCCGACGCCGAAGGCGCTGGCCGGCGACCGCCTCGTGGCCGCCTTCGAGGAGGCCGGCTTCAATCCCGCCATCACCACCGTCGAGGACGCAACCTTCTCGTCGGTCGAGGCCGTCCTCGAGACGGCCGAGTCGGTCGACGCCGGCTTCCTCATCGGGCTCGGCGGCGGCAAGCCCATCGACATCGCGAAGATGGCCGCCGACGAGCGGGGCTGTGGCTTCGTCTCGGTGCCGACCGCCGCCAGCCACGACGGCATCGTCTCGGGCCGGGGGTCGGTCCCGGAGGGCGACACCCGACATTCGGTCGCCGCCCACCCGCCGCTGGCGGTCGTCGCCGACACCGAGCTCATCGCCGAGGCGCCCTGGCGGCTCACGACCGCCGGCTGTGCGGACATCGTCTCGAACTACACCGCCGTCAAGGACTGGCAACTCGCCCACCGGTTGAAGAACGTCGAGTACAGCGAGTACGCCGGCGCGCTGTCGCAGATGACCGCCGAACTGCTGGTGGACCGGGCCGACTCCATCAAGCGCGGCTTAGAGGAGTCCGCCTGGGTCGTCGCCAAGGCGCTGGTCTCCTCCGGCGTGGCGATGTCCATCGCGGGGTCCTCGCGGCCGGCCTCCGGCGCCGAACACCTCATCTCCCACCAGCTGGACCGTATCGCGCCCGGCGCGGCGCTGCACGGCCACCAGGTCGGCGTCGCCGCCATCGTCACCGAGTACCTCCACACCGGCGAGGGCGGCGACTGGCGGCGCGTCCGGGACGCGCTGGCCGACATCGGCGCGCCGACGACCGCCGCCGACCTCGACGTCGACGACGAGCAGTTCGTCGAGGCGATGACGTCGGCCCACGAAATCCGGGACCGCTACACCATCCTCGGCGACGGCATCGAGGAGTCGGCGGCCATCGAGGCGGCGACGGTCACCGGTGTCCTCCGGTAGCGGGCAGCGCCGGGACGCGTCCTCGACCCGAACGCCAAAGGTGACGGCCGCCCGCCCTACCGTATGGGAACGGCGCTCGATTCACGAGACGGCCAGGTCGCCGAAGTGCTCGACCGGCTCTACGAGGAGTACCCCGACCCCGAGATATCGCTGAACTTCTCGACGCGGCTGGAACTGCTCGTCGCGGTCGTCCTCTCGGCGCAGTGTACCGACGAGCGGGTCAACGCGGTCACGGCGGACCTCTTCGAGAAGTACGACGGTCCAGAGGCGTACGCCGCCGCCGACGTCGAGGAACTGGCCGCCGACATCGACTCCATCACCTACTACAACAACAAGGCCGGCTACATCAGGTCGGCCTGCGGGGACATCGTCGAGAAACACGACGGCGAGGTGCCCGACACCATGTCCGAGTTGACCGACCTCGCCGGCGTCGGCCGCAAGACCGCCAACGTCGTCCTCCAGCACGGCCACGACCTCACCGAGGGCATCGTCGTCGACACCCACGTCCAGCGCATCTCGCGCCGACTCGGGCTGACCGACGAGGAGCGCCCCGAGGCCATCGAGGAGGACCTCATGGGAATCGTCCCCCGCGAGGACTGGAAGGAGTTCACCCACCTGCTCATCAGCCACGGCCGGGCGACGTGTACGGCGCGGAACCCCGACTGCGAGGACTGCGTGCTGGAGGACGTCTGCCCCTCCTCGAAACTGGATAGCGACGTCGACCTGGCCGACGGCAGCGAGTGGTGACGGCGGGACGACAGGCACGGGCACGGGACGTCGGGTCGCGGTCACCGGAGCAGCAGCGTTCCGACGGCGACGACGGTCAGCGGCGTCAGCGACACCGCAGCGGTGACGACGCCGGGGGACTTCGGCGCGAGGAACTCCCCCTGCTCGCGGGCGAAGCGCGGTCGGGCGGCGATGGCGAGGTCGCCGCTGGAGAGCGACCCCCAGAAGGAGAGCGCGAAGAGCGCCGGGACGACGAGCGGCGACCCCGGCGGGAGCACGCCACCGAGGCCCCACGCCGCCGCGAGCGCCAGCGGGAGCGGGGCCACCGCCACGGCGCGGATGAGCGGCGTCGGGGTGTCGGCCGAAAGCGTCGCGTTGACACGGGCGAGCGGGACGGCCTCCCCCTCCCACGACGGGAGGACGCTCACCTCCGTCTCCAGCCGGAAGAGCCACGCCAGCAGGACGTGCCCGAGTTCGTGCGGCAGAACGAGCGCGGCGACGGCCGACCGGACCGCCCGCTCGCGGGTAATTCCCATACCGGACCGAGGGGCCGGAGCGTCTTCAACCGCTCGTCCGGCGGGTCGACGCTGGCTGCCCGGCCGCGAACCGCCGCTCAGAGGTACCGCAGGACGTACCGGAAGAAGCCGGTGAGGAAGGCGACGATCCAGCAGGCAGTGTAGCCGAAGACGCCGATGCGGAGGCGCCGCCGCCAGAACTTCATGTTCTCGTCGCCGATTTCGTCCAGCAGGACGTCCTCGTCGTACTCGGTGTAGAGGTCGTGTTCGTACTTCGCGCGGAAGATGCGGACGATGCCGGTGAAGCCGAACGCGAGGAAGGCGTACGCCTGCAGGCCGAAGAAGGCGTGGACGGCCGCGAACCCGCCGAGTTGCTCGAGGAGGCGGGGCAACATCCAGAAGAGCAGCGGCACGGTCGTCAGCGTCAGCCCCGTGAAGATGAACTTCAGGTGGTAGGTGAGGACGCCCCAGGTGATCTCCTCGTTGTCGATCATTATCCAGGCGCCGTACAGAAAGCACGGAAAGCTGGCGGCGACGGCGACGAGGACGGCGGTTGCGACCTGGGCGTCGGAGAACGTTCCAACTGGCACTACAGAGCCTACTCGTCGCGGGAAAATCAGGGTGTCGAAGCCGTCACCCGGGGCCGGCCGGGCCGACATCCACTCTCGACCGTTCACCGCTCGTATCGAGACATCGAGGACCGCACCTGGAGCGGCAGCTGCGACAGCAGGTGTTCCCGACCGAAGGCGTCCGGGCCGGTGACCACGCCGGCCTTGAGCAGCGACCAGCCGAAGTTGACCCGGAAGTAATCACGGACGAGCGGTTCGGGGAGGTGTTCGGTCAGCGTGTCGTGTATCGCTTCCCCTCGCTTCCGGGCCGTCTCACAGCCTGGCTCCGGGTAGAACTCGTGGGCGAAGAAGGCGTACGCCTGCGGCGACTCGAAGAACCCGTCGAGGAGTTCCCCGATCGGTGCCGTGGCGACCGATCCCTCCCGGAGACGCTCCTCGTCGATCGCATCGTCGAACGCGCCGAGCGAGCGGGCCTCGAGGGACTCCTCACCGTCGAAGCGGTCCCCCTCCCGGAAGAACTCGATACAGCAGTCGGGATACCCGTGGAGGCGACCCTGATAGGCGTCGAAGTCGCCGCGGGCGTCGTCGACCGTCGCCTCGACGTTCCGGGCGACTATCTCCTCCCGTTCCGGCGGGTCGTCGCCGAAGAAGTAGACGCGGGCGCCGTACTTCACCTCGCCGTCGAGCCGCATCCACTCGGGGACCACGTACGACGTCGCCGGGTAGTTCCGTCGCAGGTACTGGACCTCCGGGAGCCGTTCGAGGACGTTCCGGAGGCGTTCCGAGGCCGTCCGGAGGTGCTCCGTCGTAAGCGAGGGGAAGTCGACGTATATCTCGTCCCAGACGTCGCGGGACTCCCGGACGATGTCGAGTCGGTTCTCGAAGAACTCCGATCCGTCCATCCCCTGCAGCGCCGCCGCCTGCAGGCGGAAGTACCGGTCGGTCAACTGGAGGCTCGCGCCGCGACGGTCGCCCTCGAGGACCGTCAGGGCGTCCATCGCCAGTATGCTCGGTAGCGCGTTCACGTCGGTCAGTCGAGCCATACGCCGTCGTAACTCGGTTTTCCGTGTCGCCAGGATATAATTCCCCGGGTCGTCTGCGACGAAGCCGTGTGGACCGGACCGCGCGCTCGCGCCGTCCCCGCTGGTCCCGGCGTTCGGAATACGTAAATGGCGGCCGGACGAAGGGTCGACGATGGCTAATTCCGGCGACTCGCCGCCCACGGACGCCCCCGAGATGTCCGAGGCCGACCCGGAGACGGAGGGCGACGCCGGGCGTCGAGCGGACGACGGGGGCAGCGAGGAGCTATCGACCGAGGAACTGCGGGCGCGCGTCGAGGAGCAGTACGACTTCGAGGAGTTCGGCGCCGAGGAGATGTCCGAGATGAGCGTCGAGGAGTGGGAGGCCGTCTTCGACCCCGACTCGTGGCTCACGGGCACGGAGTTGCTCGACCGGGTCGAAAAGGAGTTGCGCGGGAACGTCCAGCGGCGGGAGGTGTTCGCCGTCGTCGAACGGGTCGGCGAGGGCGACGACGACCGGGTGGTCGCCTACTCCGACGAGGGGTACGTCCTCGTCCGGCCGGACGGCACCGTCCAGGGCACCGGGACCATCCTCCGGGACGTCGAACCGATGGTCGCGCTCTGCTCGATGGAGTCCTACGACGTGCCCGAGGTCGGCGAGGACGCCGGCCTCCCGCATCCGGACAGCGTCGCGGAGGGCAGCGGCGACTTCGGCAACCGGATGTTACAGGTCGTCGCCGCCGCGACGATGCTGTCGGGCGTGGCGTTCGTCGTCGTGTGGCTCGGCAGCGTCGTCGGGGCAATCGACATCGGCTTCGCCGGTGCCATCGTCCTGACCATCGGCATCCTCTTCTTGATCGTCGGCGGCTTCCTCTTCCTGACAGTCGCCAACGCGCGCCTCTCGGACCGGATGCGCGCCGAGCAGTACCGCGACCGGTTGCGGGCGGTCGGCGCCGGCAGCGAGGGCCGGCCCGACTTCCTGCCCGACGAAGCCTTCGAGACCGGCGGCCGGCGCCTGGAGGAGGCCATGGAGCGGGTCCACCGCGAGGCGCTGGAGGAGACCGAAGCGGACGGAGAGCTGTCCGGCGACGAGGGGCGCTGACGCCGTTGGCGGCGGGTCGTTTCGAGAACACCCCGTAAAACACCTCAGACGGTTGATTAGCGGCAGCGCGTGCGCCCGCCATCGGTGGGTTTAAGCGGGAACGGTCCTGACGTTGTGGTGTATGAAACGGCGGGACTTCATGCGCGCCGCTGGCGGTACGACGGCCGCAGCGGGCGCGACCGTGGGCGCGGCCGGCCCGGCCGCAGCCGCGGGTGGCGGCGGCGAGGGCGGAGGCGAAAGCGGCGGCAGGACCGTGCCGGCGTTCGGCTCCTACCTCGACGACGCCAACCTGTACAGCGAGGAGAGCATCGTCGACGCGCGGGACCAAGACTCCGTGACCATCTCGGTCGGGGCCGGTGACGGCCTCGCCTTCGACCCCCCGGCCATCTGGATTTCGCCCGGCACGACCGTCACCTGGGAGTGGACCGGTGAGGGCGGCACTCACAACGTCGTCGCAAACGAGGGACCCGCGGGGCTCGACAGTGGTTCCGCCGTCGAGTCCAGCAGCGCGACCTACGAATTCGAGTTCACCGAGGACCACGCCGGCATCACGACCTACCGGTGCATCCCCCACGAGACGAGCGGGATGAAGGGTGCCGTCGCTGTCGGCGACGACGTCGAGACGACGACGCTGGCCGGCGCCGACGTCAAGGAGCCAATCGAGTTCGGCGTCGACATCCACGAACACTGGGTCGGCGTCAGCGTGATGCTGCTGATGTCGGTGTCGATGGTGTTCACGTTCTTCACGCTCAAGTACGGCGAGTCGCCGCACACGAGCGGAGGTGACTGAGATGTCCGACAACAGCTACGGCGCGATACACCGCTACGAGCCGGCCCGCGAGAGCACCGTGGCGGCCATCACCATCGTCCTGCTGTCGATAATGCAGATCGTTCTCGTCGGCCTGTTCACGTTCGGGCTGACGGCGGGTTGGGCGGTCGGTGCGGCGACCGGAACCGAGGCCGGGAACGTGCTTCTCGGCCTCCTGCTTGCGGGCGTGTTAATCAACCTCGCGTTCATCCTGCTTCTGTACCGCAAGGAGTTCCTCCCGGACGTGATGGTCGTCAAGAAGCGGCGGCGCAAGTGGGAGGACCTCTACATCGAGGAAGACGACATGTACGGCGAAGAAATTACCGACGGCGCGGTCGACAAGCTGAAACGCGCCGTCTACCCATACTACAAGAAATAATGAGCGACGACAAGTATCCGAGCGAGTCCGGCCGGCGGCGGTTCGTCAAGGGCGTCGTCGGGAGCGCGGCGCTGTCAGGCGTCGGCGTCGGCGGTGCCGCGAGCATCAACCTCGCGACCCAGCCCGGCGGCGGCGGTGGCGGCCCGACACAGTACGTCGGCATCACCCTCCTCGGCGGCCCGGCACCCCGCGGGATGCCGTACATCCCCATCGAAATCGAGGACAACGGCGACATCCGCGGCGTCTGGCCGGAGGCCGAGCAGGTGAGCCAGGGCGGTACCACGTTCCAGGTCGCCGAGACGGAAATCGGCGGCCAGACCTACTCGACGGAGTGGTTCCAGTACTGCGGCCGCCAGAACGCCGAGGGCGTCCAGCCGGGCACCGAGGCGGACAACTACTTCCTGTCGTTGGCCTCCGGCGACACGGCCTACGACTGGCAGGCCGAGGAACTCTCGGAGGGCGACCGGCTCAACATCGAGCACTTCTCCGATTACGAGACGTGGGGCAACGACGTCGGCGACGAGGGCGTCGGCAAGCCCGCACAGGCCACCTGGCGCTCGCAGGGACTGGAGGGCCAGCTCCCGGTAACCGTCATCCGGAGTACGCGAATCGAGGAGAAGGCCCAGCGGGACGACGAGGTCGGCCAGTGGTACTCCGGGGCCTCCAGCCAGGGCGTCATCGCGTACCTGAACGTCTGTACGCACTTCTGCTGTGTTCCCGGCTACAAGGAATCGACCAGTTCGGCGCAGTACAACGCCGAGAACGGCGTCTACTGCCAGTGCCACCAGTCGCGGTACGACCCGTTCAGCCCGGAGTTCGGGACCTTCGTGTCCCTCCCCAGACCTGACTGACAATGAGCCTCGAACGCAAAGACGAACACGACCACGAAGCGTGGATGGAGAACAAGGACCTCTCGCCCATCGAGGAGGTCTACCTCACCACGCTCATCTGGCTCGACCGGCGGCTCCGCATCGTCGACTACCTCGAGTTGCTGGAGGACATGTACTACAAGACGAACCTCCAGATGCCGAAGAGCCACACCGAGCAGTACAACCTCGACAACAAGTTCTGGTACTGGTACCCCCTGTACGCGCTGGGGTCGTTCAGTACCATCGCCTACGTCGTCGCCTCGATAACCGGCGCGCTGCTGGGCTTCTACTACGCGCCCTCGACGCAGGCGCTCGGCCAGGAGACGCTCAGAACGGTCGCGTACTCGAACGTGCTTTTCATCATGGGCGATCTGAACTTCGGGCTGTTCCTCCGGAGCCTCCATCGGTGGTCGGCCCAGGTGATGACCGCGGCCGTCTTCCTGCACATGCTGCGGGTGTACTTCACCGGGGCGTACAAGGAGCCCCGCGAACTGAACTGGATCATCGGCATCGTCCTCATCTCGCTGACGATGGTGTTCGGTTACACGGGCTACCTGCTGCCGTGGAGCCAGCTTTCCTACTGGGCCGGGCAGATCGGCGTCGAGATGGCGCTGTCCATCCCGCTCATCGGCGAGTGGGTCGCACAGCTCATCTTCGGCGGCTTCACGCTCGGGGAGGCGACGCTACAGCGGATGTACATACTGCACGTCTTCCTGTTGCCGTTCGTCGTGACGGCGCTCATCGCCGTCCACATCGGCATCGTCTGGATGCAGGGCATCGCGGAACCCCACTGAAACAATGAGCGAGGAAGAACCCAAAACCGACGGCGGAACCGACGCACAGACGGATGGCGGGACGGGCATCGTCCCCCAGGACGATCAGGCGCCGACCTGGTCCGAACGGAAGGAGCGCACCCAGGGACTGCCGCGGCTGACCTACGAGTACTTCGAGCGGTCCCGCCGCGAGGACGAGGACCTCCGGCAGGCCTCCGACTACGTCGAGCGGGACGTGCTGGCGTTCCCGACGTGGCCCCACGAGATGATACGGAACCTGGCGATCACCTCCTTCTTCGTCGGCATCATCGTCTTCGTCTCGGCGGCGGTGCCCCCGCACCTGCCGGGGCCGGCCAACGCCAACTCGACGCCGGCGGTCATCCTGCCGGACTGGTATCTCTACTGGTCGTTCGGGCTGCTGAAGCTGACGCCGCTGAACCCCGAACTGGCGCTGCTCGGCGGCGAGAAGCTCGTCAGCGACCGCGTCTACGGCGTCGTCGCCAACCTCATCGTGGTCGGGGTCATCGCCATCGTCCCGTTCCTCAACAAGGGCAGTGCCCGCCGACCGGTCGAGGAGCCCTTCTGGGCGGCCGTCGGCGTCGGGGGCGTCGTCTTCGCGTTCACCATCGCCGTGCTGGCCGTCAAGAACCTCGTGACCGGCACGTTCCCGCTCGGCAACCACGAGCTGTTCGACCTGACGTTCCTGCTGCCGCTGGTGGCGACGTTCCTCACCTACGCGGTGCTGAAGACGATGCGCGAGGGGTACATGTTCGAGCTCAACCGCCGGTACTACCGGCTCCGTCCGCCGAAGTAACCCGGTTCCGGCAGTTTTACTCCCGCGGCAGCCCACCGTTCGACAATGACCGACGAGCAAGGCGAGGAGTCGCCGGACCGCCCCGAGGACCGTCCGGAGGGGGAGTCACCGAACGATCCCGATCCGGCCGACGGGCCGGGCGGCCGCGACGTCGTCGTCCCGCTGCGGATGTACAAGACGGTCACCGTCTTCTCGACGCTCATCGCTATCGTCTCCATTCTCGCCGGGTTCTTCCTGCTGGACCGGGGGACCCAGCGTGCGACCGCCAGCCTCGAGGAGATCAACCTCCCGCTGGTCGCCGTGGCGCTCGCGCTCATCGTCGGCGGCAGCGCCGTCTACGCGTTCTCGACGCGATTTCGGACCGCGGGAATGGGAAAGCCTAAGGACGAGACGGACGAACGCTCGGATAATGGCTGACGAATTCGCCAAGGGCTTTGCGATACTCACCGGCGGCGGGATGGTGTGGATGGCCGTCTCGGCGTGGCTGACGACCGAGAGCTTCGAGGGGACCCAGCTCATCGCACAGCCGCCGGAGGACCCCGGTACGTACGCCGAACTCGCCTTGCTACTGCGTGACATCACCACCTGGTTCATCGTCTTCGGCGTACTCGCCTTCTGGATCGCCATTCCCGCGGCCCGCGAAGTTCGGGCGTACCTCGAAGAGGACGCCGAGAGCGCCTGAAAGCGACGCACCGATCCGTCACGGTCGAAGCGCCGAGTTCTCGAGAGCGGCCGTCTCCCGGAGTGGCGACGCCGGCGTTCGGCGACCACTGCGACGGTGGCGCCGGGCGATCACGACGGACGACCACCGAGCGGAAGGACCAACGGGACGCGAAAAGCACGGACGAACGTACGGGACGGGAAACCGCTACTGCGAGAACGGGGGACGATTCAGACGACGGCGCTCCAGTAGGGCTTGACGAGGAAGAAGAGCGCCTGGTAGGCGATGTACATGAGCGCGACGGCGGAGGCACCGATGGCACCCCAGGGTCGTTCGATCTCCCAGCCCTGTCGGGCCTCGACCTTCCGGGACTCGAACTCGAAGAAGTCCGTCAGGAAGAGCCCGACCACCAGGAGCGTGACGATCATCCCGGCGTGGCGCTCGACGGTGAGGTAGTAGAAGGCCCCGACGACCAGAAGGAAGTTCGTCGCGACGCGGAGCGGGTGGCGGCTGATGGCGTCGGCCCCCTCCTCGGCGCGGTCGGCGATGCGGTTGTACTCGATGCCCCGGCCGACCACGTTGAGGACGATGAGGACGAGCATCACGTAGCCGATCACCGGCGCGAGGTAGGTGTCGACCGGGCCGAACAGCGTCACCGATGGGTCCATATCTATTCGTCTACGCGGCGTCCATTAATGTGTTTCCAAATTCCGGGGGCCAGCCGACTCGGAACGTGAAAGGGCCGGAACCGTTTTCCTCGGTGGGTCGGTGGAGGAGGGCATGGGCGGGGGAAACCGGTGGCCGAAGATCAGAGCGGGGCTGTTGAACGTCCCCGCGTGGGTCGTGAGCGGCATCGGGCTCGTCCTCGCCGGGCTCTCGCTTTGGTACCTCATCGTCGTCCGGGCCTACTACGTCAGCGGCGGCCTGCTGGACCCGACGCCGGCCGTCGTGCTGGAACTCATCGAGATATCGCTGCTCGGCGGCTTTTCGCTGGTGCTGGTGTATGCGGGCTACTGGCTCGCCAGTTCGCAGTTCGACCGCCGCCGCCTCTGGTGGGCCGGGCTCTGGACGCTCATCGGGCTGACCGGCATCCTCGCTATCGTCGTCCTGGTGAACTCGATGCAACTGGTCCAGGGCGAGAGCCTCTCGGAGCCGACGTTCATCCAGACCATCCTGCTGGCGGCGGGCGGCGGCGCGATAGCCGGCCTGCTCATCGGCATCTCGACGGTCAAGGAGACCGTCGAGGCCCAGCGGGCCGAGCGACAGCGCGACACGCTGCTGTTCGTGAACGAACTGCTCCGGCACAACGTCCTCAACGGGATGCAGGTCGTCAAGGGCAACTCGGAGCTGCTCAAGGAGCACGTCGACGAGGAGGGCCGCCCGCTGCTGGAGACCACAAACGAGCGCGCCGAGAGCATCGTCGAACTCGTCCGGAACGTCCGCGTGCTCGTCGACTCGGTCTCCCGGGCGATGCCGCTCCGGGACGTCGAACTGGCGACAACGGTCGGCCGGACCGTCTCGGAGTCCAGCGGCGCCTATCCCGACGCCGAGTTCGAGGTCGACGTGCCCGCCGACCTGGCGGTCCGGGGCGACGACCTGCTCGGCGCGGTGCTGGAGAATCTGCTCGCCAACGCCGTCGACCACAACGACGCCGAGACGCCGCGCGTCGTCGTCACCGCCGAACGGGACGGCGACGTGGTCGAACTTCGCGTCTCGGACAACGGCCCCGGCATCCCGGCCGACGAGCGCGAGCGGTACTTCGAGGCGGGCCAGCAGGACGACTCCAGCGTCGGCCAGGGGCTGGGCCTGTACCTGGTCGAGACGCTCGTCGAGCGGTACGGCGGCGACGTGTGGATTACCGACAACGATCCGCGAGGAACGACCGTCGGCGTCGAATTACGGCGGGCCGGCGGCTAGGTTTCCCGCTGGACGACGAAATCGGCGAACCCCTCGAGTTCGGCCCTGGGGCCGGGATCGAGGCCGAGTCCCTCGAGGTGGGTCTTCGCACTCGTGGCGAGGTCCTCGGCGACCCCGCGGGCGTACTGGACGCTGCCGGCCTCCTCGAGGATGGCGATGGCCTCGCGGACCTCCTCGTCGGTGTTGTCCTCGGCCCACAGCAGTTCCTCGAGGCGGGCGACCTCGGCCGGCGGGGCGTGCTCGGCCGCGTGGATGACCATCAGCGTCTTCTTGCCCTCCCGGACGTCGTTGCCGGTCCCCTTGCCGAACTCGCCGCCCTCCTCCATGGCGTGTTCGACGTCGAGGACGTCGTCGGCGATCTGGAAGGCGACGGCCATCTCCTCGGCGTAGCTGGCGACGGCGGCCTCGGCGTCGCAGTTGTCGGTGACGATGGCGGCCAGTCGGGCGACGATGCGGCCGAGACAGCCGGTCTTGCAGGCGCACATCTCGAGGTACTCGGCCTCCGAGACGTGGACGGCCTTGTCGTTGTGCCAGCAGATGTCCATTCCCTGGCCGAGATGCGTCCGGTTGAGTTCGTGGGTCAGCATCTCGTAGGCGGCCAGTCGCGTCTCGGCCGGCAGGTCCGCCGGATCGCGGGTGATGACCTTCAGCGGCAGGAAGTACATCGCGTTGCCGGCGTTCAGCGCGACGTCGGTGCCGTGGGCCTGGTGGAGTGCCGGACTCCCCCGGCGGTGGGTCGCGCCGTCCTCGACGTCGTCGACGATGATCGTCCCGTTGTGAAGCACCTCGGGGATCGCCGCGTACTCGAGGTACTCCTCGGGGTCCTCGCCGAAGGCGTCGACGAGCAACAGAAACAGCACCGCCCGCCAGCGCTTGCCGCCGCGGTCCAGCAGGTCCCAGATCGGGTCCGCGAGCGCGCGCTGGATCGCCGGCGGGTCGTACGCGTACGTCGGTTCGCCGAAAAACTCCGCGAGATAGTCGTCGTCGACCGTCCGCGGGAGCAGCGACTCGATGGTCTCGTCGACCACGGGTCGCCACTCCTCCAGTACGCTGCGCATGTGTCGGTGCTTGCGGTGCGGGGGTAAAAACCCTCCCGTGGACGGTTCGGCGGACGGGAGCGGAGACCGGTCGCCGCGTCGACGGGGGACTTTTGAACCCCCCGTTCGTTTCCATCCCCAATGAGCGGACAGCGCGTCGGCGTCGTCGGGGACGCCTCCCTCGCGGCGGCCGTCGAGGACGCCGGGGGCCGGCCCGTCGTCGGCCCACCCGACGAGTTCGACGACGTGGCGTTCGTCGTCGCCAGCGGCGAGACCGCCCTCGTCGAGTGCGCCCGCCAGGGCGTCGGCGCACCAGTCCTCCCCGTCGACGCCGGCAGGGGCGTCCGGTCGGTGCCGGCTACCGGGGGCGCCGACGCCGTCGAGCGAGTCCTCGCCGGGGAGTACCGGACCGAACGGCGGCCCGTCGTCTCGACCGGAACGGGGGAGCGCGCCCTCTTCGACGTCGCGCTGATGGCCGCCGAACCCGCACGCATCTCGGAGTTCTCGGTCCGCCACGACGGCGAGCCGATCGCACAGTTCCGGGCCGACGGCGTCGTCGCCTCGACGCCGGCCGGCAGCGTCGGGTACAACCGGTCGGCGGACGGCCCCGTCGTAGCTCCGGGAACCGGGGTCGTGGCGGTCGTCCCCATCGCGCCCTTTGCGACCGACGCCGACCGGTGGGTGCTGCCGACGGCGGCGGTCACCCTCGCGGTCGAGCGCGACGAGACACCCGTCGAGTTGCTCGCCGACGGGCGACCCGAACGCACGGTAGCGACCGACGACCCGGTCACCCTCACGAGCGACGACGGCATCGAAACGGTCGTCCTCCCCGAGAGCGAGGAGTTCTTCTGAGGAAATCTCACCGTTTATCCCGTTGGACGCCCGACAGGGGCGTATGAACGAGGGGCTCGACTACGAGTTGCTGGTCTCACTCACCGAGGAGCGGGGGGTACCGGGATACGAGGACCGCGTCCGCGAGCAGGTCCGAAGCGCGATCGAACCGCACGCCGACCGCGTCCGCTCGGACGCGATGGGTAACCTCGTCGGGACCGTCGAGGGCGAGGCCGACTACGACGTCGTCGTCGCCGCCCACATGGACGAGATCGGATTCATGGTCAGACACGTCGACGAGGAGGGGTTCCTCGAGCTGGACGCGCTGGGCGGGTGGGACCCCCGGATACTCCGCGCCCAGCGGGTGACCGTCCACACCGACGAGGGCGATCTCCCGGGGCTCATCGGGTCGGTCCCGCCGCACACGCTCGACGAGGCCGACCTCGAGGCCGAGCCGTCGGTCGAGGACGTCCACGTCGACCTCGGCCTGGAGAGCGAGACCGTCGAGGAGCGCGTCTCCGTCGGCGACCTCGTCACGATGGACCAGTCGACGACCCGGGTCGGCGAGTTCGTCACCGGGAAGGCCCTGGACAACCGCGTCTCCGTGTTCGCAATGCTCGAGGCCGCACGCCGTCTCGAGGCGCCCGACGTGAACGTCCACTTCGCCGCGACCACCCAGGAGGAGGTCGGTCTCCGCGGCGCGGAGGCGCTCGGCGTCGACCTCGGTCCGGACCTCGTGGTCGCCGTCGACACCACGGTCGCAAACGACGTCCCCGGCTTCGAGGCCGGCGAGCGCGTCACCGAACTCGGCGATGGCGTCGGCATCAAACTGAAGGACGCCAGTGTCATCACGAACCACAAGGTTCATCGTCGGCTTCGCGCGGTGGCCGAAGCCGACGACGTCGACCACCAGTTCGAGGTGCTCCCGGCGGGTGGCACCGACACGGGCGGTCTCCAGCGGGTCTCCGGTGCGACCCCCGCGGGCGCCATCTCCGTGCCGACGCGGTACCTCCACACGCCGACCGAGAGCGTCCACGTCGACGACGTGGCGGCCACCGTCGAGTTGCTCGTCGGCTTCCTCGACACCGAGGACGGCGACCACGACTATACACTCTGATTTTGTACGGCTGTTCGCTCTCGGCGAGCGGTCGGCAAGAACCTGGGGTGCGAGGTCGTTCGAGAGAGCTTTGCTCTCTCGTGATGACGAGAGACGCCGGATGGGTCTCTCGGACCACGGCTCCGCCGCCTCGGTATGTTGAACGGCGCCTGCGGCGCCGTGAAACATAGCGTGTACTCCGTCGGCTCGCTTCGCTCGTGCGGATGCTCGATAAAGCAGCCGCGAGCGCGCCGCAGGCGCGCGAGCGGTTCTCCGGCGGCGAGCGGAGCGAGCCGCCGGCCTTTTTTCATCGACGTTTTTCAAGGAGAGGTTCCCGCAGCGCGGCCCGCAGGGCCGCGCGAGGAAAACCGACGCGGAAAAAGGTCGCTGCGAATGAACAGATTCAGTACGGGGAGGGACCTAACCGCGACCATGAGTACGAACGAGGTGAGTCGTCGCGGGTTCCTGGCGGCGGCGGGGACCGCCACGGGGGCGGCCGCGGCCGCGACGGCCGCCGCACAGGAGAGTCCGACGGCGACGGCGGGCGGCGGCAACGAGTCGACGGCTACCGGCAACGAATCGACGGCCAGCGGCAACGAGTCCGAAGCGGGCGGCGGCGGCGGTGGCGGCGGCTCCGGGAACACCGTCCCCGTCTTCGGGTCCTACCTCACCGGCGCGAACCTCTACAGCGAGGAGAATGTCCAGGACGCGCGCGGCCAGGACGCGGTGACCGTCTCGGTTGGGGGCGGCTCGAACGGTCTCGCCTTCGACCCGGCGACCATCTGGGTCCAGCCCGGTACCACCGTCACCTGGGAGTGGACCGGCGAGGGCGGCGGCCACAACGTCAACACGAACGAGGGACCGGCCACCCTCGACAGCGGCTCGCCCGTCAGCGAGGAGGGCGCAACCTACGAGTACGAGTTCACCGAGGAGGACGCCGGTATCACCACCTACCGGTGTATCCCCCACGAGGGGCAGGGCATGAAGGGCGGCGTCGCCGTCGGCGACGACGTCGAGACGACGACCATCGAAACGGGCGGCGGCGGTCCCACCATCACCATCCCCGATCAGGCGCTCGCGCTGACCGTTGCGACCTTCTTCGCCATGACGACGACGCTGGGGCTCGGCTACTTCTTCATGAAATATGGAGGAGACTACGAGACCGAGTAGAGCGCCGTCGCCGACCGGCACCGGTTTTTGCGGCTGCCTTTTCGCGTCGAGCAGGTTCGAGAAGTAACGTTCCGTCGTCGAGTAGCTCCAGCGTCGGGCGTTCGCTCGCTACCGGTGTTCGGTAGTCGATTCGAGGTCCGGGGGAGCCGTTACTCCCGCCGGGTCGCCAGGACTGCGAGCGCGGCCAGCAGTGCCGCAAGCGCCGCGACGAAGCCGAAGCCGAACTGGTCGTCGGCGTCGGACGGCGGCGTCTCGTCGGTCTCGTCGTCGCCGGACGCCTCGGTCGGCGTCGGCTCCTCGGCCGGCTCGTCGTCATCGTCGTCGGACGCCTCGGTCGGCGTCGGCTCCTCGGCCGGCTCGTCGGTCGGTGTCGGCTCCTCGTCCGGCTCGTCGGTTGGCGTCGGCTCCTCGGCCGGCTCGTCGTCGGCCGACCCGCTCTCGTCGTCCTCGAAGTCGAAGACGGTCAGCTGCTGGGGCGGCCCATCGTTGACCGAGAGTTCGACGACGCCCACGGATTCGAAGACGACCTCCTGGGCGACGTTCTCGGATTCGCCGGGGGCGACCGAGATGGACTCGCTCGTGACCTCCTCGCCGTCGGCGAACAGCGTCACCTCAAGGGTACCGGTGATCGAGCCGTCGTTCGTGACCGTCGCCGAGACCATGACCGGCGCGCCGACCAGGACCTCGTCCTCCGAGAGGGTGATGCCGGTCACCGAGAGGTTCGGTTCGCCGACCGTGAGGGTCGTCGGCTCGAGACCGTTGACCGACAGCTGGTAGTCACCGAACTCCTCGTAGCTGGTGGTGAACTGGACGGTCCCGGATTCGCCGCCGTCGAGGGTGATGTTCTCGGTCGCCGTCGTGGTCTCGCCGGTCGACAGCACCACCTCGAGGGTGTCCGACGTGCTCTTGGTGTTCTCGACGGTCGCCTCCACGCCGACGGGCTCGCCCGGCTCGGCCTCGGTCTTGTTCAGCGAGTATTCCGTCACGCCGATGTCGACGACCGACACCGTCGTCGGATCGAGGTCGTTGACCGCCACCTCGTACTCGCCGATCTGCGCGAAGCTCGTGGTGAGCTCGACGGTCGTGGTGTTGCCCGGACCGACCGAGACGGACTGGGTCTCCTGGACCTCGCCGTTGCTCAGCAGTTCGACGTCCAGCGAGTCCGTCGTGCTCTTGAGGTTCTCGACGGTCGCGGTGACCGTGAGCGTCTCGCCGAGTTCGATCTCGGTTTTGTCGACGGAGTAGTCGGTTACGGAGATATCGGCGACGGTGACCGTCGTCGGTTCGAGGTTGTTGACCGTCACCGGGTACTGGCCGACCTCCGCAAAGGAGGTGGTGAACTCGACGGTAGTAGTGTTGCCCGGACCGACCGAGACCGTCTTGGTGGTCTGGGATTCGGCCGTGAGCGCGGGCACGTCCTCGCCGGTGTAGAGGGTCACGTCCGTCTCGCCGGCGAGTTCGCCGGCGTTCTCGACCGTCGCGGTGACGGTGAGTTCCTCGCCGGGTTCGACCTCCGTCGAGGACAGCGAGTAGTCCGTCACCGAGACGTCGGCCGATCCGACCTGGATCGCCGTCGGCTCGAGGTCGTTGATCGTCACGGTGTGGTCGCCGGCCTCGGCGAACGACGTCGTGAACTCGACGGTGTCGGAGCTGTCGGCCGGCACCGAGACGGTCTGGGTCTCGGCGTCGGTGCCGTCGGTCACAAGCGTCACGTCGATCTCGCCGCTGGAACTGCCGGTGTTCGTGAGGTCGGCCGTGATGGTGATCGTCTCCCCGGGGTCGGGGTTCGTCTTGTCGACCGAGTAGTCCGTCACGGCGAGGTCTGCCTGGACGACCGAGACCGTCGTCGGCGACAGGTCGTTGACCGTCACGTCGTACTGACCCGTCTCCGCGAAGGAGGTCGTGAACTGGACGGTCTCGGTGCCGCCGGCCGCGACCGAGACGGTCTGGGTCTCGGCGTCGGTGCCGTCGGTCACAAGCGTCACGTCGGTCTGGCCGTCCTGGCCGCCGGTGTTCTCGACGGTCGCGGTGACGGTCAGCTGCTCGCCCGGCCCCACCTGCGTCGAGGACAGCGAGTAGTCCGTCACTGAGACGTCGGAGGTGACAACCGAGACCGTCGTCGACGACAGGTCGTCGACCGACACGGTGTGGTCACCGGTGTCGCTGAAGGAGGTCGTGAACTCGACGGTGGTGGACTCGCCCGCGCCGAGCGAGACCGTCTGGTTCTCGGCGTCGGTGCCGTCCGTCACGAACGTCACGTCCTTCTCGCCGGCGATGGCGCCGGTGTTCTCGACGTTGGCGGTGACGGTCACCGTCTCGCCCGGCCCGACAGTCGTGTTGTCGACGGAGTAGTCGGTCACGGAGATGTCGGGCGACCCCGCGAGGAGTTCGCTGTCGCCGCTGTGGGAGACTTCGCTTGTGTCGTCGATGGCAGATGTACCGTCGAAGCTGTACGTCTGGTCGTTGGAGGCGTCCTCCGGGACGGTGACCGTGTAGACGACCGTTATCGTGTCACCGGCCGAGAAGTCCTCCTCGAGGGCGACCTCGATGAAGCCTGGATCGCTCACGCTAACGATCGGCAGCACACTGTCTCCATTCACCGTCGGTATATCTACATCGGCGCTGGCAAACTCCGGCGAGAAGTCGTCGCTGATGCCGACCCTGCTCCCGCCGTTTGCGAGCGTGGCTTCGATGGTCACCTCGACGGTGTCGCCGGGCTGGACCTCGGTGGCGTTGAGAGTCCGCTCGGAGCTGTCGACCTGTGCGGTCACCCCGCCAGCGAAGGCGACGACCGTCGCGGCCGACAGCGCCACCACCGCGACGATTAGAAGTACTGTCCCCCTGTCTTCGAACGCTAGTGTGGAATTCGTATCCATAGATCACGACCCCCAATCGGATGGCTTCCAGGGTAGGACACATCCGTTTCGACCACCGCCGCGACCGACGATGGTCCCCCCGCCAACCACCCAATCATGGACACTAATCACATGTCACGGACAGGCATTTATTCTTTGCGCATACTTTGGCGGCCAAAGACAGGACGGCGCCCGCGAGGGTGGTGTCCGAACGGCGACGCCGAACGTCGACTACCCCGTGACGGTCGCGTTGGTACGCCACTCGTCGATCGTCCCCCGGAACGACGCCGTCGAGAGGTGGCCGACCCGCCAGTCCTCGCTGGCCTCGCGCAGCCCCTCGTTTCCGATGGTGCCGTCCTCGGCGGCGTACGCCGTTATCGGCGGTTCCTCGACGAGGAGGTCGTCACGGACGGCGTCGTCCGGCGTTCCGACGACGTACTCGTAGACGCCCGTCGGGCGCGTCGCCGTCTCGAACTCGAAGGCGACCGTCGCCGTCTCGCCCGGCGCACCGTCGACCGAGCGGCCGGCCACCGTCTCGCCGCCGACCGAGAACTCGGCTGTCCCGTCGCCCGCGATGTCGCCGACGTTCTCGACGGTGGCCGAGACCGTCGCCGTCTCGCCCGCCGTCACGGTCGCGGGTGCCTCGACGCCGGTGACGACGAACTCGCTGGTCAGGTACTCGAAGGTGGCCGCCGCGCTGTCGTCGCCCGTCTCGATCCGGTGGTCGTACTCGCCGCCCGCGAACTCGTCGAAGGTGACGGTCCAGGAGACCTCGGCCGTCTCGCCGCCGGACAGCGTCACCTGCCGGTAGAACGACCGCTGCGTGCCGCCGATGTCGACCCGGTAGGCGACCGACTGTGTGTCCGTGTAGTCGCCCGTGTTCTCGACGACCGCGGTCGTCTCCAGCGTCCGGTCGGCGCCGACCGTCTCCCCGAACGCGGTCTCGGTGATGCGGAACGACGCCGGACGGGGGTCGGCCATGGCCTCGGTCGGCCCGGTCTCGACGACGACCGTCTCGTCGGTCCCCGCCACCGTGTGGTTCAGCGCGAGCGTCCCCGTCGCGTCGCCGTCGACCGAAACCGAGAGAGTCACCCGGGATGTGCCGTTCTCGACCGCCACCGTCTCGCCGGCGGCTACCTCCTCGCCGTCGACGCGGAGCGTCACGTTCTCGGCGCCGAGCGTCCCCCGCTCGCCGTCGACTGCCACCGCGTACGTCTCCAGGTTCGCCACCTCCAGTTCGACGTCGAAGCTCTCGCCGGCGGCGACGACGTCCGGCTGGCCGGCGTGAGTCCGGACGTCGACCGTCTCCGAGACGACGAGGTTGGTGCTCCCGCTTCCGCCGGCGGCGACGTCGACAGTCCTGGAGGCAGCGGTGTAGCCGAACGGGTCGACCGTCACGGTCCGGCTTCCGGGCGGGACCGGTATCGAGAACCGCCCCGACTCGTCCGTCAGGCCGGTCGTCCCGTGGGCCGTCCGGACGACGACGCCGACCGCCGGGGCACCGTCGGCCGTCTCGACGGTGCCCGCCACGCTGCCGTCGTGGACGGCGGCGGTGACGGCGCGGTGGGCGTCGACGACCCCCGCGCCGTACCGGTCGTCGGGTTCCGTCGAGGGGTCGGGGTGCACGGCCGACTCCCGGAGGACGGACTTCGCCTCGGCCCGCGAGAGACTCCCGTTGGCCGAGACCATCAGCGCGAGCGTCCCCGAGGCGTACGGCGCGGCGGCGCTCGTCCCGGAGACGGCGGTGTAGCCGCCGCCCGGGGCCGCGCTGACCACGTCGACCCCCGGTGCGGCGACGTCGGGGACGACGAACGTCGCCGGCCACGAGGCGGGCGCGTCGTCGCCCCAGGCCTCGCTGGTGTCGACCGTCTCGCCGCTGGAGAAGCCCGGAACCTCGCCGTCGTCGTCGACCGCGCCGACCGCGACGGCGTCGTAGACGTTGCCCGGCGACCCCGTCTTTCCCTGGCCCGTGTTGCCGCTGGAGGTCACCACGACGGCGCCCGACTCGGAGGCCGTCCGTATCGGCTCGACGAAGGCCTCCTCGTAGACGCTGTCGTCACTGGCGGGGATGCCGAAACTCATACTGATGACGTCCGCGTCGCGCTCCAGCGCCCACTCGATGCCCGCGATGATCTGGGCGAAGGTACCGCCGTCGTCCAGCACCTTCCCGTGCAGCAGTCGCACGTCGGGAGCGACGCCGATGTACTCCCCACTTGCGGACCCGCCAGCGACGACGCCCGTGACGTGGGTGCCGTGCCCGCTCGGGTCGTGCGGTTCCGTGTCGAGGCGGTCGCCGCTGGCGTCGAACTCCGCCCAGCCGTTCTCGGCGAGGTCGATGTCGGGGTGGTCGTCGTCGACGCCGGTGTCCAGCACCGCCACCGTCGCGTTCGCCCCGCGGGTGTCGAACGACCCCCAGGCCGCCCGGGCGTTCACCTGGCCGAGGCCGTCCTCCTCGGCGTCGTGGGTCTCGGTCTCGACGACGCCGTCGGTGGCAACCGGCGTCGACGGCCTCGTCTCGAAGTTCAGGTATATCTCCTCGACCGCCTCGATGCCCGCGAGGTCGGTCCCGACGTCGACGCCCTCCGTGGCCCGTATCAGGACCGCGTTCGTGACCCAGAACTGCCGGAGGACAGTCACACCGTCCGTGCGACGGAGCCGTTCGACCGGAGCGGACTGCGCCTCTAGGCGGGCCGCCCGCAACGACTCGGCGTCGTCGCGGCGCGTCCCACCGTCCGTCTCGAACCCCACGAGCAGTTCCCGCTCGCCGTCGGCGGACTCGACGCCCGGGTGGACGTAGACATCCTCGGAGCCGTTGTCCGCCGCCGCGGGCACGGCGACGCCCGGCAGCGCGACGACGGCCAGGGTGGCCACGAGCACGAGGGCCGCGACCGTCCGCGGCGACGGCGATGTGACGCGCATTCGGAAGGAGATTCGGTCGATGGTACTTATGCTCCCGGAAACGGCGGGACGCGGAGAGCGGCTACTGGGGCTCCTTGGTCCGCCAGGCCTTGACCGTGTCCCGGAGGGTGTCGGTCTCGATGTAGTTCGTCCGCCACTCCTCGACGGAGTCGCGCAGCCCCTGGTTCTGGACGACGCCGGCGTCGTCGGCGAACGTCGACACCGGGACCTCGACCTCGATGGTCGCGTCGATGGTCTGGGTGTCGTCGTTCTCGGGCGCTATCTCGACGCTGCCGGTGTAGGAGCCCTCGGCGGCCCCGTCGGGGATGGAGACGCTGGCGTTGACGACCTGCGACTCGCCGGCGGCGAGCGTGAAGTCGTTCTGCTCGAAGGAGACCGCCGAGCCGTCGATGCTGGTCGTGCCGTCCTCGTGGTCGAAGCCGGTGGCCGACAGCGACACCTGCCCGAGGTCGCTGTCGCCGTTGGCCTCCTTGATGGTGGCGCCGAACGACGACGACCCGCCGCGCTCGACGCCGTCGATGGAGACGTCCGCCGAGGTCGCCATCTTCGGGTCCAGCGTCGGCACGTCCGTGCTCTCGACGTCGAAGTCGACGGTCGTCGCCTCCGCCTGGACGCTCTGGGAGACCGTCCCGACCTCCGGCGTGACGATCTCGACCTCGTACTCCGTCTCGAGGTCGCCCTCGATGGTGACGAACTCCTGTTGGTCCTGGCCGGTGTCCCGACCGGAGTGCGTCGAGTTCGGAATCCCCTCTTCGATCCCGTTCGTGTTGTAGTTGTAGCCGGTGTGGTTGCCGTTGCTGTCGTAGACGTGCAGGTCCGAGTAGTGCGGCTCGCCGGAGTAGTTGAGCTTGATGAGCGCCTTCTGGGTGTCGGAGGCGACCGAGTAGGTGTAGGTCTCCTTCTGGCCGTCCTGCATGCTGTCGTTGGCGACGGTCTGGACCGTACACTGCTCGTTGACCTTGAACGAGCCGGCCGTGGTGTTCTTCTCGACGGCGTAGTAGTCCGTCTCGCAGATGCCGACCGGGACGACGTCGTCCCAGCCGGTCGGGACGTCGATGGTCGGCGAGACGGCGAGGTCGACCCGCATCGCCCCCGACAGCACGGTCGTGTCCAGCGGCGCGCGGTAGGTGACGTCGAAATCGCGGGTCTCGCCGGGCGACATCGGGCTGTTGTCGCCGGAAATCTGCGGCACGTAGCCCGCCCAGTCGTTCTGCCCGTGGAACAGCTGGTACTCCGCGTTCAGTTTGGGCTTGTACTCGACGTCGGAGGTGTTCGACACCGTGATCGTGCCCGTCGCCTTCCCGAGCGAGGAGTCGTTGACGCTCTGGCCGGACCACAGCGACTTGATGGAGTTCCACAGCGACCCGAAGAACCCGAGGTCCTCCTCCTCGGTGACGTTCGGCAGCGAGACGTCGAGTTCGCCGTCGGCCTCCTGGGCAGCCCCCCACTCGAGGAGGAGAACGAGGCCGTCCTTCAGCAGGTCCTTCGCGCCGAACTTCGCGCCGTTCTTGAACCCGGTCAGGAAGATGCTGGACTGCGTCTGGGTGGCCTCGTTGTCGGTGTAACTGTTCAGGATGGCACCGAGGTTGACCCCCGTGCCCCAGCTATCGGCCAGCGGGTTGCTCACGCTCAACTCGGTCGTCTCGACGCCGTCGATGGCGTACTCGGCGGTGTAACCGCCCGCACACTTCGCGGCGGTGTAGCCGGCCATCAGCCCGGCCGTCCCGATGGCGGCGGCCTTCAACAGGAGGACCGCGGCCGCCCCGACGGCCACCTCCTCCTCGACGTCCTGGGAGTCGACGCCCGAGCCCAGCGTCTCGGAGTGGACCTCAAGCCAGGTGTTGTTCGGCACCGACAGCACCTCCTCGGCCTGCCGCTCCTTCTGGTCGATGAACCGCTGGGCCCGGTTCTCGAAGCGCTCGGCGAGGTTGTTCACCGCCGCCGTGAGCGTCTGGTACTCGCCGGCACCGGGGTCGTAGTTCTGGCCGATGAAGTCGAACACTTCCTGCTGGACGTTCCAGCTCTCCCCGACAATGTTGGCGAAGGTGCTGCCGCCGTCGAACAGCAGCGGCGCCTCCTGGCCCTGGGCGGACCCGAGGTGGTAGGCGGTCATCTGCTGTTTCATCGTCTCGAGGGTACTGTCCGTCGAGACGTTGGCGAACAGTTCGTCGTAGAACTCGTACAGCGCCAGCGCGCGCTCCTCGGTGACCTGGAAGTCGCCCTTCTCGTTGGCGGAGTTCAGAAGCGAATCGAAGGCCGCCGCGTTCTCCTCGCCGAACTCGCTTTCGGACACCTGGCCGGCCCGGTAGCCCCAGGAGTTCACCAGCGTGTTCGCGAAGGTGTCGCCGAGTTCGTTGTAGAGAGTAGCGATGTAGTGGGCCTGCGCCTTCATCTGGCTCTCGAGCAGCGTCTTGAAGGCGTCCTCGTAGCTCTCGAGGGCGGCCCTGAACGCGTCCGTGTCCGTCTTGACGTCGTTGGTGAACCGAAGGTTGTCGAGGAACACCCCCGAGTCGTAGATGCCGTCGCTTGCGTCGGCGACCCGGAACAGAATGGTCAGTTCCTCGCCCTGGTAGGCGGAGATGTTCCTCGTGACGGTCTGTAGCTCGGTGACGGCGTTGAACGCGGTGTCCTGTGGGTCCGGCAGCGGCGGGCTCGGGCTCTGGGAACTCCCGCCGGGCGTGTTCGCCACCGTATCGGCCACGTCGAGCGTCACCGATTTGCCGTTGATGAGTGCGATGTTCTCGAAGCCGTCGGGCGTAAACAGAACCGCCTCGAAGAAGTCCTGGAAATTGGACCCGAGGAAACTCGGGCTCTCGTCGCTGACGAACCGGTAGTCGAAGCCGATGCCCTGTGCGTCCTCGGGCACCTGGAAACTGATTTCGATGTCGGCGACGTTGAACGCGTCGTACCCGTCGGGCGAGTAGTCGTTGAACGACCGCCCGTTGGAGACGTTGGTGCTGAGGAACGTTCCGGGGTCGCCCGGTGCGTCGGCCGCCAGCCCCGAACTCAGTACGACGAACTCCTCGCCCTCCAGCGGGAACCCCTGCATCCCGCTGCCGCTGTTGACGGTGCTGTCGAAGCGGGTGGCCTGCTCGTTGGCCCCCGCGAAACTCGCGTTCGTGACGACGTTGTTGAAGTTCGTTGTCGCTATGGCCGCCGCGAGGTCGTCGGAGAAGGCCTCGGCCCGAATCGTGCTCCCCTGAATCGTCTCGCCCTCGCGTTGCTGCTGGGTGCTCGACGACGCCGAGGCAGCGACGCCGGCGAGTCCGGGAATCCCGGCCGCCGCCGACGCCCGCATCAACAACCGCCGCGACAGTCCTATCGACGAATCGTCGTCCTCGGTCGGTCCGTCCCGGTCGCCACCCCTGGCCCCGCCAACAGACCCGTCGGAATCCGACTCTTCGTCGTCTGTTTGTCGATGGCTATTGCTTGCCATGGGCTATGCCATGATGTAAGCATAAAAAAACCTACGGATAAATTATATTCCATATGACTACGTTAAGGAACGAATACTGATCGTAGAGAGGACCTCCCTCTTCGGGTTCCGACTATTGTAATATCGTCAATACTTATCTGCGGTAACGACGCCCTACCACGAGCGCCGCCGCGAGCAGGGCGACGAGCGCGACCGGGACGCCGAAGCCGGGGCTGTCGTCGGTGTCGGTCGAGGCGGCGGTGCCGTCCGTCGCCGTCGGGGACGACGCCGAGTCCGTCGTCGAGGGGTCCGCGTCGCCGCCGTCCTCGTCATCACTGCTTCCGTCCTCCCCGGTCGGCGACGACTCCGACTCTTGAACCGGCGACGCGATGGGCGTCGGGGTCGGTCCCTCCGCCGGCGTCGAGTCATCGGCCGCCTCGACGGTGACGGCCGTCGCCTCCAGATCGTTGACCGTTACGTCGTAGCTCCCCGCGGCGTCGAACGCCGCCTCGAGATCGACGGTCCTCGATTCACCGCCCCCCAGCGCGACCGTCTCGTTGGCCACCGTACTGCCGTCGACCAGCAGTTTCACGTCGAGGTTGGCGGGGTCGTTTCGGCCGTTGGCGACCGTCGCCTCGACGGCGAGCGTCTCGCCGACGTTCAGTTCCGTCGCCCCGAGGTCGTACCCCGTCACGGCTATCGACCCGTCGCCGACGCTCAGTTGGCCGTCACCCTCGTGGGCGACGGGGTCGGTGCTGTCGATGGCCGCCTCCCCGTCGAAGGCGAACACCTGCCCGTCCCCGGTGTCCTCCGGGACGGTCACCTCGTAGACGACCGTTATCGTGTCGCCGGCCGAGAAGTCCTCCTCGAAGCCGACCTCGATGAAGCTCTCGTTGGTCGCGGCGATGACCGGCAGCGTCGACTCCCCGTTGACCCGGGTCTCGGTTATCTCGACCTCGGCGAAGCCCGGCGAGAAGTCGTCGCTTATCGCCACGCGATTCCCGCCCTCGGCCAGTCGCGTCTCGACGGTCACCTCGACGGTCTGTCCCGGGTCGACCTGGGTCGTCCCGAGGGTCCGCTCGGAGGACTCCACGGCGGCGACGGCGCTGCCGACCAGAAGCGACGGGAACAGAAGCGCAGACGCGAGGAGTGCGGCGAAGCCGACGACTGCCGCCCGCCGGAGGGCCGACGGACCGCCGTCGTTCACGACCGAACCACCCCGCCAGCGGGCGCCCGAGCGACCCCCGTCTCGACTGTCGGCGTCTCGATTCTCGAACGGCCGTGTCCGGGCCACCCCACCATGTACGTTCCCGCCACGACACCGAGCTACATTTATCTTTCGTCGAGCTGGAAAACTGCCAGGTTCCGGCGGGGCTGGAGCCTCAGACCGTCTCTATCTCCAGCGTCACGTCGCGTGGCTCGCCCTCCAGGTCGGCGACGATGCGCCGGACGACCCGCTCGGCCTCCGTCCTGACCTTCGGCTTGACCTTCTCGACGACCCAGTCCAGCGAGACGAACCGCGGCAGTTCGAGGGCGTCGTCGTCGGCCGACCCGGGCGCGTACTCGACGACGAGCGTGACCCGGGTCTCCTCGTCGTCGAGACGCTCGACCCGCCAGCGACCGACCGCGTCGACGTCCTTGATTACCCGCCAGTCGATGCGGTTCGGCGAGTCCGTGTCGGTGACCCGCGAGCGGGCCGTGTACGAGAGCTTCCACCACGAGAAGTCGAGTTCGTACTCCGTGCCGGGCGTCCCGTCGCCGAACTGCCTGACGCCCGTGAGGTGCTCGGAGTAGCGGGCGTACCGGGGGAAGTCCAGCAGGAACTCGTAGACCTCCTCGGGCGGCAGGTACACCTCGGTCGAGACCTCGACGCTGTCCACGTCCCCCGTTCGGTCGCCGCCTCCCTAAGGGTTGGCGTCCCGACAGGCTGGCCCGGCCGCTTCCTCAGAGCCGGTCGGCGACCGTCTCGACGGCCTCTAGGCCGTGGACCTCGCCGTGCAGTTGCGGGACGAGCGTGATGGGGAGGTCGAACCGCTCGCGGGCCTCCGCGATACGCTTCTGCTGGCTCTCGTGGCGGGACCGACAGAGGTCGCAGGCGGGTTCGGGGTCCTCGATGACCTTGTTGATGATCGCGCGGCCCGCAGGGACGTCGTAGGCGTCCAGTTCCGCCAGCAGCCGTTCGGTCTCCAGGACGGCCATCGTCTCGGGAATGAGGACGACCCGGAACTCCGTGCGCTCGGGGTCCCGGAGCGCGTCGGCGACCCGCTCCATCCGCGCTTTCAGTTCGTCGAGGTCCACGTCGACGTCGACGCCCTCCTCGTCGTCCTCGTCCTCGCCGCCCATGAAGCTCCGCACCGAGTCCGCAAGCGAGGAGACCTGCGAGCGGACCGAGATGAGCTTCCCCATCGCGGAACTCATCACGTCCGGCAGTTTCAGCAGCCGGAGGGTGTGCCCGGTCGGGGCGGTGTCGAAGACGATGTAGTCGAATCGGGGGTCGTCCATGTAGTCCAGAAAGAGGTCCATCGCGGCGGCCTCGTCGGTGCCCGGCGCGACGCCGGCCTCGATGACGTCGTCGACGTCGCTCTCGTCCAGCGAGATGCCCAGGTCCTCCAGTTCCTCGAGCGCCGCCGAGACCTGCCCGCGGTACTGGCCGATGCGCTCGCCGGGGTCGACCTCGACCGCCCAGAGGTCCGCCTCCTCTCGGACCCGGGTCGGCTCGGGGCCGACCTCCGTGTCGAAGACGTCCGACAGCGAGTGGGCGGGGTCCGTCGAGACGACGAGCGTCGGGCCGTCCTCGCGGCCCCGCTTCAGCGCCGTCGCCGCGGCACAGGTCGTCTTGCCGACGCCGCCCTTCCCGCCGTAGAGTACGAACTCGGTCACGGTCGGAGGTGGGCCGCGGGCGGCTTAAACCGTACGCGGGCCTGAACCGGGGCGTTTGTAGGGGCGGACGCGGAAGCCCCACGCATGAGCCAGACCGACACCCCGCGCGTCGCAATCGTCGGCGGCGGCGTCGCCGGCCTGACCGCCGGCACCTACACCGCACGCGCCGACTTCGACACCGTCGTGGTCGACCACGGCGAGTCCATCCTCCGGCGGAACGCCCACCTCGAGAACGTGCCCGGCTTCCCGGCCGGCGTCAACTCGCGGCTCTTTCTGGACCTCCTGGAGGAACAGGCGGGCCGCAACGGCTGTCTCTTCGAGCAGGGCCTCGTGACGGACCTGCAGGCGACCGACGAGGGGTTCCGCCTCCGCGTCGAGAGCGACGAGGAGTTCGACCTCGCCGCCGACTACGTCGTCGTCGCCTCCTGGTCGGACACCGACTACCTCGCCGACGTCGACGGCGTCGGCCTCCTCGACCGCGGCTCGAAGACCTACGTCGACGTCGACGAGTGCGGCCGCACCGGCGTCGACGGCCTCTACGCGGCGGGCCGAATCGCCGAGAAACCCCACCAGGCCGTCGTCGCCGCCGGTCACGGCGCGGAGGTGGCCGTCGCCCTCGTCGACGATTCCGACGTGCCGTACTACCACGACTGGGTGGCTCCCGAGGGGTACTTCACCGAGCGGGGCCGGGAGGTCCCACCGGGCTGTGAGGAAATCAGCGAGGAGGAACGCCGCCGCCGCGAACGGGAGTCGATCGAGGTGATGTCCGAGGCGTTCGCCGAACAGCACCCCGACGAGCCGACGATGCACCCGAGCGTCGTCGAGAAGCGAGAGCGCGACGAGTGAAACCGCTCAGTCGTCGCTGACGACGCCGCCGGCCGCGTCCGTCTCCGCCGAGGGCGTCGCGCTCTCGGGCGGCGAGTTGCGGACGTCGGCGGACTCCCGCTCGGCGATGATCTCGGCGTAGGCGTCCGGCATCACCTTCACGAACTTCTCGAGTTCCTCTTCCCAGTTGTCGAGGACGTACTCGGCGCGGTCCGAGTCGGTGTAGGCGACGTGGTTCTCGACGAGGCGGCGGAGCATCCGCCGGTCCTTGGCGTCGAGTTCGTCCGTCGTCGAGACCATGCCGTAGTTGACCTTCTCCTCGAAGTCGCCCTCCCGGTCCAGCACGTAGGCGACGCCGCCAGACATCCCGGCCGCGAAGTTCTTGCCCGTCTCGCCGAGGCAGGCGACGACGCCGCCGGTCATGTACTCGCAGCCGTGGTCGCCGACGGACTCGACGACGGACTTGACGCCGGAGTTGCGGACGGCGAACCGCTCGCCAGCCTTGCCGTTGATGTAGGCCTCGCCCTGCGTGGCGCCGTACAGCGCGACGTTGCCGACGAGGATGTTCTCCTCGGGTTCGTAGGGGGCGTCGTTGGGCGTGTTGACGACGAGTTTGCCGCCCGACAGCCCCTTGCCGACGTAGTCGTTGGCGGTGCCGGTCAACTGCATCGTGACGCCGTCCTGGAGGAAGGCGCCGAAGCTCTGACCGGCGGTGCCGCCGAAGTCGACGGTGATGGTGTCGTCGGGCAGGCCCTCTGTGCCGTACGCCGTCGAGATGCGGTTCGACAGCGTGGCGCCCACCGCGCGGTTGACGTTCGAGATGTCGCGGTCGAGGTGGACCGGGTCGCCCCGCTCGATGGCGCCCTCGGCGGCGTCGATGAGGTCCCAGTCCAGCGCCTCGTCGATCTCGTGGGTCTGCGGTTCGGTCTTGCGGCGGCCCTCGCCGGCCGGTTCGGCCAGAATCGCCGAGAGGTCCAGTTTCTTCGCCTTCTCCTGTTTGACGTCCTCGCGCTGTTTCAGCGCGTCCACGCGACCGATCATCTCGTCGACCGTCGTGAAGCCCAGCTCGGCCATAATCTCCCGCAGTTCCTGGGCGATGAACGTCATGTAGTTGATGACGTGCTGTGGCTCGCCGGGGAACCGCTTCCGGAGGTCCTCGTCCTGGGTGGCGACGCCGACAGGACAGGTGTTCTCGTGGCACTGCCGGGCCATCACACAGCCGGAGGTGACAAGCGGCGCGGTGCCGAAGACGTACTCCTCGGCGCCGAGCAGGGCACCGACGGCGACGTCGTGGCCGGTTTTCATGCCGCCGTCGACGGTGACCTTGATGCGCGAACGGAGGTCCGTCGAGCGGAGCATCTGGTTGGCCTCCGCCAGCCCGAGTTCCCACGGGAGGCCGGCGTTCTTGATGCTCGTCTTCGGCGAGGCGCCCGTCCCGCCGGAGTGGCCGGAGATGTGGACGACGTCGGCGTTGGCCTTGGCAACGCCGGCGGCGATGGTGCCGATGCCGGCCTCCGAGACCAGTTTGACGTTCACGTCGGCGTCCGGGTTCGCCGCCTTCAGGTCGTGGATGAGCTGTTTGAGGTCCTCGATGGAGTAGATGTCGTGCAGTGGCGGCGGCGAGATGAGGCCGACGCCCGGCGTCGCGTACCGGACGTGGGCTATCATCTCGTTGACCTTCCGGCCCGGCAGATGCCCCCCTTCGCCGGGTTTCGAGCCCTGCGCCATCTTGATTTGCAGTGAGTCCGCGTTCGTGAGGTACGTCGAGGTGACGCCGAACCGGCCGGAGGCGACCTGCTTGATATTACACTCCTTCTCTGTATCGAACCGCTCCGGCGGCTCGCCGCCCTCTCCGGTGCCGGACTTGCCGCCGAGCCGGTTCATTGCGATAGCGTTGTTCTCGTGGGCCTCCGGCGACAGCGATCCGAGGCTCATCGACGCGGTAGCGAACCGGGTGACGATCGACTCGACAGGCTCGACATCCTCGATGTCGACGGGGGCCCGATCCGAATCGAACTCCAGGAGGCCCCGGAGTGTCTGGAGCGTCTCCGTCTGGTCGTTCATCATCTCGGCGAACTCGCGGTACTGCTCGTAGTCGCCCTGCCGGACCGCCTTCTGGAGCGCGCCGACCGACTCGGGGTTCCACTCGTGGAACATCCCCGACGAGCGGTGCTCGTACTCGCCCTGGTGTTCGAGGTCGGGGTCCTCGCCGAAGGCGACCCCGTAGCGCCGCCGGAGGTCGTCCTCGATGTCGTCGACATCGATGCCCTCGGTCCGGGCGGTAGTGCCCTCGAAGTACTCGGCGACGAACTCCGAATCCAGCCCGACCGCCTCGAAGATCTGGGCGCCCTGGTAGGACTCGACCGTCGAGATGCCCATCTTCGCCATCGTCTTCAGCAGGCCGTCCTCGACGGCCTTGATGTAGGCCTCGATGGCGGCCTCCTCGTCGGCGCCGTCCGGTCCCGCCACGAGGTCGGTGATGGACTCGTAGGCGAGGTAGGGGTTGACCGCGCCGGCGCCGTAGCCGATACAGGTGGCGACGTGGTGGACCGCCCGCGGGTCGGCCGACTCCAGCACGAGGCCGACGTGGTTCCGGAGGCCGTTCCGGACGAGGTGGTGGTGGACGCCGCCGGTCGCCAACAGCGCCGGGATGGGGATAGCCTCCTCGCCGGCCCCCCGGTCCGAGAGGACGACGATGTCGTGCTCGCGGGCGGCCTCGGTCGCCTCGCGTCGAACCGCTTCGACGGCGGATTCGAGGTCCGTCTCGGGATCGAAGGTGATGTCCAGTACGTACGACGAGAGGTCGCGCTCCGAGCCGTCGAGTTCCTTGATCGCGGCCGTCTCGGCGTCCCGCAGCACGGGCGAGTCGACCACCAGCTGGCGGGCGTGGGCGGGCGTCTCGTCGAGCAGGTTCCGCTGGTAGCCGAGCCGGGACTCCAGCGACGTGACCAGCTCCTCGCGGATGTAGTCCAGCGGCGGGTTCGTGACCTGTGCGAACAGCTGCTTGAAGTACGAGAACAGCGGGCGGTTGAACTGCGAGAGCACGCTGAGCGGCGTGTCGTCGCCCATCGAGCCGACGGGGTCCTTGCCGTCGCGGGCCATCGGCTCGACGAGGTGGTTCATCTCGTCGTGGGTGTAGCCGTACAGCGCCTGGTGGCCGCGGAGCCCGGAGACGTCGCCCCGCGGGGCCGCCCCCTCGTCGGCGATCTCGTCGAGGTGGACCTGCTCGTCGTCGACCCACTCGGCGTACTTCTCGTCGACGAGTTCGTCGAATATCTCGTCGTCGGGGATGACGCGGCCCTCCTCGGGGTCGGCGAGGAACAGCTGGCCGGGCTGGAGGCGGTCGCGGCGCTCGATGTCACCGAAGTCGGGTTCCAGGGCGCCGGCCTCGCTGGCCATGATGAGGCGGTTGTCGCTCGTGACGTCGTAGCGGCACGGCCGGAGGCCGTTGCGGTCCAGCACGGCACCGACGCGGTCGCCGTCGGTGGCCGCCACCAGCGCCGGGCCGTCCCACGGTTCGACGAGCGAGGCGTGGTAGTCGTACCACTCCCGGCGCTTCTCGGGGACGCGGTTGGCCTCGCCGCGCCACGCCTCGGGAATCAGCATCCGGAGGGCGTGCGGCATGTCGCGGCCGCCCTGCATCAGCAGTTCCAGCGCGTTGTCGACGGAGGCGGTGTCGGACTGCTCGGGGTCGTTGATGATGGGTCGCAGCGTGTCGATGTCGTCGCCGAAGGCCGGGTCCTCGAGGTCGTCCTCGCGGGCCCGCATCCAGTTGATGTTGCCCTGGATGGTGTTGAACTCGCCGTTGTGGATGATGTTGCGGTAGGGGTGTGCGAGGTGCCAGGCGCCGAGCGTGTTCGTCGAGAAACGGGCGTGGACCATCACGAACGTCGACCGCATCCGCTCGTCGGTGAGTTCGGGGTAGTACTCCGGGAGCTGTTCGGCGGTGAGCAGGCCCTTGTAGACGACGGTCTCCCGATCCAGCGAGCAGATGTAGAAGCGACCGTAGCCGTCGGGCTGGCGCTCCTCGACGGTGGTTTCGAGGTCGCGGCGGGCGACGTAGAGCGCCCGGTCGAAGGCGTCGGCGTCCAGGTCCGAGCGGACGAAACACTGGGCGACGAGCGGTTCGGAGTCGACGGCGGTCTCGCCGAGCGACTCGTTGTTCGTCGGGACCTCCCGCCAGTCGAACACCTCCAGACCGTGGTCGGCCAGCACCGATTCGGTGAGGTCCTGCAGGCCGGCGACCGCATCGCGGTCCTGGGGCATGAAGAGAGAGCCGACGGCGTACTCGCCGCGGTCCGGGAGGGCGTCGACCTCGTCGTCGAAGAACTCGTGAGGCGCCTGCAGCAGGATGCCGGCGCCGTCGCCGGTGTCGGGTTCTGCGCCGGTCGTCCCCCGGTGTTCGAGGTTCTCCAGCAGTTCGATACCGTCGGCGACCGGTCGGTTGGTCCGGTCCCCGTCGAGGTCCATGACGACCCCTACGCCGCAGTTGGCGCGGGCGTCGTCGGGGTCTACGAGTCCGGTCGAACTCGTAGAGGAGTGCGTTCGCTCAGGCATTACCTACCCGTGGCCGACACCGCAATAAGAGACTTCCCCTCAAACACTAATGGTCGATTTACCCCATACAAGGAAATATAAGGTCGTTCCCGCGTGGTGCAGTCACATCCGCGCCGGGCGGAACCCGACCACCTGGGGCGGACACTCCCCGAGGAGTCTGCTGGAGAGCCGAACCCTTTATTGAATCGAGCTTCTGTCGGTACGTGTGGAGACGGTTCAACGGATGTTGTTTCGTGAGCCGGACGGACGGCGGAAGGGTCTCCTCTTCTCGCTCTTCTCGTTCGTTTGCATCCTCGGGTGGGGGTATTTCGGTATCGTACTCGACGGCCCTCACATCATGCTCTTTTTGGGTATCGCGTTTGCGTTCTCCGGGGTCGCCGAATCACTTCCTCCGAACCGACGACGTCAGGCAGGAGTACTGCGAATACTCGGCCTCGGCATCCTCGGTGTTTTGATCGTTCTCCTCACGTTGGTCCCAGAACCAGTATTGGGCTGAGTGAGAGCGATCGGATTTGACAAATACGCAGGCACGTTCTTTCAGCTAACGCTGTAAACTGTGGGTGAAAACAACCCCTGTGAAGGTCCTACGACACCCTCAGTGGGTTAGTAAGATTTGGCGAAGTACGCCGTCTCGACGGCGTCCTCGCCGCAGACCCCGCAGGTGTCGTGAATCGGTCCCTCGTCCTCGTCGAGCGGCAGCATGACGATCTCGGCGGCGATCTCGTCTTTGATCTCGTCCTCGCAGGCCTCGTCCCCGCACCAGCCGGTCTTGACGTAGCCGCCGTGCTGACCGATGGTGCCGAGTATCTCGCCGCGGCCGTGGGCCTCGCGGACGTTCGCCTCAAGGTTCTCCTCGGCGTCGGCGTAGAGTTTCGCGTGGACGGTGTCGAGTGCCTCGCCGACGGACTCGACGATACCGTCGCGGTCGGCGACCTCGCTTTCCCCGTCGGGGCGCTGGACGAGCGTGGCCTCGCCGTCCTCGACCTCGTTGGGGCCGACCTCGATGCGGAGGGGAACGCCGTTCAACTCGTGTTCGTTGAACTTGAAGCCGGGGTTGCGCTCGTCGCGGTCGTCGAGTTCGACGCGGTACTCGGCGTCCAGTTCGGCCGCGAGGTCGGCGGCGTACTCCTTGACGGCCTCCTCGGTGTCGGCCTGCCAGATGGGGACGACGACGACCTGCGTGGGCGCAAGCGCTGGCGGCAGCACGAGCCCCTGGTCGTCGGAGTGGGTCATGATGAGCGCGCCCATCGCCCGCCAGGAGAGCCCCCACGAGGTGGTGTGAGCCGTCCGTTCGTCCTCGTCCTCGTCGGTGTAGGTGATGTCGAACGCCTCCGCGAAGGAGGTGCCGAGGTAGTGGGAGGTGCCGGCCTGGACGGACTTGCCGTCGGGCATCAGCGCCTCGATGGTCGTGGTGGTGTCGGCGCCGGGGAACTTGTCGTGTTCGGGCTTGCGGCCGGTCCTGCTCGGGATGGCCATCACCTCCTCGTAGAGCCGTTCGTACTGCCCGAGGCGGGTCATCGTCTCCTCCCAGGCGCCGTCCTCGTCGGCGTGGGCGGTGTGGCCCTCCTGCCAGAGGAACTCCTTGGTGCGGAAGAAGGGCTTGGTCTCGGTGGCCTCCCACCGGACGACCGAACACCACTGATTGAGGCGCAGCGGCAGGTCCCGGTAGCTTCGCACCCACTGGGACATGAACGGCGCGATGATGGACTCGCTGGTGGGCCGGACCGCCAGTCGCTCCTCGAGTTCGTCGTGACCGCCGTGGGTCACCCACGCCACCTCGGGGTCGAATCCCTCGACGATGTCCTTCTCCCGTTCGAGGTAGGACTCGGGGATGAACATCGGGAAGTAGGCGTTGTCGACGCCGGTCTCCTTGAACCAGCCGTCGAGGTGGTCCTGGAGGTGCTCCCAGACCGCGTACCCGCGGGGCCGGGTGACGATGAACCCGCCCATCGGCGCGTAGTCCGCGAGGCCGGACTTCTGGACGACCTCGGCGTACCACTCGCCGGGGCTGTGCTCCTTCGACTCGGTGATGCCGAGTTCCTGCTCGCCGCTCATACCAAGAGGGTGCCGCAGCGCGGTATTAAACCCGGCGTATCGTCGGGAACGGTTGCCACGCCGGAGGTGGTTACTTGTGGTCCGGCCGCGACCCCCCTGACGACCATGCCAGGACCGGTCTTCGTCGACGGCGAGGACGTCGGGTTGCGTACCGTCGAGCGGGAGGACGTCGAGTTCCTCCAGGAGGGGATGAACCACCCCGGCGTGCGCCGGTACGCCGGCGGCGACCTGCCGTACAACCGCGAGCGCTACGAGGACGAGCGCTTCGACGCCATCTCGGGGGGCGACGTCCTGCACCTGCTCGTCTGTACGGGCGACGAGCGGGTCGGAGACGTCTCGCTGGCTCCCATCGACGACCGGCGGGGGTGGGCTAATCTCGGCTACTGGGTCCACCCCGACCGCCGGGGCGAGGGGTACGCCACCGAGGCCGCCCGCCTCGCCGTCGCCCACGGGTTCGAGGAACTGGCGCTGCACCGCGTCTCGGCGACCATCGTCGCGGACAACGAGGCCTCGAAGCGCGTCGTCGAGAAACTCGGCTTCGTCCACGAGGGGACGAAACGGGACGACGCCTTCGTCGGCGGCGAGTACGTCGACCGGGAGGTGTACGCCGTTCTCGACGACGAGTGGCAGAAATAGGTCGGCGCGCACTCACGCCAGTTCCTCGTAGCGCGCCTCGACGTCCAGCATCGGTTCGGGGTAGTCGACGCCGAGTCCGACGCCGTAGTCGGCCTGCTCCCCCTCGGAGAGTCGCCACGGCCGGTGGGCGTACTCCGGCGGTAGCCCCTCCAGTTCCGGTAGCCACGTCTTCACGTACTCGGCGTCGTCGTCGTAGTACTCCGCCTGCGAGCAGACATCGAAGAAGCGGTCCCGGGAGTCGTTGCCGACGCCGGCCTGGTAGGCCCAGTTGCCCCAGTTCGAGGCGACGTCGTAATCGACGAGCCGCGACTCGAAGTAGGCCGCGCCCCACCGCCAGTCGATTCGGAGGGCGTCGGCCAGGAACGAGGCGACGTTCTGGCGGCCGCGATTGGACATGTAGCCCGTCCGGTTCAACTCCCGGATGTTGGCGTCGACGAACGGGACGCCCGTCTCGCCCGCCGCCCACCGGCGGAACGCCTCGCGGTCCCGGCGCCACCCGGCGTCGGCGTCGCGGATGCCGCCGGGCGCGAAGAACGCGGCGCCGTGCTTGCGGAACTGGAACTGGAAGAAGTCCCGCCACATGAGTTCGAAGACGAGCCAGTAGGTGTCCTCGTTTGCGACCCGTTCGGCCTCGTAGCGTTCGACCTCCCGGTGAACCCAGCGCGGCGAGAGACAGCCGGCCGCCAGCCACGGCGAGAGCTTCGAGGAGTAGTCCGCGCCGAGCAGGCCGTTCCGGGTCTCCCTGTACTCCCGGAGGTGGTCGCCCTCCCAGACGTACGACTCGACGCGCGCCATCCCCGCGGGTTCCCCACCCTCGAACCGGAGGACAGCCCGGTCGTCGTCGGTCGGCGCCTCGACGCCGAGTTCGGGCAGGGTCGGCACCTCGCCGGCCGCGAGACCGTCGGGAACCGGAACTGACTCCGGGGCGGGAACCGGCGCCCGGACCTCGGTGGCCGCCTCGACCGCCTTCCGCCACGGCGTGAACGTGTCGTCCATGTCGGCGGGCGGCGTCGGCAGGTCCTCCGGGTGGTACAAGGTGTGCGTCCAGCGGCGCTCGACGTCGACGCCCGCCCCGAGCGCCCGCCGGACGGCCGACTCGGCGGCCAGTTCCTCGGGGGCCGCCTTCGTCGCCGCGAAGACGGCGTCCGCGCTGACCTCGCTGGCGACGGACGGAACGACGTCTGCGGGGCGACCCTCGCGGACGAGGAGATCGCCGCCCCGCTCCCGGAGGGCCCCCCGCAGCGCGAGGACGGCCTCCCGGCGGAACCGGGTCCGGTGGGGGGCGTGCTTCGCCGGGCCGTACTCGCCGTCGCCGCGCCGACGCGGGTCGAAGGTGTAGACGGGCACGACGCGGTCGGCCGCCGCGACGGCGTCGGCCAGCGTCGGGTTGTCCGTCACCCGCAGGTCGTCGCGGAACCAGACGACAGCAGTGTCCATGCCGCGCGTAGGGCCGGCGGCCGCAAAAGTCGGCGGAAGGCGGAAATCCGGTCGCTACAGGCCCCAGTCGACGCGGTCCCAGAGTCGCTCGTAGCCGAAGTACGTCCCCGTCTTCACGAGGTTGGCGACGAGACCGATGCTGAGCGCCTGCCCGACGTCGCCGACGACGAGGAAGGCGACGGCGACCGTGATACAGACCATCAGCAGGCGGTAGCCGAGCGTCTTGGCGACCGCCCGCGAGAGGTCCTGGTGCGGTTGCCGGCGCGAGAAACCCATACTGGAACGGACGGACGCCAGAGACGTAACTTTAAGCGATTATCTGAGACAGAGGAGGAACTATTTCCAATTACATCACGGTCCCGAGTCCGAGCAGCGCGGCCATGCCGACGACGATGGTCGCCAGGACGTTCTCGGTCCGCCAGGCGACCAGCGCCGCGACGCTGGCGGCGAGGAGGCGCTCGTTGCCGATACCGACCGCCGGCGTGCCGTCGACGACGACCACGGCGGGGGCGACGAGCGCCGCCAGCACCGCCGCCGGGACGAACCGGAGGGCCCGCTCCGCGCCCTCGGGCACCTCCGAGAGGTACTCGAAGAGGTAGATGAAGGAAAACCGGATGAGGAAGGTCCCGGCGCCGACGACGGCGATGACGGCCCAGACGCCGAGCGGCGTCATCGCTGCCACCCCGACTCGACGAGCAGGCCGGCGACGACGCCCCCGAGGGCGCCGGCTATCAGCCCGAGGTTCAGCGGCAGGCCGGCGCCGACGACGGCGCCGACGCCGCCGACCGTGGCCGCGACGCCGGCCGCCCGATCGGTGACCGCCGGCATCAGGAGCGCGAGGAAGGTCAGCGGGACGGCGAACGACAGCGGCAGCGAGTCGGGGACCCGCGCGCCGACGACGACGCCAGCGACGGTACAGACCTGCCAGACGGCCCACAGGGGGAGGGCCGCTCCGAGGTAGTACCACCGCTTCCGGACCGGCCGGTCGGCACCGAACCGGGTCACCGACAGCGCGTAGGCCTGGTCGGTCAGCAGGTACGCGAGGCCGGCGCGCCACCGGGTCGCAGCGTCCCGGAAGTGCGGCGCGATGGAGGCGCTGTACATCAGCATCCGGAGGTTGATGACCAGCGCCGTCACGACGACGACGGCCAGCGGCGCGTCCCCGCCCAGCAGGTCGATGGCGGCCAGCTGGGCGGCGCCGGCGAAGACGACGACCGACAGTCCGACCGCCTGCAGTCCCGAGAGTCCGACCTCGACGGCGGCCGCACCCGCGACGAGTCCGAACGGGACGATGCCGACCAGCACCGGCGCCACCGCCCGAACGCCTTCGGAGAACGACTCGCGTCGTGAGGGCATGCCGGGACCTACCGCCGGCGGGGATACAGGTGTTGTCGTTTCGGGCCGTCCGGACCGGGCCGACCGTTACTCGTAGGCGACCTCGGTGCCGGAGGCGACGGGTTTCAGGAGGTAGCGCCCGGTCTGCCCCCGATTTACCGGTGTGAAGTCCGCCGTGAAGACGGTCCGGGTGTCGGCCCGGATCTCGAAGGACTGGTCGAACTTCAGGGGCGCGTTGCCCGGCGTCGTCACCTCGGCGTCCCCGCCGCCCGACAGCGTCGCGTCGACGTCGGTGACGATTAGCTGGAGGAACTCGTAGTCGCCGGTCTCCAGTTCCTGCTCGGCGACGAGGTCCGTCTCGCCGTCCTGCAGTTGGACCAGGTCGGCCTCGACGTCGTCGACGTCGTAGGTCTCGACGCCCGCGTCATCGTCGTCCTCGTCATTGTCGTCTTCATCCCCGTCGTCGGCGTCGGTCGCCGTGCCGTCGGTCCCGGTCGGCGTCGCCGTGGCTTCGTCGTCCCCGTCATCATCGCCGTCGCCGGCGGGCTTGACCCGGATTTCGGTGATGGTGACGACGCAGGACTCGAAGTCCCCGATGTCGCCGGGCTGATCGGTCACCTGCGTGGCGAGGGTGCCCGTCGAGCCGTCGCCGCCACCGGTACCGCCGAGACAGCCGGCGAGGCCGATTCCGAGTGCCGTGCTCCCCGTCGCGGCGAGGTACTGGCGTCGTCGCATACACGACGGATTCGACAGCGGAGTGATAGGTCTGGTGGCCGCGGGTCGGTCAGGCGATCTCCATCTCGTGGCCGCACTCGTTGCAGTAGATGACGAACGCCTCCTGGGGTTCGCGGACGCCGTGGGAGGTGACCTCGCCGCACTCCCCGCAGGGGGCAAAGGACTCGAGGTCCTCCCAGTTGTGCCGGCGGCCGGGCGCCGCCAGCGCCACGGCGACCACCGGCTCGTCGCTCCTGTTGCGGCCGCACTGGAACTCGCCGGGCTCGAAGTGGACGACCTCGCCGGCCTCGACCTCGACTTCGTCCTCGTCCGTGCCGTGTTCGAACGTGGCAGTCCCCTCGACGACGTAGAAGGCCTCCTCCTGGTCGTGGTGGGTGTGGAGGCCACCGGAGAACTGCTCGCCGGGCTGGAGTTCGTAGTGGACCACGCCCAGTTCCTCGGTGCCGAGGGCGGCACCGACGTCGCGGCGCTCGCGGTTGACGCCCATCGGGTGCGGTTCGCGTTCCAGTTCCGCTATCTCGACTCGCTCCATGGGGGCACCGCGGTCGGACGGGTCAAAAATCCCGTCCCAGTCACTCCGAATCGACCGCGAAGGGGCTGTCTCCCTCCCGCCAGGTCCAGCCGGGAAGCCGCGTCTGGAAGCCCGTCGCCAGCGCCGCCTCGCGGTCGTCGGCGCCGGCCGGCCCGTCGCCGTGGACATGGACATCCGCAAAGTGGAACGTCGCCTCGGCCAGCAGCGCCAGCGGCTCCCCGCCGGCGACCGTCGAGGCGAGCTTTCGGCCCAGGAACTCGTCGACGACGAAGCCCGGGTAGTCGTCGGTGCAGTCCAGCTCGCGGAGCAGCCCCGACAGCGCGGCGACGTTGACGGCGCGGTCGCCGTCGGCGAACACCGCGTCGACCTCGCGGCGGTACGCCTCGACGGTGACGGAGTCGACCTCGACGCCGAACAGCGGGCCGAGCCGGGCGCGAACGTCGTTTATCACTGCCGGAACCGCCTCGTCGTCGCGGATTCGTTCGTGTTCGTCGGCGACCGTCTCGGGAGTGACGTGCATATCTACCGTTTGCGAAGGATTTTATATGAGTGGTGGGTAAGGGCCGAGTACGAGCGGGTTTTCCGGTGTCTCCCGCGGTGGTCGAACGTCGACACCGTCCGTCCCAATCCGATGAGACTCGTCGTGAACGTCGTCGGTTCGGCGTGGACGGTGACCCACCGGGGGCTCGGAACACCCACGTTCAAAGGTCTATAGTATGAGTGCAGTAGAGCGGCAACTCGAAGATATCAAGGAAACGATCGCGAGCGAAGTTCCGAACGACGTCTCCATCTCGGACGTGAAATACGAGGGGCCGGAACTCGTGGTCTACACCAGAGACCCGAAGAAGTTCGCCGGCGACGGCGACCTCATCCGACGGCTCGCCTCGCAGCTCCGCAAGCGAATCACCGTCCGGCCGGACCCGGACGTCCTCTCGCCGCCGCGGGAGGCCCGCGGCCGGATCCGGGAGATAATCCCCGAGGAGGCGGGCGTCACGGACCTCGATTTCCACGCCGACACCGGCGAGGTGGTCATCGAGGCCGAGAAGCCGGGCATGGTCATCGGTCGCCACGGCTCGACGCTCCGGGAGATCACCCAGGACGTCGGCTGGACGCCCGAGGTGGTCCGCACGCCGCCCATCGAGTCCTCGACCGTCTCGAACGTCCGGAACTTCCTCAAGCAGGAACGCGAGGAGCGCCGCGACATCCTGGAGCGGGTCGGCCGGCAGATCCACCGCGAGGAGATGTCCGACGACGAGTGGGTCCGCATCACGACGCTGGGCTGCTGTCGGGAGGTCGGCCGGGCCGCCTTCATCCTCAACACCCCCGAGACGCGCGTGCTCATCGACTGCGGCGACAAGCCCGGCGCGGAGGGCGAGGTGCCCTACCTCCAGGTGCCCGAGGCGCTCGGCGCGGGCGCGGCCAACATCGACGCCGTCGTCCTCACGCACGCCCACCTCGACCACTCGGCGCTCATCCCGCTTCTGTTCAAGTACGGCTACGACGGCCCCATCTACTGTACGGAGCCGACCCGCGACCTGATGGGCCTCTTGACGCTGGACTACCTCGACGTCGCCGCCAAGGAGGGCCGGACGCCCCCCTACGAGTCCGAGCAGGTCCGGGAGGCCATCAAGCACTGCATCCCGCTGGAGTACGGCGACGTGACCGACATCGCGCCGGACCTGAAGCTTACCTTCCACAACGCCGGCCACATCCTCGGGTCGGCCGTCTCGCACTTCCACGTCGGCGACGGCCTCTACAACGTCGCCTTCTCCGGGGACATCCACTACGACGACACGCGGCTGTTCAACGGCGCCGTCAACGAGTTCCCGCGCGTGGAGACGCTCGTCATGGAGTCGACCTACGGCGGCCGCAACGACTACCAGACCGACCAGGCGGACTCCGAGGCGAAACTGAAGCGCGTCATCAACCGGACCGTCGACCGCGGCGGCAAGGTGCTCATCCCCGCCTTCGCGGTCGGTCGCTCCCAGGAACTGATGCTCGTCCTGGAGGAGGCGATGCGGTCGGGGGACATCCCCGAAATCCCCGTCCACCTCGACGGGATGATCTGGGAGGCGACGGCCATCCACACCACCTACCCCGAGTACCTCCGGGACGATTTGCGGGACCGCATCTTCCACGACGACGAGAACCCGTTCCTCGCCGAGCAGTTCAACCACATCGACGGCGGCGAGGAGGAGCGCCAGGAGGTCGCCGACGGCGGCCCCTGCATCATCCTCTCGACATCGGGGATGATCGAGGGGGGCCCGATCATGTCGTGGCTCGACCACGTCGGCGCCGAGGACGACTCGACGCTGACCTTCGTCGGCTACCAGGCACAGGGGACGCTCGGCCGCCGCATCCAGAACGGCTGGGACGAGATTCCGATGAACGACCGCGTCGAGGGCCGTAGCACGCTGCAGTTGAACATGGACGTCGAGACGGTCGACGGATTCTCCGGGCACGCCGACCGCCAGGGCCTCGAGAACTTCGTCCGCACGATGAACCCACGCCCCGAGAAGGTACTCTGTGTCCACGGCGACGAGTCCTCCGTCCAGGACCTCTCCAGTGCGCTGTACCACGAGTTCAACATGCGGACGTTCGCACCGAAGAACCTCGAAACGTTCAGGTTCAAGTAGCGGCGGCGCGAACCCACTACTGGATGGGTTTCCCGCCTGCATCAGCACCGCTCGAACGCACGCCGAGTCCCCGAACGTGGCGTCGTGACGCAACCGTCGTCGACCAGCCCAGAAGCACACCGTCCCGGAGCGGACCCTCCCGATGGTCGTAGCGGACGCGATGCTCGTGGTGACGTTCGCCGACCTGCTTCACGCGACCGAGCAACTGGTCGAGTCGGCGACGGGGTGGCCCGGCCTGGGAATCATCTTCACGTACTCGTTTCTCATCGCGTTCGTCCTGCCCGGCCCGAGCGAAATCGTGCTCGCGACGCCGCTGGACATCGGGTTCCCCTACTGGATCGAACTGTCCGTTATCGTTCTGGTGGCCTCCGTTGGGAAGGCGGCCGGGAGCGTGGTCGCGTTCAAGGTCGGACAGGGCGTCAAACACTCCGGGCCGGTGGTGTCGTGGCTCCGGGAGTCCCGCTTCGACGTCATCGAGTGGTCCGAGAAACGCACGGTCGAGATCGCCAGGGAGTTCGGCTACGTCGGTCTCGCGCTGGCGCTCTGTGTTCCGTTCTTCCCGGACACCATCTCGGTGTACGCCTTCGCCGTCATCGAGGAGGACGACGTGAAGTTCGCGCTGGCGACGTTCGCCGGCAGCGTCGGCCGGTTCCTGATCGTCATCGGCCTCATCGGCGGGTCGCTCTCGCTGCTGTGAGGTCCGGTTACAGCGTCTCCCGCTCGGCGGTGGGGTCGACGCCGGCCGCCGAGAGGTCCTCCCGGATGCGCTGCCGAAGCGGTCCCGGAACCGACTCGCGGGTGACCGGCACCGCCTCGCCGTCGCCGCGGACCCGCCAGTAGACGACCAGGCCGGTCGGCTCGTAGTACTCGACGCTGTACTGCTCGGTCGCGCCCTCGTAGTGGACGCGGGCGGCGTAGCCCTCGCTTCGCCACCCCTCGCGCTTGCTGAGCGCCGTCGTCTGCTCGCCCATGGGCGGCGAGAGGGCAGCCGGCCGGTTGGGTGTTTCGTCGCGGCGCGACGGCCGGTCAGGCCGTCGCAGTCGGCCGACGGTCCGCCCACGCCGCGGCAACCCCGACGAGGTAGGCGCCGAGGAAGAAGAGTACGTCGCCCCGCGTCAGGGCGATGGCGGGGATCGACTGTGGGGCCACGCCGACGGCGCCGAGCGCGACGCCGGAAACCACCGCGAGGACCGTCGCGGGGAGCGCGAGCACCGCCAGCGGGATGAGGACGACCGGCGGGACGGCGGACAGCGACTCGACGAGGGCGGTGGGACTGCCGTGCGGGACCAACACGAGAAGCGCCGCGTAGCCGACGACCTGCAGGACGACGGCGGCGACGACGCGGCCGTTCAGGAACGACGACGGGGTCGGGGACATGGCCGTTGCCACACGCCGGACCGGCAAATTCCTGACGGGAAGCACCGCCGACGGCAAACCGCTTTGTGCCCCGGAGGCGAGCACCCCGGTATGGTGGAGCCTTCGACCCTCCTGGAGCGGGAGCGGCGGTTCTGGCACGGTGACGCGGCGTTCTACGACGCGACCCTGACCGAGGACGCCGTGATGGTGTTTCCGGCACCCACCGGAGTCCTGGAGCGGGCGGCGGTGATCGAGTCGCTCGGAGACGCCGACCGGTGGCGTAGCGTCGCCTTCAGCAACGAACGGGTGGTTGACGTCGGCGATGGAGTGTTCCAGCTGGTCTATCGGGCCGATGCAGTACGGAGCGAGGACGGCGCCGAATACGCAGCCCTCGTCACATCGGTGTACGTCCGGGGGGACGACGGATGGCGGCTCGCTTCGCACCACCAGACGCCGGTCGAGTCGTAGCCGCCGCGAACCGGACTGCGACTGGACGGCGGTCAACGACGCCGCCGAGCGACCCGCTCTTCGGCCGTCTCCGCGGTGACGACCTCGTACAGCAGCGCTCGCCCGACGGTCGAGTCGTCGGTTTCCATCGGCCGGAGGACGCGGCCGAGGCGTTGCGTGAACTCCCGTTCGGAGCCCGACCCCGACAGCACGACCGCGACGTTGGCGTCGGGGACGTCGACGCCCTCGTCGAGGACGTTCGCGGTCACGACCCGCGAGTAGTCGCCCCGCCGGAACCGCTCGAGTATCTCGCGGCGCTCGGCGGCGCCCGTCTCGCTGGTGATGGGCGGAATCAGGAACCGCTCGGCGATGTCGTAGACGAGGTCGGTGTGAGCGGTGAAGACGATGACCCTATCCTCGCGGTGGCGGTCGAGGATGTCGGCCAGCGCGGTCGTCTTCCCATCCGCGTTCATCATCACCTCGCGGGCGCGCTGCTTGGCCAGGAGCGCCTCGCGTGCCCGCGGGTCCGACCCCGACCGCTTGACGAGTTTCCGGTAGTCGCTGCCGCTGTGTAACTGGAGGCCGGACTCCCGGAGGTAGTCGGTGAAGGTGCCCTGGTGTTCCTCGTAGCGGGCCCGCTCGTCGGCCGTCAACTCGACCTCGACGCGCTTTATGTCGTAGTCGGCGAGGTGCTCGCCGGCGAGGTCGTCCGCGTCGAGCCGGTAGACGACGCCGCCGACCAGTTCCTCGATGGCCTCGTGAGCGCCGTCGGGCCGCTCGAAGGTGGCGGTGAGACCGAGGCGGGCCGGCGCGGCCATCAGCCGGGCGATGTCGCGGTAGCCCTCGCCGCCGAGGTGGTGGACCTCGTCGAAGACCAGCAGGCCGAACCGGTCGCCGAGTTCGTCGGCCCGGAGGTACGCCGAGTCGTAGGTGGCGACGGTGACCGCATCGACGCGCTGTTCACCGCCGCCGAGTCGACCGACGGGTCGGTCGAACTCCGCGTGGAGTTCCCGCTGCCACTGTTCGAGCAGGTCGATGGTGGGCACGACGACGAGCGCCGAGACCCCGAGGTCGACCATCGCGCCGATGGCGATGACGGTCTTGCCGCTGCCGGTCGGGAGTTCGACGACGCCGCGGTCGCCCGCGTCGTGCCACGCCTCGAGAGCCGCCGACTGGTAGCCCCGGAGTTCGTACTCGGTCGAAAGTCCCTCGACGTCGGGCACGGCGAGGACGTCGTCCGAGAGCGGGAGCCCACGGTCGCGGACCGTCTCGCGGAGGAAGGCGTACCGGAAGGCGGGAGCGCGGTAGCTCTCCGAGCGGTCGTCGCGGCGGACGAACGACAGCGATTCGAGTTCGGCCGCCCGCTCGCCGTCGACGCGTATCGTCCCTTCGTCGTACCGGAGCCGGACCACGCGTTCCCTCGCGGGGCCGGCGGCTTAACTCCGACGCCCGACGCCGCGGCGGTTTCTCAACCCTTATTGGCGCGGAACGGTTCCACTCGTACATGAGCGACGAGCAGGGCGAGACCGTCGAATCGACGGACGCCGACGAGGGGACGCCGGGCGGGTCCGACGGGAGCGCCGGCCGGAATCCCGGCGAGGGGACGGACGCCGACGGGGCGGCCGCCGGGACGAGCGTCGACGGCGCGGCCGCCGAGCAGGTCGAGGACGGCGACGCCGAGACCGGTGCCGACGGAGCGGCCGCCGAACCCGTCGCCGACATCGCAGCGCGGGTCGAGGACGGCGACGCCGAGACGATTGCGACCGAAATCGCCGGCCTCCGCGAGCGGGTCGCCGACCTCGAGGACGACCTCGCGGAAGCCGAGGCCGAGCGGGACGACCTCGAGGACCGCCTCAAGCGGAAGGCCGCGGAGTTCCAGAACTACAAGAAGCGCCAGGAGAAACGGCGCGAGGAGATACGGGAGCGGGCGACCGAGGACCTCGTCGAGGAGCTACTGGAGGTCCGGGACAACCTCGACCGCGCCCTCGACCAGGAGGAGGGGACCGACATCCGCGAGGGCGTCGAGGCCACGTTCCGGCAGCTGGACGAGATACTGAGCGCCGAGAACGTCGAGCCGATCGAACCGGCGCCGGGCAGCGAGGTCGACCCGGCGCGCCACGAGGTGCTGTTGAACGTCGACAGCGACCAGCCGGCCGGGACCGTCGCGGGGCTACAGCGCCCCGGCTACGAGATGGCCGGAAAGGTCCTCCGACCCGCCCAGGTGACCGTCGCGGACGGCGAACCCGAATAGCGGTTCTGTTTATACCTCCCGGTCGGCGCGAGCGCCCCGGTCGAAAACCGCCCGAAGAGGCGCTGTCCCATTCGACCGTGAGTCGTCGTATCTAGCAACTTTTAACCGGTTCAGTCCGGTAGTGACGAACAACATGGCGAGCAACAAGATTCTCGGTATCGACCTCGGTACCACCAACTCGGCGTTCGCGGTCATGGAGGGTGGCGACCCCGAGATAATCACCAACGAGGAGGGCGACCGGACGACGCCCTCCGTCGTCGCCTTCACCGACGACGGCGAGCGACTGGTCGGCAAGCCGGCCAAGAACCAGGCCGTCCAGAACCCCGACCGGACCATCCAGTCCATCAAGCGGCACATGGGCGAGTCCGACTACACCGTCGAAATCGACGACGAGGAGTACACGCCGGAACAGATCTCGGCGATGATCCTCCAGAAGATCAAACACGACGCCGAGGAGTACCTCGGTGACGATATCGAGAAGGCGGTCATCACCGTCCCGGCGTACTTCAACGACAAACAGCGGCAGGCGACGAAGGACGCCGGCGAGGTCGCCGGCTTCGAGGTCGAGCGCATCGTCAACGAACCGACCGCGGCGGCGATGGCCTACGGCCTCGACGACGAGTCCGACCAGACCGTCCTCGTCTACGACCTCGGTGGGGGCACCTTCGACGTCTCGATTCTCGAACTCGGCGGCGGCGTCTACGAGGTCGTCGCCACCAACGGCGACAACGAACTCGGCGGCGACGACTGGGACGGGGCCATCATCGACTATCTCGCAGATTCCTTCGAAGACGAACACGGCATCGACCTCCGGGAGGACCGCCAGGCCCTCCAGCGACTGACCGAGGCCGCCGAGGAGGCCAAGATCGAACTCTCCTCGCGGAAGGAGACCACGGTGAACCTGCCCTTCATCGCCGCGACCGACGAGGGACCGCTCAACCTCGAGGAGAGCATCTCGCGCGCCAAGTTCGAGTCGCTAACCGCCGACCTCGTCGAGCGGACCGTCGGCCCGACCGAGCAGGCGCTGTCGGACGCCGGCTACTCGAAGGGCGACATCGACGAGGTCATCCTCGTCGGCGGGTCGACCCGGATGCCGCAGGTTCAGGAGAAGGTCGAGGAACTGGCGGGCCAGGAGCCGAAGAAGAACGTCAACCCCGACGAGGCCGTCGCGCTGGGTGCCGCCATCCAGGGCGGCGTCCTGGCCGGTGACGTCGACGACATCGTCCTCCTGGACGTGACGCCGCTCAGCCTCGGCATCGAGGTCAAGGGTGGCATCTTCGAGCGCCTCATCGACAAGAACACCACCATTCCGACCGAGGAGTCGAAGATCTTCACGACCGCCGCGGACAACCAGACCTCGGTCAACATCCGCGTCTTCCAGGGCGAACGCGAGATCGCCGAGGAGAACGAACTGCTCGGCGCCTTCCAGTTGACCGGCATCCCGCCGGCGCCCGCCGGCACCCCGCAGATCGAGGTGACGTTCAACATCGACGAGAACGGCATCGTCAACGTCGCCGCCGAGGACCAGGGGTCGGGCAACAGCGAGGACATCACCATCGAGGGCGGCGTCGGTCTCTCCGACGAGGAGATCGAGGAGATGCAGGCCGAAGCCGAGGAGCACGCCGAGGAAGACCAGAAGCGCCGCGAGTTCGTCGAGGCCAGAAACGAGGCCGAATCGTCCGTCCAGCGCGCCGAGACGCTGCTGGAGGAAAACGAGGACGAACTCGACGAGGACCTCCAGGCCAACATCGAGGCCGAAATCGAGCGCGTCGAGGAGGCCTTAGAGGAGTACGCCGACGTCGACAGCGACGACCTGGAGACGGCGACCGACGCCCTCGAATCGGCGACCGAGAGCCTCTCGGAGGAACTGCAGGAGATCGGCAAGCAGATGTACGAACAGCAGGCTGCCCAGGGCGCGGCCGGCGCCGGCGGTGCTGGCGGCGCGGGCGCCGGTCCCGGCGGCATGGGCGGTATGGGCGGCATGGGCGGTGCCGGTCCCGGTGGTGCCGCCGGCGCGGGCGGCGCCGAGGGCGACGACGAGGAGTTCGTCGACGCCGACTTCGAGGACGTGGACGACGACGAGGACGAGGAGTAGCAGCCGGCGAAGACGGCTCTTACGCCGGGGGTCGGTACCGATTCATCCCGGAGACGAGATTACTCCGAACCGACGTGGTCGCCGCCGTGGGCCAGCGTCCGCTCACCGGCCTCGTAGATATTGATGAGTTCGTTTATCAGTTCGTCGTGCGATTCGCCGTCCCGCTGGAGTCCGTCGAGCCGTTCGAGCGTTTCCTCGCTGATCTGGATTTCGGGCATGGTCGACGGTTCGGTACACTGACAGATAAACCCCCGGACTGGCCAGCGCCACTCGGCCTCGTTCCGGAACAGCCGTCTTTTATTTTGATATGAATTAGGAAATTTTATTTTCTATTCTTGTAATCGATAGTCTATGGGTGAGAAAGCTAATCCGACAGGATCGGACGGTATCACGGAATCTGTCGCCCGACGCGGCGTGCTCAAGCGACTGGGGACGGCGGCAGCCGTCGGAGCCGGGTCGACCGCGACGTTCACCGGGCGAACCCGGGCCTCCGAATGTAGTTACGGGATCGTCATGTCGGAGGGGACCACGTATAACCTCCGTCGAAACGACGAAGCCGACGGCAGACGGACGACGACGTTCCACGTCGACAACAACTGGGGGTTGACGTTCACCGGGGTAGACAGCAACGAGAACTACACGTTCGAGACGAACGGGGTGTTCCACACCTACATCGACGAGGAGGACTACGTGACCGACTGGAACACTCAGGAAGAGGTCAAACTGGACGTCGCTCTCAGGGGGAACGACTACGGCGACACCGACATCCTCGAGGCCTCGAAGTGGATGGACGACGGGAGCGTCGAACCGTTCACGACCCTCTCGGGGCTGTACGGACCGGCATACCTGGACTGGAAGAACGAACACAAGAAGAACAGCGAGAGCGAGGCGTCCAGCGAATCCGAGATCAAGAGCGCCATCGACCGGAGTGATTACGTCGACAACGACGTTCCGGAGTGGGTTCAGGGAGCAGCGTTCGCCGCGGGCGTCGCCGCCGGTGGCCTCTCCGGGGGTGCGCTTCCGCTCATCATCGGTGGGACGGCGTTCGCGGTCGACACCATCGCCTTCGTCGAGTGGCTGGCGGACTTCAAGGACGACGCAGGCAAGAACACGGAACACCCGTACGAGAACGGCAACGAGTCGTTCTACTACTGGTGGAACCCCGAACATACCCTCGGCCTCACCTCCGTCAATTCCGGATTCACCGTCTCCGTAGACGGCCAGGAATCCGAGCCGTTCTACGTCGACATCAAGCTGAGCTACGACGTCGACGAGCTAAACGGAGCCTACGGCAAGGACAAGCTGCTCGACACCGATAACGTCGCCCACTGGACGATCGAAATCCCGCCGAACGGCGACAATCCGGTCATGTGCAGCGAGACGTACTACGACGGCAAGGGCCACAGCCATCTGTAAGCGTCACCGGGTTCGATCACGGCTCGACTGTCACTGGCGTAGTTCGATCGTTGCGCCGCACTCGGCGCCTGTCGAAACCGGAGCGTTCCCGGGGCCGGCGGGAAGGCTCCCTGTCGTCCCGATGTGTACGGTGACATCGCCGGTTCGTCTCGATACGCGGGACGGATAGAGTCACTCGGCTTTGTGGAGCCGCTCGCCGCGATGGAGGCGGGTCGCAATCGAGAAGGTCTGTTCGTGCTCGCGTCGGGTCGGGGTGTGAGCGGCGAGGTAGCGGGCGCCGGCGACCAGCGCGAGGCGGCGCTCCTCGTCGTCCAGAGCGTCGAACCGACGGAAGGCCGCCGGGACGTTCTGGAGGGTGTGGAAGTCGGCGTCCTCTCGGAGCAGACCGCGGCCGAGGACGGCCTTCAGGTCGGCGGGGTCGCCGTCGCACTCGAAGTGTTCGACGACGAGGCGGGCGGCGCGGTTGACGGCGCCCTGCTCGTCGAAGCACTCCAGCAGCTCCGAGCGTATCTCCTGGGGGTCGCGGCCGGCTTCTGCGGTCGGGACCGGCGCTCGCGGGCTGTTGAGGAAGCGGTCCAGATAGACGCTCATCGCGCCGTCGAAGGCCGCACGGTACAGTTCGGTGGCGTCGGTGCGGTCGGCCAGCTCGTGGGCGGCGTTGGCGTAGACGAGGGTGTGATGCACCGTGTCCCAGTCGTTGAACTCGTTGTTGGTGGCGAAGTAGGCGACCCGGCGGGTGGCCGCACGAGCGACGGCGTCGGTGAGTTCCCGCTGGGTGGCGCCGGCGGCGATGGCGTCACAGAGTGCCTCGACGATGGCTTCCGGGTCCTCGCCGAGCAGCGTCTCGACGAAGTCGTCGGGTTCGTCCCACTCCCGGCCGGACCCGGCGGCGACGAGGTCGTCGAGGCGTTCGCGGGCGTCGAAGCACAGCGCGGCGATGTCGACGGGCTGGCGCCACGACGAGAGTTCCTCCGAGCGGGTCGCGCCGGTGAGTTGCGGCACCGTCGAGGCCAGCACCGGCGCGGCGTGTTCCTCCCAGCCGAGGTGGTCCAGCGTCGTCAGCGCGCTGTTGACGAAGTCGAGCGTGTGACTCGAGTTCATGTAGAGGTGGTCGGTGGCGGCCGCGACCAGTATCTCGACGACGTCGGCGGGCGGCAACGTCTCGACGGCCGTCAGGAGCGTCCGTTCGGCGCCGTCCTCGTCGCGAACTTCGCAGTTCGCGCGGAACCAGGACTTCAGTCGCTCCTTCGAGAGGTCGCGGTTCTCGAAGGCGTGCTGCTGGAAGCGGGGCGCCTCGCCGGCGACGTTGTCCGATACCTCTCGGACGCCCGTGAACATCGCCCGCCGCCTGTCGCGACCGCCGACGTCCCGGTGGATTTCCGCCATGTAGGACAGTGACGTCAGCCCGCGGCCCCACCCCGAGGCGCGGTACTTCGTGCCGAAGTTCGCCGCCGTCTCCAGCGGCGTCCGGAAGCCGTCCCCGTGTTCGTCAACGCCGATGACGGCCTTCGCCTGCACGAGCGTGATGTCCTCCTGCATCCCGTCGGCCAGGCGGTTGCGCCACCGGGTCGCCGGCGGTACCGTCGGCTCCGGGTCGGGGTCGATGCGGACCTCGCCGTCGCCCACCTCGACGGGGAACGTCTGGACGTCGTCGGCCCACGGGTCGAAGGTGTCGCCCTCAGCCAGTTCGAATCGGGCGTGGTGCCAGTGGCAGGTCAGCACGCCCTCCTCGACGGTGCCGCGGACGAGCGGAAATCCCATGTGCGGACAGCGGTTGTCGACGGCGTGGACCTCCTCCTCGTGGAAGAACAGCGCGACGGCCCGGCCGTCGTACTGGACGACGGTTCGGCCCTCCTCCTCGAGGTCGGCGAGGTCACAGACGGGGACGTAGTTCTCTGCGGACATACTCCCAACGAGGGGACTGGGTGTGTTAACCGTTATCTGAAGCGCGTTTTTGTAGGTCCGACGACACCTGCCGGCCGCGACCCGTTCTTTTGAAGTGTCTCAATCGTCTACAGCCGGTAAGCGATGAGCGAGGACTTCTACTCGGTGCTGGGCGTCGACCGCGACGCGAGCGAGGAGGACATCAAGCGGGCCTACCGCGAGAAGGCCTCGGAGTACCACCCGGACGTCTCCGACGACCCGAACGCCGAGGAGAAGTTCAAGAGGATTCAGGAGGCGAAGGAGGTCCTGCTCGACGACGAGAAACGCCGGATGTACGACCAGATGGGCCACGAGCGGTTCCAGCAGGCCGACAAGCGCGGCGCGACCGAGGGCGGCGGCGCCGGCGGCATGGGCGGCGGTCCCTTCGGCGGTGGCGGCGCCGGCGGCATGAACGACATCTTCGAGCAGTTCTTCGGCGGCGGTGGCGGCGGCCGGTCGGGTCCCCAGCAGGGCGCCGACCTCAAGACCCGCCTGACCGTCGACCTCGAGGACGCCTACGAGGGCGTCACCAAGCAGTTGACCGTCGCGCGGCCCGAGCGGTGCCCGGACTGCGACGGGAAGGGCCACCCGCCGGAAGCCGACGCCCGGACCTGCTCGGCCTGCAACGGCCGCGGCCAGCAGCGGACCGTCCGCCAGACGCCGCTGGGCCGCGTCCAGCAGACCCAGACCTGCCAGCAGTGCGAGGGCGAGGGGACGGTCTACTCCGAGACCTGTTCGACGTGTCGCGGCGACGGCCAGGTCCGCAACGAGGCGACGCTACAGGTCGAGGTGCCCGCCGGCATCCAGAGCGGCCAGACCCTCCGGATGGACGGCGAGGGCGCCCCCGGCGAGGACGGCGGCCGGAACGGCGACCTGCTCGTCGAAATCGAGGTCGAGGACAGCGAGGCCTTCGAGCGGAACGGCGACGACCTCCGCTACCGGATGCCCATATCCTTCCCGCAGGCGGCCTTCGGCGACACCGTCGAGGTGCCCACGCTGGACGGCGCAGTCGAGATGGACGTCCCCGCCGGCACCCAGAGCGGCGAGACGTTCCGCCTGCGGAACAAGGGGATGCCCCACCTCCAGCGGCGGGGACACGGCGACCTCTACGTGAAGGTGCAGGTCGTCACCCCGGAGAGCCTCAACGAGGAGCAGCGCGAGGCTCTGGAGGCGTTCGCCGAGGCCGGCGGCGAGGAAATCGACGTCGAGCAGGGCTTCTTCGAGAAACTGAAGAACTCCTTCTGACCCGGCGTCCCCGGCCGGCGCGCGACGACTACCGGATGGTGTAGGTCGGTTCGGTCACGTCCTCGCTCTTGCACTCCGGGCACCGCGAGGGACGGTTCGTCAGGTCGTCGAACCGCTCGAAGCCGCAGTCCCGACACGCCGGCGGCGCCGCGAGCAGTTGCTCGTCGGTGCCCTCCAGCGAGTGGGAGATGTGTTCGACGTGGGAGAGCGCCGCGGCCGTCGTGATTCCGAACTCGCCGGCCAGTCGGCCTGCTTCGGCAGTCTCGTCCCGGAGGAAGTCGGCGATGCGCTGCCGGGTGGTCCGCTCTGCACCCTGCATATCCGCTCTCGGGCGCCGAGAGATAAAACGCTACTGCCCGGTCCCGTTGGTCAACTGGGTGTGGGCGCCGATGAGCGCGCCCGCGAGGTCGATGTTCTCGATGTGGGTCTCCTCGTCGATGATGGTCGACTGGGTCTCGCAGTTCCGGACGGTCGCGTTCTCGAAGACGACCGAGCGGTCCAGCGTCGAGTCGATGATCTCGGCGCCCGGCATGACGTGGACGTTCTCTCCGATAGTCGAGCGCTCGACGGCGGCCGACTCCGCGATGACGCTCTCGCCGTCGAGTTCCCAGGCGATGGCCTCCAGGTACGACTCCGGGGTCCCGATGTCGAACCACGGCTCCTCGAAGACGAAGGCGTGGACCGGTTCCTGCGACTGGAGCCACTGGAGGAACCAGCCCGGTTCGTCGGGGTTGTTGTCGCCGTCGAGGTACTCCTCGAACCGGAGCGATTCGGCCGGGAAGCCGTAGCAGGCGATGGAGACGAGCGTGCTGTTCGGCTCGTCGGGTTTCTCCTGGAAGTCGACGACCCGGTCGCCCTCCAGTTCGACGAGCCCGTAGGACTTCGCCTTCTCGCGGTCGCCGACGTCGTGGGCGGCCAGCGTGGCCGCGCCCGTCCGCTCGAAGTAGTCGACGAACTCCGAGAGGTCGAAGCCCATGAGGTTGTCGCCGGCAACCACCAGGAGGTCGTCGTCGATGCCTTCCCGGTCGACCAGTTGCCCCAGCGCGCCGACGACGCCGAACTTCTCTGACTCCTCGGTCGTGTCCTCGACCGAGAGGCGGGGCTTCTCGAAGTCACTCGCTTCGAGGTGGTCCTCGAACTCCTCGGCGAAGCGCTCGTTCGTCGAGACGTACACCTCCTCGATGCGGTCGTCGTCCTCCAGGGCCCGGAAGATGCGGTCGATGACGGTCGTCTCGCCGATGGGCAGCAGCATCTTCGGGCGGTGCTTCGTGATGGGCCACAGACGCGTCGCGTATCCGCCAGCTAGAACGACGGCTTTCATTGTACGGAACGACAGAACCGCGCGACAAGTGTCTTTTGTTCCGCGTCACCCACGTCCTTATATACGAAACCGTGACCATCGGCGTCATGACCTGAGAAGGGCGACGGTCCGTCGAGGCGGTAGTGCGGGACGCGGACCGTCGATACCCGGCGCGAGCGGTGCGCCGAACGTTCCGCCTGCTCGCCTACTCGCCCAGCCACGCGTCCTCGATGCGCAACGACCCGCGTGTGCCGTCGAACTCCGTCTCGTAGTCGAGTTCGATTCGTCGGTCCATGTGAGGGCCGTCGGTGACGAGCGTCTCGAACTCGCCACCCTCGCCGAGGAGGTGGACGCCGTACTCGTCGCCGAGCGCCGCCAGTTCCGCGAGCGCGTCCGAGTCGAGCGTCCGACCCAGCCAGGACTCGTCGAGCCCGTAGGCGGCCACGCGAACGATGGTGATCTCGAAGCCGGCCGAGAGCATGGCGTCGGCGAGGGCACGGGGCTCCTCCTGCCACAGCGGGGCGAAAAGCTCCGCGTCCAGCCGGTCGCACATCGCCTCGATGCGGTCGGTCTGGTAGCTGCTCTCGACGGCACCGGCGGTGACGCCGTCGATACCTTCGAGTTCGTCCGACAGATCGACCAGCGCGTCCTCGAGCGGCTCGAGTTCCCGGTCGCCGCGAGTCCCCGAGTCCTCTCGCTCGTCGGCGGCGGTCTCGAAGTCGTCCGGCCGAACGTCGACCAGGGGGATGCCGATGCTCTCGGCGGCCAGCGAGGCCAGTTCCGTCGCGGGGACGTGGTACATGAACGACTCGCCGGCAGGATGAACGGTGACCAGTCGCTCGACCGGTCTGTCGGCCTCGAGCGCCCGATAGAGCGCCCACGAGGAGTCCTTCCCGCCCGAAAAGAGGCTCACCCACGGGTCCATGCACCCGGTAGCCGACGGGAGGTGAAATGGCCGTCGGTTCGGTCACTCCGGGAGTTCGTCGAGCCCGGTCTCGGTCCCGTTCATCCGGGAGGCGAACGCGACGCCGAGCAGACTGACGAGGATGCCGGCCGCGACGTACACCGCCAGACGGGACCAAATCGAGAGGACGAACCCCTCGACCGAGACTGCGCCGAGCGTGACCGGCGGGACCGATATGGAGGCGAAGACGCCGGCACGCTCGAGGAAGTAGCCCGTGAAGCCGCGTACGACCAAGCCGATAGCGACGACCCCGAACGGCAGGTTCAGGAGTGCGCTGGAAACCCCTTGCTCGCCGAGCAGGGCGTCGATGAGGCGACCGGTCGCCGCCGCGAGTGCGGCCGCGGCGAACCAGGGGATGCTGGCGTAGATGAACCGGAGCCCGAGCAGGAGTTCACTCGTCGTCTCCATCCCGTTGGCACTGATTCCGCCGGCGAAGACGCCGATGAGCGCGAGCCCCGCACCGACGACGTAGGTGACGAGCGACACCTGCCCGGAGTAGAAGGCGTCCCGGACCCGACCCGGGAGCGTCGAGACGAAGTCGTCGATGCCGAGTCCCTTGTAGAGGAGGAAGGTACCGATGACGGCAGCGATGGCCGACAGCGCGACGGTCACGCTGTCGGCGAGGAGGAGCAACACCGGGAACGCCAGCAGGGCCGCACCGATGGGAACCAGCACGGTCCCCCGTAGCTCCTCATCGCCCAGGAACTGCTTCAGCAGGTAGTAGGTCGACTGGATGTCGTGGGACTGCCGGACGACGACGCGGTCGACGGCGTCGACGCGGACCCGGCTCTCGATTATCGGGACGAGCCGCTCGTCGCTGGCGGAGTCGGTGACGACGATGGCCGCATCGGGGGCGTACTCCTCGACGAGCTGGTCGGTCTGGCGGGCGACGGCGCGGTCGCTGTCGACGCCGTCACCGCCGCCGGAGACGACGGCGACGATGGATTCCTCACCCTCGTCCCGGAGGTCGCGGGCGACCCGGAGCGTCTCCAGCAGGCAGTTGACGCGGCTGTCCTCGGGGTCGTCGACCCCGACGTCGGTGACCAGCGCCTGGACTGCCTCCCAGCCGACGACGGGACTGACCGGACCGAGCCCGCCCTCTCGGTCGACACAGACCACCAGCGTGCTCACGGATACGTCTTCTCTCGAACGGATAAAAGCTTTCAGGCGTACGGCGGTGCCGGAGCCCGTCTACAGGCGGAAGCGGAACTCGCCGTCGGCGTCGGCGAACTGGCCGGCGATACCGGCACCGACGGCGTAGGCGACCCGCTCGGCGCCGCCCCGGAGCCGGGCGGCGACGCTTACGGTCGGCTCCAGTTCGGTCGTCTCGACCTCGGTGCCCAGCAGTTCCTCGAGTCGCTCCTCGACGTCCTCGCGTGGGCCGAGATCGTCGACGAGACCCATTTCGTGGGCCTCCTCGCCGAGGAACACCTTGGCTTCGGTCTCGCGGAGCGTCGCCTCCTCGATACCGCGACCCTCGGCGGCGGTCTCGACGAACTGGTCGTAGTAGTCGTCGACGATGCCCTGCAGGTACGCCCGCTCGTCCTCCTCGAGGTCGGTGAACGGGGACCCGGCCTCCTTGTACTCGCCAGCGGCGAGCTGTTCGTACTCCAGTCCGGCCTTCTCGAGCAGCTCCGAGGCAGTCAGCCGCGAGCCGCGAACGCCGATGGAGCCGACGATAGATCCCTCGCGGGCCCACAGTTCGTCGCAGCCGCTGGCTATCCAGTAGCCGCCACTGGCACAGACGTCGGTCGCGTAGGCCACCGTCGGCCCGTCGAACCGTTCGGCGGCGAGCCGGATGTCGTCGCTCGGGACGACGGCGCCGCCGGGGGTGTTCAGCCGGAGCAACAGCGCGTCGGCGTTCTCGTCGTCGTCGGCCCGCTCGAGAAGGTCGACGACGTCGTCGGCGTCGGGCCTGCCGGGCGAACCGGGCGGGAACCCGCCCGAGTCCCGGGTTATCGGCCCCTCGACGGCCACCTCCGCGACGTTGTACCCCGGCAGGACGTTCCGGGCGACGTTGCCGCCGATGCGGAGACCGACGAGTACGGTCCCAACGACCAGAAGGACGCCGAGCAACTCGGCGGTCGAGTCCGGCGTTCGAAAGAACAGTACCCATCCGACGACGGCCGCGATGGCCGCGACGAGAAGCGCGACAGCCGTCCGGGTCAGATCCCTCAGTTCGGTCATCGTGAGAGGGCAGACGGCCGGCTAGCTGTTAAGTGTGGCCGACCGGCACTGTGTCGCGGATACGGCGGCGAATCAGACCGCGGCGTCGTCCTCGGACATCCCGACGAGGAGCGACCCGGCGGCGAGGCCGAGTGCAGCCACACCGGCCAGCAGGTCCGGCACCGGCGTCTGCATGGTCCCAGCCGCGAGAATGACGATGCTACTGACGAGGAGGGCCGCCGCACCGATTCCGAGTTTGCGCACGTCCGTTGCCATGTTCGACCGTTGGTAATTTCTTCTCTTAAATCTCCCGGAATCGACGGATGCGCGTCGGTGTGACACACCGAATCCACCTGCCACACGAAGTGATAAGAGAAGCCATACCACAGTGTTCCCGAAAGGCGTATCCCCCTCTCACGCCACGTCGGTGATATGGAGCGTGGGCTCGACGCCCTGGAGACGATCGCCGACTACCAGTTCGGCCGCGGAGCGGGGGCGGCGCTGTTCGACGGGTCCGTCGAGATCCGGCGGACGAGTTCCGGTCGGCCCCAGCAGGTACTCGTCGACGGCGAGCGGGTCGTCTCCTACGGGACCGACGGCCGGTTCACGCTCGGGGCGGCCGGCGGCCGACGGCTCCAGCGGACGCTCGACCCCCCGGCCTACCGGGTGATCGTCGGCGACGACAGCGAACCGTTCGTCCGCGACGGGAAGAACGTCTTTGCGAAGTTCGTCCGGGAGGTCGACCTGGTCGTCCGTCCGGGCGACGAGGTGCTCGTCGAACACTACGACGGCGACCTGCTCGCCGTCGGGCGCGCGGAACTGTCCGCCGACGCTATGAGGGACTTCGAGACCGGAATGGCCGTCTCGGTCCGCGAAGGCGTACCCGGCGACCAGTAACGTCAGGCTTTTTGGCGCCTCATCCCCTCGGTCCGGGTATGTTCGGAGGAGGCGGCGGGATGAACCCGCGCAAGATGAAGCAGATGATGAACCAGATGGGTATCGACCTCACCGACATCGACGCCGAGGAGGTCATCATCCGCACCGAGGACACCGAGTACGTCTTCCACGACGCCGACGTCCAGCGGATGGACGCCCAGGGCCAGCAGACCTACCAGGTCGTCGGGGAACCCGACGAGCGGCCGCGAGGCGACGGCGAGACAATCGAGACGGACGACGACGACGGCGACGCCGACGCTGACGCCGGCGGCTCGGAGATTGCCGATCAGGACGTCGAAATCGTCGCCCAGCGGGCCGGCGTCTCCGAGTCCGAGGCGCGAGAGGCCCTCGAGGAGACCGGTGACCTCGCCGCTGCGGTCCAGCGCCTCGAGTCGGAGTGAGCGACCGACGAGTACTGCTCGTCCGGGGCAACCGGGAGTTCCTGCTGGAACCGGGCGAGACGCTGGAGTCCGACCTCGGCGTCCTCGAACTCCCCGAGGACGTCGAACCCGGAACGACCGTCGAGACGCATCTCGGCGAACCATTCGAGGTGCGCCGCCTCCGGGGGACGGACCTCTTCGACCACCTCGAGCGAACGGGCGCGCCGATGATGCCCCGCGACGTCGGTCTGGTGGTGGGGCACACCGGCCTGGCGGCGGGCGACAGCGTCCTCGACGCCGGGACCGGGACCGGCGTGCTCGCGGCGTACCTCGGCCGTCTCGGTGCCGAGGTGACCACCTACGAGCGGGACCCCGAGTTCGCCGAGGTGGCGCGGGCGAACATGGACCTGGCCGGTGTGACCGACCGCGTCGAGGTCCGGACCGGCGACCTGCTGGAGGCGCTGGACGACATCGAGAAGACGTTCGACCTCCTGACGCTGGACACCGCCGACGCGGCCGCCGTCGTCGAGCGCGCGCCCGACCTCCTCGAACCCGGCGGGTTCGTGGCGACGTACACGCCGTTCGTCGAGTCGGCCCGCGACTGCGTCGAGGCCGCACGCGAGGCCGGGCTCTCGTCGGTGGAGTCCCTGGAGACCATCCAGCGCGAGATGGAGTTCGACGACCGTGGCTCGCGCCCCTCGACGGCCGGCGTCGGTCACACCGGCTACCTGACGTTCGCCCGCTTTACTCCACGGCTCGAATGAGGTCCAGCAGTTCCGACTCGTAGGCGTCGGGGTCGGTCTCGACCCACTGCTGGAGCCCCGTCGTCGGGTAGGCGCCGCCGGCGACGTGGAAGTGGCCGTCGTGCCACACCACGACCGCCCCGAGGACGCCGACATCGGTGTCGTCGAGCGGGAGCCGCGCCCGGTGGGGCGTCATCCTCGCGCGGTGCTCGCCGAGCCGGACCGTCTCGGTGTCGCCGTGGGCGATGTCCTCGAAGCCCCGCTCGCGGAGTTCCTCGACGAAAGCCGCCTTCGACTCCCGGACGACGTAGGGCCGGGCGACGGAGGCCATCCCGAACCCCGGCGAGGGCGTGATGTCGAGCCGGGAGGCGAAGAAGAACCGCCAGACGCGGTCCTCGCCGCCGGCCGCCACGATACGCTCCCGGAGGTCCTCGTCCTCGTAGATCGCGGTGTGGCCGGTGACGGAGACGCCGAGCCCCTCGAACACCGTCTCGGCCTCCGTCCGCGAGAGCGTCCAGCCGGTCCCGGCGAGCCGCGACTCCGGGAGCGTAGGTGGGTCGGCTTCGCCCATACGTGGTCGTGACGGCGAGGGTAAGTCAATGCACCTGATGCGGAACTGTTGGCCAGGGCGAACCTGAGATTCGCTGGAAGGACGGGGATAGTCCCCGGACGCGACCGCAGGGAGTGTCCGGTAGCGCGCGCGGACTAACGCGCTCGACCGCAGGGAGAGCGCGGCAGGAGCACGCGCGCATATTTTCCCCACGTTTTTGCCGACCCCCTCGCGCAGCGAGAGGGTCGTGTAAAAAGTGGTTGCTAGTGATCGTCCTCGCGCCACTTGTGCTCGCACTCGGTGCAGGTGAAAAACCGGGTCTCGGACTCGTCGGCGGCCCGGATCTGCTTCATCTCGTAGCGGGCCCGGTCGTGGCCGCACTCGGGACAGCGAACCTCGGTCGTCGGGCCGATCTCCTCGTCGTCGACCTCGGACATGTCGACGGGACCGCTGTCGGTGTCCTGTCCTTCCGTCGTCGTCATCGCGCTCTCGGTGCCGGCGTCGCGGGCCTTCTCGAAGCCGCAGGAACGACAGACCCACACCCCGTCCTCGCCGTGCATCATCGAACCGCACTCGTCGCAAAACTCCATGTTCGTGTGTCAGGCCCCGCGCCGTACTTAAACGGCCGGGTTCGCCGCCGGTCGGCTTCGGAAGCGTGATGACAGGGGCGTCCCATCGGCCGATAATGTTCGGGACGGACCGCCGTGTGGTCGTCTTGGCGCTGGCCCGCATGGCCGACGCCGTCGCGAACTCGTTTCTCATCATCGTGTTGCCGCTGTACATCGGCAGCGGCGAACTGGTCGTGCCGCTGGAGGGTGCGACGGTGGCCGGCTACCCGCTGACCCTCGAGTTGCTCATCGGCTTCGCGCTGTCGCTTTTCGGCTTCCTCAACAGCTCCTTCCAGCCGCTGACGGGTCGGGTCTCCGACCGTACCGGTCGCCGGAAGGTGTTCATCCTGTTCGGACTGGCGGTGCTGTCGGTGACGGCCGTCGCCTACGCCTTCGTCGACACCTACGAGGCGCTGGTCGTCGTCCGGGCGATACAGGGCCTCGGCGGCGCGTTCGTCATCCCGACGACCATCGCGCTGGTGAACGACCTGGCCAGAAGCGACGCCCAGCGGGGCGGCAACTTCGGCGTGTTCAACACCTTCCGGCTTCTCGGGTTCGGGTTCGGTCCCATCGTCGCCGGACTCGTCGTCAGGGGCGGCCCCTACCGGCCGGGCGATCTCTTCCTGTCGGGATTCGACGCCGCCTTCGGCGTCGCCGTCTTCGGGGCGCTGGTCAGCTTCACGCTCGTACTCGTGCTCATCGACGAACCCGACATCACGACGGCCGACACCGGCGACGACCTCTCGGTTTCGGTCCGGGGCGACGAGCGCGAGCAGTTGCTCGACCCCGTCTTCGTTCTGGGGCTGGGCACCTTCTTCATGGCGGTCACCATCGCCCTGTACGCCACCCTGCAGGAGCCCATCAACGCCCGCCTCGGCCAGGGCCCGCTGTGGTTCGGCGTCCAGTTCGCCGCCGTCGTCATCGCCAACGTGGTCCTGCAGGTGCCCATCGGCCGCGCGGCCGACCGCCTCGGCCGCAAGCCGTTCCTCGTGGGTGGCCTGGTCCTTCTGGCCCCGGCCGTCCTCGCGCAGGGACTGGTCACCTCGCCGTGGACGATGCTCGTCGCCCGTCTTTTCCACGGTGTCTCGGTGGCGATGGTGTTCGCGCCGGGCCTGGCGGCCGCCGGCGACCTCGCCGAGGAGGGCAAGTCCGGGACGACGCTGTCCGTCCTGACGATGGCGTTCGGCTTCGGAACGGCCGTCGGCCCGCTGGCATCCGGGGTGTTGTTCGGCTACGGCTTCGTCGTCCCGTTCGCCTTCGGCGCCGTCCTCGCGGTCGCGGCGCTCGTCCTCGTGGCCACGCAGGTCGAGGAGACCCTCGACGGGGCCCGGTTTTCGACGTTCGTCCCGGGCGAAGACTGAACGCGACGGGGCCCCGGGCGCCCGAACGGATTTGAGCCCTCCACTCCACGATGGGGTGTGTACGACATCGAGCGGTACCTGAGCGTACGGAGCGCCTTCGGCGCCTCGTTCGGCCCGGAGGGGACGCTGGCGTTCCGCATGGACACGACGGGGACGCCGCAGGTGTGGACCGTCGAGGAACCCGGCGGCTGGCCCGACCAGCGGACCTTCTACGACGAACGGGTCACCTTCGCCTCCTTCTCGCCCGAGCGTCGGGAACTGGCCTTCGGGATGGACGAGGGCGGCGACGAGCGCCAGCAACTGTACCGGCTGGACCCCGACGGCACCGTCAGGAACCTCACGAGGGCGGACGCCAAGCACCGGTGGGGCGGGTGGAGCCACGACGGCGACCGGTTCGCGTTCGCCTCGAACCGCCGCGAGGAGGCCGTCTTCGACGTCTACGCCCAGGGCCGCGAGGAGACCGGCGACGACGCCGACCTGCTGCTCGAGGGCGACGGCTGGCTCTCGCTCGGCGGTTGGAGCCCCGACGACGACCGACTGCTCGTCCACGAGGCGTACTCCAGTTTCGACCACGACGTCTCCGCCCTCGACGTCGAGACGGGCGAGACGACACACCTGACCGACCACGGCGACGACGAGATTCGGTACAGTAGCCTCTCGTGGGGGCCGGACGGCGAGGGCGTCTACTGCTGTACGGACCTGGACGCCGACACGCTGTATCTCGCCCGCCTCGACGCCGAGAGCGGCGACATCGAGACCGTCGAGACGGGCGGGGAGTGGAACCTCGACGGCGTCGCCCTGGACGACGAGACCGGGCGGCTGGTCTACTCGCGGAACGTCGACGGCTACACCGAGTTGACGGTCGGCGAACTGGCGGGTGCGACCGAAATAGAGACCCACCCCGACCCGGACGTGCCGGCCGGCGTCGCCGGCGGCGTGAGTTTCGACGACGGCGCCGAGCGGTTCGCCCTCACCGTCACGACCGACACCGACAACACCAACGTCCACGTCGTCGACGTCGAGACGGGCGCGGCCGAGCGGTGGACCGACGCCTCGACGGCCGCGATTCCGCCGGAGACGTTCGTCGCCTCCGAGTCGGTCGGCTACGAGACGTTCGACGGCCGCGAAATCCCGGCGTTCTACGCGGTGCCGGACGACTCGCCGGATGGTAGAACGCCGGTCATCGTCGACGTCCACGGCGGTCCCGAGAGCCAGCGGCGGCCCTCCTTCTCGCCGCTGAAGCAGTACTTCCTCGCGCACGGCTACGCGGTCTTCGAGCCGAACGTCCGGGGGTCGACCGGCTACGGCCGCTCGTACACCCACCTCGACGATATCGAAAATCGGATGGACGCCGTCGCCGACCTGGAGGCCGCCGTCGAGTGGCTCCGCGACCGCCCCGAGGTCGACCCAGACCGCATCGTCGCCAAGGGCGGCTCCTACGGCGGGTTCATGGTGCTGGCGGCGCTCACGGAGTACCCCGAGTTGTGGGCCGCCGGCGTCGACATCGTCGGCATCGCCAACTTCGTCACCTTCCTCGAGAACACCGGCTCCTGGCGCCGAGAGCTACGGGAGGCGGAGTACGGCTCGCTGGCCGACGACCGGGAGTTCCTCGAGTCCATCTCGCCGATAAACAGCATCGAGAACATCGAGGCGCCGCTGTACGTGCTTCACGGGGCCAACGACCCTCGCGTCCCGGTCGGCGAGGCCGAACAGATCGCCGAGAAAGCCGCCGACCAGGGCGTCCCCGTCCGCAAGCGCATCTTCGAGGACGAGGGTCACGGCATCTCGAAGCTCGAAAACAGGATCGAGGCCTACGCCGACATCGTCGAGTTCCTCGACGAGCACGTCTGAGTCGCCCGGGGCCGCCACCGGTCCCGTTGGCCCACCCCGTCGGGGACGCCCCGAACCTATTCTGATAGCGTCCCCGGTTCGATGGGTAACATGATAGCGGGAGACGACAGGTAAATGGCGGACACACGGAGAGATACCGATGCTCGACGACCTCACGACCGCAGAGGGGACGAGCCTGTCAACCGACGCGGTGCCGTCGGAAACCCCCGTCGGGGCCGTGGGAATCCCGGGACTGGCCGCGGCGCTGCTCCGCCGGGTCGCGGCGGGTCTCCGGGCGGCCGCGTTCTGGACGGCGGCCCTGCTGCCGGCCGCGGTCCTCATGGGCCTGCTGGTGGAGCCGCTCGGCCGGCACCTCCCCGCGCTCGCGGGCGTGCTCGCGTTCGACGCCGTCTGTGCCCTCGTCGGTCACGGACACGCGCCCGGAGGCTGATTCCGACGGGACGGCGACCCCGACCGAACCGCAGCGCAGCGGTGGAACTCGCCCGTGGAAACCGCAGTTGACTCGACCACAAGATTATTGTTATGTCATAACATACCATACACCGTCGGAGGTGATGGGTTACGACACCGAACACCAGCCATCGAGCAGTATCGTCCAGTACCGTATCCCGTCCCGAACGGTCGCGTTCGAACCCCGAAAACCCTGTTGGCGCCGTCGGTATCCCGTCCCGGAGCCCCGCTTTCGAGCCCCGTGTCCGGTTCCGCTATCGCCGCCTGTTTTCGACCGCGTCGAGTACGCCGTCGGTGTCGAGCGTCCGCCTCGTAGTGGTGAGACGGCGCGATACTCGTGGCACCGGCCCGCACCGTGAATCGGCTACAGCCGACCGGGGCGAAGGCCGCTGGCGTACCTGTCGGCGAGCTCGCGGATGACGAGTCGGTCCCGCGGGTCGACGCCGAGGACGTCGAGGACAGCCACGTACAGGACCAGTCCGGCGAGGACGCCGACGGGGACGGCCGCTAACCCGGGAACGACGAGCCGAACCGCCCACATACCCGCGAGCGCGACGGTACCCGCCGCCACCGGGGTGAGAAAGGACCTATCGAAGGGCCACAGTCCCTCGAACCGACGCAACAGCAGGACCTGAATCCAGTTCTGGATGGCGATGGCGAGCGAGGTCCCGAGGGCCGCACCCGCGAGACCGAACCGGAGGACGAACGCGTACGTCAGCCCGACGTTGAGGGCCGCGAGCAGCCAGTCCAGCGCCATCCGTGCGTACTGGTGGTCGGTCATCATGAGGAGCCACCCCGTCGCGCCGACGGCACTCCCGACGAACACGCCCCCGAGGTAGACGACGAGCGGGACGTACCCCTGGGTGAACGTCGGGCCGAAGACGGCCAGCAACGCCCGTCCGTACACGAGGAGGACGGCCAGTATCGGGACGACCGTCGTGACGATCAGCCGCGTCACCGACGAGTAGACGGCGTCCAGCGTCTCGACCCGCCCGTCGGCGTGGAGGTCGGAGGCGACCGGTGGCAACAACTGATTGAACGACAGCAACGGTATCCAGGCGACGGTCACCAACACGAGAACCGCGTTGTAGACACCGGCAGCGGCGGCCGAAAGCAGCGCACCGACGAGGAGGACATCGATCCGGTTCTGGAAAATACTCCCGAGACTGCTCATGGCGACCGGTGCGGCGTGGTCGAAGAACCGTCGCGCCTCCCCTCGCGCGCCGCGAAACGTCGGCGTGATGCCCGTCGTCCGGGCGGCGAGCGGAACGACGGCGACCGCGAGTACCCCGGTACAGACGAGGATGCCGCCCGCGACCCCGACGACCGAGTAGCCAGCCCACAGCGCCGCGACCGCGCCGACGAGGCGGGCCGCCGGTCGGAGGAGTTTGTTGAACGTCACCTCGCCGCGGGCCGCGCCGACCGCCCGGAAGATGGCGGCACCGACCGTGACGACGCCGAGCAGGCCGACGAGGGCCCCAAAGACGCGCATCGTCGACACGAACGACGGCCGGCCCACGGTGAGGTCGTCGAGCCACGGTGCGGCGACCCAGATACCGGCGGCCATCAGGAGGCCGAACGTTACCGTCGTCGCGTAGGCCAGCCCCGCGACGACGGCACGCCGATCCGGGTCGTCACGGTAGGCCGGGAGATACCGCTGGAGTGTGGGGACGCTGCCGAACGTGACGAGCGTGGCGAGCAGCTGGGCGATGCGCCACGCCAGCGCGTAGACCCCGTACGCGGCGGGGCCGAGGCCGCGCGCGAGGACGACCTCCACCGCCGTCGTCAGGACGCGCTGCCCGGAGACGCCGGCAGAGGTGACGACGGCACCGTGAGCTATCCGTACCAGTGCTTCACGCTCCTCCTCGGGGACCGACTCCGCACGATCTCGACGCACTCATGTGGCGGTCCGGGTCTCCGTGTCAAAAATCGCGGGGTTTTCGCCGACCACGGCGACCGGATACAGCCGAGCGTCGACGGTTGTCCGGGTCGCGGCCGTCGTTTCGTCCCCCTACCGGGCGTTCTCGACTTCCTCGAGCGCCTCCGGGTTCTCGATCGAGGACATGTCGCCGAGGTCCTCGCCCGTGTAGGTGGCCTCGATGGCCCGCCGGATGATCTTGCCCGACTGCGTCTTGGGGAACTCGTCGACGAACAGCACCTCGCGGGGCCGGAACGGTTTGCCGTGCTCCTCGCCGACCTTCTCGCGCAGTTGCTCGCGCAGTTCGTCCGTCTCCTCGTAGCCCGGTTCCAGCACGACGTAGGTGACGACGGCCGTGCCGGTGGTGTCGTCGGGGACGCCGACGGCGGCGGCCTGGTTGACCGCCTCGTGTTCGATGAGAGCGCCCTCGATCTCGGCGGGCCCGACCTTCCGGCCGGCGACGTTCAGCGCGTCGTCGGCGCGACCGTGCAGGTACCAGAAGCCGTCTTCGTCCTTCTGGGCCCAGTCGCCGTGGTCCCACATCGGCGGGTCCTCGAAGCTCGACCAGTACTCGTGGAGGTACCGCTCGTCGCCGCTCCACAGCGACTTCGTCATCGAGGGACAGGAGTCCCGGGCGACGAGGTAGCCGCGCTCGTTGTCGTCCTTGATCGAGCGGCCCGTCTCGTCGACGATGTCGATGTCCATCCCGAGGCCGGGACCGCCCAGCGTGCAGGGCTTCAGCGGCTGGTTCGGCAGGGGCATCAGGAAGCAGCCGAATATCTCGGTGCCGCCGGAGATGTTGATGATGGGGGTGTCGCCGCCGCCGACCTCCTCGTAGAACCACATCCAGGATTCGGGGTCCCACGGCTCGCCGGTGGAGCCCAGCAGCCGGAGCGAGGAGAGGTCGTGGCCATCGACCCACTCGTCGCCCTGCTTGCGGAGCGCGCGGATGGCGGTCGGGGAGATCCCGAACTGGGTGACGTCGTGGCGGTCGATCAGCTTCCAGAACCGGTCGGGCTCGGGGTGGTCCGGCGCGCCCTCGTACATCACCATCGTCCCGCCGAAGGTGTGGGTACCGATGAGCGTCCACGGCCCCATCATCCAGCCGACATCCGACACCCAGAAGAACCGGTCGGAGGGCTTGAGGTCGAAGCCGAAGTACACCTCCTTTGCGGCCTGCATCTGGGCACCGGCGTGGGTGTGGACGATGCCCTTCGGCGTGCCGGTCGTGCCCGACGAATAGAGGAGCATCGACTCGTCCGAGGCGTCGAGTTCCTTCGTCTCGTAGTCGTCGTCGGCCTCGGCGACGGAGTCCGACCAGTAGACGTCCCGGCCGTCGGTCATGTCGGGGTCGCCGTCCTCGAAGCGCCGGTAGACGACCACGTCGGTCACGTCGTGGTCGGCCTCGTCGATGGCCTCGTCGGCGGTGTCCTTCAGGGTGACCTGCGAGCCGCGCCGATAGAAGCCGTCGGCGGTGAACAGCACGTCGGCCTCGGGGTCCTCGATGCGGGTGGCGGTTGCCTCGACGCCGAACCCGGAGAAGATGGGAACCGCGATGGCGCCGGCCTTGAAACAGCCGTAGAGGATGGAGATGACCTCCGGCACCATCGGCATGTACAGCGCGACGGTGTCGCCGGTCTCGACGCCGACCGACTCGAGGTAGCTGGCCACCTGGTTCGACGTGCGGGCGAGTTCGTGGTAGGTGAAGTCCCGCGTCTCGCCGTCCTCGCCCTCCCAGATGCAGGCGACCTTGTTGCGGCGCTCCTCGTCGCGGGCCGCGTGGCGGTCGACGGTGTTGTGGGCGACGTTCAACTCGCCGCCGGGGTACCAGTCCGTGAACTGCGGGCCGTCGGTGTCGTCCCGGACCGCGTCGTAGGGCTCGTACCACTCGATTCCCAGGTAGTCGGGGAGTTCGTCCCAGAACCACTCCACCTCCGACGTCGTCCGCTCGATAAGTTCCTCGTAGTCGTCGATGCCGTACTCCTGCATGAACGCGTGGACGTTGGTGGACTCGACGAACGCCTCGTCGGGTTCGTACACCACCTCGTCGAACTCCTCGAGGGACTCCATAGTGGGTGGTGTCCGGAGCCGTCGGCAAGTAGTTTTCTCACGCGCTGAAACAGGAAATGCGTTTATGGTTTTCGCCGACGAGGGGGAACCGTTTTGCGTCGCCCCGCCGTACCCGGCGACATGTACGTCCGGGACGCACGCAACCGCGATGAGGCCTGGCTTCTGGACCACATCGAGGCGATGGGCCTGGACGAGACCGCCTTCCGGTCGCGGGACTACGTCATCGCCGTCGACGAGGAGTCCAACACCCGGGCGGGGTTCGGCCGGATCCGGATCCACAAGACCGATGGGGAGGTCTGCGAGTTGACGAGCATCGGCGTGCTGGACGGCTGGCGGCGCCAGGGGGTCGGCGCACACGTCGTCGAGCGACTCGTCGACGGCGCCGCCACGAACGGCTTCGATGTCGTCTACGCGCTGACGAGCGAACACGACTACCTCTCGCAGTTCGGCTTCGAGGGACTGCCCGCCGAGGACCTGCCCGAGCGCCTGCAGGCCCGCCTCGAGGAGAAGCGGGAGACGCTGGACCCCGAGGCCGTCCCGATGCGAATCGACACCGACCGCTTCAGGATGCCCGACCGCCTCCGGGAGCGGTTCAAGACCGCCGCCGAGGCCGAACCCGACGAGGAGCCAGCCGAATCCGCCGAGGACTTCGGTATCGACCCCGACGACGCGACCTACAAGTACGACACGAGCTGATACCCGCCGCGGGCGTTCGGCCGTCTCGTGTGCGGCCGGTGTCGCGCCGACCGGTCGGCGCGACGGTCACTCCGGCGAGATGCCGGTTATCTCGAACCGGGCGCCGCCCTCGTCGCTGTCGGTGACGGCGATCTCCCAGCCGTGGGCCTCGACGACCCGTGCGACGACGCTCAGGCCGAGGCCGGTGCTGCCAGCCGTCGAGTACCGTTCGTCGAACACCCGCTCGCGCTCCTCGGGCGGAATTCCAACCCCGGTGTCCTCGACGAAGAACCCCTCCGTCAGCGGACCGACGCGGACGGTCACGTCCTCGCCACCGTGGGAGACGGCGTTGTCGAAGAGGTTCTCGAGCAGCCGTTCGAAGAGCCCCTCGTCGGCGTACACCGTGGTCGTCTCCTCGACGAGAAGCGTCGCCTCGGCGTGTCTGATCGAGTCCCAGGCGTCGCGGGCCGTCCCCTCGAGGTCCATCCCGCTGACGGAGTCGATGGCCGCCTCACCGGTCAGCGCGGCGGTGTCCTGGATGCGCCCCTCGATACGGTCGAAGGAACTGCCCACCCGATCGACCGCTTTCCGGGCCGTCTTGAGGTTGTCGTCGATGACCATCATCAGGTTGCGGAAGTCGTGGGCGAGCAGTTGCGTGGCCTGTTCGACGCGGTCGCGTTCGGCCTCGAGTTCGCGGATCCGGTCGCGGTACTCCTCGACGTCGACCACCGTCGCCGCCAGATGGTCGATACGGCCGTCCGCCTCGACGGGGGAAATGGAAACGCGGGACGCGACCGTCCCGTCCCCGACCTCGCGGTCGAGTTCGCCGGTCCACTCTGCCCCGTCGCGGGCCGCCGCGAGCCCCTCTTCGACGTCGTCGGCGAACAGATCCTGGAAGGAAAGCGACGCCGACCGCTCGCCGCCCGTGTCGGTGTACTCCTCGAGCGGGACACCGCTCCGCTCGACGGTTCCGTCGGCCGCGAGCACGAACGTCGGCTCGGGCGCGTTCTCGAGGGCGTCCCAGTCGGGGCGAGTTACCGCCGACCCGACCGCGTCCGGGATGCTCTCGGCGAGCCGTCGGTAGCCGGAGCGGTTCCGCTCGAACACCTCCGTCGGGCCGAGTGGTTCGGAGACCGCCTCCGGCGTCGACGACAGCCAGAGGACGGGGACATCCGGGGCCGTCGCCCCGATCGGACGGTAGAAATCGACCAGCGACCGGTCAGACGGGTCCGCCGTCCCGACGACGCAGTCGACCGCGTCGAGGCGGTCGAGGACGCCGTCCAGATCCGGTTCGGTGACGACATTCAGGCCGGCGACCTCCTCCAGGTAGGCGGCGACGAGACCCGCGAACCCGTCTCCCTCCCCGACGACCGCAACGGTGATCGCCGCCGTCTGGTTCGCCGACCCCCGGTCGGCTCCGCGCTCGCGGAGGCCGCCGTCACCGTCGGTGTCGTCAGCGTCCGCGCCGTCGACGGAGCCCACCTCGGGTTCGGCGTCGTCGGGCGAATCGGTCCCTGTGTGATCGGCTCGCAGTGACGTGGTCCCGCTGGCGCCGGGCCGACCGGTCGACTCCTCGAGCCGCACGACCCCGTCGAAGGCCGCGGCCAGCGCCCGGAGGATCGACTCCTCGAACTGCGAGGGGTCGAGGTGGACGTAACCCGAGATCCCCTCCCGTCGACAGCGGTCGACGACCTCGCGGGCGAACCCCACGGCCGTCGGCGGAGCGCTCTCGTCGGCGAGGCTGTCCAGCGAGTGGACCCAGACCCACCCGGTCCGGTCTTCGTCCGCCCCCAGGTTCGTCTCGACGAGTTCGGTCACGCTCTCGACGTCCGCGAAATCGGGGACGGTCTCGACCGCGGCCGACCCGCCGTCGTGGGTGGTGGCGTTCGAGCGGGTCGCCGAACGGTAGCTCTCGCCGACCGCGATCGTCGGGACGCCCCGCCCGCCGGCGGATCCGTTCGTGTCGTCCAGCCAGCGTTCCAGCGGCTCGTCGAACAGCACGAACAGGCCGTCGGTCCGTCCCGCGCTCGTTCCGAGCCGCTCGAGGCACGCACCGCGTGCGACCGCCGAATCGGCGAGCAGGAGCACGGTGCCCGTCTCCCCCGGCGCGAGGACGTCGTCGATGGACGCGACCGTCTCGATGTCGCCGTAATTAGGCATGGCGAACCCTCCGCTGGACTCGTCCTGCAGGGTGGTTCGGGTCGGCCGTCGGTTCGGTACTGTCATACATGTTGGAGTTTCGATGGTGGTTCTCGGCGTCGGGACGACTCACGATAGCAGGGAGTTCAGGAAGATCCAGCGGTTGGCCCACAGCTGTCTGGCGGTCGAGAGGCCGAAGACGACGAGGAAGACGGTCGCGAGCAACAGCGGCTCGAGTTCGGCGAGGCCGGGCACCCCGAGTTCGGCGGCGACGACGGTCATGAGAGCGAGGACGCCGAGCGACCGGTAGTAATCCGCCCAGGTGATCCCGTACCGCGTGACCAGTTCCATGTGAACGTACACCTCGCGTGCGTTCTCCTCGAGTTTGATCGTCTTGCGGTCGCGGTCGTAGGTGACGACACCTTGCTCGTCCAGTTTCGGGAGGTGAAACTGGTGCAGCGAGTTGTGCACGCTCTCGCGGGCGTTCCGCGGCGGCGGCGACTGGCCGGTCTCCCGTTCGGCTATCGTCTCCGCGAGGTCCCGCAGCGAGACCTGCCCCAGCCGGTCGCGGAGTACCTCTATCGTCGCGCGTCGCCGGTCGTTCTGCAGTATCTCGTGTACCGCTGTTCTGTCTATTTTCGGGTTGTAGGTCGGTATTACCATTTGGTTCCCCCCCCGGCGGGCCGGTCCGGACCCGATCGTCTGACGTGCGTCATCTAATCCCATGTGGCTATATAAAGAATGGTGATATTTCGTTCATGCACGGGTGTTTAATAGACCGTTATCGACCCCGTCGGGCGTGATCGACCGCTGCCGGCGCTGGTTGGTAGCCGGCTCCTTACACGTTCCAATGACCCATTAGCCGATTCTACACACCCATTTACCGTGCTATCGGCCCGTTATGGGTGGCTATTCGACCATTCGAAATCGAATACTGACGTTAGAGGCTCCAATTCTGCCGTTAGCGGTATCTGATGCGGTAATTAGCTAAGTGGGTGGGTGTGCAGGGATAGCACACGTTCGGACACCCCGCGAGGGGGGATCCGGACTGGAGAAAGCATGACAGAAAGATACAAACTGTCGCGGCGGAAGGCGCTGGCCGGGCTCGGGACCATCGGGGTCGCGGGCGCCGGCGCTGGACTGGGTACGAGTGCCCTGTTCAGCGACGAGGAAGAGTTCGAGAACAACCAATTGACCGCCGGGACGCTCGACATGGCGGTGACGGCCGAGGTCGTTGCAGCGAACGAATACTGGAAAAACCAGGAAATCCTTGGCAACCCAGTCACGGCCGACGGCGACGTTCTGCAGAAATTCCAGCTCCATGACGTCAAGCCGGGCGACTGGGCCATCATTTGCTTCACCGTGGACTCTGTGGCGGACAATCCGTTCTACCTGACGATCCACGGAGACGCGGACGAGTACAAGGAGAAGGAGGGTAAAACCACGGAACCCGAGAAGGATGCTGATAGCACCTGGGTTGACGACGGCTGGGAGTGGGTCAACGCCACGAACGCCGAACTCGGCGACAAACTCCTCGTCAGCTACTGGGAGCAGTGGGACGGTACGGCGCCGTCCGAAGGTACCCAGAGTGGCGGCAAGACCGAGCTGGGGAGGATGGACAACATCACCAACACGGAGTCGAACGCGTACCCGTCTGCCAGTAGTTATTCGGAACCGGGCGAGGACGGGGTTGTTAACTCTGGGCTCGGCTACACGGACGCACGCGAGTTCTACTTCGGCAACGATCAGAATCCCAATACATCAGAACCCGACAACGACCCGCTCGGCAACGGCATCGCGAGCGGTGACGGCATCCTCGTCGGTGGGACGAGCGATCCCGTCCAGGTTGGGTCAACCGACCCGAACGAAATCAGTCGACCCCGCATGGGCGACCCGGACAATGACAGTGAGGCTGAACTCACCTTCTACCTGCTGCTCGAGCTCCCCTCGGAGGTCGGCAACGAGATCCAGGGTGACGGAGTGAAGGGTAACCTCCGGTTCAGCGCCGAGCAGGTCCGGAACAACGACGATCCGCGGAGCGGCGGCTCGTAGCGTATCGACTCACGAACGACTTCGACCCACGCTGGCCGACCCCACCTCACGGTGGCTGCGGCGGTTCGATTCCGCCGGTGGGCCTCTCCCAGGAGACAAGAGCCAATGACACAACGCAAAATCGACATCACACGGCGAAAGATACTCGGCGCCGTCGGGGGAATCGGGCTCGCTGGTGCCGGTGCCGGCATGGGCACGAGCGCCCTCTTCAGCGACACCGAAGAGTTCGAGGAGAACAGCCTCACAGCTGGCACGCTCGATCTGCAGGTCGACTGGGAGGAGCACTACTACAATGGTCAGGCGCCCCCCGACAACGGCGAGAACATCAGTAGTCTGCGGCTCGTCGACGGTCCGGGTGACGTCGCCGCCGGAGAGGTCGGGCTCCCCGATCCGACTGATCCGGTCGTCGCCGTCAGTGAGGACGATCTCGACGCGTTCATGGACGCCAGTACGACGGACTCCGTCGGCGGCCCCGAGAGCAACCCGCCCGCGGGCGTGATCAATCTAAGCGACGTCAAGCCCGGGGACTTCGGCGAGGTCACGTACAGCTATCACCTGTACGACAACCCCGGGTACGTTCGGCTGGAAGCCAAGGTGACCAAGGATGCCGAGAACGGGGTTACCGAGCCCGAAGCAAGCTCGGACGGGGAGGACGGCACGCAGAGCAATCCGGGCACGGAAGGCGAACTCGGCGAGGAGGTCCAGGCGGCGCTGTGGTACGACCCAGACTGTGACAACGTGCTTGACGACGGGATGGAGACAGTCCTCAAGCGGGGCACGCTCGACGAAGTCATGGACTTCCTGGGAGCGTCCGGCGGGGAACCGCCGCTGCTCGATCCGACCGAGAGCGGTGGCCGACTCGCCGAGGGGTACGACGAAACGGACCCCACGGAGCGCAACTGCCACGGGACGATCAACGCTCCGGGCGGCCCGCCGTTCGAGTGTTCGGAGCAGTTGTACCTGACCAACACCCTCGACGACCCTGATCAGAGTCCAGGTGACGATCCGTTCGGCAGTCCGTCGGACGACACGACGAAACTTTACAGAGCCGATATCAACAACGGCGATGCGGAACTGACCGAGTTGATCGACCTCACCGGTAGGGACTTCGACGGCGACGGGGAGGGCGATTACAACCACGTCGTTTCCATCGCAGCAAGTCCGGACGGACAAACGATATACCTCATCGACAAGTTCTCGAATCGGCTCGGCAAGTACGACATCGTGAATGACACGTTCAGCGACGGGGGCGAAATCACCGGTGGACCAACGGGTAGCATCCTTCAAGGTGCAGTCTCCCCCGCTGGCGAACTGTATTTCACTGCGTGGGGAAAAAGTAATCTGTACGTCATCGAAGATCCCTCCTCGAGTACGAGCGTCGATCAAACGATCCAGTTAACAGACCAGAACGGAGATCAGATCGAGGTGGGTGGTTCGGATATCGCCTTCCTCTCGAACGGAACGCTCTATCTGTTCGACGGGAACGTCGACGACGGTACGCCTGATCTCTACAAACTCCCGGACCCGTCGACCGGCGACGCCGAACTGGTTTCCGAACTATCTAATGCGAATCTACCGGGCTTGGCTGTCCGGGAGGCTGGTGACGGGAACCTCATCGGGAACGATTCCACGAACAACGAACTCTACGAACTCGATCCAAGCGACGGTAGTGAGGTTGATACCTACGACATGGTCGAGGTCGATGACAATGGGAACGTTATCGACCCGGATTTCAACCAACAGTTCGGCGACATGACCGCTGGAGCCCTGTGCCCCGAGCACTGTGTTGCGCTGGCGTGGTGGGTACCGCGCGATGTCGGCAACGAGATTCAATCGGACTCGTACACGTTCGACGTCACGTTCCGCACCGAGCAGTGCCGGAACAACGATAACCCGTTTCAGTAGTCCCGTGACCGTGATCTTCACCCCACACTGGTGTGCGACGGCGGTTCGATTCCGCCGGTGGGCCTTCCCCAGGAGGGGAACAACATGACAGAACGCAGAATCGATCTCACGCGGCGGAAAGTCCTCGGCGCCGTCGGCGGCATCGGAGTCGCCGGTGCCGGCGCCGGCATGGGCACGAGCGCCCTGTTCAGCGACACGGAGTCGTTCGAGGAGAACACGATCACGGCAGGCGAACTCGACCTCAAGGTCGACTGGGAGGAACACTACTCGTACCCGCAGATATACGGGTTCGACGATCCGACGAGCGGACTGACCGTCACCCGGACCGAACCGACCAACACGACGGACTACGTCGGGCTGCCGGACCCCGAAAGTCCGGTCGTGTGGGTCCACGAGGACGACCTCGGTGCCTACATGGCGAACACGGCCATCGAGGCGTTCCCGGACCCCGACAACGACGGGGCACAGGAGGTCGATACCAGCGGCTTCACCTACCTGCCCTGTGAGGACGGTGCCGATCTCCCCGATCATCTGACGCCGTCCCCGTCCGGGAGCGGCGCGACGCGCACGGACAACGCGGACACGATGACCGACGGGAACAGGGAGCCGCTCATCAACCTGACGGACGTCAAGCCCGGTGACTTCGGCGAGTTCACGCTGAGCTTCCACCTCTGTGACAACCCGGGATACCTGTGGCTCGAGGCGGCGAACGTCGACCAGTCGGGCGGCGCGAACCCGGAGCCGGAACAGGACGCCGAGGGGGACGCGAACAACGACCCCAACCTCGCGGAGAACATCCAGACGGTGTGGTGGTACGACGACGGCGACAACGTCCTCGAGGAGGAGATCGGGAAGGTCGACGTAATGTTGGCGGTCGACACGTCGGCGTCGCTGACGAGCGGTAACGTGAGCGACCTGGAGTCGGACGCGAACCAGCTCGCCACCGACCTCGTCAACGCGGGCGACGCACAGGTCGGCGGGCTGACGTTCGGCGACAGCTCCATCGGGAACTTCTCGGGGCTGAGTGCCAGCCCGGGCACGCTGTTCTCCGGGCTGTCCCCGAACGGGAACACGCCGACGCCGGCGGCGCTCGAGATCGCTGCGGCGGAACTGGACGCGAACGCCCGTCCGGGCGCCGAGACGTTCATCGTGCTGTTCACCGACGGCGGGCCGAACTACCCCAACCAGACCTACTCCGCGGGCGGATACACGGTCGGGAGCGGCTACACGGGCGGTATTTCGGGCAACTCGACGGTCGACGACAGCGAACTCGAAGAGACGGCGACTATCGCCGACGGCATCCGCAGCGACCATCGCATCCTCACGGTCGGTATCAACGACGACCGGAAGCCGTCGGGCCGCGAGAGCGACCCCGCCGGCAGCATCTTCGGCACGGGATCCAACGGCTACCTCTCGAGCTACCTCCAGAACGAGATCGCCGGCGGCATGGCCGATTACTTCTCCGCGGAGGACGCGGGTGCCGTCTCGAACATCCTCAACTCGATCCTCGAGACGATCGCGACGTCCGAGGAGGTGTTCCGCCGCGGGACCCTGGAGAGCGACCTGAACGCGCTCTCGACGCCGGTGCCGCTCGACGGCGACCTGACGACGGCCTTCGACGAGTTCAGCGACCCCGATACGAGCCCGGACCGGGAGTGCTTCCAGCCGGGCGTCACCCACTACATCGGCTTCGGCTGGTGGGTGCCCGACAGCGTCGGCAACGAGATCCAGGGCGACTCCGTGAGCTTCGACCTCGGGTTCTACACCCAGCAGTGTCGCAACAACGACGGCGCCTACAGCGGGCCGTAGTCGGCGCGCCGTTCCCCTCCCCTACCCACGTTCGGCGTACGGCGGTTCGACTCCGCCGGTGGGCCTTCCACGAAAGTGGGGACCGACAATGACACGGGATACAATCGATCTGTCGCGGCGGAAGATACTCGGCGGTGTCGGGGCCATCGGGGTCGCGGGCGCCGGCGCTGGACTGGGCACGAGCGCCCTGTTCAGTGATACCGAAGAGTTCGAGAACAACTCGGTTCAGGCGGGGACGCTGGACCTCGTGGTCGACTACGTGACGACGGTCACCCAGGATGGCGTCAGTCCGGGCAGTACGACAAACGACGGGACCATCCAAGGCGGCGAATCGGGCGAGTACCAGATCGCCGACGCCAAACCGGGCGACAGCGGGTTCCTGGCGTTCTGTCCGAAGATCGTCGACAACCCCGGCTGGCTGTTCGTGGGGAGCGCCGAGGGTGTCACCGACTACGAGAACGGCCAGACCGAACCCGAGGGAGATGTCGACCCGAGCGGCAGCGGGAGTCTCAACAACAACACGAACGACGGCTCGGATGCGGGCGAACTCTCCGAGGCCATCCAGGTCGACGTCGAGTACTGCGAGCCCAACACGTCCGACCCGAGCGGTCTCGAGGACTACGACACGATCCGCGAGTTCAACAACCCGGACGACTACACGTTGGCGGACCTGTTCAAGGAACTCGAGAGTGGGATCCTGCTGGACGGCGACGCAGACCCCGCGAACGGAACGACGGAGTATCCCTCGTCACCGAATCAGAGCACGCAGAGCGGCCCGTGTCTCTGCATCAGTTGGAACATCCCGACCGAGGTCGGCAACGAGATCCAGTCCGACGCCGTCGAGTTCGACATCACGTTCGCGGCCCGGCAGTGGCGGAACAACCCCAACCCCGAGAACCCGATCGCCACCACGACGGTCTGGCCGGGTGACGATCTCGCGAATGTAGTCAGTAATGCTGGCCAGGACGAGATAATCAGCGTCTTCGGCGGAAGCTTCGGGGACGGAAGTGACTACGACGGAAACTTCAATATTGACGCGTCGGGCGTGACGCTGGCGAGAGCGAGCGCCGAACGGCCCGTAATTAACGGTCAGAATGGATTCGCAGTGGGGGTCGACGCCGCCGACGTGACGGTCGATGGGTTCGAAATCCGAAATCCCGGGACGCAGGGTACGGCTAATCCGGGATCACCTGGCGGAATCGGAGGCGTCGACATCAAATCCGGAAACACGAACGTGTGCATACAGAACAATATCATCACGAATATTGGGACCGGGGACGACGACGCGAACCCGATTGGGGTCCTCGCGAGCGACGGTACCAGCGGAATCCGGGTTTACAACAACGAAATCAGCAATCTCGAGGGAACCGACGAGGATCAGGGGCAGGTTCAGGGCGTCCTGATCAACGAGTCCGGTGCCCAGATCACGGATGCGGAAGTCAGCAACAACACGATCACTGGCCTGCTTGACACGCGCTCGACGAACGCAATCCGGTTCAACGGCGACGTCACCGGAGAGATCAGCGACAACGACATCAGCGACCTGAACACCGAGGGAACGATTCCCGGATCGGGCGGAGCGCCAGGGGGCTTCACGCAGGTCATCGCGCTGCAGCAGGGTGGCGGGAGTACTACTGGTCCCTCGAACGTCACGATTCGCGGTAACGCCATCTCGAACATCGAGACGACGACTACAGATAACTTCGCCCCGCCGTTCCACGTTATCCTAGGGGGAAGCACGGATGGTACGACGGTTTCCATCGACTCGAACGACTTCTCCGGCGATAGTACAGACGACGAGGTCTACGTTGGCGATGATACAGGCGATCTGGATCTGAATGCCGTGCTGGCTAATAATAGCTACACCCCGGCAGGGGCGATTTCGGGAGGTGCAATCGTCCGACAATAGCAAGGAAACCACCGATAACCAACCCACGTTCGGCGTACGGCGGTTCGACTCCGCCGGTGGGCCTTCCACGGGACGGAAAAACCATGACGCGAAAAAGACTGGAACTGACGCGGCGCAAGATCCTCGGTGCAGCCGGTGCCGTCGGCATCGCCGGTGCGGGCGTCGGTGCGGGGACGAGCGCGCTGTTCTCCGACGAGGAGGCGTTCACCGACAATGCGATCAGAGCGGGGACGACGAACCTCGTCGTGGAGGCCGCGGTCGTCGAGGTGTCGGAGGGGCTCGCGGCCAACGGCACCGTCGAGATCGTCGACGCGACCGACGACGGGGACGGCGACGACGACCAGCTCACCGTCGACGGGACGCCGGCGCCGGCGCTGGGACTGACCGTCGGGGACGCCAAACCGGGCGACTCGTTCGTCCTCCGGGTCACCGTCGACGTCGAGGACAATCCGATGTACGTGGCGGCGGTGTTACCCGGGGGCGACGCCGTCGACGACAGCGAGAACCGCCCGAATCCGGAACCGGAAGCCGCCACGCAGGCCGCCGGCACGAACCCCGACGTGCAGAACGACGACCCCAACAGCGGCGCCGGGAACGGGTCCGACCCGATCGGGGACGGGTCCGGCGACGACGCGGGTGACCTCGACAACCGGCTCTTGGTCACGCTGGGATACGACAGCGACAGGACCAGTCGACACGACGACGGCCTCGAGGGGAGTATCGTGCCCGAATCCGGCTTCGACGGGACCCCATCGGCAACCGCCACCGCGTTCCTGGCGGCGCTCGACGGCGGGTACGTCTACCGCGGGCAGGAGGGCGCCAGCGGGTCGCCGCCGGGCGGACACGCCGACAGCGGGCCACCGACGCGCATCGGCGACCCGACGGGGAGCAACGTCGACCGGGGGAAGGTCACCCACTTCATCGAGTTCGAGTTGCCCCTCGGCGTCGGCAACGAGGTCATGGGCGACTCCGTGAGCTTCGACCTGGCCTTCCAGGCCGAACAGGTCCGCAACAACGACGACCCGTTCGGGGCGGCCGGGGGCCAGTCGGTCGTCATTCCCGACCAGACCGCGAACGCACCACCCTGACAGAACGATGCCAGAATCAGAACCAGACTTCGAGCTGTACTCGACCGTGACGATCGAGCGGGCCGAATACACGGACGACGACCTGCGTCGGCTGCCCGCTCCGGCGGTATCGACCGATCCCTCGGAGTCCCTCGTTCCGGTGCCGCCCCTGGTGGACCCGGAGCACCTCCACGGGTCCGATACCCCCGCGTTCGTCGTGGCGATTCACGCCGTCGATCCGCCCGTCGGCTCCGGCAGCCCCGACGACTTCTCGTCGGTGATCGGGTTCAGGATCCGGGAGAAGGGAACCTACACCGAGGAGTTCGAGGTCCCGATCTTCCCCTTTACGCTCCTTAACGGGAACGTGAAACGCCCGAACGACCGGGCACCCCCAGGAGGGACGTACCCGCCGAACCCGGACGGGGATACCGAGGTCGTGGCGCGGCTCTGGGGCGTGACGGCCGAACCGATCCCGGACTCCGGGGAGTTCACCAGGGCGTTCGGCCCGCTCTCCGACGACCCCGGGGACAGCGCACGCATCACGAGCCTGGACCGGAACCCGTCGTTGCTCCCCATCAACGAGGGAACGACACCCGGGGGCGGGAGTTTCGAACGGTCCGTGCTGACCCCGGAAACGTTCGGCGACGGGGATTCGCCCCGGTTCGGTATGTCGGTCGACATCGGCGATCCCTCTGAGGGGGAACTACTCGGGACGCCCAGGACGGGGGTCGAGATCCCGTCCGGGCCCGGACCCGACGAGTTCAGGCTGCGGAAATCAGATGAGCAGCGGCGCGAGTCGACGGTCGTCGCCGGGGCACCGGCCGAGGATCACTCCGCGGACACGGGATCGGCCTACGTCCTGAACGGCATCTTCGAGGAGCTCGAGCCGGGCAACGCGGGGCTCGTCGGCGCGGACGAACCCCTCGACGGGGCCGAGTTCGGCACTGCGGTCGCCCACGATCAGGACCGCGGCTCCGGTGCGGAGCTGCTGGCCGTCGGTGCGCCCGGGGACGACGGCGGCGACGGCGCGGTGTACCTCTTCGACCGGTCGGGGGAATCGTCTGCCTGGAGTCTCCGAACGAAGTTCGAGGGCTCGGGCGGCGGATACGGCTCGACGGTCGATGTCGCGGTCGACTCGGACCTCGGCGCGTTCGTTCTCGTCGGCGCGCCCGAGGCCGACGGTAGCGGTTCGGCCGAGTTGAAGACGCTGGAGGGGGGCGACAGCGAGTTCCCCGTTCCGATGATCGAGGCGCCGAGCGAACTCGAACCCGGTGCCGGGTTCGGAGCCGCGGTTTCGCTCTCGTTTCCGTTCGCTCTCGTCGGCGCGCCGGGCGCGAACCAAACGAGGGGAGCAGGATACTTCTTCTTCGACGACGGGAGCGAGGCCATCAGCATGGAGCTGGCCAACGAGGCCGGCGTAGCACTGAGCGAGGGGGATCGTTTCGGGACCGCGGTCGACGCCGTCGGACCGTTCCCGCCGATAGTCGGTGCGCCGGGCAGCGAGGCGGAAGCGGGGACCGTGTACCGATTCGTCCCCGTCGAGGGGCCGTCGTTCTCCGCACGCCAGTTATCGGCCGAGAGCGACGCTCCGAACGACGCGGACGGGCTGGGGGCGTCGCTCTCGGGCTCCGAAGAGGGACCGTTCCTCGCCGGCGCCCCCGGCGGACGGTACGCGGCCCTCTTCGAGCCGACAGGCCCGGGAGAAATCGGATCGCCGTACGGGCTCGCCGGGCGGTTCGAGCTTCCCGAGACCCCCTCCTTCGGCGCGTCCGTGGCGATCGCCCCGGACGGGACCAGGGGCGTCGTCGGGGCACCGGCGGCGAACGGGGGTGATGGAGCGGCGTTCCTCGTCGAAAACTGAGACGAACGACCGACCCGGGCCGACGAACCCGGGGCGACGGGCGGCGCGGTTCCCACGCTGGTGCGTCACGGCGGTTCGATTCCGCCGGTGGGCCTCCCCCGCTTGGGGGTTCAGCACATGAGGGAACACATGGACATCTCGCGACGGAGGCTGCTGAAGGCGACCGGAGCGATAGGGCTCTCCGGCGTCGGTGCCGGGGTGGGGACCAGGGCCCTGTTGAGCGACACGGAGTCGTTCGAGCGGAACACGCTCGCCGCCGGCGACCTCGATCTCAAGATCGACTGGCAACAGACCTACAGCGGGCCGAACCCGGACACCGGCGAGGTCGAACGCCACGGCGTCAACGCCTATCCCGACCACGACGGCGACGGCCTCCAGTCGTTCAACGAAGTGCAGTACGGCGGCCCGGGTGCCACGCAGGACGCCTCGGACATCCCGGCCGTCTGCTGTGACTGTGGCATAGACGAGTACCTGCTCTTCCAGGAGACGGGGTCCGGTCGGCTCTCGACGTGTATCGAGCCGATCCGCGGCGACGATCCCATCGAGGAGTTCTACGACTACTCGGACGGCAGCCCGAACACCGGCTTCGAGCAGACCGACCGCAGCGCGGTTTTCCTCTACGAGGAAACGGGTGCCGCCGCCGACAGCGACGAGGGCGACCTGAGTCTCGTGTTCGTCCACGACGTCGCCGACAGTCCCGAGGAGGGCAGCGAGGTCGTCGTCTTCGACTTCCCCGGAGGACTGCCCGACGACGACGGCGAGTCGTGGCTCGTCGTCGAGGAGGGCAACGACACGCTCACGACCGCCAGCGCGCGGTTCCAGTGGGGCGGTCCCTACGGCGACGGCGGGGCGTACGGCCACCTGGCCGACGACTTCGGGCCGATCACCCTCGTCCCCGACTTCTCGGCGTCGGACGTCACCGACTGGGTCGCCATCTCGAGCGACCGGACGGACCCGATCGAACTCGACGTGACGGAACCGCTGACGCTGAGCGCGCGGTGTAGCGCAAGGAGCGGCAAGGACCTCGAGGTGCCGGACGTGTTCCAAAGCGACGGCTACCCGGACCAGGAGCACCTGATAGAACTGGCCGACGTCAAACCCGGAGACACCGGCGAGATCACGTTCAGCATCCACAACTGCGGCAACCCCGGATACCTCTGGCTGGACTTCCTGAACCTGACCGGCGGCGAAAACGGGATGACCGAACCGGAAGCGACCGTCGACGACGACGGGGGAAGCGAACTCGCGGAGAACGTCTACGTTCGACTCTGGTACGACGAGGACTGCAACAACGCCTTCGACGGCGGCGAGCGGACCATCTATCCGGATTCCGGGTACGCGAGCGTGCGGACGCTGTTCGACAGCGCCGGCCAGTCGGTCGCCGGCGGGCGCCGACTCGAACTGGACGGCGACCCCTACGGGAGCAGTGGCCGGGACCCGGTTCCCGGCAACGGCACCACCCTGTGTATCGGACTGGAGTGGACGATTCCGACCGACGTCGGCAACGAAATACAGACCGACTCGCTGGGATTCGACCTCCGCGGCTACACCGAACAGAGTCGGAACAACACGCCCGCACCATGAGGGACGAATGCGACGAATCAACGAGACATCGATGGACGCCGACCGACCTCCACGCTGGCGCTTCGGCGGTTCGACTCCGCCGGGAGGAGTCGTGAACCCGCGGTAACGAACGGACGAACGAACCAAGAGAAAACAGATAAATGATACATTCGCCCGGCATCGGTCGTTGCTCGCCCTCGAACAGCGGCCGGACCACACGCGGGCAGGCATCTACCGGGTCCGAACAGCGGGACGTCGAGCGGTGGTGTATTCCCCGCCCGGCGTTAATTTCGTCGGTGAATGACAGCGGGATGATAGGTACCTATATTAGGTCATCGCCCCTACAGCGGAGTACGTCACACCCGTCAGGAACGAGGGGGAGACCGGACGGCTTACGGGGGGGTGTCAATGCCGGATTATAGTATCAGTCGCCGTCAGTTACTCGCCGGACTCGCCGTAACCGGCGGGACCGGTGCGGTGGCCGGCAGCGGCAGCGCGGCGCTGTTCTCGGACACCGAGACCTTCGAGGACAACGACGTCTCGGCGTCGAAGAGCGTCGCCGGCGTCGTCGACATAGAGGTGACCGTCGGGTCGCCGAACCCCGGGATGGCGGAGCTGCGGGTCAGTCTGCCCGACGACGTGAACAACAACCCGTCTCACGTCTGGGTGCGGACAAAGACGTGTCCGGACCCCGTCGTGGCCGCCACGACGTACGTCGAGGTGTACCGGGTCTGCGGGAACGACTGGACCCTGATAGACCAGGGAACCGCCTTCGACGTGTTCACGAGCGAGACGTTCCGCGAGGGATTCCTCCTCTCGTGTGGGACCGACGAAAACGACTGTCTCCGCCCGGGCGAGACGCGGACGCTCGTCATCCAGACGCCGTCTGCCCCCAGTTCGGACCTCGATCTCGAACTGGAGTTCTACGCCGAACAGTGTCGCTACGGCAGCGCACCGGGAGCGTCGCCGTTCGCCGAATCGGAGACGCTGGGGCCCGACGAGTGCGGGAGTCCCCCCTCCGGCAAGGACATCAGCTGGATCGGCTTCTGTGCGACGGCCGACACGGGGCTGACCGACGACGACCTGGCGTTTACCGTCGACGGTGACACCCTCGTTTTGACCGACGCGCCGGAGTCGCTCGGCGCGGTCGTGCTGAAGTACGGCACCGAAATCCGAGTCTTCGGCGACCCCGGAGCGGCGGGGGTGTTCACCACGGCGGAGGGCGGAACCGTGTATCAACAGCAGGGTAGCGGGTTCGGAAACACCGACCGGTCGAACCCCGACCCGTGTCCCGGGGTGTGTGGCCTGAAATACGAGGTGGACGACGACGTCGGCTCACCGGAGGCGAAGGGGTGTTCATCATGAGTACGGACAATACCGAATACGGAGAGGAAAGCGACGGGGGAGGCTCGTCGCTGTCCAAGCGGGATCTGCTTTCGATCACGGCGACGATCGCACTGATCGTCCTCGTACTCCCGTTCGTCGTCTATGCGGTTCCACAGACCGTCGGGGCCGACCAGAGCTACGTCGTCCTCTCGGGCAGCATGGAGCCGGCGTTCAGCCCGGGCGACGTCATCGTCGTCGAGTCGGTGCCCGCCGAGTCGATATCGGCGGGCGACGTGATAACGTTCGCCCGCGACGGCGAGAGCCGGCCGACGACCCACCGCGTCATCGAGGTGGTCGAAACCGAGGCGGGGCCGGCGTTCCGGACGGCCGGGGACGCCAACGAGGACCCCGATCCGGCGCTCGTCCAGCCCGATCAGGTCAGAGGGCGAGTGCCGACCGTCGACGGCCACCTGTTCGTCCTCCCGTACATCGGGTACGTCATCGGGTTCGCCGGGACCCGACTCGGGTTCGTCGCGCTCGTCGTCACCCCGCTGATACTCCTGGTGCTCTCGGAAGCGTACGACCTGATTCGGTCGACCCGCGGGGACGAGGAGCCGGAACCCGCGGGGAGTGCGGCGGGAACGACCCACAACGACGAGCGGGGAGACGCCCCCTCGAAGGCGACCGGTCCCGACGACGGGGTCGAGGGCGAGGTGCCCGCGGCGACCCCCGAGGCGGACGAGGACGAGGCGGGGATCGTGCTGACGCCGAAGGACCTCCGGTTCTCGGTGATCCTCCTCGTCGTGTTCACCGGCTACGCGGTCTGGGTGGCCTACACGACGCGGGAGGTGTGGTCGTTCACGGCCGCCTCGACGGTGGCCGCGGCGCTCGTCATGATCGGCGGTCTGTACCTCTTCGGCGGGTCGGACTCGGTCGAGGAGCCGGCAGAGACGGTCACCGAGCCGTCCCACGGCGGGACGGTCGCTGGACCGCCCGAAACGAGGACCGAACCGCTCGTCGACGGCGGCATCGAGGCCGTCGACGGGCCGGGAATACCGAGGACCGCGGTGGAACCGGACCGGCCGACGACAGCAGAACCGGAACGCCCCGGGGGCGAACCCTCGAACCCGAACTTCGAGGACCTCGAACCCGCCGTCGTCGAGGTGGAGCAAGCAGCCGACGCCGGAGAGCAGGCAGCCGACGCCAGGGAGCAGGCAGCCGAGGAAACGACGTGGCCGCTGGCGAGGAACCCGCTGTTGTATCCGCTGCACGCGATCCTCTATGCGATCGGGTACGTGATCGTCGAACCGGTCAGGTTCGTCTACCGGCGACTGCCGTTCGCCGGCGGAGGTGGTCGGGATGACTGAGGCACGGTGGGCCGTCCTGCTGGGACTGCTCGTGTTCGGCCTGAGCCTCGGGGGCGGGTACAGCTTCGCGGTGCTCAGCGACCAGGAGAGTGCCACCGTCACCATCGAAGGGATCGAGCCGACACCGACGCCGACGGACACGCCGGAACTTCCGACCGGCCCGCCCGACGACGGACCTCGCGGCCCACCGGACGACGGACCCCGCGGCCCACCGGACGACAGACCTCGCGGTCCGCCCGACGATGGGTCGGATCGGCGAGCAACACCGACGCCGACATCGATGCCGGGCGAAACACCGACGCCGACACCGCCGAACCGCCGAGCGACCCCGACGCCGGACGAAACGCCGACCCGGACACCGAACGATACCCCGACTCAGACACCGAACGATACCCCGACCCGGACACCGAACGATACCCCGACCCGGACACCGAACGATACCCCGACTCAGACACCGGACGATACCCCGACGCCGCCCTCGGAGCCGGCATCGACGCCGACCGGGGCCGACTCGGAGAGTGACGATAGCGGATAGGGATGACCGGGAGATAGCCGGGAGCGATCAGTGATGAAGGAAAGAAACGGCAACTGGGCGGCGCTTCTTCCGGGGATAGCGCCCGGAGCCCACAAGCGCAACGTCATCGTTTTGTTGGTCTACGTGTTCCTGCTCCTGATGGCGCTCTCGTTGCTCAACGTCGTGATTCCGGACCACCTGTTCTGAGACGGTGGGGTCGGGTCCGGCACGGATCGACATCCGCAGTTCTTTCGACCGATTTCCCGGATCGAACGGCGACGTTCGGCCGCCCCACACCAGCCAACGCTTAAGCCTCGTCCGTCCCCTTCTTCGATAATGTTCGATCCGGACGATCTCGAGGCGATTCGGGAGGGACACGACCGGTGGGAAGCGGAGACCTACGGTCCGACCGTCGAGCGCTTCGGAGAACGAACCGAGCAGTTCACGACCGACACCGGCGGCCAGGAGGTCGATCCCCTCTACACGCCCGCCGACGTGGCAGACCTCGACTACGACGACGACGTCGGCTTCCCTGGCGAGTCGCCCTACACCCGCGGCGTCTACTCGACGATGTACCGCGGCCGCCTGTGGACGATGCGACAGTACGCCGGCATGGGCACCGCGAGCGAGACCAACGAGCGGTTCAACTACCTGATGGACGAGGGCCAGACCGGTCTCTCGATGGCCTTCGACCTCCCGACCCAGATGGGCTACGACTCCGATTCGGCGATGGCCGAGGGCGAGGTCGGGAAGGCCGGCGTCGCTATCGACTCCCTGGAGGACTTCGAGACGGTCTTCGACGGCATCCCGCTGGACGAGGTGTCGACCTCGATGACCATCAACGCGCCCGCCTCGGTCCTGCTTGCAATGTACATCGCCGTCGGCGACCGGCAGGGCGTCGACCGCGAACAGCTCCGCGGCACGATCCAGAACGACATCCTCAAGGAGTACATCGCCCGCAACACCTACATCTACCCGCCCGAGCCCTCGATGCGGATCATCACCGACATCTTCGAGTTCTGCGCCGCCGAGGTGCCGAACTTCAACACCATCTCCATCTCGGGGTACCACGTCCGCGAGGCCGGCGCCACCGCCGCCCAGGAACTCGCCTTCACCCTCGGCGACGGCATCGAGTACGTCGAGGCCGCAATCGAGGCCGGCCAGGACGTCGACGAGTTCGCCCCGCAGCTATCCTTCTTCTTCAACGCCCACAACAACATCCTCGAGGAGGTGGCGAAGTTCCGCGCCGCCCGCCGGATGTGGTACAGAATCATGGAGGAGCGCTTCGACGCCGAGAAACCCGGGTCCAAGCAGTTGAAGTTCCACACCCAGACCGCCGGCTCGACGCTGACCGCCCAGCAGGTCGAGAACAACGTCGTCCGCGTCGCGTATCAGGCGCTCGCAGCAGTGCTGGGCGGCACCCAGAGCCTCCACACCAACGGCAAGGACGAGGCGCTCAGCCTCCCGACCGAGAAGTCCGTCCGGACCGCGCTCCGCACCCAGCAGATCCTCGCACACGAGTCCGGCGCCGCCGACACCATCGACCCGCTGGCGGGGTCGTACTACGTCGAGGCGCTGACCGACGAACTCGAGAGCGAGGCCTTCGACATCCTCGATGAGGTCGACGACCGCGGCGGGATGCGGAAGGCCATCGAGCGCGGGTGGGTCCAGGACCAGATCCAGAACGTCGCCTTCGAGCGCCAGCGCGAGATAGAGACCGGCGAGCGCGTCATCGTCGGCGTCAACGAGTACACCGTCGACGAGGACCCCAAGGAGGACATCGAGGAGGTAAGCGAGGAAGAGCAGCGCCGCCAGCGCGAGCGCGTCCAGCAACTCCGCGAGGAGCGGGACGGCGAGGCCGTCGACGCCGCCCTCGAGGCGCTCCGGGAGGCTGCCCGCGGCGAGGAGAACGTGATGCCGTACATCGTCGACGCGGTGAAGGCCTACGCGACGACCGGCGAGATATGCGACGCCATGCGGGACGTCTTCGGCGAGTACCGAGCCGGGGTGTGAGCGAACCCCGGTAGAACGTCGGGCTTTTCTCGTCGGCCGTCGACCACCCACCATGCGCTTCGACCACGCCGGCGTCGCCACCGAGAACGCCGAGAGCCTGGCCTTCCGCTACGAGGACCTGTTCGGCTGTGAAATCGCCCACGAGGAACGGTTCGGAGACCTCCAGGTACTGTTTCTCGAACTCGATAACGGCTACTTCGAGTTGCTCGAACCCCGCGAGGAGGGCACCATCTCGCGGTACCTCGAGAACCACGGGCCGGGCCTGCACCACGTCGCACTCGAGACCGACGACATCGAGGCCGCCCTGGAGAACGCCGAGTCCGTCGGCGTCGAGTTGATAGACGAAGAGCCGCGACCGGGCGCGTGGGGCCACGACGTCGCCTTCCTCCACCCCGAATCGACCGGCGGCGTTCTCGTGGAGTTCGTCGAGCACTGAAACCGGCGCTTCTCGCCCGGCTGCGATGGCGACGACCTGGCCGTCGAGGAACTGGTCGCTGAAACGGAGGCACGGGTCGAAGACCTCACCGGACTGGTCGCGTAGCGAGTCGAGAGGAGAACGAGCATCCGCGAGCGAACGGAGCGAGCGGTCTACCGAAAACGTGACCCCCCGCAGCGCGACCACAGGGTGGCGCGAGGAAGTGACCTTTCGAAATCTCTTGGTGCTATCAAGAGTCGCGTGCTGATAGAGACGGGGGTGAAGCAGTCGGTCACCGTCGATTCCAAACCGGGGTAGCTAGAGCAACCAAACGATAGGATGCATCTCCCTGTAGCACACCTCTGAGAACTATCAGCAACCGAGGGGTTCGACAGGGTCAGATGTTACCAAGAGAAGGCTATTCCCGGTACGTCTCGACTTCCAGGTCCTCGATAGCAGCAAAATGGTTGTCGTTCACGACGAGGGACACACCGAGCGAGCGAGCAGTTCCAGCTACGTAGATGTCGCTTTTGTTGATCATTTCGCCGTCGGCACGGAGCCCGACGTAGATCTCGGCGGCTTCTGCAGCCGTTTCGTTCGTGAACGGCACCGGCTCCACCCATTCGTACTTCGACATCGCCTCCTCTCGTGGCATATCCTGGGTGATCATCAACCCGCGATAGAGCTCGGAGAGGACGATGGTCGATGCACCGATCTCTTCCTCGTCGTGGGCGGCTAAATACGCGATTGCGGCGTCGTCACCTCGGGCGTAGTCGATGAGAAACGACGCGTCTACGAGCTTCACGATTCCCCTGAAAGCCGCTCGTCGATTCCGTCGCCGCGTTCATCGAACGCGTCATCGAGGTCCTCGAAGCCTCGCTCGACCTCTGCTTCGAGGTCGGCAGCCGCTTGCTGAGAGAGAAATCCGGCGTTCGTCCGCCAATCGGAATCGAGTTCGTGGAGGAGACGGTCAAGCGTCTCACTGAAGCTCTCGTCACCGCGTTTGTGTGCTTTCAGCCGCTCGTAAACGTCCTCCTTGATACCGATATTTTTCGAGGCCATCCGTGTTTGTGTATGAGTTTGTGTACACATCAAAGTTGGCCCTACCCCACCATTTCAAAATGATGATAACCTTATATTTCAACTGTGATGGCAAATATTTGATACGCTTGCCGTGCTGAATATAGAGCGTGTATGCAGCAGGGTGACTGTGTCGGCAGTAGAATGATTACGTACCAGTTCCAAAGATAGGTATGAGCGAACGGCAAGGGCGTCTCCTCGGTATCGTCGGCATCGTCCTGTCTATTCTGGCGTTGACCTATACGGTTCTCTGGTTCGCTGGAATCGTTTGAACTGCGCGACCGACTCGCGCTATAGGTTCAGCAGCGGCCAAACGAACTACCCGCTTTCTGTCAGAAACAGCATGCGACTTCAGAGCGTGAATCGATCAGCCCTTTCGGCTGGCCGGTATCGCCGCCCAAGGAAGGGAAACGATTACTTCGGGTCGGTCAAAGTCGGCTCTTCTGATTCGCGGGACCCCTTCTGGCGGTACGTGTTGAATCCGAGGATTCGGTTGAGTGGACACTTCTGGATGAGGCCGGTGACCAGCAGTATCATCCCAACGAGCAACACGAGTACTGAGGTAAGTGCTTGGGGTAACGGACCGACTGCGAGGACAAGTAAGCCCGCGTAGCCAGCGATCCCAGCCAGAACTAGGATGGGACCGATAACGAGGCGAGCGAGGCGGTCCATGCCGCCGACGTTTTTGTTCATAGTATTTCCCTCGTAGAAGTATACGCGCCCGCTATAGATAAACTGAGCACTCAATTCTCGCATGCCGGGACCGATGAAGGCGACTCAATCTATCATAGACGCGGCTCGCGTTACCGACGGTTCCTAGCGCAATTCCACGTACAAGATTCGCGCCTTGTATTCAGCACGGTCGCTGGGACGTGTCACCGACCGAGATATGCAACGACGCCGAAAGGGCAAAAAGCGGAGTTTCAGTAGAACTCCCGCACCAGGTCCATCGCGTCCTCGGGGGCGCCGTCGGGGATGTCGGTCATCGGTGCCTCGACGCCCTCGCGCTTCTCGTAGCCGACCGAGCTCTCGTCCTGGTAGATGACGCCCTGGTACTCCTTGTCGCGGTCCATGATGAGGTCCTTGGCGGCGTCGTAGTCGCCGCGGTCGTGGTCGAACTCCTCGTCGCCGACGTCGACGATGGCGTCCCGGAAGTAGTCGTAGGTGTCGACGTCGTTGAACGTCACGCACGGCGAGTAGACGTTGACGAAGCCGAAGCCGTCGTGCTCGATGGCCTCCTGGACGATTTCGGTGTGGCGCTGGGAGTCCGACGAGAACGACTGGGCGATGAAGGTGCCGCCCGCGGCGAGCGCCAGGGCGAGCGGATTGACGGGCTGTTGGTTCGTGCCGTCGGGCGAGGTCGAGGTCTCGAAGTCCTCCCGCGAGGTGGGCGAGAACTGGCCCTTGGTGAGCCCGTAGATGCGGTTGTCCATCACGACGTAGGTCATGTCGACGTTCCGGCGGACGGCGTGGACGAAGTGGCCGGCCCCGATGGAGTAGCCGTCGCCGTCGCCGCCGGCGACCATGACCTCGAGTTCGGGGTTGGCGATCTTGACGCCGGTGCCGACCGGCAGCGCGCGACCGTGGACGCCGTGCAGCGCGTAGCTGTGCATATAGGTCCCGATCTTGCCGGAACAGCCGATGCCGGCGACCACGAACGTGTTGTCGGGGTCGTTGCCGGTGTTGGCCAGCGCCTTCATCATGCCGTTCATCGTCCCGAAGTCGCCGCAGCCGGGACACCACGTCGGTTGCTTGTCGGATTTGAAGTCAGTGAATCGGATCTCGGAACTCATCGTTATGCCTCCACCTCCGCGTCCGCCTCGTCGGGTTCGCCGAGGGCTGCCTCGACCTCTTCGGCGAGTTCGTCCGCCTTGAACCGGACGCCGTCGTACTTGTTGATTCGCTCGACCCGGGTCAGCGCGTCGTGTTCGATCAGGTCGGCGAACTGGCCGGTCGCGTTACACTCGACGACGATGACGTCGTCGGCGGCCTCGATCTCCTCGGTGAGGTCGGGCCGCGGGAAGATGTACGGTACCGAGATGAACCGGACGTCGATGCCGTCCTCGTCGAGGAAGTCCATCGCCTCCTGCATGGCGCCCTCGTTGGACCCCCACGAGACGACGAGCGTGTCGGCGTCGGGGTCGCCGAACTCGCGGTAACTCCAGTCCTCCCGCTCGATTGCGGTCTCGACCTTCCGGTCGCGCTTGTCGACCTGCTGGACGCGCATGTCGGTGTCCTCGGTCCGGCGCCCGAGTTCGTCGTGCTCGAGACCGGTGGACATGTGGGCGCCGTCGGTGGTCCCGGGGAAGGCCCGCGGGCTGACGCCGTCGTCGGTGACGGCGTGGGGCTTGAACTGCCCCTGGTCGTTGGTCCACTCCTCGACGCTGTCCTCGTCGACGACCTTCCCGCGGTCGACTTCGACGGCTTCCATGTCGAACTCCTCGGGTTCGAAGGTCTGCTCGGTGACCGCGAGCGCCAGGTCCGCGGTCAGATAGACCGGGAGCTGGTACTTCTCGGCGAGGTTGAACGCCTCGACGGTCTTGTGGAAGCACTCGGCGACGGTCGTCGGCGCGACGACGAACCGCGGCACCTCGCCGTGGCCGCCGTACAGCATCGCGTTGAGGTCGCCCTGCTCCTGTTTGGTCGGCATCCCCGTCGAGGGCCCCGAGCGCATCACGTTACAGATGACGAGCGGCGTCTCCGACGTGGCCACCAGCCCGAACGTCTCGGTCATCAGGTCGATACCGGGACCGGAGGTGGCCGTCATCGAGCGCGCGCCGGCGCGCGCGGCACCGAGCGCCATGTTGATGGCCGACAGTTCGTCCTCAGCCTGGACGACGATACCGCCGTAGTTCTCGATGCGGCCCTTCAGGTACTCCATCACGTCCGTCGCGGGCGTGATGGGGTAGCCGGCGTAGAACCGACAGCCGGCGGCGAGGGCGCCCATGCCGATGGCCTCGTCGCCGTTCAGCAGGACGTAGTCGTTGTCGGTCGTATCGATGTCGTAGTCGGTCGTCGTGTCTATCTCCTCGCGGACGTACTCGGCGCCGAGGCGGGCCGCCTCCCGGTTGTTGTCGACGATGGCCTGGCCCTTGTTGCCGAAGCGCTTCTCGAGGGACTCATCGAGGTACTCGATGTCGAAGCCGGTCACCTCACACGCCGCTCCCAGGGCGACGATGTTGCGCATGATGGCGCCGCCGGCGTCCTCCGCGAGGCGCTTCAGCGGGACGTCCAGGCCCGTCATCTCGCCGGGGGCCTCGAAGTCCTCCATCATCGTCCGCTCGCCGTCGTAGATGATGACCGAGCCGTCGTGGAGTTCGTCCATGTTTTCGTCGACGGTCCGCTGGGTCAGCGCGATCAGGATGTCCAGTCTGTCGACGACGCTCTCGACGCGGTCGACCGACGACCGCACCTTGTAGGCGGTGTACCCGCCCCGGATGCGCGAGGCGAAGTCCTTCGACGTAAAAACGTGTCGCCCCGCCCGCGAGAGCGCCTGGGCGAATATCTTGCCGGTGGAGTTGATCCCATCGCCGGCCTCCCCGCCGATGGCCCAGTTGAGGTCCTCTGGCATACTAGGTCCGAATTCAGCACGACGGACGTTAAGCCTTCTGAATGTTGCCACCCGTCAGCGGTTTGCCCGGCGTCGGCCCGCCGAACTCGCGGTTTTCGTTCGCCGGTAGCGGCCGGGATTTTTCCACCTGTCGACGACACGGCTTCGAAAGCGCCTTGCCGTAGAGCCCGTACCTCCGGGTATGGACGCGACCGAGACGACCGTCGCCGCGGTCCGAGAGGCCGGCGAGGACGCGCTCGCCTTCGACCTCGAGACCCCCGGCGGCTTCGAGGCCGAACCGGGTCAGTTCGTCAAGATTACCGCCACCGTCGACGGCGAGACCGAGAGCCGCTTTTACACCATCTCCTCTCCGACCACCGTCGGCACCTTCGAGTTCACCGTCGGCTTCGACCCCGACCAGGCCGGGGCGTTCAGCGACTACCTCCGGGAGCTCAAGCCCGGCGACGCCGTCACCTTCAGCGGCCCGTTCGGCAGCAACTACTACGAGGGCGAGTCCCGCGTGGTCGTCGTCGCCGGCGGGCCCGGCATCGGCCCCGCCGTCGCCATCGCCGAGCGCGCCCTCGAGGACGGTAACGAGGCTGCCGTCGTCTACCGCGACGACGCGCCGATCCACGAGGACCGCCTGGCGGACATCGCCGCCGCCGGCGCGGACGTGTTCCTCCTGAACGAGACCGAACCCCTGACCGACGCCGTCGGGGCCGCCCTGTCGGGCGCCGAGGCCGAACAGGTCTTCGTCTACGGCTTCGCCGACTTCCTCGATGACGCCGAGACTGCAATCGAGGCCGCCGGCGGCGACCCCGACGCCGCGAAGACGGAGAACTTCGGCTGAAGCGCGCCACACGGCACTGCGCGCACCCCTGCGAACGTTTATAACCGAACGGGCGGCCAGACGGCCCGTGATCTGACGAACCGACGGCGGCCCGCCGAGGCGGGAGCGCGGAACGTGGGCCGTCGACTGCCATCCGACCGAACCGGCGTTCCGCCTGCTCGCTACTCGCCGCTGCCGGCCTGCCCCGACTCGGCGAGACGTTCCTCGTACTTCGCCAGCGATGTCTCCAGGGCGGCCTCCGCGTCGACGTCCAGCGCCGAACACAGCGCCAAGAGCGCGAACAGCGCGTCGCCGAGTTCGTCCTCCGAAACGTCGACCGAACCGGGGTCGTCGCCGTAGTCGGTGGAGGTACAGACCTCCTTTGCGACCTCACCGAGTTCCGAGACGGTGTCCAGCAACCGGTACGCCGCCGGTGCCTCGATGTCGTTGTCCTCGACGAACGCCGCGACGCGGGACTGGGAGTCCATGTCGGCGACGCGATTCGCTCGCATATAAACGTCCGGCGTTCCTACCGACTGCATGGACGTCCTGGGTGACCTCGTCGACCGGGACCGACGGTCCGGGACACCGGCACTTCGGGTGCCGGCCGTCGGTCGGGAGTACGACTACCGGCGGTTCTGCACGAGCGCCTGGAAGGTCGGGAACTTCCTCCGACATCTCGGCGTCAGAAGCGGTGCCAACGTCGCGGTCGCCGACGACCCGACTCCGGAACCCGTGTTGACCTTCTACGGCGCCGCACTGCTGGGCGGCATCGTCCGCTTCGACCCGCCATCGGCGCCGAGCGACGACGCGCGAGCAGTCGTCGTCCCCGCGTCGGAACTCGACGCCGACGAGGTCGGTCCCGGGACGAAGGCGGTCGTCTACGGCGACCGCCACGCCGACCCCGACGTGGCGTACTTCGAACGCGACGTCTGGAGCGAGAACCCGACGGCACCGCCGGACCTCGTGATGCCCGACGACCTGCTCCTCCGGAGCGCGGAGCGCACCTACACCCACGGCGAGGTGATCGCCGCCGCCGAAACCGTCGTCGAAGAGCACGCCATCGACGCCGACGACGAGGTTGCCGTCGCGGCCGGAACCTCCTTTTCCGATCCCGGAACCGTCGCAGCGGGGCTGGTCGCACCGATACTCGCCGGTGCGGCCATCGCTATCGGCCCCGGAGCAGCCGGCGACTTGGTCGTCGGCGGCTCGGACGCCGACGTCGACGCCGCGACAGTGCTGTCGGAAACCTAAGGACCTAAGCCGGGGCGGCCGCTACCCGCAGGTGATGGAATCGGAGAGTCGCATCGTCGACGTCGAGGACGTGCCCGACGATTCGACGTTTCTCTTCACCGTCCGCGAGGGGTTCGACGAGAAGGAAGTGCTTCTCGTCCGTCTCGACGGCGAGGTCGCGGCCTGGCGGAACTACTGTCCGCACTGGACCGACGTCCGCCTCGACAAGGGCAGCGGCGCCGAGTTCCGCGACGGCGACATCGTCTGTACGCGCCACGGCGCGACCTTCGAGTCGGACTCCGGCGCGTGCACGCACGGTCCATGCGAGGGGGCGTACCTCGAGGAGGTCGACGTGACGATTCGGGAAGGGGCCGTCTACCTCACCGACGACGACTACGAGTTCGAGGGACTCGGCCCGAAGAGCGACCGCGACCTCTCATCGGGTCGCATCGGCTTCGGCGGCAGCTAGTAACAGCGCTCCTCGACCCGCTCGTCGTAGAGTCGTCCGAGAAGCGAGGTCATCGGCCCGCCGCCGACGTCGATGCCGTCCACGCTCTCGACCGGCCGGAGTTCCCATGTCGTGTTCGTCAGGAACGCCTCGTCGGCCTCGCGGACGTCGTCGACGGCGTAGCGGCCCGTCTCGACCGGGAACCCCTCGGACTCGGCGAGTTCGACGACGATTTCCCGCGTGATGCCCGGCAGGAGCGACCCCTCCGCGGGCGTCTTCAGGACACCGTCGTCGACGAAGAAGAGGTTGCTCGTCGCCCCCTCGGCGACGTGGCCGTCGACATCCCGCATCAGCGCCTCGTCGGGCCGGTAGTCCTCGTTAGCCGCCCGGCGCAACTCCAGCCGCGCGAGGATGCCGCTGAGGTAGTTGTGGGTCTTCGCGTCGGCCGGCAGCGCCGCGTCGGGCACGCGCCGGGTCGTGACCGACTGGACGACGGCGGGGCCGTCCCATACCGGTTCACCGTCGGCGCCGCCGCGCGGAAGCGAATCGACGTAGACGACGACTGTCGGGTCGACGCGCTCTTGGGGCGTCAGCTTTCCCGGCTGGACCCCCCGGCTGACCGAGACGCGGACGTACGCGTCGGCGAGGCCGTTGGCGTCAAGCGTGTCGGCGACCCGGACGGCGAGGTCGTCGGGCACCGCCCCCGGCATGCCGAGCGTCTCGCAGGTCCGCCGGAGTCGCCGCAGGTGGCGGTCCCACGCGAACACCTCGCCGCCGTAGGCCCGACAGGTCTCGAAGGCGGCGTCCCCGTACCGGAAGCCGCGGTCGTCGACGCTGACGGTCGCGTTCTCCCGGTCGAGGAGTTCGCCGTCTACGTGGTACTGCATCGTTCACAGAAGCTCTCTATCATGCGCTCACCGGCGTCGGTGAGGATGCTCTCGGGGTGGAACTGGACGCCGACGTGGGGTTTCGACCGGTGGCGGACGCCCATCACGACGCCCTGTTCGTCCTCGGTCCGGGCCGTCTCGACGAGCGGCGCCGGGAGGTCGCCGCGCTCGACCGCCAGCGAGTGGTACCGGCCCACTTCGAGACGAGCCGGCAACCCCTCGAACAGGCCCCGTCCGTCGTGGGTCACCGTCGAGGGCTTCCCGTGGACGACGCTGGGGGCGTGGCCCACGCCGGCCCCGTTGGCGGCACACAGCGCCTGGTGGCCGAGACAGACCCCGAGCGTCGGGTAGGAGAGTTCCTCGAAGACGGCCATCGAGACGCCCGCCTCCGCGGGCGTTCCGGGACCGGGCGAGATGACGATGCCGTCGGGGTCGAGGTCACGAATCCCGGCGACGTCGATGTCGTCGTTGCGCCGAACCACGACGTCGGCGTGGGTACCGACGTACTGGACGAGGTTGTAGACGAACGAATCGTAGTTGTCGACGACGAGCAGGCGGGTCATCGCTCGACTGCCTCCAGGGTGAACGCCGAGTGCTCCTCGAGAGCGGCGTCGATGGCGGTGACCAGCGCCCGGCCCTTGTCGAGCGTCTCCTCGAACTCGTCGTCGGGATTCGAGTCGTGGACGACGCCGGCGCCGACCCGCAGGTAGTAGGTCCCCCCGTGCCGGACGAGCGTCCGGATGACGATGTTGAGCGTCGCCCGGTCGTCGAAGCCGAAGACGCCGACGGAACCGGTGTACGGTCCTCGCCGTGTCGTCTCCACCTCGTCGATTATCTCCATCGTCCGGGGCTTGGGCGCGCCGGTGATGGTGCCGCCGGGGAAGACGGCCGCGACGGCGTCGGCGACCGAGCAGTCCTCGCGGCGCCGGCCCTCGACGAGGCTGACCAGGTGCATCACCTCCGAGTAGCGGTCGACCCGGCGGTACTCGGGCACGTCGACGGAGCCGAACTCGCTGACCTTGCCGAGGTCGTTTCGCTCGAGATCGACGAGCATCGCGTGTTCGGCCCGCTCCTTCTCGTCGGCCAGCAGGTCCGTCTCGAGATCGTCGTCCGCCTCGGGCGTCTCGCCCCTCGGTCGGGTCCCGGCGATGGGTTCGGTCAGCAGGCGGTCGCCCTCGACGTCGAGCAGCAGTTCGGGACTCGCGCTCACGAGGTCGACACCAGGGAACTCGACGAGCGCCGAGTACGGCGCCGGGTTCACCCGTCGGAGCGCGGCGTACGCCTCGACGGGGTGGACCGTCGCCGGGGCGGAGAGCCGCTGGGAGACGTTCGCCTGGAAGGTGTCGCCGTCGCGGACGTACTCCTTGACGGTCCGTACCCGGTCGGTGAACACCTCGCGGGAGGTACCGGCGGTGAAGGTGGCCCGACCGCTGGCGGTCGCCCCGCGACCGACCGACCGGTCGCCCGCCACCGCCCGGGCCACGAGGTTGCGGGCGTGACCGACCGCCCACTCGTAGGCGGCGTCGACCGACGCGTGGTCGCAGAGCCGCGGACACGCCGTCACCCGCAGGGTCGCCTCGGCCGTCCACGGCTCCTCCCAGGCGGCGACGCGGTCGTACTTCGCAAGCTGGAGCCGGGGCAGTTCCCGGTCGTCGTCGGTCGTTTCGGGCAACGACTCCAGTTCCCGAGCGACGTCGTAGGAGAGCCAGCCGAACAGTCCGCAGGGGTACGGCACGTCACAGTCGCCGCGGCGAAGCGCCTCTCCGTCGAGTGCGTTCGCCAGGGCGTCGACGGACGGCGACCCGCCATCGATGGAGGCGGCGTCGGCGGAGACGGTCACCCGCTCGACCGCGTCGGTGGCGAAGTACCCCCAGCCCGACTGCCCGCCGGTCGTCTCGAGGAAGACATCGTTGCCGTCGCCGCGACGGGCGCGTCGGTACGCCTCGAAGGGGTCGGCGACGCGGACGCGGAGTTCGACCGGCACCCGCGCCTCGGGGGGCGCGTCCGCGGCCGTCTCGCGGAAGGCCGCCCGGTCGGTAACGACTCGCATTGCCGGAGGCAGGCGACGGAGCGGTAACGCTCTTGCGGTCTACAGCTCCGCGGCGCGGTCCTGCCAGCGGCCGATTCGCTTCGCGGACAGCTCCGTGCTGTCGGCGAGTTCCTCGGGGTCGGCCGCGAGCAACTGGGCGACCGTCTCGATGCCGGCGTCCTCGAGCCGTTCGGCGTAGGCCGGTCCGATGCCGCTGACCTCCTCGACGGGGACGGCGCCGTCACCGCCGTCCTCCGGAGCGTCGGGAGTGTCCTCCGAGGTCGGGCCGGCGGCCTCGGCTGGCTCGGCGGCGGCCTCCTCCTCGGGCGGTTCCTCGGTCAGCGAGCCGGTCGACGCCGACGCCGAAGTGCCCGCCGCGACGGCCTCGTCCGGTGTTTCGGCGTCGGGGTCGGGTTCGTCGGCATCCTCGTCCGTCGAGGCGGCGCCGACGGCCTCGGCCGGCTCGGCAGCGCCGTCGCCGTCCTCCGATTCGTCGGTCACCGAACCGGTCGACGCCGACGCCGAGGTGCCCGCGGCGGCCGCCTCGCCGGATTCCCGTTCGACCGTCACGTCGGTCCCGCTGGAGGAATCGGAGCTCTCCAGCCCCAGAACCGATCGGATCAGCTTGAACACCATATGTACGAGGGAAGCATCGGCTCGCACTTAAACCCGGCCACCGCCGGAGGCACCGGACCGCTACAGCGCCGCGCGCAGCGCCCGGTTCATCGCCTCAACGGGCGCCGTCCGGTCGGTCCACAGCTCGAAGGCCTCGACCCCCTGGAACAGCAGCATCCAGGCGCCGTCGATGGTTCTCGCGCCGGCCGCCGCCGCTTCCCGGAGGAGCCTCGTCTCGAGCGGCGCGTACACCGCATCGAGGACGGCGAGGTCGCCGTGGAGTGCGTCGGCCGGAACGGGCGTTTCGTCGGACTCCATGCCGACGCTCGTGGCGTTGACCAGCAGGTCGGCATCGGCGAGCAGTTCACCGAGGGCGTCGAGACCGTGGGCGTCGGCACCCGGCACCTCCTCGGCGAGCGCCTCGGCCCGCGGGACGGTCCGGTTGGCGACCCGGACGGACACCCCGGCGTCGGCGAGTGCGAAGGCGGCCGCGCGGCCGGCCCCGCCCGCCCCGACGACGACCGCCGTCCCCGACAGGTCGACGTCGTGATACTCGAACGCGCGCGTGACGCCCGCGGCGTCGGTGTTGTGGCCCGTCGGCTCCCCGTCGAAGTCGACCGTGTTGACCGCGCCGATCCGTTCCGCCAGCGGGTCCGGGTCGACGAGCGGGAGGACCGACTCCTTGAACGGGATGGTGACGTTCAGCCCGCGGACGCCGAGGGCGCTGGCGCCCTCGATGGCCAGGCCGAGTCGCTCCTCGGTCGGCTCGAACGTCACGTAGCGGGCGTCCATGTCCAGTTCCTCGTAGGCCGCCTCGTGCATCGGTGGCGACACCGAGTGTTCGACCGGATTGCCGACGAGACCGAAGACATCCATACCGGCGTTGGCCCGGCCGCCGGCATAAGCGTTCTCGACCTGAAAGCGCGGACAACGCGAAGGTCGACGGCCAGCAGCCGCAACGACCGTTCGATACGACCAGAGAGGACCCCTGGATGAACCCCGATCAGCGTAAACGAGACACCACGATAGAGAACCCGACGTGGACACGACGAATCGAGTCTCAGACCGGCCAGATATAGTAATCTCCAGAAGTATCTACTCACACTCCTCTCTGAATCTCTGAGGGCGGACAGGAAACACCGGTTTTCGGCTGGTTGCCCTGCAAAGACTTCCAGATTCTACTATAGGTGGACGGAGTTCGGACAGCCGGTCACGGTCGGGAGTCCCGGATTCGTCACACGGGCTCGGACGGACCGTGTCCCGTCGAACCGCGGTCCGATCGGTGCATCATTTCCGATGGTTCCGATCGACGGACACGCGGAGGGTATCGCCGATGAGCGTATGCTGCGCCCGGCGGAGCCGGTCGGACAGCGAGGAGGTCGATATTCCGAGTTTCGCAGCGACGTCCGTCATCGACGTGTCGCGTGGAAGGTCGAAGTACCCCATCTCCCAGGCGGTGACGAGTGTCTCGTACTGTTTCGGGGTGAGGCCGAACTTGCTCCCAGGGCGGGCGTAGGACCGTTCGTGGAGCCGGATGAGATCGAACGAGAACCCCCGTTCTCGGAGGTGATCGGTGAAGCCCGCGATGTTCTCGCGGGCGTCGAACCGCATCCGCAGGAGCCAGCCGTCGGTGGAGCCCGTGGCCTTGAGGATCGACGCCCCGTCGCGCGTGTAACTGTAGGCGAGCGCCTCGACGTGATCACGCCACTCGGCGAGGTACATCGTCATGCCGTCGGACTCGTGGACTCGCTGCAGGTCGCCGATCGAATCGTCCTCCCGGGCAACCGACTCGAAGGCGTCGTTGGAGACGCCCGTGGCCACGAAGTACGGCGTGAGATACTCCTCGTCGGTGGCGACGACGCGGTCGATGTCGATAACTAACGCCGGCTCCGCGGTGAATGTCTCGGCCAACACCAGCGCGTCCGTGGGAACCCGGAACTCGCCGAAGACGCTCATAACCCGAGGACGGTCCCCAGCCACGTTAGTAGTCGCCGCCAACCGTTGCTCGCTGGTGGCGTGCTGTACACCCTATCCGACGGAGGCTGTCGGTTCGGGCCCTCGGACCGGCCACCATGGGTAGCGGCGACCGGGTATATAAGCCACGGACGGATACGGGGTGCGAACCCTTGGGTTACTGGCACGTCTCTACCAGCATGACAACCGTCGTAGACCGTCGTCCGGTAGCTTTCGCCGTCGGGACCCTCGGGTTCATCGTCGCCCTGTTCGTCGGCACCCGTCTCGTGTTGAGCGCCGCCGTTCCGAGCCTCACGGTCGACGGCATCTCCCTGGTCACGAACTGGCTCCTCGTCGCCGTCGTCGTCGGACTCGTCGCGTGGCTCGGCTGGTGGGGCAAGATCCGCCTGACTGCACCGGTCGACCGCCGTGCGCTCGTGTATCTCGTGCCGCTGTTCGGGTTCGTGGCTCTCCCGTTCGCGTTCGGGGTCGCCATCCCCGACGTTTCGCTCGTCGAGGGAGTGACGCTCTCCGGGTGGGTCGCGTTACTCGTCATCGTCGTCGGGAGTGCCCTGGGAGCCGGTATCAGCGAGGAGATCCTCTACCGAGGGGTACTCCTCCGGGCGCTCGAATCGAAGGGCAGGGTGTTCGCCGCGCTCGTCACGGCCGCTCTCTTCGCACTGACGCACGTCTCGCAGGTCGTCTTCGGCGCGTCGATCGGGGACTGGCTGGTCGGGGTCGTCCTCATGATCCCGATGGCGATCGGTCTCGCGGCCGTCGCGTTCCGACTCGGGAGCCTCTGGCCACTCATCGTCTGGCACGTCGCAGCCGACATCGCCCTTCCGCTGGTGCCCGCCACGATTGGGGCTGCCGCGACGACGCGGTTCGTCCTCGCGTATCTCGGTCTCTCGCTGGTCGTCGGGCTGATGGGCGCCTGGCTCCTCTGGCAGGACCGGCGCGTCGTTGATGCCGATGAACACGCTGACGGCAGCACCGACCCGCTCGAACGGACCTCGGGATAGATCGGCGCTCCAACCTCCAACGGCCCCTATCCGACACACGATACGAACGACCAACACATTCCGCGGTCGTCGACTCCAGCCGCCGTCCGGTATTTGGTGTTCGATACGACCGATCTAACTACTACGTATCCGATTCTTCGATTTCGACAGTAGTACTCCGACAGTAGTATTTAAACCGCGGACAGGTCCGACGGCCCCATTCACTGGCGGTGCGGACGTAGAGAAAACCGAGCGTACAGACGCATCGTGCCGCTCCGCAGCATCATGTCAACACCTACACAGAATCAGTCGAACGTCCAGCCCACCCGGAACGATAGTCCACGACGGGCGGTCCTCGTCGCTCTGGGGCTGCTTGTCGCCGCGGCGATACCGCCGCTTGCCCTCGTCGAGGGCTTCAAGCTCCTCCAGAGACAGCTCGGGTACGGCGGCGACCTCGCCATCACGTACATCGGAGGCGGCCTCATCGCGTCGCTCGCCGTGGGCCTCCTCGGCGTTGCCTACCACCGCTTCCATCCGGTCACCGTCCACGCGCCGAGGTGGCTCCCGACGGTGCGCGAGACGGGCTGGATACTTGGGGGTATGGTCCTCTCTATCGCGGCCGCGATCCTGATCGGTATCGGCGGCCAACTGGTAGGCGCGGTTCAGCCGACGAACTTCATCACCGCCGCGGCCGCCGAACGCCCCGTCCTGGTGTACGGACTGGCACTGTTCGCCGTCCTGTTCATCCTCGCTCCCATCGAGGAGTACTTCTACCGCGGCATCGTCCAGGGCCGCCTCCGCGAACGGATGGGCCCCGTTCCCGCAATCGGCATCGTCTCGGTCGGGTTCGCACTCGGTCATGTGCCGAGCTACTGGATCGGTGGGTCCGACCTGCTCTCGCTGGGCGTTCTCGTGGCCCTCGTGAACATCGCCGCCGCGTCTGTCATCCTCGGCGCCATCTACGAGCGCACGGAGAACCTCGTCGTGGTCATCCTGGTCCACGGACTGGTCAACGCCATCGGTATCGGGCTGGCACTGGTCGCCGCTCTCGGAGCGTGATCGGGAGAGGAATCGCCCTTTGTCTACGTCTCGTCGGCGTGGACGTCACCGTTGTCGTCGGCGTCCTGTGGCTGTACGGTACGGCATCCTTCACCCGTCCACGGACCCCGGAAGCCAGCCCTGCCGTCGAGCGGTGACCGAGAATCGCATCGAGTGCTCGGCCGGGGGCCGACGAGTGCGTACCGTCCGTACTTGGTGTGGATCGCCCGACGGTACGAGTTCTCGACGCACAGTTGGACGGCGGGGAACTCGACCCGGCCCGGTACCGAGTGATAAATCGGATAGCGCGATATAGAACCCGCAATCGGCGGTATCGGACGGACACAGGAGACGTGGCTCCCTCGGCACGCGTCGGGGCCACACAGGTCCGATCCGAGACCACCGCGGCTTTACCGGGGCGGTCCCGAGTGGCGGTATGCTCGCTGTCGTCGTCTCCCGCGCCGATTCTGCCTCCTCCCACATCGGCGACCACCTGCTCGAGTTGGCATCGTGGACGGAACACGAAGACGAAACGAGGAGCGACGCCGAGGGCGGCGGCACCTACTACCGCACCGAGGGCGCGGAACTCCGGACCTTCGAGGACCTCCACCTGCACCTCGATGGGGCCGCCGCGGCCTTCGAGGACCCCGACCTGCTGGTCTTCGCCTCGAGACACTCCGGGGAGACCGGGCCGCTGTTGACCGCCCACGCGACCGGCAACTTCGGGCCGGCCGAGTACGGCGGCGGAGCGGGGTCACTCGCCCGCGCCGCGCCGAACGCGCTGCGAGCGGTCCGACAGGCGTTCGCCGAGCACGCTCCCGAGGGCTACGACGTCGGCATCGAGTGCACCCACCACGGCCCGAGCACCGTCGGCCGCCCGTCGCTTTTCGTCGAGTTGGGCAGCGGCGAAGACGAGTGGGCCGACCCCGAGGGTGCGGAAGCGGTCGCCCGCTCGATTCTGGACCTTCGGGGCGTCGCCCCGACCGACTACCGGACGGTCGTCGGCTTCGGCGGCGGTCACTACGCCCCCCGGTTCGACCGCGTACTCGCCGAGACGGACTGGCGGGTCGGCCACGTCGCCGCCGACTGGGCGCTGGAGGCGATGGGCGACCCCCGGGAGGCGAAGGCAGTCGTCGGAAAGGCCTTCACGACGAGCGGGACCGAGTTCGCCCTCGTCGACGGCGACCGGCCGCGGCTGGTCGAGGTCATCGAGGAACTGGGCTTCGAGACGGTCTCGGAGACGTGGCTCCGGGAGACGACGGCGGTCCCGCTGGAACTGGTCGAGCGGGTCGAAGAGGCGCTGTCGAGAATCGACAACGGCCTCCGTTTCGGGACCCCGGCCGAGGGGTACGACGGCGAGTTCGTGGCCGCCGACCTGCCGGCCGAACTACTGGAGGAGGCGACCGGTATCGACCGCGAGGCGGTCCGCGAGGCCGTCGACGGCCGGGCGCTGGCCTACGAGACAAGCGAGGGCGGGACGGTCGTCGCCGGACCGGTCGCACTCGCGGACGACGGCGACCGACGGGGAATCGTCGAGGCCCTGGCCGCGGTGCTGGAGGCGAAGTACGACACCGTCGAGGTGCGCGACGACGAGGTGGTCGCCGCCCGCGAGACGTTCGACCCCGCGCTGGCCCGCGAGGCCGGCGTCGAGGAGGGACCGGCGTTCGGCCGCCTCGCCGACGGAGAGACCGTCGAGGTCGGCGGCGAGACGGTCGACCCCGCCGACGTCCGGAGCGCGCGCGAGCGTCGCTTCCCGCTCTGAGCCGCCGCCGTTTTTGTATCGTCGTCTTTGGTTTATACCTCGAAACGAACCGCACCCCCTCGACGGGCCGATATCGTCCGACGAGCGTCAGACATGGGGGAAAGATACTTTAATCGCGTGCGCAACAGCGGCAGGCATAATGGACTCGATTATCGAGGATGCCATTGACGAAGCCGAAGAGGATGGGGAGGCGTCGGCCGGGGAGCCGGCGTCGGCCGATTCCAACGGTGCGAGCACGGACGTGAAGGGGTCCGGCACGATGACCGACGACGAGCTCGCAAGCGTCGTCAAGGACCTCGAGACGAACATCACGGTCGTCGGCTGCGGTGGCGCCGGCGGCAACACCGTCACCCGGATGTCCGAGGCCGGCATCCACGGCGCGAAGCTGGTCGCCGCCAACACCGACGCCCAGCACCTTGCAAACGAGGTCGATGCCGACACGAAGATCCTCATCGGTCGGCAGCGAACCGGCGGCCGCGGCGCCGGCTCCGTCCCGAAGATCGGCGAAGAGGCCGCCCAGGAGAACATCGACGACATCTCCCAGGAGATAGACGACTCCGACATGGTGTTCGTCACCGCCGGACTCGGCGGCGGCACCGGCACCGGGTCGGCCCCGGTCGTCGCACAGGCCGCCCAGGACGCCGGCGCCCTGACCATCGCCATCGTCACCATCCCGTTCACCGCCGAGGGCGAGCGGCGCCGCGCCAACGCCGACGCCGGCCTCGAGCGGCTCCGGGCCGTCGCCGACACCGTCATCGTGATCCCGAACGACCGGCTCCTCGATTACGCCCCGAACATGCCGCTGCAGGACGCCTTCAAGATCTGTGACCGCGTCCTGATGCGGTCGGTCAAGGGCATGACCGAACTCATCACCAAGCCCGGACTGGTCAACGTCGACTTCGCCGACGTCAAGACCATCATGGAGAACGGCGGCGTCGCCATGATCGGCCTCGGCGAGTCCGACTCCGAGAACAAGGCCCAGGATTCGATCCGGTCGGCGCTGCGGTCGCCGCTGCTCGACGTCGAGTTCGACGGCGCCTCCAGCGCCCTCGTGAACGTCGTCGGCGGTCCCGACATGTCGATCGACGAGGCCGAGGGCGTCGTCGAGGAGATCTACGACCGCATCGACCCCGACGCCCGCATCATCTGGGGCGCCTCCGTCGACCAGGAGTTCGACGGCAAGATGGAGACGATGATCGTCGTCACCGGCGTCGACAGCCCCCAGATTTACGGCAAGAGCGAGGTCGAAGAGGAGCGGGCCGCGACCGCGTCGGGCGACGACATCGACTACGTCGAGTAAGCCGGCGACGGCCGCCAGCGCCGCTATCGCCTGCGAGCGGGTCGTTCGGCGCAACCAACAGGTAGAAAACCCCCGAGACGGAACGGGGAGACATGAACACGCCGAAAGACCTGTCGTCCTACATTCGCGTGCTGAAACTGGCCAGCACGCCCTCCTGGGACGAGTTCTCGAAGGTGTCGACCATCGCGGGACTCGGCATCCTGCTCGTCGGCCTTCTCGGGTTCAGCATCTTCGCCATCATGTCGTTCGTTCCGGGAGGGCCCTGATGGGCGTCTTCGCCGTCAAGACCACGGCGAGCCAGGAGCGGACCGTCGCGGACATGATCATCAACCGCGAGGAGCCAGACATTCACGCCGCTCTGGCACCCGACTCGCTGACCAGTTACGTGATGGTCGAGGCCGACGGGACGGCGGCCATCGAGCGGGCACTGGAGGACATCCCGCACGCCCGCAACCTCGTCCCCGGCAAGTCCTCAATCGCGGAGGTCGAGCACTTCCTCAGTCCCAAGCCGGACGTCGAGGGCATCGCCGAGGGCGACATCGTCGAACTCATCGCCGGGCCGTTCAAGGGCGAGAAGGCCCAGGTCCAGCGTATCGACGAGGGCAAGGATCAGGTCACGGTCGAACTCTACGAGGCGACCGTCCCCATCCCGGTCACCGTCCGCGGCGACCAGATTCGCGTGCTCGACAGCGAGGAGCGATGACGCGCTCCTCGGGCAGTTCGAGCGGGCGCAGCCCGCGAGAATATTCCGAAGAGCGCTGAAAGCGCTCCCCGGGCAGTTCGATTTCTCAGTCGCCGGTCACGTCGTCGTCGAGTCGTTCGGCCACCGCCTCGACGTCCGCTTCGGACTCGACGGTCTCCACCACCGCCTCTCGCGTCCGGACGTCGTCGGCGTCGGCGTCGTAGTGGCGCATGTACTCGACACGGGAATGCTCGGAGAAGGCGTGCCGGATGGCGAAGTAACCGTCCGGGACGATGGTGCTACAGACCGCACACTGGTGGCGCTCGTGGTCGGTCGCCTGGTGGACCAGCAGGTTCTCGACGGACTCGGCGCCGTACGCACAGCCGTCGATTGCACACGCCCACATACCGGGAGCCTGGACGGGGGACGGCTTAGGGTTTGCCGTGGTACGGACGAATCGGAACCGCTAACGGGGCAGGGTCGGTAGCCGGCCCATGGACGAGTTTCGCGTCGATACCCATGTGAAGGTGCTCGACGAGGGGGTCGTCGAGCGGGCCAAGGCCCGCGGGCTGGACGCCCTGGTGTACGCGCCGCACTTCAGGCGGTTGCCGGACATCGAGGCCCGCGCCGAGCGGTTCTCCGACGAGGAGTTGCTCGTCGTCCCCGCCCGGGAGGTGTTCACCGGCGACTGGCGCAACCGCAAGCACGTACTGGCGGTCGGGCTGTCCGACCCGGTGCCGGACTTCATCACGCTGGAGGCCGCGATGGCCGAGTTCGACCGCCAAGACGCGACCGTGCTGGCGCCACATCCCGAGTTCGCCACGGTGAGCCTCGAGGCCCACGACATCCGGGCCCACCGCGAACGGATCGACGCGATCGAGGTCTACAATCCCAAGCACTTCGGAATCCACAACGATCGGGCACGGGAACTGGCCGAGGAGTTCGACCTGCCGGCGTTCGGCTCTTCGTACGCCCACCTGCACGGCAGCGTCGGGGAGGTGTGGACCGCCTTCGAGGAGCGCCTCGACACCGGCGAGGAACTCGTCGACGCCCTGAAGTCGGGGGCGCCCCGGCGGATCTACCACCGGGACGGCGTCGGCCACCGGCTGCGGTGCGCCGCGGAGTTCGGCCACCTCTTCTACGAGAACACCTGGAAGAAGATCGACCGCCTGTTCCTGTCGGGAACGGAGCCGACCCACCCCGGCCACATCGCCTACGACGGCGCCTTCGCCGACGTGAGCGTCTACTGAACCAACCGGGCCGGCGACCGCCGTGACCGCCCCGGTTCGGATCCCTGAGTCGGCCGCAGTCTTTTTAAGCTGTTAGGCAAATCGTAACAACATCATGACCTCGCCGTCCGGTCCGGAGGGACCCCCGCCGTCGTTCGAGAGCGGGCAGGAGACCGGACGGCGGAAGCATCGGACCGGGACGGGCCACCGGGGGGTCCGGGCGACGGCCCGGGGAGGGACCCATGAGTGAGGGAACGGGCGTCGTTCCGCGGTTCGAGTCGCTGTTCGGACGCTCCGGACTCCACGTCCGGGATCCGATCGAGGACGTGCAGGCGCAACTGTACACCGACGGGCCGGTCGACCCGACGCCGGCGTCGACGGAGGACTTCGTCTACCCCGTCGACACCGCCGTTTCGGTGACGGCGACGCGGCTCCGGACTCCCTTCCTCCTGAACGTCTGGGTCCGGGACATGGAAGGGAACGTCGTCGCAGAATTCACCCCGAACAACGGGAGCGTGGAGGTACCTGTCGGAAGCTACAGCCTCGAACTCGATAGCCTGCCGATGAAACTGTACGCCCGGGTAGACGACGCCGGCTTCCACGTCGTTCCGGGCGAGGAGTCCGTCGACATCCTCTTGGATCCGGACACGACGGTTCGCGTCGGCGCGCGGTCCTTCCACTCCCAGCCGGGCCGGACACTGACGACCACGAGCGACCCGCGCGACCTGATGGAAGCGGTGTCGCTGTTCGGCAACGCGATGAAGACGTGGTCGCCCGAGCGGACGTTCCCGACGCTGCGCGGCCACCCGCCGCTGCTCGAACTCGACGGCGAACCGGACCTGCCCGACGGGGCCGCCCCGCCGGACAACGGCATCCGGCTGACGGTGCCCGAGACCCACGAGTGGCTCTATCCGGCAGTTCCGCTGGCCTACTGGCTGGGCGCGACCGTCGAACCGGGACCACCGGCGCTGCACGTCGACGGCTGGCGGTACCCGCTGGGGACCGCCGGCGGCTACGACGCCGACACCGACCGCCGGGCCTTCGAGCACCACGTCAGGGATGTCCTGCAGTTCACGTTCCAGTTCGACTGTGCGGCACGGGGATTCTACGACGTCGAGTTGGACGTCGAACGGCGCATCGAGGCGTCGGACCTCTCGCTCGATGTCGATCGCCTGGCCGAGGTCTCTCTCGCCGAACGGACCCGGCGGTACCTAGAGGTCGGCGAGCCCCTCGATAGACTCGCGGACGAGATCGGCCGCCCGGACTGGCGGCTCACCGCCGATGTCGAACCCGAGCCGAGTCGGGCAACGACGACGCCGTTTCTCGCCCGGGACCTCGCGGTCGTCCGGTGTCCGTCGGATGCCGTGCTCACGGACGCGAAGCAGGCGGCTCCCGCAAACGTGTTCACACGGTCGGCCGGAGCCGGAGGCGGCCCGGCCACCGGGGACTCGGATAGCGTTCTCACCAGATCGTCGTCCTCGTCCGAACCAGTGCAAGAGACGACGACCCACGAGGAGGTCATCGACCTGCCGGAGGCCGACAGTATGTCCCAGGCGTGGGTCGGTGACGGGTTCGCCGTCGGCGCGGCGAAGGCGACCACCAAATCGTACCTCCAGCGGCTGGAAAAACAGGTGGAAGGTAACTCCAGAATCGAAATCGATGTCGTGGTCAACGATGCGGAGATGGCCGAAGAGGCCGACGTCTCCGACATCTACGGCACGCGGGACCACCTCGACTTCGACATCAATCTCCAACGCGACCTCACCACCTCGGAACTGGCCGACGTGTTCGAGCGGGACACCGACTTCGTCCACTACATCGGCCACGTCGACCCGGAGGGATTCGACTGCGCCGACGGCCACCTCGACGCCGCCCAGATCGGCGACGTGGGCGCCGACACCTTCGTGTTGAACGCCTGTTCGTCCTACGGGCAGGGCCAGCGTCTCGTCGACAGCGGAGCGATCGCAGGTGTGGTCACACTGAAGGACGTCATCAATTCGATGGCGACGAAGATTGGTCGAAAAATCGCCCGCTTACTCAATTACGGATTCCCAATTGGTAGTGCGACGAATCTTATACAAGAGACCATGTTTTCGGGCGAGCACTACGCTGTGGTGGGAGACTCAAACGCAACAGTCGCACAATCAACGGGGGGCGTCCCGAACGTCCAGAAAATAGAGTTAGACAGCGACGGGCGATTTAGACTGCGAATTGAAGCGTTTGCGAGTTGGGACTACGGTATCGGTGCCATGTTCACGCCGTATCTTGACGCAGTCGATCGCAGATACGTTGTCCCAGGGGAGCTTGGACCGTGGACTATCGACAGTGACACACTTGCGGACTATCTTGACCACGGACTCTTCCCGATTATTTCGGCTGGAGAGTTCCACTGGTCTGACAATGTTTCAGTGTCGGAACTCCGCAGCCGCCTCAAGGATAGAAGAGACGACAATTGAGTCGTGTAAACAGCCTCGGGCGCGGTGGGCCGAGGCTTTTGTAGTTCCCTCAGCCGTGCGCTAGCACTCCCTGCTCGGCAAGCGAGCGGGATGAGGTTGGGCGGCTTACACGCCCCGACCCGGACAGACGCACCAACCGAACCTGTGGTTGGGTTTTGTGAGTCCGGTAATTCGTCGTGTTACCGTCGAGTTTCGCCTTTTCGCGCCCCGCGATGTTCACCGACGCGTTCCGGTCGGCGTGGTCTTGCACCACGTCACACTCGTCGTTCGTACACCGGAACCGCCGTCCCTGACGATACCCACGCTCACCACAGCACGAACACGTCTGTGAGTTGTAGTATGCGTCCACCGTGTCCGTGGGAATCTCTCGCCACGTCGCCTTGTACGAGACGAACGTCTCGAACTTGTGGAACGGGAGTTTGTGCAATCGGCGGTTCATATACGTCCCGTACCTGATCTCGTCTCGGATACCACTCATATCCTCGAACACGATAACCGGGTTTGAGAACTGTTCTGCGAACTCCACGACAGCACGGGAGAGCCGATGCAACACCCACTCGGTGAATCGTTCCTCCTTGTCACCGAGTCTGTGGTGGATGCTCGCCTTGCCGTGTTCCTGACAGCGTGTGGTGATGGTGTGGTAGCGTTGGCGTTCCTGCTTGACCCGTCCGTAGTCGAGGACGAGCGTGCCCTTCGTCCGCATCGTCTCGCGGTCGAGGGCTGTGAGAGCGACGTTGCGTTCGTTGATGTCTACGCCGACTACAGTATCAGCGGTGTCGGGTTCGGGTACGTCGAACTCGCGTGTGACCGTGACGTGTAGGTAGTACACGTCATCGCGGTATAGGAGTTCGGCTTGCCCCACATCCACCTCGTCCGACGCGAGGGCGTCTCGAAGTTCGTCTATCGCGTCCGGTTCCCCCCGAAGGTGGCCTCTCACCTTCTTGTAGGGTTTCGCGCTGATCCGGAACTGGACGCGGTTCGTGTCGTCGTCAACGGTGAGGCGGTAACCTTCCGTATGCGCCATCACGAGCGGGTACGCGCCAGTCCTGTCGGTACTGGGAGGCGTCGGTTTTCCTCCGTTTGGATTGTCTTGGTTCTCCCACCACTCTTTGAGTGACTGGTAGGAGTCCCACGTTTGGAGGGCTTTGCCGACAACCGCGCACTTGTTGTTCCGCAAGAAGTCGTCGCGGTCAACCTCGTTCTGTATCTCGGTACGCGTGTACCCCTGTTGTGTGAGGCGGATGGTTTGATTGAAAATTTCGCGTGAGGCGAGGCGGGCGTCGTGAAGCCACGACCGTTCACCAGACGCTATGTGAAGACGCGTCTGAATCGTTTTTGTGGCTTCTTCACCCATGTTTTGACAATCGTTCTAGACTGTCATAAATGTAGGGATTAGGTGTGAAAGAATACCGTAGTCATGCACATTCAGTTAGTTCCTGCAAGTGTCACTTAGTGTGATGTCCCAAGTACCGCCACCCGGTTCTGGATGTAGTGGAGGACGATGTGCGGGAGTTGTTTGGAGAGACTGCCGACCACTTCGGACACGAAATTCTGGCGTTGGAGATCGCGGACGACCACGTACACTTGTTCGTGCAAACAGACCCGAAGCACAGTCCGGCGGACATTGCTCGGCAGTTCAAGTCGTATTCGGGTAAGCACTTGCTGGAGCGGTATCCCGAAATTCGGGAGTCGTATTTCTGGGGTGGCGGATTCTGGAAGGTTGGGTACTACGTGGGAACGACGGGAGCGGTGTCAGAAGAAGTGGTTGAACGGTATATCGAAGGGGCGGAACACGCGCCGGAGTGACGCGCTTCACCCCCGCCCACGGTGGGGCGGGGAACTCGCGCTGTTTTTCGTTTAGAAATTACGGCCCAGCACTCGCGCCGTTCGCCGCCACTGTCCCCGCCTGCGACAGCAGTAGCATCATCGTAAACAGCACGCCGGTCATCTTCGGGTTCTCCGCCAGCCACGTCGAGATTGTGTCGTCACTCATTTTCTGAATCCTCCAGTTACGGCCCAGCACTCGCGCCGTTCGCCGCCACTGTCCCCGCCTGCGACAGCAGTAGCATCATCGTAAACAGCACGCCGGTCATCTTCGGGTTCTCCGCCAGCCACGCGGCGACCGCGTTCTCGCTTTCGGACATGACAGATTGGTAGATGGTGGCACGGCAAATAAAATTACCTTAAGATTTAAGACAGATATCGGAAGTACGTATATTCCGGATTCTCGCCACAGAGCCGTCTAACCCCGTGAAAACGCCGAATATACGGGTCCAAAACGTGCGTCAGACGTTATATCCCCGTTTCTTCTGCGGGTTTGGACCCGGGCGGGGATATATCACCCCTCGGAGGAATCGTCGGCGTTGCAGGGCCGTGGTAGCGGTCGGCTACCACCGGTCCGATGGAGGGTTTTCAACGCCGCCGTGATGGCCGGCGGAAGGTTGACGGGCGTTCCGTCACACGGGAAGGCATGGCAAACACACAGCGGGCGGAGGTGGGCCGGTCGTGAGCTACACCCGCGGGACGTTCGCGGCGCTCGTCGACGCCCTGATCCCCGAGACGCCGGAACTGGCAGCCCGCGGCGACGAGCAGGTCCCCGGCGGCCTGGAGGTGGGACTGGAGGAGGCGGTGATCGAGCGCGTGAACAACTTCGTCGAGACCCACGGGCTGGCGTCGCTGGCCGGCGACGCGGTGCCGCTGGCGCCCGTCGTCGCGGCGCTTCTGGACACGGCCGCCGCGGAGTTACTCGTTCGGCGGCGGGACGAGGACGGCCTGCAGTCGCCCGATTCGGCGTTCTCGTCGGGACCGTTCTCGCGGCTCTCGCGGGAGGACCGCCTGCGCGCGCTCCGGCTGCTGGAGGAGGAGGGCGTCGTCGCGGCGCTGGCCGAGCGGTTCGACGCCGCGAGCCTCGGGACCGTCCAGTTCCTGGCGAGTTCGCTGCCCATCCTCGTGGAGTTCGTCTACTACTCGGAAGCGACGGCCGAGGAAGGCGAAGAGCGGTCGCTCGGGTGGCGGCAGGCCGACTACCCCGGGCCGGCCGACGGCTATCCCGTGATGATGGGCTACGAAGTAGCGGAGTTCGAGGAGAACGAGTACTGATGCGCGAACGCGACACCGACGTCGTGGTGGTCGGCGCCGGCGGGGACGGTCCCGCCCTGGCGTGGCGCCTCGGTCAACTCGGCGTCGACGTGACGATACTGGAGGCCGGCCCCTTCTACGGCAACGAGGAGTGGCCGGCGCCGAACGACGCGCCCGGCGGCGAGGCCTCGGGCGACCCCGACGACCTCTCGGGGACGCTGTACGACGAGCAGTTCACCGCGAGGGAAGGCGAGATGAACGACCCCGTCACCGGGAAACTCCGGTGGGGACCGGCGGACGACGACCGACCGCCGTGGCAGCGCACCGTCCCCCAGCAGGCGCTCATCGCCCAGCTATCCGGCGTCGGCGGGACGACCCAGCACTACTACGCCAACCACCCGCGGGCGTTCGTGCCGGCGGTGAACGACCAGCCTCACTGGCCCATCGACTACGCCGACCTGGTGCCGTACTATCAGCTCCTGGAGGATACCCACCCGGTGAAGCCGGCGCCGACGACGCCGAAGGCCGAGGCGTTCTTCGAGGGCGCCCGGCGGGCCGGGTACGACCGCAACGACGGGTTCAACGTCACCGAGGCGGGCTACCGGCCGTTCCCGAACGCCATCCCACAGCCGGACGAACGGCTACGGCGCGACGGTGGAGGCGCGGGCGACGGCGACGAGACGTCCGGTGACGACGGCCCGTACCGCTATCCCGACTTCGAGGGCGACACGCTGGCGATGCACGAACACCAGGGCGGCCCCCACCCGCGGGACGCACCGTTCCGCGAGCGGGCCCGCAGGTCCTCGAACGTCTCGCTGGTGCCGCGGGCCTTCGACACGGGCCACGTCGAGATACGGCCCAACGCCTTCGCCACCGAGGTGCTGACCGCGGGCGGCCCCGGGAGCATCGAGGCCACCGGCGTGGAGTTCCGCGACACCTGGGCCGGGACCACCGAGCGCGTCCACGCCGACGTCGTCGTGCTGGCGGCCGGGTGTGTCGAGACGCCGCGGCTGTGGCTCAACAGCGGCCTACCGGACGACGGCTGGGTGGGCCGGGGGCTGACGACCCACTGGTTCGACTTCGTGGCCGGCACCTTCGACCCCGACACGCTGGAGGAACTGATCGGCCAGCGAGCCATCGAACCCCACCAGGGGCAGGCGGCAGGCTCCCGCCTCGACGTGCCGGGCGTCGGCGGGATCGCGGTCAACACCTTCGCGCCCGGCATCACGGCGATGGCGACGTACGCCGCCGGGAAGGGCGAGTGGGCCTTCGACCGCGACACCGCGGGAGAGCCGTGGGACACCTGCGGCCGGCTGTCCGGCCGCGAACTGAAGGAACAGATGGCCGACTACCGGCGGACGCTGACGCTCATCTGTCACACCGACGACCGACCCCGGAAGGACAACGGCGTCTCCGTCGACGAATCCACCGAGGACGAGCACGGCCCCGTCCCGCTGGTCGAGTGGGAACCCCACCCCGACGACGACGAACGGCGGGACGAACTCGCCCGACGCGGCGCCGAGGTGCTGCGGGAGGCCGGCGCCGAGCACGTCCACCGGACCGACGCCGCGCCCATCCTCCTGCACATGCAGTCCTCGATGGCCATCGGGAAGGTCCTCGATACGGGCGGCGAGGCGAAGAACGTCGACCGGCTGTTCGTGGCCGACCACTCGGCGCTGGCCAACGGCGTCGGCGGCGCGAACCCGACCCACACCGGTCAGGCGCTGGCGCTCCGGACCGCAGAACACGCCGCCGAGCGGTACTTCGGCGGCGTCGACGACCCCGTCGGCGACCCGACCTGACGGGGTCGGCCGGGGCTCACGCCCAGGTCCACTGGGAGTCCAGCGCGTACCGGTACAGCCCCGTGACGCCGATGGCGAAGACGTTCGCAACGAGGTACTGCAGGGAGGCGTACGTGACCAGCAGCCACAGGAGCCCGAGCTGGAGCGGGATGGCCGACCCCCGGACGATGTTGGTCTTCAACAGTCCGTATAGGTAGGCCCACCGCTCGGTCTTCCGGTCGGCGGTGAACGTCCATGCGTTGTTCAGGACGTACTGGAACACGATTGTTATCTCGATGGCGATTGCCGCCGCAAGCAGGTAGTTGAGTCTCCCGAGTTCGACGAACCCGAACAGCAGCCCCTGCTGGACGCCCGCTGCGAGGAGGCCGACGAGGAAGAACCGCCGGAGCCGGACCGCCAGCGGCCCCTCGACTGCCATGCGGAGCAGTCGCCGCACCATCTACCTGTAGCCGAGCGCCGAGAGCCGCGTTTCGAGGTCCTCATCCATAGCGTCGCCGGCGTCGCCGGCCGACTCCTCGGTCAGCGACGCCGCGTGCGCCTCGGCGACGGGACGGAGTCGGTCGAGAACCGCCGCCGTCTCGCCGCCCGGCGCCGCCGACAGTCGGTTCTCCTGCTGGTCGGGATCGGAAGGTCGGTGGTACAGTTCCTCGTGGCCCGTCTCCGTGTTCGTGATGTAGGTCCACTCGGTCGTCCGGGCGCTGACGAGCAGGTCGCCGTCGTCGAGTCCCCGCGGGATGGGCTGTTTTGTCACCTCCTCGCCGCGGACGGTGACGGAGACCACGGGATCGTCGGCCGGCGGCGTCCCCTCGAGGACGGCCGGGAGGAGGCTCTCGCCGCCCCAGGAGGCGTCGGCATCGACGCCCGCGAGTTCGCACACCGTCGGCGGGATGGCGTCCAGTCCGACGGCCCCCTCGACGCGGCCCCCATCGACGCCGGGCACGTCGACGACGAGCGGGACGTGGGCGAGTTCGTCGTACAGTTTGGGGTAGTGGGCGAGGTGACCGTGCTCCTGGAACTCCTCGCCGTGGTCGCCGGCGACGACGAAGGCGGTGTCGTCGGCGAGGCCGGCCGCAGCGAGGGTGTCCCGGAGGCGGCCGATACTGGCGTCGACCTGCCGGACAGCGCCCTGGTACAGCGTCCGGAGGTCCCCGAGCGTCCGGTCGTCGACCTCCCAGCCGAGGCCGGTCTTGGTGTGGGCGACGATCATCCGGTGGGTGCCGAGCCGCGAGTCGGAGACCTCCCGGACGTAGCGGGGCGCGGGGACGTACGGCGTGTGTGCGTCCATGTAGTGGACCCACAGGAAAAAGGGGCCGTCGGTCGACTCGACGAACTCGGTGGCGCTCCGCTCGACGTCGAGCCCCCGTGAGGCGTCGTGGAACGGCTGTTCGTCGGAGTTGCCCCGGAGCTTCGAGGAGAGTCGCCGGAACGGCGAGGTGGCCAACTGGAGCCACGCCTCGACGGTCGGGTGGGCGGCGAGATACCGGCTGTAGATGCTGGAGCCGATCTCGGCGACGAACGGTTCGAAGTCGTCGAAGCCGTCGTCGTACCCCCAGTGGCTCGTCAAAAAGCCGTTGGCGGCGTTGAACCCGCCGGTTTCGAAGCCGGCCTCCGACATGACCTCGGCCAGCGTGCGGGACTCGTCGACGCCAATGTGTCCGGTGTCGGCGAAGACCGGCCGCGAGGCGAGGATACCGGGAAACGAGAAGGGCGTCCAGTTGCCGTTGGCGAAGGCGTGTTCGAAGACCGTGCCGCTGTCGGCGAGGTCCTGAAGCACCGGCGTGTGCCGCTCGGGGTCGTACGGACTGGTCGCGTCCGCACGGAGCGAATCGACGGTCACGAGTACGACGTTGTCGATGTCTACGCCGGTCATTGGTCGGTGGTGTGGTCGCCCGCGGCGCCGCCTTCGGGGTTCAATGCTGGTACCCTGTACTGTCCCGCCGTTCCTGAAACTTCCGGTCTGTACGTTTAAGTCAGTCACGGCCGGAACGACGGCCATGTGTGCGAGCCTCGTCGCCGCTACCGACGATATTCCGGAGGTCGGGACGTACCTCTTTACCGTGCGCGAACCCGACGGGAGCCTGGAGGAGGTCGTCCTCGTCGATCTCGAGGACGGCGTCGCTGCGTGGAAGAACTTCTGCCAGCACGAGACCGACCAGCGACTCGACCGGGGCAACGGCGCCGCCGTGCGCGACGGCCGGCTCATCTGCCCGAAACACGGCTCGATGTTCGACGCCGAGACGGGCTACTGCGACAACGGGAAGGCCGCGGGCTCGACGCTCGTCGAAGTCGACATCGCCGTCCGGCACGGCCAGGTGTACCTCACCGACGACGACCTCGAGTTCGTCGGCGAGGGCGGCATCGACGACGACGGTTCGCCCTCCTCGACGTCGCATCTGACGTTCTGAGCGGTTCCGCCGGACCGCTTTTGTGGCTGCCACCCGACGTCGAGTGTATGTACGACGACATCCTCTTTCCGACGGACGGCGAGACGGGTGCCGACGCGGGGTTCGAGCGGGCCGTGGCGGCCGCCGAGACCTTCGGCGCGAGGCTGCACGTCCTCTACGTCGCCGACACGACCAGAGACAGCGTGACCACCGTCGGCGGGGACGTCGTCGATGTCCTCGAGCAGGAGGGCGAGGAAATCGTCGACGAGTACGTCGACCGGGCGAAGGCCCGCGGCATCGACGCCGTCGACGCCGTCATCCAGGGGCAGCCTCACGATATCATCGTCGAGTACGCCGAGGCCAACGCCGACCTCGTCATCATGCCGACCAGCGGCCGGGAGGGCGTCGCCGAACACCTCCTCGGGAGCACGACCGAGCGGGTCGTGCGCACCTGTTCGGTGCCAGTGTTGACGCTGCCGGCCGGGTGAGAACCGGCGCCGAACGAACCGGCGTCGCCGTCAGATTTCGAGATCCTGCGTCGGAACGGCACCCTCGTCGTCGGTCGGTTCGTACGTCTCGATCGCGGTGAGGACGAGTTCGAGGACGCCCGCCGGACTCCAGCGGGCGGTGTTGATCGAGAGGTCGTAGATGGAGCGGTCGGTGATGTCGATGCCGTAGTAGTCCTCGTACCGTTTGGTGTCGATGACGTCCCGGACGCGCATCTCGGCGCCGATCTCCTCGCGGTCGGCGGTCCGGTCGACCCGAACCTCCTCGGGGGCGTCCAGCCAGACGCGGAGGTCGGCACGGTTGCCCGCGATCCAGCCAGCGAGCCGTGACTCGAGGATGAACGCCTTGTTCGCCGTGCCCCACTTCTCGGCGACGGTGCGCAGGCGGCGGTCGATCTCGCGGTCGATCTCCTCGGAGGCACTGGCCTCGGCGACGAACTGGGTGAGGCTCATGTCCCGCTCGTCGGCGAGTTCGCGGAACACCTCGCCGCCGGAGACGTAGCCACAGTCCAGCGCCTCCGAGAGCGCCTCACACAGCGTCGTCACCCCGGAACCGGACCGGCCCGAGACGGTGACGAAGAGATTGCTGTCGAGTTTCTGATCCGCGGTGACGTCGAGCGTCGGCATCGGTCCCGATACCGCCGGGCGGGGCATAAACGCGGTGGTGGCCAGCGGTTGCGAGCCGGGGCGAGGCGAGCGAGTCGAACGTCGTACTGCCTGCCCACGGCTCGGGGAGGCCGTCGACCGCGTATGCGGAACCCTCTGCCGGGCGCGAAAGCCCCAAGCGGGTGAGACCCTACTCTCGGGTATGTCGCGTCCACTCCCGGCCCCGCCGGACGCGGGCCTGTTGAACGCGGTCCGGTTCGGCACGGGAACCTTCCGGTTCCTCGAGGGCATCCAAGCGCGGTTCGAGGACGGCACGGCGATTCCGATTCCCGGCCGGCCGCCGCTGGTGCTCCTGACGAATCCCGACCTCGTCGCCGAGGCGCTGGAGCGCCGCGAGAACTTCCCGCGCGTGCCCGCCCAGGACGCCGCGGCCATGATAGCCGAGCAAGGCCTCGTCCAGAGCGAGGGCGACCTCTGGGAGCAGCAGCGGTCGGTCATGGCGCCGGCCTTCGGCGGCAAGCAGGTGACCGCCTACGCGAACACGACCGGTCGGCGCGCCCACCGCCTGGCCGACGAGTGGGCCGCCGCCGGCCGGCAGGACCTGAACCTCCACCGCGAGATGACCGCGATGACGATTCGTGTCGCCTCGGAAATCCTGCTCGGCGAGGACATCGGCGCCGACCGCGCCGAGCAGTTCCACGAGTGGATGTCGGTCGCCGGCCGGGAGTTCGAGTTCGGCGTCGAGGTGGCGCTACCCGAGTGGGTCCCCACGCGGACCTCCCCGGCCTTCGAGGAGGCCGCCGAGGGTATCCGCGGGCTGAGCGAGGAACTCATCGACCGGCGCCGGGCGGCGATGGCCGACGGCGGCGAGGAGGGCGCCGACATGCTGACGCTCCTGCTCCGGGCCGCCGAGAACCCCGACGTCGAGATGCCGGACGAGCAGATACGCGACGAGGTGGCGACGTTCCTCATCGCCGGCCACGAGACGACGGCGCTGAGCCTCACCTACACCCTCTCGCTTCTGTCGTGGCACCCCGAGGCTCGCCGGCGCGTCCGCGAGGAGGCCCGCGAGGTGCTGGGCGATGGCCCGCCGGAACACGCCGACCTCGCCGACCTGGAGTACACGAAGCGGGCCTACCACGAGGCGCTGCGGCTCTACCCGCCGGCCTGGGCCGTCTTCCGGCAGGCCGACGGCGACCAGCCCCTCGGCGAGTACACCGTCGCGGACGGCTCGGCCGTCATCAGCCCGCTGTGGTCCATCCACCGCGACGCGCGGTACTTCGAGGACCCCGGGACGTTCGACCCCGACCGCTGGCAGCGCCGCGACCCCAACGCCGTCGACGCCTACATGCCGTTCTCGACGGGACCGCACGCCTGCATCGGCCGCGGGTTCGCCCTGTCGGGGGCGACGCTCGTGCTCGCGCGTCTCGTGCGGGACTTCGACGTCGACGTCCCCGAGGACGCCCTCGACGACTTGCGCATCACGCCGACGCTGCGGCCCGCCGACGGTGTCGAGGCGACGGTCCGGCCGGTCGAGTAGCCCCGCGGTCGTGAGGGGGCGGCCGCCGTCTCGGTCCCGTCTGTCGGGGACCGGCGGTGGGTTGATTGAGCGCCGTCCACTACGACGGGCATGACTCCCGGGAACGGTCGAGCGGGCAGTCGCCGTCGGGGGGTGACCCCCCGCAGGTCGCACAAAAACCACCCGCGGTAGACGGCAGCAGGCATTTTTCACAGCGGTCGCAGGTCGGCCCATGGAGCCGACTGACGGCCTCTCGAGGCGGCGCGTCCTCCGGAGCCTCGCGGCGACGGGGGTCGCGGCCGGCCTGCCGACGGTCGCGAGCGGGGCGACCGGTCCTCGGCCCGCCGGCGAGGACCCGACCGTCGAGACCGACGACGACGCGGTACGCATCGAACACGACGGCATGACCGCCGAGGTTCGGCTGGACCCCTTCGGCGTCCGCTTTTCGGGCGTCGACGGCGAGGGCCCCACGGGGTTCGGCTACGGCGACGCCTCGCCGGTCGCCGCGCCGCCGACCGGGGACGCGCCCGTCGAAGCCGCCGAGACGGTCGCAGCGGCCGCCGAGGGAGCCGCCAGCGACCGCTACGGGACGCTCGGCTTCGCCGTCAGCGTCGCCGAAGCAGAGAACACGCCGCTGGAAGCGTGGGCCGTCACCGTCGAGGCCGACATCCAGTGGGTCCACGCGACGCGGGTCACCGACCGGGAGGGAGCGACCTTCGAGGTGGCCACGGAGGTGCCGGGACTGTCGGCGACCGTCACGGTCGACGGCGTCGACGGCGGCCTGCGGGTGCGGGCCGAACCCTCGGCGCCGGCGGCGGTCCGGAAGTCGGGGTGGTCGTTCCTGCGACCGACCGGCGACGGGGCGAACGACGACCGCACGGGCGAGCGGTTCCTCGGCTTCGGCGAGCGCTCCGACGGCGTCGACCAGACGGGCAGCGTCGTCGAGAACTGGACCGAGGAGGGGCCCTACTCGACGGGGGCGCTGAAGCCCGCGACGGACCCGCTGGTCGGCGAGCGCTTCCAGGGCGGCCCCGTCGGGGGCACGAACTACCCCGTCCCGTGGTTCGCCTCCAGCGACGGCTACGGCTTCCTGCTGGAGTCGACGTACTACAACGAGTTCCGACTGGCGGCCGACCGGCCGGACGCCTGGCACGTCGAGACGTGGGAGCCGACCTTCGAGTGCGTCGTCTTCGCCGGCCCCGACCCGGCCGACGCCGTCGCCGCCTTCAGCGGGTTCGTCGGCCGACAGCCCGAGCCAGCCGACTGGATATTCGGGCCGTGGTTCCAGGCCGCCGGTCCCGGCGACTTCCGGGAGGACCTCACGAGGCTGTTCCGCGAGTGGGACGTCCCGACGACGGTCCGGGAGACGTCCATCCACTACCTGCCGTGTGCCGACCAGGCCGGCGACCGCGAGTTCCACCGCGAGCGGACCGCCCGCGACCACGAGCGCGGCTACAAGGTGACGGCGTACGTCAACTCCTTCGTCTGCGAAAACCACCCCAACGGCGCCTACGCCGAGGGCGACAGCGAGGGCTACTTCCTCCAGACCCCGGGTGCGCCCGACGCCGACGGCGACCCGACCCAGAGCGGCGAGACCTACCCGGTCCCGTACTTCGCGTACTTCGAGCGGGACCACCCGTACCACGGCGTCGTCGACTTCACCGACCCCGAGGCGACGGCCTGGTGGCAGGACCTCATCTCGAAACCCATCGAGGACGGCTACGACGGCTGGATGGAGGACTTCGGCGAGTACGTCCCGCCGCGCTCCGTCTCGGCGGACGGCCGGACGGGCTACGAACTCCACAACCGCTACCCGACGCTGTACCACCGGGCCAGCCACGCCCTCACGACCGAGCGACGGGGCACCGACTTCGGGCAGTTCGTCCGCGCCGGCTACACCCGGACCGCCCAGTACGCCCGCATGGTGTGGGGCGGCGACCCCAACCAGGACTACTCGAAGGCCGACGGCCTCGCCGCCGCCGTCAGCCAGGGCCAGTCGATGGGCGTCTCCGGCGTCGCCTACTGGCGGTCGGACATCGGCGGCTTCGTCGGCCTCCTCAACGAGGAGAAGGCCGACGAGGAACTGTTCCTCCGGTGGGCGGCCTTCGGCGCGTTCAACGGCGTCATGGCGCCGCGGGCGCGCGGGTACCCCCGACCGGGCGACGACTCCGAGCGCGCCCAGCCGTGGCACGAGGACGTCCGGCCCGTCTGGCGGAAGCTCTGCAAGCTACGGACCCAGCTGTTCCCCTACCTCCGCGAGGCCGCCGGGACGTACCGCGAGAGCGGCCTCCCCATCATGCGGCACCTCGCCTTCCACTACCCCGACGACCCCGAGGTGTACGCCGCCGACGCCGAGTACCAGTTCCTGTTCGGCCGTGACCTGCTCGTCGCGCCGGTCGTCACCGAGGGCGCCCGCGAGCGCCGCCTGTACCTCCCCGACGGCGAGTGGGTGAACTTCTGGGACGCGGTCGAGTACGACGAGGCGACGGGCGCCTTCGAGCGGGTCGGGCCGGTCGAGGTCGTCGAGGGCGGTCAGTACGTCACCGTCGACGCGCCGCTGGACGAGATTCCGCTGTTCGTCCGCGCCGGCGCGGAACTGGAACTGCTGCCCGCCGACGTCGACACGCTGGCGAACGTCGGCAGCGAGGAGTACCGCTCGCTGGACGACGTCGACGAATCCGAGTACCGGACGCTCTCGTTCCCCGCCGGCGGGCCGCCGGAGGACGTTCCGTCCGACCCCCCGTCGGTGCTCCCCGGGGACCCCCCGCCGTAGGCCGCGTCAGGGTCGGCGATCGGTCGGTGAGCCGTCCTCGCGGTGGGCCAGGCGCTCGCCCACCGACCCCGGCACCGGGGTCCGACAGTACCGGCAGTACCACGACCGGCCGGTCGGCCGCGACTCCCGGATGAGTTCGTCCCCCGAGGACAGCGTCGCCCCACAGTCGCAGGTGTAGGAACTCGGCATACGTTCCCGTTGGGCTCGGAGATGCTAACGCTGTCGGCTGTTCGGGAGCGACGCGCCGTCCCCGCCTCAACAGCGAGCCATCGCACTCTCGACGTCGTCCCGGACGCGGCCGACGGCCGCCGTGAGGTCCGCGACGGCCGACATGACCGGGTAGTCGAAGGGTAGCTCCTGGTAGACGTACTGTGGGACGTCGGGCGCGTCGGTCGGCAACCCGGCCGTGCGGCGCTGCTCGAACAGCGTCGCCTGTCGCTCCTCGGCGACGGCCTCGCAGTTCTCCTCGAGGACGGTTAGCCGGGCCCGGTAGGCGTCGAGCGTCCCGAACGGCGCCTCCGACAGCGACCGCGCCGACAGGTCGGCCACCTCCTCGGCGACGGGCGACAGCGCCTCGGCGGCCGCTTCCAGCGACTCGGCCTCCCCCGACAGCGTCCCCAGCAGCGACTCCCGGGCCGAGCGGGCGGCGCCGGCCGCCGACAACAGCGCCCGCTTGCAGCGCGCGTTGAACCGCGTGCCGTCGGTGAGTGCGGCCGCCAGGTCCGGCGAGAACTCCGCCCCGAGGCTCTCGACGTAGCTGTCGCCGTACTCCTCGTCGTAGTGCGGCGCGCTCATCACCGTCTCCTCGTAGGCCTCCCGGACCGAATCGAGACCGTCCGTCGGGCCGGCAGCGACGCCGACCCGGGCGACCGCTCCGCCCTGCGAGACGGTGGTCTCGGTCTCTATTTCCCGGACTCGCTCCTCGAAGGTGCGGAGTGCCTCGAACTCGTCGGCCGTCCGCCGCCGTTCGCGCCGCAACGCCGTCGCGGCCCGCTCCAGGCGCCTCTCGATGCCGAACGCCTCCCCATCGGTCGCGTCCATGTCGGTCTCGGTACCGCCGGGAACATAGCCGGTTATAATTGGGGTACGAACGGCTCTCGTGGGCTGGCGAGGGCTATATAGCCGGGTCGCCTCGCTCGCCTCACCCGACGAGCAGCGTCGAGACGCGAGCGTTCTCCTTGAGGCGGAGGCCGGCGCCGCCGACGGCCAGCGGCACGGCGGAAAGCGAGTCGACGTGCAGCGTCGGGTGGAAGGCGCCGCGGGCCCGCACCGCCTCGCGGGTCTGGACCAGGAGCGAGACGTCCTCGGGCGCCGACAGGGATTCGTTGTACGACAGCAGGTACCGGCCGGCGTCGAGGTGCCACCACTCGTAGTCGTCGTCGGGGTTCCGCGGTTCGGTCTCGACCGCCTCGAGGTCGGCCGCTTCGAGTTCGCCGCCGCCGAAGTCGACGCGGCCGGGCGCGGCGACGCGGTGGACCCCGGCGGCGGTCAGGTCGACGCCGCGGCCCTCGGTCTGGGTCGGTTCGTGAACGAGGTCGTCGATGAAGGGAGCGATGTCCATGGGAGCTGTTCGCACGCCGGAACTAAAAACGCGGGGCGGGTCGGCCGCCAGGGACTGTCGGGGGGATGGGTTCTTGTGTCTCGTCGCGCAAGCGTCGCTGATGGTCACGCTCTCCGATTCGGTGTCGGTCGGCGGGCTGGAGCTCTCCAACCGGCTCTACCGGGCGCCGTTGCTCGAGTGTGCCGGCAACGGGCCGGCGGCGGTCGACCGCCTGATAGCGGAACTGGAGCCGGCGGCCGCGTCGGGGGCGGGCCTCGTCTGTCAGGGTGCGACCGTCGTCCGCGGCGAGGGCGGCTGTGCCGCGCCGGGGATGACCCGCGTCGACGACCCGACCTTCGTCGCCCGGCTCTCCGACCTCGTCGACCGGGTACACGCCCACGGGAGCCGCATCGTCATGCAACTCGAACACGGCGGTCTGCGGAGCATGGAGACGTGGCACGCCGGCTACCGGGACGAGCACCCCGACCTGGAGCAACTGGCCGTCTCCCGGCCGCCGTGGCAACTGCGGGCGCTGGATCGGCTCGGCCTGCTGTCGCTGTCGACGCGCGTGCTCTCGACTGCGGAGGTGCGCGAACTGGCCGCGGACTTCGGCCGGGCGGCGGCGCGGGCCGTCGACGCCGGCTACGACGGAATCCACATCGCCGGCGCGAACATGGGCATCGTCCAGCAGTTCCTCTCGCCGTTCTACAACCGCCGCGACGACGAGTTCGGCGGCTCGCTCGATTCGCGCGTCCGCTTTCCCGAACTGGTCCACGACGAGATTCGAGCGCGGGCCGGCGACGTGCCGCTCCTGACGAAGGTGCCCGCAGAGACGGCCGCGCCGCGGGTCGTGCGTCGGCACCTCGACGCCGACGACGCCGTCCGCATCTGCGAACGGCTTGCCGACGTCGGGTTCGACGCCCTCGTGCCCGTCCACACGTCGACGTTCTGGGACGCGAGCATCGTCCGCGGGGCGTTCCCGGAGCGCGCCTGGAACGACGAGCGGTTCCGGTCGGGGTACGCCGAGGCGTTCGGCAGCCGGCGGCGTGCGCGGGCCGTCGCGTTTCTGAACCGATTGCAGGCCCGCCGATTCCCCGCGGCGTCGGGGTGGAACGCCGACCTCTGTCGCCGCGTGCGGGCGGCCGTCGACGTGCCCGTCCTGCTGGAGGGCGGTCTCCGGGAGCGCGACCGCATCGACGCGCTGCTGGGGGAGGCCTGCGACCTCGCGGGCATGGCGCGGCCGTTCTACGCCGAACCGCGGCTGCCGGCGCGGTTGCTGGCCGACGGGGAGGCCGCCGCCGTCTGTGAGAGCTGTAACAACTGCACCGTGCCGCAGGTGACGGGCGCCGAGGGCGTCTGCCGGACGCCCGCGGTGCTCCGGCGGCGCGGCGAGCTACAGCGGCAGGGCGCCTACGACCGGGAGGTCTGAGGCGGCGCTGGTCGGCGCTGCCGGCGACGGAAAACGGGTCGCAGCCGCATCGCCGGCTGCCGGGACTTCGAACGGTCGAACCCCCCAGTTCGGGCCGTTCGGTCGGTCCCGGCGTCGCGTGCGTTCGTCGGGTGCATCCCCCTCTCAGTCGGCGCAGTAGGCGCCGGTGTCGCCGGTGTCGGGCCGGCAGTTCACCGTCACCCTGGCGGCGTCGACGTCGTCGACGCTGCCGTCGACGGACGCGGTGACGGTCGCTATCGCCTGTGCGCCCGGCGCGATCTCCTCTTCGTTCAGCCGCTTGCTCGTCGCGCCGGCGGCGATGTCGACTCCCTCGGCGTCGTACAGCGCAACGTCGTAGCCGTACGCGTAGGGGTCGGTCGACCGCTCGCCGGCGTTGCGGACGGTCACGTAGGCGGTGAAGTAGTCGTCGCTGTCCACCCGTTCGACGTCGGTGACCTCCAGCCCGTCGACCGTGCTGGTGCCCTCGACGCCCGAGACGGGCATCGCGTCGGCGTCGGTTGGCGTCGCGGTGGGGTCCCCCACATCCTCGTCGGGCGCGTCCGTGGCCGGGTCGCCACCGTCGCCGCCCCCGGTCGGCGTGCTGTCGTCCCCGCCGTCCGGGTCGGCCGTCTCCTCGCCGCCACCCGAACAGCCGGCCACGCCGACCGCGAGTCCGGTACCGAGACACGCGAGCATCCGGCGCCTGGCGACTCCACCGGTCACGGTCTCCCCCGTCCGGCGTCCGCCGGCACCGGCAACGGTCGCCGAGGTGACGACCGGACCGGGACCGCCCGTCCCACCGTTCGATCCATGACGCGTCTCCGAGTGGCGAGCACGGAGGCGGTATTCCTACCGGTTGCACCGCCACGCACCGGTTGAGCAAGTGAATCGCCTCGGGGTCAAGCCCCGAGGCTTCCCGTTTCCACGACGTGACTTGCAGACACGGACTCGAAGTGAGTCCTGTCCGTAGCGGTCACAGTCTCCACGGGCGTGTCTTCGGGCCATCCCAGCCCTAGTTCAGAAAAGCCTCTCTGCAACACGTTCATCGCCGCGTTCGCATCTCTATCCGTTTTGAATCCACACGCCGGGCAAGAGTGTTCCCGTACCCAGATGGGTTTCGCTGTCTCCACGCCAAACCGGGCACACTCTTTCGTGGTGCCTCGTGATTCGACCTGCACGACGTGACAGCCGTACAGGTCGGCCTTGTATTCGAGGAGCGTGATGAACTGTCGCCACGCCGCATCCTGCTTGTTACGGGCGTTGTGCGACTGTTCGAGCATCCCCTTCACGTCCAAGTCCTCGACGAATACGGCGTCGTACTCGCGGACGAGCCACGTCGTAATCTTGTGCTGGTAGTCCAGCACCTTCCGACGGATGTGTCGCTTCACCTTCGCCACGTCTCGGCGTTGCTTCTCGTAGTTGGTTGACCCTTGCTCCTTGCGAGACAGTTTGCGTTGCTCGCGTTGGAGGCGTTCGTACTCGTCTTCGAGGTCGAGCCAGTCTACAGTCTTACCGTCGCTGGTGTGGATGTAGTGCTGGATACCGAGGTCAATCCCGACACTGTTACTCGCGTCCAGCGAGTCCACGTCGGGGTTCTCGGGTAGGTTGGCGTCGTCGGTTTCCAGACCGAAGGAGACGAACCACTCGCCGGTCGTCTCCTTTTTGAACGTGACTTCTTTGATGGTGGCGTGGTCGGGAATCGGGCGGTGGTAACGGATTTTGACCCAGCCAATCTTGCTGAAACGGACGTATGCAAACCTGTCGCGGCCCCTCTTTTCATCGAGGTCGAACCCGGACTGGTTGTACGTCACGCTTCGATATTCGGTAGGTGCTTGCCGTTTGAGGCGACCGACGTTGTATCCCTTCTCTTTCTTCTTGCGAAGGTTCGAGAGGTTGCGATGGAAGCGAGCGACGGTGGCTTGTGCGGCCTTCGAGTGCAGTTCACTGAACACCGGCCACTTGCGCTTCCACTCGGGGAGTTTGTTGTTCTGGTTGTACTCGGACGGTTTGTCGTCCTCGGGACTGTTCTCGTAGTCCCAGCGGACGTGGTTGTAGAGTTGGCGATGAACGTCGAGATGGCGTTCCAGTCGCTCCGCTACCTCGTCTGTCGGGAAGGCGTGGTAGCGGTGACTGTACTCCATCGCTGTCTCTTGATTACCGATGCGTTCACTTAGTGGTTTGTGTCACAGGTTGTCAGCTTCATCCCCGGGGCCAAGCCCCGGGGGATTCGCCTTGCTCGCAAATAAATAGGGCCCGCCCGTCATGCACACCCATGCAGCCGGATTCGGACGTCGAGGACGCGCTCGGCCTCGTCTCGAAGCGGTGCGACGTGCTCGCATTGCTGGACGGCGAGCGGGTTCCGAAGCGGCGGATCGAGGCGGAACTGGAGTGCTCGCGGTCGACGGTCAACCGGGCCGTCGCGGCGCTGTCGGACGCGGGCCTGGTCAACGACGCACCCGGTGGCTGCCGGACGACCGTCGTCGGGTCGCTGCTGCTCGAGCAGTACGAGGCGTACGTCCGTGCGGCGTCGGACGTTCTGGAGGGCCGCGAGGTGCTCGAATCGCTCCCGCCGGGGGCGGACTTCGACCCGAGCGTTCTCGCGGACGCGGAGGTGAGCACGCCCGGTGGTTCGAGTCCGTACGAGGCCTACCACGCATTCGAGGCGCTGCTGGGAGCGGCCGACGACCGGGTCCGGGTGTACGTGCCGGCCTTCACGAACCCCCGTGGCATCGAACTGGCACGGGACCTCGCCGAACGGGTGGACCTCGAACTCGTGTTCGACGCCGACCTCCTGGGAGAACTGCGCAACGACACCCCCGATGCCATGACCGCGCTGTTCGACCTCGAAGGGGTCACGGGCTACGAGACGACGGCCGGTCCCGATTACACGGTCGCCGTCGTCGACGCCGAGTCCGAAACGAAGGGCGGGGTCGTGGTACACACCCCCGAGAAGGAACTGGCCGGGGTAATCGTGACGAGCGATCCGGACGCGACGCGGTGGCTGGAACGGCGGTTCTCGGAGATTCGGGCCGACAGCGAGCGCCTGGACGGCCTCGCCTGACCGTTCCGTCCGCCCGGAGGAGTCACCGTCTGCGTCGCGTTCGCGGTCATCTATCAGGACGCCGCTGGCGGGCAGCAGTTGGAACGCCGCTGGTGGGCGGCATCGTTGCGTGGCGGTGCCTCCGGTCGTGAGGGAGTCACGAACCCGCGGTGAGGCCCGGCAGGACGGCGACCGTGAGGTCGCGGACCGCAGCCACGAGCGGCGAGCGCTCGACGACCGGCGCGACCCGGAACGTGACGTACGTCGCCACGAACCCGAGCGCGTAGCCGAGGAAGTGGACGTAGACGTTGACGACGGCGCCGCCGGCGGTGAGGTCCGGCGGGAAGCCGCCGACGAGTCCGCCCGCCAGGAGGAGCACGGCGACGGCGCCGAGTTCCGCGTAGCCGGCGGGACCGAGGGCGGGTAGCGACCGCGGGAGTCCGCCCGCGGCCGACCGCAGGTGGACGAGCGCCGCCACGGCGGCCACCGCCGCGACGGCCTCGGTGAGCGGCATCCGGACCACGAGCACCGCCACGAGCACGAGGCCGGCGAAGAACAGGCCGCTCGCGGCGTCGTACTCGTCGGTCACGTCGAAGTGCCGCCGGAGGTAGCCCGCGAGCGCCACCGGCAGGTAGCCGACGAAGGCCATGTTGACGCCCGAGAAGCCCAGCGAGACGCCGTCCCGCGGGACCGCGAGGTTCAGAAACGACAGCACGACCGGGAAGACGACCAGGAAGGAGACGAACGCGACGTAGAAGCGGTCGCGGTCGCCGGCCAGCACCGACAGCAGGTAGACCGTCGGGACCACGAACGCGTAGGTGGCGAGGTTGAACAGCAGGTGGTCGGGGCCGACGTGGACGAAGGCCGACTTGAACGCGGTCGGGAGCGTCGGGTCCGTGTAGGAGAAGGCCAGTTCGAGTCGGGTCTCGGCGGGCAGGAGGGCGCCGGCGACGAGCACCGCCGGCACGACGAGCAGCGCCAGCAGGTCGACCGGCCGGACCGAACGCCGGAGCAGGCTGGCGAACGGCTCGTCGGTCGGTGCGCCCGGTTCGGTCGTCGTCGACTCGCTCTCGTCGCGCTTTCGGTCGAGAGCCCCGGCGTCGGTCACCATCCGTCCGGTCATCGGCTCGACCTCCCCGGTTCGTCTCCGCCGTGCGCGCCACGATCGGCGTCAGTCGGCGCTGGTCGATGCGCCGTCATCCCGTTCCTACTCGGACGATCCCTCACGGCCGACGCGACGGGCCGGACGGGAGTTGTAACCGTGTTCCTAACGGGCCGACACGACGGTTCGAGGACCGCGAGGCGGGCTATCGCCCCGCGCTCGTTCGGCGTTCGGCCGGGAGCAACCCCGTTGTCACGGACGACCGTTCGATCCAACATCTATCCCGACGTACGGACCGGTCCCACCAGCCACTGACTGCTATGCTGATTGGGTCGCTCGCGCCGTGCCTATACTGATAGGCGGCAGTCAGCGCTCGTCGACGAGGAACTCGACGAGTTTCCGCTCGGCGGCGCGGCGCTGCTGGTTGAACGTCGGCTGGCTGACGTCGAGCAGGTCGGCGACGTCGCTGCCGCTGCTCTGCCGCGGCTGGTCGAAGAAGCCCGCGAGGTAGGCCGTCTCGAGGACGTCGAGTTGCTTGTCGGTCAGTCGCTCCTCGACGCCGCCCCGGAGCATGGTCTTCGTCTCCGGACTCCGCTCGCGCTCCCGCTTTGCGACGAGTTCGACGCCGGGGTACGACTCCCGGACGGACTCGACGATTGGCCGGACCTCGATACCGAGCGGGACGGTGGCGACGAGTTCGCCGCCGTCGGGGTCGGCACTCGCCGTCTCGACGCGGCCGCCCTCGGCGGCGAACGACGAGCCGACCCACTCGCCGCCGAACGTCACCTCGACCAGCGCCGTCCCGTCGTCGAGTTCCGTCGTCGCCACCGTCGTCCCGCCCGGCAGCGCCGCCTCGACCTCGGAGAGTGCCGCCTCGTCGACGTCGCTCAGGAGGTACGTTACGGCCGTCGTGTCGCCCTCGTTGCGGACCCGCTTCAGTTCGACGGTACAGCCCAGGTGTTCCGCCAGGCGAGTGGCGGCGGTCCCCCCGTCGACGTCGAAGGTCAATTCGACGGTCCGCTCGGACTCCAGGGCGGCCCGCCGCTCGGCGGCCGTCAGCGCGTAGCCTATCATCTCGCCCAGTTCGGCGAGCAACTCGACCATCGAGTCGTCGAAGACGCCGACCCGGTCGGCGTAGACGGTCAGCACGCCGCGGGTCGTCCCCTCGTAGACCAGCGGCACCGCACAGCAGGCGGGGTAGCCCCGTTCGAGCGCGGCCGCCTGCCAGACCGCCCGCTCGGACTCCGGGACGGTGACGAGGTTCCGCGCGAACTGGACCTCGCCGGTCGAGGCGGCCCGGACGGCCGGGTGGCCGTCGCCGGCCTCCTCTGCGGGGTCGTCGAAGGCCGTCGGCTCGCCGGCCCACGCCTCCGCCGACGGCCCGGTCGGGCCGTCGTCGCCGACCCAGACGAACGAGAACGGTTCGACGCCGACGAGCCGTTCGGGGACGGCCTGCTTTATCCCGTCGCGGTCGGACTCCTGAACGACGACGGCGGCGATGGAGCGGACGACGCTGTTGACGCGGTTCAGCCGCTGGAGGCGCTCGGTGCGCTCTTCGAGTTCGCGCTCCCGCGCTTCGAGCGCCTGCTCCCGGAGCGTCCGGTCAAGGTCGCCCTCGACGTTGGCCGCGAGTATCTCGAGGGCGTCGCGTTGCTTCTCGGAGACTGTCCGGGGCTCCCTGGAGAGGAACGCGACCACGCCGTGTTCGCCCAGCGGGACGAAGAGCCCGCTGTGGAACGGGTGGTCGTCGCCGTCGAGTAGTCCGTGGCCGGAGACGTCCTCGAGGACGCGTATCCGGCCCTCGACGAAGGACTGCCAGGTGACGCTCTCGCCGCCGGACAGCGTCGGCAGGTCGCCGGCGACCGCCTCGAGTTCGGGGGTCGCCGTCTCGGGGACGAGCGCCCCGCGGTCGTCGTCGAAGCGGTAGACCGCCCCGGCGGGGAAGCCGGTGATGACGCGCCCGGCCTCCAGCGCCCGCTGGTACGTCTCGGCCCGGCCGCCGGACTCCAACATCGCGCCGGCGGTCTCGCTGAGCGTCCGGCGTATCTCGGCCGTCTCCTTCCGCTCGCTGATGTCGACGACGGTGCCGAACAGGTAGGGCTCGCCTTCGATGGCCTGCTTCGTGAGGCGCAACTCGACGGGCGCGCCGGCGCCGTCGCCGTCGGCCGTCGCCTCGATGGCCGTCGTCTCGTCGAAGCCGACACGGTCCCAGACGGCCTCGTAGCCCTCGAAGCCGACCTCCTCCCAGACGGACTCGTGGCCCGCGAAGGCCCCGTCGGCGATGACGTCGCCGATGTCGGCGGCCGCGCCCTCGGGGGGGTCGCCGAGCAACTCGGCGCAGGCGTCGTTGAGGTACTCCAGCCGCCCGAGTTCGTCGATGGCGACGACGCCGACCCCCGCAGCCGACACGAGTTCGTAGAAGAACTTCAGGTCCCGCTTCCGCTCGCGGCGGGCGGTGATGTCCCGCATCGACCCGACGAAGCCGCCGGCCTCGTCGGGAACCGAGACGCCCACCTCGAGGGGGTAGCTCCCGCCGTCGGCGGTGACGGCCTCGCCCTGGAAGACGGTCGCCTCCGCCTCGCCCGACCGGAGGTCGGCGACGGCCGCCTCGAAGGCGTCGGCGCTCGCCCCGTCGAGGACGTCGGCGACCGGTCGGCCGGTCAGGTCCTCGCGGTCGTAGCCGAGCGCCATCGCCAGCGGCTCGGTCACCAGCCGGAACCGGAGCGACTCGTCGACGGCGTAGATGGGGTTCCGGACGGTCTCCAGTACCGACTCGTAGCGCTCCAGTTCCCGCTCGCGCTCGCCCCGCTGGAGTTCGTAGCTGACCCACTGGCTCATCAGGTCGACGAGCGTCGTCTCCCACTCCGAGAACGGCTCCCGGCGGGGCTCGTCGTCGTAGAAGCAGAACGTCCCGTGGACGCCGTCGCCGTCGAAGACGGGCGCGCCGAGATAGCAGGCGATACCCCACTCGGTGTAGCCGGCCTTCTCGGTCAGTTCCGGGGCCTCGTCGGCGACGTCCGACAGGACGAGCGTCTCCTCGGTCGCGGCCGTCCGCTCACAGTTGGTCGCCGACAGTGCCACGGTGTCGCCGGCCTCGATGGTCCCGGGCGGCGCCTGCACCACCTGGAAGTGGTACTCCTCGCCGTCGATCTCCGACAGCGAGCCGTAGTCGGTGCCGAGCCGCTCGCAGCCGATCTCCAGGAGCGCCTCGACCTTGCCGTCGAACGACCGGTCGGAGTCGGCGATGACCTCGTAGACCTCCCGGACGGCCCGCTCGCGCTCCCGGATGTCGGTGATCTCCGAGACCACCGCCGTCGCGGCGAACACCTCGCCGGTCTCGTCCTCGACCGGGGCGGTCCGGAGCTGGTAGTCGTTGCCGGCCATCGCGAACTCCGTCCGGACGGACTCGCCGTCGAACGTCGCGTCGACCAGTTCGACGGCCATGTCGGCGAGTTCGTCCAGCGCTTCGGTCACCGGCTTTCCCTCGAAGTCCTCGGGGACGAAGCTGGTGTCCTCGAGACCACCGCCGCGGGCGAGCTGGAACCGGCGGTTCTCGTCGACGAGCAGGACCGCGCTGTTGGGGAGGTTCTCCGCGAGCGTCCGGTAGCGCTCCCGGCTCCGCCGGAGCTTCCGCCTCCTGTCTTTCACCTCGGTGACATCCCGGAAGAACACGGACAGCCCGTCCGAGGCGGGGTAGGCGCGCACCTCGAACCACTGGTCGAGCGGCTCGTGGCGCTCCTCGAAGGTGACCGGCTCCTGGGTCTCCATGGCGCGGTGGTACTCCTCGTAGAACCGCTCGTCGGTCGCCTCCGGGAAGGCCTCCCAGAGGTTCTCGCCGAGCAGTTCGTCCGCGCTCCGGCCGAGGAACGCCTCGCCCCGCTCGTTGAGGTGGGTGACCCGCCACTCGTCGTCAAGCGAGAGGAACCCCTCGCCGATGCGGCCGAGCATCCGCCGGAGGTCCTCGCGGGCGGCCCCGAGTTCGCTCTCGTAGGCGCGCCGCTCGAGTTCCTCCTGGACCCACTCGACGAGCAACTCGACGAATGCCTCCTCGCGGTGGGCAAAGGTCCGGTCCCGCGGCTCCTCGTCGGCGAAGCACAGCGTCCCGTACAGGTCGCCGTCGACGTCGATGCGGCCGCCGATGTAACAGCCGAGTTCGTACCGCTGGTAGGCGGGGTCGCCGGTCCACCCCTCGTCGACCGTCGTGTCGGCGACGCCGAGCAGCCCCTCGCCGTCGATGGCCCGCCGACAGTAGGTGTTCGACAGCGAGTCGGTCGCGCCGGGCGCGATGAGTTCGTGACCGCCGACGGCGTGCTCGATGTCGAACCGCTCGTCGTCGCGGTCGATGGCCGACAGGAAGGCGATGTCGGTGCCGAGGTACTCACAGCCCAGCGCGAGCAGCCGGTCGACCGACTCCCCGAAGTCGGCCTCCTCGTCGGCGAGTATCTCCTGTAGTCGCACGAGTGCGCGGTTGTGGGTCCTGACCACGCCGGTTTCGTCGGCCAGCACCCGGATCCGCTCGGCCAACTCGCCGTTTTCGGCGTGGCTTCGGGGGAGGTACTCGACGCGGTCCGACCGGCTCGCCCGCACCGCCAGGTCCGGATCGTGATCGGCCGTCACCACCACGAACGGGAGGCCCGGAACCCGCTCGCGGACCCGCCCCAGCAGGCCGAACGGCTCGACGACCCCGGCCACACAGACCACGCAGTCCGGGGGCGCCTCGTCGACCGCCTCGAGGCCAGCCTCGACGTCGTCGACCGTCCGAAGCCGGACGCCGTCGGCGCCGCCGAGCCCCGCGGCGTCGCCGTCGCCGAAGAGCACTGCCGACGCGTCACCGTTCATCGTTCTCGTCCCCGCACCGCCCCGGTTCGCAGAGCAGAGTCGCCCGGTCGCCCCGGACCCCACCGGTAGAACGTTCGCGTACCATGCGCGTAGGCTTGAGAACGTGTCAGGACCGAGCCGGTATATATGTGAGGTCGGTTTCACGTCGAGATGGAGGCGAAACGAGCGTCACTCGAGGCCGCCAGCGCGAACGGCGAGCGGGGCCCACGTCGATGGGGCGTCGGAACCCACAGACGTTTGCCGGGGGCCGACGAAGCGGGCCGCATGTACGCCTGCGACGCCTGCGGCGAGGAGTTCGAGACGCTCTCGGCGCTCCGCATCGAGCACGAACCCTGTCCGGTCGCCGAGGAGCAGCGCCGGTACGACGAGGCCGTCGAGCGGCTGGCCGACGAGCGGGGGCTCGAGATCGGGGACCGGTGCCGCGTCGTCGCTACCGGCGAGGAGGCCGAAATCGTCGACATCGAACCGGGCGAGGGCGACGCAGAGCCCGAAGTCGTCTGGGTGCCGGCCGGCGAGGACGACCCGGAGGAGGGTCGGACGGCCACCTTCGACGAGGTCGTGTAGCCGTCGGAACGGGCAGGGGTATTTAAACCACGTCGTTTGACAAGCAGCATAATTAATCCCGACTGGCCCGCACCTCCGGCAGTGAGGAGCCATGCCTGACGCGGACACACGGACCGGACGGACCGAGGGGGCGACGGACGTCGACGCCGTCGTCGTCGGCGCCGGGTTCTCGGGGCTGTACATGCTGCACCGCCTCCGCGAACGGGGGCTGGACGTTCGCGTCTACGAGAAGGGCGACGGCGTCGGTGGGACGTGGTACTGGAACCGGTATCCCGGCGCCCGCTGCGACAGCGAGAGCCACATCTACTGTTACTCCTTCTCCGACGAGATCCGAGCGCAGTGGGAGTGGAGCGAGCGCTACCCCGAACAGCCCGAGATCCTCGAGTACCTCAACTTCGTCGCCGACGAGTTGGACCTCCGGCGGGACATCGCCTTCGAGCGCGAGGTCGAATCCGCCACGTACGACGAGGACGCGGCCACGTGGACCGTCGAGCTGGCCGATGGCGAGCGCGTCACGACCCGCTTTTTTATCACCGGTGTCGGCTGTCTCTCCGAGCCGTTCGTTCCCGATTTCGACGGCCTCGGTGACTTCGGCGGCGAGTGGTATCACACCGCCCGCTGGCCGGACGAGGGGGTCGACCTCGCGGGCGAGCGCGTCGGCGTCGTCGGCACCGGCTCGACCGGTATCCAGTTCGTCTCCGAAACCGGCGGGACCGCCGAGCACCTCACCGTCTTCCAGCGGACGCCGAACTACGCCGTCCCGGCGCGCAACCGACCGCTGGGCGACGACGAGTACGAGGAGATCAGGGCGAACTACGAGGAGATCTGGGAGCGGGCCCGCGACGCCCGGCTGGGGATGCCGTTCGACCACGACCACTACACCGCGGCGAGCCTCTCCGAGGCGGAGGTTCGGGAGACGCTCGAGGACCGCTGGCAGCAGGGCGGCTTCCGGTTCCTCCACGCGTTCGAACCCGGCCACGTCCTCTCGAACCCCGAGCTGAACGAGACCATCTCGGAGTTCATCCGCGAGAAGATCCGCGCGAAGGTCGACGACCCCGAAACCGCCGAGGCGCTCGTCCCGACGGACCACCCCTACGGCGCCAAGCGCCCGCCGATGGACTACGACGACTACTACCGGACGTACAACCGCGACGACGTCTCCCTGGTCGACGTCAGCGAGGACGGCGAGCCCATCGAGCGCGTCACGGCCGACGGCGTCCGGACGACCGACGCGGCGTACGACCTCGACGTGCTGGTCTTCGCGACGGGGTTCGACGCGATGACGGGCGCCATCCTGGCGATGGACATCGAGGGCCGACACGGCCTGCGGCTCGAGGAGAAGTGGGCCGACGGCCCCCGGACCTACCTCGGGCTCATGACCCGCGGGTTCCCCAACCTGTTCACCATCACCGGGCCGCAGTCGCCGTCCGTGCTGACGAACATGCCGCTGTCCATCGAGCAGCACGTCGAGTGGATCGACGACTGCATCGCCTACATGGACCGGGAGGGTTACGACTACATCGAGCCGACCGCCGACGCCGAACAGCAGTGGGTGCAGAACACCAACACCCTCGCGGACAGCATGCTGTTCTCGGAGGCCGATTCCTGGTATCGGGGCGAGAACGTCCCCGGCAAGCCGCCGGTGTTCACGCCGTTCCCCGGCGGACTGGACGTCTACCGCGACATCTGCGACCGGGTCGCCCGCGACGACTACGACGGATTCGAAGTCGGGCGAACCGACGAGCGGGCGGTCATCGAGCAGTAGGTCGACTGCTGTGATCCACAGAGCCAGGGACGACGGGTCGCCGTCCCGGGCTGTCCGGCTACGCCAGCCAGACGCTCGCGAAGGCGTCGAAGTAGTCCGACCCGGTGTCGACGAGGACGTGGTCGCCCCGCAGTGCCGTCACGCGCTCGGAGACGGCGTCGACGTGGGTGTCGAGCCTGCTCCGGTAGTCCTCGGCCAGCGACCCGCTGAAGTAGGACCGGCGGGTTTCCTCGCCCTCGGGGTCCTCGAACAGCGCGTCGCCGGCGATAGGCGGGTCCCGCTCGGCCGGCGCAACCAGCCTGACAACCAGCACGTCGACGTCCTTCCGGGTCAGCGCCGCGACGCCGTCTTCGATTGCCTGGGGGTCGGCCAGGCAGTCGCTGAACACCACAACGAGCGACCGCGAGCGGATCCGATCGGCATACGTCTCCAGAACCGACCGGAGGTCCGCCTCGCCCGACGGATTCGTGTCGTTCAACTGGTCGATGATGTCGAGCAGTTCGCCACGGTTCGAGCGCCCGGCGTCGAGTCGGTCGGCCGTCTCCCGGAACGTCGAGAACCGGTAGTCGTCGTTGTTCTCGGCGGTGAGGTAGCCGAACCCGAGCGCCAGCTTCGCAGCGTACTCGAACTTGTGATCCCCGGCGGCGTCGTCGCCGAAGTCCATCGACCCGCTGGCGTCGACCAGAAGGTGGACGGTGAGGTTGCGCTCCTCCTCGAACTGCTTGATATAGTACTCCTCGGTCCGGGCAAAGAGTTTCCAGTCGATGAGCCGGGTGTCGTCGCCCGGCGAGTAGCGCCGGTAGTCGCTGAACGTGAGCCCCTCGCCGATACGTGGTGACTGCTTGTCGCCCTGCTGGAGCGCGCCCGTCTCCCTGTCGAGGACGGTCCCGAACCGGCCGAGTTCGTCGAGGAACGCCGGATCGATGGTCACGGCGCTGCCCCCCTGTCGCGGCCGGTTGTCGACGGCGGGTAGTCCGGCGCCATCGTCACTCCAGGAGCGACGCGATGACGTCGTCCGGCGTGGTTCCCTCCCGCTCCGAGCGGAAATCGAGGATGATCCGGTGTCTGAGGACGGGCGCGGCAAGCGCCTCGAGGTCCGCCTCGGTCACGTGGGAGCGCCCCTGCAAGAACGCCCGCGCCTTGGCGGTCGAGACGAGTGCCATGCTCGCCCGCGGGCTGGCGCCGAACTCGATCTCCTCGGCCTCGCGGGTCCGCCGGACGAGGTCGACCGCACGCTTTCGGAGATCGTCGGCGATGGGGACATCCCGGACGAACCGCTGGGCGGCGCGGATCTCCTCGCGGGTGAGCACCCGCTCGACCGGGACATCCTCGCTGCCCTCCGTGTAGAGGTCGACGATGGCTTCCTCGTCGTCCTTGTCGGGGTACTCGACGAGCAGTTTCAGGGTGAAGCGGTCCGTCTGAGCTTCCGGCAGCGCGTAGGTTCCCGACTGATCGATCGGATTCTGGGTCGCCAGCACGAAGAACGGCTCCGGGAGGTCGTAGGTTTCGCCGGTACTCGTGACCTGTCGCTCCTGCATCGCCTCCAGCAGCGCGGCCTGAGTCTTCGGCGTCGCGCGGTTGATTTCGTCGGCCAGCACCACGTTCGCGAAGACGGGTCCTTTCTCGAAGACGAACTCGCGTCGGTCGCCGCTATCGCGGATAATCTCCGTGCCCGTGATGTCCGATGGCATCAGGTCGGGGGTGTTCTGAATGCGCGAAAACGAGAGGTCGGTGACCTCCGCGACCGTCCGGACCATCGTCGTCTTCCCGAGGCCGGGGTTCGACTCCAGCAGGGCGTTGCCGTCCGCCAGGATGCAGACGAACAGCCCCTGCAGGACCTCCTCCTGGCCGACGATACGCCGGTCGACCTGCTCGCGGGCCGCCTGTAGCTTCGACTGAATTTCGTCGATGTCGTACTCCTCGTAATCGAACGTCGCGGATTCGGTGTCGTCTGTGGTCATGTGGTGTGGTGGGTCTGTCAGTGGTCGCCCCGTGCGGATGAGCTATCGGCGACGATGCCGACGCGCTCCGTTCGCGGTTCGGCGTCCGCCATCGGTCACTCGTCCTCGCGGATGCGAACGTTGTACTTCCGGACGAGTTCGGCGTCCTCGAGCCGTTCGCCCTCCTCGAAGCCGGCCTGCTGGCTCTCGACGTCGTAGCCGCCGGTGCTACCCCCGCCGTCCGAGGGGAAGGACCGCTCCTCCTCGACGGGGCCGTCGCCCTCGTTGGTCTCGAGTTCCGCGGTCGTCTCGTCGTCACCCCGGTCGACGGAATCGGGGTCGCCGAGGACCTCACTGCCGTCCCGGAGGCCGTCGTTCTCCGGCGTCAGGGCCCCGCCCGGTTCGACCTCGCCTTCCGGGACGTCCTCGTCGGTGCCGAACAGCGAGAGCCCGACGATGGACACCTGCACCGTCGCCGCCGAGAGCAGGACCACGACGACGGCGGTCGCGGCCACCCGCCGGGAGTCGACGAGGGCGACGCCGGAGGTTTCGCGCAATCGCTCGATGACCTCCTCGTAGAGCCGGGCAGCCATTCGGGTGTCCGTCCCGCGTTCGACCGCGTCGCGGGCGGTCCGGAGCGGTCCAGCCACCTCGGGGTTCGCCGCCTCGAACTGCTCGACCAGCGACCGGCGGGTCCGGAACCAAAGCTCCGCGACGAGGGCGACGACCGCTGCGACGGCGGCGGTGACGACGTGGTCCGGGAGCCCCGCCGGCGCGGCCGTGGCCAACAGCAGGTTGACCGCGAGGAACACCGCCGTCGCGTCCAAGACGGCGTAGACGGCCGCCGCCTTCAGTCCCTCGCGCCGGACCGCCTCGAGGGCACGCTCGATTCGCTCTCTGGACGACTCCTCGGCCGTCGTATCGGGGGCCGACTCGTCGATGGTGTCGGCTTCCGCGTCCGCTGACGCTTCTGCGCCCGCTTCGTCGATGGCGTCGCCGTCCGTCTCCGCCGGGGCTTCCGCGTCCGGCCGGCCGGTGGATTCGGCCGCGGAAGCCGCCGACGCTCCGGTTTCCTCGTCGTCCGTCACGGCGCTAATCGTACCCCTGGCATGCGTCTTCGTTCTGGTTCTCTTCCTTCGCACACAGGTCGTCGAGCCGGTCGACGAGATCCGCGTTTTCCTCTTCGAGGTTCTCGTTTTCCTCTTCGAGGTTCTCGTTTTCCTCTTCGAGGTTCTCGTTTTCCGTCTCGAGGTTCTCGTTTTCCGTCTCGAGCTTCGAGACGTTCTCTTCGAGGTAGGTGACGTTCTCCTCGAGGTAGGTGACGTTCTCCTCGAGCTGGTCGCGCTGTCGCTTGAGGTCGTCGACCTGGGTTTCGAGGTCGACGATCCTGTTTCGGGCCTCCGTCAGCTCATCGCGGGTCTCCTCGAGTTGAGCCTCGGTGGCAGCGAGCTCCTGTTCAGTCTCGTTGAGTTCGCCCGAAACCTGATCTACGTCCTCGGTCCGGGTCGAGAGTCGCTGCTCGAGGGCGTCGATCCGTTCGCGCGCGTTCTGGAGTTCCCCGGCGGTTTCGTTGAGCTGGCTCCGGAGCTCCGCGTTCTCCGAGCGCAGCTGCTCGTTTTGGCCGCGGATGTCCTCGGCGGAGTCCTGGTACATGACGGTCGCGCCAACCGTTCCGACAAGCGCGATGATCACGACTGCTATCAGGCCGACGTTGAGGGTTTGGCCGACGAACTTCACGGGAGACCACTCTCCAGTAACGTCCGGCCACGGTATACTTGAACACGTCGGGTCACGACTTCCAGAACGAACACCAAGAGCCCGAGCAACAGCGGCAGCCAGGCCCACGAGTCGCGCACCGAGCGGACTTTGGTCGACCGTTCCTTGGCCACGTCGGCGATCCGGCTGCCCTCGTCGGCGTCGAAAGTCCGTCCGTCGGTGCTCGAGACGGCGTTCGACAGCTCCGAACTCGTGCCGAACGTGCCGTACTCGAGGGGATAGTTGACCGCGTACTCGGTGCCGGCGGTCCGCTGGTAGCCCGCCTCCTCGGGCGTTATCTCGCCGCGATACAGCCCCTCCTCGAGCTGTCGGAAGGTGACCTCGTCGGTCTCCGGGGGCGTCTCTCCCCTGTATCTGACGGCGGTCCGGGTGCCGACCCGTGTGTCATCGACCGTCGTAACGCCGGTCATCGTCCGCGTCGGGTCGCCGACGGCGTAGTTGACGGTCCGGGTCGTCAAAAGCGAGTCCGGCTGCTCCAGCAGGCCGTCGAGCGTGCCCGCCTCGTCGTAGGCAGTGACGGTAGCGACGCGCCCGAGGCCGAACCGCCAGGAGGCGACCGCGGGCGTCCCCTCGGCCGTCGCGACCTGGTAGTCGGCGCCCTGCTTGACCTGCACCTCGTTGGCCTTGCCGGGGTTGGCCGAAAGCTCCAGCCCCGAGGTGATGAACGTGTCCCGCGAGACGACCGTGAGGTTCTCGCCCTCGAAGCTGCGGCCGCCGCCGCCGCTGAACAGCAGTTCCAGCTTGGTCGTATCGTCGGCCCGGAGATACGTCCCGCCGGAGGCGTCGGCGACCGCCTTGAGCATCTCGGCGTCGACGTTCTCGCCGGTCCCGACGGCGATGACCCGGTTGCCGTCGCGCTGGAGCTGCCTGGCGACGACCGCCGCCTGGTCGGGGTCGTCCTGGCCGTCGCTCAGGAGGATGACCGTCCCCTGTCTGTCCCCGAGCATCAGGCCAGCGCCCTGGAGGCCGCGTGCGGTGTCCGTCGCCCCGCCGTTCTCGAGCCGCCGTATCTTGTCCGCGAGTTCGTCACGGTTGCCCTCCAGCCGCTGGAGGTCGGCGATCCGGTAGGGTTGGATCGTGTAGGCGACGATGCCGACCTGGTGGCGGCCGTCGATGTCCTCGATGACGTCCAGGGCGGTCGCCTTCTGTATCTCGAAGGTCCGCTGTGTGCTCCCAGAGATGTCGACGACCAGGACGATACTGGCTGCGCCGCCGGTCGCGTTGCCGACCCGGACCGGCAGGACGGGCGCCAGCGACGACCGATTGTAGCCGCCGTTCTCGTAGGCGTTCTCCCCACCGACGACCACCAGGCCGCCGCCGCCGACAACGAACTCCTGCAACGCGCCGACATCGCCCATTTCGGAGGCCGGGACGTCCTGGACGACGACCGCCGCGTAGTCGTCGAGGTCGGGCGGCACGCTCGAGGCCCTCGTCACGTCGTACAGTTCGTCGAGGTACCCCTCGAGCGGGTAGTCGCCGTCCGCGACGTACAGGACCTCCGGCTGTTCGACGACGCGGACGCTCCGGTGGAAGACGTCGTTCCGGGCGAAGACGTCCCCGCCCTCGATGGTCGCGGTCACCCGGTGGGTGCCGGTCTCGTTGAACGTCTTCGAGACGGTGAACGCGCCGTTGTCGTCGATCTCCTGGGTCGTGATGTTCTCGCCGTCGATGCGGGCCTCGACCGGGACTGGTTCGTCGACGTTGGTCCCTCGCAACCGGACGGTGAACTCGGCCTCGACGCCGGCGGTGAGCGTTCCCGGTCCCTCGATGGCGACGGCCCGCTCGGTCCGGTTGGCCTCGAGTTCGACCGCGTGTATCGTCGCGTTCAACCGGCGCGCCTCGTCGGCGGCGACCGCGAGACCTCGCCCCTCGGTCACCTGGCCGTCGGAGACGACGACGACCGTCCCGTTCTCCTGGAGATTCGCCGCCACCCCGTCGCCGATGGGTGAACTCGACCCGTTCCCGACCCTGACGGTCGATACCGGGGCGCCCTCCTCTTCGATGTCGGCGGCGAGGGCCTCGGTCGCGTCCGGATAGACCATCATGCTGTCCGAGCCATCCGTCACCAGCGTCACCTCCGGTTCGCCCGGTGTCTCCCGGGCCTGGATCGTGTAGGGGCCCATCGCCCCGAAGACGAGCAGACAGGCCACGAAGACGCGGCTCGCCAGCAGCAGCCGGCGGCTCCGGTCGGACGCGGACCGGGCGTCGTCGGAGTCGCTCCACAGCGTCAAGTACGAAAGTGCCGCAACGACGACCGGAAGCAACACCAGCGGCCAAAGCTGTTCGAGGCCGACGGTCAGCCCGTCGGCGACGTTGTAGGAGACGGCCGCAGGCATCAGAGGTCCCCCCGTCGACGGAGATAGCCGATCTCGAGGACGACCACCACGAGTGCCGCCAGCGCGACGTACTCGCTGAGCGGCCTGGGAACGGTCCGCTGTTCGGTTTCCACCAGCGAACCGGCGACGCTGTTCCGGTCCTCGAGGGGCTCGACGTTCGTGTCCGACTCCCGCTCGTCGAGAAGCGAGGCGGCCTCCCGCTGGCCGTCGGCGGTGTAGAACCCCGCCATCCGGAGCGAAACCGGCGACTCGGCCGTGTCGCCATCGGGGGATTCGACCGTTCCCGAGCCGAATCGACCCGTCTCGCCGGTGGCGTGATTGATCGCCGACAGCGTCGGTCGATCGGCCAGGTAGAACGCTGCTCGCTTCCAGAACACCGGGTACTGGCTGTCGAACTTGAACGAGGAATACTGCTCCATGTAGCCGAAGTACAGCAGTCGCCCCGCCTCCCGGTCGGACGTGGCGATCAACGGCGAGCCGTCGTCGAATTCAACCAGGGTTCGGCCCTCGCGGAGCGAGCCGTTGAGGTACTCCGCGGGTGGCTGGAAGTCGATGCCACGCGTGAGATCGGTCCGCGTCGTCGACTCGACTCGCGGGTTCGACCGCTGTCCGACCGGCTCGAGCAACAGCAGGTCGCCGTAGCTCTCTGGCAGCCCCTCTTGGGCCTGGACAGCGACACCGCCACCGTCGGTGACGAGCTGGCGGCCGCTCTCGACGTTGCCCGGCAAGAGCGACTCGGAGTCGACGTTGCTGTATATGATGACGTCGTACTCGTCCTCCGACGTCGTCGGCGGCGTCTCGACGGTGAGGTTCACCTGCTCGACGACCGACAGCGCCGTCGTCAGGTAGCGGTTGCGGTCGTTCGTGAACACGAGCACGTCGACTGTCGAGTCCTGCGGCGCGGCTACGTAGGCGGTGTCGTCGACCGCGAAGTCGTCGCCGGGCTCCAGTCGGGCCTCGCCGCCGCCGGCCGGGACCGGCATCGTCACCGTGGCGACGCCGTCCGGCCCGAGGTCGACCTCGCGGCTTTCCTCGCCGAACCGAACCGTCCGGGTGGCGGACTCGTCGCCGAAGTTCTTCACCGACAGCGTCACCTCGGAGCCGGCAAAGCGCATGTCGATGAAACCGACGTTGGCCTCGCCGCCCCGGTCGAACTGCCGGAGGTCGACCGAGACGTCCCGTGCCCGGGCGGTCGTGACGGGGTCGGCCCAGTCGTCGCCGGCGAAGTCGCTGAACACCACGATCCGGCTGTCCTCGTCGGCCAGCGCCGCCGCCTGGGCGATGGCGCCCCGGAGGCTCCCCGGCGCGTCGGTCGGCTCGAGGCCGGCCAGCGCCTCGCGGGCCGTCCCCGAGGTCACCTGGCGAGCGACCACCTCGCCGCCACCCGATGTCGTGACCACGGTACTCTTCGGGGTCATCTCGTCGTCGGCGGTTGCGATGGCCGCCTCGAAGCGGCTGGTGTCGCCGTCGGTTGTCGCCATGCTCGCGCTCGTGTCGACGACGACGATGGTCTCCTCGACGGCCGTCCGCTCGGCGACGAGCACGTACGGCGCTGCGAGCGAGACTGCAAGCAGCACGACGACGAGCAGCTGCACGAAAAGGAGCGTGCTCCGGGAAAGCCGCTCGAGATAGGGGCTGGTCGTCCGCTGTCGCTCCTCGCTGGCGAGAAACCGGAAGGTCGGCAGCTCCACGCGCTCGGGATCCGGCCGGATCAGATACAGCACGACGATCGGCACCGAAAGCAGGATAGCTGCGAGCCCCAGGGGAGCGAGAAACACGTCTTGCAGGGCCATTGAATGGATCTCGGGATGGGAACATATGTGCGTTTTCGTTGGAGGGCGAGGGAACTCAAGCCTCACCCACGACGGCGAGACGTACTACTTCTGTTCGAAGCGGTGCAAGCGTGCGTTCGAGAAGACACCGGGCGAATACGACACCGTCGACCCGGTTATCTCAGGCGACCACGACCACCACTGGTGACATCCTCCGCGTCTTGAACGGCGGGGCTTCCCGTACCGCAGGTGGGGTATTTGCTGGTCTACGACATAACTTGTTCTCGCGGGTCGAACGCCCCACTAGCTGACTCGAACCTGCAGCGCCGAGTTCTCTCGAAAGGACCTGTTGGTGGATCGTCAATGGGTATTATCAGCGAACGGCCGATCTGTAGGCCATGGGCGATTTCGAGGTTCGATACGACGTCACGGACAGGGTCGGGACTCTGACCGTTTCGCATCCGCCGGTGAACGCACTGACGTACGAACAGATCGGCCGACTCCGCGAGGAACTCCACACGATACCTCGTGAAGACGAACTCGCCGTCGTCGTTCAAACTGCCGGCTCGAAGGCGTTCATGGGTGGCCACGACATCGGCGATCTCGAAACGTCTACAGCGAAGACGGAACGGGACGGGACGGACACGTACATGGCCTTTCTGGAGGAGCTGTACGAACTCTCGATACCGACCGTCGCCGCCATCGACGGCCCCGCGTTGGGGACCGGCCTGGTCGTCGCGTGCTTCTGTGATCTCCGGGTCGTCGCTCCGTCGGCGACGCTCGGGTTACCGGAGATCGACGTCGGTCTCGCGGCGGGCTATCGACCGGTCCGTCGGCAGTTCCCCGACGGCATCGCTCGGTACATGGCGCTCACGGGGAAGACGATCGACGGGGACCACGCGTATCGACTCGGATTCGCCAGCGAACGGTCCGAGTCCCCGAAAGAAGACGCCAACAAACTCGCACGGGAGATCGCGGCCAAGAGCCCCGACGCCGTAGAGGCCTTCGTCGGGCTCATCAATCGGCACCAGCCGGAGTGGCCGATGACGGACTTCCGCAGAGAACGCCGCCGGACGGAGGAACTCATGCTCGGCGACAATGCAGCGGAAGCCAGAGAGGCGTTCTTCGAAGGTCGAGACCCCGAGTTCGATCGGTGATCGGAACCAACCCCCGATAGCCTACGAGGACTGAACGGGAGACGAGCGTCTCCCCACGGTTCGTGCCGTTGGCACCCGCGTGGTCGGGGTCACGCGCTCGACAGCGCCATTGAATCGTCGCGCTCCGTAGGACCGCTAGACTACAGGGCGACGACCGGATCGTTCTCTCCCACTCGCAGAAATACTCGCCTCCATGCCAGCAGTCGCTCCGGCCGGCCTCATCGTGTATTATACTAACATTCAAGTGCCAGAATTAACAGAATAGTTGTAGGAATGAATCGAGCCGTCCCGGCGCCGGAGCCGCCCGATTCACCGGACGCGTGGTACGCGCCCGACGTCCACGACCAGTACGCGCTGGGGTCGGGTGTCGTCGCCACCGTCAGGAGCGAGGACGACGAGTTCGCCTACGAGGTGCGGGAGCCGAGCCTGTCGGCTCGCGCCGAACGGGACCTCGAGGCGGTGCTGGAGCACTTCGCCGACGCCGAGCCGCGACGCCCCCGGACCCGACAGGGCGCCGCCGAGCGGCTCCGGGCCGGCTTCGACCCGAAGTACGAGCGGGCCATCGACCGGCTGGTCGACTGTGCGGCCTCGGAGCGACGACGCCTCGAGTATCACGCGCTGGCCGAGTTGCGGTGTCTCGGGGGACTGACCCCGCACGCGCTGGACGAGCGCCTGGAGGTGGCCAGCCTCCAGGACGGCGAGTTGCTCGTCCACCTGACCGACTACGCGCCCGCCGCGACCGGCATCGAGGACCCCGACTACGGGGACCGCTTCTGTGCGGAACGCATCGAGCGCTACACCGTTCCCTTCGCGGGCTACGAGATACCGGTCGTCCGCTACCGGGAGCGGAGCCTCGGCGCCGACCCCTTCGAGCGCAAGTACGCCGTCCTCGAACCCGACCTGTTGCCGGGCGACGAACGGCTCATCGAGGAGTGCAAGGAGCGCGTCTGGGAGGTCGGCATCGAGGGCATCGACAGCGAGACAGCCTTCGAGGACCGCGCCGCGGTCGTCCGCGAGCGGGCCGCGAAACTGCTCTCGCGGCGACTGACCGCCCGGAACACCCGCGCCTGGCTCGACGCGACCCGACATCGGGTCCGGAGCCTGCTGGCCGAACACGACCTGGCGGTGCCGCCCGTCGACCGCCGGTTCGCCGACGACCGCCTCGAGGACCTCCTGTACTACGTCCTCCGGGATCTGACGGGCTACAGCCAGCTGACGGTGCCGATACGCGACCCGAACCTCGAGGACATCGAGGCCAACTGCGTCGGCGAGCGCATCAAGGTCGTCCCGCGCGGCAACACCCGCGAACCGACGAACCTCCGGTTCGATTCGGAGGACGCCTTCGTCAACGTCGTCACGCAACTGGCTGCCAAGGACGGCGTCGAACTCTCGGCGAGTCGGCCCTCCGCGAAGGTGAACCTCGACCCCGAGGGCATCGACCAGACCATCCGGTGTGCGGTCGCGCTGCCCACCATCTCCGAGGACGGTCCCCACATCTCCATCCGGAAGCAGGCGCCGGACGTGCTCACGCCGGTCGACCTCGTCGAGGCCGACTCCGTGCCGACCGAACTCGTCACGCTGCTGTGGATGCTGTACGAGCACCACGGCGTCGTCCTCTTCTCGGGTCCGACGGGGGTCGGGAAGACGACGCTGATGAACGCCCACATGCCGTTCGTCGAGTTCGACGACCGGCCGGTCAGCATCGACGAGGGCTCACGGGAGGTGCTGTTGCCCCACGAGACGGGCGTCTCGCTGACGACCCGCGAGCACCGCGACGACTACAAGAACGTCTCGATGGCGGACCTGATGACCGAGACCAACTACCTCAACCCCGACGTGGAGGTCATCGCAGAAATCAACACGCCGGCCTCCTTCGAGACGTTCGGCGAGGTGCTGCAGACCGGTCACGGCGTCCTCGGGACCACCCACGCCGAGGACATCGAGAAACTCATCAACCGCGTCATCGAGAAGGGCCTGCCCGCGTATCTCCTCCGGGAGATAGACCTGGTCGTGTTTCCGCGACACGTCGACGGCGACCGCTACGTCGGCGAAGCCGTCGAGTTGCTCGACGACCGGGAGGCGGCCGGCATCGAGGGGACCGACCGCATCGAGAAGGACGGCACGGCCATTCACCACAACGAGGTGCTCGGCCGGACGCCCGACGGGGAGTGGACCTTCGCCTACGACCACCCGAAACTCGGCGACCCGACAGAGCGGCGCGGCCTGCGGACGCTCGACCGGATCGCAGAGCGGACCGACCGGCCGATCGAGGACGTCGAGGCGGAGTTCCACCGCAAGCACGGCTACGTCGAGTACCTCGTCCGCGAGGAGATGACCGACATCGAGGACGTGTTCGGGTTCCTCTCGGATCTGCGGACGGACGAGGCGGCGACCGTCGAGCGGCTGCAGCGCCGTCACGCCGGGAGGACCGATGACTGAGCCGTGGACCGCCATCGACCGGGGGCTGTACGCGCTGTTCTCCAGACACGCCGACCGCCCGCGCCACGAACGGGACCGCGACCGGTACCGCGGCGCCGCCCTCGACGTCGGCTTCGACACGTATCTGGCCCGGGTCTACGGCGCCTCGTGGGTGCTGGGAGCGGGCGTCGCCGCCGGGACTGCCCTCGTCGTGCTCGCGCTTCCAGCGTCGACGCTGTCGGCGGTCGTGTCGACGGTCGGGGCGGTGCTCCCGGGACTCGACCGGGTGGCAGTTCCCGCGATACCGAGCCTCTACGTGGCGGCCGTCCTCGCGCTCTTCGCCGGCGGGGGCACCCGACTCGCCACCCTCAAGGTCGGCAGCGTCTACCTCAAGTGGCGGGCCGACGCCCGACGCAGCGCCATCGAACGGACGCTGCCGGGCGCGGTCCGCTACCTGCGGGCGCTGGCCGACGGCAGCGAGGACCGCCACGAGATGCTCCGGAAGGTCGCCGACCAGGACGCCTACGGCGAGACGAGCGACGCCTTCGAGCGCGTCCTCGAGAAGGCGGCGCTGACCGGGAGCCTCGACGCCGGACTCCGCCGGGTTGCCCGCGAGACGCCCTCCCGGGAGTTGCTGTCACCCTTCCTGCTCAAGTTCCGCGAACACGCCAATCAGGGGTCCGACGCGCTCGTGGGCTACCTCCGCATGGAGTCGCGGATGCTCTCCCACCAGCAGTCCCGCGCGCGCCAGCGGGCGAGCGACTTCCTCGAGTTGCTGGCCGAACTGTTCATCGTCCTGCTCGTGATGCCCGCGCTACTCGTCATCATCGTCACCGTGATGAGCGTGCTCGCGCCAGGACTGTCGACGACGGTCGAGGTGCCGGGGGAGCCGACCGTCCGGGCGCTTCTGGTCTACTCCAGCGCCGGCTTCGTCCTGCTCGTCGGTGCCGGCACCGCCTGGCTGGTCGCCGAGTTGCGACCCTCCAGCCACACGCCGACCTACGAGCGACCGTCGGGGCTGGCGACGGTCCTCACCGCGACCGCGAATCCCGCGAGCGCTGCGGTCGTCTTCCTGCCGCTGGCGGTCGTCGTCGCGGGCGGACTCTGGACGCTCGGCGAGCGCCCGACGAACGCGCTCCTCCTGGGATACGCCGCCTACGGGCTGCCGGTCGGCGGCGTCGCCCTCCGGCGGGCCCGCATCGACGACGCGAAGGACCGCGAGATTCGGGACTTCGTCCACGCGGTCTCCGGGCACGTCAGCCTCGGGCGGCCGTTCGGGGCGGCCGTCGAGACCGTGGCCCGCGAGGTCGACTTCGGCCCGCTCCAGGAGGACATCGACGACCTCGCGTTCGCACTGGGACTCACGACGGCCAGCCAGGGCGGCGACACTCGCAGCGAGGCGCTGGACCGCTTCGTCGAGCGGGTGGGGACGCCGCTGGCCGAGCAGTCCGTCGGCCTGGTGACGGGCGCGCTCGATGCGGGCAGCGACGCCGAGACCACCTTCGAGACGCTCCAAACCGAAATCGGGCAGCTCTACCACCAGCGCAAGGAACTCCGGTCGTCGATGCTCGTCTACGTCGCTGTCGGGTGGACGACCGCGCTCCTCGTCGTCGGCATCGTCGTGGCCGTCAACGCCTACGTCCTCGACGGGTTCGCCCAGCTCTCCAGCGTCTCGCAGGGCTCCAGCGTCGCCATCGACCCGAACGCCGTCGACGTCGAGCGCGACACCTGGCGGTTCTACGTCGTCACGCAGGCGACGATGCTCGCCTGCGGGTGGTTCGCCGGCACCGCCTCTCGGGGCCGCTACGAGGCGCTGTTGCACTCGGCGGCGCTGGTCGTCGTCTGCTACGCCGTCTTCGCGGGGGCCGGTATGGTATGAAGCGAATCGAGAACCGCGGTCAGTCGAACGTCGTCGGCGTCGCGCTCCTGCTCGGCATCGCCGTCGTCTCGATGGGCGCGCTGACGGCGGCGGTCGGGGTCGTCGTCGACGAAAGCGCCGCCCAGGCGGACGCCGAGCGGGTCGCCAACGACTTCGACTCGGCGCTGGAACCGGTCGCCGCCACCGGTCCCCAGCGAGGCACCGTGACCTTCAGCCAGGGCCGCCTCCAGGCCGCCGACAGGACGCTGGAGGTCCGGGCCGACGGGGGCGTCGTCGAACGCCTCGACGTCGACGCCCTGGTGTATGAGTCCGGCGACCGCAGAGTGGCCTTCCTCATGGGCGCCATCGTCCGGGGCGAGCGTGGCCGAGGGTGGCTGGAGACCGGTCCGCCGGTGACCGTCGACGACGACGTCCTGGTCGTCGGCGCGCCCGTGCTCGGGGAGGACGTGGGCGCCGTCTCGGGGTCGGAGGGCGTCACCGCGACCGTCGAGACGGACGTGAGCCACGACCGGCGGAACCTCGGGGAAGCGACGTTCACGCTCGCCATCGAGACGACCGCGCCGGGCGCCTGGGCCCGGACCTTCGAGGAGATGGGCGCGACGGTCGACCGCAATCCCGGCGACCCGCCGACCGTCGTGGCGACCTTCGAGGGCGATCGGACGGGCTATCTCGTCGTCCACCGACTCGACACGGAGGTGTCCGGCGGTGACTGACAGCCTGCGGACGTCGACGCGGGCGACGAGCCCCGTCGTCGGCAAGGCGATGGAGGCGACGCTGGTCGTCCTCTATCTCGGCCTCGTGACGACGGCGCTGTACGGCGGCGCCGTCGACGGGTACCGGGGCGCGGCCGGCGCGGAGGTGGCCGACCGCACGCTTGCGGACCTCTCGACGGACGTCGAGCGGGCGATTCCACCGGCGACGACGGCCGCGACCGTCCGAATCGAGACCGAGTTGCCGCCGACCATCGCCGGGACGGCCTACCGGGTGCGGGCCGGGCCGGACGAACTGGTCCTGGAGCACCCCGACCCCCGGGTGGCGACGACCGCACCGCTGGTCCTCCCGGACCGCGTCGTCGCCGTGTCCGGGACCTGGGAGAGCGGCGACGAGGCGACGCTCCGCGTCGAGTCCGTCGAGGATGGCCTGGAGGTGCGTCTCGCGTGAGGGGCCAGGCGAACCTCCCGGCCCTGGCGATCGCGCTGCTCGTCGTCACCACCACCACCGGCCTGGCGGTCGTCATCGCCGACGGGGCCTTCGCCAGCGCCGAGCGAAGCGCGGGCGAGCGGGCGACGGCGACCGCCGTCGCGGACCGCCTCCTGGCACCCGACAGCCCGCTCACCGACCGGGCGAACGTGCTGAACGCGAGTCGGCTCACGGCGGCGAACGTCGAGGGGGTCGTCCCCTCGGGGGCGGCCGTCCGGGTGGCCGTCGACGGCCGACCCGTCTACGAGCGCGGGAACCCCACCGGGCCGACCGCACGTCGGCTGGCAATCGTCGCCGAACGGCAGGCGGTCACGCTCGTCCCGCCGCTGGAGTTCGAGAGCGTGACGCTCCCGCGACGGAGTCCACGGGCGACCGTCGACATCGACCCGTCGGCCGACGTCCGGACGGTGCGGGCCAACGACCGGGTGGTCCTCCACGACCCCGACGGCGTCGTCGGCAGCCACGAGGTGAACCTCTCGCGGTACGAGACGACGAAGCTCCGGTTCGAGGGCGAGGCGTCCGAGGGCGAGGTGGCGGTGACGTACTACCCCCGGCGGACGACGAAGGCACGCCTGGAGGTGACCGTCGGTGCCTGACCGACGGGGACAGCTGTCGCTGTCGATAATCGAGGCGGCGATCGGGGTCGTGTTCGTGCTGGCGGTGACGATGGGCTTCGCCCTCGGCGTCCCGGCGGCCGACACCGACACGCCGCAGTTGAACGCCTACGCCGAAGACGTCGCCACGGTGCTGGCAAACGAGCCGCCGCAGCACGCCGGCGAGACGCGGCTGACGGAGGTGACCCGCTCCGCCGACGCCTTCGACCGCGAGCGGGCCGCCCTCGAGCGCCGCGTCGACCGCATCGTCGCCGACAACCTCATGTACCGCGTCGGGACGCCACACGGCGCGGTGGGCTACGAGCGGCCGGCCGGCGCACGAACCGGGCGGGCCACCGTGCCGACGCCCGGCGGGGAGGTGACGATATGGGTCTGGTACGTGTAGAGCGGGGCCAGCTCGTGCTCGTCGCCGCCGCCGTCGTGGCCATCGGACTCGTTCCCATCCTGCTCGCGTACCTGCAACTCGGCTACCACCCCGACGTCGCGCCCGAACCGGACGTCTCCGGCGAGGAGGCGGTCGACTACCTGGACCGTTCGGTCCACGACGCGGCCGACCGGACGGCCGGCGAGTACGCCTGGGGCCAGCGGGCGGCGATGGCCGACGCGGTTCGGGACGAAGTCGACCCCGACATCGAATCCCTGGAGACAGCACGCCTCGAGGAGGGCGTCACCTACGTCGTCAGGTACAACGACACCGCCGCAGCGGAGTGGATCGACGACAACTGCGTCACCGGCGACGGCAAGCGGTTCGGCAACTGTGCGGTCGACGGTGGCGTCGCCAGCCAGGAGCGGGCCGGCGAGGCGGTGTTGCTCGCGGTGGCGTTCGACGTTCGCGTCGTCGGCCCCGACGGCGAGACGACGCTGACCGTCGTTGTCGACGTGGGCGGCGGATGACAGCGTTCGGCAATCTCGGTGCTGTTCGTCCGTCCACTGGGGCCGAACACCCCGAACCACGGACAATGCCGGCCCTGGCACCGTGGCCGTCGACGCGGCCAGCATCGGTCACTCCCGCGGCCGGAACCCCGGAGTGCATGCCCAGCGGTCGACCGCCCGTCGGTGTTCGCCCCCCGGTCGATCACCGACGAATCCGCTGGAGGTCCGGGACCGAACGTCCCGTCTGGGTGCATCCCCACTCGACCCCCATCCGGGTGTATCGGCATCGACGGAAAACTGATCCCCCGTTAGTAACGTTACGAGCGTTACTACCCCGAGTACCCTCCGGGTCGCCGTTCGAAACGGTCCGTGGAGACGACCCGAGGTCCGATCGGGCGACCGGAGGGCGGAACGGGGACGTGATATAAATAATCCTGGCTCGTGTGTCGAACCATGTCCGGGCGAGGGGGTACCGGGGACCACTCGATACCGTCGGCGTCACGGTCGGAGCGTCCGCTCGAGGAGGAGCTCGGTCGGGGCGCGTTCGACGTCTCCAGCGTGGTCGGGCAGGGGGGCGACGCAACCGTCTACCGGGCGACGCTCCGGACCCACCCGGGCCTGACCGTCGCGCTCAAGGAGCCACACCTGTCCGGAGACGTTCCGGAGATGGTCCTCGATCGGTTTCAGAACGAAGCCGAGACCTGGGCCGAACTGGACGACCACCCCCACGTCGTCACCGTCCACGGGTGGGGGACCGACCCCCGTCCGTGGCTCGCCCTCGAGTACATGGACGGCGGGACCCTCGCCGAGCGGGTCGGGGAGTGTGCTCCGGCACAGGGAGTGTGGACGGGCGCCTGCGTAGCGGCGGCACTCGAGCACGCACACCGCGAGGGCGTCGCCCACCTCGATCTGAAACCCGAGAACGTTCTCCTCCGGGAGTCACCGGGCGACGCCTGGCCCGTTCCCGGGGTCGGCGACTGGGGGCTGGCCGGGGCGCTTCGGTCGGAGCCGGTGGACCTCGATGGGCTGTCCCCCGGCTACGCCGCCCCCGAGCAGTTCGCTCCCGACCGGTTCGGCCCGCCCGGGGTCGGGACGGACGTCTACCAGCTCGGGGTCGTCCTGTACGAGGTGCTCGTCGACGCACCGCCGTTCGCCGGGCCGCCGAAAGCGCTCCGGGACGCCGTCCTCGATGAACCGCCGCCGCCGGCGTCCGGACGGAACCCCGCACTGCCCGCAGCCGTCGACGACGTACTCGACCGGGCGCTGGCGAAAGCGCCCGCGGAGCGGTACGACTCGATGGCCGCCTTCCGGCGGCGCCTGGAGCGGCTGTTCGCCGACCTGACCGGAAGCGGGGCGGAGACCGTGACGGGTGTCGTCGGGGCGGATTTCACGACGGAATCCCCGGGTATCGACGACGATGACGGACCTGACACGGCCGCTGGCTCCCCCTACGAGCGTGCGCTGGAACTCGCCGACGAGGGGTTCGTCCGGTTGAGCGAGGGCTACTTCGCCCGGCGGGAGCCGGCGCCGCCGCTGGAGGCGTGGCGTCGAGGGGTGACGCTGGCCGACGCCCGCGCCGGACACGCCGTCGAGCGGACGCTCCCGGGCGAGGACGGACGCGAGCGCGTCCCGCTGGCCGACCGACTGATCGATCGGCTGGTCGAGGGGACCGATCACGTCGTCCTCGGGCCGCCGGGGTCGGGGAAGAGCACCGTCTGCAAGCAGATCGCCTGCGAGTGGTTCGACCGGGGGCACGGCCCGGTGTTCCACCGGGAGAGCGGGCAGGGAAACCGGTTCGAACGGCCGGACGCGCTCGCACGCCTGGTGACGGACGCCGCGGGCCACGCGCTCGTCGTCGTCGAGGACGCGGTCCGACCGGGGGCGAATGCGGTCTTCGACCTGCTCGAGGGTGTCAGGGACGTCGAGGGGGTCACGGTGCTGCTCGACGCCCGGGAGTCCGAGTGGCACGGCACCGGTCGCGGCACGGGTCCCTTCGGGTCAGACCCCGTGCGGACGGGCCGCGAGGCGGTCGAGCCGTTGCACGTCCCCCGGCCGGACAGCCACGAACGCGAGCGGTTCGTCGACGCCGTGGAGGCGGTTTCCGACCGATCTATCGACGTCGACCGACTCGGTGGGACCGACGAGCGGGCGTCGGTCGGGGACGCCGGCGACGACGGCCCCCGACCGGGCGAACTGCTCCTCCTCCTCCACCGGCTGACGGCGATTGCTCGCGATCCGTTGACCGACGGCGAGACGGCGACGACGCTGATCGACGCCGTGGCAGCCGTGTACGACCGACTCGCCGGACTTGGTGACGAGGCGCTCGACGTCGGCGTCTGCGCGAACGCGTTGAACGCGGCCGGCGTCGGCGTCCACCCCGAACTGCTCCACGCGACGGTCCCCGACGACCCGCTGGCCGTCCACGACGCAGTCGACGCCATGGAGGGGCGGGCCGTCTTCCCCCGGGAAGCCGACCAGTACGGCGGCACGACGGCCTACCCGGCCGTCCACGAGGCGTGGTCGACGGCGTTTCTCGGCCACTGTCTCGACGCGGACGAGGACGCGGCCTCCGAGCGGTTCGGCCGGGTGCTGACGCGGGTGCTGTCGCTTGCGGACGACGACGCGGCCCGCGAGCGGATCGCCGCCGCGCTCGACGGGGACGCGCCCTATATCGCCCGCGTCGAACGGGGGACGGAGGTGTGGGCCGACGAGACGGCCGCGGCGGTGTACGCCCTGGGCCGAGAACGGCCGAAGCTCGCGCCGCTGTTCGGTGACGGCGACCGCGACAGCGTCGCGCTGCCAGCCGCGTGCTCGGCGGAACTCGCCGACGAACGGCCGGTATGGCTCGGACGGATGTTCGTCGCCGGTGGCTACTACGAGGCAGCCGAACGGGCCTTCCGGCGACTGCCGCGGGGGCGAGCCGACAGTGCCGTCGAGCGTCGCCTCGGGCTGGCCCGTATCGCGGAGGAGTGCGGGGAATACGACGACGCCGTGTCTCACGCCGAGGCGTGTCTGACCGCGATCGAGGACGCCGACGAGCCGCTCGCGGCGGCTCGCGCCCGGTTGCTGCTCGGGCGGGCGCTCTCCGAGCGCGGCGACTACGACTCCGCGACCGGACACTACCGGGCGGCCCTCGAGACGTTCGAGGCGGTCGGGGACCGCCGACTGACGGCCCGCGCCCTCACCAACCTGGGGAGAAACGCCCGACGCCAGGGCGAGTACGACCGGGCTCACGAGCACCTCCGACGGAGCCTCGAGATCGAACGGCAGCTCGGCGACCGGCGGGCCGAGGCGGCCAGTCTCAAGAACCTCGGGATCGTCTCCCAGCAGCTGGGTGAGTACGACCGGGGGCGCCAGTATCACGAACGGAGTCTCGATACGGCCCGGGAACTCGGCGACCGGCAGGGGGAGGCGAACAACCTCCACCACCTCGGGATCGTCGCATGGCGGCAGGGCGAGTACGACCGGGCCCGTTCGTACAACCGGCGAAGTCTCGAGATCAGACGAGAGCTCGGCGACAGACAGGGGAGAGCGCACAGTCTCAACAACCTCGGGATGGTCGCCCGACACCAGGGCGAGTACGACCGGGCCGCCGACTGCTACGAACGGAGCCTCGAGATCAAGCGAGAGCTCGGCGACAGACAGGGGGAGGCGAACAGCCTCAAGAACCTCGGCGAGGTGGCCTCCCTGCAGGGGGCCTACGACCGGGCCGCCGACCGCTACGAACGGAGCCTCGAGATCAAGCGAGAGCTCGGCGATCGACAGGGGGTGGCCAGCACACTCGTCGACCTCGGGCGACTGGCCGAAAAGCGGGGGCGGTACCGGCTGAGCCGCGAGCGCCTCGAGCGGAGCCTCGAGATCTGCAACGAACTCGGCACGCGCTACGAGGCGGCACACGGCCGAACGGCCCTCGGAATCGTCGCCACTCGGCAGGGCGAGTACCGGCGGGCCCGCGAACACCTCCGACGGAGCCTCGAAATCGAACGAGAGCTCGGCGACAGACAGGGGGAGGCGAACAGCCTCAGAAACCTCGGAATCGTCGCCACTCGTCGGGGCGAGTACCGGCGGGCCCGCGAACACCTCGAGCGGGCCGCCGAGACCCTCGATGTCGGCGACGACCCGCTCGAGACCGGCCGGGTCCGGCTCGCACGCGGGCGACTCGCTCTCGATTGCGGCGACGTCGACCTGGCACGCGAGCGGATAGACGAGGCCCACCGGACGTTCGCCGACGTGGGCGCGACCCACTGGGAGGGGCGGGCGCGGCGACTGCAGGGGCGGGTCGCCGCCGAAGCCGACGAGACGGCGACCGCCCGCCAGCACTGGCAAGGGGCCCTCGAAACCTTCGAGGCCGTCGGCGCGCCACAGGACGCCCTGGCGACGCTCGAGCACCTCGTCGGGGCCTGTCGGGAGGCGGGAAACGACGACGCGGCCGACCAGTGGTCGAGGCGGGCCGAGGAACTGCTCGAAGCCGCGCCGGAGCCGGTGGCCGACCGCCACCGCGAGTGGGTCCGGACCGCGCCCGAGGACAGCGAGCGCCCCTGAGTTCGTCGGTCCCCTCGATTTACTCGAGGAGGTACTCGAAGGCCCTGAGCGTGTTCCGGCCGTCCTCGGTGAGGAACACCCGTTTTTGGGTGCCGACCTGCTCGATTTCGACGTAGCCCCGCTCGGAGAGCGGCGAGATGACGTGGGCGTCCAGTCGCCGGAACTTGCCCTTGTCCGTGTCGCCGTCGAAGTCGAGCATGAACGGCAGCCCCGCACGCTCGCCGTACTCGAAGAGTTCGCGCTTGATCCTGTAGGGGTCGCCGGCCGCGTTCGTCCGCTCGGAGTCGGCGACGTGGGCCATGATAGCGAGGTGCTGGCGCTCGGGCCGTTCGATGTGGTAGGTCGGAACGGTGTCGATCGAGCGCACGCCCCGGGGCGCCGGCGGCTGGAGCGAGCCGTACTCCTCGGCCTCGACGTAGTACGGCTGTGCGCTCCCGTCGGCCATGCAGGCGATCATCCCGCCGATGGCGGTCACCTTGTCCCCCGACGCCAGGTTGACGTACACCCGGTCGTCCGCGTGGGCGCCGAGCACTCGGCCGAACGCCGCCACCGCGTCGAAGAGGTCCTCGATCTCGACTTCGACGACCTCACAGTCGATGCCGTGGTCGTCGAACGTCGTCTCGATGGCCTCGTCCTCGAGGTGGTGGCGGAGCGACCCGGGGAGGTACTGGAGCAGGACGACCCGGTCGGCCGAGTGCTCCACCGGCGGTTCCACGACGCGGTCGTGCTCGATTCCGAGCGGGGCGACGTGGACGTGTTCGGGAACGGAGAGCCCCATCGTACCGTCGGGAAGGCTCCCTGTCGTGTTAATACCGGTGGCCACGGGCGGTGAGCGAGCGGCGACGGGCCGACGCCGTGGGAACCGCGACGACCCCGGCTTGCAGCCGGAGCGAGGCGAACGGCCGCGCCGCTACTCCCCGCGGAACTCCGGTTCGCGGCCCTCGATGCGGGCGTCGAACCCCTCCCGGTAGTCGCGGGTGTCGTCGAGTTCGCGGCCGAGCGCGCGCTCGAACTCGAGGCCGGACTCGAGCGGCGCCTCGAGGGCCGCGTTGAGCGCGCGCTTCGCGTTCCGGAGGCCGAGCGGCGCGTTCTCACAGAGTCGGTCGGCGAAGGCCGTCGTCCGCTCGTCGACGGCCTCGTCGTCGCAGAGTTCGTGGACCAGATTGCAGTCCAGCGCCGCCTCGGGGTCGACGAACTCGCCGGTGAGGACCAGTTCCTTCGCCTTCGAGAGGCCGACCAGTCGGGGGAGCCGCTGGGTGGCGCCGCCGTGCGGGAAGGTTCCTAGCTGTACCTCGATGACGCCGTACTTCGCCTCCCGGCCGAGCACGCGGAAGTCACAGGGCAGCGTCAACTCGAAGGCGCCGGCGGGGGCCGCCCGCTTGATACCGGCGACGACCGGCTGACGCGTCGATTCGATGGCGTCCAGCAGGTCGGGGAAGACGTCCCGGTCGATGCCGGAGTCCTCCTCGACACGGGCGCGCATCATCTCCAGATCCATCCCGGCGGAGAATACCGGTCCTTCTCCCAGCAGTGCGACCGCCCGGACATCGTCTGCCTCGCTCACCGCCCGGAACGCGTCGGTCAGGTCCTTCATCAACTGGACGGTCATCGCGTTGCGCTTCTCGGGCCGCGAGAGGTAGACGTCGGCTCGCGGTTCGTTCCACTCGACGGCTGCCAGGCCGCTACCGATGGATTCCATACACCGAGCATATGTGGCGGAGTAGTAAAAGTGAGCCAAGCGGCGGTCTTGCAGCTTCCACGCCGATAATCGTCGCGTCCGGGGGCCGTGGCGACCGTACAGCCCGTCGGGACACCCGTTGCCGCCAGAGGGGATCGATGGCGATAGCATCCACTCGTCGACACCCTGACCAGGAGTGCCCTGAATCGAGTTGACACAATCTCACTCACTTGTGTTCATAAGCTTTTTCGATTGCTATTCACATGTGTAGACTGTCGTTGATTCTGACATTTCCGGTTTGGAAACTGGAGCCTCGCCGGCGTGGTCGGCCTTCACTGACGCCGGGGCGGTTCGTTCGATACGGAACCGGACGGGCCGGTCGTGCGTCGGTCACTCACGACAAGGGTGCGGTCGCGCACAGCGATGGACCGCCGGACGGTAGAGTAAAGGGACTGCCTCCCGTCCCCGGTTCTATGACCGTGTACTTCGAGGACCTGACGGTGGGAGACACGCAGACGCTGGGTTCGGCGACGATGCCGAAATCGGATATCGTCGAGTTCGCTCGACAGTTCGACCCCCAGCCGTTCCACGTCGACGAGGAGGCAGCGGCCGACTCGGCGTTCGGGGAGCTCGTCGCCAGCGGCCTCCACACGCTCTGTGTGTCGGTCCGAATCTTCGTCACCGAGTACGTGAACCCGTCGGACGGACTTGCGAACCTGGGTGGAATCGGGTTCGACGAGCTCAGATGGCACGAGGCCGTGACGCCGGGCGACGAGCTGTCGCTGACCCTCAAGGTTGTCGAGAAGACACCGTCGAACAGCCGGTCGGACAGGGGCTACGTGACGTTCGAGCGGCACCTGCTGAACCAGGACGGCGTCGACGTGTTGTCGCTCCGGTCGATCAACATCGTCCGTCGACGCGATGACGTCGCGGCCGAACGGTAACGCAACACCCCACTCGCCGCCCATCCCGCTACCGATCGATCGACGAATTCGTCCGCCTGCGCGGATCTAGGTGACGTCGTACGGCGAGTCAACGTCGCTGGGGCAGGGTATCGGTGTTCCTCGGCTATAGAACGCCGGCCGCGCGAGCACGGTCGAGGACGCGTTTGGCCATCTTGTGGGTGGCTTCGTCGACCATCTCGCCGTCGATAGACACCGATCCCTGACCGCTGTCGGTCGCGTTCCGGTAGGCCTCGACCATCCGCTCGGCCTTTTCGGCCGTTTCCGGATCGGGCGCGAAGACCTCGTTGGCGATCTCGATCTGTGCGGGATGGATCGCCCACTTGCCGTCGCACCCGAGCAGGTTCGCGTGGCGACAGGACTCCCGGTAGCCGTCCGGGTCGTCGAGGACGGCGTAGGGGCCGTCGATGCACGGGATGTTCGCGCTTTTTGCCGCGTGGTTGAGTCGGGAGAGCTGGTAGTGCCAGTAGTGGCCGGGATAGTCCTCGAACTGTCCGATGGTGAGTCCGGGAGTGCCCATCGATGCGGAGTAGTCGCCGGGACCGAAGATGAGCGAATCGAGGCGGTCGGTCGCGTGAGCGATCTCGACCGCGTTGTTCATGCCGGCGCCGTCCTCGATCTGTGCTTCCAGTCCGATAGCACCGACCTCGAGGCCGGCGTTGACCTCCACCTGTTGAAGCAGCGTCTCGACGGTGTCGATATCGCTCGCGGAGCCCACCATCGGGACGATGATGTCGTCCAGCGCCTCACCGGCCGCCGACACCACAGTGATGAGATCCTCGTACCACCACTTCGTGTCGAGGCCGTTGATTCGGTATGCGAGGACAGTATCGGTCCAATCGTTGTCTGTGATGGCGTCGACGACCGACGCTCTGGCGTCGACCTTGTCGTCCGGTGCGACCGAATCCTCGAGATCGAGGAACACCTCGTCGGCTGGGCCGTCGGCCGCCTTCGCCATCATCTCCGGGGAGCTCCCCGGGGTGGCGAGCTGGCTGCGTCGAATAGGTTCGTCTGGCATCGGTACTCGGCTCACTGTCGGTACTGGACGACCATATAGATACTGCCGAGGCCGACGGGACGACCGGCCGAGTCGCCGGCACGCCGCCATCGGAGCGCCCCGTCGGTGTTCGGGGCGTCCCCGGCAATCACGGTCGAGAGCCCCTCCGACCGGACGCACGGTCGAGGGGGCCGCACCGTCGAATCACCGAGGCGAAACGAACGTTCTGGCGGCCCCGTAGACGGTTGGCGTGTTGTAGAGGATGAACGAGAGTGCGACCGCCGCCAGCGTCGCCTGGAGCAGAAGCCACGGGGCAAAGAGGATCGTCACTGCCACGCCTGCCATCAGGATTCGCGTCACGGCCGAGTAGTCGTTGTCGAAGAGATAGCCGAGCACGGCGATGACGAGCAGCACGGTTCCCACCAGCATGCTGAGGAACACGATCGGTGTGGTCGCGCCCCAGTCGATTATCGAGGGGTTGTACACGAAGACGAACGGGACGATGAAGCCGGGAAGGGCGAGCGGAATGGCCTTCACGCAGGTGCGGACGAAGTCGGCGTTTGCGATACCCGAGGCTACGGCGATTACTATGGCTATCGGTGGGGTGATACCGGAGATAATCGCAAAGTAGAACACGAAAAAGTGACCGTACACGTCGGGAACACCGAACCGAATCAGGCTGGGGACGACGAATATCGAGACGAGAATGTAGGCCGCGACGGTCGGCATACCCAGCCCGAAGAGGATGGACATCAGCGCCCCGAGGACGAGCAACAGCGGGAGCGTCGAGCCGTAGGAGACCATGAGCATACTTATCGCCTGATTGATGGCCGTCAGCGTGACCAGTGACACGACGATGGCTATCGGCCCGAGCACGATCATGATCGGAGCCGTGCTCTTGGCCCCGATGTAGAGGCCGTTGAGCGTCTGTTTGGTCGTCGTGACGAGGGCGGTCGCCGCCGAGAGTTCCTCGTCCGTGCTGCGGATGGCGTTGACGACCGCGATGACGTACGTCGACCCGACGAGCGTCAGAATCGCGTACATCCCGGCCGTCATCGGATCGTACCGGAGTATCACGAGAACGTAGACGAGGACGGCCAGTGCCAGCAGGATGTTCAAGCCGTGTCGGAGCACTTCCAGCGCCTTGCCGCCGGATATATCGACGGCCGGCGCCTCGATACCGTTTCGGACCGTCACGATGCTCACGGTTATCGAGACGGTCATGTAGAACAGCAGTGCCGGCAGCAGCCCCCAGATGACGATGTCGGCGAACGGGACGCCGATTATCTCGGCCATCAGGAAGGCCGCGGTCCCCATGACGGGCGGCAGCATCTGCCCCCCGCTGGAGGCGACGCTCTCGATAGCCGCCGCCTCCTCGCTGTCGACGTTGTATCGTTTCATCAGCGGAATGGTGAACGAGCCCGTGGCCGCGGTGTTCGCAGCTGCACTGCCGGTAATCGTCCCCATGAGCATACTCGTGATGACGGCGATCTGGGCGATACCCGACGTGAACCGGTTGCCGACGTACAGGGCGATGTCGCGGATGAGTTCCATGCCCCCGTACGCCTGGACGAGACCGGCGAAGATGATGAAGATCGCCACCCAGGTCGCACCGATCGTCGGCAGGGACCCGTATATCGACTCGAGGCCGAGGACGGTAACCTCGAGGATCCGACCCGTGTCGTACCCAGGGTGACCCCAGCGACCCGGAACGAGATACCCGGCGTAGGCGTAGATGATCGCTAGATACGCGACCGCCGACAGCAGCAGCCCGTAGGCTCGACGGGTTCCTTCGAGGACGGCGAGGACGATGATCGCCGAGAGTACGTATTCGTACCAGTAGTAGTCGAGAATCCTGGTGGCGAGGGACTCGAAGGTGTAGAAGAAGTAGATACTCGCACCGCCGGCGGCGAGGACGAACCCGACGGCAGTTGCGACGCTGACGAACCGGGTGTAGCGGTTCCGGTACTCCTTCGACTCCAGTGCGTCCTTGGTGAAAAACAGGACCAGCGAGAGTCCGAGAAACAGCACCGTGTACTGCGATCGCGTGTAGGGACGGTCGTACGCGAAGACGACGCTGTACAGCGACAGTGCGATTCCGAGGGCGAAGACCAACACGACGCCAGCGTTCGCCCGGGTGAGCCGGGGAAGCGACCCCTCGAGGGACGCGATCGACGTCGCATCCAGCGGAACCGACCCGGCACCGGGCTTGTAGGACGCGACGTTCAGGTCGAGCGACGTCCGCTGTTCCTCATCGACGTCCTCCGTCCCTGATTCCGTCATCGAGAGAGGTTAGAAGGTGAACTTCGGGTCATCGTCCACCTCGCCGACGGTGAGCGAGTCGTCCCAGACCCCTTCTTCCTCGAAATACTGGACAGCGCCGGGATGGACCGGGACGCTGGAAACGAGGTTGTTCACCGCGAACTCGGGGGCGAACAACGCGAGACCGGCGTGGAAGTCCTGGACACGCTGCTGGTTGTCGAACAGCGTCTTGACGTACTCGTAGGTGATCTCCGGCGAGGTGTGCCGTGTGCTGATGGTCTGGTAGCCGGTCGTCGCCGTCGGAATCTGGTCCATGCCGACATCGGCCTGCCAGGTGTCGCTTGCGGCGAGTTCGACGTTGGAGTAGTATGCGCCACTCAGCGCGTCGAGCTGTTCGTCCGTGAACGTCGGGATCGTGATGCTGTCGTCGCCGGTGAGCTCCTGAAGCCACCCCGGTACCGTCGCCCGCGAGACCGTGTAGGCCGGAATCACGTCGACCCGGCCCTCCCGCAGCGCCGTCGGTGTCTGTCCGAACTCCTCGCTGACCAGTTCGACGCTATCGAGGTCGATGCCCGCGACCTTCAGCGGGGCGGTCCAGGTCCCGGTCGCACCGACGGGCCCGGTTGCGATGGTCTTGCCCTCGAGGCTCTCCTGGGACATGTCCGTGATGCCCGTGTCCTCGGTGGTGGCGAAGTAGAAGTTCAGTTCCGCCCAGGGAAGGACCTGCTGGGGACGACGGTTCTCCGGAAGGGGATTGCTCCCGAAGTCGCCCTCCATGTCCTCCGCGTTGGCCGCCGACCAGATCGTGCCGTTGGTCCCCGTCGCAAGGGGCATGTCGCCACGCGCCAGCAGACGGGCGGACTCGATGTTCCCGCTTGCGGGTTCGACCCGCAACTGCAGCCGCGACCCGACGTCGTTCATGATCTGTGCGTACCCGTTCAGCGCCGTGAATCCCATCGTCCCCTCGGAAGTCGAGGAGATGGTCACGGTCATCTGATCAGTCGAGCCGTCGTCACCGTTTCCGTTCCCGTCGTCGTTTCCGTTCCCGTTTCCGTTTCCGTTCCCGTCGTCCGGGCTCCCGGGGTCCTCGCTCGAGCACCCCGCGAGCGCGGATAGCGAGGCGGCGCTGCCGGCCGCAGCGAGGGCCTTGAGCCACTGACGGCGATTCGATGAGCTAACGTCTACTCTCTGGTCTGGCCGTGCCATGTCATCGCTCAAGTCCCCACATGGTATAAATCTATCTCCGGGTGTTACGTGAGTAACGACTCGATGCTGTCGGGGAGTCGGAACGGGGAGTCCACCACACGAGCCCCGGCCGCCCGGAGCGTCTCGACCTTGTCCTCGTCGTCTCCCCGAATCGCCCCGGCGTGCCCCATCTGCTTTCCCGGCGGCGCGTTCCGCCCGACGACGGTCGCACAGACGGGCGTGTCGATTTCCGTACAGGCGGCGGCCGCGTGCCGTTCGAAGCTGCCGCCGATCTCGCCGACGTACGCGATGACCGCCGTCTCCGGGTCGTCGTCGAAGGCCCGGAAGGCATCCGCCGGCGTGGTTCCGACGTAGGGGTCGCCGCCCACGCTGAACACCGTCGACTGTCCGATCCCCTGCTGGGTCAGGGCGTTGGCGACCTCGCTCGATAGCGTTCCGCTCCGGGTCACGACACCCACGTCACCCGGCGTGTACCACCCGTTACCCGTCGCGGTGAGCGACGCGGCCGTCTTGCCAGGAGAGAGTATCCCCAGCGTGTTCGGGCCGATGAGCGTGACGTCGTGGGCGTCCGCGTACGCGGTGATCATCAGGGTGTCCCGAACGGGGACGTCTTCGGCGATTACGACGATGGTATCGATTCCCGCGTCGATAGCCTCGAGGGTCGCGCCCTTCACGAACCTCGCGGGCACGGTTACGAACGACGCGTTCGCATCCTGATGGTCGACGGCTGCGTCGACGGTCCCGTACACCGGGACGTCCGCGACGGACGCCCCGCCCCGGCCGGGAGCGACGCCGGCCACCACGTCCGTTCCGTACTCGAGGAGGTGTGGGATGAGCGTCCGGCCGGTCGCCCCGGTGGCGCCCTGTACGAGGAGCCGCGTGTCGTCGTCGACGTAGATCGCCATCAGGCCTCACCCCCGGCTACGAGTTCCCCGACCCGGTCGACGAGTTCGAAGACCTCCGCCGCTCCGGTCACGTCGCTGTTCGACACGATATCGTACGCATCCGCCTCGTTGGTGCCCGTAAACCGGGCGACGATCGGCAACTCGTAGCCAGCCTCGGCCGCCGCCACCAGTTCGCTGGCGACCTCGCTGCAGTCGACCATCGACCCGACCACGTTGATGACGACGACTGTCGCGCCGGTTCGTCCGAGGTACTCCAGAAAGGAGCGTATCTGCTCTCGGTCGAACTGTGCTCCTCGCGTGTCGACGAATCCCGCAAACGAGACCCCCGAATCGGCCAGCAGATCGAGGGTCGCCATGCCGAGCCCCGCGCCCGTCGAGACGATTCCAACGTCACCGTCGGCTTCACGGAGATACACCCCATCGGTCGCTGCCTCCGTCTCGAGTGCGGTTCGAGTCGAGTCCAGCGGACCGAACTCCTGCCGATAGTCGGCCGCTTCGTCGACGACTACCTTCGCGTCGAGCGCGGTGAGGTCCCCGGTCGCGGTTACGCCCAGGGGATTGATCTCGACGAGTCGGTAGTCGCGCTCGACGGTGAGCCGCCAGATGGCCTCCACGACGGGGTACGCCTGCTGCCAGCCGTCCGCCGGGTCGGAGAGTCGCCCCAGCGCCCGTCGCAGGTGATACGGCTGCACTCCGATCAGCGGGTCGACCGGAACGGCGGCAACCGCATCCGGCGGCAGCGTCTCGACTTCGTTGCCCCCCCGGTCGGAGACTATCAGTTCCGGCCGCTGTGCCGAACCGTCGGTGGAGACAGCGACGTACAGCTCCTGAGCGACGTCGACGCCGTCCTCGACGAGCACGCGGTCGACGCGGTGGCCGTCCAGTGTCGATCCCAGCATCGCCTCGATGGCCTCACGGAGGTCGTCACGAGTGTCCACGAACTCGATGCCGCCCATCGTGCCCCGGCCGGACACCGGTACCTGAGCCTTCACGACCGCCGGCAGGTCGACATCGGCGACATCGTCGGCCGATTCCACAACCACGCCTGCCGGGACCGAGATGCCCTCCGCTTCGAACGCCCGTTTCGCCGCGTACTCGGGAAGTTCCTCCATCAGACCCACCCCCCGGACCGAGTGTCGTTCATCGCTCCTCCAGACTCCGGTCCTCGGGCCCGTCGTACTCGACACCGCCACCGACCATCCGCCAGACCCGCTCTCGGTCCCGTTCCTCGATGGCGTGGACGATGAGACCGGGGACTCGAGCCATGATCACCAGGGGTCTCGCAAACGACGGATCGAATCCGAGATCCAGCATCAGTGCCGCCGTCACGCCGTTGATGTTCAGTTTGAGGCCCGCCCCGACCGATTCGACGAGTTCCCGTTCGACGGCCAGCGCGAGCGCGAGTGCCTCCCCGTCGAGTCCCTCCTCGCGGGCGATGTCGACGAGGACCTGTGCCCGTGGATCGCCGTCGGTGTGCTCGGGGTGGCCGAATCCAGGCACCCGATCGCCGCTCGCCTGTCGGTCGGCTATCAACCCCGCTGCGACCTCGTCCATCGGTTCGTCGTTACGGGCGTCGAGGTGGTCCTCGAAGAGGCTGGCCGCTATCTCCCCGGCACCACCGTGGTGGTCACCGATCGTCAGGACACCGGCGGCGACACAGGCCTGTATCGGTGATCCCGAGGCCGAGACGTACCGGGTTACGGCCTGGCTGGGACTGATTCCGTGGTCGGCCGTCGCCGCCAGAAGTGCGTTGAAAACGCGGGCCTCGGCGGTCGTGGGCGGGTCGCCGCGTGCGAGGAGAAACGCAGTCGAGGCGAAGTCCAACTGCTCGACGACGTCAGTGAGCTGGTACCCCCGATAGACTATCTCGTCCGGGCGGGCTTCGCTAATGGCTGTCCGCCACGCTGCCGCATCACTATCGGCCATGGAGCATCTACCGAACTCTTCCATTTATACTTACCGCCGGCGGGGCGACGTGTCGACCGTCCGTACACGTATCCGGTTCGTTTATATCTCATCGGCTCAGTGTTGGGGTATGGATTTCGAGCTGACGGAACAACAGCGGCTCGTCCGACGAACCGCGCGCGACCTCGCCGAGGAACAGTTCGCCGACGACGCGTTCACCTGGGACAACATTCCCTTGGAGAACGCGAAGACGCTGGCGGACCACGACATGCTCGCAGTCAGTCTCCCGGAGGAGTACGGCGGGGCAGGAATGTCCGCCCTCGACGCCGTACTCGCCATGGAGGGCGTCGGCTCGGTCTGCCCCCAGACGGCGAACACGATTCACGCGGCCTGTTTCGGGCCGAGTCGGGCGATCGACACATTCGGAACGGACGAACAGAAAGCGGAGTACCTGCCGCCGGTTGCCGCCGGGGAGTCGGTGATTGCGATCGCAATCAGCGAACCCGAAGCGGGCAGCCACGCGACCTCCATGACCACCTCCGCCGAGGCCGACGGCGACGAGTACGTCGTCAACGGGCGGAAGGCCTGGGTGTCGGATTCGGACATCGCCGACGCCTTCCTCACGTACGTGGTACTGCCCGACGGTCACATCGGGTCGCTTCTCGTCGACCGTGACACCCCAGGGTTCACCGTCGCCGATCCGGACGGGAACATGGCCGGAGAGCCGCAGAGCGAACTCTACTTCGACGACGCCCGCGTCCCGAAGGAGAAGGTACTCCTCAGCGGCCCCGACGCGTTCAAGAAGCAAATCACGGCCTACAACATCGAACGCATCGGTGCGATGGCGAAGGTGTGGGTGGCCGCGAAGTGGACCTTCGACGAGGCCCTCGAGTACGCCCAACAGCGCGAGCAGTTCGGGCAGCCGATCGGTGAGTTCCAGGCCGTCCAGCACCGACTCGCCGAGATGGCCATGCGGCTCAAGACCTCACGGCTCCTGATATACGAGGCGCTGGCCGACGACGAACTCCCGTCCCGGATCGACTCCTCGTTGGCGAAGGTGTACGTCTCCGAGGCCTGTCAGGAGGTCGTCGACGATGCCCTGCAGATCAAGGGCGCGGCCGGCTACGTCGGGGACACACCCGAATCCTACATCTACCGGTTCGTCCGCGGGTTCCAGATCGCCTCCGGGACCAACGACGTCCACCGGACGATGATCGCAAAGTCACTGGCCGAGTCGGGGTATCCCGAGTAACATGCCACGCGCAGTGGTCGATGCCGATATCCCCGTTCCCGTCGACATCGAACCGCTTCGGGGACGACCGTCGGCCCTCGAGGTCGAGGTAGTGCCCTCGGATACACTGGTCGACCGACCGATCGACGCGGATATTCTCATTACCTCGAACGGTAGCTGGGACGACCGCTACCTGAGTGGGCTCGGTCCCGGCGACTGGGTTCAGACCATCGGCGCCGGCTACGACCGATTCCCCATCGACCGGTTCGCCGCGGAGGGAATCATGTTGACGAATGCGCCGGGAATCCACGATCAAAGCGCCGGCGAACACGTTATGGCGCTCATGCTGTCGTTCGCCCGCCGGCTCCACGAATTCCGTGACGCCCAGCGCGACCGTCGGTGGGACCGCGTGTACGGAACCGAACTCGCCGAACGGAGGGTCACGATCCTCGGGATGGGCAACATCGGCGAGGCCATCGCCGCCCGTGCGCGCGCCTTCGACATGGACGTCCGGGCGATCAAGCGGGATGTCGACGCCTACGAGGGCAGTCTCGACGCCGAACAGCTCGCCACGCCCGACGGGCTGGACGCACTGCTTCCGTCGACCGACTACCTGGTGGTCGTGCTCCCGTTGACCGACTCGACGCGGAACCTCGTCGACGAGGCGACGTTCGCGGCGCTCCCCGACTCGGCCGTGCTGATAAATATCGCCCGAGGGGGCGTGGTCGACGAGACGGCGCTCGTCGACGCGCTGGAACGGGGCACCATCGCCGGCGCCGGACTGGACGTCTTCGAATCGGAACCGCTTCCGGCTGAATCCCCGCTGTGGACGTTCGAAAACGCAGTCCTGACCCCGCACCTCGCCGGCGTTTCGGACCGATACATGGAACGGTTCGCCGACGTCTTTCTCTCGATGTACGACAGCTGGGTCGCGGCCGACCCACTCGAACACCGGGTCGTCTGACGGCGCCGACACCCGATCAGTTTCAGTCGCCCGCGTCGCGGCGTCCAGCGAGTTCCCGGGAGACGCACACCATCGAGTGACCACACTGCCGGAGGAATGCCACGGGGTGGACGAGCGGCTCGTTCGCAAGGTGCGAACAGAGCGGTGCCGGAGTCGTTCGCACTATGCGAACACTGATTACCGTTCACCGTGTCGGTCCCGTATGGGAGACGAAAACGGGCCGGGTCGAACGGTTGCCACGCTGCGGACGGCCTTTACCATACTCGACTCGGTCGTGGCCATCGACGGCGGCACCGTTACCGAGATCGCGGACGACGCTGGCCTGGCGAAGAGCACGGTCCACGCTCACCTCCAGACGCTCCGTGAGAACGACTACGTGGTCAAGACGGGAACCCGGTACCACATCGGTCTGGGCTTCCTTGATCTGGGGTTTCACGCCCGGAATCGAACCGAGGGGTTCTCGTTGATTCGGCGGAAAGCTGAAATTCTCGCCGAAGAGACCGGTGAGCTGGTCGTTTTCATCGTCGAAGAGAACGGTCGGGGCGTGGTGCTCCTCCGGGAACGAGGGGTGAACGCGGTCGAATCCGCCGTCCGGACGGGCAACGGCGTGCCGCTGCACGCGACGGCGGCAGGGAAAGCCATCATGGCTCACTGGCCCGTCGAACGCGTCGAATCGACCCTCGAGAGGGTGGGGCTCCCCGAGCAGACGGACCGCACCATCACGAACGAAGAACGGCTCTATCAGGAGCTCGAGGAGATCCGCGAGCGGGGCTACGCGGTGAGTTCCGGCGAGCACACGGCGGGGCTCGAAACGCTCAGTGCACCGGTCGTCGGGACGGAAAACACCATCATCGGCGGGCTGAGTGTGAGCGGACCCACGAGCCGACTGCAGAACCCCGAACACCGCGAGCAACTGACCACCCAACTGCTCGGAGCGACCAACGAACTCGAGTTGAAGATCAGGTACAGCTAGAGGGTGCCGTGCGTGAATTCGGTCCTCGCGAACCACGAACGCACCGACCGGACGTCGAGACGACCAGTCACAGACGCCGATAACAACGTTTAGATTGTTACGTTATTGTCGATTGGTCCGTGGACGGAGTCCGGCCGTCCCGCGAGACCGATCCGATCATTCGGTAACTACGAATGGCGATCCGTTCGCGGTCCGACGATGCCGACGAGTGGACGGCAGGGGTGGAACCGACCGCGGCTCAGACCTGGGAAGCCACTAACAGACTTAACTCTGTTACGGTACACCGGGCGGTGAGGCCAAAATATAAGATCTTTTATCCAATATATGACAGATATAGTTTACTATTACCTGCAAAAATAACACGGTTGGCGTTTAGAGAATTTCTCTGTCCTGTTCGTAGCCGCATAGAAAGACGTATTCGAGTCATATTTGACCGTTTTCAGGCGACGTTTTATCGATCGATTCTCTTATGCGTGTTTTGAACCCATACCGATATAAAGTACGATTTCTTTTATAATTTTTCATATGTAATTCATAAAAGTATGTTTATTATTATTATTATGACAGGAGTCCGACCGCTGCTTTCCCTCCCCCTTCACGGTGAGTCGTAGACGGCCGCGGCGAACCACCGGTAGGGCAGGTCGGCCGACGTCCACCAGGCTCCTTTGTGGGGGCGTCAGCGTCGCCGCCCGACTGCCCGACAGGACAACGGTCGAAATCATCCACCGACGATGGCGGTGGCGGCGTCCACATCGAACGGGGCGCGGAGTTCGAAACCACGCTGTGGACATCGCCGAGGCGGCCTCGTCTGCGTTTTCGGGACCCGAACGACTGCGGTCCGCTCCCACTGCTTTCGACTGCCGCGTCCCAGGGCATGGTTTTACCTGCCGGTCCGCGTATGGCCGGTGTGTCTACCAGTTCCGGGGCCAGTGAGGGCGAGGTCGGCCTGCTCGACGCGGTCGCCATCGAGGTCGGCCTCATCGTCGGCGGCGCGCTGTTCGCGCTGGTCGGCGTCGGCGTCGGGGTGGCCGGCGCGGGCGTCGTCGTCTCCTTTGCCATCGCCATCACTATCGCCGTCCTGGGATTGGTCCCGACCGCGATGCTCGGCGCGACCTTCCCGACGACGTGCGGGCACTACCGGTATCCGGCGCGGTTCGTCTCGCCGACGCTCGCCTTCGCGGCCGCCTGGGGCCTCGGCGTGAGCATGTTCCTCGGCGGCCTCCCGCTGTACGCGCTGACGGCCGGCGAGTACCTGACCGGTCTCCTGGCCGTGTCGCCGACCGTGACCGGTCTCGCGCTCCTGACGCTTTTCTTCCTGGTGAACCTCGTGGGCCTCCGGCCGGCCGCCCGCGCCCAACTGCTGATGTTCGTCGGCCTCGTCGTCGCGCTGGGGGCGTTCGTCGTCGCCGGCGTCCCGCGCGTCGAGGCGGCGAACCTCGGCCCGCTGTTCGGCAGCGGGTTGGGCGGCATCCTCGTCGGGGCCGGCATCCTCTACTTCACCTGCCTGGGCGCGAACTTCGTCATCGACATCGGCGGCGAGTTGCGGGACGCCACCGTCACCATCCCGCAGTCGTTCCTCGTCAGCATCCCCCTCGTCTTCCTGCTGTACGTGCTCGTGGCCGCCGTCGCCGTCGGCACGCTCGGCGTCGACGCGATGGCGGGCGAAACACTCCTCGTGGCCGCCGAGCGAATCCTCTCGCCGGCCTTCCGGACGGTGTTCGTCGTCTGTGGGGCGCTGTTCGCCGTTGCGACCAGCCTCAACGCGACGTTCATCCTCATTCCGCGGTACGCCCAGGTGCTGGCCGAGGCGGGCGTCTTCCCCGCGGCGGCCGGCCGGACGAACGACCGGTTCGGCACCGCCCACTGGACGCTGCTGGCCACGTTCCTGCTCAGCGGGGTCATCCTCCTGGCGCCGCTGCCGTTCGCCGACCTCGGGACGATGCTGGCGTTCGGCGGCGCCCTGGTCGTGACCGCAGTGATGCTCGCCGCCATCGACGTCGTCCGCGACCCACCGACCGACTTCGACCCCGAGGCCTTCCCGGTCCCGACGCGGGTCGTCGGCGCGATGGCCGTCCTCGCCGTCCCGCTGAACCTCCTTTTGATCGGGCTACTCGCCGTCGATTCGCCGCGGCTGTTCGCGGCCTGGCTCGGACTGCTCGCGGTCGGACTCGCCTACCGGGCCGTCCGAATGAACTATGGGGCCGTGCCGGGCACCTCCGCGTGACCATGGAGCCACAACGGACCGGCGTCGTCGGCGCGGGACTGATGGGCCGCGACATCGCCGGACTGCTGGCCAACGGCGGCTACCCCGTGACGCTCGTCGACGTCGACCCCGACGCCCTCGAGGCGGCACGCCAGTACCACGAGACCGACCTCGTCGAGAACCTCCGGGCGGGCGAAATCGAGGTGTCGGGTACTCCGGCCGACCGCATCGCCTACGGGACCGACCTCTCGGCGCTGGCCGACGCCGAGTTCGTCGTCGAGGCCGTCCCCGAGGACCTGGACCTGAAGCGCTCGCTGGTCGCCGACCTCGAGGACGTCCTCGCACCGACGGCGGTCGTCGGAACGAACACCTCCTCGCTGACGCCGGGCGACGTCGGCGCCGAGATGGCCCACCCCGAGCGCGTCGTGCTGTTTCACTTCGCCAACCCGGCGCTAGAGCGCGACCTCGTCGAGATCTCGGGCGACGACGCCGACGAGGCGGCCCTGGAGACGGCCCACGAGGTGGCCGGGGCGATAGACCGCGAGCCGGTCCGGCTCCACCGGGAGTACCGCGCGAACTGCCTCTCGCGGCTCTCGGCGAGCATCAAGTGCGCCGCGACGTGGGAACTGCTGGCGGCCGAGGCGGCGGCCATCGACGCCGGCGCGCGCAACGTCGGCTTCGACCGCGGGCCCCTGGAACTCGTCGACCTCATCGGCCTCGACGTCCACCTGGCGACCGTCGACAACCTCGCGGACGCCTACGGCAATCGGTACGCACCGCCGCCGTCCGTCCGCGAGCGGATGGAGCGGATGGTGGAGGCCGGTCGCCTCGGCAAGAAGAGCGGCGAGGGGTTCTTCCAGTGGGACGGCGACGAGTGCCGGCGACCAACTCCCGAGGAGCCCCACGACGCGACGCCGGTCATAGCCGCCCTAGTCAACGAGGCCCACCGGCTCGTCGCGGACGGCGTCGGCGACGAGGCGACCGTCAACGACGTCCTCAAGCGGGGCGCCGACAGCGACGTCGGCCCCTTCGACCTCGCGGAGATGTTCGGCCGTGAGTCGCTCCGGGCGACGCTGGAGGCGCGCCACGCCGAGACGGGGGCGAGCGTCTACGAGCCGGTACTGTAGTCGGGGGCTCGAGTCGGTCAGTTGACTTCCCGGAGCCCGAGACTGTACTCGAGTGCACGGTCGACCTCCGAAAGCAGTTCGTCGGGAATCGACCCGATTCGATCGCCGATCCGGTGTTCTATCGAGACGGTCCGGAGCTGGCTACAGAGGGCGACGGAGTCCTCCGAGAGGGCGCACTCCTCGGCGGACACGAGGACCTCGAACGGGTACAGCCGGTCCCCGAACGACGTGGTGAACGGAACGACGATGGTGGTGGGCGCGTTCTCGTTTCCGACGTCGTTCTGGACGACGAGACAGGGTCTGGTACCACGCTGTTCCGACCCGCGGGTCGGGTCCAGTTCGACGACGACGATGTCGCCGCGGCGGACCGTCGCTACCATTCCGGCGCGTCACCGAGTTCCTCGTCGGCCTCACTGGAGACGCTCGCCAGTTCGCGGTCGAGCCGTCCGTCCCGTTCCGCCCGCTGCCGGTAGCCCTCGGCGAGGTCCGACCGGGTGATCGGCTTCTCGACGACGATACGCCCGTCGGACTCCCGCACGACGACCTCGTCACCGCCCCGGATGTCGAACCGATCCCGGAGTTCCTTCGGAAGCGTGACCTGCCCCCGTTCGCCGACCGTCCGCGTGTCGTCGTTCGCCATACGTGTTCATATCGTATTCATATTGAAAACGTTTCGGGCGATCCGGCGACAGCGTCCACCAGCCGTCACACCAGCACCGGCGGGACTGCGTAGGGGTCGACCTGGACGTCCAGGAGCGTCGGCGCCTCGCGGTCGAGGGCGGCCGCCAGTTCGGACTCCAGCGTCTCGACGGATTCGACCGTCTCGCCGTGACAGCCGAGACCCTCCGCGACCGTCGCGTAATCGACGCTCGGGTCGAAATCGGTCGACAGCTGGAAGTTGTCGGTGCCGATCTGACTCGCCGTCGAGGATCCCAGTCCGTCGTTGTTCAGCACGACGACGGTGACGGGGAAGCCCTCGCGGGCAGCGGTTTCGAGGTCGGCGATGTGGTAGCCGATGCCGCCGTCCCCGGAGAGGGCGACGACCGGCGTGTCGGGGCGGGCGGCCTGAACGCCCAGCGCCTGCGGGAGACAGACGTTGATGCCGTCGCTACCGCGGGCCTGCAGGTAGCCCAGTCCCGGCTGCTCCACCTCGTAGAACGCGCCGGTGAAGAAGCCCGAGTAACTGGTCGCACTCACGAGGATCCCGTCGGCGGGGATGCGGTCGTTCAGTTCGTCGACGACCCGGGCGGGGGCGATGGGCGCGTCGTCGCTGTGGAGGTCCTCGGCGTGGGACTCGCGCCACGCCGCCCGCTCGTCGGCGAGCGTCTCGATTCGCTCGCGGCGGTCGGCGAAGTCGTCGGCATCGACGGCCTCAAGGAGTGCCTCGACGGTCGCCCGGAGATCGGCCTGGATGGCGACGTCGGGGTCGTAGTTCCGGCCGAGCCACGCCCGGTCGAGGTCGACGTGGACGACGTCGGCGTCGTCGTCGACGAGCGACCAGCCGACCGTCGTGAGGTCGCTGAAGCGCGTCCCGAGACCGACGACGAGGTCGGCGGCCTCCAGCGCGTCGTTGGCCACCTCACAGAAGCCCCACCGACCGGCGACGCCGAGTGCGAACGGCTCGGTTTCGGGGACCGCGCCCTTGCCGTTGATCGAGGTGACGACGGGCGTGTCCGTCCGGTCGGCGAACTCGGTCAGGGCCTCGGCGGCGCCGGCACGGACCACCCCCTCGCCGGCGAGGACGACCGGCCGCTCGGCGGCGTCCAGTCGGTCGACGACGGCCGCGAGGCGGTCGGCGCTCGGTTCGGGCCGGTCGCGCGGATACGACAGCGAGACGGCGGCGGGCGGGTCGCCGGTCGGTTCGTCGTCGAAGACGTCGCCGGGGAGGTTGACGTGGGCGGGTTTCGGCACGCCGGTCGTCATCCGCCGAACCGCCGCCCGGACGGCCTCGACGGCGCGGTCGGCGGATTCGGCGTCGAACGTGGCCTCGGCGTGGGGCGCCAGTATCGCCTCGTTGTCGGCGTCCTGGATGACCTCCCGGCCCCGAATCCCGCGCTCGTTGTCGCCGGTGAGCGCCAAGACGGGGCTGGAGGCGCCGGCGGCCTCACAGAGGCCGGCCCCGATGTAGGCGGCACCGGGGCCGCCGACGCCGTCGACGACACCGACCGTCCGGTTGGCCCGCGCGTAGCCGTCGGCCATCAGCGCCGCGCTCGCCTCGCTCCGGGCCAGGACGTGCCGGAGCGACGAGTCGGCCAGACTCGAGTAGTAGGGGTCCATCTGCTCGCAGGGAAATCCGAACACCGTGTCGATACCGCCGTTCTCGAACAGCGCGACGATCAGGTCGGTCGGCTCTGTCATGGTTCTCTCGGCCCGAACGACCGGCGACGGCATAAACGGTGCTATCGAACGGTGTCTCGATCACTGTCGATGTACTACAACCATTTCACAATATAATACGCTTTTGAGTATAACTGATAGCAGTTGTGAAACCTCTCAGATAGAGAGCGACGGGACGCGATGGTGGTTCGTGGACGCTCGTCTCTCACGGTCGACGATAACAGAATTATAGCTGTTATGGGACGGCACGCCCTCCGGCGGTGACAGGGTAGGCGAGGGCCACGACGGGGGTCGGGGGTCCGTACCGACCCCACCCGCCCGGTCGAGTCCGTCCGTTCCGGGCACCGTTCGTGCCGCAGGCGAACAGCCACGTTCCTCGGGCCGGTCCACCGACCGCCGTGGGCCGACGGAACCCACACGGCGCCCCCGACGTACTCGCCGCGACGCTACCCCGAGTAACGCGGCTCCGGAGCGAAAGATTATCTAGGGTGGTACCCGTTAGCCGATCCATGGGCGAAGTGTCGAACGAAGCGAGACGAGGACGCCGGAGCAAGGTAGCACGACTCATCGACGAGTACGACCTGAACGGGATCGGCGCCGAGATGGAACGGCGCTGGACCGCCGAGGAGGACCGCTGGAGCCTCCGGGAACTGGCGGCGCACTTCAATCAGTCGGTACTGGAGGCCGCCCTGGAGACCGAGGGGGCCCAGCTGCTCGACGGAGAGGTCGAGAACACCTACCGCTTGCTGACCGACGAGGACGTCGGGAGCGCCGACCGGACGCGGGCCCGCCGACGACTCGAACGGGAAGGCGTCGACATCGACGCGGTACTGGACGACTTCGTCACCTACCAGGCGATCAGAACCTACCTGAAGAAACACCGGGACGCGGAGTACGAGGCCGACGAGACGGACCCGCTGGAACGGGAGATATCGAACATCCAGCAGTTGCGCGGCCGGGTCGACTCCGTCACCGAGGGAAAGCTCGAACAGTTCCGCGACGGTGGACACCTCACGCTCGGCGAGTTCCGAACGTTCGTCGACGTTCGAGTCGTCTGTGAGGATTGTAACACCCAGTACGACGTCGTCGAGTTGCTCGAAGCCGGCGGCTGCGAATGTGCGGAGTAGCCTGCTTCGGCGAAACCGTTCGATTCCACGCCACCGTTCTCACGAAACCGTTCGGTTTTTCGCTGTCGTTCTAGCGAAACCGTTCGATTCCATCACATTTAACAACTCCCACTCCGTGGGGCCGTTCATATGAGTACACAAAAAGAAAAACCCGCTTCGCTGAACGCAGAGAACATCGGCGGCATCGACGAGACATCAGTCCAGTTCACGCCGGGAGTGACCATCCTCACGGGCGAGAACGCGACGAACCGTACGTCCCTCCTGCAAACCATCATGGCGGCGCTGGGGAGCGACGAGGTGACGATGAAGGGCGACGCCGAGGAGGCCTCCGTCGAACTCGAGATCGGGGGCGAGACGTACACGCGCGAGCTCACCCGGCAGGGATCGACGATCCGGACCGGGGGCGACCCCTACCTCGACGACCCGACGCTTGCGGACCTCTTTGCGTTCCTCCTCGAGTCCAACGAGGCGCGCCGGACGGTCGCCGCCGACGGGGACCTCCGCGACCTCATCATGCGCCCGATCGACACCGACGAGATCCAACGCGATATCGACCGGCTCGTCGAGCGACGACGCGAACTCGAAGAGGAACTCGAGGAGCTGGACTCGCTGAAGGATCGACTGCCGTCTCTCGAAGAACGCCGGACCAGCCTCCAAGAGGAGATCGAAGAGACCGAGGCGGAACTCGCCGCAAAGGAGGAGGAACTCGAGAACCGCGACACCGACGTCGAGGAGACGCGCGCGGAGAAGGCCGAACTCGAGGAGCGATTCGAGGAACTCCGCTCGAAGCGATCCGACCTCGAGGACGTCCGCTACGACCTCGAGACCGAACGTGAGACGCTCGAGTCGGCCCGCGCGGAGACGCGCGAACTCCAGTCGGAGCTCGACGATCTCCCGGACGCGCCGGTCGGCGAGATCGACGAGCTGGAATCGCGGATCGACGACCTCAGAGAGCAGAAACGACAGCTCGAATCGGAGGTCAACGAGGTTCAAAGCGTCGTCAGGTTCAACCAGGAGATGCTCGACGACGGCGACGAGGACGTCCTCGACGCCCTAGAGGAGTCCGCCGACGACGTGACCGAGGAGCTGCTGCCCGACGGGAACGTGACCTGCTGGACCTGCGGCAGCGAGGTCCCCGAAGACCAGATCGAGGCGACCGTCGACCGGCTCCAGGAACTCAGCCAGTCGAAGCTCGGCGAAGTCGACGACATCGAGACCCGGATGGACGAACTCACGGAGGAGGCCCGGGAACTCCGGGAGAAACAGCGCCGCCGCGAGGACCTCCAGCGCCGCCTCGAGGAGGCCGAATCCGAGGTCGAGCGCGCCGAGGACTCCATCGAGCGGCTCACCGACCGCCGCGAGGAGCTCCGGGACGAGGTCGAGGACCTGGAGGCGGAGATCGAGCGGATGGAGGACGAGACCTACGAGGAGGTCCTCGACCTGCACAAGGAGGCCAACCAGATCGAGTACGACCTCGGGCGCCTGGAGGGCGACCTCGAGGACGTCGAGTCCGAGATCACCGAAATCGAGGACCGGCTCGACGAGGAGGACCGGCTGAAGGACCGCCGCGAGGAACTCGACGAGGAGATCGAGGAGCTCCGGACGAAGATCGGCCGGATCGAGCGACAGGCCGTCGAGGAGTTCAACGAGCACATGGAGACGGTGCTGGAGCTGCTGGAGTACCACAACCTCGAGCGGATCTGGCTGGAGCGGGTCGAAAAGGAGGTCCGGGAGGGCCGCCGCAAGGTGACCAAGAGCGTCTTCGAACTCCACATCATCCGCCAGACCGACGGCGGAGCGACCTACGAGGACACCGTCGACCACCTCAGCGAGAGCGAACGCGAGGTCACGGGGCTCGTGTTCGCCCTCGCGGGCTATCTCACACACGAGGTGTACGACGAAGTGCCGTTCCTGCTCTTGGACTCGCTGGAGGCCATCGACGCCGACCGGATCGCGACGCTGGTCGAGTACCTTGAGGGGTACAACGACCACCTCGTCGTGGCGCTCCTCTCGGAGGACGCTGCCGGGCTCTCGGAGGAGTACCAGTACGTCGGCGACATCTAGCCCGCTGCCGACCTGCCGACTTCGGTCCGACGGGGTATCCCGTCGTGATACCGGACTCGCTGCGGTCGATCCGGGGGCGCCCCGTCTCGGCGTCGCCGGCCGACAGCACCGCGTTCCGTGATTCCGAACGACGAACGTGAGCGTTCGGATCGCTCCGCCGACGAGTACCGCACTCGGCAGGCGGGGAGTACACCTCGGTGGTTCCCGACGGAGACGTGCAGTGTTCGGGATCGACGACCGGTGACGCCTCCCGGACGTGATCGTTCTGCGCGTGGGCCCCCTGTTCCCGGCGTTCCCCAGACGTGAACGGATGGGTCGAACGCCGGATCGCCGTTAAACCGCGGGTGTCCGCCGTGTTTCGCTCGCTCGGATCGACGCTGCCGTCCAGACAGCGTTCGGTGACGGTGAACGAGGTGTTCGCTCCGCCGGTCGTCCCCAGCGGTTGGTTCTCACCCGGTCGACTCGCCCGAGACGAACTGATTAGTAGTTCGAACGTGAGGTCGGAGTATGGACGGCGTACACCGAATCGAAGTTCCCACCCCGTTCGACATCGGGACCGTGAACTGCTACGCCTTCGAATCCGGCGCGCTCACGGTAATCGATCCAGGGCCGGACACCGACGAGGCCTACGAGGCGCTCGCCGACGGACTCGCCCGGATCGGCGCCGGCGTCGAGGACGTCGAACGGATCCTCGTCACACACCCCCACATGGATCACTTCGGGATCGCCGGGCGGGTCCGGGACGAATCCGGAGCGTCCGTGATCGCTCACGAACACGCCGCGGCGATCATGCGCGACATGGAGGCGCACTTCGTCCGGGAGCAGTCCTTCTTCGAACCGTTTCTGATCTCGATGGGCGTCCCCGAATCGACGGCCGTCGCCGTGACCGAGGTCCCGGAACCGTATCTGCCGTTCCAGCGACCCATCGACATCGACCGGACCGTCGGCGGCGGCGACATCGTCGAGGGAGCGCCGACGTTCACCTGCGTTCACACCCCGGGGCACGCGCCGGGCTCTCTCTGTTATCACGTCCCCGAGACGCGAACCACGTTCACCGGCGACCACGTCATGAGCGACATCACGCCGAACCCGGTCCTGACGGTCCGGATCGGCGGCGAGGGTCGAACCCGTAGCCTCCCGGCGTACATGTCCTCCCTCGAGCGCCTGCTGTCGGTCGACGCCGAACGGGGCTACGGCGGCCACCGCGAGCCGATTCCCGACCTCCACGCCCGCGTCCGCGAAACGCTCGACCACCACCGCGAGCGGAAGGAAGACGTCGCCGAGCTGCTCGAAGAGTCCGGGCCGGCGACCGCCTACGATCTCATGCGGGAGATGTTCTCCGGGCTCCCGACGACCGAGGTGTTCCTCGGGATGTCGGAGGTGATCGGCCACCTCGACCTGCTCGAAGACGACGGGCGCGTCGAGATAACCGACGAGGGGGACAGGTCGTACTACGCCTACACCGGGGCGACGTAACCGGGGGTCCCGGCCCCTTCGTTCGGCTCGTGGTCGGTTTCGACGCCCCGGCAACACCGCCGTTCGATCCGTCAACGTCGAAAACGTGGCGTTCGATAGCGACGAACGCCTCGAACTACCGCATCCGTTCGGCCCGCCCGGCGGCGTTCGGGAAGGGCCACGTCCGACGGACACGGGAGGTCGTGCGGACGTTCCGGGCACGAACGACTCGAGTTTCGCCCGCGAAACTGTCCCGGATCGAGACGGGTTCGTAGCGCCACGAGAGCCCGGGAGGACTCCATCGACGCCGTTCGATGGGGTCGAGTCGGCTATATGTCCGCCATCGAGGGGCTGTGTCGCGCCCCGTCCTCGTGTGAGGTTTCCCGAGGATCGTCGTCGTCGTGACGTTCCCGCCGGCGTCGGTGCCGTTTGATCGACCGTCGCGTCCGGGCGATAGCCTCCAGCGCGGGGTAGGTGGTCTCCAGTTCGCCGTAGAGATACTCGTTGAGAGCGTGGGGGGACGTCGCTCCCCCGATCGCCGCCTGGATGTCCTCGATCGCCGACTGTCGCTCCTCGAGGAGGCGCTCACAGCGACACGCGAGTTCCTCGCAGGTTTCCCACGTCTCGAGGAACTCCTCGAAGGACAGGGCCCGGAGCGTGGGGACGGGGGTCTCCGCTAGCGCCCGGTCGATGTCGACGAGCGCCTCCCGGACCCGTTCGATCGACTCTCGCTCGGCGTCGAGCGCCTCCCTGACCCGCTCGCGTCGCTCGATGGCCTCGTTCGTCCCGACGAGGAGGTCTCGCTTCAGTCGCTGTGTCACCTGGTCCTCGAACGACAGCGCGTTTGCGACCGGCGCGGAGAACTCGTTTTCGAGGCTCTCGGCGAGGGATTCCCCGTAGGTCTCCTCGAAGTCCGGCGACGACATCACCGTCTCGCGGTACGCCGCCCGGAGCCGTTCCGTCTCGGTCGCGGACTCCGGGCCGTTGCCGGCCGTCGTTCGCGCCAGGCTGACCGCGTCCCGGAACTCCTCGAAGGCGTCGCATTCGGCCCCGAGAGACGACTGCTCGTCGGCGATGCGTTCCTCGGCGCGGTCGAGTCGCTTGTGTCCAGTTTGCATACGTGGTACTACGGAGGGGGGCCGCGGCGACCATCGGTTGGGGTGTGATCACATCTAACAATCCGTCGCTAGAACTTAACCCTGTCCGTCGCTCCCCACGTTCCGGGAATACACCGAAACCCGTCGGAACGGGGCCTCGTCCGGGATGGGATCCCCGAATCGCAGTCGGGAACCGGGGGCGGGTCGCTCGAGCGCCGCCCAGGCGTCCCTCTCGTCGGGGGCGACCCGGTGCACTGTGGAGACGCCTCCGCGACCGAAGCCGTCGATGTTCGCGTCCGGACGTCAGGCGTCCTCGATCGTCCCGCTCCGGAGCAGCCGTTCGATCTCGTCGTCGGTGAACCCCCGTTCGCGGAGCACCTCGACGGAGTGTTCGCCCAGCCTCGGCGGATGGCGTTCGATCGCCGGCTCGATGTTCTCGTACTTCACCGGGAACCCGAGCGTGTCGACGGCGCCGGCATCGGGGTGATCGATCGTCCGACGCATCTCCCGAGCCTGAACCTGGGGATGTTCGAACACCGAAAGCGTGTCCTCGATCGGCGCCGCGGGAACGCCGTGCTCTCGGAGTTCGGCGACGAGTTCGTCGACGGACCACTCCGCCAATCGCTCTCCGAGCTCGGTTTCGAGTTCGTCCCGGTGTTGGACCCGGCGGTTGACCTCCGCGAACCGGTCGTCGGCGGCCAGCCCCGGCTCGTCGATCGCCTCACAGAACCGGCGCCAGTGGCGGTTCGTGACGACGGACAGCTGGACCTCGCCGTCGGCCACCTCGTAGACGCCCTCGGGCGCGAAGTAGTTGTGTCGCCGACCGAACGCCGGATACGGCTCCTCGGTCACGAGACTGTAGGTCGCCCGGGTCGTGAGACCGGCGACCGCGGCGTCCAGCAGCGAGACGTCGACGAACTCGCCCTCGCCGGTCCGTTCGCGGGTGTACAGCGCGGTCAGAATGCCCTGTACCGCATACAGCGCGGCGAACACGTCGTTCATCGGCGTTCCCGACCGCATGGGGGGCCCACCCTCCTCTCGCGTCATGGACATCGCCCCCGAGAGCGCCTGGACGGTCGTGTCGATGCCGGCGTCCTCCCGGTGGGGGCCGTCGGCTCCGTACGCCGAGATGCCGCAGTAGACGATCCCGGGATTGCGGTCACGGACCGTCTCGTAATCGATCCCGTGGCGTTCGGCGAACGTCGGTGGGAAGTTCAACAGTACGACATCGGCCGTCGCCGCCAGATCCAAGAAGGCCTCCCTGCCCTCGTCAGTGGTGATGTCGATCGCCAGACTGCGTTTGTTCCGGTTTACGGTCAGATAGTAGAAACTCTCGTCGCCGACGGTCGGTTCGAGCGAACGGGCGAGTTCGCCCGATCCGACCCGCTCGAGTTTCACGACGTCGGCGCCGAGATCGCCGAGAAGTTGGCCGGCGTACGGACCGGCGACCATCGTCGACAGTTCGAGGACGGAGACGTCCTCCAGCGGTCGGGCCATACGTCCTCATGCACTCGGCGTGTGTTAAAGCGTGCGGCGCGATCCCCGGTCACTCGTCGGCCGGGTCGTACCCGTAGACCGCTTCGGCCCTCGTCGGCGTTATCAGCCCGGATTCGACGTCGCGTTCGAGTCGTTCGGCGTCCCGTTCGTCGGGCGGGCCGAAGCCGCCCCCGCTCGGGGACCGCAACCGGATCACCTCGCCGGGGTCGATCGGAAACGAGCCGTTGAGCGGGAGATCACGGCTTCGAGTCCGGCTCTCGACGCTGGCCGCACGCCCCGCCGATCCGCCCTGGACACCCTCCGGCCGGTCGGACGCGCCCGAGGTTAACGATACGTTAAACTCCTTCGTCGTCGGGTTGTGCAAGCGGAGTTCCTGAGCGAAGCCCGACCGAGTCCTGCCGGCTCCCTCCGTGTCCGGGACGAGGTTGTTGCTCAGGACCCGGATCGGGGTGTACAGCTCCATCATCTCGATGGGGAGGTTCTTCACGTTCGTCGGAAACGCCTGACAGTCGAGCCCGTCCTTCCCGGACCGCGCCGGCCACGGGGAGATGGCGGTGTTGACGCCGAGGAACGTCCGCCCCGTTTCGTCCGTTCCGTCTATCACGACGCGCTGGCCGCCGCTCGGCCAGGCCATCGCCGCCTCCGGGATCGCCTTGCCAAGCGCGTCGATGACGCAGTACGACGCCGGAAAGAGCGTGATGTGCCGGCCACCCGTCGGGGCCGGACGGCGGGGGTCGACGACGCTCCCCTCGGGAACCGAGAGATCGAAGACGCCGTCGACCGATTCGGTCTTCTCCGACTCCGGGACGATCATCGACCTGACGATGTAGGAGATCATCCCCCGGAGGTTCCCCGAGGGACAGTTGATCCCGACCGCCACCTGGTCCGACGTTCCCGAGAAGTCGAACGCGATCGTCCGTCCGTCGATCACGGCTTCCAGTTCGACCCGAAACGAGACGTCGGGCTCGGAACCGCGAGGAACCGTCCAGGTCCCGCCGCTCCGGTAGGTCCCGTCGTCGACGGCCCCGACGTGGTTTCGGAGCCGCTCGCGGGACAGCGCCGTGATGTCCTCCGTCGCTCGTTCGAACGTCTCGGCCCCGAACTCGTCGACGATCTCCTCGATCCTCGCCTCGGCGAAGGTGTTCGCCGACCGGAGCGCCTCGACGTCGCCCATCACCTTGTCCGGTAGTCGAACGTTCGCCCGAACGAACCGACGAACCTCGTCGTTTATCGTTCCGTTCTCGTACAGTTTCGTCGGCGGGATCCGGATCCCCTCCTCGTAGACGTCCCTGGTATCGATCGACCACCCGCCGATGCTCCCGCCGATGTCGGCGACGTGTCCGATCGAACTCGCGAGACAGCGGAGGGTGCCGTCGTCGAAGATCGGGCTCACGACCGCGACGTCGGACAGATGGCCGCCGACGAACCACGGATCGTTCGTGACGATCGCATCCCCCGGCGAGAGCGCCTCGAGCGGATACCGCCCTTCCAGTAGGGTGCGGACCGTAGAGCGGTTCGCCCCCGAGAGGACGGGCGTGCTCCGCTTCGAACTCCCGATCACCTCGCCGTCGACCGTACAGATCGAACTGGCGTTGTCCGCACGGTCCCGGATGGAACTCGAGAACGCCAGCTTCGAGGCCACCTCGTACATCTCCTCCGTCGTCGTTCCGAGCCGGTTCCAGACGAGGTTCGTCTGCAGGGTCTCACGCCCCATCAGCCGTCGTCCTCCCGGCGGATACGGAGGGTGTCGTTCTCCAGGGTGTACGTCGACCGGGGGCCGACGACGACCGAGGTCTGATCCGACTGGACGATCGCCGGTCCGGCGGCCGTCCGTCCCGGATCGAGGGCTGCCCAGTTGCGGACGTCCGTCTCGACCCACCCATCCTCCCCGAAGTACGCCGCTTCGGTCCGTCGAACGGCCCCCGTCGCCGGATCGCGTCGCGTCCACCCGTCGTCGGTTGCCTCTTCGGCGACCCCGGCCCGAAACTGCAGTATTTCGATGGGGGCATCCAGCGCCCCCCGGTTGTACGACCGCCGGTATCGCTCTCGAAACCGGCGCCGTACCAGCTCCGGAGTGACCGCTTCGACGTCCTCGACCGCCAGGGGAACCTCTATCTCGGCCCCCTGGTTGACGTGGCGCATCCCGAGGGAGAACTCGACGGTCAACGCCTCGGGAGAGGCGTCCGCCGACAGGAGCACGCGCTCGGATTCTCGCCGCCGCTCCTCGAGGGCGTCCACCAGCTCCGCCCGCGTGACCTCCGAGAGGAGGTGTCGTTCGGTGGTCGTACTCTCGTACCGTTTCGGCGCCTCGACGAGGCCGAGCGCGGACCCGACGCCGGCGTCTCTCGGACAGACGATCTCGTCGATGCGGAGCCGTTCGGCGATCCGAAACGCGGTCATGGGGCCGGCCCCGCCCTGGACGACCATCGTGAGCTCCGACGGGTCGACACCCCTCTCGGTCGCGTGCCGCCGGAACGCGTTCGACATGTTCTCGGTAACGACCTCGAACACCTCCCACGCCGCCCGTTCGCGCTCGATGTCCAGGGGGTCGGCGATCCGTTCGTCGAAAACCTCGGCCGCCCTCGATCGGTCGATCGCTATGTTGCCGCCGAACGCCCCGTCCTCGTCGACGTATCCCAGCAACAGCGCGGCGTCGGTGACGGTCGGCTCCTCGCCGCCCCGACCGTAACAGGCCGGGCCCGGATCCGCGCCCGCGCTTCGTGGACCGACCTCGATCAGCCCCACTTCGTCCACCGTGGCGATGCTCCCGCCTCCGGCTCCGATCTCGGCGAGTTCGACGAGGGGTATCGAGACCGTGTAGCCGCTGCCCTTCTTGAAACGGTAGGCCCGTGCGACGTCGTCCTCGTAGGTGACCGCTATCCGGCCGTCGGTGACGAGACCCCCTTTCGCGGTCGTGCCGCCCATATCGAACGAGAGCACGCCGTCGACGTCCAGCCGTCGGCCGATCTCCCGGCTCAGTAGCAGCCCCGCGGCCGGCCCGGAGCTCACCAGCCGGACGGGCTCCCGGCGTGCCGTCTCCACTCCGACGACCCCGCCGTCGGACGTCATCAAATAGAGTTCGCCCTCGAAACCCTCCGCACGGAGCGCCGTCTCCAAGCGCCCGAGATAGCTGTCGACCGTCGGCTTGACGTAGGCGTTCACTACCGTCGTCGACGTCCGCTCGTACTCCCGGACGATCGGGGCGACCGACGACGACAGCGACATCTCCACCGACGGGTGGTTCGCCCGTATCGCTTCGCCGATCTCCCGTTCGTGTGCGTCGTTCGCGTACGAGTGTAACAGGGAGACGGCGATCGAGTCGACGTCGTGGCGGGCAACGAGGGTCCCGACCGCCCGCGCTACCTCCTCGTCGTCGAGCGGTTCGACGACGGTACCGTCGGCGTCGATACGTTCGTCGACCTCGATTCGCCGGTGTCGGGGGACGAGCGGCGGCGGGTCTTCGACATCCCAGTCGAAGAGGTCGAACCGGAAGCTACGACGGATGCCCAGAACGTCCTTCGTTCCGGCGGTCGTGACGAGGCCGGTCGTCGCCCCGTCGCCCTCGATGATCGTGTTGGAGACGAGCGTCGTCCCGTGGACGATCTCCTCGATCTCCTCGAAGGCGATGTCCTGCCGCCGAACGAGTGCGTCCAGCCCCTCGAACGCGCCGACGGCCGGATCGTCGGGGGTCGTGGGCTCCTTGTGACTCGTCAGGACCGCCTCGTCTCGGTCCAGGAGCGTGACGTCGGTGAACGTCCCGCCGATGTCGATTCCCGCCTTGTACATCAGAGGTTCGTTCCCCCGATGGGAGAGCACGTCGAAAAGCGTTTCCGTCACCGCCGAACCGCCGATCCGGACGGCGGTCGCGGGCCGTTCCCGGAGCCGGTCGCCCCGTCCAGATCCCCCGTGTTACGTGTGGACAAGGTTGAAATAGAAGGCCGGAGACCGAACAGCAGGGACGCAAACGACCCTCGGTTCGCGTGCCACCGCGAGGGACGACCCACAATGACAGACAGTAAATACGCGTTCGAACACAGACTCGACGAGTTACGCGAGCAGCTACGACGAGTTTCGGGGGTCCCGTTCTACGAGGAACATTTCGCCGACGTCGACCCGACCGGGGTCGCCTCGATCGAGGCGTTCCGGGAGCTTCCGTTCATGACCACCGGGGACCTGGTCGAGGAGTACGACGCCCGGCCACCGCACGGTTCGTTCTTCTCCGAGGACGTCCGGCAGGTCAACATGACCCCCGCCGGCGAACAGCTACTTCCCGAGTTCAACACGGAGCGCGACCTCGATCGGCTGGCCGAGAGCTTTGCCGACCAGTTCCGGTCGCAGGGGATCGGGGAGGGGGACGTCTTCCTGAACTGTACGACGTACACGGTGTTTCTCGGGGGGCTCGCGTCGCACATCGGCCTCCAGGCGGCCGGCGCGGCGGTCGTCCCGGTCGGCGGCGGCGACTCCGAGCAGGCGGCGCACCTCGCCCGGCGCCTCGACGCCGACGGGATGCTCGCATTCCCCAGTTTCGGCCTGAAGATCGCTGAACAGGCGGACGTCGACCTCGATGTCTTCGTCGGCGGTGGCGAGCCGTTCACCTCGGTCCCCGGCCTCCGGGAGGAGGTCCGGGAGGCGTTCGGCGGCGACACGACCGTCGTCGACACGTACGCGCTGAGCGAGATCATACCGGTCGCCGCCGAGTGCGAACACGAAAACGGGCTACACGTCGCCGACGACTACGTGCTCGTGGAAATAATCGACCCGGAGACCGACGAACCGGTCGCGCCGGGCGAGCGCGGTGAGGTCGTCCTGACGCACCTGCAGAAGGAAGCGATGCCGCTGATCCGATACCGCACCGGCGACCTGACGCGACTCGTCGACGAGGAGTGTGCCTGCGGCCGTTCGCTCACGCTCCCGAACGGCGTGTTCGGCCGCGTCGACAGTCGCCTCAAGATCAAGGGGGTGAAGTTCTACCCCGACGCCGTTGGACCGGTGCTCACCGAGTTCCCGGGGCTGACCGGCGAGTTCCTCGTCGAAGCCTCCCGTCCGAACGAGACAGATCATCTGAAGATAACCGTCGAAGTGGGCGAGGGAGGGACCGTCGACGGCGAGGCCGTCCGGGAGGCCCTCGAGACGGACCTGCTCGTCGGCATCGACGAGGTCGAACTCGCCGACGGGATCGACGCCGAGGGGCACGTCCGGGACGAACGGTACTGAACCCGGACGCCCGGCAGCCGTCCCTCCGATGCCGATTTACGTTTGCTATCCGTTGCCGATATCGGGATGTTTTTGTGGGGCTCCGGAGTTGCGGGTTCATGGTGGACGTACTCGCGGTCGACAGAGTTATCGTTCTGACACCGGCGCTGGAGGAAGCCGTCGAGCAGTTCGAACGGCTCGGGTTCGACTTCGGGGACCCCGTGGAGATGGAGGTCGGCGGGGAGGTCATCGCCTCTCGTCTCGATTGGTCCGGGCTCGACCTGATGACCCCGAAACGGGAGGGGACGGAACTATCGGCGTACCTCGACGCCGAAGGGCCGGGGCTGTACGGGTTGGTGCTCCGGATAGACGACCTGGATTCGGCGAAACGGGACCTCGCCGCCGACGGGATCGACCCGATGGACGAGTACGAGGTCGGGGACGTCTCCGAGGCGCTGTACCATCCGAGACACTTCTCGGGCGTTCTCGTGACGCTGGCCGAGTACTCTCCCCGACATCCCCTGGAGGAAGCCGTCGAGTAGCCGTCCCACGACCATCCTCGACTCCGCTGCGGTGGTGGCACACGAACGGTACGTCGAAACACACGATCTATCCACGAGAGCCGACCCCGTGTTCCCCAGGGGAACGTCTCGCTGAACCCCTCTCCGACCACCCGCACCATTAAATACGATTGAATCGCAGTTTGGTAAGAGTGAGCCAGAAATGTCCAGTCACGCCAGCATGTGGAACCCGGAGCGCGAGGCGCTGCCGCGCGAGGAGCTACGAGCCCTGCAGGGCGAACGGCTCCGCGAACAGGTAAAACACGTCTACCGGAACTCGAGCTTCTTCGAGGAGCTGTACGACGACCACGGCGTCCACCCGAACGAGATACGGGGACGGGAGGACGTCGAGAAGCTCCCGGTGTTCGACAAGGACGACCTCCGCGAGTACCGCGACCGGACCGGCGACTTCTGGTGTGGGGCGCTCTGTGTCCCCGAGTCGGAGGTCGGCCGGGCCACCCAGAGTACGGGGACGACCGGGAAGCCGAACTACTTCGGGCTCACCGACCGCGACCACGACCACGTCGGCGAGATCTTCGCCCGGCAGATGTACGCCTGGGGGTTCCGGAAGGGCGACAAGTTCAACCAGATGGGGACGGCCCACTGGAATGGGACGGTGATGGCCCTGGACGAGGCCGCCCGACAGATCGGTGTCACGCCCGTCAACGGGATATTCGGCGCCCAGAACATCGCCGAGATAATCTTCGGGCTCCAGACCGAGGCGGACTTCGACGGCGTGCTCGTCTACCAGCCCGAGACCGAACTCGAGTTCATCGAGGAGAACGACATCGACCCGACGGAGGTGTTCCCCAACGTCCGGTTCATCTTCAGCATGGTCGACGCCTCCCAGCCCAAGCGCGAACTCTGGGAGGAGACGTGGGGCGTCCCGTTCTACAACGGCTACGCCAGCGGCGACCAGTTCTTCACGTCCTACGAGTGCGGCCACGACGGCCAGTACTGTCACGTCCCCGAGGACAAGTTCCTCGTCGAGGTGCTCGACCCCGAGACGGGCGAGCACGTCGAGCCCGGCGAGTACGGCGAGGTGCACATCACGAACCTCTGGGCCGAGGCCAACCCCTACATCCGCTACCGGCTCGAGGATCTGGTCGACTACAAGGTCGGCGAGTGCGACTGCGGCCGGACCACGATGCGGATCCGGCCGCTCGGCCGTCTCAGCTGGAGTGTCGAGGTCGAGGGGCGCGAACGGCCGGTGACGAACATCGAGGTCGAGGAGGTCATCTGGGGCTTCGACGAACTGATGGGGGAGAACTACCAGATCGTCAAGCGCAAACCGGGCGAGCAGTCGGAACTCGTCGCCCGGGTGGCCACCGAGGCTGACATCGGTTCGGACACTCGTGACGACGCCGAAGCCGCCCTGAGCGATGAGTTCGGCGTTCCCGCGGAGCTGATCGTCACGACCAGCGACGCGATCGGCCTCGAGAGCGCGACCAAGATGGAGCGCGTCGCCGAGGAGTACTGACCGACGGGGGAGTCGAGGAATCTTCGCGCCGGCTGGGGGACGGTCGGCTCACACCCTGCCAGCCGACGTTGCTCGTCGGGCGCGGCCGGGGGTCACAGCGGTTCGTCGCCGTCGATCATCCGGAGCGCACGCTCGGCGATCGACGGGACCTGCTCGCGCATCTGCGGGTAGAACGGGTCGTCGCTCCCGAGGAGGTGCCGGGCGAAGAACACCTCACACGCCGCCGCCTCCTTGTAGACGGCGAGGACGCGATAGAACCGCAGGTCGTGTACCTCGACGTCGCTTCGCCGCTCGTACCGGTCGACGAGTTCGCGCCGGGTCGGGTACCCCTCTCGCGCCAGAAACGGCGGGTTCGTGGTGGGGAGGAGCGGCTCGGAGTCCCCGTCGTCGTACCAGTGAATGAGGAGCCAGCCCAGATCCGCCAGCGGATCGCCGAGCGTGCTCATCTCCCAGTCGAAGACGGCCGCCAGTTCCGGCGGCGTTCCCGGACCGAACATGACGTTGTCGAGCTTGTAGTCCCCGTGAACCAGGGTCGGCTCGGCGGTCTCCGGCAGGTTGTCTTCCAGCCACTCGCGTACGTCGTGTAGCGCCGGTACCTCCCGTTCGTCCGTCGTCGTTCCGAACGCCCACTCCAGCTGTTTCGTCCAGCGGTCGACCTGTCGCTCGAGGTAGCCGTCGGGGTAGCCGAAGTCGCCCGCCCCCAGACCGACCGACTCGTAGTCGACGGTGTGGATCGCGGCGAGGGTGTCGATCATCTCCTCGCCCAAACGCTGCCTGTGCGCCGGAGTCCCGAACCGGTCCGGCTCCTCGCCGCGGATCACGTCCCCGAAGACCCGCTCCATCACGTAGAAGTCGCTGCCGACGACCGAGTGGTCCTCCGAGGAGAGGACCGTCTCCGGGACGGGGACCGGTGTCCCCTGGAGCGCCGACAGGACCCGGTACTCCCGGAGGACGTCGTGGGCGGTGTCGGTCGTCGCGCCGGCTGGAGGTTTCCGGACGACCAGATCCCGGTCACCCCAGGTGACGAAGCACGTCTCGTTTGACTTGCCCTCGCCGCCGGGCGCGACGTCGAACGTCTCGACGCTGCCGAGGTGTTCTTCCAGGAACGCCTCGAGTGCGGTCGGGTCGAACGAGACGTCGGTGTCGTGGGCGTCGGTCATGGCTCGCACGGAGATGCCGACGAACGGGCTATAAATCTGTCTCCGGCGCCCCCGGCTACTCGCCGGAAACGGCCTCCCCGTAGCGGGTGATACGTTCGAGTTCCGACGGGTCGACCTCCTTGAGCGCGTGGCGGGCGATGGTCCGTCTGTGGACCTCGTCGGGGCCGTCGGCGATCCTGAGGATCCGAACGTCCTCGTAGAAGTCGGCGATCGGGAGGTCCTTGCCGATGCCGTTGGCGCCACACATCTGGACGGCGGTGTCGACGACGTCCTGGAAGACGTTGGCGCCGAATACCTTGCACATCGCGGTCTCGACGCGGGCCTCGTCGCCGGCGGCGATCCGGCGGGCGGCGTGACGGACCATCGACCGGACGGCGTGCAACCGCGTCTCCGCGTCGGCGAGGTCGTGACGCAGCGCCTGCTTTTCGGTCAGTCGCTCGCCGAAGCCCTCCCGCTCGCTCGTGTAGGCCTTCGCCACGTCGAGCGCCCGCTCGCAGAGCCCCGAGTACCGCATACAGTGGGTCACTCGCGCCGGGGCCAGCCGCCGCTGGGCCAGCGCGAACCCCTCGTTCAGCTCCCCGAGCACGTCCGCCTCGGACACGCGAACGCCGTCGAATCGGATCTCCGAGTGTGCCATCCCGAGCACCTCGTCGCCGAGTTTCGGGATCTCCCGCACGATGTCGACGCCGGGCTGGTCGGGGTCGACGAGGAACATCGACGTGCCGCTGTAGGGGTGGGCGTCGGGATCGGTCCGGGCCATGACGATCAGTACGTCGGCCGCCGGTGCCTGTCCCGTCCACCACTTGTGGCCGTCGATGACCCACTCGTCGGTATCCTTCTCGGCGGTCGTCTTGATCATCTTCGGGTCGGCCCCGCCGCCGTCCATCGGCTCGGTCATCGCGAACGCCGAGTCCATCTCGCCGGCCGCGATGGGACCGAGGTACCGTCGCTTCTGTTCGTCCGTGCCGGCCAGTTCCAGCAGGTGCATGTTCCCCTCGTCGGGCGCGTTGACACGCATGGCGATCGGTCCGATGAGGCTCCGGCCCGCCTGCTCGAAGACGGGGAGCATCGAGCGGAAGTCGAGGCCGTGCCCACCGTACTCCTCGGGTACCTGCGGCGCGAACACACCGTACTCGCGGGCCGCCTCCTGGAGTTCGGTTATTCCCGCCTCCGAGATCGGTTCGCCGCCCGGCAGGGCGCGCTCGGCGGGGATCACCACCTCGTCCATGAACGCCTTCGTTTTGGCCGTCATCTCCGCCGCACCGTTCGAGTCGTCGTATTCGATTCCAGTCATGGGGGTATCCGCAGGTCGTCGACCTGCTCCCTCGCCTACGGCCGGACGCCCACTTAACCGTTGGCGCCGCGCTTGCGTCCCCGGTCGGCGCCGATCCGACGGTAGCGTCCTCCCGTCGACCCCCCGCAACGTATATGGGGCCGGTGATCCCCTTGTTTCGGTATGAGAGCAGCCGTCTACCACGGGCGCGAGGACGTCCGTATCGAGGAACTCGACGAGGACGAAGTCGGTCCGGGCGAGGTACGGGTCGACGTCGGGTTCTGCGGGATCTGTGGGACCGACATCCACGAGTACGCCCACGGGCCCGTCACGATTCCCGACGGGAAACCGCATCCGGTGACCGGCGAGACGCTCCCGGTCACGCTCGGCCACGAACTGTCCGGAACGGTCGCCGAGACGGGAGAGGGGGTCGACGACCTCCCGGTGGGCGAACGGGTCGCCGTCAACCCCCTCTTCTCCTGCGGGACGTGTCGCTACTGCGAGGAGGGGCGCTACGCGCTCTGTGACTCCCTCGTGAGCCTCGGCCTGCACGGGCGTGGCGGCGGGTTCGCCGACAGTGTCGTCGTCCCGGCCGAAAACGTCGTTTCCCTCCCCGAGGGCGTCTCCCTCGAGGAGGCGGCCCTGGTCGAACCGTTGAGCGTCGCGGTGCACGCCGTCCGTCGGTCCGGGGTCACGACCGGCGACTCGGTCGCGGTCTTCGGCGCCGGACCCATCGGGCTCGGCGTGCTACAGGCCGCCGTCGCCACGGGCGCGGGGGACGTCTACGTGATCGAACCGCGGGACGCCCGCCGGGAGCGGGCCGAGGCGCTGGGTGCGACCGGGACGGTCGATCCGGCCGAACGCGATCCGGTTCGGTTCGTCTCCGCCGCCACCGAGGGCGGCGTCGACGTCGCTATCGACGCCGCGGGGACCGAACCCACGATGACCCAGGCCGTCCGCGCCTCGAAGAAGGCGGGCACGGTGGTGATCGTCTCCTTCTTCGGACGGGAGGTCGAGTTCAACCCCGATTTCGTGATGATGGCCGAACGGTCGGTCGTCGGCTCCTTCGGCTACGCCGCCGGGCCGCTCTCGCGGCGCGGGGAGTTCGCCGCGACGATAGGGATGCTCCGCGACGGGCGACTCGACGCGCGACCGCTGGTGACGAAACGGGTCCCGCTGGGGGACGTGACGGAGGGGTTCCGGGCGCTTCTCGACCCCGACGGCGGTCACATAAAGGTCGTCGTCGATCCCGGCGAGTGAGCCCGATTTGGTCCCCGTCGAGGGGTCCGGGTCGTCGTCCCGCGTGACGAAAACAGTCCTCCGTTTCGGGGACGGCCGCTCGCTCGTGGATTACCCCCCGAAGTAGCTCTCGCGGATCCGGTCGTCGTCTTCCAGTTCCGACGGCGTTCCCGACGTCGCTATGGAACCGTGCTCCAGGAGGTAGATCCTGTCGGCGTGATCCAGCGCCAGGCTCACGTTCTGTTCGGCCATGAGGATCGTCACGCCCTGCTCGTGGATCTCCTCGAGGGATTCGCTGATGTCCTTGATGATCGTCGGCGCGAGCCCGAGCGACGGCTCGTCGAGGATCAGAAGCTCCGGGTCGGTCATCAGGCTGCGTCCGATGGACAGCATCTGCTGTTCGCCCCCGCTGAGCGTCTTGGCCTGCTGGTTGCGGCGCTCGTCGAGACGGGGGAACAGATCGAACACCCGGTCCAGCAGTTCGCGGTGGTCGGCCTTCTCGACCGTGTACCCCCCGAGCCGCAGGTTCTCCCCGACGGTCATGTCCTCGAAGAGGTTCCCGTCCTCGGTGGAGTAGCCGATGGCGCCGTCGAAGTCCCACGGATCGTCGCCCGCTATCGAACGACCGCGATACTGGAGGTCACCCTCGAAGCTCTTGAACCCCGTGATGCAGTCGAGCAACGTCGTCTTGCCCGCGCCGTTCGGCCCGATGATGGCGGTGATGGCTCCCTCGGTGACCGAGAGATCGACCTCCTGGAGGACGTACAGCGCCCCGTAGTAGGCGTCGAGACCCCTGATCGAAACCAGCGGTTCGGTGTCCGGCCCCTCGTTCGGTGCCGAATCGTCGGCGCTGGCCATCGCTACTGCATCCAGGGCGGGAGCACGTACTCCTGTTCTCCGTCGTGGTCGGCCCACGCTTTCGGAGCGATCATCACCCGCTGGAGTTCGCCGTCGATCTCCTGCCACTGCGTGGACGTCCACCAGTACCCGTCTTCCTTGCCCATCATCGGGGCGTGCGGGTACTGTTCGTCGGGACCCTGCATATTGAGCGTCCCCATCGTCGACGTGAACGTTTCCGTCTCGAGGAACCCTACCAGGTCGTCCAGGTTGAGGGTTTCCGTTCCCGCGACGGCCTCCGCCCACGTCATGACGGCGTCGTGGAAGTACCACGCGTACGTCGCGGGCGGCTTGTCGAATCGTTCGCTGTAGTTGTCGTAATAGGGAATGGTCTTGTCGGTCTTCGGCGCACGAGCGGCGGCCTCGCCGCCGGCGACCGATAGCGCGTTGTTCCCGCCGACCGTGTCCGGGAAGTTGGCGAGCGTCATCGAGGGGATAACCCCCATGACCCCGAGCGGAATCTCGGATTCGGCCCACTGCTGGAGCATCGCGGCGTCGTCGCCGACGGTGAACGCCATCATGGCGAAGTTCGCACCGGTGTCGACCGCCTCGCTCCAGATCGGGGTGAAGTCCTCCGTGTCGTGTGGGAACCGGATCTCGTGGACCTCGGCGTCGAGGACGTCACTCACCGCGTCGGCGTGTCCCTCGGTCCACGCCAGGTCCTCGGCGATGGCCACGACGGACCCGCCGCCGACCTTCGGTCGAGCCACCTCCTGGTAGTTCGTCGCCAGCGTGCGGAACACGTCCGGCGACCGCAGGACACATGTGAAGTAGTTCTTGTATGTGTCGTAGCTCTCGGCGACACGCTGAGACATCCGGGGGGACGCTGCCCCCGGCCCGAAGAGAATGACGCCCGTATCGGCCGTGACCTGCGCCTGGACCGACAGCGTCGACTCGCTCGTCATCGGTCCGATGATGACGTCGGCGTTCTCCTGTTCGACCAGCCGTCTCGCCTCCGAAGCGGCCGTATTGGGTTCGACCTCCGTCGTGCCCTGCTCGATCGTCAGGTCCCGGTCTAAAAGCCCGCCGGCCTCGTTGAGCTTCTCGACCGCGAACTCCGTCCCGTTCTCGGCGCCCTCGGCCAGCGGATGTGGCTGCGGCGAAAGGAGCCCGACCGTGATCTCGTCGGGCAGGTTCCCGCCGTTGCCATTGCCGTTTCCGTTGCCGTTTCCGTTGCCGTTACCATTGCCGCCACCGAGACAGCCAGCGAGTGCGCCGCCGACGACGACACTCCCGGCTTGCAAATAATGTCTCCTGCTTACACGCGTCATACGAGTTCGCCTTACGCCCCTCATTATTTAAGCTTTTCCGGTACGACGAACAAAGGTATCAATTCTCGAACGGTGGGATTGCCTGCCGCTGCGACCGACCGAGTACCGGGGCGCCAGTGGCGATCCAACGACGGAGGCGGCCGGGCCGTTGCCGAGTTCGGGATTCGAGGGGAACTTCCCGTCCCACCGTGTCACGACGTGAACCACGGGGTACGAACGGGGACGGCCTCGTCGACCGCGTCCGGGAATCGCTGCTGGGCGGCGAATGATTGAAATACCATGACGGTGATTTGGGAGTGATGGTAGCGTCGAAGGCTCTCGTGTACAGCGAAACCGAGAGACGGGTTTGAAACAGTAACATATGTCAGCTATTCAAAATATCGTCGTGACCGGGGCGGCACTCAGCGCCCTCTACGTACTGATCGCGATCGGGTTTACGCTCATATTCAGCATCGGTGGGATCGTAAACCTCGCACACGGCGCGTTCATCATGCTGGGCGCGTACGGCGTGTTCTTCATGGTCGGCGGGGGCGTTCCCCTCACGCCCTCGGTCGTGATAAGCGCCGGGTTCGTGTTCGTCGTGGCTATCCTCCTTTTCAGGGTGTTCTTCGAGCCGATACGGGAGGAGCCGCTGACGGCGTTGATGGTGACGTTGCTCGTCGCGTTCATCATAGAGGAACTGGTCGGCATCTTCGTCACACACGAGACCCGATCGGTGCCGTCGATTCTCTCGGGCATCGTCCAGCCCCTCGGGGTCACGATACCGCTCAATCGCGTCCTGGCGTTCTTCGTCTCCTGGGTGCTGATCGTGGGGTTGTGGTACTTCGTCAACCGGACACAGTTCGGACAGGCGATGCTGGCCGTGAGTATCGACCGGAAAGGCGCCGCATCGCTCGGGATCGACGTCACCCGGATCGACTATGCCGTGTGGGGGATAGCCGGCACCCTCGCGGCGATATCCGGCTATTTCCTCGGCGCGTTTACGGGGCTGAACCCGCAGATGGGGTTCGATCCGCTCCTGATCGCGTTCGTGATCGTCGTGATCGGCGGCCTCGGCAGTATCACCGGATCGCTCGTCGCGGCGTACATCGTCGGCCTCCTCGAGACGGCCGCGGCCTTTCTGATCGCCCCGAGTGCGCAGGGGCTGTTCAGCTTCGGGCTGCTCATCCTGTTCATGCTGTATCGGCCCGAAGGCCTGTTCGGAAAACGGGAGGTCGAGTTCTGAACCCATGTCCTCGTCCAACGTCTCGCTGGCCTCGCGTGCTCGGCACCAACTGACCAACGGCAAGGGAATCGTCGCGGCCCTGCTCGTCCTCGGGGGGCTGGTCCTCCCGGTCGGGCTGTCCTCGTTCCAGCTGTTTCTCGCGGGAACGTTCTTCATCCTGGCGGCACTGGCCGTGACGTGGGATTTCTTCACCGGTCTCTCGGGCTACTTCAGCTTCGGACACATGTTCCTGGTCGGACTGGGCGGCTACTCGAGCGTGATACTCGAACACGAACTCGGCCTGCCGCTCCTGCTATCGATCTTCCTGGCGACGCTCATCACGACCGTCGTCGGGACGGCCTTCCTCGCGGGGCCGAGTCTGCGGCTGGCCGGCATCTACTTCGCCGCGATCACGCTCGTCGTGGCCATCTGGAGCGAGAACCTGGTGATACTCTTCTCCGACGTCACCGGGGGACTCGGCGGCCATCTCTTCGTCGCCCCCCTGGGCCCCGAACTGACGGGGCTCCTCCCGGTGGGCGCGAGCACCGATCTACTCCTGTATTACTTCATGTTCCTGAACCTCCTGGTCATCACCGGCGTCCTGCTCGTGGTGACGAAATCGGAGATGGGGGTCGTGTTGCGGGCCATCCAGCAGGACGAACTGCTCCTCTCGTCGCTCGGCATCAACCCGGACAAGTTCAAGATCACGGCGTTTGCGATCACCGCGTTCTTCACCGGGTTCACCGGCGCCGTCTGGACGCACTTCCTCTCGTCGCTCACCCCCGCGACGCAGCTCTCGCTCGGCATCATGATCGACATCCTCGTCGCTGCCGTCATCGGGGGACTCGGGACGATCACGGGACCGATCATCGGGATATTCGTCCTCGAGTTCCTCGACTGGGCGCTCACGACGATACAGACGTCGACCCTCTACCAGAACTCCCTGGGGGGGTACGTCGACATTCGGGAGTTCAGGCGGGTCATATGGATGAGCATCGCGGTCGTGTTCTTCTACTTCTGGCCGGAGGGGCTCTACCCGCGGATTCGGGAACGGATCGACCGGATCGACTTCAGCGGCGAAGGTGACGATCGATGACCGAGAACGAGCCGTTGCTCCGACTGCGCGACGTGACGAAACGGTTCGACGGCGTCGTCGCGCTGAACGGGGTCGACATCGACGTCAGGCCGGACGAACTGCTCGGACTGATCGGTCCGAACGGCGCCGGAAAGAGCACACTCATAAACGTCATCACGGGGGTGTTACCCGTGACGGACGGCAGCATCGAGTACGACGGCGAGTCGATCACGGGCCGTTCCGTCTCCGAAATAGCCTCTCGGGGCGTGTTCCGGACGTTCCAGGACCAGATGCACTTCGAGGAGTTCACCGGCCACGAGAACCTCGAGGTCGCAAACATGGAAAACCGGGTGCTACGGCTCGATACGTACCTCTCGGCGCTCCGGGGCGGGGGGTCCGACGACGCCGTGGACGTCGGGGAGATCACCGGTCTGATCGGGCTGAGCGACGAACAGCTCTCGAAGGCACCCCCGGACATGACACAGATCGAGCTGACCAAACTGGCGATCGGCAGGGCCCTCGTCGGCGAGCCGGAGCTGCTCATGCTGGACGAGCCGTTCGCGGGCCTCACCTCCGAAGAGACCGACGAGGTATCCGAGATAATCCACCGGATACACGACGCCGGCACCACGATCTTGGTCATCGATCACAACGTCGGGAAGATCGTCGACGTCACGGATCGCGTCGTCGTCATCGACCAGGGTGAGATCGTCGCCACCGGGAGCGGCGCCGATATCATCGAGGACGAACGCGTACGATCGGCGTACTTCGGCGAGTGAGACGGCGACAGCGGCTGTTTTTCACCCATCGACCGGGAGGACCGCCGCGGGAGCCGCCGTCCCCGGACCCGATTTATAAGTAGGGCGCGAGCGAACGATAACCGATGACGAAATTCTTCGAAGACATCGAGGTCGGTGCCACGGCCCGGGCGGGTCGGATCACCGTAACGGAACCCGACATCGTCGAGTTCGCCGAACAGTTCGATCCCCAGCCGTTCCACACCGACCCGGAGGCGGCGGCGGAATACATGTGGGGGGAACTCATCGCCAGCGGGTGGCACACCGCGTCCCTCTGTCATCGGCTGGGCGTCGATGCGATCGAAAGCGAAGACTGGGCCGACGGGATCGGGATGGGCGTCACCGATCTCGAGTGGCCCCGTCCCGTCTTCGCGGGCGACTCGATCGCGACCGAAATCGAGGTGGTCGAAACGGAACGGACCCGAAGGAAGCCCGAATACGGGAAGGTCACCACCCGGTACGTCGGCCGCAACCAACGCGAAGAGGAGGTGATCCGGTACCTGAACAACGCGTTGATCGAGCGATCGGAGCCGTACGAAGGCTGAACGAGTCCGATCCTCGGCGTCGAGAACTCGGCGGTCACGACCGAGGCGGGGAGGTTCGTGGCGAGCGCCGGCGGACGCCGACACGGTAGTACCGCCGGACTGCGTTCGGCAGAGCTGTGAGACCGGGAAACCGGGAACCGGACCGCTACCGGGACACCGCAAGCGCCGTCCACACAGGGACGAACGCGGAGAAAACAACCAGAAATACACACTGTCCGACACGTTCTCGGCGGATTGAGGAACATTGTTCATGATCATCGACTACCTTCCGAACAGAACTTGCGTGATTATCACACACAGATAACGTCTTTAACATTGTTATTGAATGACCGATCCGGCGGTCGGAGCCTCCTCGCGTCCGGAGGCGAACGGACGCCGCCGACCGATGGGAGTCGACTGCTCGGGGGTCGGTGACGGGACCGCCTGGCGGGGGTAGATTTAACCCCTCCGCGGGGGACGTGCGAGTATGGGACGCTACGAAGAAATCAACGAGACGTACGACTGGGACCAGGCGTGGGATTCGATCGCCGGCGAGAAGGACGGACGGGTGAACCTCGGCCACGAGGTGATCGGAAAGCACGTCGAGGCCGGTGACGGCGATCGGTTCGCGGTCCGAATCGTCGACTTCGGGACGGGCGAGGCCGAGGAGTTCACCTACGGGGAACTGCAGCGGCGTGCCGGCCGGTTCGTCAACTACCTCGACGACCTCGGTCTCGAACAGGGCGACCGCGTCGCGGCCATGCTGGAGGCCTCGCCGGAACTGTACACCACCATGTTCGGCTGCTGGCTGGCCGGCGTCGAGTTCGTGCCGCTTTTCATCCTGTTCGGCCCGGACGCGACCAACTACCGCCTAGAGGACGCCGACGCGAAGGCCATCGTCACGACGTCGGCCCACAGCGACAAGGTCGACGTCGCGGGACTCGACGACCTCGAACACGTCGTCCTGACCGACGACGGCGGCGAGGACGGCGAACACGTTCGCCGGTTCGACGAGATCGACGACCGACCCCCGGAGTACGAGGTCGCCGACACCGACGCTCACGATACGGCCGTCATCCAGTACACCAGCGGGACGACGGGGCCGCCGAAGGGGGTCGAACTCAAGCACATGATGCCGGTCTCGATGTATCCGCCGTTCACCTTCGCGGCGGACCACCGGCCGGAGGACAACTACTTCGGCGCGGCGCCGCCGGCGTGGTCCTACGGGCTGTTCGGGTGTACCGTCTACGCGCTCCACTCCGGGATGGGGACGACCTCCTACCGCGGGGAGTTCCGTCCGGGGCCGTTCGTCGACGTGCTCGAGGAACACGACATCACGAACCTCTTCGCTCCGCCGACGCTGCTCCGGCAGCTCTCGGCACTGGACATCGACTTCGAGAGCGTCGATCACGACCTGCGGATCGTCGTCACGGCCGGCGAACCGCTCGACCCGGGCACCGTCGAGTGGGTGCGGGGAACCTTCGACTCCAAGATCGTCGACCACTACGGGTTCACCGAGAGCGGCACCATGCTCGTCAACAACTACGTCTTCGACGACTGGGAGATAAAGCCGGGCAGCATGGGCAAGCCGACGCCGGGGTTCGACGTGCGGGTGTTCGACCTCGAGGAGGACGAGGAGGTCCCCCAGGGAGAGGTCGGCGAGATCGTCTTCGGCACCGACGCGCCGCTGGGCGCCGAGGGATACCTGAACCAGCCCGAACGGTCCGAGGAGAAGTGGGGCGGCGACTGGGTCAGGAGCGACGACCTCGCCAGGGTCGACGAGGACGGCTACTTCTGGTTCGAGGGACGGTCCGACGACGTGATCCTCTCGGCCGGCTACCGCATCGGCCCCACCGAGGTCGAGAACGCCCTGATGGAGCACGACGCGGTCAGCGAGGTGGCGGTCGTCGGACTGCCCGACGACGAGCGCGGCGAGATCGTCGCGGCCTTCGTCGTGCCGACCGAGGGGTACGAGGGCGGCGACGACCTCGCCGACCGGCTCCGCCAGTCGGTCAGCGACAACCTCTCGAAACACGAGTACCCCCGTGCGATCCACTTCGTCGAGGAACTCCCCAAGACCGCCTCCGAGAAGATCCAGCGCTTCAAGCTCCGCGAGGAGTACGGCGAAGAGTAACCCCGTCCGCCGACGGTCTCCTCGCAGGCGATCCCGGTTTCGTCACCGATAGTCGATCACCGCCAGGTCGACTATCCGGTGTTGGTCATTCCACCGTCGACGACGAGCGACTCGCCGTTCACGAACCGACTCAGGTCGCTCGCGAGGTACAGGGCGGCGTCGGCGATGTCGTCCGGCGTCCCGAAGTGACGGCTCGGGATCGATCGTCGGAACGCCTCTTCGACCTCGCTGTCGACGATCGGGACGTCGTCCGTCGTCATCGCCGTCTCGATGACGCCGGGGTGGATCGCGTTGACCCGGATCCCCTCCGGCCCCAGGGCGTCGGCCGCCGCGTTCGTCAGCAGTCGAACCGCGCCCTTGCTCGTACAGTAGGTCACGAAGTCGCCGCTTCCCTCCAGTCCGGCGACGCTCGAGAGGTTGACGATGGCGCCCCCCTCCCCGTCGACCATCCGTTCGGCGGCCGCCTGCGTGCCCAGGAACGTTCCCTTCACGTTGACGTCGATCATTCGGTCGAACTCCGCTTCGGACACCTCGAGGAACGCCTCCCGACGGTAAATCGCCGCGTTGTTGACCATGATGTCGATCCCGCCGAACGCCGCCGCTGCCTCCATCGCCGCCTCGACGTCGGACTTCGAGGAGACGTCGCATTCGACGAACGCCGACCGGGCGTCGGTCTCGGACTCGACGAGGTCGTGTGTCGGGGGCCCCTCGTCGAGTCGGGGCTCCTCGCGCACGTCGGCGACGACGACGTCGGCCCCCTCTTCCGCGAACCGCCGGGCGATCGCTCGCCCGTTCCCGCTCGCTGCGCCCGTCACGACTGCCGTCCGTCCGGTCAGTAGCGCGTCCATGAATCTCGCCGTGTGGGGTATCGCAGCACGGCGCATAATACTGTCGGGCGCTTCCGACACCCGTCGTTTAATGTGAGTGCGCGACCGACGACAAGCGAGTACGTATGAAGATCGATACGACCCTCGGCGACGTCCCCCTGAACCGCGTCGGAGAGTTGAGCAAGGCGGCCGAGGAGACCGGCTTCGACGGCATCTGGCTGACCGAGATCGAGAACAACCCCTTCTCGACGATGGCGCTGGCACTCGAGGCGACCTCGACGGTCGAGGTCGGCAGCGCCATCGCGCTGGCGTTCCCGCGGAGCCCGATGGTGACGGCCTACAGCGCCTGGAACCTCCAGTCCGATTACGGCGGCCGGTTCACGCTCGGCCTCGGGACGCAGGTGAAGGCACACATCGAACGGCGGTTCGGCATGGAGTGGGGCTCGCCGGGACCGCGATTCCGGGATTACATCCGCGCGCTGCGGGCGATCTGGGAGGCCTGGGAGACGCGTTCCGAACTCGACTACGACGGCGAGTACTACTCGCTGGACCTCTGTCCGCCGAAGTTCAGGCCCGACGCCTCCGAGGAGCCAGCCGTGCCGGTCTTCCTCGGCGGCGTCAACGAGTTCAACCTCCAGCTCGCCGGGGCGATCGGCGACGGGCTCCACCTCCACACCTTCCACTCGCCGACGTACGTCCGCGACGAGATCGTGCCGAACCTCGAGGCCGGCGCCGAGCGGTCGGGGAGCGACCCCGAGGACGTCTCCATCGTCGCCTCGGTGTTTGCGATTCCGGGCGAGACGCCCGCGGACCGAGCCGAACGGCGCGAGGAGGTCCGGCGCGAGCTATCGTTCTACGCGTCGACACCGACCTACCGCAAGGTGCTGGAGGCCCACGGGTGGGAGGACATCGGCGAGGAGCTCCACGAACTGTCGACCGAGGACCGCTGGGACGAGATGGCCGAGGTGGTCACCGACGAGATGGTCGACACCTTCTCCGTGTCGGGCCCGTGGGACGAACTCCGCGACCGGATCGAAGAGCGGTACGACCGGGTCGACCGGGCGTGGGTCTACACGCCGTTCCGCGGGGAGGACCACTGGGCGGAGTTCCTGGGCTGACGGCGAGGAGTTCCCGAACCGACCGGTCGGCACGCGCTCTCCAATCGGCCCGAGGCCGGGACACCAGCAACGTTTATATCTCGGACGCGGGTTCGTCTTCGCATGCGAGAAGTCGGTACCGGCAAGGCAGCGATCGAGATCGAGGGGAACCGGGCGGACGTCTACGTCAACCGACCCGAGAAGCGAAACGCGATGAGTGAGGACGTGCTTGCCGACCTGACCCAGGCGTTCAGGGAGGTCGACGCCAACGACGACGTGTGGGCGGTCGCGTTCCTCGGCAAGGGCGATGTCTTCTGTGCGGGGATGGACATCGACATGATGTACGAGTACGACGCCGACCAGCACTGGGAGCTCCACCAGAAGGTGCACGAACTGTTCGACACCATCGGGGCGATGACCACGCCGGTGGTCGTCGGCATCAAGAAGGCGGCGATCGCGGGGGCGTTCGAACTCACGCTCCCGGCCGACTTCCGCATCCTCGGCGAGGACGCCAAGTACGGCGTCACGGAGATCAAGATGGGGATCTACCCCGGCGGCGGGTCGACCCAGCGGCTTCCCAGACTCGTTGGACTCGGCAAAGCGAAGGAGATCGTGCTGCGCGGGGACTTCATCGACCCCGAGGAGGCCGAACGAATCGGGCTCGTGACCGAGGCGTGTCCGAGCGGCGAGGTCGACGAGCGAACCCGGGAGTTCGCCGACGAGTTGACCGAACGGGCGCCGCTCGGGATGGAACGGGCCCTCGAGGCCTTCCAGCACGCGTTCGACGACCCGCTCAACAGGGGGCTGGAGGTCGAACGCTACCTCTCGAAGGAACTGTTCTCCACCCAGGATCGGATCGAGGGCTTCGAGGCCTGGATGGGGGGCCGCGATCCCGAGTTCGAACGTCGGTGACGAACGCCGATCGACGTTCGTGATCGGGGGCCCCTCAATTTATACCGACGGGTGTACAGGATACAGGGAAGATGTACGAACGCCATCCGGCGGTCGACAGTGCGACGACTGCGGTCGGGCCAACCAGGGTGATATCGCCGTGAGCGACTCGGAGTTCACTCCCGGACTGACGCTGGCGACGGGGCCGGAGGGTGCCGCCCAGGAGTGGGTCGGGGCGACCGGCGAGACGACCTTCGCTCACGAACCGGTCAACGGGGCGATGATCCGACTGTACGCGTCGATGGTCGAGGACGGCTATCCGGCGTACTGGGAGCCGGAGACGGCCGAACGGGTCTGGGGCGGCGTCCCGTCGCCGCCGGGCATGCTGACCGTCTGGCGACGACCGCTGCTGTGGCGCCCCGACGAGCGGCGGGCCGAGGAGGAGGAACTGTTCGCCGAGATACCGTTCCCGGCCGAGATGGACACGATCCTCACCGTGGCCGTCGACACGACGTTCGAACGGCAGATCCTGGCGGGAGAGTGGCTGAACTGGCGCGACGAGATCGTCGACGTGACCGACGAGAAGGACACCGATATCGGCCGCGGACACTTCATCACGATCGAGACGGCCTACCGGGACCAGCGCGGGCGGGCGGTCGCCACGAACACGAAGACGATCTTCCGGTACGACGCCGGCGACACCGACGACGATGTCGAAGCAGGGGGGTCATTCGCGCGCGGTCGACGGGACGTCACCGTCGAGGAATCGCCGGACAGGGCGGGATCGCTCTCGCTCGAGACGCTCTCGGAGGGCGATCCGGTCCCGTCCTATCGGTTCCCCGTCTCCTACGAGAAAGTGATCTACGACGTGGCCGCGACGCGGGATTTCTACCCGGGACACAACGATCCGGAGTTCGCACGCGCACAGGGCAACGAGACGATCTTCCTCAACAACATCGCGTTCCAGGGGCTCGCCGACCGCCTGGCCCTCGAGTGGGCCGGGCCGCGATGGCGCGTCCGGGATCGGAGCGTTCAGATCCGGGGCGCGGCCCCGGCAGGGAGTCGTCTCACCGTCGAGGGCGACGTGGTCGGCGTCGATACCGGCGGCGAAAACGCCACGGTCGAGATCGAGGGACGGATACTGCGGGACGAGGAGAACATCTGCCCCTGTTCGGTCACGATCGAAAGAGAGCAGCCGTGACGGCAGGGCGTCTCCGGCGCCCGGTCGCGTCTCACTCCTCGCGCCGCAGGACGTAGAGCAGCCCGACCATCGACAGGACCGTCTCGTCGTGCTGGTTCGTTGCCTCGAAGGCCGTCTCGACGAGGCCGTACGGGTTGGTCTCGGCGGGTTCGGCGTCGGTGACCTCAAGCGTCACCGACAGCGTGTCCCCGGCGCGAACCGGGGCCGGCCAGCGGAGGTCGTCCGTCCCGCGCCCGCCGACGTTCCTGATGTCGTTGAGGAACCCCTCGACGGCGAGCCGGGAGGTCAGCGCGGCGGTGAACCACCCGCTGGCGATGAGTTCCCCGAACACCGACTCCTCGGCGGCCGCCTCGTCGACGTGCATCGGCTGTGGATCGTAGTTGCGCGCGAACTCGACCATCTCGTCGCGCTGGACGGCCACGCTCCCGCAGTCGCGGGTCATTCCGACGTCTATGTCCTCGAAGTAGAGTTCACTCAGTGTTGCTCACCCGCTTCGGGTACCGGACAGTTCGGGCATAAGCGTTACTGCCGGCGGGACGCGTCGTCCACTCGTGACGGCCCGGTATCGGGCGTCTCGTTCCGTCCCGTCTGGCCCCCTCGTCCCCTCACCGACCGGTCGGCCCGTCGGTGGGTCGGAACGGACCGACGCTCACACCTCCGGGACGACCTCGCGGCCCAGCCGTTCGGTCGTCTCGATCGGATCCGAAACCCTGGGTGCCAGCAGCACCCCGTCGACGCCCATCTCCCGGAGTTCGTGAAGCTGGTCGACCACCTGCTCGGCCGTCCCGGCGATACCGATCCGGTCGGACATGAACTCCAGCAGGTCGTACTTCTCGATCAGTTCCGCGTTGTGGGGCTCGTCCAGCGTGTTGTGCACGTCGGGGCGGTACTCCTCGCCCAGTTGCCGTATCGAGCGGGCGGTGTCCTCCGGAAGGTCGTCCAGCTCGCCCTCGATGTTCGAGAGTATGTGGGCGGCCGCGGCGAAGATGTGGTGGAGTTCGTCCAGCGCCTCCTCTCTCGTATCGGCCACCTGGAACGGGGCGGTCGTCCAGAACTCGATCCCGTCCGGGTCCCTCCCGGCGTCGTCGGCTCCCTGCCGGACCTTCGAGCGGGCCCACGCTATCTTCTCGGGGGTCACCGCCCCGCCGTACACGACCCCGTCGGCGATCTCGCCGCCCAGCGCGAGCATCTTCGGCCCGCCACCGACGAGGAAGATCGGCGGCGTCCGTTCGGCGTCCCACCACGAGAAGGTGAGTTCTTCGCCCTTCCGCTCGGCCCGCCCGGTCCGCAGGAGTTCCCGGATCATCCGCATCGAGTCGTGGACCTCCGACACCGTGGCCGGCGTTAGCTCGGTGTTCCGCACCGCGCTGTCCCCGGTACCCATCCCGAGGATCGCCCGTCCGTCGGAGATCTCGTCGACCGTCGCTATGGCGCCCGCGGTGACGGTCGGGTGTCTCGTCACCGGGTTCGTACAGACGACCGGCAGGCGGACCGAGGAGCTGTTTTCGGCGACGAGGGCCATCGTCGAGTACACTTCCCGCTTCATGCACTGGGAATCGCCCTGCGCGAAGATGTCGATGTTCGCGGCTTCCACGGCGGCGGTCCACCGGCGCATCGTCTCGGGCGCCCGCTGGTCCGCCAGGATTCCGACTTCCATGTCACAAACTCCCAAACCATCCGGTAAAAGGGATTCGGTCGTCGGGGTCGCTCGGTCGACGTGCCGGTACACTTACCGTCGAACGGCGAGATACGAACGTTCGTCATGAAGATCGCCGTCATCGGTGCCGGTGCGCTCGGCTGTCTGTTCGGTGGGGTCTTCGCGGCCAACGGCGAGGACGTCCGCCTGCTCCACCACCGCCCCGAGTACGTGGAACACGTCGCCGACAACGGGGTTCACGTTCACAGTGACGTTCTGGAGGACGCCCCGATATCGGTGGACGTACCGATCACGACCGACGCGGCCGAGGTCGGACCTGCCGACCTGGTGATCGTGCTGGTCGGGGCACACCGAACCCACGAGGCGGTCGAGGAACACCGGGACTGTATCGGCCCCGAGACGCGAGTGCTCTCCCTGCAGAACGGCGTCCGGAACTACCCGCACCTTCGGGAACTGGTCGACCCCGAGCGGGTGCTCGCCGGGATCGCGACCCAGGGTGGCGTGCTGGAGGCTCCCGGCGTCGTCAGACACACCGGGATGAAGACGTCGGTGTTCGGCGGCCCGGACCGCGAGTTCGCGGCCCGGATCGGCGAACTCTTCGACGAGGCGGGCTTCCCGTACGAGATCGTCGATGACCCACGGCCGGCGCTGTGGCAACGGCAGTTCGTCAAGGTGACGCTGGCCCCGCTGTCGAGTCTCACTCGACTCCCCACCCCGGAGCTAGCGGAGTCGGATCACCTCGTCGGCGTGATGGAACGTCTCCTGGAGGAGGCGCTGTCGGTCGCAGAGGCCCGGGAGGTACCACTCGAGGTCGACTCGAAGGACCGACTCCTGCAGTCGATACTGCGGCGGTGTCGGGAGGCGTCGGGGCACAAATCGAGCATGCTGCAGGCCCTCGAGGCCGGCAAACGGACCGAGATCGACGAGATGAACGGAGCGATCGTCGAGATGGCTGCCGAAACGGACGTCGACGTCCCCTACAATCGGGTGATAACCGATCTGGTTCGCGGACTCGAAGAGGGATATCTAGGGACCGACGATTACTCGGTCGACTTGGAGGTGGGCGAGGGGACCTCCTCCGGGTGATCGCCGGTCGGCGAGCGCGTCACGGGGCTCGTCGCGCCCGCGGAATCGGGAAGCCAGAGCGCGCGTCCGTCGGCGGCCGACTCAGAGGTCTTCGGGCTGTGTCCCGACTCCCTCGGGCCACCCGATCGGCCTGCTCGCGGACGGCTCGACGGCATCGCGCCTGAGCACCATGGGCGTCCGTTTCAACGACAGCACGAGTTCGTCGTTCTGGTTGTAGGTTCGCAGTTCCGTCTCGACGATTCCGACGTGGTCGCGCGACTCGGAGTCGCGTTTCTGCAGCACTTCGGATTCGACGAAGAGCGTGTCGCCGTGAAACACCGGCGCGTGGTGACGGACCTCGTCGTACCCGAGGTTGGCCGTCGCGTTCTGGGAGATGTCGATGACGCTCATGCCGACGGAGATCGCGATCACCACGAGCCCGTTGACGAGTCGCTCGCCGAACTCCGTTTCCTCGGCGTAGGGCTCCGTGAAGTGCATCGGGTTGAGGTTCATCGTCAGGTTCGTCAGCCACACGTTGTCCGTCTCCGTGACGGTCCGTCCGTACGGGTGCTTGTAGACGTCCCCGACGGCGAAGTCCTCGAAGTAGCGTCCCTGCCACCCCGAGACGAGCCGCCGGTCGCGTTCGGTGTCGGTCATCCGTGTTCACCACCGGGGCGCCAGGGATAAATCCGTGTGGAAAACGGGACGTCCCCCCCCGTCGGGTCCAGCCACGAGGGTCGGGCCCGCGCCCGGGGCACTGGGGCTCCGTAAGAAGGTAGTAACCCCGGCGCCTGTCTCCGACGATGTACGACGACCTCCGGTACGAGACGTCGAACGGAATAACCACGATAACGATCGACCGCCCGGACGTCCACAACGCGTTCCGCGCGGAGACGATCCGGGACCTCAACGACGCGCTTCGCGCCTTCGGGAACGCCGACGGCGAGTACGTCGCCGTGCTGACGGGCGCCGGGGGGAGCTTCTGTGCCGGGGCGGACGTGACCGAGATGCCGGACTGGCACGAGATGACCAAAGAGGCGTACGCCGGCTACCTCTGGGGCGTCCAGAACGTGGTTCGCCAGCTCAGGGGAATGGAGAAGCCGACCATCGCCGCGGTGCCCGGGCCGGCGATCGGTGCCGGCTGTGACTTCGCGCTGGCGTGTGACCTCCGCGTCGTCGGGCCCGAGGCCGTCCTTCGGGAGGGGTTCGTTCGCGTCGGCCTCATCCCCGGGGACGGCGGCGCCTGGCTCCTCCCCCGCCTCATCGGCGAATCGAAGGCCAAGGAGTACCTCCTGACCGGAAAGGACATCACGCCGGAGGCGGCGGTGGACCTCGGACTCGCCGTCGAGGAGGCCGACGACCCGCTCGCGTCGGCACGCGCTCTCGGGGAGGACGTCCTGAGTCTGCCGGCACACGCGGTCCGACGGACGAACAGCCTCGTCGACCCGGAACGCGAGTTCGAGGCCTACTGCGAGCGAGCGATCGAGTACCAGTGGGAGTGTGTCAACGACGCCGAACACCACGAGGCGATCGATGCCTTCGCCGACGACCGCGAACCGGAGTACGACCGGGACTACGCCTGAGCGCCGCCGTCGGCGCCGCGGGTTCCGACTCACCCGAGGGGTGGCGCGCTTCGACCCGTCTCAGGCGTCCGGTCGGTCGCCGTCATCGGCTTCGGACAGCCGATACGCCTCGGCCAGGCGTGCGAGCGTCCCCTCGCGGGTCTCGCCCGACAACTCCGCCGCGTGTGCGATCCGAAACAGTTCGTGGGTGGCGTCGATGGTCGGCGCACGGTAGCCCGCGTCGGCCGCCGTCTCCAGCATCTCGCGTGCCTCTCCCAGCCGCCGTTCGGACTCCGACCCCGCCGCGAGCGCGCGGAACGCCCGGTGGACGTACTCGTCGAAGGCGTCCGTGGCGAAGGCGGGATCGAGGCCCTCGAAGAGCTCCTCCTCCAGTCCGTAGTGTCTCGCGAGCAACGTCGCGTCGACGATCAGCGGGAGTATCCCTTTCGTGATCGCGCTACGGCTCAGTTTGAGCACCGCGGGCCCCCGGAGGTCATCGCCCATCGAGGCGACGTCGAAGCCGACGGCCAGGAGGCGGTCGGCGACCGGTTCCCGACCGACGCCCGCGACGGTCAGACGGACCGTCTCCGGGGGCCCCGAGGCGCCCCCCATTATCGCGCCGTTCAGAAACGTGGTGTTCGTCCCCTCGAACGTTCGGTCGATCCGGGCCGTCGACCTCGGGGAGACCGAGTTCACGTCGTAGAACCACCGTTCGCGGCCGTCCCCGACCCCGTCGAGCGCCGCCTCGGCGACGTCGACGGCCGTCGCCGGCCACACACACGAGACGATCAGATCGCTTCGCCGGGCCAGCGCCGCCGGTGAATCCGCAACTGCCGGCGGGCCGTCGGCCAGTCGTTCCCGCAGCGCCGCCGGCGAGCGGTTGGTCACGGCGACGTCGTAGCCGGCGTCCAGGAACGCGTCGGCGAAGGTCTCTCCCGCCTCCCCGTATCCCAGCACGCCGACGGTATCGATGGTCGTCATCGGATGTGGTCGGTTTCGCCGCTCCCGGCTTTAACCCACCCGTTCGCGTCCCGTGGAGTTCGTTCGGGCTGGACGGAGATAGCGAGAGCGTAGTCTAACCCCGTGAATCCAGACCTCTCGATCAGTCGCTGTATATCACTGATCTCCGCGCTCGTACTCGTCTTTCCAGAGGCCTTTCTCCTCGTAGAGATCCGCAGCGGCCGGATGGAACGGGACGTTGTTGAAGGGGTTTTTGACCCAGTACCCCTCGCTGCTGTAGAAATTACCCATCTGGTGAACGTCGGCTAGTCCACTTCGGTTTTCGAACCCGACAGTCAGGAACTCGCGGAGCGGTTCGTAGCTCTCTTCGCTGGTCGCGATGAAATTGAACACGCCGGTCGGCGTGGGAACCGATTCGGGGATGTTCGCGAAGCTCTCCCGCATGTCGGACGGAGGCTCGATCGAGAACATCCGGACCCGCTCGTCGCTTTCGAGCTGACTAACGATCGAATCGGGGATATCGAGGACGGTGACGTCGACAGCGCTGGTAGCCTCCTGCATCCAGGCGGGGAGGAACGGTCCGTTCGTAAACGAGAACGAACCGATGTCAAGCCGGTCCTCGGAAAACGCGGTCGCCTGCTCCGTGAATCCGACGTTCGCTCGGACGTAGTCCGACAGACCGCCGTACTCTTCGAGGACGTACAGCAGCATGGTCGCACTCGAACTGCCACGCGGACCGGGGGACACCTGACTGCCGGATTCGATGTCCTCGATGGTTTCCCACTCGCCGTGATTCGTCATGTACGTCCACATCAGGTCGAATACGTTGAACAGCTGGTAGTACTCGGCGTCGATGTCCCCGAAGGGCTCCTCTCCGTTGATTATCCGCTGGATCGTCCAGTTGCTGACCGTCCCGATATCGATGTCGTCTTCGGCGAGCATCCGAGGCGCGGCGTTGTTTGCCTCAACGGGCTGGACGCTCACCTCAACCTGATCGGTGTTCTCGTTGACCATCGCCGCGAACCCCTGAAGGAACGAGTAGAAGCTAGTGTTCGGTGTGAAGCCGAACACGAGCGAGTCGGGCCCCGAATCCAGGGCCCCGATACACCCGGACAGCCCTATTGCACCACCGGCTGCGATGCTTCCCGCGGTTTGAACGTACGTTCGTCGTTCCATATTGCCACATAATAACTATCGAGCAAAAGTTTTGTGGTGTGATAACAATTGAACAGCACATGACTCGAGTCGGCTGGCTTCCATCGGGCGTGTCACTATCGATTTCGCGGGAGCGTACGCTGGTGGCCACGGTGTACGTACTGGCCGTCGGACTGTCGCTCTACTGTCTCTACTATGCGTTCTTTACGCCCATCGCCGCCACTCGGTTCGCAAACGGATTCCTCGGAATCGGTCTCGCGCTCCATTTCTTGTGGCAGATTCGATCGTCCGAATCCGCGACGGAATCGGCGTCGACGGATATGGTTCCACCCGAAACCAACGAAGGGGCCGAAGCCACGGCCCCCGGTACGGAACCCCGCAACGCGCGGTTCCGTTCCCGAATCTCGGAGTGGGTACGGCGGACGGTGGGCCTCGACCTCGCCGCGTTCCGGTCTCGAATCGAAGGGCAGTGGTCGGTCGCGTACGTTCTGTTCGCACTCGCGTCACTCGGACTCAGTCTCTACGTTGAGTTGAACTTCGATCGACTGCTTGATACCGCGCCTGCCGTCGGGTACACGTCGATGGATATCACCGCCGGCGCCCTCGCTATTTTTCTGGTTACGTACGCGACGTATCTCGCGTACGGGTGGGTGCTCGCCGGCGTTGTCGTCGGGTCCCTCATCTTCGCGTATCTTGGACCGATCATGCCGGGGGTGCTCCGACATCCCGGCGTCACCCCACGAGAGATGACTATCGTCGGCGCGATGCAGTTGAGCGGTATCTATGGGTTCATACTCAGTGTCGGTGCCCGGTGGCTATCGTTGTTCATAATATTCGCGGGCATGGCTCGAGAGTACGGTGCCATCGACTACATCTCCGACATCGGACAAGAGCTGACCAACGTCTTTCGAACGGGGGTCGTCCATGTGGCGGTAGTGAGCAGCATGATAATGGGCTCGATCAACGGAAGTGCCGCTGCCAACACTGCAACTACCGGGAGTTTCACGATACCGATGATGAAACGGCAAGGCGTCAGAAGCGACTACGCTGGTGCGGTCGAAGCCGTCGCGTCGAGTGGGGGGCAGATGCTCCCGCCAGTGATGGGACTGGCCGCCTTCCTCATGGCGGACATCCTGAACATCTCCTACTTCCGAATCGTCCAGTACGCGCTTTTCCCCGCGCTCCTGTTTTACTTCACCGTGGCAGTAACGATCCACCTCGCCGTCTACAAGTTCGGCTGGGATACGGAGCCGGAGGGTCGGTTCGACCTCACCGTCATCTCCAGTGGCGCCCACTTCGTCGTTCCGTTCGGCGTCCTCATCTACACCTTGCTCTGGCTTCGATACACGCCGATGGCCGCGGGAAAGTGGGCTGTTGTTTCACTCCTCGTCGTCATGCTCCTGAAGAAGGTCACCACTGAGGGAGTCTCTCTGGGAACCGCCAAAACCGGGATTGGCGACGTGTTCAGAGGTTTCAAACAGGGGGCGCTCGAACTCGCCCCGTTCGTGGGCGTCCTCGGGTCGCTCGGTCTCGCGATCGGTATGCTCAATCAGACCGGCGTCACACAGAAAATCAGCGTCAATATAATCGGACTCGCGGGCGGCGGGTTGCTGCTGACCCTCTTTCTGACGATGGTCATCAGTCTCCTGTTCGGGATGGGGATGCCGACCATCGCCGCGTACCTCCTTATGGTCGTCTTGGTTACTCCCGCGCTCGTTGAGGTCGGTGTAGAGCCCGTCGTCACTCACCTGTTCGTGTTCTACTTCGGGATGCTGTCCGCCATCACGCCCCCAGTTGCTATCTCGGTCGTAATAGCGACTGAGATCGCGAGAAGTAGCTTTATCAGCACCGCCAAACAGTCGTTACGTATCGGACTGGTGGGGTTCATCGTTCCGTACGTTTTCGTCAGAAACACCAGTTTGCTGTTCTGGTCGTATCCCGAAACGATACTTCAGTTGGGCATCGTCACGGTTAGTCTCCTGGGTCTTGCGGTCGCCCTGACCGCCTACGACTGGAAGGACGATCTGAACCTTTTCGGCCGGAGCACGTACGGCGTGCTCGCGATTGTCGGCATGTTCGGTCCGATGCTCGGACGCCTCCTCGCCGTCGGCTGTCTGCTCACGCTGTTCGCACTGGTTTACGTAAACCTCCCGGTCAGGCAGATGTTGATACGGGCGCCCGCCTGAAGGAAGCGAGTGGTGGCGCGTAGTCGATTGATCGGCGCATCCCGCAGGGAGGACAGGGCAGTAATTCCCCCCGCCAGGAGTATTACAACGAGAGGGTGATGTAGCCCTGTCCGGAGATCTTCGCAGTGCTTTCGGGGGGGACGACGGTCGTGGAGACGGTTTCCTCAAGAATAGCAGGCCCCTCTACTGATGTCGCATGCGGGAGCGGACGCTCGTAGATCTCAGTCTCGGTGAACCCCGTCCGCTCGAAGTAGACCTCCCGGGTTCCACGGTGTGCATCCCGATCGCTCGTCGACCCCTCGCGTTCGAGTGCTGACGTGGGAATGCGTGCGTTCGCACGTAGTATCACGATTTCGAACGGTTCGTCGGCCCGCGCATAGCCGTAAATCCGCTCGTGTCGATCGTTGAACTCCTCGCGGATGTCCTCCAGCATCCCATCGTTGGATGTGGGATTCGGGACGGGGACGGTAAGTTCGTAGGATTGTCCCACGTACCGGACGTCGGCCTTGTAATCGAGCGTCGCTCGCTCCTCGGCCAGTCCCTGGTCCCGTATCCGGGAGAACAGTTTACTCTCGAGTTCCTCGAACTGCTCTCTCAGGAGCCCTTCGTCTGGCTCCCGGCCCCTGTAGGACCGAGACTCGTCCAGCCGAATCGGCGCCACGAGGAGCCCCTTCGCGGAAAAGACGCCGGGGTCACGCGGGACGATCACCTCCTCGATGTCCATCTCCCTTGCGACGTTAGCCGCGTGGAGCGGGCCTGCCCCGCCGAAAGCGACGAGGCGGAACTTCCGGGGGTCTTCCCCCCGCTTCAGCGTCACCTTGCGAATGTTACGCGCCAGACTGGCGTTCGCTATCTTGATAGTGCTGAGGGCCGCTTCGGGGACGGACTGGTCCAGCGGTTCCGCGATCGTTTCCTCGAACCGGTGCTTCGTCGCTGCTACGTCCAGGTCCATCTCCCCTCCCAAGAACGTATCGTCGTTAATTCGGCCGAGGAGGAGGTTCGCGTCCGTCACCGTCGGCTCGGTGCCTCCTCGACCGTAACAGATCGGTCCCGGGTCCGCACCGGCACTCTCCGGACCCACTCGTAACGCCTCTCCTTCATCTATCCAGGCGACGCTCCCACCACCGGCCCCGACAGTAACGACGTCGATCATAGTCGTCTTCAGCGGCAACTGATTTATCTCCCCTTCCGTGGTCCGAACTATTTCCCCGTCGTGGACGACGCTGACGTCCGCGCTGGTCCCGCCCACGTCCATCCCGATCATGTTTGTCTTCCCGATCTCATCGCTCAACCGTTTGACGGCCACCGCACCCGCCGCCGGCCCGGAGACGAACGTACGGACGGCGTTGTTCACCGCCTCCTGGCTCCCGAAGAGTCCCCCGCCAGAATGCATCACGTTCAGCGGCGCGTCGACACCGAGTTCGCCTATTCCGCTGTCGATATTGTATATGTAATCACGGATAGTGGTTTTGAGCCCCTGGTTGAGCACCGTCGTGACCGTGCGGTCGTATTCGCGGATCTCGGGGAATACCTCCGAGGAGAGCGCGAAATCCATCTCCGGATCGACGCGCTCGATTACCTCACCGACCTGACGCTCGTGGTCCCCGTTCAGATACGAGAACAGCATGGACACGACTATCGACTCGACGCCCTCGCCGGTCAGTTCCTCGACTGCCTCGACCACCTCCGTTTCGTCCACGTCCTCGAGAACCGCTCCGTTCGAGTCGATCCGTCCGGAGACCTCTTTTCGGAGGTGACGGGGAACGAGCGTTTGCGGGCTGTCGACGAAGAAATTGAATATCTCCTCTTCGGGCCGCGTCTGATCACCGATCTCGATTATGTCCCGCAGTCCCTGGTTCGTGATGAGCCCCATTTCGGGTAGCCGCTCTTCGAGGACCGCGTTCGTCCCTATCGTGGTCCCGTGTGAAAAGAACGACACGTCGACCGCGTCCACTCCCGTGGTCTTCAACACCTTCTCGACTCCTGCCAGAACGCCGTCTTCGAGTTCTGGAGGCGTCGAATCGACCTTGGTTACATGATACTGTCCACTCGCCTCGTCGTAGATGATCACGTCCGTGAACGTGCCACCGGTGTCGACGCCGATTCGGACGCTCATTTGCCACCACCTCCGGTCGCCGCCTCGGCTTGCTCCAGTTCTTCGCGGCGTTCTTCCGTCTTCTCCCAGTCGACGGCCCGCCGTTCGAGGTCAAGAACGACCCCATAGACCTCGTAGGCCCGTTCCTCGGACACTTTCCCGTCGATCACGTCCCGCAGGACGCTCTCGGGGTCGCGCTGTAGTGGGGGACCGTAGCCGCCACCACCGGGGGTCTGGACGCTGGCGATATCGTTCTGGCCGAGCGTGACGTTGTCCTTCGAATCGAGGATGTCCGGATCGTCGCTTTCCGGGTTGATCACGTATCTCGCACTGCTCGCCGATCCCCCTCCGAACAACCCCCAGGGTTGGCTCTCCTTCCGGTCGGAAAGCACCGAGAACTCCGTTTCGGGGGCGTAAAATTCCAGATCCCGGCGAAGTCCCATCCCGCCCCGGTATCGGCCAGGACCCTGGGAGTCTTGGCGTAGTTCGTACCGTCGGACGTACACCGGTACCTCGGTTTCTAGCTCCTCTATTGGGCTGTTGGCGGTGTTTTGTGCGTGCGGCTGAACCGCCTCCAAGCCGTCTTTGGTCGGACGAGCACCGTATCCGCCAGCGAGCGACTCCATGAACACCTTGAACTGATCGTCGCGAGGATCCATCCCGCCGTAGGTTACTATACACGCCACACCCTTTGAGGAGGCGATCGTGCGATCCGGCATGACTTCGGCCATGGCTTTCGTGATCAGATCACTGATGCGCATCCCGACCTCCATACACCCAACTATCGGCGCGTTTTCCCCCGGATTTACCATCGACCCTTCGGGCAGATGCATGCTGAACGGCCGGTAGAACCCCTCGTTTTTGGGGAGCTCACCGCCGCCCAAAAACGACATAATCACCGGGAGACAGCCGGCCAGCGTGATCGCCTCCGGCGCGTTCAGGGGGCCCTTGTTTTGATCCGCCGTCCCCTCGAAGTCGACCTTGATTTCGTCGTCCTCGATGACGACCGCCAGCGCGAGTTTCACCGGCTCGTTGACGACACCGTCCCCGTCGAGATAATCCTCGGCTTCGTACCGCCCGTCGGGGAGTTCCTCGATCGCGGCCCGGACGAGTTCCTCCGTGTAGTCGACCAGCTCACCTAAACGGGCTTCGAAGGATTCTCGACCGTATTCCTCGAGAAGTTCGAGGTACCGTTCCGTTCCGATCCTGTTCGTCCCCAATTGAGCGTGGTAGTCGCCCTCGCGCTTCTCCGGGGCACGGACGTTGCGAAGGATAAGATCCATTATATTGTCGTCGTACTCCCAGTTCTCGACCGCTTTCGTGCCGGGGATGATGAGCCCTTCCGGATATATTTCGGTTTCGTCCGTCGGAAGACTGCCGGCGATCGCACCACCGATATCCACATGGTGGGCAATATTGGCCGCGTAGCCGACGATCTCCTCTCGGTGAAATATCGGGGAGATCAGAGTGATGTCGGGGAGATGTGTACCGCCTCGATAGGGGTCGTTCACCAGGACGCCGTCGCCGGTCTCTAGCTCGTCGACGAGCGGCTTCATGTTCCGGGGGACAGACGACACGAGCGAGCCGATGTGGTGGGGTGCCTGCGGCTGTGCCACCAGATTGAAATCGGCGTCGAACACCGCACAGGTGAAATCCTTTCTCGTCTTGATATTGGTCGAATAGGCGGTACGCTGGAGTGTGACCTCCATTTCCTCGACGACACTCTTCAGTTGATGTCGAAATATTTCTATATCTGTCCGAGGGGGCATATCGTAGCCTCTTCATTCTATCGTCGTTTATAATTTGTGGTGATACCAAGAGGTTCGTGGTGTCGACACGGGCACACCAAGGACGTTTGTGTGGTCTCACGGACGTGGAGACGCGTGTGTTCGGTGACATCGATCACTGCTGGCGGGGGGTCGGAATCCTCTCCATCCCCGGGGCTGAGCTGGTTATATGACCGAACGGTTCCGCTGGCCCGCTCCCAGCGTAGGACGACCCTGCCCGACGCGGGGAGTACCCGACTCCAGGGAGCGTAGATTTAATATCGTTGCTCGAGAACTCCGGGGCGTTATGGATCGAGCTGGCAATAGGACCACCCACGACATCTGGAAGGACCGACAGAAACTCACACCCGACAAGGAGTTCCTCGTCTTCGAGGACGCCGACGGCGAAACGAGTCGGTTCACCTACGCCGAACTAAACGACGGGATCAATCGGACGGCGAACGCCCTCCGGGACGAGCTCGGTATCGGCGAGGGGGACAAGGTAACGATCCACCTCACGAACTCCCCCGAGTACCTGCTTACCTGGTTCGGGGCGATGCGGGCCGGGGCCGTCGTCGTTCACTCGAACGCGAACCACACCGCCGGCGAGGTGAACTACACGATCGACAACTCCGACTCGGTCGCGGCCATCACCCAGCCCGGCTTCGAGGCGGTCGTCGACGAGGCGGCCGAGGGAACGGCCGTCGACACGAAGATACTCGTTCGGACGGACGAGGCGGAGGGGGACAAGCACGTCTTCGACGACCTGATCGACGGTGCGAGCACGGACCCGCCCGACGTCGACCTGCGTGCCGACGACACGGCCCAGATCATGTTCACCTCGGGAACCACGTCCGCCCCCAAGGGCGTCGTCCACACCCACGCCAACCTGGTGAACGCCAGCATGCGGATCGGGCAGTCCGCACACGCCCGTCCGGACGACCGGAACCTGACGGCCCTGCCGCTGTTTCACGTCAACGGCCAGATCGTCAGCCTGCTGTCGATGCTCGGCGTCGGCGGGTCGCTCGTCCTCCTCGAGACGTACGACACCGGGACCTACATGGGGAAGGTACGCGAGTACGAGGCGACGCTGACGAGCCTGATCGGGACCCAGGTTCGTGCGCTGCTGATGACGCCCGAACAGCCGGCCGACGGATCGAACGACCTCCGGGAGGTCTTCTTCGCTATCAACATCACCGAAGACGAGAAGGAGACCTTCGTGGAACGGTTCGACGTCTCGTTGATGAACGGCTACGGGCTCACCGAGACGGTGACGGGGGTCACGATGACGCCCCCGTACAGCGACCGGCGGTACCCATCGATCGGCGTGCCCCAGAGCGAGCGGGTCATCCACCTCGTCGACGACGACGGGAACGAGGTCCCCGACGGCGAACGCGGGGAGATCGCGGTCGAGGGCGTTCGCGGCCGGACGATATTCAAGGAGTACTACCAGATGCCCGAAAAGACCGAGGAGGCCTTCACCGACGAGGGCTGGTTCCTCACGGGTGACATCGGTCGATTCGACGAGCTCGGCTACGTCTACTTCGTCGACCGGAAGAAGAACATCATCAAGACGCGCGGCGAGAACGTAAGCGAGAGCCAGGTGGAGAACGCCCTGGAGGAGCACCCGAAGATCGGCGAGGTGGCGGTCGTCGGCGCCCCTCACGAGGTGTACGACGAGGTGGTGAAGGCCTACGTCCTGCCGGCTGACCCCGAACTGACGCCGGAGGAGGTCGTCGAGTACGCCGAGGAGAACCTCGCCGAGTTCAAGGTCCCCGAGGAGGTGGAGTTCGTCGAGGAGTTCCCGCGGACGAGCATCGGCAAGGTGGAGAAGGTGACGCTTCGAGAGCAAGAGGGCGCCGAATGAGTTCCCGGATCGACCCGGCGGCCTACGAGGACGATATCGGCACCGTCAGTTCGCGGGAGTTCGGAGAGATCACCCGACGGCAGGTTCGCCGGTACGCCCGAGCGGTCGAGGACGACAACCCGCTGTACACCGACGTCGAGTTCGCCCGCGAGCAGGGGTACGACGACCTGGTGGTGCCGCCGAACTTCCTCTCGGCGGTCATCGACCCCGGCGCGGGAAAGCCGGCCGACGAGCTCCGGCGGGACGGAACCGCGCCGGACTCGATCCCGGTGACGATCCCGGAGGACGCGATGCTCATGGGCGGCGGACAGGACATCACGATCAACAGGTACGTGACGGCCGGCGAGTCCATCACCGAGGAGGAGACGTTCACCGACATCTACCAGAAGGACGCGGAGTTCGGGACACTGACGTTCGTCGAACGGACGTCCGAGTACGTCGCCGACGAGGCGGCGCCGTGTATCGAGTGCGACAAGACGCTCATCGTGGGGGACGCGCCGTGACCTCGCTGGACGACGTCGCGGTCGGGGACGAACTCCCGCCGCTGGAGAAGGAGTTCACGAAGCCACAGCTGTTCCGGTACAGTGCCGTTACGTGGAACCCCCATCGCATCCACTACGACACCGAGTACGCACGCGAAGAGGGCCACCCTGACGTCCTCGTCCAGCAGCACATGCACGGGGCGGTCGTCCAGCAGTTGCTCCTCGATTGGCTCGGGACCGACGGCGAGCTGTGTTCGCTGTCGTGGCGAAACGTCGGTCGGGCGACGAGCGAGCAGGTGCTGATCGTCGAAGCCGAGGTGACCGACGTCGACCGCGAGGCGAATCGTATCGACTTCGAGGTCAGCACCCGCACCGAACGGGAACGGTGCGCCGAGGGGGCCGCGTCGGTCCGGCTCTTCGAGAACGACTGATTCGACCCGCACCGGGGAGACGGTCCCGCCGGTCAGTCCTCCCGCTGCAGTTCGTCGAGTCCGAACAGTTCCAGTAGCCGCTGTCTGTCGAACGACGCCTCGCGTTCGCCGAGCAACTCCTGAACGACGCCGTACAGTCCCTGCGGCGTGTAGATCACCACGGCCACGAAGAACGCCCCCAGAAGTAGCGGCCACAGGGAGGTAAACTCAGCCAGGAGATCGGAGATCAGAACGTAGACGAAGGCGCCGACGAGCGGCCCCCCGAGCGTTCCGACGCCGCCGATGATCGTCATGATGACGATGTCTCCCGACATGAAGAAGTTGTACAGCTCCGGACCGACGAAGGAGAACAGAAGCGCGTACAGCGCCCCCGCGAGCCCGGACACGAGCCCGGAGAAGACGAACGCGATGAGGAGGTACCGCTCGGTGTTGTAGCCGAGGTTCTCGGCCCGGACCTCGTTTTCGCGGATCGCCTGGAGGCTGCGGCCGAACGGGGAGTTGACCACGCGTCGGATGCCGAACCAGCAGACGACCAGGAAGAACAGACAGAAGACGTAGAACTCGAGTCCGCCGCTGGCCGGGTCGAGCGGGCCGATGCTGCCGTCGACGTTCGGCATTATCAGGCCGTTGTTCCCGCCGGTCACGTCCGTCCACTGGAGGTTTATGTAGAAGATCATCTGTGCGAACGCCAGCGTGATCATGGCGAAGTAGAGTCCACGGCGGCGCAGGCTGAGCCACCCGAAGACGACGCTTGCGAGGACGGCAACGACGATACCGAACAGCATGGCGACGTAGAGGGATCGAGCTACGTACTGGAGGAACAGCACGGTGCCGTAGGCGCTGAGCCCGAAGTAGGCAGCGTGGCCGAACGACGGCTCACCGCCGTATCCCAAAAGGAGGTTGTACCCCATCGCAAAGATGGCGAATATCAGCACCTGGCCGACGAGCAGCTCCGAAAACAGGAACGGGAGCGAGACGAAGACCACGGTGGCCACGAGCCACTTTATCCGTGCCGTCGTCACGCCCCGTATCCCCGTCGGCGCACGGGTCGACGTATCCGGGGTCATGTCACCGCACCACCGTCCGAGCGTCCCGCCGGTCGGAAACGGGTCGACCGGCTCGGTTTCCCCGGGTCGTGACCGCTGTCATCAGTGGGCCTCCTGGGGAGTACCGAACAGTCCGTGTGGTCGGACGAGCAGTACGACCGCCATGAACGCGTATATCACGGCGTCCTGGGCGGGCGGGAAGACCACGCCGGTGAGCGTGATGACCAGGCCGATGAACAGCCCCGCGACGATACTCCCCGTGAAGCTCCCCATCCCGCCGACGATGACCACCACGAAGGCCGGTATGAGCAGTTCGACGCCCAGTTCCGGGTTGGCGCTCCGGAGCGGCCCCACGAGCGTGCCGGCGACGGCGGCGAGCAGACACCCGATGACGAACACCAGCGTGAATATCCGCCTGATGTCGATACCGAGCGTCCTGACGAGGTCCCGGTCGTGGCTCCCGGCCCGGACGACGAGCCCGTAATCCGTCCGCGTGAGAAACAGGTAGACGGCGGCCACACAGACGATGCCGGCGACGATGACGAACGTCCGGTACAGCGGGTATCCCGTCACGAGCAGGTCCACGTTTCCGCGGCCCCAGTCCGGGACGGGGTAGTTCATACCGACCGGCCCCCAGCGCAACTGGACGAGTTCGCGGATGATCTCCGCGACGCCGAACGTCACCAGCAACTGGAGCAGTACGTTCTCGTGATCGACGCGTCGCAGTATGAAATACTCCAGTACGAAGCCCAGGACGCCGACCGCCAGCATGGCGACGATGACCCCCAGTAGCAGACTCTCGGTCAGGAGAAACACGCTCAGGGAGACGTACGTGCCGACCAGCAACAGGTCGCCGTGGGCGAAGTTCACGACGTGCATGATCCCGAATATCAGCGACAGCCCCAGCGCGACCAGCACGAAGATCATCCCGAGGGTCACTCCGTTCAGGAACTGCGTGGCCCAAAAATCGACGCTCACGGCGGTCATCGGCCGACATCCTCGGTTCGGAGTCCGGTCGAGGGGGGCTGCCCTTCGGTCGTGGTCGGCCGCCGTATCGGCCGGCCGACAGCGCGAGTAGTGGCTCGCGGGCGACGGCCAGGGGCGTCGCGTCCCCGTTCACCCGTCCGTTCACCCTGCCTGTGGAACCGAACGGCCGCCCGAGCGACACGGTTGTCGTCTCTCATCTGTGCCCCGTAGTTCACGACAGATCGCAGCCGGTCTCCCCACACGGACGCATGGCGTCCTCCAGCGGCGTGGGGACCTCGACGATCTCGAACCAGTTCTGTTCCTCCGAGTCGACTTCATCGGCGGGACGGCTCCGGACCACCGGCGTCGGGAACTTCGCTCGATGGTCACAGGCGCGCATCGTCTCGCCGTGCCCCCACATCTGTGGGAACAGCTCCGTTCCTTCGAGTACCGGCTGGAGATCCGCCGTCTCCGCGCTGCCCGCCTCCGCGACGGCGCTGAGCATCGTCCGCGTGCCGACGTAGAGGTTCGCCGCGTAACTCAGCGGGACCGTCTCGTACTCCTCCCGGAAGTCCGCGCCGAACCGGTTGGATGGCTCGGTGTCTATCTGCCAGTACCACGAGAGGCCGCCGGGGTAGAAGTTCTCGTGTCCGAGGATTCCATCGTTTACGGCCCCCATGGAGATTATCGGGGTCGTGATGTAGGAGGCGATGAAGTCCTCGTAGATGCCGAACTCCTGGGCCTGGTTTATGAGCTGGGCCGTACTGGCGACGAAACTCACGGCGTCGGCCCCGGAGTCCGCGGCGGACGTCAGCTGGGCCGAGAAGTCCTGTGTCCCCAGCGGGACGAAGTCCCGACCCAGCAACTCGACGTCGTACTCCTCCAGCAACGTGTTGTCGTGGTACGATGCGACGTTCTGCCCCCACGAGTAGTCGAACGCGATCTCGTAGATGCTACCGATCTCGCCGCCGTTCTCGTCGAGGACGTACCGCAGCCCGGAGCTGGCCTGCTGGAGCGTGCTGTTCCCGAAGTTGTACACGCCGGGACGACAGTCCGCGCCGGTCAGCCGGAGGTTCCCCCCGATACATCCGTACGGGACGTCCTCCTGGTTGGCGAGGTCGGAAATCGAGAGCCCAACGGCGCTGGAGAAGTTGCCGACGAGGAGATCCACGCCGTCGTTGATGAGTTCCTGTGCCCGCGTCCGACCCGTCCCCGGCTGGGTCTCCGTATCGGCGAACTCCACCGAGACGTCCCGCCCGGCGTCGCCGTCCTCGTTCGCGTGGGCGACGGCCAGTTCGATCCCGTCCCGACAGTTTTCGCCGACGAAGCCGTAGGGACCGCTCAGCGGGAGCGTCGAGCCGATCCGAAGCTCCTCGCCTCCCGAGTTCCCGAGACAGCCAGCCAGGCTCGCCGTTGCGAGGCCGGCGGGCACGGATTTCAGTGCCGTCCGTCGAGACACACTATCTACGTTAATCGTTCTCATACCGACCTCATCCCGAGGCGAGTATATTAAACATACCGACGGAAGGCTCGGATATATGTTGAGTGGTTTATACCACCGAGGCGGTCAGGGTCCGGATACGTTTCGAGGTGATCGTCGTCGTTTTCGGCCACGGGAGACGGTTCGGAGCATCCGACGGGGGAGTGATACGGTTCGCCAGCAGTGCGGGGCCGGTACGACGGAGGACGCCCGGCACACCCGAGCGACGTTCGGGGTGAGCACGATATGTCGCAGCGGCGAACGTACCGTTCACACGTCGGGGAGCACGTCGTCACCGAGCGTGTGCAAACACCGAACCACGTCGTCGACGTCCATACCGGGGTAGTGAACCCGGAAGACGACGTTCTCGATGCCGAGGTCCGCGTACGCCTCGAGCTCCTCGAGAACGTCCGACGGCGAGCCGATGAGGAACCGGTCGGCCGCGACCTCGCGGAACCCCTCCTCGAAGTCGGCGTCCTCGAGCCCCCACGCCGAGTAGCTCTCGTATTTGTCCTGCAGGTACGGCCGAACGGTCTCGAACGCCGCCTCGCCGTCGGGGAGGACGAACCCCTCCCGGACGACCGTCGGCGGGAGACACGCGTCCCGCCGGTCGTGGTCGGCGACCGCTCGCTCGTAGACGTCCATCTGGCGGGCGAGTTCGGTCCGTTCGGCCAGGGGCCCGGCGAGCCACGAATCGCCGAGCCGTCCGGCGCGTTCGCAGGCCGCGTCGACGAACCCCGCCACGTACACCGGCGGTGCGGGCTCCTGCAGCGGTCGCGGGTTGGTTTCGACCCCGGACAGCTGGTAGTGCTCGCCGTCGAACGACGTCTCGCCGTCCGTCCACAGCCGTTTCACGACCTCGATCCCCTCCTCGAGGCGACCGACCCTGTCGGCGATGTCGACGCCGAAGGCGTCGTACTCCGCCTCGCGGTACCCGAGGCCGAACGCGGCCCGGAACCTGCCGCCGCTCAGGACATCGATGGTCGCGCCCATCTCCGCGACGTTTACCGGGTTGTGGAGGGGCAGCAGTATCGCCCCGGCGCCGATGTCGACCGATTCGGTGGCACTTGCGAGCATCCCGAGTACGGGAACGTTGTGGAAGTAGTGAAACTCCGACGTTACGTGGTGTTCGCCGACCCACACCGAGTCGAAGCCGGACTCCTCGACGACGCTTGCGATACGCCGTATCGACGCGGCCGCGGCCCGCGGGGACTCGCCTGCCGGATACTGCGTGGGCAGACCGGTTCCGATCTCCATGCGCCCGTAACGGCGACGGCGGTGTTGTGACTTACGGTGGCGTGGGTCGTGAGACTGGGCGAACGATGTTCTCGAGTACCCCTGCGGGGCGGTCGGATACGAACCCCGGAGCCTCAGAGCGTGAGATACCGCCGCTGGATCTCCTCGTTCTCCCGTAACTGCTCCGTCGGGCCTTCCTCCTGAATGACCCCCTCGTCGATCACGTAGCCGTAATCGCTCACGTCCAGCGCGAGGTTGACGTTCTGTTCGACCAGGAGGACGGTGATCCCGTCGTCGTGGATCTTCACGAGCCGGTCCCGCACCTTCTCGACGAGCGACGGCATCAGCCCCTCCGTCGGTTCGTCTATCAGGAGCAGGTCCGGCTTCGAGACCAGCGCCCTGGCGATGGCGAGCATCTGCTGTTCGCCGCCGCTGAGCGTCCCCGCACGCTGGCTCCCGCGCTCGGTCAGGATGGGGAAGTCCGCACCGACGCGCTGAAACGCCGCGTCGAACGGCTCGTCGACGTCGTGGGCGATGTAGCCGAGGCGTACGTTCTCGCGGACGGTCAGTTCCGGGACGAGGCGCCGTTCCTCCGGGATGAGGGCGATCCCTCGGCGAGCCGTCTCGTCCGGGGAGAGTTCGGTCACGTCCTCGCCGTCGAACGTAACCCGGCCGTCCGTTGGAGTGAGGAGCCCCATTATCGACTTCAGGCACGTCGTCTTCCCGGCGCCGTTCCGTCCGACCAGCGTCACCAGACTGCCCGCCTCGAGGGTCATCGACACGTCGTACAGTACGTGACTCTTCCCGTAGTGGGCGTCGACGTCCTGCAGTTCGAGGCGGCTCACGTCCGTGCACCTCCCAGATAGACGCGCTGGACCTCGCCGTCCTGGCGCACCTCGTCGGGCGGCCCGCTCACGAGCCGTCGGCCGTTGTGGAGGACGGTTATGCGGTCGGCGACCGACATCACGACCGACATCTTGTGTTCGGTGAGCGCGACGGGGATCGATTCCCCGAGCTGGTTGATGAGGTCTATCATCTCCATCGTCTCCTCGGGACTCATCCCCGCGGTCGGCTCGTCGAAGAGCAACATGTCCGGATCGGTGCCGAGCGCGAGCGCGATCTCGAGGACCCGCTGTTCGCCGTGACTCAGGTTGGCGGCCAACGAGTCGGCCTTGTCCGCCAGGTTCAACCGCTCGAGGATCTCCATCGACCGTTCGCGTACCTCCTGATTGGAGTCCGCCCGTCGCCAGAAGTTGTAGGGGTTGTAGTTCGACTGGGTGGCGATGTTGACGTTCGTCAGGACGGGGAGGTTCTCGAAGACGGACGTGATCTGGAACGAACGTACCAGCCCCCGGCCGGATATCTCGTGGGCCGACTCGGCCGTGATGTCGTCGCCCTTGAACTCGACCGTTCCGTCCGTGGGCGGGAGGTCCCCGGTGATGAGGTTGAACGTCGTCGTCTTCCCCGCGCCGTTCGGCCCGATTATCGCGTGAATCTCGTCCGGCGAGAAGTCGAGCGTCAACCCGTCTACGGCCGTCACCCCCTCGAACTTCTTTTTGAGGTTGTGGACCGAGAGTATCGGAGCGGCCATACTATCGTTCCTCTGGGGGAGGGCATATGACTGTTTGGTCGGGCGCCTCGAGGCCCGCACCGAACGGCTCTCTACGTCGTTCCCCAACGGCTTTCCCGCACCGCGAGAGGCGGCGTCAGGGAACCACGTCGGAGATGGCCCGCGAGATGGTCTCCTCGTCCGGGAGCGTGTACTCCTCCTCCGGCGGGCTGTACGATATCGGGACGTCGGCCCTCGTGACCCGCTTTACGGGTGCGTCGAGGCTCCAGAACGCCTCGTTGCTGATCCGGCTCGCTATCTCGGCCGCGGCGCCACACGTCCGGTAGCCACCGTCGACGACGACGGCCCGGCCGGTCTTCTCGACGCTCTCGAAGATCGTCTGCTCGTCGAGGGGCAGGAGGGTCCGGGGATCGACGACCTCGACGCTCACCCCGTCGAGGTCGTCGGCGACCGACCGGGCCATGCGGACGGTCTCGCCGACGGCGACGACCGTGACGTCGTCGCCCTCGCGCTTGACGTCCGCCTCGCCGAGGGGGATCTCGGGGGTCTCCTCGGGGACCTCCTCGCGGGTGCTCTGGAGTTTCGCCGGCCAGTAGACGACCACCGGGTCGTCCTCGGCGACGGCGCTGTGCAACAGCCCCTTCACGTCGGTCGGCGTCGTCGGAACGACGACCTTCACCCCCAGGTGCATGAGGACGGGGTAGGTGTAGTCCGAGTGCTGGGCCGAGGCACTGCCGGGGGCACCCGCCGACGGGATCGTGATGGTGATCGGTATCGAGACCTGTCCGTCGGTCATGTGTCGGAGCCGCTGGGCGTTGTTGGCGAGCTGGTCCATCGCCAGGTAGCTCATCGTGTTTATCTGGTGTTCGACGATGGGTCGCTTGCCGTCCATGGCGGCGCCGACGGCCAGCCCGTGGAAACCTTGCTCGGAGATGGGGACGTCGACGACCCGGTCCTCGCCGTACTCGTCGACGAGGTCGTGGGTCGTTCCCATCAGCGCCAGACGCACGTCCTCGCCCATGACGAACGCCTCTGGGAACTCCGCGAGCACCTCGTGATACGATTCGACGATCGCGCCGACGTAGCTGGTATCGCTCATCGTTATCTGTATTTCGGGGCCGGAAAGGCCGGGTACTCCTGGTCGGCGTAGGCGTTCTCGGGCGCTCGATCCCCGCTCGGAAGGTCGCTCTCGGTTGCGAGGTCGACGGCGCTCGATACCTCCTCGTCGATCTCGTCGTCGATCTCGCGCAGCGTCTCCGCGTCGACGCGACCGGATTCGACGAGGGCCTCGCCGAACGTCTCTATCGGGTCGCGGTTCTCCTTCCAGTCGCGTATCTCCTCGTCGGACCGATAGCTCCGGTCGCTCAGGATAGCCTCCTCGCCGGAGAAGTGGCCCTTGTACCGGTAGGTCTCGCACTCGACGAACTGCGGGCCCTCGCCCGCTCTCGCGTCGTCGACGGCCTCGGAGATCGTCTCGTGAACCGTCAGGACGTTCTGGCCGGTGATGGTCCGGCTCTCGATCCCGTAGGCCTCGCCCCGGCTGGCCAGGCTGTCGCCGGCGGCGGCGTACTCGACGTCGGTGCTGACGGCGTACTTGTTGTTCTCGCAGACGAAGATCACGGGCAGATCCCAGATGGCGGCCATGTTCATCGTCTCGTGGACGACGCCCTGGTTTATCGCGCCCTCGCCGAAGAAGGAGACCCCGACGCGGTCGTCCCCGTCGATCCGGCCGCTGAGCATGCCACCGGCGACGTGTGGGACGCTGGCACCGACGATCGCGTTGCACCCGAATATCCCCAAAGAGAAGTCGACCATGTGCATCGAGCCGCCGCGTCCCCGGTTCAACCCCGCCTCCCTGGCCGTCAGCTCCGCCATCATCCCATCGAGGTCGGCGCCCTTCGCCAGGACGTGCCCGTGTCCGCGGTGGGTGCTGCCGATGATGTCCTCGTCGTCGAGTGCGGTACACGTCCCGACGGCGATGGCCTCCTGTCCGATGTAGGGGTGTATCGGCCCCGGAATCTCGCCCGCCCGGACCAGCTCGCCGGCGGCGATCTCGAACTCGCGGATCTGCTTCATCTGTCGGTACATCTCCACCAGCAGATCCTCGTCTCGATCACCGATTTGCGATACTAACTGCTTTTCCATGTGTACGGAAACCGTCTTAGTCGGGCCATATAAATTCTTGCTTGCCCCGGGTCGAAAACGACGGCTGGCGGCCCACGGCTCCCGGGTCGTCGGGGGGAGGCGGCCGCCGTTCCGCTGGTGGTCCCCAAACGGTTTTAGTCCGTTTCCGTGTAGAACGCGGCGATGGGAGACATCATTCGGATGCCCCGGCTTGGCATGCAGATGCAGCAGGGGACGCTGATCGAGTGGCACGTCTCGACGGGGGACGCCGTCGACGCCGACGACCTCCTCGCCGAGATCGAATCCGAAAAGTCGGTCGGCGAAATCCGCGCCCAGTCGGCCGGCGTCGTCCGCGTGCGCTACCTCCGCGAGGGCGAAGCCGCCGAACCCGGCGCGGCGCTGGCGATCGTCGCACCGGCCGGAGAGGACATCGACGAACTCCGGGAGTCGGTCGACGCAGACCCGTCCGCGGCGGGCGCCGAGGACGCTTCCGGGGATGAGCCGAGTGGTGAGACCGGGGACGCATCCGACGTGAGGGCGACGCCACGGGCCAAGAAACGGGCCCGTGAACTCGGCGTGGACCTGGCCGCGGTCGAGGGTAGCGGTCCCGACGGCGCCGTGACCGCCGACGACATCGACGCCGCCACGGCCGCAAGCGAGGAAGCCGGCGTCGAATCCGGCGAGGAAGGTGGAGACGAGGCCCCGACAGGAACGAGCGGGCCGGCGGTCCGGGAACGGCGGCAACTGGTCGGCGTCCGGCGCACGATAGCCGAACGCCTCCAGCGAAGCCACCGGGAGGCCCCACACGTAACCGAACACCGGGACGTCGACGTGGAGCCGATGCTGGCGGCGCTGGAGGCGTGCCGCGAGGAGTACGACCCGGACCTCTCGCTCGTCGACCTGCTCGTCGCCGCGGTCGCCGAGACGCTGACGGAGCACCCGGAGTTCAACGCCACGCTGGAGGACGACACGCACGTCCTCTACGACGACGTGAACGTCTGCGTCGCCGTCGATACCGACGCCGGACTGGTCGCGCCCGTGATACGCGAGGTGGGGAGCAAGTCGCTGACGGAACTGGCCGAGTCGCGCAGGGACGTCACCGAGTCCGCGCAGAACGGGGAGTACGCACCAGAGGACCTCACCGGCGGGACGTTCACCGTCTCCAACCTCGGCGTCCTGGGCGTCGACTCGTTTACCCCGATCATCAACCCGCCGCAGGTCGCCATACTCGGCGTCGGCCGACCCCACGGCGAGGTCGTCGGCGACGGCGCCGACTCTCGGACCCGCAGACACGTCACGTTCTCGCTCTCGTTCGATCACCGTGCGGTCGACGGCGCCGACGCGGCGCGGTTCCTCGAGACGCTCGCCAACCTCGTGGGCGACCCCGCCTCGGTGCTGCCCGAGGGCGTCGAGGTCGACGCTCTCGGTGACGACACCGGCGCCGAACCCACCGCGGCCGACGGCGAGGAGGCGCTCCCGCACCGAACCGCAACGGCCCGCGTCGAGGACGGACTCTCCGGGACGGCGCGGGTGGCGAACGGCTCGTGGCGGTTCGACGAACCGGAGACGGTCGGCGGGACCGGAACGGCCCCGACGCCGGTCGACCACTTCCTCGGGTCGCTCGCGTCCTGTCTGGCCGTCACATGTCGGCTCCAGGCCGACAAGTACGACGAGGAGCTAACGTCGACGGCCGTCGAGGTCGAGGCGGGCCCCGAGACGGGACGCATCGAGGACCTCGCGGTCACGATAACCGTGCGAACGGACGCCGACGACGACACGGTCGAGCGCGTGGTCGAGGCCAGCGAACGAGCGTGCTACGTGTCGGACCTGCTGCGGGACGACCTCGCGGTGGACGTCACCTGGACGCGGGAGGCGTAGCCGGTCGATCCAGTCGAAGAGACGAATCCGTTGAGTGGTCCACCGGACGCCCGACGAGGCCGTTCAGTCCCCCTCGAGGAGGTCGCGCTTTTCGGCCTCCTCGACGAGGGCGGGAACGCCCCGCTCTATCGTGTGCGTGCCGATCGTGAACGCGAGCTGTAGCACCTCGACGATCTCGTCCCTCGTCGCCCCGTGTTCGATGGCGTTGTTGATGTGGATCGCCGCGCCCGGTTCGTAGAGGTGCGTGGTCGCCACGTCGATCGAGGTGAATATCAGCTCCCGCGTCTTCGCGTCGAGTTCGCCGTCCTGCGCCGGGTGGGCCGAGTACCGGGTGTAGTGGTCGAAGAACCCCGGATCGAGCACCATGATCGGCTCCCACTGCTCGGCCCAGAACCCGCGCAACTCCTCGAACTGCTCCTTCAGTCGGGCGTGTTCGGCCAGCTCCTCGTCGGTGAACTCCTCGGGCAGCCCCAGCGTCTCCGCGACGATCGGAACCCCGTCGCCGAAGGTGTGGACGCCGAGGACGCTCGCCATCTGGATCACCTCGAGGACCTCCTCGACGCTCGCGCCGTGGTCCAGGGCGTTCCCGATGTGGCGGCGGATGGCGTCCTCGTAGAGGTGCGTCGTCGAGGTGTTCACCGCGACGTGGACGAGTTCCTTCGTCTTCCTGTCGAGGGCGTCACCCTCCAGCGGGTGTGCGGTGATGTCCGCCAGGATACCGAGAAACTCCGGGTCCAGCCGTAGCAGGTCGTCGAAGCCGTCGTGCCAGTAGCCGCACCGTTCGATGAACGCCTCTTTCAGTTCCCGTTCCTCCGTCGAGAGGTGTTCGTCTCCGGAACCCATACGAAAACAGCGAGTATATCCGATATTAGTTCTTGTGCCGGTCGGTTCCGACCCCTCGTCGGCATCGGTCGGCCGGCGTCGGTCGGTTCGACGGGCCGTGTCGGTCCGACGGCCGGGAGTCCGCCCGCTCGCATCGGAGACCGGGTCAGATCCCGTAGGACCGCGGGAGGCCCAAGACGTTGTTCGCGATGGAGTTGAGCTTCATGTTGTCCGGTATCGGGGCGATCTTCTGGTGGCGCGAGAGGCTCCACACCGCGGCGATGCCGTACTCGGAGACGAAACTGCTCCCGCCGAAGGTTTCGACGGCGGCGTCCGCCGCCTGGTAGCCGGCGCGTCCGGCCTTCAGGTGGGCGATGTTCGTCAGTTCCTCGATGCGGTCGGCGCCGGTATCGTAGGCGGCTGCCGCTCGCTTCACCATGGTACTGGCCGACTCGAGGTCGGCGTACGACTCCGCGAGCGGGAACTGGACGCCCTGATGAGAGCCGATCGGTTCGCCCCACACCTCCCGTTCCTTGGCCCGGTCGACCGCCTCCGACAGTGCCCACTTTCCGCGCCCGAGGTGTTCGGCGGCCGTGCTTATCCGTTCGGGGTTCAGGACATCGAATATCGGGGCGAACCCGCCATCGACCTCCCCCATGACGTTGGACTCGTGGACGCGCAGATCGTCGATGTGGACCGTGTAGGTCCCTTCGCCCGCCGGCCAGTACATGTCGAGGTCGATCTCCTCGTACTCGATGGCCGGGTCGTCCGGGTCGACGATGAATACCGTGAGGCCATCCGAACGCCGGTCCACCTCGGAAACGTCGGTGGTGCGCGCGAGGAGCGTGTATCCGTCCGCCTTGTCCAGCCCCGACGTAAACACCTTCTCGCCGTTGACGACGAACTCCTCGCCGTCGCGGTCCGCGACGGTGGACGTTCGAAGCATGTTCAGCCCCGTGTTCGGCTCGGTCACGCCCAGCGCCCAGTTGACGTCGCCCGACGCGATACCGGGGAGGTACTCCTCCTTTTGCGCCTCGGTCCCGTACTTCGCCGTCACCAGCCCCCCGAAGACCGTGTTCAGCGTGAACTGGCCCAGGGCATCCCACCCGCCGGCCTCGCCGAGGGCCTCGATCGCGTACACCAGATCGAGCATCCCCATCCCCTCTCCGCCGTACTCGGTGGGTAGCGGGATACCGAAAAACCCCGCGTCGGCGATGGCGTCGACGAACTCCTCGGGCTCTTCGCCCTCCATCCGCTTGTCCCGGAAGTACGTCTCACCGAAGCCGTCGATGATGTCCTTCGCCGAGTCGACGAGTAGTCGATGCTCTTGGCTGGGCCCGATATCCATACACGGCCGTTGTTAACCTACCACGTTATACGTTCCGATCCGACGACTCGGGAACGGCCGAGTACCAGGGCCGAAAGGGGGTATTCGGGCGTTTCGGCGCGAATACTATCGTCACTCACCCCCGAACGTTCTCGAACGGTGGTGTGTCCCCGATCGTCAGGCGGGGTCGGTGCTCTCGTCGATTACGTGATCGTCGGCGACGTTCGGGGCACCGACGGCGAGGAGTTCCGTATCAGCGAGTGCCCGGACCTGTCGCCACGAGTCGGGATCGATCACGACGAAGTCCCCCGTGCTCGCCGTAAACACCTCGTCGTCGACCTCGACTTCGATCCGCCCGTCGACCACGAACAGCAGCTCTTCCTGTTTTTCCTGCCGGTGTCGCCGAGCGGTATCGCCCTCCTCGTAGTAGAAGTAATTGAAACGCATCTCCCGCGGCCGGGAGTCGCCCGCGTCGCGCAACTCGTAGCCGATGGCTCGTACCACGGGTTCCGCCGGCGTTCGGGCCCTGTCTTCGGCCTCGTCGAGGTGTATCTTCGAGTACCCCATGGGAACGACGTCTCGAACGGCGCCATTAAGCGTTCCTGATCGACGACGGAGGGGGACCTTTCGGGAACGGGAGGGGTGCCGTGCTCGCGGCCGGGGGCGAGGTCACTCGACGACGCCTTCCTCGACGAGCCGTTCGATGTCCTCACCGTCGTACCCGTAGCGGGCCAGCAGTTCGGCGCTGCTCTCGCCGAGTCGCTCCGGCGGCGTCGCAAGCTGGGTCGCAAGCGCGGAGAAGTGGACCGGATGGTCGATGACGTCGGCGTCCTGTCGGTCGGGCCGTTCCATCACGCGGTGGAGATTGCGTTTCCGGACGTGGGGGTCCTCCCAGACGGTCTCGGTGTCGTGGATCGGGCCGGCGGGAACGTCGGCAGCCTGGAGGCGTTCGACCCACCGCTCGCTGCTGTCGGTTGCGAGTTCGGCCTCGATGATCTCGGTCAGTACCTCGACGTTTTCGCCCCGGTCGCTCATCGTCGAGAACCGATCGTCCGCCAGCAGGTCCTCCCGGCCGATGACCGAACAGAAGTCCCGCCACAGGGAGGGCGTCCCCGCGGCGATCACCAGCCGGTCGCCGTTGCAGTCGAACACACCGAACGGGGCCAGCGAGGGGTGGTGATCGCCGGACCGCGGGAACGGCTCTCCCGTCCCGAACGTGTAGCCGGCACGGACGGTGAGCCAGGATATCGCCGCGTCCAGCATCGGCACCTCGATCCACTCGGTCCGTATCGATCCGCGTTCCCTCGCAAAGAGCGCGGCGAGAACGCTCTGTACGGCGTACATCGACGCGATCAGGTCGCCGCTCGGAAGTCCCGACCAGACGGGGGGGCCGTCCTCCTCGCCGGTCATGCTCATGGCCCCGCTCATCGCCTGGACGAGCATGTCCCAGGCGGGCAGGTTCTCGTAGGGACTGTCCGTCCCGAACCCGGTGATAGAACAGTAGACGAGTTCCGGGTTGACCTCACGGAGCTCCTCGTAGGAGAGGTTGTACGACTCTATCCGGCCCGGTTTCGTCGATTCGACGAACACGTCGGCGTCGCTGACCATCTCCCGGACGATCCGCTGTCCCGCCTCGGACTTGAGGTCGATCCCGACGCTCCGCTTGTTCCGGTTGACGGCGTCGAAGTACTCCGGGATCGGATCGATGTTCCGGCATCGGTCGCCCCGCCCGACCGCCTCGACTTTGATCACCTCGGCGCCGAGATCGCCGAACGTCATCGTCGCAAACGGCCCGGCGACGATCTGTGTGAGATCGACGACCGTGATCCCCGACAGCGGGAGTTCCTCACCACGGTAGCCGTGGAACCCGTTGTTGCTCATCTACTCGTTTGTGTTTGTCACCTGATGATATAGTACCTGCGGTCGGTTCGATCTCCGACGAGAATACGTGGCGCCGCTCTAGCGGCCCACGAACTCCGGCTCGTAATCGTCCTCGGTGAACGCGCGAGCGCCTTCCTGGAAGTCCTCGGTTTCGATCAAGGGCTCGAACAGCCGCCGGTCGTACCGACAGCCCTCCCGGAGCCCCGTCTGGACGGCCGTGTTCGCGGCGTCCTTGAGCGCCTGTATCGCCAGCGGCGGCTTCGACGCGATCGTCTCGGCGAACTCCGCCGTCGTCGCATCGAGGTCGTCGGGAACGCGGTTCACGATGCCGAGTTCCCGTGCCCGTTCGGCCCCGATGTGTTCGCCGGTCATCGCTATCTCCTTGGCGACCGACGGGTTGGCCAACCGGCTGATGAACTGCACGCCGCCGGCCCCCGGGATGAGCCCGAGATCAACTTCGGGCAACCCGAGCCTCGCGTCCGCGTCGGCGAACCGGAAGTCACAGGCCATCGCGGTCTCGAGCCCGCCGCCGAGACAGTAGCCCCGGATCTTCGCCACGATCGGGACGGGAAAGTCCATGACGAAGTCGTAGTGGTACCGTTCGGAACTCGCTCCCGGGGAGTCGTCGCCGAACTCCGTTATGTCCGCGCCGGCACAGAAGTTCCCCTCGGCGCCCTCGACGACGACGGCGCGCAACGCGATGCCGTCGGCGTCCTCGTTGTGGCTTTCCAGCCACCGGAGCCCGTCGACGATGTCCGTTCGAAGCTGCTCGCTGAGTGCGTTCAGCGCCTCTGGTCGATTCAGCGTCAGGTGACCGATGCCCGTCGTCTCGTCGAACCGAGCCCTCGTCGTCTGGAATTCCTCCTCCATAGGTAGTGGTCTACAGCCGGTGATATGATTCTTCCGCCGCGCCCCCGGAACGGTGGATCGACGCGGGACCCGACCCGCTCGGTCGCGCCGCCGCCCCGCTCCGTTATCGACCCAGGAGGGACTCGTCGGTGTCGTACACCGCGAAGTCGAGTTCGTCCCGCGGACCGTAGTACTCCGCCTGATCCTGCGTGGTCTCGGAGTAGGCTGCGACGTGCAACAGCACGAGGTCCTCGTCGCCGGGGTTGTCGAACCAGTACTTCGTCTCTCGCGGAATCACGACGCCCTCGTGCGCTTCGAGCTCCTCGACGACCTCGTCGCCGTCACCGTAGAACCTGGCCTGCCCCTCCAGCACCATCCAGAACCCGTCCTGGCCGCTGTGGCTGTGCATCACGTTCCCCGCACCCGGCTCGAGGACCTGTACCGTCCCGCTCAGCAGGTCCGTCTTGCAGAGCCGTTTGATCATCCGGCTGGCCGGTCGCTCGTCGGGTCTCGTGATCTCGAATGACGGCGGCTCGTCCGCCTCTACGTCGGTTTCTTCCATGGGGGTTGGATGCATCCCTCTATGAAATAGCTTCGGGAGAACGCGGTCCCGACCGGAGCACGACACGGCGGGACGCTACGTCTCTTCGAGGTGTGCCTGCAGCGTCGCCAGTTGTTCGCCGGTCCCCCGCCGTACGAGCCCGGAGCCGCTCTGGACGCGGAACATCTGATACGGCTTCCCGCGGTCGATGTACTCCTTGGCCGTTTCCAGCTCTCCGTAGTCGACGTCGCCCCCGCCCTCCGGCTCCATACCGGCTACGGACTGCAGGATCGGCACGTCGTGTTTCGTCGCGGCCTCGACGAACGTTTCCCGAGCGTCCTGTATCTTCGGGTGGTCGTACTCGCCGGGCTTTCCGATCGAGATAGACATACAGTAGGGCCCGAAGATGGTGTAGCCCACCCCCGGGACCGACAGTATCTCGTCGATGTTCGGGATCGCCTCGTAGTCCTCGATGACGACGCCGAGCATGACGTTCTCGTCGCTCTCGAGGGCGACGGAGCCCTCTCGGGCGCCGAACTCGGTCACGCGGGCGTGGCTGGCGCCCCGGGTGCCGCGATCAGGGGGCGTCACCGCCCCGCCGTGATCCCAGTCCAGTTCCTCGACGTACTTGAACGAGGCCGCCCTGGCGACTTCCGCGACCTCCTCGGCCGTCTGGACGCGCGGGAGGGTGATATTGCGGATGCCCGTATCGAGGATCTTCCGGATCATGACGGGGTCGGTCGTCGGAACCCGGATCAGTATCTCGGTGTCGGCGCAGTCGGCCGCCCGCGCCTTGTGTTCCAGCAGGTCGGAATCGTACGGGCTCCCGTTGACGTGTTCCGTGTCGAGCCAGACGAAGTCGAACCCGACCCCGCCCAGCAACTCGATCTCTGTCGGGTGGTTTGCGACCGTCGTCGCCCCGATCACGACCTCGCCGTCCTCCAGTTTCTCCTTCACCTTGTTCGTGGTTTTCATACTCGATCGCGCTACTCCCAACGGCCGCGACCCGCTTAATACTTCTACCGTTCGGGGGCGTCGGGAGCCGGGCTCGTCGGCTCCAGCCACCCGTCGCGGAGTACCCACTCTTAATACGGAGTCTCCCTACGAAGGCATACGATGCAGGGTCGCACCGAAGAGCAACGTATGCTCGTCGATTCGCTGGAGGAACTGGCCGAAAACGAGTTCGCGGAACGGGCGTTCGACTGGGAGGGGGAGATCCCCCTCGAGAACGTGGACGTGCTGGCCGACCGGGGGTTCTTCGGGATCAACATCTCCGAGGAGTACGGCGGCGGGGGGATGACCGAGTTCGAATCCATCCTCGCCATCGAAGCGATCGGTCGGATCTGCCCCGACACCGCGCACTACTACTCCCAGCAGGAACTGCTGGGGCCGCGAGCCCTCGAGATGTTCGGCACCGAAACGGCCAAGGAGGAGTACCTCCCGCCGGTGACCGCGGGCGAAGACGGGATCGCCATCGCCATCTCCGAACCCGAGGCGGGATCGGACGTGAAAGCCATGAACACGACCGTCGAGGACAACGGCGACGGGACGCTGGTCGTCGACGGCGAGAAGACCTGGGTGAGCCTCTTCCCGGAGTGTAGCACCGCCGTGACGTGGGTGAAGTACCCCGAGGGGCTCGGGACGATCCTGTTGCCCCTGGATGCGCCTGGCATCGAGGTCCAGAACCACTACGTGAACATGGTCGGTCACACCCAGACGCACTTCGTCATCGACGAGGTCACCGTTCCCGAGACGAACGTGCTGACCCGCGGCCGCGAGGCCTTCGACGAACAGCTGAAGGCGCTCAACTGGGAGCGGCTCTCGGTCGGTGCCCTCTCGAACGGTATCGCGCTGTGTGCGCTCGACAAGGCCCTCGACTACGCCGACCAGCGCTCGCAGTTCGGACGCGATATCGGGGAGTTCCAGGGGATACAGTGGAAGCTCGCCGACATGGCGACGAAGATCGAGACCTCCCGGGCGCTGGTCTACGAGTCCGGGCGTCAGGCGCTCGAGGCGGGGCGCGTCCCCGACCCGATGCGTAGCTCCATCGTCAAACTGTACTCGCCGAACGTCGCCCAGGAGGTCATCGACGAGTCGCTACAGATCCACGGCGGCAACGGCTACCAGCAGGGTCACCCCCTGGAGTACCTCTACAGGCTGGTCCGCGGGTACCGGATCGGCGGCGGGACCGACGAGATCCAGCGCAACACCATCGCAAAGCTGCTGCAGGAGGGCGGCGGGCTCTGAGCGACCGGCGATCGCCGGGTATCGACCCTCCCGTTTCGGTGTGGGCCGAACGGCGGCCTCCCGCGGGGAACGAAAGAGACCACGAAAGCGGGGAGACGGATGCGAACGATCAAGCTCGGAAACGACGAATTCGAGGGGGAGAACAACGCCTATCTCCTGTCTACGGGTGACGAGCGGGTCCTCGTCGACACGGGCATAGACAGGGCGACCGTCAGACGGGACCTCGAGGGCGGCCTCGAGAGCGCCGGGTGCGGGATCGAGGACATCGACGCCGTCGTACTGACTCACTGGCACTACGACCACGCCGGTCTCGCCGGCGTCGTCCAGAAGGCAAGCGGGGCGACGGTCTACAGCCACGAGGTCGACGCGCCGTTGATCCGGCAAGAACGCGAAGCAATGACCGACTTCAGGACCCGTCAGTTCCGACGCTTCCACGAGTGGGGCATGCCCGAGCGGGCCATCGGGCGGCTCAGGCGGCTGTTCGAGGAGGAAAGCCCCGAGGTGTCGGGGACGCCGCCGGTCGTCGACACCGTGTCGGACGGCGATCGGTTGCAGTTCGGCGAAATGACGCTGGAGGCGATCCACACTCCGGGCCACACCGCGGGCCACTGCTGTTTCGCCCTGGAGGGGGCCGGCGATACGGAAGCGTTCGTCGGTGACGCGTTGCTCCCGGTCTACACACCGAACGTCGGCGGGGGCGACGGCCGTCTGGACCGTCCGCTGAAACGATACCTCGAAACGCTCACCTTGCTCGCTGAGCGGGGATTCACACGCGTCCACCCCGGCCATCGGGGCGTCGTCGAAGCGCCCGCCGAACGCGCCCGCGAGATCCGCGACCACCACCGGACACGGATCGAGCGGGTGATAACCGTCCTCGAGGAGCACGGGCCGGCCGACGCCTGGACGGTCAGCGATCACCTCTTCGGTTCGCTGGAGGGGATTCACCTCCTCGAGGGGCCCGGCGAGGCCTTCGCCCACCTGGAGCACCTCCGCCAGTACGGGATCGTCGAGGACCGGGACGGGACCTACCACCTTCTGGAGGACGATCCCGACGTCGAGTCGCTGGTCTGAACTCCGCTGCCGCGTGGCGTCGGCGTTCGCGTCGGAGCGGAAACCACGAATCGGTTGGATTTTTACTATCGGACCTTATCTGTGAATTCATAGCATGCTACGGCTTGGCATAGACATCGGTGGTACGTTCACCGACTTCACGCTGATAGACCCCTCGACCGACGAGGCCACGATCGACAAGGAGCCGACGACGGAAGCCCAACCGGAACGGGGTGCGCTGCGGGGAGCGAAACGCATCCTCTCGGAGAACGACGCCCGGTTCGAGGACCTCGAGTCCGTGCTTCACGGAACGACGCTCGTGTCGAACACCGTCATCGAACGGACGGGGGCGAAAACGGGGCTGCTCGCTACCGCCGGCACCCGGGATTCGCTGGAGCTTCGTACGGGGCTCCGGTACGACATGTCCGACTGGAAGATCACGTATCCGGAGCCGCTGGTCCCCCGGCACCGTCGCCTCGAGGTGGACGAACGGATCGACGCCGCCGGGAACGTCGTCGAGTCGATCGACCGGGAGGCGGTGTACGAACGGGTCTCGACCCTCGTGGAGGACCACGGCGTCGACGCCATCGCCGTCTCGTTTCTCCACTCGTACCTCTCGGGGGAGCACGAACGTGCCGTCGCGGAGGTCGTCGAGGAGCACTACCCCGACGTACACGTTTCGCTGTCCTCGGAGGTGGCTCCCGTCGTCGGCGAGTACCTCCGGACCTCGACGACGGTGCTGAACGCCTACGTCGCACCGGTCGTCGAAAACTACGTCGAGACGCTGGAGAGCGACCTCCGGACCGAAGGGTTCGACGGGAACCTCTACATGATGACCTCGACGGGCGGGGTCGTGGGGACGGCGGTCGCAACCGCCGAACCCGTCAGGCTGATCGAGTCCGGGCCGGCGGCGGGCGTCCTCGCGAGCAAGTTCTACGCCCGGGAGTACGGCTGGGACGACGTCTTCTCGTTCGACATGGGCGGGACGACCGCGAAGGGATCCGCCGTACAGGACGACGAGGTGCTGATAAACTACCAGGACGACGTCGCCCGCGAATACCGCTTCGAGGAGGGCAGCGGCTACCACGTCGTCTCCCCGCTGATCGACCTCACGGAGATCGGCGCCGGCGGCGGGAGCATCGCCAGCGTCACCGAACACGGCACCATCGAGGTCGGTCCCGAGAGCGCGGGCGCCGAGCCCGGCCCGGTCTGTTACGACCAGGGCGGAACCGAACCGACGGTTACGGACGCACTGCTGTTGCTCGGCTATCTCAACCCCGAGAACTTCCTGGGCGGTCGGATCGACCTCGCCGAGGGAAAGGCCGAAGAGGTCTTTTCGGATCGACTCGCCGATCCGCTCGACATCTCCGTGCCCGAAGCGGCGTGGCACGTCTACGACCTGGTGAGCACGAACATGGCGTCGGCCTTCCGCCGGTACACCTCCAGCAGGGGGATCGACATCAGCGGTCTCCGGATGGTGGCGACCGGGGGGGCAGGGCCGACCCACGCCCACCGGATCGCCGACGCGATCGGTATCGACGAGATCGTCTGTCCGTACGGTGCCGGCGTCGGGTCGTCGATCGGGCTGACCGAAGCGCCGAAGCTCTACGAGGCGAGTTCGAGTCGGCACGGCGTGGTGGCCGCGCTGGACGCCGAAACGATCCGAGCGGAGTTCCGCGCGCTACGCGAGGAGGCCGAGGCGGCGCTGGCGAAGACCAACGCCGACATCGACGACACCGAGACCTCGATCAGTATGGATATGCGACACGTCCAGCAGGGCTACGAGATAAAGGTCCCGTTCCCGGAGCACGACCTCGAGGAAGTAACGCCCGAGATCGCCAGCGAGCGGTTCGCCGAGGTGTACCGCGAGCAGTTCAACCGCGACGTGCTCGATCACCCGATCGAGGTGCGGAACTACCACCTCCAGCTGTCGGAACCGACCGAGGCCGGCCTCCCGAAGCTGACGGGGGTGGGGGGATCGACCCCCTCCCCCAGTGACCGCGAGATGTACTTCCAGCGAACCGGGCGACTCGAGGCGCCCGTCCACGCGTGGAACGACCTCGATGCCGGCGAGCGGATCGACGGACCGGTGGTGGTGGAGGCGACCGAGACGACCGCCGTCGTCGGCCCGGATTCGACGCTCGAAGTGAAACCCGGCAAGGACCTCCTCATCGATACAGGTGATTCCCGATGAACGACCGACCGACCGACGATCGACCCGGCGTGAGCAGCCTCGAGAAGGAAATAATCGGAACGCGTCTGCAGACGGCCGCCGAGGAGATATGGGACGCGACCACGCGACTCGCCTTCTCGATAGCGATGCGGGACATGAAGGACGCCTCGACGAGCGTGATGACGCCGGACGGGACGGCCATCGGCTGGTCACAGCGGAACGTGCCCGCGCTCTCGGGGAACGTCTCGCGGACGACGCGGATCATCCTCGAAGAGCACATCCCGCCCGAGGACATCGACCCCGGCGACGTGATCGTCACCAACGATCCGTGGATCGGGAGCGGGCACCTGCCGGACATGAGCGTGATCACGCCCATCTTCCACGACGGCGAACTCGCCGGCTTCGCGGGGACGACCGGACACCTCCAGGACATCGGCGGGAGCCCCGGCGGCTGGTCGACCGATTCGACGCAGTTCTACTCCGAGGGCGTGCTGGTCCCGCCGACCAAGCTCTACGAGCGCGGCGAGCGCAACGACGCGGTCGAGACCATGATTCGCGGGAACGTTCGGATTCCGGACACGGTCATGGGGGACATCGAGGCGATGCGCTCGGGCAACGCCGTCGGTGCCGAGCGGATCCGCGAGACCGTCGAGGAGGCCAGCGTCGACGCCTTCGTCGAGGTGACCGAAGAACACCTCCAGCGATCCGAGGAACGCCTGCGGAACAGGATCCGCGAACTCGACGACGGGACGGAATCCGGCGAGATATCGTTCTCACTTGCGGGACACGACCTGATCTTCGAGGTCGACCTCACGGTCGACGGGAGCGATATCGTCGTCGATACGACCGGCTCCTCCGAGCAGGTCGAAGCCGGCATCAACATCCCCTTCACGAACACGCGGTCCGTCACCGAGTACGTCGTCACCAGCATGCTGATCGGCTCCGACGTGGCCAAGACAGAGGGCGTGTTCGAACCGATCGAGATCGTCGCCCCCGAGGGATCGATCCTCAACTGCGAACGCCCGTTCCCGACGCTGTCCCGACACGTCACGTTCGGGCGCTACGAGGCGTTGCTGATGAAGTTGCTGGGACGGTTCGTCCCGGACCAGGCCATCAGCGAGTTCGGCGGCGTCCACGTCAACACGTTCACGGGCGTCGACGAGAACGGACAGGAGTTCGTCTCGCTGTTCCCGCTTGCGTCCGACATCCCGCCGAGCAAGGGGAAGGACGGTGAACCGGGCGTCTTCTTCCCGTACGGCGGCCGGTGGGTCCCGATCGAGGTCTTCGAGCAGTACTGCCCGGTGCGGGTCGAACGGAACACGTTCGCGCCGGACACGGAGGGTGCCGGCGAGTACCGCTCGGCCCCTGCGGTGGAGTTTTCGGTCCACAACCCCTCCGACGTGACGGTCGTCATCGTCTCCGTCGCCGAGAACGCCGATCACAACCCGGCCGGGTTCGAGGGTGGCCTCGAGGGGAAAACCGACACCGTGTCCTCCTCCGTCGAGGGGAGAGACGTCCCAGTCGACGGTCGGATCGAACTCGAGCCCGGCGAGACGCTCACGTTCAGCCCCGCCTCCTCGGGGGGATACGGGGACCCCGAGAACCGCGACGAGGACCTGATCGAGCGGGACGTTCGCTACGGCTACATCACCGAAGAGCGGGCCCGGGAGGTGTACGGACACGAAACCGACGAGTAGCGTGCCGTTCCGGCAGGAAAGCCACCTACTCGACGACGACGTCGACCTGAAGCATCACGCCACACCCCGGACAGGCGTGTTCCCGGAGCCGGACGTCCGGTTCCTCCTCCCGTTCCTGAACGAACAGCGACAGCTCTTCGTACCGCTCCTCGATCGGCGAGTCGTTCGTGGCAGTGTACGCGAGCCACTCCTCGTCGTCGGGCCCGCCGTAGGGCGCGAACACCTCCTCGCACTCCGAACACTGGAGGTACGCGTCCTCGACGACGTCCACGTAGCGGTGGAACTCTGTCCGGGCGGAGACCGACGCGGGTTCGTCCGCCAGCGTCCGGTCGGCCCCCCACGAGGTTCGTTCGTCGCGCATCGCCCGGCGCCGTTCGCGGGACTGCTCCTCGTCGACCCGGCCGTCCGAGACGACGACCCCGTAGGTGTTCTCGGCCTGCGCTTCGGAGACGTACCCGTCACGGAGGTCGGAGGCGACCCGATCGAGGTCCCGCTCGAGCGGATCACCGAGCCCGCTGCCGCCGCCGAGCCGGTTGGCGAACACCGTGTCGGCGTCGATCGGGATACCGACGTCCTTGGCGGGAAGCTGCTCGTGTTCGCCGCCGAGGTCCGCGAGGTCGTCGGGGAGTTCGTTCCGGTCGAGAGCCGCCCGCACGTTCGATCCCTGCACGGTTTCGAAGACTGTCGTTCCCGGCGGATAGCCGCCCATGAGACCCTCGGTTGGTACCTGTGTAGTCGCCGACGTGACGGTCTCTTTGCCCTGTTCGGACCCGTGCAGCAGCCACGCGTACTCGATGCCCTGGCCGCCCCGGTACTCGCCGGGACCGCTCGAGTTGCGGTTGAGCCGCCGCCACAGGTAGAGAACCGGATGGTCGGCCTCGTTCGTCTCGATGTTCGGGATGCCCGCGTTGATCTGCGTGCTCGATGCGCCGCCGGAGTCCTGTCCATCGTGGACCGCAGTCGCACCGCCACCGGCACCACCCCCGTGCATGTCTAGGAAGACATCCGGTTCGCCGAACTGGTTCATCCCGAAATAAATCGCCGCGGGGAACGTCTCGTGGAACGGCGCGCAGGCGTGCTCGCGGACGAACTCGCTGTCCGACTGCCGCATCACGCGAGCGATCAGGTTGTGGACCGCTGCGAGCACGGCGAGCCCCGTCTCCATGTGCCCGGACGACGTCGGCGCCGGCTCTACCGGGTTCGTGATCGTTCCCTCGGGGGCCTCGATCTCGAACGGCTCGAACATCCCCTCGGTGACGGGGACCTCCGGGGCGAGCTGGTTCGCGATGGGCGTGAACGCGGTTCCCGTGGTGGCGCCGATCCCCGCGTTGATGAACCCGGGGGCCTGCTCGTCCGAGCCCGAAAAGTCGATCGTCAGCTCGTCGCCGTCGACGGTCAACGTCGCATCGACCTCGTACAGTTCGTTCTCGTGACCGTCGTGCTCGACGTACTCGGTGTTGCGGTAGGTGCCGTCGGGGAGTTCCTCGATCCGCTTGCGCAGCGCCTGCTCGCTCAGTCGCTTGTTCACATCCAGGTAGTGTTCGAACGTCTCGAGCCCGAACTCCGCGATGGTGTCCGTCAGTCGCTCCTCACACCGGTTGTTGGCCGCTATCAGCGCGCGGATGTCGTTGAACACCCGGATCGGGATTCGAACGTTGGTCGTAATCGTCCGCTGGATGTCCTCGCGAATCTCGCCGTCCTCGACGATCTTGACGCCTGGCCACCGGATGGCCTCGGCGTACGTCTCTTCAGCCTGCGGAGCGAAACCCCCCGGAGCGACGCCGCCGATGTCCAGGAGGTGTGACTCGGCCCAGCACCAGGCGACGAGTTCGTCCTCGTGGAAGATCGGTTTGACGATGCCGGTGTCCGGCTGGTGGGCGACACCCGTCCGGAACGGGTCGTTGCAGATGTACTGATCGCCAGGCTGAACGTCGTCCTGGTTCTCTATGATGTACTCGACCGCTAGCCGTGCGGGAGCGGCGTGCTCCATCAGGTACCCGGAGTAGCCGATGATCTCGCCGTCCGCGTCGGCCACGAACGTCGAGAAGTCCATCGACTCGGTGATGACCGGGTTCCCCGACGTCTGTATCATCACGGTCCCCATCTCGTTGGCGATGTTGTACAGCCGACTGCGGAGGATCTCGGCGAGAACCGGATCGTACTCCTCGTCTATGGATATCGATTCGCCCGCGGTGCCGCCGTGACTCGTGCTCCGGGTCGTACCGGATCGTGGTGTCTTGCTCATTGGTCATACCTCCCCGAGACGGGTGACCGCGTGGCGGTCCGTCTCGGCCTCCGTCCGCGAGAGCGCGTAGTTGTAGTACCTGTCCACCGACATCTCGAACCCGTCCGGCACGAACACCGTCGTCGTGTCCTCCTCGATGATCGCGGGCCCGACGACCGACGATCCAGGGGGGACCGCACCGGGATCGTACACGTCGACCTCCCGCCGATCACGCTCGAAGGGGAGGTACACCTCGCGCGAACGGGAGGGAGGTGGGCTCTCTCCGCCGGTCAGTTCCTGTTCTTTCAGCGACCGCTTGGAGACGGTGCTGGTGCCGGTGACCCGCACCCCGCGCAACACTATCGGCGACTCCACCCACGCCGTTCCCGGGCCGTACTCCTCCTCGTAGAGGTCCGGGAACCGCGACTGGATGTCCTCCATGTCCGCCTCGGTCAGGTCGCCGTCGGGGAGCGTCACCGGATAGTCGAACAGCTGTCCCTTGAACTTGAACCGTCCCTGCCGTTCGATCTCTATCTCGTCCTCCTCGAACCCGGCCGCCGTGAGCCGGTCGCGGATCCGGGTCTCGGTTTCCTCGAGCGCCTCGTTGACCCGGTCGACCGGCTCGCCCGGGTTCCAGAACAGCGACTCGCTGTAGGTACGCATGTCGTCGGCCTGGAGGAGCCCGTAGGCGGAAAAGATGGACGCGGTGTTGGGGATGACGATCTCGTCGATCCCCAGCGTCGAGCAGATGTCCGCCGCGAACATCGGCAGCGCACCGCCGTAGGAGAACATCGTGAACCCGGTCGGGTCACGGCCCTCCTGGACGGTGACGCTCCGGACGGCGTTGCTCATGGAGTTGATCGCTATACTGTAGATCGCGGCAGCGGCGTCCTCGACGCTCCGACCGAGCGGTTCGGCCACGTTCTCCCGGAGCGCGCTCTCGGCGGCCTCGACGTCCAGCTGGCGGCGGCCACCGAGGAACGCGTTCGGGCGGATCAACCCGAGCACCAGCGCCGCATCGGTCAGCGTCGGGTCCGTTCCCCCCTGGCCGTAGCAGGCCGGGCCGGGATCGGCGCCGACGCTCATCGGACCGATCTGCGGCGCGCCTCGCTCGTCGACCCAGGCGATAGAGCCGCCCCCGGCGCCGATGGTGTGGGTGTCGACTTTCATTATCCCGGTCTGTATCTCGCGAACGACCTCCATCTGCTCGGTGATCGGCAACTCGTCGTCCTCGATGATCGAACACTCGAAGCTCGTTCCGCCCATGTCGGCTGCGATGACGTTCTCGACGTCCAACTGCCGCCCGAGTTCGCGCGATCCGATCACTCCTCCGACCGGGCCCGAGTCCGTGAGCTGGATCGGGGTCTCCTTGGCCTCCGCCGGCGTCGTACTCCCGCCGGCGGCCTGCATGAGCGAGATGACCGACGTGTCGAGCCCCATCTCCCCGAGTTCCCGTTCCATCTCGTCGACGTATTCGGCGACGTCCGGCGCCGTGTACGCGTTGAGCGCCGTGGCCACCATCCGTTCGTACTCCTGGACCTTCGGGTAGACGTCCGCCGACGCGGTCACGTACAGGTCCGGATAGAGGTCCTCGATCAGTTCCTTCGTTCGGACCTCGTGGTCCGGGTTCTGGAAGCTCCAGAGGTAACATGTGGCGATCGCCTCAACCCCCTCGTTCTCGACGAGATCGCGCGCCGCTTCTTCGACCGCCTCCTCGTCGAGTTCGACCACGACGTTCCCCTCGTAGTCGACCCGTTCCGGAATCCCCCTGATGCAGTTCCGGGAGACGATGTCCGGAACGTTCACCTGTTCGATCGGGTCACGTTCCGGACCCCGCGGGGAGCGTGCGATCCTGAGTGTGTCGCGGAACCCCGCCGTGGTCAACAGCCCGACGTTCGCCCCGTCGAGTTCGACGATGTCGTTGGTGACGATCGTGGTGCCGTTGACGAAGCGCTCGGTGTCGGCCAGCAGTTCGCCCGGCGGTATCCCGACCTCGTCGGCGACGCCGAGAACGGCGTTTCTCACCCCCTCGACCAGGTTCTCGGGCACCGTGTCCGTTTTGTGCTGCCACTCTACTCCGTTTTCGTCGAGTACGATGATGTCGGTGAACGTCCCACCGATGTCGCAACCGATTCTGTATGGCATGCTATGACATGGCTAGATATATTCCTCTCTATTAAAAATTACCACGCCGCGTCGCGGGCGGTTCCGGAGTAGTTTGCGGGCGTTCGTAACGACCTACCGGACGACGCCGTCCTCACGGAGACGTGCGAGTTCGTCGTCGGTGTAGCCGGCCTCCCGGAGCACGTCGTCCGTGTGTTCGCCGTGTTCAGGTGCCGGCCCCTCGGCACCCGGGACACCCTCGGATCCCCGTACCGGCGATCCGACCCGTGGGGCTCCGTCCTCAACGACCATGTCCCTCGCGTCGATCTGGGGGTGCTCGAGGGCCTCCGAGACGGTGTTGACGGCCGCGAACATGGTCTCCTCGCCGCCGATCTCGGCTTCCCACTCGTCGCGGGTCTTCGCGGCGAACACCTCCTCGATCGCCTCGCGGACGGCCGCACGCTCGTCGGCCGACTCGGACATGTGCTTGTCGAGGAGGTCCTCGCGGCCGACGCGCTCGCAGAACTCCTTCCAGAACTTCGGCTCCAGCGCCGCCAGCGTCACGTACCGTCCGTCCGCCGTCTCGTAGACGCCGTAACAGGGATACTTCCCCGTCAGTCGCGTCTCGCCCGGCGCCACGTCCCGACCAGCCAGTACCTCCGGCGCCAGCGCCTGCGAGAACGAGACCACGGCGTCGGTCATCGAGACGTCGATGTACTCGCCGCCGGTACCGCCCAGTTCTCGGGACACGACGCCGCTGATCATCGAGAACGCGGCGAACAGCCCGCCGCTCATGTCGCCGACGGGGATTCCCGGGATCCGGGGCTTTTCGTCGCGGTCGCGGCGCGTCATATCCAACAGCCCGGCCGTCGCCGCGTAGTTCAGGTCGTGGCCGACCCGGTCGCGGTACGGCCCGTTCTGTCCGTACCCCGACAGCGAACAGTAGACGATCTCGTCGTTGTACTCTTGGACCGCCTCGTAGTCGACGCCCAGCCGTTCGACGACGCCGGGTCGGAACTGTTCGAAGACCACGTCCGCGTCCTCGACCAGTTCGAAGAACACCTCCCGTCCGTCCTCCGAACTCAGATCCAGGCTGACGCTTCGTTTGCCACGGTTGATCGCGTCGTAAATGAGGCCGAACCCCTCGTCGGTCGTCGGCGGGGTGTGACGGGCGTAATCACCCATCTCGGTGTCCTCGATCTTTATGACGTCGGCCCCGGCCTCGGCCAGCAGGTGCGTGGCGTACGGTCCCGGGAGCAGTCGGCTGAGGTCGAGTACGCGGACGTTGTCCAGGCGCATACACGCAATTCCGGATACGGATCTAATAAAGTCACCGTCGTTCGGGGGCGACAGTGCGCCCGGTTCGTCGGTCAGACGAGTTCGTCGACGACGGCCCCCAGTCGGTCGCTCCGTTGGTATTCGGCCGGGAGGTCCAGCGGCGAGATGCTGATCCGGCCTTCGGCGACCGCCCGGAGGTCCGACCCCGGCGGGTCGACCTGGTCGCCGTATCCGAACCGTTCGAGGCTATCGAACCGGAGCCGGAACTCGCCGTCGGTCACCTCCGCGTCCATGCCGTACTTCGGCGTCGGTCGGGTCATCTCAATGGACTTAATCGGCCGATCCGGTCGTGGACTGTTCACGTTCAGGTAGTCGATCTCCTCGAAGGCGCCCGCATCCAGCGTCCGTTCCACGAGGTCGGCCACGACCCGGGCGGCCCGCTCGAAGGTCTCTTCGGTGATCGTTCGATCGTAGTTGATGGTGTTGACCGACGTGGCCACGGCCGGAACGCCCGCGTAGGCGGCCTCCATGGCGGCACTCGTCGTTCCCGACCGCGAGAGGGTGTCGTGGCCGACGTTCGGGCCCGGATTACAGCCCGCGACGACGACGTCCGGCGGTTCGTCGAGCGCGTGGATGCCGAGCATTACACAGTCACAGGGCGTCCCGTCGACGGCGTACCCGAGGTCGTGTTCTCGGTGCGGGACCGTACACGAAAACCGGCCTGTGGTGACGTCCACGCCGTTTTCGCCTCGTTCCTGGTGTCCCCTCCCCCGGCCGACCGAGACCGCCCGGCCGATCCCGCTTTGCCCGGTCGCGGGTGCGACGACGGTGACGTCCCCGAGCGACGAGAGCGCCTCGTAGAGCGCAACGAGTCCCGGACTCTCGATTCCGTCGTCGTTCGTCAGCACGATCTGCAGGCCTTCGTTGGTCATTCTTTCCGTCCGTCTTCCGATAGCGACAGGCGGGTTATAAATCTACACCGGATACCGACACTCCTCGTCGGCTTCACGCCGTCTCGAAGCCACCGTCGGCGCGCTCGGATCGGCTGCGCTCCGGGCCGAAAGCCGGGGACCAAACGTTTTATTGTCGTCGGGAGCCGGTTCAGATACATGGTATCGCATGACAAACTCCTCACTGAAGGAGCACGACCACGATGGTCCTGATCGACGGATACGGGGGGTACGTCCCGCTGTATCGCATCGAGCGCGACGAGATTTACTCCCAGTACGGTGGCTCGGGATCCGGCGAGAGCGCCGTCCCCGGCCACGACGAGAACCACGTCACGATGGCCAGCGAGGCGGCCGGGGTCGCGCTGGATCGAGCCGGCGTGAGCGCCGAGGATCTCGGTGCCGTCTGTACGGCGAGTATCACCGACCCGTTCGCGGAACACGGCATCGCCGCCAATGTGGCGTTTCGGCTCGGTGCCCCGCAGTCCGTTCGGACCGGCGACTTCCGGTCGACGGGACGGGCTGCGACGGACGCGCTGTGTTTCGCCCGACAGTTCGTCGCCGCGACCGACGAGCCGGCACTCGTCGTCGGCGTCGACGTCATGCCCGCCGAACCGGACAGCGAGGACGAACCGTACGCGGGTGCGGGCGCCGGGGCAGTCGTGTTGCGGACCGATGCGGACGATCCGGGCGGTCGGATCGACGCCGTCGGGCAGAGCACCACCGGATTCGTCGAACGGCACCGGCTCCACGACGAACCCGCCGTTCACGGCGACGGCGCCTTCGAGGGCGAGTACGGCTTCGGCGAGGCCATAGAGTCGGCCACCGGGTCGGCACTCGCCGAGACCGACGTCGAGTTCGATCACGCCATCGTTACGGCGTCCGACCACAGGATGGCGCGCGGCGCCGTCGAGTCGGTGCCGGGAGAGGTGTCCATGGTTTCGACGTTCGACGACGTGGGCTACGCCGGGACGGCATCGTTCTTCCTCGATCTGGCGTCGTTACTCGAGACCGCATCAGCCGGTGACGGCGCCGTCGCGGCGGCCTACGGCGCCGGCGGTGCGGACGTGGTCGTACTCGAAACCGACGACGGCGTCGGAGCCGAGGGATCGACCGTCGCCGCCCAGATCGATGCCAAGGAGTACGTCTCCTACGGGAAGCATCTGCAGTACCGCGAACGGACCGAATACCAGGGAGCATCAGGAGTATGAGCGGACCACGCTACCGACGGACGAGAGAACAGGACCAGCGCCTCGTGGCGTTCGAGTGCCAGGAATGCGGCTGGGTATCGTACCCCGAGGAGAAACGAACGTGCAAGAAGTGCGCGGCGGCACCGGCGACCTACGAGCGCGTGCAACTACAGGAGCAGGGCGAGGTGCTGTCCTTCGTCGAACAGGTGTACCTCCCCGACGACTTCGAGTCGCCGCAGTTGCTCGGGATGATCGACATCCCGCAGGTGGGTGACGGGGAGCCCGCCCGGGTCTACGGGCTGTTCACCGAGACCGAGCGAGAAGAGATCGAGGTCGGCAGCCAGGTCGACGCACGCTTCCGGGAGCTGTTCGACGACGGTGACCGTCCGATCAACTCCTTCAAGTTCAGCGTTCCGCGGGAGGAGAAAGCATGACACGGGACGCCTACGTGGTCGGGGCGGGCATGGTCGACTTCGGGACGCGCTACGGGGACTCCTTCGACGACCTCCTCGAGGAAGCGTACCTCTCGCTGCTGGACGACGTGGACAAGGGCGTCGATCCGAGAGCGGACATCGACGCGATCTGGTACGGGAGCGTCGACCTGGCCGAGGAGGGCCACTCCGGGGCCACCGTCGGGCACGCGACCGGACTGTTCGAGAAGCCCGCCACGCAGGTTGTCAACGCGTGTGCGACCGGAAGCGACTCGTTCCGGAACGCCACGATCGCGGTCGAGGGCGGCCGGGCGGACGTCGCGCTGGTGATCGGCGGCGAGAAGATGACGGACGACACGGGCGGCCTCATCGAACTCGCCGCGGAGGAGCGCGTCTGGCGCGGCCGCGGCGTGACGATGCCCGCCTTCTTCGGGATGCGAGCGACCCGGCACATGGAGGAGTACGGGACCACCCGCGAGCAGATCTCGGAGGTCAGCGTCAAGAACCACGCAAACGGGGCGAAGTACCCGCACGCCCACTACCAGTTCGAGTGCTCCGTCGACGACGTCGAGAACTCGCCGACCGTCAGCTACCCGCTGAACCTCTACGACTGCTGTCCGATAACCGACGGCGCCAGCGCCGTACTGGTCGTCAGCGAGGATCGGGTCGACGAGTTCACCGACGACCCCGTTCGCGTCGCCGCGACCAGCCTCTCGACCGACTCCTTCCAGCGGGCCGGGGACACGGCGCTGACGCACTTCCCCGCGACCCGGAACGCCTCCAGCGGCGCCTACGAGTCCGCGGGGATCAGCCCCGAGGACGTCGACGTCGCCGAGGTCCACGACTGCTTCTCGATCGCCGAGCTGATCACCTACGAGGACCTCGGGTTCTGCAAGGAAGGCGAGGGCGGCCAGTTCGCCGCCGAGGGCAAGAGCCGCCTCGACGGCGAGGTGGCGGTCAATCCCAGCGGCGGCCTGCTGTCGAAGGGCCACCCCATCGGGGCCACGGGCGTCGCACAGATCTCCGAGATCTACGAACAGCTCCGCGGGGAGGCCGGCGACATCCAGGTGGATGACGCGGAGGTCGGCCTCCAGCACAACCTCGGGATCGGGCGCAACTCGACCGGCTCGGTCAGCTGTGTGACGGTCCTCGAGCGGCCCTGACTCGGCTCGGTTCCTCTGGTCCTCTTTCATCGGTTCGAGTGCGCACCCGACGGTGGATCACGCCCCGCTCGAACCGGTCGGCTGCTACTGTTCGAGTATCCGATCGGCGATGACGTTCCGCTGTATCTCGCTGGTTCCCTCGCCGATGGTGAGGAGTTTGGCGTCCCGATAGTACCGCTCGACCGGGTACTCCTTCGTGTATCCGACGCCGCCGTGGATCTGTACGGCCTCCGAACAGACCTCCTCGCAGACCTCGCTGGCGTACAGTTTCGCCATCGCTGCCGCCTGTCTCGTCGAGTCGTCGCGGTCGGCTCGTGCCGCCAGGTTCCTCGACAGCAGCCGGGCCGCCTCGATCTTCGTCGCCATGTCGGCGAGCTTGTGCCGGATCGCCTGGAACTCGCCGATCGGCCGATCGAACTGCTCTCGCGTTCGGGCGTAGTCGCGGGCGGCCTCGTAGGCGGCCCTGGCGATCCCGACGCAGCGTGCGCTGACGTTTATCCGGCCGACGACGAGCGCCTTCATCGCCTGGACGAACCCCTCGTTCACGTCACCGATGACGTTCTCCTCGGGAACGCGTAGCCCGTCGTAGTGGACGTCGAAGGAACCGAGGCCGTTCAGCCCCATCGTCTCCCACTTCTGGCCGATCTCGAGCCCCTCGCTGTCCGTCTCGACGAAGAACGCCGTGATGTCGTGATACCGTTCGCCGTCGGGGTCGGTCTTGCCGAACGTGAGGAGGTAATCGGCGTTGTCGACGTTCGTTATCAGCCGCTTCGTGCCGTCGAGGACGTACTCGTCGCCCCGCTTTTCGGCCGTCGTCTCCATCGAGGCGTTGTCGCTACCGGCGTTCGGTTCCGTCAACCCGAACGCCCCGAGCGATTCGCCGGCAGCCATCGACGGGAGGACCCGCTCTTTCAGCGGATCGCGGCCGTACTGGTACAACATGTACGAGGAGATGACGTGTACGTTCAGCGCGCTGGCGACGGCGTGAAGGCCGCGGGCGAACTCCTCGACCGCCAGCGCGTAGCTCGTGAAATCCATGTCCGAGCCGCCGTACTCCTCCGGGAGGAGCATTCCGAGATACCCGAGGTCGGCCATCTCGTCGAGTATCCCCAGCGGGGGCCGGTCCTCCCGGTCTATCTCCTCGGCTCTCGGAACGATGGTTTCGTCCGTGAACGTCTCGGCGGCGTCACGGACCCGTTCTTGCTCTTCGGACAGTTGCATCGTGGGGAACGACACTGGAGTCCGACTCCTAAGGGTTTGCGGTCACTGAGGCCGGCTCCCGTTCGGGCGAGACGACCGTTCGACGGGACGGCACCGGCCGAGGGTATCGTTTTATAACCTTCTGCCCCGAGAGGTCCACCCATGCGAACCGAAAGTACGGCAGAGAAGATCGACTTCGAGGGGCAGGTTGCGGCAGTTACGGGCGGCGCACGCGGTATCGGCAGGGGCGTCTGTGAGGCGTTCGCCGCGCTCGGTGGCGACGTCGCAGTCGTCGACATCGACGAGGGGAAGGCCGCCGAGACCGCCTCCGAGATCGGTACCGAGTACGGCGTCGAGGCGGCCGCCGTGGAGTGCAACGTCAAGGAGTACGAGCAGGCCGAAGCGATGGTAGAGACGGTCCTCGAGGAACTGGGACGGCTGGACGTGCTCGTGAACAACGCGGGCGGTGGACTGACCGAACCGTTCGCCGAGACCGACCCGGCCGACTGGGATCACGTAATCGACCTCTGTTACTACGGCACGCTGAACTGCAGCCACGCAGCGTTGCCACACATGACCGATCGGGGGTCGGGCGCCATCATCAACTTCGCCAGCGACTCCTACAAGGGGAACGACCCCGGGCTCTCGATATACGGCGGCGTCAAGGCGGCGAACGTCTCGGCGACGAGTACGATCGCAAAGGAGGTGGGAGAACACGGCGTCCGTGTCAACTGCGTCTCCCCCGGGACGACCCGAACGCCGGCGACGGAAGACTGGCTCGACGAGTACGGCGATTCGGTCGTCGACGCCTACGCCTTGGATCGGCTCGGCGAGCCCGAGGACATCGCCGACGCGGTCGTCTTCCTCGCCAGCGACGCCGCCGACTGGATCACCGGGCAGGTGCTGAGCGTCAACGGCGGCTACATCCGGGGCTGACGCTGACGTCGCCGGGGACGGTCCGACTCCCCGTGTCGCGTCCTCCGCTCACTTCTCGAACGGGGCATCCGGGCTCTCGATCGTACCCCGCTCGTGGAACACCGCTATCTCGTCGTCCGAGAAGTCGAGGGAGCGAAGGACCGCCTCCGTGTGCTCGCCGACTTCGGGGAGGGGCCCCGGGGACCGTTCGGTCCCGTGCACCCGCAACGGCGTCGTCGAGACCGTCACTTTCTCCCCGTCGGTATCGTCGATCTCCGTGACGGTCCCGCGACGCCTGAGGTGTTCGTCCCGGTGGGCCTCGGGGACGGAGTTGACCTCCGAAACCGGGACGTCGTTGGCCAGCAGTACCGACATGAGTTCCTCCCGCGTGTACTGCCCGAACACCTCCTCGATCGCCGCGTACAGCGCGTCCCTGTGTTCCAGCCTGTCGTCGTCGGTCTCGAAGCGCGGGTCGTCGATCCACCCGGCCCGGTCGATGGCCTCGCAGAACCGCCGCCAGATTGGCTGGTAGGGGACGGAGAGGTACACCGGATCGTCCGCCGTCTCGAAGACGCCGACCGGGGCGTACCCGTCGTAGGTGTGGCCGCTTCGAACGGGCGACTCGCCCGTCTTGCTGTAGTGGGTGTACCAGTAGCCCATGAACGCCGCCGCCGTATCGACGAGCGACGCCTCGACGTGTCGTCCCTCGCCCGTCCGTTCGCGGGCGAAGAGGCCGACCACGATCCCGAGGGCCGCGACGAACCCCGTCGAGACGTCGATCACCGAGGAGCCGACTCTGGACGGTTTCCGGTCGGGTTCGCCCGTCACGTCCATCAGCCCCGACATGGCCTGGGCGAGCGGATCGAGCGCCGGACGGTCGCTGTACGGTCCGTCCTCGCCGAACCCCGTGACCGAACAGTAGACGATCCCCTCGTTGTACGACCGGACCGTCTCGTAGTCGTAGCCGAGTCGCTCTATCGTCTCGTTCCGGTAGTTGTGGACGAAGACGTCGACCTCCTCGATCAGTCGCCGGAGTATCCGGTCGCCGTCCTCGCTCTTCAGATCGACCGCGATCGATAGCTTGTCCCGACAGAGGTTGGGAAAGAAAGTTCCGCCGATCAGCCGCCGCTGTGCGCCGCCGCCCGGCGGTTCGACCGAGAGGACCTCCGCACCCAGCTCGGCGAGCGCCTGGGTGGCCGACGGGGCCGCGGCGCTCTGTGAGATGTCCAGTACGGTGATCCCGTCCAGCGGTGCTTCCATCGCTCCTTTCGGGTACGGGCCGCTCTCGTATTAATCACCGGGGGCACTCGCCGGTACCGTTCGGAGAGGACCGCGAACGTGGAGCTTGTGACGCCGAAAGCGCGAGGGCGCTCGGTGCTCCGTCGTTTCGACGACCGCGTATCCGAACACCGCCGGGACGACGGGGCCCGATACTTATTAGACGGCGGGTCGTCCCGGCGGTATGGGAAACCGATTCGAAACGGCCCTGTCGAGTCACGACGAACGCTCGATATCGGTCCGCGAGAAGGACCTCTCGACGGAGGTCATGGGCGAGATGGAATTCACGGCGGCGCTGTACTACCTCTGGACCGGCGACGTCCCGACCGCCGGCGAACGGCGGCTCCTCGATGCGGTGTTGTCGTCGCTGATGGTACACGGGACGACGCCGTCGGCGATCGCGAGTCGGCTCACGGCCATGTCGGAGCCCGACGCCGTACAGGCGGCGATAGCGAGCGGTATCCTCGGCGTCGGCTCCCAGTTCATCGGGACGATGAAGAACTGCTCGGAGGAGCTCCAGGCCGTCGTCAAGGCGGAAGACGGCGACGCCGCGATAACGGAGTTGGTGGCCGAGTACCAGCGGGACGGAACCCCGTTCCCGGGCATCGGACACCCGCACCTCGAACCGGTCGATCCGCGGGCGGAACGGCTGTTCGAACTGGCCGACACGGAGGGCGTCGCGGGGGATCACGTCGACGCCGTCCGGGACGTTCGAGAGGCGTTCGAGAACGCCACCGGCGAGGCCCTGCCGATAAACGCGACCGGGGCCATCGCGGCCGTGACCTCGGACCTGGGGATGTCCCCGACGGCGGCCCGGGGGCTCGCAGTGATCAGCCGGGCGACCGGCGTCACCGGGGAGGTCCTCGAAGAGCAGGAGAACCCGATGGCGGTCGACATCTGGCAGTACGTCGACGGGAACACCGAACCCCCGGCCGACGGGTGAGCCTCCCGGAGCCGAAGCCGTCCGACCTCAGAGGCCGACTTCCGACGCGATAGTCTCCAGTTGGATCTCGGAGGTCCCCTCCGGGATGCGGAGCAGGCGAGCGTACCGGAACACCCGCTGGATCGGGTACTCGTAGCTCAGCCCGTTCGCCCCGAACACCTGCACCGCGTTGTCGGCCGCCTCGAACAGCTTCTCGGTCGCGTAGTACTTGGCGATGGCGCTCTGTTTGGCCGGGTCCTCGCCCTGGTCGACGCGCCAGGCAGTCTTCAACACGAGGTTCTCCGCCGTCTCCTGCCAGGTAGCGATGTCGGCTATCATGCGGCGAACGTGCTGTCGCTTGCCGATGGGTTCGCCCCACGCCGTCCGCTGGGTGGCGTAGTCGACGACCTCCTCGAGGAGGTACGACATGAGGCCCGCACACCGGGCGGCTATCCGTAGCCGGCCCTCGTTGAGGAACCGCATCGCGTTGTAGAACCCCTCGCCCCGCTCGCCGATCAGGTGGGACTCCGGTACGCGACAGTTATCGAACTCGACTTCGGCCTGCATCCCGTCGTTGAACAGGGTCTGGTTGATGCGCTCGACCGAGAAGCCGGGGTTGTCCGTGTCGAACAGGAACGCCGACACGCGGTCCGGCCCCTCCTTTTCCGGATCGGTGACGGCGAACACCTGTCCGTAGTCGGCGTAGGGGCTGTTGGTTATCCACATCTTGGTGCCGTCGATGACCCACTCGTCGCCGTCCTTCTCGGCGGTCGTCGCCATGTCGAGGGCGTCCGATCCCGACGTGCTCTCCGTGAGAACGAAACACCCGCTCTTGCGGCCGGCGACCGCGGGAACGAGATACTCCTCTTTCAGCTCGTCGTCGAGTTCGAGCAACGTGGAGTGAGGGCCCGCCGCCCCCTCGATCACGTACATCTTCAGGCCGAGGCCCTTCGAGTAGAGGTGAAAGAGCACCCGAACCAGCTCTACCGCACTCGCGCCGCCGCCACCGACCGACTCGGGCATATCGATCCCGTAGTATCCCGCCTCGCCCGACTTCCGTCTGACGGTGTCGATGGCGTCGACGACCTCGTCCTTGAGCCGGCCGTCGTCTCGCAGCCGCCTGAAATCCGGGACGAGGAGGTCACGGTGGGCCTCCTCTATGGGCTCTACCTCCTGTTCGAGAAAGGAGTCCAGTCCGTCCTTGATGAGTCGCACGTCGGTCGTCTGACTGAAGTCGACCATGGGGCTCGAACACGCTAGACCGCCAAGTAGTTTGTTCCGATCGCGCGATTTCGGCCGTCTCGCACGCGTGAATGGATGTTACCACAACCTCTAAATATTCCGCGCTCACTATTCCGTGGTATGAGTTCCGTTGTCAAAGAGCCAAGTCCGGTCGAGGAGCATTACACGATCGACACGGACTTTCACCTCCAGATCGATCACGAACTGCTCTACGACTACGTCGAGGACGACTACCTGCGAAAGCGGCTGGAGTCCGACGGGACGCCGCCGATACCCTACATGGGCGGGAACCCGTTCTACAGCTGGGAGAGCCGGAAGTCGAAGGCGACGACGCAAGGCGCGGCAGTGACGAAAGAGGAGATCTCGGGCGTGATGGACGACTGGGGGCTCGACATCGCCACGGTGAGCCCGCTTCCGAACACCTTCATGGCGAACGGCCGGTACCCGCGGATCCAGAAGGCCTGTATCCGGGCGTATCACGAGTACCTCCTCGACAGGGTCGTCGATCCCGAGGCGGGCATCTACGCGCTGGCGATCGCCAACGACTTCGACGCCGAGTGGACGGCCGAGGAACTCGACCGGATCGGCGCCGAGGACGGCATCGTCGGGGCGACGAACTGGGTGAACAACGATCCGCCGATGGGTCTCGCCGAGAACGACGCCATCTGGGACGTACTGGACGCGCGGGACATGCCGATCGTCTTCCACCAGGGGTCGGGCGGCGGCCGGTGGGACCCCTACGAGAAGCACTACGAGTCGGCCGAACGGCTGATCTCCGGGCAGTTCTACCAGGTGTCGGGGAACATCATGAACATGATAATGACGGGCGTCTTCGACAAGTACCCCGACCTCGATGTCCTGATCCAGGAACAGGGGACCGCCTGGATACCGTACATGGCGAACCACGCCGATCAGCTGTACGAGGAGTACTCCGAGGACGTCGCACTGACCGAGCGGATGTACGCCGACCTCGAACAGCGGTCGCTGAAGCGGAACCCAAGCGAGTACCTCTACGACAACGTCTACGTGACGACACAGCCGATCGCGCTCCCCAGGCGGGGCGACCATGTCAAATCGGCCCTCGAGATCCGGCGGGCCAAGGAGATGTTCCTGTTCTCCACCGACTGGCCCCACTCGACGGTCGACACGCCCGACTGGGTCAACCACTCCCAGATCGACGACGACCTCCGGGAGCACATCCTCCACAAGAACGCCCAGGAAGTCTTCGACTACACGGCAGCCTGACTCTCTACACCTCGCATATAAATGACGAAACACCAGATCGGAACGATCGACGAGTTCCCCGAGGGGAAAGCAACGCCCGTGAGCGTCGACGGTATTCAGCTCGCCATCTTCAACGTCGACGGAGAGCTGTACGCCATCGTCGACAACTGTCTCCACAAGAACCTGCCGCTCAGCAAGATCGGGGACGACGCGGTCAGCGACGAGAGCCTCTGTAGCAAGAAGGCGAGGTTCACGCTGGGCGAGATCGACGAGACGAACCTCACCGTCTCCTGCCCGTATCACTACATGGAGTGGAGCCTGGAGACGGGCAAGAGCCCCGTCTTCGACTACCGGCTCCCGACGTACAACGTCACCATCGACGAAGACGACGTCTTCGTGACGCTGTAACGTCCGTCCCCGTTCGCTCCGGGGGCGCCGAACGCGTCGTTCTCGACATGTCATTCGTCGTTCAGAAACATTAAGGCCGAGTGCGGACAGTCCATACAGTATGAGCACTACCGAAGAGGAGGGAGTTCGCTCCATCGGGACGTTCCAGGACGAACGCGTCGTCGACGCCGAGTTCCACGTTCCGATAACGGCACCCTCCGTCTACGAGTACGTCGACGATCCGAAGGCACGGGAGTGGTTCGAGGAACTCGGTCCGCCGCTGCCCGCGACGAGCGGCTGGTGGGAACCGTACGCCAACGAGGAGATGGCCGGGTACTCCTTCATGGAGGAACTGCTCAGCGTCCCGTCGGCCGAAGAGCGGATCACGAGCGAGGACGTCCGGGAGACGATGACGGAGCTGGGCCTCGACGCGGTGGTCGTGAACCCGCCCGACGACTTCCCGCTGGTGGACAGCCGGACACCCAAGATGATGAACCAGGTGGCCAGGGCGTACAACGATTACGTCCTCGACCGGATCGTGGACCCCTCGGAGGGTATCTACGCCGCGATGATCCTTCCGTTCTGGGACCCGCCGTTCGCCGAAGCCGAGGTCGAGCGGATCGGGGCCGAAGAGGGGATCGTCGCGGGCGTCAACTGGCTGACGCTGGACCGGCCGTTCGGCGTCATCGAGTACGACGGTGTTCTGGAGAAGCTCGCCGGGCACGACCTGCCGCTGTTGCTCCACCGGGGGCCGAGTTCGGAGTTCTACCATACGATGGACCGGAACCTCCAGACCTTCGTCGAGAACAAGATGACGACCGAGAACAAGACGATGCTCGGCGCCGTCATGAACATGATCTACACCGGGGTCTTCGACGCCCACACCGACCTCGAGGTGGTGATCCAGGGGTTCGGTGGCATGTGGATTCCCTTTGCGGCCGACCGTGGCGACGAGATCTACCAGGTGAACTCCGGGGACTACCAGCTGACCAACCGGATGTACGACGGCGAGTACGAGTACCTGCCGCGGCGCCCCAGCGAGTACGTCCACGACAACTTCTACGTGACCAACTGCTCGATCGGGCTGCCGCCGTCCGAGGAGATGCTGGAACACGCGCTGAAGGTGACCTACGCCGACGAGACGTTCATGTACTCGACGAACTGGCCGGACGGGGAGGTCGACGGCGCGGAGTGGCTCGACCGTCCGGGCATCGACGAGGACACGCGGGCGGCGATCCTGCACGGCAACGCCGAGGACGTCTTCGGCATCTGAACCGGTCCGCGTTCCGGCGCCGACGCCACATTTATGTGATCTCTGCGTGATTCCGTATCATGGGTAAGAGTCAGAGCGAAACACGGCCGGGGGCCGGCGGGCAACTACTTGACCCACGCGGGCGCGTCGAAGTCGAGGAGAAGGGGCTGGCCCCCCGCCTGGAGTCACTCGAGGGAACGACGGTCGGACTGCTCGACAACGCCAAGCCGAACGCCGATCGCTTCCTCGACGCCGTCGGCGAGATGCTTGTCGACGAGTACGGTGTCGAGGCGGTCGAACGGGCGAGCAAACACGCCGCCGCCGTCTCCGGTGGGTCGCTGTTGCCCGAGTTGCGGGCCGAGTGTGACGCCGTCGTCAACGCCTACGGCGACTGCGGATCGTGTACGTCGTGGTGTGTTCACGACAGCGCGACGCTGGAGTTACAGGGCGTCCCGACGGCCACGATCAACAGCGACGAGTTCGTCCGACTCGGACAGTCGGACGCGCGGGCGCTGGGGCTTCCGGGGCTGCCGCTCGTCACGGTCCCGCACCCGATGGGCGACGTCTCGCCGGACGTGGTTCGCAGCCGTGCCCGCGACACCATCGCCGAGATCGCCGCTGTCCTCACGACGTCCCGAACGGAACTCGACGACGAGTACCGGGGGAAGTTCCTCGGCGAGAACGAGGAACTCACCGACGAGGACCTCTACTGCCCGCTGTGACAGATGAGCGAGCGATCCGAACCCCTCGACGTCGAGGGTGACGTCGAGGAGGTTTACGAGCGGTTCTACGAGGAGGAGATGACCGACGGGCTCCCGATCATTCCGCCGTCCCGCGACCGGGTCGACCGGATGCTCGGGGCGACCGACCGCGAGCCGACCGAGAGCCTCGGGGAGGTCCCGCCGAAGTACGGGGCGGCCACGGTCGAGAAGGTCGCGGTCAACGCCGTGATGGCCGGCTGTAAGCCGGCCTACCTCCCCGTCGTGATCGCCGCGGTCGAGGCGATGCTACGGGAGGAGTTCAACCTCTACGGCATCAACACCACGACCCACCCCGTCGCGCCGCTGCTCGTCGTGAACGGGCCCATCGTCGAGGAACTCAACCTCAACTACGGGTACAACGTCTTCGGGCCGGGATGGCGTGCGAACGCGACCATCGGGCGGGCACTCCGCCTCGTGTTGCTCAACGTCGGCGGCGGCACGCCCGGAAAGATGGACCGTGCGACACACGGTCAGCCGGGGAAGTTCTCCTTCTGTATCGCCGAAAACGAGCGGAAGACTCCCTGGGCGCCGCTGCACGTCGAGCGTGGCTTCGACGAATCGACGTCGACCGTGACCGTCTTCGGGACGGAGGGGCCACACGAGGTCAACGACCACATCAGCCAGGACGGCGGGGGCGTGTTGAGCGTCATGGCCGACGTCCTCGCCACGGTCGGGAACAACAACGCGATCGGAACGAGAGGGGAACTCGTCTGTGTCTTCAGCCCCGAACACGCCGAGACCATCGCAAACGACGGGTTCTCGCGGGAGGACGTTCGGTGGTTCCTCTACGACTACGCCCGGAACCGCGTGGGGAAGATACGGGACAACGGACCGGAGGGGCTCTACGACTGGGACACGATCGACATCTGGGAGAAGCGGTTCCACACTCCCGACGGCGACGCCCGTCTCCCGCTGGTGAAACGGCCCGAGGACATCACGGTTCTCGTGGCCGGGGGCGCGGGAAAGCACTCGATGGTGTTGCACTCCTTCGGCGAGACGACGTCGGTGACCGCGCCGATCGAACGATAGCGGTGACCGCGCCGATCGAACGAGGGACAGGTCCCCCGCGGGGCGTCCGGGGCTCGCGGCTATACGTGAATCGTCCGTCCGTTCTCGACGACCAGTTCCCCGTCGAGTTCCAGGTCGGCCTCACCGAGCATGACGTCGAAGTGGACGGGCGCCTCGACGGTGCCGCCGAGCACCGTGCTCTTCCCGATACCGAAGTGGACGTTGCCGTACCGGCAGTGGGCCGTGATGAAGTGGTCGTCGAACGCCGTCACCTCGGGGTTCATTCCGACGGCTAGCTGTGCCACGTTGTAGACGCCCGGGTCGTCGTACCCCTCCCAGACGCGCCGGAGCTTTTCGGCCACGACGCCCCCTTCGACGTCCGTGACGGCTCCGTCCTCGATTTCGAGGGTTATCGGCTCCGAAAGCGCGCCGATGTCGAAGTCGGGGATCGCCCCGTCGACGACGACCGTCCCCTCGGTCGTCCCCTCGACCGGAGCGACGTTCGCCTCCATCGCCCCCGGACCGCCGGCGCCTCCGGGCTCTCGGGCGAGTCCGTTGACCGCGTTTCCCTCCCGTCCCGAGAGCCCGACGTGGACCTCCGTTCCCTGGGGAGAGGTGACGGTCGCCGAGTCGGCTTCGGAGAAGCGGTCGGCCATCGCCTCGATCTTCGGCTGCATCGCCTCGAAATCCGCGTAGATCGCACCGTCGATCAGCTGTTCGGGGGCGAACTGCGTCATCATGATCCACCGCCGATCACTGTCGAGTCCGGCTTCGACGGCATCGGAGTGTGAGATCGACCGCGAAACGATCACGAAGACGACGGTCGCCTCGTACATCGCCGCGGCGACCGAATCGGGCGGCTCGTTGCCCTCGTGTTCCCGCGGGTCCATGAGCGTCATGGTCACGTTCGCGTCGCGCTCCCTCGCTGCCGCAGCGATCCGTTCGGCGACCTCGGCAGCCTCCCAGTCGGTGACGATCACCACGTCCTCGTCCGGTTGTAGAGCCGCACTCTCCTCGACGATGGTGCGAGCCCCTCGCATCTCTCGAACGCTTTCGAACATACGAGCGTACGTCTCGCTGGACCGTACAAAAATCTACGTTCGGCCGTTCCCCGAAGCGCGTGACAGTCGCCTGTTATTTACCGACGGCGGCCGAGGCAGCGTTCTTCGGGGCGGTCTCGCGGCGGAAACCGGCCGCGACCTGTGGGATAGCGCGTACTTTCGCCCCCTAATATTTAAGTAGTCAGAAGCTATCTTGCGAAGCAATGGTCGGCAATGGCAAGCGATCCGTCGAGAGGCGTAGAGTTCTCCAGACCGTCGGTGCCGTCGGTGCCGTCGGGCTGGCAGGTTGCTCGTTCGGCAACGGCGACGGCAACGGCAATGGTAACGGCAACGGGAACGGCAACGGCAACGGGAACGGCAACGGGAACGGCAACGGCAACGGTGAGGACACCGAACCGACGCCCGACGACGATGCCGAACGGGTACCCGTACTGGAGTTCTCCTACATGGGGAACGCACCCAGGACGACGGAACTCGAGGCGGGAATCGACGTACTGGTGCAGGACCTCGAGAAGATAGGTGTCCGGGCGGAGACGAACCCGATGGACGGGCTGACGTACGTCGTGGCGAACTCCAAGGACCAGCGCCACTACGACATCACCTACATGTACGGGAACCCCACGCCCGACCGCCTCGACCCCCTGCGCCAGCTGGAGCGGGAACACATCGAGCGTGCGGGTGCCGCCCCCGGAACGTCCACGAACAACTACACGGCCTGTGACGTGTCGGCGGCGATCGACGAGGCCAGGACGGCCACCAGCCGCGAGGAGCTTCAGGAACACGTCACGGAGGCGATGCAGCTGCTGGCAGAGGACTACCAGCAGTGTGCGGCGACGAACGTCGTCGAACTCGGTGCAGTCCGCACCGACGCGGTCGAGCCGGGGACGGCGGGAGAGCTCGGCTACTCGCGGAACAACCCGCTGTTCTACATGACATCGTCGCCGACCAACGAGAACAACGAGATCATCTCGGACTTCTCCCAGGAAGGGCTGAGTTCCAAGCGGGAGCTCATCGGCAGCCTGGGGATGGACACGACCGTGATGTACAACAATCTCGTCTTCTCCCCGCTGATAATGTACGACCCCGAGTCCCTCGAGCGGGTGAACGTGCTGGCCGACAGCTGGGAGACGTCCGACGAGGGCGACTCGTGGTCGGTCACCGTCACGCTCAAGGAGGGGCTGACCTTCCACAACGGCGACCCCATCACGGCGGAGGAAGTGAAGTTCACGTACGAACTGGTCAGGGACCTGAAGACCCTGGTTCAGCAGTCGCGGGTCGAGTTCCAGTCCGCCGAGGTGGTCGACGACCTGACGGTCCGGTTCGACTTCGAGAGCCCGAACCTGACGTTTACGCTGGCGAGCATGGCTCAGTGGGGGATCCTTCACCCGGACACGTGGGAGGGCGCCCGGGACAACCCCGAGCAGTTCATCCCGGATACGGTCATCGGTTCCGGGCCGTTCGAGCTGGAGACCTTCGAGCCCAACAGTGCGGCCCGGCTGACGGGTCGTTCCGACGGGAACCACCCGCTTGCGACGCCGGATCACGACATCGTGTTCGTCCCGTTCAGCGACGACCAGACGAAGATTCAGGCGTTCACCGCCGGCGAAATAAACGTCTCGACCTCGATCCGTCCGGCGCTGCTCTCGCAGATCGAGTCCGACATGAACACCGACAACCTGGCCACGGCCACCCAGCAGGGCTGGACCGGCTACCAGATACGGTTACAACTGGCGGAGGCGCCGGGATTCTTCAAGGCGTTCCGGGAGGCAGTCGCGAAGGTGCCCAACCGACGGCTGATCAACGAACTGACCAACGGCGGGATGGGGAACGTCATCACGGAGGCGGCCGTCGGCGAGATGGTGCCGACCCACCCGTTCTTCCCCGACGACCTGCCCCACTTCACGGACGACCCGAGCGGCGACGTCGAGGGGGCGAGGGAAGCCCTCGCCGAGGGCGGGTTCAGCTGGGACGGCGACGGACGGCTCTACTACCCGTCGGGGGCCGACCTCGAGCCGAGATGGCCCGCAGAGTCGACGCCGGATCCGACGGAGTTCCCCTGCCTCGACGACGAAAGTGGCGAGTACATCGGGCAGTCCGGATAGGCCCCGAAGTGGATGGACGTCCTATCACTGATCACGACCCCGCGACCGCACTGACCACCGCATGAAAAGCAAGCTTCAAAATTCACGAGCAATCTCGACCGTCAGAGAGATGGACGTAGCTACGATTCGGGAGAGTTTCGTCGTCGAAAACACCGTTTTCTTCTTCCGTGCGATCTGGAACGACCGACTGTCGCGGGTAGCGCTGCTCTGGCTCCTGTTCATACTGCTGCTCGCGGCCGTCGGACCGCAGTTCACCGCCTACGAGTACGACGAACGGGTCTGGAGCGACGAGGGGGAACTCCTGCGAGGGGAGTCGCCCTCCCTCGAGCACCCCCTCGGGACGACCGACGGCGGGCGTGACATCCTGGCGAGGCTCGTCTTCGGCGCACAGCCGACGGTCCTGATCGGGTTCTTGGGAGGAACGACGATGATCACAATCGGGATGACAGTAGGCGTCACAGCGGCGTACGTGGGGGGGTACGTCGAGAACGTGTTGATGCGTCTGACCGACTTCTGGTACATCATCCCGTTCATCCCGTTCGCTATCGTGATCATAACGCTGTTCGGGATCGGGTTCTGGTCGTCTATCCTCCTGATCGGACTGGTCCTGTGGCGGGGCAGTGCCCGGGTGTTACGGTCCCAGGTGCTGCAGATCAAGGAACGGCCGTTCGTCGTCTCCGCGCGGGCGACGGGTGCCAGCACGCCCTACATCATATACAAACACATCCTGCCGAACATAGCGAGCATGATCGTCCTCTTCTTGGCGCTCGGGATGGGGACCTCGATCCTCGCCTACGCGGGGCTGGCGTTCCTCGGTGTATCGGACCCCTTCATTCCGGACTGGGGGGTGATGCTCCGTAACGCCCACCGATCGGGAGCGATGCGGTCGAACTGGTGGTGGGCGCTCGCGCCGGGGCTGTTCATATCGTTCACCGTCCTGTCGGTGTACATCATCGGCCGGCGGTACGAGTCGATAGTCAGCGGCGAGATCGGAAGTTCGGAAATGGAGGGTATGCAATGAGCGAACCGTTGCTGGAAATCGAGGACGTGACGATCAAGTACGGGACGACCGACGGGGACCTCACCGCGGTGTCCGACGCATCGCTGACGATCGAAACCGGCGAGTTCTTCGGACTCGTCGGTGAATCCGGCTGTGGGAAGACGACGCTCGCCCATTCGATCATCGGGGCACTCGACGAGAACGGCCGGGTCACGTCGGGCCGGATCAAATACCGCGGCGAGGAGATACAGTCGTTCTCGGAGCGACAGCTCAACGAGAAGATCAGGTGGAAGGAGGTGTCCTACATCCCACAGAACGCCCTCGACGGGCTCGATCCGTTACAGCGGATAAAGGAGAAAGCGTGGGAGATCGCCGACATCCACACGGACATGGGGAAAAGTGAGGCCATGGACCGGCTTCGGGAGCTTTTCACTATCCTGGGTCTCCAGGAAGACCGGATCGCCGCGTATCCCCACGAGCTATCGGGCGGGATGCAGCAACGCGCGGTCATCGCGCTCGCGCTCCTCCTGGAGCCGAAGCTCATCATCGCCGACGAGCCCACGACGGCGCTGGACGTGATCATGCAGGACCAGGTGTTCGAGTACCTGGAGGAGGTCCAAGACGAGTTCGACATCAGCATCGTCCTCATCACACACGACATCAGCGTCGTGTTCGAAAGCTGCCACCGGATGGCGATTCTCCACGCCGGACAGGTGGCCGAAGTCGGAGGTACGACCGACGTGTACGACTCGCCGCTGCACCCCTATTCGATCATGTTACAGGACGCCTTCCCGGACATCCGGTACCCGAGTCAGGACCTGGGCGTCGTGGAGGGCTATCCCCCCGAACTCTACGGTGACGTAAACAGCTGTACGTTCGCCGATCGGTGTCCGTGGGCGATAGAGGAGTGCCACGAAGCCGCACCCGCGCTGGAACCGACCGAGAGCGACCGGTCGAGCGACCACGTCGCCGCCTGCATTCGGAAGGACGAGGATCTGAACGCGGAGTACGCCCGCTCGAAGACGGCCGGCGACCGTGCCCAGGCAACCGAGGTGGACAACCGTGAGTGATTCGACGCCCGTACTGGAGGCACGCGATCTGAGCGTTCACTTCTCTCAGAGCAAGAGCATCACCGAGATGATGATGACGCCCTTCAGGGACGAGGAGATGGTACGGGCGGTCGACGGGGTATCGATGGAGCTGGCCGAAAACGAGGTGACGGCGGTGATCGGCGAGTCCGGATGCGGCAAGACCACGCTAGTGAAGGCGCTGATGGGGCTGCAGGACCCGACGGGCGGGGAGATACTGTACCAGGGGCGGGCCCTGTCCTCGTTCGACCGAAGCGACTGGAAGGATTTCCGAAGCAACGTACAGATCATCTTCCAGGACCCGTTCAACTCGCTGGACCCCAAGATGACCGTCGAGGAGACGTTGCGCGAACCGCTCTACATCCACGGGTTCGAGGACCGGGATCGGCGGGTCCGTGAGACGCTCGAAACCGTCGAGCTATCGCCCCCCGAGAAGTTCCTCGACCAGCTCCCGCGGCAGCTGAGCGGGGGCGAAAAACAGCGCGTGGCGATCGCCCGGGCACTGATCTTGGAACCCGACATCCTGCTGGCCGACGAGCCGGTCTCGATGCTGGACGTCTCGACGCAGGCCGCGATCTTGAACCTCCTTTCCGAGCTGACCGACGAGTTCGGGGTCTCGATGGTGTACATCTCCCACGACCTCTCGACGGTCGGCCACATCTGTGACCGAGTGAACGTGATGTATCTGGGGCGGATCGTCGAAAGCGCCCCGACAATCGACCTCGTCAATGACCCGAAACACCCCTACACGAAGGCGCTGCTCAACGCGATTCCGATCCCCGACCCGCACACCGACCGCTCGAGAACGAGCATGGAAGGCTCCGCGCCGGATCCCATCGGACTGGGAGAGGGGTGCCGGTTCAGGGACCGGTGTCCCGAGCGGATGGACGTCTGCGAGAAGACGCCGGAGTTCGTCGAGGTCGGCGAGGAGCAGTACACGGCGTGTCACCTGCACTACGATCACGAAGCGCGGACGGACCACGAGACGACGGAGGACAGCGTGGCCCAGTCACCGGAGGTGAGTGAGACGCGATGAGCCGAACCCGATACTTCCTGGCCCGAACCGTGCAGACGATATTCCTGCTGTGGCTGGCCATGACCGTGTTGTTCGTCCTCTTCCGGATGATGCCGGGCGACTACGCGGACCTGATGCTGTGGCAAGGGGCCTCACCCGAGACGGTCGATCAGTTCCGGGAAGCGTGGGGGCTCAACGACCCCCTGTACGTCCAGTACTGGAACTACCTCACCAACTTCCTGACGCTGGAGTACGGGTTCTCCACGCAGAGTCAGCGGCCGGTCTGGGACGCCGTCAAACTCCGTATCTTCAACTCGTTTATCCTCATCGCGCCCGCGCTGACGGTGGCGTACGTCCTGGGGTCGGTCATCGGCGCGATCATGGGTAGCAACCGCGGTTCGAAGCTGGAAAAGTACGGCTTCATCCCGGCGCTCATGACCGGTACGTCGCCGATATTCTTCCTGGGCATCCTGGGCATCATCGTCTTCGCCGGGTGGTTCGATCTGCTCCCGACCTCCGGGATCCGGTCGCCGGGAACGACGTACCCGGATTCGGCGCCCTGGTGGGCCCACTACGTGACGGGCGAGTTCGTCCGCCACTACATCCTGCCGTTCTCGGTGATCGTGATCAAGTACCTGTATCTCCCGCTGCTGATAATGCGGACGAGCAGCGTCGAAGTGCGGAACCAGGACTTCTTCTTCTACCACCGGGTCACCGGCGTCCCGGGCTGGAAGCGAACGAAGCACCTGGCGAAGCACGCGAGCCTGCCGGTCATCACGCTGTACCCGATCTCCCTCGCAGCGAGCATGGGAGGGCTGGTCCTGCTCGAGGTCGTCTTCAACTGGCCGGGGATGGGTCGTGCGCTGATTCAGGCGGTGCTGGCCCGGGACCTGCCGGTGATCCAGTTCGTGTTCTTCCTGATCGCCGCCTTCGTGATCATCGGCAACTACCTCGTCGATATCATGTACGGGGTCATAGACCCCCGGGTGAGCGTCGAATCCTAGGTCCGGCTCACCGACACATTCAATTCCAGGGCGGTCGTGCGAACCACTATGGAACGGTCAGAACTCGTAGACCGGCTTCTCGACGACGGCGTCCTGTCGGCGGACGGCGACGGGATTACCGTCACCGAGCCGTTCCGACGGGACTACGAGGGGTACGTTTCGGCGGCGAGGAACGGTGGGTCGGACCCGTCGGCCGAACCGCTCGGTTCCGAACTCCCGGCCTCGCTTGCGGACGTCGCATCGAGCGACCCGGAGTTCGTGGCGTCCTTTCTCGCCCTGCGGGACAGGACCGAACTCGGTCACGAGGAACTCCTCCGGCTGGCGCCGGTCGTCGACCGGTTCACCGGACGACCGGAGCCATCGGACGCTCTCCCGGAGGGGTTCTTGCCCGTCGACTGCCAGCGCCTCCTGACCCTCGTCGAGCTGTATCGTCGAACGATCGTCTACGCCTGGCGCGAGGACTGCCCCCCCTGTGACGCCATGAAGGAGTCACTGGAAGCCGTCGACATCCCGGATTCGGTCGCCCGACTCGCCGTGTACGGCCCGGACTGTGCGACCGTCCTCAGAGAGGAGTTCGACGCCGCAGTCGCCCCGACGACCCTGTACACGCTGAACGGCCGCGTCGAAGTCCGACACGTCGGACCACAGGGCGAGAAGGCGCTCGAGACGGAACTACGGGAGTTCCTGAAGACCCCACGCTGACGGACCCGGCGCCCGAGAAACGTTTTAGGAACGACGTGCGGAGCAAGAATAAAAACGCTTACACGTTCCGATAGGTTTACTTCTTTGCGTACCGACCCCTTTGCTACTGTGGCACAGAAACACACACAGAAGACGCTGGACCCCACGGGCGAACCGGACATCACCGAAATCGAGATGGCGGAACGTCCCAGCACGCTCGACGGGGTGCGAGTAACGCCGTACAGCAACGGGTTCCCGAACTCCGTCGAGTTCCTCGAGGCGCTCACCGACGCCCTCGGGGAACGGTTCTCGGAGGCCGAGTTCAACGACCTCGTGATGAAGCCGCAGGCGATCCGGCCGGGTTCATACTGGGGAACCGTCGAGGAGAAAGTCGCACCCGTAAGCGACGTCGTGTTGATGGCGTACGGACACTGCGGGTCCTGTACGACGAACACGATCAAGGACGTGGTCGCCCTCGAAGAGCGCGACATTCCCGCCGTCGCCTTCGTCACCGAGGAGTTCTACCCGCTCGGGGTCTTCGACGGCCACCACCTCGGGGCATCGGGGCTCGCAGTCGTCCCCATCGAACACCCCGTCGCCCAGATCGATCCCGAGACCGTGCCCGAACGCGTCACGGACGAACTCGTCGAGGACACGATATTCGCACTGACCAACCCACCGGAGACGGTGCGGGCCGAGTTCGAGAGCCGGTACGAACTCGACGACTTCGCCGAGCGACCCAGCTACGATCGGTGTACTCTGGACATACTAGAATGAGCGACACCGCGATAGACGGGTTGCCCGGCGTTTCGCCGACGCGCGAGCGGGTCGACGAGTTCCTCGAGTACACCGACCTCGCGCCCGACCACTCGCTGGGGGCGATCCCGCCGAAGTTCGGGGAGGCGACGGTCGAGAAACTCGCGATCAACGCCGTCGTCGCCGGCTGTCAGCCGCGGTACTTCCCCCTGATCTTGGCGGCAGTCGAGGGGATGCTCCACGACGAGGAGGCGCTGCACAACATCCTCACCACGACGTTCCCGGGGTGGCCGGTCGTGATGATAAACGGGCCGGTCGTCGAGGAGTTGGAGGTGAACTACGGTCGCAACGCCCTGGGGCCGGGCTTTCAGTCCAACGCCACGATCGGGCGAGCGATCACCCTCATCTGCATGAACGTCGGGGGGGCGGTCCCGGGCGACACGGACGAGGCCACCTACGGCGGCCCACACAAGTACGGCCTCTGCTGGGCGGAGAACGAGAAGCGTAACCCCTGGACCCCGCTGCATGTCGAGCGCGGCTTCGACGAGTCGACGTCGACGGTGACCGTCTTCGGCGCCGAGGTCGGCCCCAGACAGATCAACGACCACATCTCGACGGACAGCGCGAGCATCCTCTCGACCTGTGCGAAGACGATGGCGACGGTCGGGACGAACATGATGTACCTGAGCCGGCTGGGCGAACCGCACCTGTCGCTCTGTCCCGAGCACGCGGACATGCTGGCCGCCGACGGCTGGGACAAGATCGACATCAAGCGGTACATCTACGACCAGGCCCGGGTGCCGAAATCCGAGTGGGAAGGCCGGGGGCTCCACCGACCCGATCCGGGCGACGTCGCGGCCTCGTGGCCGAAGCACTTCGACGTCGGACACCCCGACGGGCGGATCGGCATGTGTCCGACGCCCGAGGACGTCATCGTGACCGTGACCGGTGGCGAAGGTCGGCACTCGTTTTTCTTCCCCGACTTCAGCCAGTGGCAGACGGAGACGGTCCCGATAACGCTCGAGGACGGAACGGCCGTCGAGTCCGTCGAGGAGTTCCGCAGCGCCTGACGATCACTCCATCGCCGACGCTACTTCCTCGAGAATCCGCTCGGCGGGGTCCTCCGCTACGACCCCCGAGACGGTCACGGTTCCCGCCCGCGTGACGAAGACGACGACATCCCGATCCGGGTACCGGTAGACGAGGGCGGCCCCGGATCGCTCCGGGAGGATCGCGTTCTCGCCGAGGCGCTCGTTGAGCGCGTCGAGATCGACCCCCCCGGACCGCTCCGCTACCCAGACCCGGTTGTCGATCGACAGGGGGTTCTTCGCGGCGATGTCCTCGTCGACGTTCCCCGAGAGAAACGCCAGTACGGCCTCGTTCGTCGCCTCGAGTTCCTCGTCGGATCCCGCGTTCCGGACCGAGTACTTCCCGGTCCGGTGGACGGTCACCACCGGCCCGTCGTCTGTGGTCCGGAGGCTCAGGCGTCCGGGGTGGCGGGTACAGTCGTACCGTCCCCGGGCCGCCCGCTCGATGCGATCCAGGTCGACGTACTGGTTCAGTCGACCGGACCCGACGACGTTCACGAGTCGCACCATGTGTCACCTGGTTTGCGGCCACGGATAAATTGGCGGGGGCCGCCGGCGACCGACGCCGTGCCGCACGGTCCGGCGTCGACGGGACCGCGACCCGGTCGGGCCGGTGGCGTCTCGAGGACCCCCATTTGACAGGGAATACCTCACGCATAACATATTTACTGTTGTCATGATTGTCGGTTGATACCCAGTCCCACGGTCGGCGATACGGAAAGGGAAGAGCCACCGACCGCTCGGTCGGTCGAAACGCGAGTTACTCGACGGCCGGGTGGAGCCGTCCGCGTCGATCCTCGTCGCTCGGGGTCTCCGGCAGTTCGAAGTCGTCCGGCACCTCGATGTCGATGTCCATCATGATGTTGCCCCGGGACTTGCCGTGGATGTCCATGTTCAGACTCCGACCGATGACGCCCCCGTCGAGCGCCTCGTGCATCACGAAGTTGATCGCGGAGATGCCGTCGAACGGGTACCGCTCGATCGGCCCGTCGACGAGCCCGTCGTAGGCCTCGGCCACCCGGTCGACGGTCAGTTCCTCCATCAGGAGCTCGTAGTCGTCGGTGCGGTAGGGAACGACGTGGACGTTGGAGATGTCGCCCTTGTCACCGCTCCGGGAGAACGCGATCTCCTTGACCTTGATCGATCTCATGGTTACATCGCCTCCGGTTCGGTCGCCGGGACGGGTACGATGTTGACGTCGGTCGAGACTGCCTCGGGGGAGACGAGGGTCGGATGGATAGTGAGGTTCGGGTTGACGTCCATGCCGACGCCGCCGGCCCCCGCACACGTCGGATAGATGTTCACGGCCGTCAGGTGAGCCAGGTCCTTCGCCGCCGCCTCGGTTTCGACCTTCGCCGCGACGCGGAGCCGGACCTCGTTGGGATCGCAGTCCGGTTCCCCTGCGGCGGGCCCGTGAACCGCGTCGACGCCGATGATGTCGAACCGCGTTTCGACGACCTCGTCGGCGTGTTCCCACGCCTCGAGTTTCGGTTTGAGCACCGTGTCCCGGACCACCTTCGCCTTCTCGTAGGAGTCCGGTCCGGCCCAGCTACCCTGGACGTCGGCGATGAAGCCGTTCTGGAACCCGACCAGCGCCTTCAGCGTGTCGGGCGCCGGCTCGCCGGCCGCCCCGGACACCCGGACCCGGTTCTCGTCGACCTGTTCCAGTTCGACCCCGCTCACGTCGAGCGTCAGCTCCGGCGTCTTGTACGCCGTCGGATCGTGGACCTCGTAGCCGAGTTTGACGCCGAAGCTCAGCTCGTTTGCGACGCCCCCGGAGTCGGCGGGCTGGCTCACGACGGCCTCCCCGTTCGCTTCGACCTCCGCGAGCGGTAGCCCGATGTCCCCGAGTCCCGGCACTTCGACGTACCCCGGCTGGTGGATGCTCGCGCCCGTCGCCGCGGCGCCACACTCCAGCAGGTGGGCGACGGTCGCGCCGTTGGCGAGCGTCTCCAGATCGTCCCCGTCCCACCCGAACTCGTGTATCATCGGCGCCAGGAACAGCGAGAGGTCAGTGAGACGCCCCCCGATGACGACGTCGGCGCCCTGGGCGAGCGCGTCGACGATGGGCTCGGAGCCGATGTACGCGTGGGCCATCAGCGGCGACTCCTCGAACTGCACCGACTCGCCGGTTACGGCGTGTTCCATATCGACCGCGTCGTCCTCGATCGCGTCGACGATGTCGTCGCCGGTTATCGTAGCTATCGTGAGATCGTCGTATCCCAACTCCGCGGCAATCTCGGCGATCTTCTCCCCGGCTCCCTGCGTGTCCGCGGCGCCGAAACTGCCGATTATCGTGATGTCCTGGCGTACACACCGCGGGATCAGCGCCTCGAACCAGGGTTCGAGCCGGGGGTCGTATCCCGGGCCGGTCCCCGTGAGCATTCGCCGCCGTGCGTTTGCGAGCGTGCGCTCGGCCAACCTGTCACAGCAGAGGTACTCGACGTCCCCGTCCTCGACGACCTTGATCGCGACGTCCTCCCGCTGGCCGTGTCCTGCGCTCCCACAGCCGATCCGCAATGTCTTGCCACTGGTTCCCATGGTATCTTCGATTCTCTCCTCTCCACTATAAACGTTTGTGCTCAGGGGAGAGCGATCGAGATACCGCCCCCGGACGGTCCACGGGCGACCTCGACGGGTCGGGTCGATCCACCGTTCCGGCGAGCCGTCCGGGGTTCACCGATCCAAAAGGTTAATTCGCGGGTCGCCCAATCGGTGACCATGTTGGCTCTGGACGACGAGCAGGAAATGCTCGTGAGCGTGCTGGCGGACATCGCCGAACGGGAGTTCGCCGACCGGGCATTCACCTGGGAGGGGGAGTTCCCCTGGAAGAACGTTCGACTGCTCGCGGATCAGGGGCTGTTCGGCCTCAACATCGCCGAAGCGTACGGGGGCGGCGGCATGACGGAACTCGAGGCGATTCTGGCCATCGAGACCGTCGGGACGGTGTGTCCCGACACCGCGAACGCACTGTACGGACAGACCATGGTCGCCCCCCGGGCGATCGAGATGTTCGGGACCGAAACGGCCAAAGAGGAGTACCTCCCGCCCGTCTGTAACGGGGAGTCGGTGATCGCTATCGCTATCAGCGAGCCCCACGCCGGCAGCGACGTCGGCTCGATGAACACGCGGGTCGAGCGGACCGACGCTGGCCTGCGAATCACCGGCGAGAAGATCTGGGTCAGCTGGGTTCCCGACGCGGACGCGGCCGTCGTCTGGACGCGCTTCCCCGACGACAACCTGGGCACCGTGGTCGTCGACCTCGACGCCGACGGGGTCGAGATCGGCGAACACTACACGAACATGGCCGGGGACACGCAGACGCACTTCTTCATGGAGGACGTCCGTATCCCCGAGGAGAACGTACTCGTTCGGGGACGCGAGGCGTTCAAACAGCAGCTCAAGGCGCTCAACTGGGAGCGGGTCGGCAGTGCGGCGTACGCAAACGCGATGAGTCGGTGTGCGCTCGATCACGCCCTGGAGTACGCACAGGAGCGAGAACAGTTCGACCAGCGGATCGCCGACTTCCAGGGGCTACGCTGGAAGCTGGCGGACGCGGTCAAGGAACTCGAGGCGGCCAGGTCGCTCACCTACCGGGCCGCGATCGGTGCCCAATCGCAGAGCAGGGTCCCGGATCGGCTCACGGCGAACGTCGCAAAGCTCTACGCGAGCGAAACCGTAGAGCGAGTCGTCAGCGAGGCGCTACAGCTGTTCGGCGCGGCCGGGTACCAGCGCGAACACCCCCTGGAGTACCTCTACCGCCTCCAGCGCGGGCGCCGGATCGCCGCCGGGACGGACGAGATCACGAAGAACACCATCGCGGACGTGTTGCTCGACGAGGGCCTGCCGTCGATTGCGTGATGCCAATCGAGCCCCGTCAGAACCGAGACGAAACCGGTAGTTCACCCGGAACACATACCACGAATGACCCACCCGACCGCCAGGATACACGCCACGAATGAACCGATCGACTAACGAGATCGCCGACGCCGTCCTCACCGACGAACAGCGAATGCTTCGGGACGAGACCCGCAGGTTCGTCGACGCCGAAGTGCTCCCGGAGGCCCGGGAGCGCGACCCCGAGCGGGAGACGATGTCGCGGGAACTCGTCGACGCGCTCGCCGAGATGGGGTTCTTCGGCATCCTGATCGACGAGGAGTACGACGGACTCGGGCTGGATCTGCGGGCGTACGCGGTCATCGCCGAGGAGCTCTCCCGGGGGTGGCTGAGCGTCGGCAGCATCATCGCCCGCGGACAGAGCCTCCCGGGGGCGACCCCGACCCAGCGCGAAAAGTACCTCCCGAGGATGGCGCGCGGCGAGGTGCTGAAGAGCATCGCTATAAGCGAGTCGGGCGCCGGGTCGGACGTCGCCAACATGCAGACCCGCGCCGAACGGGACGGCGACGAGTACGTCCTGAACGGCCAGAAGATGTGGACGACGTTCGCAAAGGGCTCGGATTTCATCCTGACGTACGCGGTGACCGATCCCGACGCGGAACCGGCACACCGGGGGATCTCCGGGTTCATCGTCGAGAAACCCCGGGGGACCTTCGACCGGGCGGGGTTGAGCGGCCAGGAGATCGACAAGATCGGGTACCACGGCTGGAAGACCTGGTCGGTGAACTTCGACGACGTCCGCGTCGACGCGGACAAGCTCGTCGGCGGCGAGGAGGGACAGGGGTTCTACCAGATCATGGAGTTCTTCGAGGAGGGGCGGGTCCACACCGCGGCCCGGGCGGTCGGACTCGCTCGAGGTGCGCTGGAGGACTCGATCCAGTACGCACACGAGCGCGAGCAGTTCGACCAGTCGATCGACCGGTTCCAGGCGATCCGGTTCAAACTGGCCGAGATGGCGACGAAGACCGAGGCGGCCAGGGCGCTGACGCTCCTGGTGGCCGAGGCCGTCGAGGCCGGCGAGAACGCGGCCGCGGAGGCCGCCATGGCAAAGCTGTTCGCCAGCGAGGTCGCCGAGTGGGTGACCAGCGAGGGGATCCAGGTCCACGGCGGCTACGGGTACACCACCGACTTCGACGTCGAGCGATACTGGCGTGACGCTCGCCTCACGCGGATCTTCGAGGGCACGAGCGAGATCCAGAAACGCATCATCGCCGACGAACTGCTCCCGGAGTGAGAACGGCGCCCGCCCGCCGATCGCCTCCGCGTCAGGTTATGGCCTCGATTTCGGCTCTAACGGTCGATACCAGCGCGTCGAAGTCGGGGTTCTCGCCCTGCCGGACCCACCTGTAGGCGACCGTCCCGTTCTCGTCGACGACGAAGATACTCCGCCGGGCCACCTCGAGAGCCCCGCGCAGGCCCTCTCGAACGACGTCGTACTCGTGTATCACCCGGTGGTCCCAGTCGGAGAGCATCGGGAAGCCGAGATCGTGTTGCTCGATCCAGACGTTCTGTGCGAACGGGAGATCGACGCTGACCCCGTACACCCGCGCGTTCAGGTCCTCGAACGCCGGCATGGCGTCCCGGAACGCGCACATCTCCTCGGTACACCCACCCGTGAACGCCGCGGGGTAGAACGCCAGGATGATCGGGCCATCTCCCACCTCCTCGGCAAGCGCGAACGTCTCGATGTCGTCGTAGGACGCCCCGCCGGCCAGTGGCAGGGTGAACTCGGGCGCCGTGGATCCTTCGGAAACCATTACCTGTCGATGACTCTCACGACGGATGGCTGTTTCGGTCCGGGGGGTCCCAGCGATCCGTCGAACCGGTACCCCGGACGGCGCGACTGTGACGGGGCCGTCCGACCGGAACGTCTCACTCGATCAACGCCTTCACGATCCGGAGCTCCTCGGGTTCGGTGATCGCGTCGGACTTCAGGCAGGCGTGCATTACTCTGTGGGCGAGTTGTGGATCGTCGAGCGGTGTCTCGGCGTCGCTCCCCGCGTCCGAATCTTCCAGTTGCCGTTCGAGCGCTTCGATCCGGGCCGAAAGCTGTTCGACCATCGGTTCGCTGTTCCGCACGTCGGCGGTCGTTCCGTTCCTCACGTCCCGTGAACCGGCGGCGGAGGCGTCGAAGACCGCCGACGCCATCGCGTACCGGTCGTCCCAGTCGAACCCATCGATAGCGTTGACGCGGTTGCTCACGGTCGCCCTCGCCACGTCGAGACGCTCCCCGATCTCCTTTTGAGTCGCCTCGGGGTTCCGGTAGATAGCCCGGAGCGTCTCCCACTGCTCGTCGGTGAGCGACGAGTGATCCGGGAGGTCCTCGTCCGGTTCGGGCGCCGGTGGTTCCGCTTCGGGCGGGTCGGATCGGTCGGTCGGGGTATCGGTCGAGTTCGTTTCGGGCGGATCGCCCGAGTTGTCAGCAAGGTCCGTGTCGGGCTGGTCGGACCGTCCCGTCGCCGGGTCGCCGTACTCCTCGAGGACCCGCTCTACGAGATCGACCGTCGCGCTCTGAACCTCCATAGCGATCGTCTCGAGCGATGCGTCCGGGTGCTCCGCGGCCACGTCCAGGATCTGCTTCTGTCGGACCGACCGCGGGATCGATCGACCGTTCTGTCTGTTTTCTACTGCCATGGTGAGTCCTGTCTTTCGTGTACGAGTGGCTGTGTGGCGCTACCGTTCCAGTTCGTATCCGGCTTCCTCTCGGTCCCAGGCGTCGTCGACGCCCTCCTCCTTGAGCTTGTACTTTTCGACCCGTTCGGTCGCCGTCTTCGGGAAGTCGTCGACGAACCGGACGTACCGGGGGACCTTGAAGTACGCCAGGCGTTCCTCGCAGTGTTTCACGATGTCGAGCGGTTCGAGGTCGGCGCCGCTCTTTGGGATGATCGCTGCCGTGACCTCGTCTTCGCCCAGCTCGCTCGGGACCCCGAACACCGCCGCCTCCTGAACGTCGGGGTGGCTCTCGATGGCGGCCTCGACCTCGAACGACGAGACGTTCTCGCCGCGTCTCCGGATCGCGTACGCCTTCCGGTCGACGAAGTAGAAGAAGCCGTCCTCGTCCTTCTTGCCGATGTCTCCCGTGTGGATCCAGAGGTTGCGGAAGGTTTCGGCCGTCTTCTCGGGCTTCTTGTAGTACTCCTGCATGACGGTGTTCGGCCGCGTGTTCCGAACGACGATCTCCCCCTCCTCGCCGGGCGGCAGCGGCCGGTCGTGTTCGTCGACGATCTCGAGTTCGGTGTACGTGAGGGATTTGCCCACGCTGCCGATCCGTCGCTCGTCGGCCGGATTGATACACGCCGAAGTGCCGGTCTCCGTCAGGCCGTACCCCTCCCGGAGGAAGACGTCGAACCGCTCCTCGAAGTCCTCGATTATGTCCGGCGGGGCCGCGGCGCCGATGCCGACTCGGGCCGGGTTGTCGGCGTCGTCCTCCCGCTCTTCCTGCTTGAAGAGGACGGGTATCATCGTCCCGATGTAGTTGAAGATCGTCGCGTCGTACTCCCGGATCTGGTCGAAGTACTCCGAGGCGCTGAACCACGTCTCCATGGCGAAGTCGGTTTCGGCCAGCAACGCCCCCATAACGGTCGTCTGCTGGGCGTTGACGTGGAAGAGGGGCAGGTGGGTGAACAGCCTGTCGTCCTCGGTGATGGTCAGCATGTTGTTGCAGTACTCCCAGCCCGTGTTCACGTACGAGTAGTGCGGGAGCACGACGCCTTTCGGCATTCCGGTCGTGCCGCTCGTGTACAGGATGCACATCGGGTCGTCGGGCCCCAGCGAGACGTCCGGCGACGCGTCGGCGTCGCCGTCCAGAAGCGTGTCGAAGGAACGATAGCCGTCTTCCCCGTCGGCACCGTCGCCCATCAGGTACTCCCGTTCGACGTTCTCGAGGTCGTCCCGGGCGGTCTCGTAGTTCTCGCGGGTCCCCTCCTCGAGGACGACCGTATCCGCATCCGAGTCGTTGATGTTGTACGCGAGGCCGTTGGCCTTGAGGCTCACGTTCAGCGGTACCAGGACGGCGCCCGCCTTGGCGATACCGAACCAGAGTGCCAGATAGTCCGGCGAGTTGTAGAGGAACGTACACACCTTGTCGCCCTTCTCGATACCGAGCCCCTGCAGTGACGCCGCTATCGCGTTCGCCTTCGCGTCGATGTCCTCGTAACTGTACACCTCCTCTTTGAAGTGCATCAGTGGATCGTCGCCTTTCCTCGCGACTTTGTCCTCGATTACGTCGGTTACCGTCTCGTATTCGTCGGGCGGGACTTCGGGTCCGGGTGGAGTTTCGATAGTCATTTGTATGGATGAGCCTGCCGGTGGCCGACCGCCAATTCGAGCAGAAGGTCTGCTGGAGAGTACAAATAACTTTCGCCGCCGGACCGGTGCCGCCGGCTCCGTGTCCGGTCGACGCCCCGGGATGCGTCCGTCGATCCCGACCCACCACCCGGAGGGTGGACAACCGCATCGGCGTTCGCTGCCGGCGAGCCGAGGGCTGCTCGGAGACGCCGACTCCCGCCCCATCCGCCGTACGCTACGGTCGTCGAATGGATTGCGAATATCTCGGACGTCATCCCGGGCCCTTTCGAGGCGGTTCGTCGCCCTGTTCCGGGCGGGGGCCGGTCGGTCGACCCGTTCGTCGGGCGACGAATTCGCAGGACACAGTACGGATTTACTCCAGCCCCGGCAAAGTCATCCGAGAACCGTTCGTCGGTGGCGAACGGTGACGTGGCCGTCGAGTCCGAATCGACGAGTACGACGGCCCGTCGACGGACCGACGTTGCCATCGTATGGGGTGCCGGAGGGTCGAGACGGGGAAGGATATCGGACCGGTACGCCGTTCACCAGGAGGGAACCGTCCGTTCGTCAGGGAGGAACTTTATATACACCCGAACCCACAGTACTGACAGCATGGGCAATGAGAGTCCCGACAGGGACGCAGTGAAATCCGTCGAGACCACGTTTGCCGTTATCAACGCGCTGTACGAACTCGATGGGGCCGGCGTCTCGGCGGTCGCAACGGAACTGGACATGGCCAAGAGCACGATCCACAAGCACCTCCGGACGCTGACGGACGCGGAGTACGTCGTTCGTGAAGGCGATCAGTATCACGTCGGTCTGCAGTTCCTCGAGCTGGGGGAGTTCGCCCGGACGAGAAAGGAGGGGTACACGATAAGTCGGGCCAAAGTAAAGGAACTCGCAGAGGAAACCCAGGAACGGGCCCAGTTCATCGTCGAAGAGCACGGCCGCGGCGTCTATCTGTACCGGGAAGTCGGCGAGCGAGCGGTCCACACCGATCCCGGCATCGGCAAGCGGATCCCGCTGCACTCGACGGCGGCCGGAAAGGCAATCCTCGCCAACCTGCCCGAAGCGCGGGCCGAAGAAATCGTCGAAACCCGAGGCCTCGAAGCCGTCACCGAGAACACCATCACCGAAAGGGGGGAGCTATTCTCCGAACTCGCTACCATCCGAGAACGGGGATACGCGTTCAACCTCGAGGAGAACGTCCCCGGCCTCCACGCGGTCGGGGTCGCGGTTACGCCCAACGGGACGGACGTCTGTGGCGCCTTGAGCGTTTCCGGGCCGAGCCACCGCCTGCGAGACGACCTCCTCCGGACCGAAATCCCGAGACGGCTCCTCGGGACGGTCAACGAACTCGAACTGAATCTCAAGTACTCGTGAACCGGGTCGACCGTCCTCGCCGACTTCTCGTTCGCTTCGCTCACGGATATCCTGGCGAGTCGGTCCCCGCCCGTGTCCCGGCCGTTCACCGACCGAACGTCGGGCCACCGGGAGCGTGTGTTCCCCAGTGACGAACGATCGAACGAGGGATACGAAGCCGAATCGCGGCGCTGTCGCCGGGGACTTCGATTCGAAAATACCGAATCGAAGGAGATACCCATATATCGGCGAGCGTCCGCGTGTCCGAGAGGCGACCCGAATTCCGCCAGACGGCGATCGATTCGTACCGTAGATCGGACACGGTCGCCAACGCTTTCGGCCGACAATAACAATAATAATTCTGTTATGCTGAAGCGAATGCGGGAATATCATCATCGTTTAGTTGAGTCCGGAGGGAATCAAACGATGAGGTGCTCAGGTTCATCCGGTCATTCCGAAATTGCCGTTTCCGGGCGTTTCCGCGCCGAAATAGATGGTTTCGGACCGGAGTGCTCGTCGATCGTCCGACCATATCGAATCGTATCCGCGGGCGAGGGGAGTACGATCGACGTACAGCAGGAACGGCCTGCGGCTTTAACGACGACTTAACGGCCCGCACGCTTCGTGTACATCGACCCGGCCGGAGATCCAGATTTTTCCGTTATAGTCGGAATATCTTGGTAGATATTATTTTTTAATTGGTAATATTTCTCACGGTAAAACGAACGCGTCCATCGACAGGGCTCGGCCCCCGAGTTGGTCGTCCCGCTACTCCGTGTTGGCCGCCCCGGGACGGAATACGGTCGACTACTCGCCCGCGAACTGCGGTTCTTCGCCGGCGAGATACGCCTCGAAGCCCCGGCCGTAGTCGTCCGTGTTGAACGCCGCAGCGAGGGCGTCGAGTTCGGACGAGAGCTGCTCCTCGAGGCTCCGTTCGAAGCTCCGAGTGAGCAGCCCGCTGAGCGCGTCGAGAGCCACCGTCGGTCCCGACGCGATGTCGGTGGCGAGCGACGTCAGGCGAGTCTCGAACTCCTCGTCCGGCACGACCTCGGCTGCCAGTCCCATGTCGACGGCCTGTTCTGGATCGATGGGTTCGTTGAGCAACACGATTTTCTTGGCGCGTTGCAGCCCCACCCGTCTGGGCAGGAAGTACGTCGCCGCCGCGTCGCCGGTCAACCCCAGTTGCGGGTACGCGTACTCCAGACGCGCCGCCGAACTCACGACCGTCAGGTCCCCGAGCAGGGAGAAACTGAACCCGGCACCGGCGGCGACGCCGTTGACACCGACGATCACCGGGGCGGACGCCTGGTGCAGCTGTACGATCGCCTCGTGTGCGATCGCCGTGATCCGTCGGATGAGCACCGCGTCGTCGGCCGTCCCTTCCAGCATACCGACGTCCGCACCGGCACAGAACGCGTCGCCGCTGCCGGTCAGCACGATACAGCGAACGTCGGCTTCCGCCAGGTAAGACGACACGTCGAGCAACTCCTCGGCCAACTCGGCGTTGAGCGCGTTGTACTCCGAGGTGCTGTCCATCGTTATTCTGGCGACGCCGTCCGCCCGATCCAGAATCAGGTTGTCGTACGTTGGTGTGGACATACGGCAGTGAATTGCCCCAATACCACTAAAAGCTATTCCGGTGTGAGGGAACGAACGCCGACGACTGTGGTGTTTTGTTCGTCGACGTTATCGTTCCACGTTTCGTTCCCGTTCGAACGGTCCACGGGGCGGGAACTATTCGGCCATCCAGCGGTACGGCGTGCCGACCTCGTGGTCCTCCTCCATCTGGGGGACGCCCCGGACGAACATGTTCTCGCCGATGATGTACGAGGAGGCGGGGCTGGCGAGGAACTGGGTGAGATCGGCCACTTCCTCGCTCTTGCCGACGCGGCGGCGAACCTCCGAGCGGTCGATCTCCTCGGCCGAGAACCCCATCTGGTCCTCGACGCCGGGCGTGGCGACGATCCCCGGCGAGATGCAGTTGATCCGGATGTCGTACGCCGACCACTCGTAGGCCAGCGAACGGGTGAGGTTGATGACGCCCGCCTTGGCGGCGCCGTAGTGGGTCATCAGCGGCGAGCCCCGTTCGCCGGCGACCGACGAGAAGTTTATCACCGACCCGCCCCCGTCGTCGCGCATGTACTCGCCGGCCACTTGCGTGCAGTGGTAGGTCCCGTGGAGGTTGATGTCGACGATGGTCTTCCAGCCGTTCTCGCTGATGTCCTCGAACGGGGCGACGAAGGACGCGCCGGCGTTGTTCACGAGCGTGTCCAGTCCGCCGAACTCCTCGACGGTCGTCTCGACGAGCGCCTCGACGGCCTCGCGGTCGCGGATGTCGCACTCGACCGCGACTGCTCGCCCACCACCGTCGGTCTCGTTGATCCCGTCGGCGACGGGGCCGACGTTGTCCAGTTCCCGCGAGCAGACCACCACGTCGGCGCCTTCGTCGGCGAACTGTTCCGCGATTAGCTTTCCGATCCCTTGCGATGCACCCGTTATTATCGCCGTCTGGCCGTCTATGTCGAATCTTTCGTTCATCGTTGATCGTGTGTCGATTGTTGGTAGTCGTACGAACCGCGCTCGTCGGACGACGGGACCTGCTCCCGTCAGTCCGGGAGGTCAGCCCTCGATTCCCTCGCGTTCCCGGAGGTCCGTCCGTCGGAGCTTCCCCGTGCTGGTCCGCGGGAGTTCGTCGACGAACTCGAGTTCTCGCGGGTACTCGTAGGCTGCCAGCCCGTCCTTGACGTACGACTGGAGGTCCTTCCGGAGCCCCTCGGACGGCTCGTACCCGTCGAGAAGCACGACGAACGCCTTCGGGACCTCGCTCCGTTCCTCGTGGGGGACGCCGATGACGCCGGCGTCCGCGACCGCCTCGTGTCCGCCGAGGTAGTCCTCGACCTCGTCGGGGCCGATCCGGTACCCCGAGGAGATGATCACGTCGTCCTTGCGGCTCTTGAACTGGAAGTAGCCGTCCTCGTCGCGGAACCCGAGGTCCTCGGTTATCAGCCAGCCGTCCTTGACCTTCCCCGCGGTCTTGTCGGGTTTCTTCCAGTACTCCTTGAAGCAGACGGGATCGTCCCCGTAGCGGACGGCGATCTCCCCGATTTCACCCGTGTCGACCGTCGGTTCGGCCGTCTCGGGGTCGACGATCCGGATCTCGTGGCCGGGCGCCGGAAGTCCCAGCGTCTCGGGGCGGTTCTCCTTGAGGCTCGGGAAGTTCCCGAGCAGCATGTTCGCTTCCGTCTGGCCGTAGCTCTGTATGATGACGTCGCCGAAGACCTCGACGGCCCACTCCCAGGCGCTCTGGTCGAGCGCCTCCCCGCCGGTCGGGATAGTCCGGATACTCGAGAGGTCGAACCGTTCCTCGGCATCGGGGACCTGGGCCATCATCCGGAGTATCGTGTTCGGGAGGATGTTCACCGACACGTCGTACTCCTCTATGAGTTCGAACTCCACTTCCGGATCGAACTCGCCGTGGTAGCCCACCACCGGCCGTCCGTAGTAGAGGGCGGGCATTACCAGTGCGAACAGCGACCCGAGCCACGACCACTCGGTCGGGATTCTGAAGACATCGTCTTCGTGGAGTTCGAGGTTACAGAACCCCGCGCTGAACAGCGGCAAGTGTCCGAGGAGGAGTTCGTGCGTGTGCACGACGCCCTTCGGATCTCCCGTCGTTCCCGAGGTGTAGATGATTAGCGCGTTGTCGGTGGCTTCGGTCTCGACGGTCTCGAAGTCGGTGGAAGCGCCCTCCATCGCCTCGGTCAACGATATCTCGTCGCCGGCCGGCTCGATCCCGCTCGTGACGAAGACGTCCTGCAGGTCGTCGACGTCGTCGCGGACCGTCCGGAGCGTTTCGATGTTTCCGGGGCCCGTGACGTAGGCTTTCGCGCCGGAGTCCTCGAGCCGGTACTGGAGGCCGTCCGGCCCGAACCGGGCGCTCAGGGGAACCACGACCGCACCCAGTTTCTGGATGGCGACGTGGGTCACCAGTACCTCCGGTGTCGGGGACCCGTCGACGCCGACCCGGTCGCCCCGACCGACGCCCCGGTCCGAGAGGAGGTTCGCAAGCTGATTGGCCTCCGTCTGGAGCCTGGAGAACGTGTACGTCGTCTGATTGCCCGCGGCGTCCTCGAAGTACGCCGCATCCCGCTCGCCGTCCGAGTCCGCCCACCGGTCACAGGCCCACTCCGCCATATTGAACTGGTCCGGTATCACCCACTCGAACTCCCCGTAAAGCTGCTCGTAGCTGTCCCACTCCTGCTCGTGGAGATCGTAGTTCGGCAGTTCTTGCATGGACGTTCAGGTCCGAAGAGTGGGGACTTTACACTTTTGATAAATTTCTGTCACTTCGTGAGTCCGGAACGGTACGGGGATGGAGAGTACCGATGTGCGGTCGGGAAGAACGCCGACGCCCCACAGCACCCGAAAAGCCGGTATCACCCGGCCAGGTTCGGGAGGAAAAGCGTCAGTTCGGGCACGAAGATCAGGAGTGCGAGCACGATGATGTCGGCGACGATGAACCGGAGCGCCCCGCGGAACCCGACGTCGACGTCGACGTTCATCGGCCCCGTGGCGATGTAGACGTTCAGGCCCAGCGGCGGCGTCACCAGTCCGATCTCGATGGTCTTGGCGATCAGGATGCCGAACCAGATCGGATCGAACCCCAGGGAGGTCGCGAGGGGAAAGGTGATGGGCAGCGTCAACAGGAGGATCGCCAGCTGGTCCATCATCGTCCCCAGGGCGATGTAGATCACGAGGACGAACATCAGGATGCCGAGCGGCCCGATGGGCAGCGACGTGACGAAGTCGATGATCGCCGGCGTGACGCCGGTGACGGTCAGGTATCTGGCGAAGAACACCGCACCGATGATGATCATGAAGATCATCGTGGTCGTCTCCGCCGTACGCTGGAGGGCCTTGACGGTTCCCTCGAACCGCATCCCGAAGACGACCACCGCCACGACGAACGTCCCGAACGCGCCGAGCGCACCGGCCTCTGTCGGCGTGACGACGCCGAGATAGAGGCCGCCGATCACCAGCAGGACGATCATCAGCGCGGGCCAGATCGTCAGCAACGATCGGAACCGCTCGGGCCAGGAGTACTTGACTGTCCCGCCACCGATTACGTCCGGCTCCCGGAGCCCCCAGGCGTAGATGACGGCGACGTAGCTCCCGATCGTCAGCAGTCCCGGGACGATCCCCCCGATGAACAGCGCGCTGATCGACGTCTCGGTCTGGATGCCGTAGATTATCAGCCCGAGGCTCGGAGGGATCATCACGGCGAAGGTGCCGGCCGCGCTGACGGTACCGAAGGAGAGCCGGTCGTCGTACCCGAACCTGCGCATCTCGGGGACCGCGATCTTCGACATCGTGGCCGCCGTCGCCGTGCTCGACCCCGAGAGCGCGGCGAGCCCGCCGCTTGCGAGGGTGGTCGTGATCGCGACCCCGCCGGGGATGTTCCCGAACCACTTGTGGGCCGCCTCGTAGATCACCTCGGTCAGGTCGCTCTCGTTGAGGAACTCCGCCATCAGGATGAACATCGGCACCGTCGCCAGGAGGAAGAACGCCACGTTGCTGTAGGGCACTGTCAACATCAGCCCCGCCATCCTGTCGACCCCCAGCGTCATGGCGAGGCCGACGACGCCGGCGATGGACAGCGAGAACGCCACGGGCACGCCGAGGAGTATCAGCGCCACCAGCAGAACCGACGGCAGGACCAGTTCGACTACCATTCGTCCCCTCCGTCGGTCGCCCGACCGTCGTCTTCGTCCTCGTCTCCGGTACGCGACGCCTCCGGGGTGGTATCGGCCTCGTCGGACGCGTCCCCGGCGTCCGAACTCCCGGTCGCGGATCCCCCGTCGGCCCCGCCCCGGTCGTCCGTGGCGGCGTCGCCTCGCTCCGGGGGCTCGTCGGCGTCACCGGCCTCCCCCCCGATGGCCTCCTGTACGTTCTCGATAACGCCGGTCCCGTCGACGGTCTGGAAGGGGACGTCCGACTCCACCTCCTCTTGGGTCGCCCCCGAACCGTCTCCCCCGGTGACCAGCGTTCGGAGGTCCGATCCGATCTGGATCGTCAGCCGCAGGCAAAACAGCGCGAACCCGACGGACATGACCGCCCACGAGAGGTACGTCGGGAAGTTGATCACGCCGGTCGTGACCTCTCCCGCGAGGTACCCCTCCCAGGACCGGACGGCGGCGAGTTGGGAGATCCACCCGAAGATGACGAGCGTCGCCAGCAGGGAGACGATCCGGATCACCCTGTTCGAGCGGTCCCCGAACCGCGTCGAGACGATGTTGACGTCGACGTTGCCCTCGTTCTTCTGGAGGTACGAGGCCGTGAGGAACACCGCGATCGGCATGAAGAACAGCTCGGTCGACCTGTAGATCCCCGAGAATGGGTTGTCGAACAGATACCGGCTGACGGCGTTGGCGGTGATGGTCACCATCATGAGAAACAGCGCGACCAGTGCGAGGTAGTTGAACCCCTGCTCGATCCCGCTGGAGATCCGTTCGATGCCGTCGGCCGCGGTGTCCAGGTAGCCCCCCGGCTCGTCGCCCGCTTCCTCGACCGTTTCACCGGACATTGTGCTCGTTTCCAGTCATAGTTCTCCGTTCATCGTGGGATTCTGATGAAGTGCGTGCGTTGCTGTGAGTCGGGCGGTCGCGTCGCTGTACTCGCAAACGGCGGTCACGCGGGAGTTCGAGCCGCGGGTCCTCTCGGGCGTCTCGTCTCCCGGAGGCTCACGAACGGACCGAGTCGATCTCGGACTGCCAGGCGTCGACGAGGTCCTGACCCGGGAGGCCCCTGTCGCTCATCTGGGAGGTCCAGGAGTCTACCGACTCCGTCATCCGGTCGCTCCAGCGGGCGTACTCCTCGTCCGGGACCTCGTACAGCTCCACGCCCTGTTCCTCGAAGTCAGAGCGCAGGTCCGAGACCATGCTGTCGAAGGCCGCACCCGCCTCGGCGGAGGCTTCGGCGCCGGCTTCGAGCATCGCGTCCTGTACGTCGCCCGGGACGGACTGGAAGGTGTCCTCGCTGGTGGTCCACAGCCCGACCCAGCTGGCCAGGTTCACGTTGGTGCTGGCGTAGTTGGCGAACGGTACCAGCGAGTACGCGGTCACGCTGGGTTCCGCGATAGCGGTCCCGTCGATGGTCCCCCGGTCCCAGCTCGTGTTGATCTCCGGAGCCTGGATCTCGACGGGGGTCCCGCCGAGCGCCTCGATGGTGATCGACATGATCCCGCCCGGAGAACGGACGTTGACGCCCTCCCAGTCCTCCAGTTGTACGACTTTCGGCTCCGTCGTCACGATCTGGTAGGGCGCCTCCAGACTCAGGTTCACTACCCGGATGTCCTGCTCGCTGTACTCGTTCTCGTGGAGCTGGTTCTGCGAGAGGTTCCAGTACGCCTCACAGCCGACTTCGGCCTCGAAGAAAGTGTCGGGGAGTTCCCCGACCCCGGACAGCGGGATCTGATCGGAGAGGTACGCCGGGCTCACGAGGCTGATGTCGGCGGTCCCCTGCTTGATGAGCGAGAGCATGTCACCGGGGCTGCCGAGCTGTCCCCCCGGTTTCTCGTCGAAGGTGACCTCCGAGTCCGCCTTCGACTGCACCTTCTCCATCCACGGTAGCAGCGCCTCCTGGCGGATGTGGTGTGACTCCGGCAGGAAGTGAGCGACCGTCAGTTCCGTGCTTCCGCCCCCGCCTCCATTGCCGTTGCCGTTCCCGCCACCGTTTCCGTTGCCGTTCCCGCCGCCGTTGCCGTTCCCGCCGAGACAACCGGCGATACCCGTCATGCCGACGGCCCCGAGGGCACCGGCCGACTTCACGATCGATCGCCTATCGCTCAAGACGTGTTGCTTGCCATCTCCTGCCATACCCGCGAATGCGAGGCGAGGTACTTATCACTTCCGGGAGCCTCGTCGAACGGTTACGGTACCGGAGCACGGAGAAACGTCGTGGTGGACGGGTCCACCGATTCGGGGGACGCCGTCCAGTAGAGGTGGTCCTCGGTGCCGTGGCGGTGGTGGCGCCGTCGCTGTTCGAGCGTCCGCCCTCGGATTTCTCGACTGGTACGACGTGTTCGGCGGGTTCCTCGGCGGACGGGGGTAGGTCATGAACAAACCTAATATACTGGGGAATCCAGTGGTTCGGGAAGCACATGATCGAGTACACGGATCCGGAACGCGGCGAGGAGATGGCAGCGCGGACGGGCGAGTTCATGGACGAGGTCGTCATCCCGGCCGAACGCGAGTTGCCGGGCGGCGAGCCGGTATCGGACGCGAAGGTACAGGAACTGCAGGAGCGAGCCAGGGAGTACGACGTCTACGGCCCCCACCTCCCCGAGGAGTACGGTGGGCACGGGCTCGACTTCCGCTCGATGCTCCCCGTCTTCGAGCAGGCGGGGCGGAGCCTGCTGGGGCCGCCGGCCATGCGTGTCAACGCACCCGACGAGGGGAACATGCACCTGCTGGAGTTGGCCGGCACGGACGAACAGAAGGAACGGTGGCTCCGTCCGCTCGCCGAGGCGGAGATACGGTCGGCGTTCTCGATGACCGAGCCGACCGACGGCGGGGGCGCCGACCCGAAGATGATCAAGACGACCGCCGAGAAGGACGGCGACGAGTGGGTCATCGACGGCCACAAGTGGTGGACCAGCCAGGCAACCGAGGCGAGCCTGCTGATCGTCATGGCCCGGACCGACCCCGACGCCCACCCCTACAGCGGCACCTCGATGTTCCTCGTCGACCCCGACCAGGCCGGCGTCGACATCGTGCGGAACATCCCACACATGGGCGATTCGGTCCTTCCGATGACCCACGCGGAGGTCCGCTACGACGGCGTCCGCGTCCCGGAAGATGCCGTGCTGGGCGAGTTGAACGAGGGCTTTACGCTCGCCCAGCAACGCCTGGGCCCGGCGCGGCTGACCCACTGTATGCGGTACTCCGGGATGTGCGAGCGGGCGCTGAACGTCGCCAAGGCGTACATGGCCGAACGGGAGGCCTTCGGCGAGCGCGTGGCCGACAAGCAGGCGCCGCGCTACGACATCGCCGACGCGGAGATGCAGCTGTACGCCGTCCGGTCGATGGTCCGCCACGCCGCCCGCCGGATCGCCGCCGGCGAGCAGGCCCGCGTCGAGACCGCCTCCTGCAAGGTCTTCGGTGCCAACGTCTTCCAGGACGTCGTCGACACCGCGCTCCAGGTGTGCGGCGGCCACGGCATCGGCAAGGACCTCCCGATCGCGGACTTCTACGAGAACGTCCGCGTGCTCCGCATCGCCGACGGCCCCGACGAGGTCCACAAACGGACCGTCGCCCGCGCCGCCTTCGAGGAGATCGTCGACGCCGAAGTCGAGGACATTCCCCGGTTCGGCGACCCGAAACGACCGGGAGAGTGAGATGACCGGCGACGAACCCGTCGACGGGAGCTACCTCGACCGGCTCGTCGACCGGGACCGCCTCGAGACGTACCTCGAGTCGGTGTTCGGCCCGGCGGACGCCTTCGAGGTGGAACACCTCGGCGAGGGCCACTCGAACGAGACCCTGCGGATCACATGGGGGCAAGAGGAGTTCGCCCTCCGCCGACCGCCGCCGGGCGAGACGGCGGACACCGCACACGACGTCCTCCGGGAGTACCGGGTTATCGACGCCCTGCAGGGCGAACTCCCGGTTCCGCCGACGGTCGAGAGCTGTGACGACCACTCCGTCGTCGGCAGCGACTTCTACATCACCGAACTCCTCGAGGGCGACGTCATCCGCGAGACCGAACCCGAACGGTTCGCGGCGCCGGCGCACCGACGCCGGATCGGCGAGGAACTGATCGACACGCTCACCGAGATCCATACCGTCGACTACGAGGCGGTCGGGCTGGGCGATTTCGGACGGCCCGAGGGGTACCTCGAACGGCAGGTCGACCGGATGACGAAGCAGATCGAGTGGGCGACCGAACGCACCGAACGGGAACGGACGGTTCCCGAACTCGAGGAGGTCGGCCGGTGGCTGTCCGCGAACGTTCCCGACTCCCCGACGCACACGCTGGTTCACGGCGACTACAAGCTCGACAACGTCATGTTCGGCCCGGGAACGCCGCCGGAACTGGTGGCGGCCTTCGACTGGGAACTCAGCACGCTCGGCGATCCGCTGGCGGATCTGGGCTGGCTGTTCGTCTTCTGGCGCGACGAGGCCGACCCCGATCCGGCCATCCCGGAGGTCGTTCCGTCGTTCACCGAACACGAGGGGTATCCGACCCGGGGCGAACTCGTCGACCGCTACGAGGAGCGGACCGGCATCGCCTTCGAAAACCAGGCGTTCTACCGGACGTTCGCCCTCTACAAGGTCGCGGCGGCGTGTGAGATGTTCTACGCCAGATACCTCGAGGGCGACAGCGACGACTCGCTGTATGCGGTCATGGACGAGCGCGTCCCGGCGGTGGCAAAGCGGGCCCTCGAGGCGACCGACGAGAGCGGGTGGTCGAGCTAGGCGTCTATCGCTCCCAGCGCGGCGTGTCGTCTTCGAGGAACGCCGCCAACCCGTGTCGTCCCTCCTCGGTCTGGATCAGCGCCGTGAGTTCGCTCACGGCGTAGGCGAGCCACGCGTCGAACAGCTCGTTCTCCATGCCGACCCAGGTGTCCTTGATGGTCTCGATCGACTGCGGCGCCGCGGCCGTCGTCGACCGGGCCAGTTCCCTGGCGACGTCTTCGGCCTGTCCGTCGTCGACCGCGTAGTTGACCAGCCCGATGTCCGCGGCCTCGCTGGCCGACAGCAGATCGCCCGTCATGGCCAGTTCCATGATCTCCTTCTTGCTTGCGGTCGTGATGCCGTACGTGAGCCAGGCCGGCGGAATGGCACCGATCGTGGCCTCGGGCTGGCCGAACCGGCTCCCGTCGGCGGCGACGCCGAGGTCACACAGCAGCACCATCTCGCACCCGGCGCCGGTCGCGATGCCGTCGACGAGCGCGATCGTCGGTTTGGGGTGGGCCCGCAGCGTCTCGATCGTCGGGAGGGCGACCTCGTCGAAGTAGGTCGAGCCCTCGTCGGCGGTCTCCCAGCCCTGCATCTCGGCGATGTCATCGCCGGCCGAGAAGGTGTTGCCCGCACCCCTGATGATGGTCGCCCGCACGTCGTCGTCCTCGGCGGCGTGTTCGAGCGCCGCCCGGAGGCCCAGCCAGCTCGTCTCGTCCATCGCGTTCAGCTTCGACGGCCGGTTCAGCGTGATGATCGCCGCGAAGTCCCGTCGTTCGTACGTGATCGTGTCGAACGTCTCCGATTCGAACTCGTGGTCGTAGAACCCCTCGCCGGCCTTCAGACCGAGGCGCCCGTCCTCGACCATCCGCTCCAGCATCGGATGGGGCTCGTACTGGTCCCATCCGGTCCGCTCGTGGAGCTCCTCGAGCGTCTCGACGATCCGGTCGATGCCGTACTCGTCGGCGAACTCGAGGAGCCCTCGCGGCCAGTTCATCCCGATCTGCATGGCCGTGTCGATGTCCTCCCGCGTGGTCACGTCGTTGTCGATGAGCCAGGCGGCCTCGTTCGTGGCGCTCGCCATCATGTACAGCGGGTTGAACTCGAAGCGCCGCTCGCGGGGGATCGACACCCGCGAGTACTCGCCCGGTTCGGGGTACTCGTAGAAGCCCTCGCCCGTCTTCATGCCGTGTTTGCCCGCGTCGACCAGTTCCTCTAAGACGTCGGGAACGTTGACCGAAACGCCGTGATCGCGCATCTCGCGCGCCGCCAGGAGGAACATGTCGAGGCCGCTGAAGTCGAGTATCTCGAACGGCCCCATCGGGAACCCGAGGCGCCTGACGGAGGCGTCGATCGCCTTCGGCTCCTGCTCGCCCTCGTCGACGCGCCGGAGTGCCTCGCTCCAGAACGCGTAGTTGATCCGGTTCAGGACGAACCCGGGGACGTCCTTCTCGACGAGGACCGGCGTCTTCTCCAGCCGTTCGGCGAACCGCTCGGCGAACTCGAAGATCCGATCGCTCGTCTCCTCGCCGCGGATCACCTCGACGATCGGCATCAGCTGGACGGGGTTCGAGAAGTGCATCCCGACGACCGACTCGGGACGGTCGGTCGCCTCGGCGATCTCGGTGATCGGGAGCGTACTGGTGTTGGTCGCAAGCACCGCCTCCTCGGGCATGACGTCGTCGGCATCCGAGAACACCTCCTCCTTGAGGTCGAGATTCTCCGGCACGGCCTCGATCATCACGTCGGCGTCGGCGAGTCCGGCCCGCCGGTCGGTCGTCGTCTCGATCCGATCGAGGACCGCGTCGGTGTCCTCGACGCCCATCTGTCCGAGGCTCCCCTCGATCTTCTCGACTGCGTTCTCGAGGACCTCCTCCTCGACGTCGACGATGGTGGTCTCCAGTCCGGCCACGGCAGACACCTGTGCGATGCCGTGTCCCATCGTTCCCGCACCGATCACCGTGACTCTCCGTACGTCGTCCGCCTCTGGCACGCTCATATTATCGCTTGTATCGTGTGGTGTCGAATATTTAAATCCAGGTGCCGAGAGCGCCCCGGTTCACGGCCGACCGGACGCGCTCCCCGATAGGGAGTCGGCCGACGTAATCGGCCGCGTGCGCTGCCGTCCGGCGGACCGCGTGCGCCGTCCAACGAGGACCGTCGGGGTCCCTCGAGCGGAGTACCCCCTCTCTTTTTGTGCCCGGTAAGCGTACACGGCGCACGATGGTTCACGGAGACGGTGGTACTGGCTTCGACTGGCAGTGTGCGGTCCCGGACGTCCCGTCCGGTTCCGAGGTAGCGCACCGATGACGGGCGACGTCGACCGCGAACTCCTGTTGCACGTTCGCGCCCACGACTCGATGGAGTCGGTGCTCCAGCAGATGAGTCGGGCGGAGGAGTTGGACTATCGACGCGTCTCGATGGGGGAGGCGACGGGGTGGAACCGCGTCGGACTGCTCGCGGTCGGGGCCGAGCGGACCGACGAGATCGGCCTCACGAACGACGTGTTCTCCCCGTACTCCCGCTCGCCCGCGTTGCTCGGCCAGACGGCTGCCATGCTCCAGCAGCTGAGCGACGGCCGCTACCGGCTCGGTCTCGGGACGAGTTCGCCAGCGCTCGTCGAGAACTGGCACGGGCTGTCGTTCGACCGGCCCCTCAGGCGGTTGCGCGAGACGATCGAGATCGTCCGGCGAGTGACCACGGGCGAACGCGTCAGCTACGACGGCGAGATCTTCGAACTCGAGGGGCTCCAGCTCGAAGACCCCGCACCGGAGACCGCGCCACCGATCGACGTGGCCACGATCGGCCCGAAGACCGTCGAGCTGGTCGGTCGGTTCGCCGACGGCTGGGTGCCGCAGATGTTCACCCCCGACGGGCTCCGCGATCGGCTGGAGGACCTCGAACGCGGCAGTGACCTGGGGGACCGCGACCCCGATGCGGTCCGGACGAGCTTCATCCTCCGGTGCTGTGCGATGGAGGACGGAGAGCGGGCACGGGAGATCGCACGAAACCACCTGGCGTTCGTCATCGGAGCCTACGGCCCCTACTACAGGAAGTCGATCGAACGGCAGGGGTACGGCGACGTCACGGCGGAGCTACAGGAGCGCTGGGAGCGCGGCGAACGGGACCGGATGACCGACGCGCTGCCCGACGCCCTGCTGGACGAACTCGTGGCCGCCGGGACGCCGGCGGAGGTCAGAGAGAAGTACGCCGAGTTCGCCGCCATCGACGGCATCGACGCCGTCCGGGTCGGGTTCTTCGACGGACAGTCGGTCGAGAACCAACTCGAGACGATGGCGGCACTCGCCGAGTAGCGGACGACGACCCCCGCCGTCTCACCCGGAGACGACCGGGAGCTAGTCCAAGATCCCCTCGCGCTCCCGGAGGTCGCGTCGCCGGACCTTGTCGGTGACGGTCTTGGGTAACTCGTCGATGAACTCGATCTCCCGCGGGTACTCGTACATCGCGAGAGCGTCCTTGACGTAGGCTCGCAGCTGGTCTTTCAGTTCCTCGGACGGTTCGTACCCGTTCTGGAGGACGACGAAGGCCTTCGGGACCTCGCCCCGTTCCTCGTCGGGAACGCCGATCACGCCGGCGTTGGCGACGGCCTCGTGGTCCGCGAGGCTCTCTTCGATCTCCGTCGGCCCGATCCGGTAGCCCGCGGAGATGATGACGTCGTCCTTGCGGCTGTGGAACGAGTAGTAGCCGTCCTCGTCCTTGATGCCGAGGTCGCCGGTCAGCACCCACCCGTCGCGGATCTTCGCCTCGGTCTTGTCCGGCTTGTTCCAGTACTCCTTCAGACAGACGGGGTCGCCCTCGTACTTCGCGGCGAACTCGCCGATCTCGCCGGGGGCGACAGTCTCGGCGGGGTCGTGCTGGTCGGCCAGCCGGACCTCGTGGCCCGGCATCGCCCGCCCGATCTTCCCGATCGGAACGTCCATCAGCGCCTCACAGGAGCCGACCAGCAGATTCGCCTCCGTCTGGCCGTAGGCTTCGTTGAGCGCGGCGCCGCCGAACCGCTCGTCGACCCAGTCGACGATGTCGGCACCGACCGCTTCGCCGCCCGTAGCGATGACCCGCACCGACTCCGCCGAGTGCGATTCCGCCCCCGAGGCCCGCATCATCCGGAGCGCCGTCGGCGGCGCGAAGTAGCTCGTCACGTCGTACTTCTCGATCAGCTCGAAAGCCTTCACGGGGTCGAACTCGCCGCCGTTGTAGGCCACCTGCGGCTGCCCGTAGAACATCGCCGGGAACACGTAGTCGAAGACGAGGATCCACGCCCACTCCGCCGGCGAGAAGAACACGTCCTGTTCGGTGAGCTCCATATTGCACCACACCAGAAGGAACGTCGGGAGGTGGCCCAGCACCACCCGGTGGCCGTGTCGCGTCCCCTTCGGATCGCCCGTGGTCCCGCTCGTGTAGACGATTATCAGGTCGTCGTCGGGGCCGGTTCTGACGTTGTCGAACGCCGGCGAACTCCCCTCCAGTGCGTCCGAAAGCCCGATTTCGTCGTTCTGCGGATCCACGTCCCCGACGACGAGCGTGGTTTCCAGCGCGTCGAGCGAGTCCGTCCCCCGACGGTACGAGTCGACGTTGGCCTCCCCGACGAGACACGCCTTCGCCCCCGAGTCGCCGAGCCGGTACTCGATGGCGTCGGGGCCGAAGCGCGTGCTCAGCGGCACCGACACCGCACCCATCTTCCAGGCGGCGACGTGAGCGACGATCGTCTCGGGCCGCTGTGGCAGGTTGATCCCGATCCGGTCGCCGCGCTCTACGCCCCTGCTCTCGAGGTAGTTGGCGAGCCTGTTGGCCCGCTCGTTGATCTCCCCGAAGGTGTAGGCCCGCTCCGTCCCCGCATCGTCCTCGAAGAACAGCGCGACGCGGTCCTCGTCGTCGGCCCACCGATCACAGATGTAATCGGCCACGTTCAGCGTCTCGGGGACCTCCCACTCGAACGCCTCGTAGAGGTCCTCGTAACTGGCCCACTCCTCCTCGTGGAAGTAGTAACTCTCGAGTCGATCCATACCGAGACAGGTGCGCACGCTGCCGCTTAACCGTTTCGACCGTCCTGGGCGACCGGCGGTCGCGTTTCCGGTCGGGTTCGACCGTCCGGGTGGGGTCGCATCGGTCGTTGCATCGGGACGAACGGGACGGGAAGTACCGTGGGGCCCGGACGGGCGTCCGGTCGACAGTAGACTTTTTATCGAGCCCGGAGTTGTCCGTGCATGGCTCGTTCCGACAGCTACGAGGAGTGGGCGGTTTCGGTGAGCGACCACGGGATCGCGTCCGTGGAGTTACGGCACGAGAAGGACGCCATCGACGAGCGCGGGATGGTGGAGTTCCACGAGATGCTCGGACGGCTCCCCCACCGGGATGACGTGGAGGTCATCCTCCTCACCGGCGGATCGTCGGCGTTCTGTGTCGGCCTCGATATAGCGACGTTCGTCGACATCTTCGACGCGACGGAAGGCGACGAGGTCGAACGACAGCGCCGGATTCGGGAGTTGATCCACCGGTTCCACGGGGCGATCCTCGAGATGGCCACCGTCGGCTGTCCCGTGATCGCTGCGGTGAACGGGTTCGCAGCGGGCGGCGGGTTCAGCATCGCGCTGGCCTCCGACCAGATAATCGCCTCGGCCGACGCCGAGTTCACGCACGCCTACACCGACATCGGCGCGTCCTCCGACGGCGGGAGCACCTACTTCCTGCCCCGGCTCGTCGGACTCCAGAAGGCCAAGGAGCTGGTCTTCACGCCACAGCCGCTCTCCGCCGACCGGATGGCCGAGCTGGGCGTCGTAAACCAGGTCGTCGAGGAGGACTTCGAAGAAACCGTCCGGGAACGCGCCCGGACGCTCGCGGATCGGCCGACGGAGGCCATCGCCCGCAGCAAGCGGCTACTCAACGGGAGCCTCGACGCGACGCTCGAAGGACAGCTCGAGCGGGAACGCGAGGATATGGCCGAGATCGTGCTGACCGAGGAGTTCGAGCGCCGCGTCCGCGGGTTCGTACGCGGCGAGGAATAGCGGCGAGGAGTAACGGTCCCGGTCCGACCGATAGACGGCCGCGAATCGGGGGACGGATGCCGGAACGCACGCAATCTTTAATTGTCGCATCGTCCACTGTCCCGACATGGCCGACGACGAGACGCCGATGGATCCGGACCCGTTCGCCGACCTGCTGGGGATGCGAATCGTGGAGATGGAGGACGGGTACGCGAGGGGGGTCCTGCCGATGCGTCCGGCGCTGTCGTCGTCGCCGGACACCACGGTCGCACACGGCGGAGTGCCGTACGCCCTCGCCGACCACACGGGCGGTGCGGCTGCCGTGTCGGTCGACGGCTGGCCGACCCCGACGATCGACATGAGAATCGACTACCTCCGGCCGGTGACCGACGACCTCGAGGCCGTCGCCGAAATCGCCCGGATGGGCAAGAACGTCGCAACCGTGGACGTCGAACTCTCGACGGGGAGCGACGGGACGGTGGCCGTCGGACGGGGAGTCTACAAGGTTGGGGGGCGCGAAGAGAGCGCCTGGTCCGGCGAGTAGTACCCTGCAGTTTCGGGAACGTCAGTACCGCTCGTCGACCGTCCCGGTCTCGCCCTCAAGGTCGTCGACGATCTCGAGGTCGTCAAGGGAGACCAGCAACCGTTCGGCGATCGCTTCCTGCAACCGGTCGACGGGAACCTCGGGGGTCCCCTCACAGACGAGACGCAGGTGATCGGTCGATTCCGGCCGGGAGACCTCGATCCGGTACTCGCCCGACAGCCCGTCGGTTCCGGCCAGCACCGTCTCGATACTGCCCGGATATATCTTGACGCCCTTGACCTTGATCCGGTCGTCGGTCCTGCCGATGACGCCCTGCGGGAGTGTCAAAGACGCCCCGCAGGTCGAACACGTCTCGGTTCGAAGCTCCGCGAGGTCGCCCGTCCGGTATCGGACCAGCGGCGATCCCCGCTTGTTGACGTGCGTGACGACGAGTTCGCCGCGCTCCCCCGGCGGGAGTACCTCCTCGGTGTCGGGGTCGATGACCTCGACGACGGCGTTCTCGGAGACGACGTGCAGGCCGTTCTCGCCGCGGCACTCGACGGCGACCGGGGCGACGCGACGGGTGGCGAAGTAATCGACGGCGGTCTCACAGTCGAGGGCGTCCTTGACGTCCGCTCGAAGCCCCGGTACCGAGGTGAACGGTTCGCCGCCGCCGACGAACGTGTCGACCGACGCCCCGTTGGCGCCGATCTTCAGCGCGTAGCTCGGGTTCCCCACGAGTACGTCCACGTCGTACTCGTCGATGACGGCCGCGGCTTGCTCGGAGTCCCCCGGCCCGATGGGGATGACCTCCGCGCCGACCGCTTCGAGTCCCCTGTGGAGGAGGATGCCGGTCCCGAACAGGTGGTAGCCGAACGTGTTCAGAACCCGGTCGCCGGGGCCGATCCCGATCCGTTCGAAGACGCGTTCGTGGACCCCGGTCTGGTAGTCGAGGTCCTCGGCCGCATCGAACACCGGAAAGAGGTCGTCCCCGACCGGCGTAAACGAGAGCATGACCCCGTCCGGCGCCACCGATCCCTCGGGGCCGTGTGCTTCGCGGTCGCGGAGGAACTCCTCGGCGGTGGTGTAGGGGATCGAGCGGAACGCCTCCCAGGAGTCGACCGCACCGGGCTCGACGCCCGCCTCCTCGAAGAGATCCGCATAGAGGTCGTACTCGGCGACGCGCTCCAGCTGTCGGCGTACCGATTCGAGAGTCTCGGTGGAGTACAGCGACATACCGCAACCTGACGCGGGAAAGCACAAAAAGCTATGCCGCCGCCGTGACCGAAAGCGAGCGGGTCAGTACGACTTGGGGAGCCCCAGTTCCTCCTCGGCGACGTGGTTCAGGATCATCTCCTCGCTCACGGGAGCGATGCGCAGATGGCGGACGTAGGAGGTCATCGCCGCGACGCCCATCTCCCGACTCAGGCTCATCCCGCCGAAGGTGGTCGTCGCCGCTTCGCAGGCCTCCCACCCGCTTTTCGCACAGAGGAAGTTCCCGATGTTCGAGGCGGCGCCGGCCGGTTCGCCGTTGTCGTAGAGCCACGCTGCCTTGGTATTCATCAGTCTCGACGCCTGTAGCTCGGCGTGGGCTTCGGCGAGTTTGTGCTGGATGCCCTGGTGGCTGCCGATCGGGGCGTCGAAGACCTCGCGTTCGTTCGCGTACTCGGCGGCCTTCTCGATCGCGTATCGGCCCGTCCCGGCGGCACACGCCGCCGTCGTGATCCGCTCCGTGTTGAGAGTATCGAATATTTGATGGAACCCCTCGTGCTCGTCGCCGACCATGTCGTCCTCGTGGACGCGGACGCCGTCGAGGTGGAGGTTGTACGTCCTGTCGGGGAAGTACCCGTCCAGCGGGATGTTCTCGTACTCGACGTTCGGGTCATCCGGGTCGACGAGGAAGATCGAGAACCCGTGGCTCGGCCGTTCGGCCTCCTCCGGGGGGACCGTCCTCGCAAGAAGGGTGATCCGCTCGGCCTCCGCGGCACCGGAACACCAGGTCTTCTGTCCGTCGATGACGTACTCGTCGCCGTCCCGCTCGGCGGTCGTCGAGATACTCGTCGTGTTCAACCCCGAGTCGGGCTCGGTCACGCCGAGCGCCCACCGGGCGTCGCCGGACGCCAGCTGCGGGAGCCACCGCTCTTTCTGTGCTTCGGTCCCGTGTGCGGCGAGCGTCTCCCCGCCGAACAGCGGCGAAAGGACGAACTGGATCGTTATCGGCCAGCCCCCGTTGGCGCCGACCTCCTCGATCACCATTGCGAGTTCCTGCATTCCCATCCCCTGGCCGCCGTACTCCTCGGGGATCGCAACGCCAAGCCACCCGTGTTCGCCGAGGTCCTGCCACACCTCGGTCGGGTAGCTGTCGCTCGCCCGGATCTCCGCCCAGTAGGACTCGTCGTACTTCTCCATCAGGTCCTGAATCGAAGAACGGATCATCCGCTCGATCTCTGAGTCACTGAAATCGACCATATCCAGCGGATGGGCTCGTGCGCTCATAAAGCCTTGTATCGCCGAAGTACGAACGCTGGACCGTGTTTCGGTCGCGGCACCGCCGGGGGAAGAGTATTTGATTCTCGCCCGTCTTGGGTTCGATATGTTCGACGAGACAAAGCCGGCGGCGCCCGGTGCCGACCGGGACCGTCGAAGCGGGAAGACGCTCGACCCACTCCCGGCGACCGGCACTCCGGCCGTGGCCGTCGGGACCGACACGACGTTCGCAGAGCGCGCACGGTTCGGAGCGAACCCCGACGGCCTCTACCGAGGAGGGTCGAGACCGACATGAGTTCGAACGAACAGCGGACCATCAGGTGTCTGGTAGGGAAGGTCGGCCTCGACGGCCACGACCGGGGCGCTCACGTCATCGCGCGGGCGTTCCGGGACGCCGGGTTCGAGGTCATCTACTCGGGGTTGCACAACTCCCCCGAGGAGGTCGTCCAGGCCGCCGTCCAGGAGGACGTCGACGTCTTCGGCATCTCCATCCTCTCGGGGGCCCACGACACGCTCGTCCCCAAGATCATCGACGGGCTGAAGGAGTACGACGCCTTCGAGGACACGCTCGTGCTCGTCGGCGGCATCATTCCCGACGGGGACCGCGAGGAACTGTACGCCGCAGGCGTCGACGAGATATTCGGTCCCGGCGTCTCGATGCAGGAGACCATCGACTACGTCCGTAACAACGCCCCGCAGCGATAGGGGTCGTCGATCGCTCCGGCGCTGCGGCGTCCCGCCGGCAGCCGCAATCGGGGCCGGCGAGATCCCGGGGCGTCCGTCTTTCAGCCGCCGTCGGGGGCTCGTTCGATACCGACGGTGCCGTCACAGACCGGGTCGCCGTCCCGTTCGGCGACCGTCGCGTCGATCGTGACCCTGCCGTCCTCGACGGCGGCCACGCTGCCGTCGACGACCAGACACTCGCCGGCGACGGCCGACCCCAGGAGCCGCATCGAGCGGTCGACGACGCGCCACTCCGGGCCCGCCCAGTCGGTCGCGAGACGATCGAACAGCCCGTGGAGGCCGATGGCGTTCAAGAATATCGTCTCGTTGCCCTGCCTGCGAGCGTATTCGGGGTCGTAGAGCCCCGGAAGGACGAACTCGCGGGTAGCCGCAACGTTCCGGATGACGCGTTCGTACGGGACGGGGAACTCGAAGGACGCGACCGAATCGCCGACGGCCACCTCCTCGGGGCTGCGGCTTCGGTACCGCTCGCCCGACGGCGACTCCGAGGCCGACTCGACGCTCCGTCGCCCTCTCGCGTACGGCGCTTCGCCGCCGACGGAGCCTTCGGGCTGCTCGTAGCGGAAGATCGTCGACGTGCTCTCGGCGATCCGGTCGCCGCTGCCGTCGTGAAACGTCGCTTCGCTCGTGACGAAGTGACCGATCCCGAGGCCGGTCTCCTTCTCTTCGCTGACGTCGAGGATGGTCCCCTGCCAGTTGAGTCGGTCGCCGACGACCATCGGCCGCTGGAACGTCGTCTCGGACTCGATGAAGAGCAGCATGTCCTTCTCCGCCGGCAGCGGGACGTCGAGACCGTAGATGGGCGTGGGGTGATCGTCGTCCGTCGGCGTCCACAGCGGCGGCATTTTCCAGGTGAGCAACATCCCCGGAGGGGCCGGCATCCCTCCCCACGTCCGCTCGGCGAACCCCTCGTCCCAGTAGCAGGGGTTTCCGTCCTCGAGGACCGACGCGTAGAGCCGGATCATCGGAGCGTTGATCGGTTCGTTTGCGAACCGCGTCTCGCTCGTCCGGCCGATCCAGTCGGCGGCCTCGTCGGCGGGACCGACGGGAAGGTCGAGTCCGGGACCCGCCGTCTCGTTCGTCATCGCTATCGACCTCTCCACCGCGTGGGGGCGTTCTTCGGGGCGCGGCCGCCGAGGAGACACGCCTTCGCCTCCGAGTCGCCGAGCCAACACTCGAAGGAGTTGGCGAGCCTGTTGGCCCGCTCGTTGATCGCCCCGAACGTGCAGGTCCGCTCCGTCCCCGCATCGTCCTCGGAGAACACTGCGACGCGGCCCGCCTCGTCGGCCCACCGATCACAGACGTAATCGGCCACGTTCAGCGTCTCGGGAACCACCCACTCGAACGCATCGTAGAGGTCCTCGCACATCCCCCAGTCCTCCTCGTGGAAGTAGCAGGTATCGAGCCGATCCATAGTGGGTAGTGCTATCACACTACCAATTAACCGTTTCGACCACCGGCTACACGTCAGGAAACGAGTTCGAGGCATCCGAAAATATAAATATTTCGCCTGTTACCGAATAACACGATGGACGACATACTCCTGGCAGTCGATGGGAACGAGGGCACCGAAACCGCGATCGAACGCGGCATCAGCCTTGCCGACCAGTACGGGGCGAACCTCCACATCCTCTACGTCGTCGACACTGGCGCCGTGCCGGCGCTGGCCGATTCCGCAGCGGTCATAGAGAAGCTACAGAACAGGGGCGACGATGCGCTGGAAGACGCCGTCGAACGGGCGGAACGAGCGGGCCTGGACACGATCGAAACGAACGTGGAGCACGACCGTCCGTCCGAAGGAATCCTGGAATACGCCGAGGAGAACGACGTCGACCTGATCGTCATGGGGACCCGTGGCCGGGCGGGACTCGAGCGACGACTGCTCGGTAGCGTCTCGGATCGGGTCGTTCGTCTCGCCGAAATCCCGGTGCTCACCGTACCGGATCGAGAGTAGTCCCGCCTCACATCCCGGCTCCGCCGAGCGGAACCGCGACGGGAAGGTAAGACCGGGCGCCAGGACGGACTCCAGTCGAGGACGGGATAGTCGTCCAGATCGGGATCAGAACAGCATCGCGCCGTGTTTCCGGCCCGGACGGTACTTTTCCTTCCCGTCGTACACTTCCAGCCGGTTTGCGACCTCCGCCCGGAGGTCGCGGGGCGGGACGAGTTCGTCGACGACCATCTCGGAGGCGAGTTTGTGGATGTCGATGTCCTCGCGGTACTCCTCGCGGAGTTCCTGTTCGCGCTGTTTTCGCTTTTCGGGGTCGTCGATGTCGGAGAGTTTGTTCGCGTACACGGCGTTGACCGCCGCCTTCGGACCCATCACGGCGATTTCGGCGCTCGGGAACGCCAGCGTCGCGTCGGTATCGAAGGCGGGGCCGGCCATCGCGTAGGTCGCCGCTCCGTAGGCTTTCCGGACGAATACAGCCACCTTGGGGACGGTCGCACACGAGGTCGCAAAGATGAGCTTCCGCCCCTTCTGCAGGATCGCGTCGCGTTCGACCTCCTCGCCGACCATGTAGCCGGGCGAATCACAGAGGTACAGCAGCGGGATGTTGTAGGCGTCACACTGCCAGACGAATCCCGCGGCTTTCTCGCTGGAGTCGGGGTATATCGCTCCCGCCCTGACGGCGGGCTGGTTGGCGACGATGCCGACCGTCCGCCCGTTGATCCGTGCCAGCGCCGTTATCATCTCGGAGGCGAACTCGGGTTTGAGCTCGAGATACGAGCCCTCGTCGACGACCCGGTCGATCAACTCCGTGACGTCGTACCCCTCGTTCGGATCGTTCGGAACGACGGTGTCTATCTCCCGGGGGTCGCCCGCGGGCGGGGTCGCCTGCCTTCGGTCGGGTCGCTCCGTGTAGTTCTGGGGCAGGTAATCGAGCAGCCGGTGGACGGCGTTGTTGGCCTCCGCTTCGTCGTCGACGACGAGGTCGACGCTCCCCGTGTTGCGGGCGTGCATCTCGGGACCACCGAGCTCTTCGATCGTGGTTTCGGCGCCCGTCACCATCTCGACCATCCGCGGGCTCGCGATCGCCATCGCGCTGATGTCCCGGACCATGATGAGGTAGTCGCTGAAGACCGGCTGGTAGGCCGTCCCCGCGAAGTTCGGCCCGTACATGACCGCGATCTGTGGCACGCGACCGGACATGACACACTGGTTGTAGAACTGCTTGCCGCCGTGGTACCGGTTCGCATAGAAGGTCGACTGGACGTCGATCCGGCCCCCGCTGGAGTCGATGAGGTAGATGATCGGGGCCTCGGTCTCGATCGCCTGTTCCTGGATGCGGATGAGCTTCTCGAGGGACTTGTCCGCGAAGGTGCCGGCCTTGACCGTGTAGTCGTTGGCGGCGAAGAAGGCCTTCCGGCCGTCGATCATCCCCGCGCCCGTCACGATCGCATCGCCCGCGAGGTTCTCCTCGGCCTCGTACTGGGCGAACGTGCCGTCCTCGAAGAGGATCTCGTCGAACATCCGGTCGATCCGCTCTCTGACGAACAGCTTGCCGATCCGTTCGAGCTTCTCGTGGCCCCGCTCGGGACCGCCCTGGAGGATATCCTCTATCTCGTCGATGACGGCCTGCTCGCGCTCGGTCGCTGCCCCTCCCTCGAAGTCCCGTCTCGGGAGGCCGATCCGGTCTTCGGTCGTGACGACGCTTCCGTCGGACTCCTCGACGAGTCGGACGCTCGCGCCGAAGTGCTTTGCGAGGGCCGCCGCTATCGCATCCCGTTCCTGGTCGGTGGTGTCGCCGAACGCGCCGGAGACTTCCATGGTTGACACAGTGCGTTCCGGGGTAAATAACCTACCGTCGGATCGATCCGGGGACCGACCGAGCCGTCGGGTGGAAGGACAAGTATAACAACCCCGCAAATCGATTGTTGGCTCATGTTCGACAAGGTGTTAGTCGCCAACAGGGGCGAAATCGCCGTCCGGGTCATGGCCGCGTGCGAGGAACTCGGCGTCGACACCGTCGCCGTCTACAGCGACGCCGACGAGGAGGGCGGCCACGTCAGGTACGCCGACGAGGCCTACAACATCGGGCCGGCGCGTGCAGCCGAGTCGTATCTCGACCACGAGGCGGTCATCGAGGCCGCCGAGGAGGCCGACGCCGACGCCATCCACCCCGGCTACGGCTTCCTCGCGGAGAACGCCGAGTTCGCCGGCAAAGTCGAGGACGTCGAGGGGGTGACGTGGATCGGTCCCTCCGCCGAGTCGATGGAACTGCTCGGCGAGAAGACGAAGGCCAGAACGGTCATGGACGAGGCGGGCGTCCCCATCGTTCCGGGGACGACCGACCCCGTCGAGACCGCCGAGGCGGTCGACGAGTTCGGCGAGGAACACGGCTACCCCGTCGCCATCAAGGCCGAGGGCGGCGGCGGCGGCCGCGGCATGAAGGTCGTCCGGAGCGACGACGACGTCGAGGCCGAACTCGAGAGCGCCAAACGCGAGGGCGAGGCCTACTTCGACAACGACTCGGTGTACCTCGAGCGCTACCTCGAGACCCCCCGCCACGTCGAGGTCCAGATCCTGGCCGACGAACACGGCAACGTCCGGCACCTCGGCGAGCGGGACTGCTCGCTGCAGCGCCGCCACCAGAAGGTCATCGAGGAGGGACCGTCACCCGCCCTGACCGACGAACTCCGCGAGGAGATCAGCGAGGCCGCAAGACGGGGAATCGGCGAAACGGGGTACACCAACGCCGGCACGGTCGAGTTCCTCGTCGAGGACGACCCCGAACGAGGGCCGGACGAGTTGCTCGGCACCGACGCTGACTTCTACTTCCTGGAGGTCAACACCCGTATCCAGGTCGAACACACCGTCAGCGAGGAGTTGACCGGCATCGACATCGTCAAGTGGCAGATCCGGGTCGCCGCGGGCGAGGAACTGGACTTCTCGCAGGACGACGTCGAACTCGACGGCCACGCAATCGAGTACCGCATCAACGCCGAGAGCGCAGGGGAGGACTTCGAGCCGACCACGGGGACGGTTACCAGGTACGACCCACCCGGTCGGATCGGGGTCCGTCTCGACGACGCGATCCGGCAGGGGGACGACATCGGGAGCGACTACGACTCCCTGATCGGGAAGCTGATCGTCCACGCCGGCGACCGCGAGGAGTGTCTGGCCCGCTCGGACCGCGCGCTCGCGGAGTTCGACCTCGCCGGCGTCCAGACGACGATCCCGTTTCACCGGCTGATGCTCGACGACGACACCTTCGTCGACGGGTTGCACACGACGAAGTACCTCGACGGGATCGACCGGGAACGGCTCGCGGAGGGCACCGAACGGTTCGGCGGAGACGACGAGGAGGCTTCCCCCGACTCCGAGCGGACCCTGACCGTCACCGTCGGCGGAAAGCAGTTCGACGTCCGCCTCGAGGGAGAGCCAGTCGCCGGGGGTCGAGCGGCGAGCGAACGGGTGACGGCGAACCCCTCGACGGACGGCTCGGCGGGAGCCACCGCCGGGACGACCGAAAGCGCCGACACGGGCGCCGACACCACCGATCCCGTCGACGTCGACGACGGCGACGGCGTCGTCGCGGCGGAGATGGACGGGACGCTGATCGGCGTGCGAGTCGACGTGGGGGACGCCGTCGAGGCGGGCGACACCGTCTGTTCCCTGGAGTCGATGAAGATGGAAAACGAGGTGACGGCAACCCGGACGGGCGTCGTCGCCGAACGGTTCGTCGAGAAGGGCGACAGCGTCACCGCCGGCGATCCGCTGTTCCGTCTCGACACCGAGTGAGCGTCCCGCTGTCGGCGTGACGGCGGCAGCGCCGCCCGAAGTTGACCGAAGCTTTATGACGATATTGGATGAAAGAGCGTACTATATGCGACGGACAGCAGCGACCCGGCGGAGCCGCAAAGCCGACCTGACTGCCGGCAGCGAACCGGATCACGGAACGGGGGACCGCTGACCATGGCCGGAAACGACGAGCAGTTCCTCGGCGAGACGGTCGTCATCACCGGAAGTAGCCGGGGGATCGGGCGCGCCACGGCCATCGAGTTCGGGAGCCGTGGTGCGGACGTCGTCGTCAACTACCGCTCGAACGAGGCGGCCGCCGCCGAAGTCGTCGAAGAGATCGAGGCGGTGCACCCGGAGGCGACGGCGACCGCCGTGCAGGCGGACCTCTCGCGGACCGACGGCGTCGACGCGCTGTTCGACGCCGTCGACGAGGAGTTCGGACGCATCGACGTCTTCGTCCACAACGCTGCGGTGACCGCGTTCAAGCCGCTCGCCGACGTCTCCAGAGAGGAGATCGACCTGACGTTCGACCTCAGCGTGCACGGGTTCGTTCTCTCGGTCCAGCGGGCGGTCGAACTCATGGACGAGGGTGGACGGATCGTCTCGATCTCGGGGATCGACGCCACCTACGCGATGCCGGGACACGGACTCCTCGGTGCCGCCAAGGCCGCACTCGAGGAGCTCACGAAGTACGTCGCCGCCGAGCACGGCGAGGACGGGATCCGGGCGAACTCGATAAACGTCGGGGTCTCCCGGACCGACTCCTCGGAGTACTACGCCACCACCTCGGAGGACGCCCAGGAGTTCATGGACATGCTCGTAGACCAGACGCCGCTCGGTGAGATCACGCCGCCGGAATCGATAGCGACGGCGGTCACGATGCTCTGCAGCGAGGACAGCCACGACGTCAGCGGACAGGTTCTCCACGTCGACAGCGGTCTCACGGCGCGGCTGTGAACCCACGGCCTCGGCCCTATCCGGGCCGGTAGGCGCGACCCCGAAACGTCGCCACCCGGCCTCCGCTCTCCTCGGAGACCACGACCTCGTACTCCCCGGTTCGACCCGAGACGTGCGTCTCCCGTGCGGTCGCGGTGAGCACGGTGCCGGTATCGACCTCGGAGAGATAGGAGACGTTCGCCTCCATGGCGACCGCCGTCTCCCCGTGGGAGTTAGAGGCCGCCGCGAACGCCGCATCGGCCAGCGAGTAGATCGCTCCCCCGTGGGGCATCCCGTAGAAGTTCGTCAACGCCGGGGTCACCTCCAGACGCGTCGTGGCGACGCCGGCCTCGAGATCGACGAGTTCGATCCCGAGCAGCTCGCAGTACGGATCGTCCTCGATTCGGCGCCGTATCGCTTCGATGTCGGTCACGTCACCCAGCACGCGCTTCAGCAGCAAATGTCTACTGGGCGGGGGCGGGGGATTCGGCGGGACGGGGCCGACCGGAGCGACTCGAGATCGCCGACTCGTCAGCGGACGGCGCCTCGGGTGTCCCTCGGTCGCCCGGAAACTTGCTCCCGAATGTTTATGGAGAGTCTACGGAAACGATACTTCGATGGCATACGACGCGATCCAGTACGACGTCAGCGAGAACGTCGCGGAGGTAACCTTCGATCAGCCGGACAAACGGAACGCGCTGAGCCAGGCGCTGATCGCCGACACGATCGACGCGCTCGACCGCGCCGCGGACGACGACGAGGTCCGGGTGGTGCTGTTGACCGGGGAGGACCCCGCCTTCTGCTCGGGCGGCGACCTCGAGGAGTTCCAGGAGATGCGGGAGCAGTCGCCGGTCGAACTCCTCGAAGAGGCCTCGACGGACCTCCTCAAGCGACTCGCCGAGTACAGGAAGCCGATCGTGGCGGGCGTCAACGGGGACGCCGTCGGCGGCGGGACGGGCATCGTCGCCGGCTGCCACCTCTCGTACGCCGACCCGGATGCAAGCTTCGGGACCGTCGAGATCCGCATCGGGATGTTCCCGTTCGCCATCCTCCCGCTGTTGCGCGATCGGCTCGGCGACGGGCGGGCGCTCGAGCTGGCGCTGACGGGGGAGCTCATCTCCGCAGAACGGGCCGCCGAGATCGGGCTGGTGACCGAGGTCGCGGAGAACCCCACCGACCGGGCGCGGGAGGTCGCCCGACAGGTCGCGTCTTTCAGCCCGCTCACCCTCCGGGTCGGGATGCGGTCGTTCCGCGAGACGGAGGACATGAACACGACGAAGGCGATCGACGCGATGAGCGCCTACCGCGCCCCGATCTACAAGAGCCGGGATCTCGAGGAGGGCGCCACGGCGTTCCTCGAGGACCGGGAGCCGGAGTGGGAGGGCTACTGACCGGTCACTCGGGGACGTCTTCCGACGGCAGGTCGGCGTCGATCTCCATCCGGAGGATCGCGCCGCTGTAGGTCTTGCCGAGGTGATCGAGCTGTAGCGAACTCATCCCGCCGCCCCCGAGCGCCTCCTCGAGGACGAAGTTGAAGCCGTGGATGTTCGGCATCTCGTAGCGAGTGACCGCACCGTCACACAGCTCGTCGAAGTGGTCGGCGACCCGTTCCTCGGTCACCTCCTCCCGTATCACCTCGTAGTAGGCGGGGTCGCGGGCGAGGACGCCGACGTTCGAGACGTTCCCCTTGTCGCCGGAGCGAGCGTGGGCGATCTCCCGGAGCAGGACCATGGTCAGTCGTCCGCCTCCACGGAGAGTTCGGGGGCCGTCGTGTCGACCGTGACGGTCGGGGAGACGTCGCTCTTCGGGACCGTACACGGCCAGAAGGCGAGCACGTCTTTCGGCTTCGGTCGCCCGGCTTCGACGGGTGCCCACGTCGGCGGTCCGCCGGTGCCGATCGCCATGGCCTGCTTGCCGAACTCGTAGATCGGACCCTTCTCGTCGGACTTCACGGCCATCCGGAGGACGATCTCGTTGGGGTCGGCCGGCTCCGGTGCGATGCCGGGATGGGCGCCGTCGTAGCCGACGAAGTCGGCCTCGATTTCGAGGTCAGAACCGGGATCGACCCCGGCCCGTTCGAGACGCCGTTCGATTATCTCCTCGGCCTTGCGGGCCTTCTCGAGGGCCTCCGGCCACGAGTAGAGGACCAGCAACTGCGCCTTGTACCCGTCCGTGTAGAGGGCGGTTACCTTCAGCGAATCCGGCGGTTCAGCCCCGGAACAGCCCGTGACCGCGACGCGATCCTCGCCGACCTGTTCGAGCGAGAGCGACGTGAAGTCGACGGTGACGTCCGGCAACTGGTAGGCGTTCGGGTCCTTGATCTCGTAGACGAGCTGTTCTTTGACCGTCTCGGTCGTCACCATCCCGCCGGTATCGTCGGGTTTCGTGACGACGAACTCGCCGTCGGGCTCGAACTCGGCTATCGGGAACCCCATCCGGTCGAAGTCCACCTCCTGCCAGTCGGTGAAGACCCCGCCCGTCGCCTGCACCCCACACTCGAGGATGTGTCCCGCGACCGCTCCGCTGGCCAGTCGGTTGATATCGTCGGGCTCCCAGCCGAACTCGTGGACGAGCGGCGCCATCACCAGCGCCGCGTCGACGCATCGCCCGGTGACGAGGAGGTCCGGGTCGGCCTCGAGGGCCTCCACGAGCGGGAACGCCCCGAGGTACGCGTTCGCCGAGACCAGATCGCCCTCGATGGTCTCGAAGGACTCGCCGGTGTCCATGTTCTCGAAAGAGACACCCTGCCGGCGGAGGTCCGGCACCCGGTCGTAGATGTCGTCCCCGGAGACCGCGGCGACGGTCACCGGCTCGTCGACTGACTCGGCGACCTCGAAGACCGCATCGCGGCACGCCTCCGGGTTCACGCCGCCGGCGTTCGCCAAAAGCGTCACGTCGTCCTCGACGAGCCGTTCCAGCGAATCGGCGACGTGGTCCGGGAAGTCGCGGGCGTACCCCAGCGAGTCGTCCTCGTCGTACTGCCGTTTGAGGATCGCCATCGTCGTCTCCGCGAGGTAGTCCATCGCCACGTAGTCGAGCGAGGGCGGGTTCTCGAGCAGCCGCTCCAAGGCCTGCGGATCGTCGCCCCAGTACCCGGACGCGTAGCCTATGCGAACCATTACCGGCGAGGTTCGAGACACAGCGTAATAATGGTTGGGTCGGGGCGAATGGCGGGACTGCGCCGCCGTCGGCCGACCGAGGGGCGGTGTCGGGCACCCGCGAGACGGGCGCCCTGGGAAACCTATAAGGCGTTCTCGGCGCAGTATCGTGACGGGATGCCATACGTTCCACCGTCGACCGTCCTCGGTCGGCTCTCGGAGTTCACCGCCGACACGGTCGTCGACGCCATCGGCGAGGAGTCGACGTTCGTCCGCGCTCAGGTCGGGTCGATGTCGAGTACGCTCGGGTTCCTCGCGCGCGAGGTCGAGCACCGCGACGAGTCGATCCTCGAACGGCGCCGGGCGCTGCTCGACGCGCTCGACGAACTCGAAGGGGTCGGCGGGGCGGCCGCCGACGCCTTCGTGGCCGACCAGCGCGAACGGGTCGAGGCGGTCGAGCCCGTCATCGGGAACGCCGACGATGTCGAGACCGCCGTCCGGGAGACGCTCGGCGAACTGCAGCGCGCCGTCGACGACGGGACCTTCGGGGCGGAGACGCCGGAGGCGCGGGCCCGCCTCTACGAGCTGTTCGAGCACCGCGTCGAGAGCCAACTCCACGTTCTGGGTCGAACGGAGTAGTCGCTCGGGGTGGCGTTCAGGCGGTCTCGACGTGGTTCCGAAGTATTTCGAGGAGGTCCTCGAGGAGTCCGGGGATCGGGTACTGGAGCCACACCTGCCGGACGTCGTCGCTCTCGCCGCGGTCGTACCGGTCGACCCCGGTGAGCAGGATGGTGATCATCACGAAGATGGCGAACGCCTGCCAGTACTCGACGGCGTAGCGGTCGACCGTCCGCCCGGTCAGCTCCTCGTACCGGTCGTAGTACCACTCCCGGTCGGCGACGGCACAGACCAGTTCCGTCGGTTCGTCGATCAGCTTCCCCGCCAGATACGGCATACTCGAGTAGCCGAGGTCGTACATCGGGTCCCCGAGTCGGGCCATCTCCCAGTCCAGAAGCGCCGTTATCTCCCCGTCGTCGATGAGCATGTTGCCGATGCGGAAGTCGCCGTGAACGACGGTGAGTTCGTCGATTTCGGGAGGATTCTCCCGGAACCACCGGATCGCCTCGTCGACGATCGGCTCCGAACGGAGGTCGTGGCTTTCGTACTTGCCGACCCAGCGGTCGAGTTCCCGCTCGACGACGCCGTCGACGCCAGGGTTCTCCATGAACGGGACGTCCTCCGGTGACATCGAGTGGACCTCCGCGGCGGCGTCGACGAACCCCTCGGGGAGCCCGTTGCGTGTCTCCCAGGCGTCCTCGAGCATCGCCCGGTCGGAGCCGCGCCACGTATTCGGCGCCTCCCCGGAGACGTGATCGACGACGAAGAACGGCGCCCCGATGACGTCCGGGTCGGCCTCGTACCAGTGCGTCCGCGGAACGGGAGCGTCCGTCTCCTGGGCCGCGTCCATGACCCGGTACTCCTTCTCGAGGTCGGTGTCGAGCACGCCGCCCTCGGCCTCCGACCGCAGGACGAACCGGTTCGTGGTCTCCCCCTCGTCGTCCCACGTCGCGGTAAAGGAGTAGGTGTTCCGGGACCACCCCTCGGGGTGTTTGACCAGGTCGCGTACGGCCACCGTCTCGGTTCCGAACCGTCCGACCAGATACTCCTCGAGGGCGTCCGTCGTCACGGGCTCGGTCATGGATCGCCCCCGAAACGTCCGCCGTCGGTACGCGTTGCGGGCTCGAAGCCTGCCATACCGGCGGTTCGCCGGCGCGGATATTAGTAGTTTGCCCACGCAGGTAAGCGGCGTTTACCCACCGCGGGATGTGCCGTATCGCGTTCCGAGACCCCGTGCTGTAATCGAACGCTTCGACAATATTACTCCAAATAAAATCAAAAATTTACCTCCATTCGGATTTCTAACCGACGTAGCTGTACAAACCCTACACAACCAACCCATGGTTTTAATACGTATGATATTGAGGTCCGTCATGGGCTAGCATGGCAGTATCAGGAATACCAACACTGACGGTCGCAACGTACGCCGCGATCATCCTGCTGTTCATCGTTTCGGCACTGTACGTCGGATGGCAGTTCGAGCCGCTCCCGGCCGAGGAAATTCAGGCGATGGTGGACGAGGGTGATCGCAATGATTGAACGGATCCCGCTGCAGACGTGGGGGCAGGAGTTGCCGATCGACTTCTCGTCGAACGCGGCCATCGCGCTGTTCGTCGTGTTCTCGCTCGTGATGATCGGGATCGGACTGTACGCCTCGCGTTCGCAGGACAGTGAGGAGGACTACTACGCCGCCGGTCGTGGCGCCGGACTGTGGGTCATCGCGCTGTCGGCGTTCGCGTCCATCCAGAGCGGGTGGGGACTGGTCGGGACCCCGGGCACGTACCACCTGCTCGGGCTGGAACCGCTCGTCTGGTTCACGTTCGCGCCCTTCGGGATGGTGCTGGGGTACTTCCTCCTGGCGCGGAAGATGCGGGTGCTGGGCGAGGTGAAAAACGCCATGACTGCCCCGGACGCCGTCTACCACCGGTTCAAGGACGAACGGGCGCGGCTGCTGGCCGCCACCGCCGTCTTCCTGGGCGTCATCGGCTACCTGGCCGCCCAGTACGCGGCGCTGGGCGTCATCGGCTCGCTGATCCTGCCGGTCGGGTTCTTCGAGGCGCTGCTGATAAGCTTCATCGTGGTCGGGCTGTACACCGTCCTCGGCGGCATCCTGGCGGCCATCTGGTCGGACGCAGTGCAGGGCGCGATGATGGCGCTGGCGGGGCTGTTCACCGGCTGGTACCTGTTCACCAACTATCCGGGCGGCCTCGGTGGGGCGATGGGAACGCTCTCCGCGGAGGCACCCCAGCTCCTGCAGCTGAAGCTGCTGGGTGCCGGCGGTGTCGCGCCCATCGGGCTCAGCCTCTCGGTGATCATCATCATGTTCACGATTCCGGCGCTGCCGCACCTCATCACGCGGTTCTACATGACCCGGACCGTCGGCGCGCTCAAGTGGGGCGCGCTGATCACCGGCGGCGCGTACCTGGTGACGACGCTGATCTGGTGGACTGGCCCGGTCATGCGGGCGGCCGTCATCGACGGCTCCATCCAGGTGCCCAACCCCGACACCGCGATGCCGCTGGCGCTCATCAACTTCGCGCCGCCGTTCATCGCGGCGTTCGTCCTCGTGGCGGTCATCGCGGCCGTGATGTCGACGAGCAACGCCTTCCTGAACCTCGGTGCGGCCTCGATCATGCACGACGTCGTCAGCGAGTACATGGGCAAGGACCTCACCGACGACCAGGAGGTCCTGTACGGACGGATCACGACGGCGGCCGTGCTCGTCGGCGCGTTCGCGCTGGCGGCCGGCTCCGGCTCGCTGGTGTTCGTCCTCGGCGCTGCTGGCTGGGGCATCTTCGTGAGCGTGCTCCTGCCCGGCATCGTCTTCGGCTACAACTGGAAGGGCGCCACGACCGAGGGGCTGCTCGCCGGCGGGAGCACCGCCCTCGTGTTGACGCTCGTGTTGGCGTACGGCGGCCAGTTCGGCCTCCTGACCCTGCCGATGGGCTTCCTGGGCGGACAGGTCGCTACCGTCGCCGGCGTCGTCGTGTTCATCGCCGTCTCGCTCGTGACCTCCTCGAACACCTACGAGGACCTCGACAGGGAGACACAGATCGCTATGGACACGCCGAAACTCGGCGACGGGTCGTCCTCGACGCAGCCGGAGGGCGTTCCGAGCGACGACTGAGGGCGCGAGCGGTCCGGCTTTCGCGGGTTTTTCGCACGATCCGAGACCATCACGGTAGCGCCCCGCCTCCCCCGTCGAGGACGGCGGGGGCTTCAGTGGTAGCGATCAGCGAAAACGACGACCGCCTCGCGTTAGTGCCCGACACAAAACGACGACCGCCGACGACCGCCTGCCGTCAGTCGTCCAGTCCTTCCCGCTCGCGGAGGTCCTTGCGTCGGACCTTGTCGGTGACGGTCTTCGGGAGTTCGTCGATGAACTCGAGTTCGCGGGGGTACTCGTACATCGCCAGATTGTCCTTCACGTACTGTTTGAGTTCGCCTTTCAGTTCCTCGGTCGGCTCGTCGTCGCCCGCGAGGACGACGAAGGCCTTGGGTACCTCGCCGCGCTCGTCGTCGGGGACGCCGATGACGCCGGCGTTGGCCACGGCGGGGTGGTCGGCCAGCGACTCCTCGATTTCGCTGGGGCCGACGCGATAGCCGGCGGTGAGGATCACGTCGTCCTTGCGGCTGTGGAACGAGTAGTAGCCGTCCTCGTCCTTCACGCCGAGGTCGCCGGTCAGCACCCACCCGTCGCGGATCTTCGCCTCGGTCTTGTCCGGCTTGTTCCAGTACTCCTTGAAACAGACGGGGTCGCCCTCGTACTTCGCGGCGAACTCGCCGACCTCGCCGGGGGCGACCGTCTCGGAGGGGTCGTGCTGGTCGGCCAGCCTGACCTCGTGGCCGGGGAACTCGACGCCGATCTTCCCGATCGGGACGTCCATCAGCGCCTCACAGGAGCCGACCAGCAGGTTCGCCTCCGTCTGGCCGTACACCTCGTTCAGTACCGCTCCCTCGAACCGCTCGTCGACCCACTCGACGATGTCGACGCCGACGGGCTCGCCGCCGGTCGGCACGACCCGGACGGTCTCGGCGTCGTACGTCTCGACGCCGGCGGCCCGCATCATCCGCAGCGCCGTCGGCGGTGCGAAGTAGCTCGTCACGTCGTAGCGGTCGATCAGCTCGAATGCCGCCTCGGGGTCGAACTCGCCACCGTCGTAGGCCACCTGCGGCAGCCCGTAGAACATCGTCGGGAACACGTAGTCGAACACGAGGACCCAGGCCCACTCGGCCGGCGAGAAGAACACGTCGTCGTCGTTCAGCTCCAGGTTACACCAGGCGGTGAGATACGACGGCAGGTGGCCGAGCAGCACGCGGTGGGCGTGCCGGACGCCCTTCGGTGCCCCCGTGGTCCCGCTCGTGTAGACGATGATCAGGTCGTCCTCGGCGGCGGTGGTCGCGTTCTCGAAATCGGCCGACTCCTCCTCGATGGCCTCCCAGAAATCCGTCTCGTCGTCCGCCACCTCGACGTCGCCGACGGTCAGCGTCGTATCGAGGTCGGACAGCGAGTCCTTCATCTGCCGGTAGGGGCCGATGTTCGAGGCGTCGATGACGGCCGCCTTGGCCCCCGAATCGCCGAGGCGGTACTCCAGGGCGTCCGGCCCGAACCGCGTACTCAGCGGCACCGAGACGGCGCCGAGCTTCCAGGCCGCGATGTGTGCCATCAGCGTCTCGGGTCGCTGCGGCAGGTTCACCCCGATGCGGTCGCCGCGCTCGATGCCCTGTGCGGCGAGGTAGTTCGCCAGGCGGTTGGCCTCGTCGCGGATGTCCGCGAACGTGTACGACTCGGCCGTGTCCGCGTCGTCCTCGAAGTACAGCGCCGTCCGCTCCTCGTCGGCGTCGGCCCACCGGTCGCAGACGTAGTCGGCGGCGTTGAACTCCTCGGGGACCTGCCACTCGAAGGAGTCGTACAGGTCCTGATAGTCGTCCCATTCCTCCTCGTGGAAGTAGTACGCCTCTAAACGCTCCATGTGAAACAGACTACACGGGTTCAAATAAAATTATGCCCCCGCACTCGCGTCTTTCAGTCCCACTCCAGTTCCGACCGACGACGGATCAAGAGTGTCAGCACGCACTCGAATATCGTCGTGTCGTCCTCGGTGACGACGGTCATTGCCATGTCGATCATGCCGACGTCCTCGCGGCTGATGTCGTGGATGTCGACGACCTCGAGTTCGACGTGAATCGTCTCGTCGATCGGCAGCGGGTTCACGAACGAGACGTCGTCCATCGAGGCGAGGCCGCCGGAGGTACGCTCGAGGAAGCCACACCGGAACATCAGCCCGATCGCGATGGAGAACGTCAACGGACCGTGGGCGATCCGCTGACCGAAGGCCGACTCGCGGGCGTACTCGGCGTTGGTGTGGAACTCGGTCCAGTCTCCCGACAGCATCGACTGCATCACGACGTCGGACTCGGTGATCGTTCGGCCGGGGCTGACGAACGTCTGTCCGACCTCGTAGTCCTCGAAGGCGTGCGGCTCGTAGCTGTACGGCATGAATGCGGGATCGGACGGCTGATAGCGTATTGAAACTGTGGGTCGAGCGGTGTTCCGATCCCCACTTGTCGGTATCCGGATGGAGTGTGACCGGTATTTCGACGCCCCGAGGAGCGACCGACGCCGGGGGTTACGTCTCGGCGACGATGTCGGCCCAGCCCTCGTGGTAGTCGGCGAGGTAGTTGAACTCCGTGAGGACCTCGGCGAAGCGCCACTCCCCGTCGACGCGACGGTACGTGTCGTCGTACCGGCCCTGAATCCACCCCGCACTCCCGTCCGCGAACGTGCACGGGACCTCGACGTACCACTGGCCGGTCGCCGTGTCCCCGTCGATGTCGATCACCGGGTTGTGGAGCATGTGGACGAGGAAGGGGTGTTCGGAACCGACGATCTCCTCGGCGAAGCGCCGGACCGACGCCCGGCCGTCGAACGTCCCGACGGGGCCGAAGTCGAGGTGGGCATCCTCGGTGAAGAGCGCCGCGAAGCCGTCCCAGTCGCGGTCGTCGGCCCGATAGCAGTACTCGTGTCGGAGTTCGGCGATGGCGATCCTGTCTTCGATCCTCGCGAGTCGGTCTTCCAGTGCCATGTTGGCACGGACGGCGAGACGGGTCTTAAACCGTCGGTCCGTGGGCGGTAGCGAGACGACGGCGCCCGGATCGCCGATTTGCGGTGGCTCGCGGCGGGTCGCCTTCGGCCGCGAACGCCCCGGCGGAATCAGGAGGTACGGTAGCCGCCGTCGACGACGAGGTTCTGCCCGGTGACGAAACTCGCCCCGTCGCTGGCAAGAAAGAGAACGGCGTCGGCGACCTCTCGTGGTTCGCCGACCCGGCCCATCGGCGCCGCCTCCATGCTGTACTGGATCGTTCCATCGTGGGTGTCCCTGCGGAGCATCGGCGTGTCGATGAAGCCCGGCGAGACGGCGTTGACGCGGATCCCCTCGCCGGCGTAATCGCGGGCGATCTGTCTCGTCATCGCGACGACGCCGCCCTTCGCGGCGCTGTACGAACAGCTGTTCGGTGCCCCGACGACGCCGAAGACGCTCGCCACGTTGACGATGGCCCCGCCGGTGTCCTCGGCCGTCATGCGCTCGACGCCGGCCAGACAGCCGTGGTAGACGCCGGTGAGGTTGACCGAGAGCGCCGCCGACCAGTTCTCCGGGGTGGTCTCGGTCAGCGCGTACGACTCCGCACGACCCGCGTTGTTCACGACGACGTCGATCCCGCCGGTCAGTTCGACGGCCCGGTCGACCGCCGCTCGAACCGCCTCGAGGTCGGTGACGTCGGTCTCGACGTACGCCGCGGTCCCGCCGCGGTCCTCGATCAGTTCGTCGGTCGGCACCTCCCCCGCACGCGGTTCCCGACGGAGGTCGGCGTTCACCACGGCCGCCCCGCGGTCGGCCGCCCGGAGCGCAATCTCGCGTCCGACTCCCGAACTCCCGCCCGTTACCAGTACCGTCTTCCCGTCGAACCCGGTGGTCTCCTGCATGCCCGCTGGTCGCCGGTCGGGAGAAAAAACCTTCCGGCGGTCGGCGCGCGACCGGGCCGATCGGTCGTCGACCGATCCGCGAGTGGACCGCCGACGCCGGGCGACCGGAGCGGTGACGGCCGGCGGGGCGGGGCGGTCACCATCAGATCGGTCGAGCGAAGACGTATGGCCGGCGTTCGACATCGATGAGCCCCTGCTCGGCGAGGTGGACGGCGTACACCGACGCGACACGGGTGAGCATGTCGACCGAGCTGTTCGTCGCGTTGAGCGCTTTGACCGCGAGTTCCTGGGCAGTGAGGGGCCCCTCGGACTCGACGGTGTGCAGGACCGCCGTCTCGACTCGTTCGACGTTCGTCAGTGCGTCCTCGATGCGCGCCCGTGGATCGTCCATCGGCTCGCCGTGACCCGGCAGGAGTCGGGACGGATCGTACTCGCGGACGCGTTCGAGACTCCGCTTGTAGTCGTCGATGTTCCAGTGGACGGCCCCGTAGGGGAAGTGTCCGTTCTGTGCGAGGACGTCGCCCGAGAGCATCGTTCCCGACGGTTCGTGGTACACGGCGATGTGTCCGGCCGCGTGGCCGGGCGTGTGAACGACCTCACAGTCGTAGTCCCCCAGACGGACCGTGTCGCCGTCCTCGACGACGCGGGCGACGTTCAACTCCGCTTCGAGGTACTCCCGGTCGAGAGGGAAGTACGTCTCGTTGTGTTCCTGAACGGAGCCCTCGTCGGATTCGTCCGTGAAGAAGCGGACGGAGAGGTCCACCATCTCCTGTCGGGCGTCCTCGAGGTACGACGTGTACTGCGACAACACCCGTTCGGTCCCCCGGGAGACGACGTGTGGACGTTCGGCGAGCGTTCGGATCGACATACTCCCGCCCGCGTGGTCGATATGGCAGTGGGTGAGTAACACGCGTTCGACGCCGTCGAAGATGCCGTCAGCCAGTTCCTCGCGGAGACGTTCCCGGGAGTCCGAGTGGACGTGGCCGGTGTCGACGAGCGTATCCCCGATCCGATAGAGGTTCACCGGGTCGTAGTACGGCTGTGGCAGCTGGATTCGCTCATACTCCATGTCGCTTGCTAGTGGAGCGGCGGAATAAAAGGTTCCACGGCGACGAGACGTGAACTCGGACGCGCCGGCCGCCTCGAACGGACGGACGGGAAACGATCGGCCGTCTCAGTAGGAGAACGGCCACTTCCTGAAGTACTCTTTCACCTTCGCGAGATACGAGATCACCCCTTTCGGTTCGACCATCAACACGCCGATGATGAGCGCCCCGAAGACGGCGTTGCGAACGCCGCCGACCGCGATGTCGACCCCGATCAGCTCGAGGACGACGGGCGCGTACTCGAACAGGAGCGAGTCGAACGGCAGGAGAATACTGGTCCCGATCAGGGCACCCCAGGCGTACCCGAGCCCGCCGAGGATGAGGATGGTGTAGTGTTCGATGGTGACGAGGAAGTTGAAGTGGCCGGGATCGACGAGGCCGATGTGGAACGACCACAGGCCGCCGGCCAGGCCGACGAAGAACCCGCCGACGAAGTACGCGAGGAGCTTCGTCTTGAACACCTGCAGCCCGAGGACGTCGGCAGCGAGGTCGTTGTCCCTGACCGCGCGCATCGAGCGGCCGATCGAACTCCGGCTCAGGTTGACGGTCATGAGCAGCACTGCGAGCAGGATACCGAACATCAGGTAGTAGTGTTCGAGGCTGCCCGACTGGATCCGGAAGGCCCCGCCGATCAGCCCGATCTCGACCGGCATGGTGTGCTGGGAGCCGCCGGTCAGCCACTCGGCGTTCTCGTTCGTGAAGAACCAGTTTGCGATGAACTGCAGAACGAGCGTCGATATCGCCACGTAGTAGCCCTTCACGCGGTAGGAGGGGAGCCCGACGACGAGCGCGATGACCGACGTCAGGGCCCCGCCCGCGAGCACGGCGGGCAACAGCCCGATACCGAACTCGAGGAGGTTCACGGTCGTGTAGGCGCCGATCCCCATGAACGCCCCCTGTGCCAGCACCAGTTCGCCGGCGTACCCGACGATGATGTTCAGCCCGAGGATGGCGACCGCGACGATGAATATCTGGATGACGTTCGTCCGGGACAGGATCGGGATGGACTCCAGAAAGAAGGGCAGGAGTAGCGGTACCGGTAGCCCGAGCAACAGCGCGGCCCACTCGATCCGCCAGCGGATCAGCCCCATCCGTCCCGTGTACTCGGTGAAGTACTCGCCGCAGGGCATTACCGCTCACCCCCGGCCGGTGCCGTCGGTCGGTCGGCGGACAGTTCGTCGGCGCGTTGCCGTCCCGTTCGTCGGACGTGTCGTCCAGTCGTTGGTGTCATAGTCGTTCGATCCGCTCCGTTCCCAGCAGTCCGTACGGTTTCACGATGATAACGCCCAGCAGGAACAGCATCGGCAGGACCGGGTCGAACCCCGATCCGTAGATGGGGGTGTAGTAGAACCCCCCCAGGACCTCCAGCGTCCCGACGGCGATGCTCCCGATGTAGGCGCCGATGAGGCTGTCCAGACCGCCGAAGATCGCGGCCGCGAAGATCAGCACGATGATGATCTCGAAGTTGAACGTCGCACCGCCGAGCGACATCCCGATCAGGATACCGCCGATGATCGTGATCGCAATCGAGAGAACCCACGCGATCTTCGTCGCCTGGGAGATGGAGATGCCGAGCAGCACCGCGGCCTGCTGGTCGGCAGCGGCCGCTCGGAGCCCGGCCCCGAGCACGGTGTACTTGAAGAAGGCCACGAGAGCGGCCAGAATGACGAGCGACGCGACGATGCCGATCGCAAAGGAGCCACGGATGTCGAACCCGAACGGCAGCATCACCGACTCCAGAAGGATCGCGTCGGGGTAGCCGAAGTAGAGTCGCCCCCCGACGATGGCCTCGACGACGCCCCCGATCACGGAGATCAGGGCGATCGTGACGAGGACGTACGATAGCGCCGGTTCGCCGACGAAGCGCCGGAACACGAACCGCTCGAGGAAGAGGCCGAGGGCGACGGCGGCCACGAGCGACAGCGCCAGCGCGGCCGGGACCGACAGCCCCCAGTCGGTGAAGATGACGACGGTGAACGCGCCGAGGACGATGAGAATGCCCTGGGCGAAATTGAGCACGTCGGTCACCTTGTACACGAGGACGAACCCGATGGTCGGCAGCGCGTACAGCGACCCCTGGCCGAGCCCTCGCAGCGCCAGTCGGCCCAGCCGCCGCCAGTCGGTGGTGAACGTCGCCCCGGCGAAGTAGACGACGCCGATCAGTCCGACCGCCACCGCGATGCCGACGCCGACCTTCCAGGCGTCGCCCCGTCCTTCGACGAACGGCCCCCAGTAGTAGTTCCGGTTCTCGACCAGCACCGACAGCGCGAGCACCGACACGGCCGTCAGGAGGTTCAGGCTCCCGATCAGTTCCCGACCCAGTTGCCCGTTGCTGAAGGTCGTATACCAGAACTGCAACCAGATGAACAGCCCGACCACAAGGAGGCCGAACCCCCATCCTGCGGGGCTGTCCCGGTGAATGAGGAGCGCGGTGCCGGCGGTCAGGACGGCGGCGACCCCGAACACGGCCAACGCGGCCGTCGAGTGGCCCGCGCTGGCACCGAACCCGACGAACGCTACCGCCACGACGACGACCACGGCCAACAGCCCGAGCGCCGCCTTCCGGTCGCGTGGCGAGGTCAGGTAGTCACTCATCGGTACCCTCCCCGACGGTCGTGATCGCCATCGTCTCCGTCTGTTCCTCCTGTCTGCCGTCGCTGTAGGTGATCGTCAGGGTCATCTCGACCTCCGTTCGGTCCGAGTACAGCGCCTCGATCAGCGTGTCGTACCGTTCCTTGATCGGCTCCCGGCGCAGTTTCCGGGTCTGGGTTATCTCGCCGTCGTCGGGGTTGAACTCCTTGAACAGCGAGACGAACCGGTCGATGGTCACCTCCTGTTCCGCGTTGGTCTCCCGGACGATGCCCTCGAGGAGGTCGGTCACCGCCGGGTGCTGTGAGAGCTCGCTGTAACCGCTGTACTGGATGTCGTTTTGGTCGGCCCACTCGGCGACGTTGTCGTATCTGATGTTCAGGATCGCCGTCAGGTTGGGCCGGTCGTCGCCGATGACCATCGCCTCCTTGATGTACGGGTTGAACTTCAGCCGGGTTTCGATGCCGACCGGCGCGACCGTCGTCCCGTCGACCATCTCGATGACGTCGTCCATCCGGTCGAGGATCTTGACGTGTCCGTCGTCCGTGATCGTCCCGAAGTCGTCGGTGTGGATCCAGCCGTCCTCGATTGTCTCTTCGGTCTTGTCGGGCTGTCGGTAGTAGCCCGGCGTCGTCGTCGGCCCGCGGACGACGAGTTCGCCGGTGTCCAGCTCCCCGACCTCGATGTTGGGAAGCGGCTGTCCGGCGGTGTCCATCCGGACGTCGCCCTCGCGGTGGACCGTCACGTACGCACACGCCTCCGTCTGGCCCCACGCCTGCTTGATCTCCAGGCCGAGTGCGTGGTAGAACTGGAAGTGCTCCTCTCCCAGCGGCGCGCCGCCGGTGTAGATGTTGTCCACCTGCTTGAGGCCGAGCTTGTCGAGGATCGGCCGGTAGGCGACCCAGTAGGACAGCCAGTGGAGACCCCGCAGGGTCGTCGGAACCTCCTCGTCGCTGTTCTCGCCGCTGACGTAGGAGGCGTAGCGGTGACCGATGTCCATCGCCGTCTCGTAGACGAACCGTTTGAACCGGGTCGTGTTCTCTATCTGGGCTTTCACGTCGGCGACGAACTCCTCGTACATCGCCGGCGACGCGAGGAAGAACTCCGGGCCGATCTCCCGGAAGTCCTCGGTCGTCGTCTCCTCCTCCTCGGCGAAGTTGACGACCCACCGTTCGTAGGGCGCCATCGCCATCAGCTGGACCTGTTCGCCGATCCAGGGCATGGGCAGCACCGAGAAGTAGTCGCTGCCCGCCTCGAGGGGATCCACCTCGAGGAACGAGCGGGCGACGTTGATGAAGTTGCGGTTCGTCAGCCGCGTTCGCTTCGGCGTGCCGGTCGTCCCCGAGGTCGGAGCCAGCATGATCGTGTCGGTCGGCTCGAGGGTTGCGACGCGCTCCTCGAAGTCCGAGATGCCGCCGGTTGCGAGCTCCCGACCGCGGTCCTCGAGGGTCTCGTAGGCGATCAGCTCCAGGTCCGGCTCGTCGTACCGGAACATCCCCTTCTGGTCGCGGTAGACGATGGCCTCCAGCGACGGGAGGTCGTCCTTCGAGGCGAGTATCTTGTCGACCATCTCCTGGTCCTCCGCGAAGGCGACCCGGGCCTCGGTGAGGTTGATCTGCGTCGCTATGTCGTCCGGCAGCATCTCGGAGTAGTTCGGCGCCGGGATACCGCCGAGCGCCTGGGCGGCGAACCACGACCACAGCTGCTGGGGCCGATTGTACCCGATGGTAAACAGCACGTCGCCGTCGCCGAACCCGAGATCTTCGAGCCCGAGCGTGCAGAACCGGACCCGGTCGAGGTACTCCGACCAGGTCACCTCGGTCCAGATGCCGTGGTGTTTCCAGCGGAGCGCGACCTCGTCGGGGTGGTCCCGTCCGTTCTCCAGCAGCGTCCCCAGCAGGACGGCGTCCTCCACTTCGAGGGCTCCCTCGGGGGCGTCCGTCCGGTCGACGATCGGGAGCGTACTCTCCTGGTCGCTCTCGAGTTCGCGGCCGGTCGAGCCGGTCATCCGGTGTACACCTCCTTGACGTGGGGGTCGTTTGCGACCGTCTCCGGCGGGCCGTCCGCGATCACCCGTCCCTCGTTGAGCGCGACGATGCGCTCGGAGACGCTCGTGACCACCTGCAGGTCGTGTTCGATCATGATGATCGTCAGTCCCTCCTGTTCCCAGAGGTCGCTTATGAACCGGACCATGTCGTATTTCTCGTCGAAGGTGAGCCCGCTCATGATCTCGTCGAGCAGGATGACGTCGGGGTCGAGCATCAGCGAACGGCCGAGGCTGATGCGTTTCTGGATGCCGAGCGGGAGCGATCCGACCGGATCGTGTCGGTACTCCCACAGCTCGAGGTAGTCGATCATCTCCTCGACCGCCCGGACGTTCTCCGCTTCCTTGCGGCGACCGGGACCGACCCACAGCAGCGCCTCCCAGAGCCGGACCGGCCGTGTGAGTCCCCGGATGGTGAGCATGTTCTCGACGGCGTCCTCGTCTTCGAACAGTTCGCCCTGCTGGAACGTCCGGCCGAGCCCCCGCCTGGCCCGCTTCCACGGCGGCAGGAGGGTGATGTCGTCGTCCTGGAGGTAGATGCGCCCCTCGTCGGGCTCGTTGAACCCGTTGAGGAGGTTCAGCAGGCTCGTCTTGCCCGCGCCGTTCGGCCCGACGATCGACACCCACTCGTTTTCCTCGATGGAGAACGACACGTCGTCGACAGCCAGAACCGAACCGTACGACAGCTTGAGCCCGTCACACGATAGTGCCGACACGTCACACCCACCTCTTTCGGATCTTGTAGTGTTTGATATCGGCGTAGGGGTCCTCTCCCTCGTCGTGTCCGATGAAGAACTCCTTTATTTCCTCGCGCTGCAGCAGCTCCTCCGCTCGGTCGTGGAGCTCGATCTGGCCGTTCTCGACGACGTAGCCGTAGTCCGCGGCGTCGAGTACCTTGTCGACGTTCTGGTCGGCGATCATCATCGTCACCTCCTCCTCGCGGTTGATGCGTTCGATCGTCTCGAAGATATCGTCGACGAGCTGTGGGGCGAGCCCGAGCGACGGCTCGTCGAGTATGAGCAGCCGGGGGCTGTGCAACAGCGCCCGCGCTATCACGAGCATCTGCTGTTCGCCACCGCTTATGTAGCCCGCCTTGGTGTCGAGTCGCTCCTCGAGCCGCGGGAAGTACTCGAAGGCGAGTTCGTAGTCCTCGGGGTCGTACCGGAACCGCTTGTCGTTGCGGTAGAGCCCACACCGGAGGTTCTCCTCGACGGTCAGCGTCTCGAAGACGTGTCTGTCCTCGAGGACGTGGGTGACGTTCCGGTCGACCATCTCCTGGGGGCCGGCGTTGGTCACGTCCTCGCCGTCGAAGTGGACGCTCCCGCGCGTCACGCGTCCCCGTTCGAGCTGGCCGATCCCCGAGATCATCTTCAGGATGGTGCTCTTTCCGGCGCCGTTCGGACCGATGAGGGCGACGACGTCGCCTTCGGTGACGTCGACCGAGACTCCCTGGCAGGCCAGGAAGTATTCGTCGTAGACGATCTCGCAGTTGTCCATTACGACGAGCGGCTCGTCGCTACCGTTGCCCTCCGGCATCGTTCAGAGCATCTCGCTCGGGAGCCACTCGTCATCCCGCTCGAGGACGATCTCGTTCAGGAACTCCCACTCGCCGTCGCCGGCGACGTAGGCGCGGGCAGCCATGTTCCCCCGCGGGTCCTCCTCTGTGTAGGTCCGGGGCGCCATCGTCTCCCAGCCGGCGTAGTCCTCGATCATGTAGAGGCTCTCGCGGAGGTCCGGGCCGCTCTCCGGGTCCGCGTCCCGCTCCAGCGTAATCTCGAGGATACGGCGTGCGAGATCGACCATGGCCATGCCCCGGATGTAGTCGACGACGGCGACCTCCGGGTCGGCGTTCTCGAGGTCCTCGTCGCGGTACCGCTCCCACACCGTCTGGAGGACGTCCGCGCCCGGCCCGTCGCCGAAGGCCACCTCGTCGAACGTCTTCATCGAACTGATCCAGTAGGTGCCCTCGTAGAGGTCGGGACTCTGGGCGGCGCGTCGCTCCGTACACGCCGGGCCGACGCCGACCAGGTTCAACTCGGGGTAGACCTCGGCCCGCGAGGAGAGAACGACCGTATGCGCCGGCGCACCGGTGGTGTGGACCGCCCAGTCGACGTCGTTCGCCGCCATCCGCTCCATGAGCGAGTCCGCGCTGGCCGCCTGGAGTTCGTGGTCGACGACCTCGCCCCTCTCGAGGTCGAGTTCCTCGGCGTACTGCAGCGCCGGCGCCGACTCGACGCCCGCCGGATTCCCCGGCGGGACGATGAGGTTCACCTTCGCGCCGGGGTCCTCCTGGGCGATGAGCTCCAGGGCGGCGCGGTTCTGTGTGATGTAGTCGTTCGAGATCGTCGCGTGGTAGGAGTTCTCGACCCCGACCGCCGGGCTCAGCGTCCCGAACGGGATGATCTGGAGTATCTCGTCGGCCGCCGTCGTCTCGGCGAGCGTGTGCCCCGACGGGCTCCCGTCGCCGAGTATCATCCCGGGCTCGTACTCGTTTTTGAACGCCTCGTAGACCTCCAGTATCTGGGTCGGATCGTAGGCCGCGTCCCTGTCGTGGTACTCGAGGTCGATGTCCAGCAGATCCTCGTCGTTTATGTACTGGATCAGGTCGCCCTCGGCCTCCGCTATCGGAATGCCGTTCTCCGACCCCGGACCGCTCCGGTTGGTTATCGACGGGAGCGGCACTGCCGACTGGCCGTTGCCGTTACCGTTGCCATTCCCGTTGCCGTTGCCATTCCCGTTGCCGTTGCCGCCACCGTTGCCGTTGCCCGTACACCCGCTGAGGGCGAACACGCCGGTAGCGCCGGTGGTCAGCTTCAGGTACTCCCGTCTGTTGAGAACGTCCCGCATGGGCCAAGCAAATCAGGGAATATTAATGAAGATTTCGGTCAGTCCCACCGCCTGCCGGCACCGAACGGATGCCGGTACACGACGAACCGGCGGACGACCCGTCACACCCGGCGTTGGCGGGCGCAAACGTTTCGGTGCTGGCCGCGGTGGTGTCGGTGCATGCACCGTGTGGAACTCGGCGCCCCCCGAACGCTCGAGGGGGCCAACAGCGCGTACGTGCTCCCCGACGCCGGTGCGGTCGTCGATCCCGGCCCCCCGACGGCGGACTCCTGGGAGCGGCTGACCGCCGGTATCCGGCGGACCGGCCTGGACATCGAGGACGTCGATCACGTCCTCGTCACCCACTGGCACGGCGACCACTCCGGGCTGGCCCCCCGCCTCGCCGACCGGGCGGGGGCGTCGGTGTACGTCCACCCGGCCGACGCCGCCATCGTCCGCGACTACGCGGGCAGCCGCCCCCGGCGCCGGCGCCGGGCCGCCCGGACGCTGGAGCGGTGGGGGACGCCCGGCGACGTCGTCGAGGCGGTCCGACGGCGGGACAGCAGCGGTGCCGGCATGTCGCAGTGTCCGGTCGTGGAACTCTCCGACGGGGACGAGGTCGCCGGTCTCGACGTCCTCCACACGCCGGGCCACACCTGCGGCCACGTCGCCTACGAGGGCCGGGACGGGCCCTTCGTGGGCGACGTCGTCCTCCCGACGTACACGCCCAACGTCGGCGGTTCCGACGTGCGAGTCGAGGAGCCGCTGGAGACGTATCTACGCTCGCTCGGCCGTCTCGCCGGATCGGCCGACGTGGCGTTCCCCGGACATGGCGAGGCGTTCGAACTCGACGAGCGGATCGAGGAGATCGTCGAACACCACGAGGAGCGCAACCGGCGGATCTGCTCGATCCTGCTCGATCGGGCGGAGCCGTCGACGCCGTGGACGGTGGCGACGGCGCTGTTCGGCGAGATGGAGGGCGTCCACGCCCAGATGGGCGTCGGCGAGGCGGCCGCCCACATGGGGTACCTGACGCGACGGGGCGCCGTCGAGCGGGTCGACGACGACCCCCTGACCGTCCGCCTCGAGGAGCGGCCGGAACCGCGGACCTACCGGATCGACCTCTCCGCCTAGCACCCGCCCGGGCTCACTCCGCCGCGTCCGAGCCGCGCCGCTCGGTCGTTACGAACGCCTCCAGCGGGTGGGTGGCCGGGTACTCGGCGACGATGACCATGACGCCCGAGAAGTGCCGCGGGTGATAGAAGAACTCCAGGAACTCCCCCTCCTGGTACTGCTGGAAGGGCTCGATCCCCTCCTCGGCGAGGTGCTGCCGAGCGGCCTCGGCGTCGGAGACCCGCAGGGAGATGCCGTACAGCCCCGGGCCCTCCTCCTCGACGAACCGGGCGATCTCGCCGTCCGATGCGGGCGAGATGATGTCCACGCCGCTGTAGTCCATGCGGCCGGACAGCGCCTCCTCCCCGAGCTGGAACGACATCCCCTCGCCGAACGACAGCCCGAGTCGTTCGAACTGTTCTACGGTTTCCTCCATGTCGCCCGACGCGATGACTACCCTGTCGATCTCCAGAACGTCGACCATGGGCCGTACACGACGGCACCCACTATATAGGTTTACACGGGGCTACCGCCGGCCGATCGACGTTCGGAGGCGACGGTCCCGATCCGTCTACCCCGGGGGACCGACGCCGGAGCAAGCCATATTACCCTCCGGGGAGACTGGCCGGTATGCGTGCATCAGTCACGACGGACACCGGCGACCTCGACGTGGTCGAAATCAGGGAGGTCCCGAAACCGGAGGTCGGCCCGACCGACGTCCTCGTCGAGGTCGGTGCCAGCGCCGTAAATTACGTCGACATCTGGCTCCGGCAGGGCATGGAGGGGGACGTCCCGCGAGTGACCGGCGTCGACGTCGCCGGAGAGGTCGTCGAGGCCGGCGCGGACGCCGACCGGGACGTCGGCGATCGCGTCGTGCTGTACTGGAACACGACCCACTGCGGTCGGTGCGAGCACTGTCTCCACGGCGACATCACGATGTGTCCCGACTACGGCGGGCTCGGCATCAGCCGCGACGGTGGCCACGCGGAGTACGTCGCCGTCGACTCCCGGTTCGCCGTCCCGATCCCGGACGACATCCCGTTCACCGAGGCCGCCGCCTTCCCGACCGGGTTCGGGACCGCCTGGCGGGCGCTCGTGACGCGGGCGGACGTCGACCAGGGGGAGGACGTCCTCGTCACGGGCGCGAGCGGGAGCGTCGGCCACGCCGCGGTCCAGGTCGCAACGGAGGCCGGCGCCCGCGTGATCGCCTGTACGTCCGCCGACTGGAAGGCCGACCGACTGCGCGAACTCGGCGCGGACCACGTTATCGACTACACGGATGTCGCCCTCGAGGAGGCGGTCGACGAGCTGACCGACGGCCGGGGAGTCGACGTGGTCCTGGAATCGATCGGGGGCGACACCTACCGACGGGGCGTACAGAGCCTGGTCCGCGGCGGTCGCCTCGTCACGTTCGGCGCCACGACCGGCGACGCCGAGGCCGCCATGCTCCCGCACGTCTTCTGGAAGCAACTCGAGGTGATCGGATCGACCGGCGCGACGCTCGGGGAGTTCCACGACGTCGTCGACCGCTACCGCGACGGCGCCTTCCAGCCCGTCGTCGACAGCGTGATTTCGCTGGAAGAACTCCCGGACGCCCAGCGAAAGCTGGCGGACCGGGGCGTGTTCGGAAAGATCGTCGTCGAACCGTAGCGCCTTAGTCCCGCGAGGAGTATCCCGAACGGATGACCGATTACGAGTACACCTACCCGATCGATATCAGGTACCGCGACATCGACACGCAGCGAATCGTCAACAACGGCGTCTTCCCGACGTACCTGACGGAGGCCCGGACCGGCTACTTCGAGGAGGTTCTCGGGCGGGCCGCCGAGGAGATACAGGACATCGTCACCGCGCGAATGGAGATCGATTACCTCGAACCGGTCGAACGCGGCGACGACCTGACCGTTCATCTGCGGTGTTCGGACGTCGGCGCCTCGAGCTTCACCATCGAGTACGAGATCCGCGCCGACGGGAACCCGGCCGCCCGGGCGACGACCGTCCAGGTGTACATCGACCCCGAGACTGGCGAGTCGCGGGCCATCGAACCCGACGTTCGCCGGCGGTTCGCCCCCGAGTGATCTCACTGACGTCGGCGAAACGACCGACGGTTACTCGTCGGCGGCCTCGCGGGTGACCATCAGGAGCCGGTTTTCGTACTCGAGGAACGCGTCCCCGTCTTCTTTCAGGCCACGGATCTCGACCGTCACGATGCCGGTCTCCTCGTCGACGTCCTCCGTGTCGAGGACCCGGACCCGAAACCGGACCGTGTCGCCGACGAAGACCGGCCGCTCGAAGGAGACGTCGTCGATCCCGGCGTTGGCGCGGATGCCGGACGGTCGGTTCGTGAACAACAGCCCCTCCGCGAGACCGAGCAGGAAGGTCCCCTGCACCACCGGTTCGCCGAACCGGGTCCGCTCCGCGAACTCCCGGTCGGTGTGCAGGGGGAACCAACAGCCGGTCGCGTTCGCGTAGGCGACGAGGTCGGTCTCGGTGATGGTCCGTGCGATGGACGTGTACTCCTCGCCCACCACGAGTTCGTCGTAGTAGCTCTGCCAGGGGTTGCCCGCCATACTCGCGCCATCGAGACGGCACGTATTAACGTTCGGGTCCGGCGAAAGAGCGGAACCGAAGCGCCTCGACGGGCGGTCCCGGCGCCGCGAGGCCGGTCAGCCGTAGTGGTCCTCGTACTCCTCGCGGAGCTGGTGTTTCCGTATCTTGCCCGAGGCGCTCTCGGGGTATGACTCGACGAGTACGATCGATTTCGGGACCTTGTACCCGGCGAGTTCGGCCTTGCAGTGCTCGAGCAGTTCCGCCTCGCTGACGTCGTCGGTCTTCGGCGTCACGAACGCCGTGATCGCCTCGTCCCACCGTTCGTGGGGCAGCCCCACGACGGCCGCCTCGGCGACGTCGGGGTGGGCCCGGAGCGTGTCCTCGACCTCGACGCTGGAGACGTTCTCGCCGCCGGTCTTGATGACGTCCTTCTTGCGATCGACGAACCAGAGGACGCCGTCCTCGTCGAACCGACCGAGGTCGCCGCTGTGGAACCAGCCGTGCTCGAACGCCTCCTCGGTCCGCTCGGGTTCGCGGAAGTAGCCGTCCATCACCTGTCCGCCCCGGTAGACGATCTCGCCGACCTCGCCGGTATCGAGGAGGTTCCCGCGTTCGTCCATGAGCGCGACCTCGGCGTTCCCGGCGGGATAGCCGATCGAACCGAGTTTCTCCGGGTGGTTCTCCAGGTCGAGAACGGTCGTCACCGACGCGGTCTCGGTCATGCCGAACAGCTTCACGAACGGGACGTCGAAGCGCTCCTGCAGTTCCTCGCCGGACATCTGTAAGGCGTACACCGCACGCCGGAACGAACTCAGGTCGTACGCCTCGAAGTCGTCGTGGTCGGCCATCTGGCGGTACAGCGAGGCGAACAGCAGGACCATCGTGATGTCCTCGCCCTCCATCGTCTCCAGGATGGTCTCCGGGTCGAACTCCCGGAGGATGACCTGCGAGGCCCCGACGTAGAGCCCCGGCATGGTGATGTTGTGAAGCTGGGCGACGTGGAACATCGGCATCACCGCGAGCGTCCGGTCGTCGCGTCTGACCGGAATCTCGGAGACGCAGGTGAAGTACTGCGAGACGAAGTTCGAGTGCGAGTGCATCACCCCCTTCGGCCGGGAGGTGGTCCCGCTCGTGAAGAGCATCTGGACGACGTCGTCGCGGTCGATCGGTACGCCGGGGTCGCCGGGGTCCGCCTCCTCCAGTAGGTCGTGGAACCCCGCCGCCGGTGCCGGCTCGGGAACGACGGCCGGATCGACCGACTCGCCGGGCTCGTAGCTGAAGGGGACGTACGGCACGTCCCACTCGTCGATGCGGTCGCCGACCCGTTCGAGGAGCTCCTCGTCGACGACGAGCAGCCGCGGGCTCGCCTTCTCGACGAAGAAGTCGTACTCGTGGGCCTTGAGCTCGCCGTGCAGCGGGACGTGGACGGCGCCGCTCTTTGCGGTCCCGAGCCACGTCACCAGGAACTTGAAGGAGTTCTTGGCGAGCACGGCGACCCGGTCGCCCTGTTCGACGCCGAGATCACGGATCCCGTTGGCGAACCGGTTCGTGAGTTCGTCGACCTCGGCGAAGCTGTGGGACTCCCCGCGGAAGCGGAACGCCTCCTTCTCGGGGTGGCGCCGCGCGCTCCGACGCACCAGCGCGCCGATCGTGTCCTGGACGTGCCGGTCCTCGATGGGGGGGTCCCCCCGGAGACTTCCTGTGGTGTATGGGTCAGCCATGTCGAGTCCCGTCGACTACAGCGTCTCCGGATCCAGCCGGAGGCCGTTTACGATCGGGTCGTCGCGTCGACAGGACTCGGTCGCCAGACGGGTCGCACAGCCCGGACAGAGGAACTCCCGGAACACGATGTCCTCGTCGAGCAGGATCGACGGATCGATCCACAGGTCGCCGAGGTCCTCGACGTCGCGTTCGCGCAACGCGAGGTGTTCCTTGTAGTTGCCGTCGACCGGACCCAGGTCGTGGCCGCACTTGGCACACGCGAAGGACCCGTCCTCGACGGCGAGGTAGTCGCCGACCGTCCGGTCGTCTCCGTCCCGTACCTCCTCGATGCTCCTGGCGTCGTTCGTGCTCATAGTATCACCGTGTGCTCGTGTGTCGTTGGATGCGTCATCGTCACTCCGTCAGCTCCTCGAAGTCGGTTCTGGCCTCGTCGAGCCGCTGTTCGCGGATCTCGGCCCGTCGCTCGCTGGTGGCCTCCGTGTCGACGTCGCCGTCGTCGGTCAGAACGACGCCGTACTCCTCGCGGGCGTAGGCCTCGGTGACGTGGCCCTCCTCGACGTCGGCCGCCACGCGGTCGGGCTCGCGGTCGAGCGGGTCGCCGTAACTGCCGGCGCCCATCCACGCCAGCTCGACGACGTCGTTTTCGCCGAGTTCGGTGCCGAACCCCTTCGGTGGCGGGTAGTCGACGTCGCCCTCCAGTTCGTCGGCGCTCTCGGGGAGTTCGCCCCGGTCGAACCGCTCCTCGTAGTCGGCGTCGCGGACGAACTGCAGCTGCATCCGCGAGGCCGGGCCGCCGCCCATCAGTCCCAGCGTCTTCGGCTGGGTGTCGTGGGTGTAGACGCCGGGCACGAACCCGCCCTTGTGCTGGATGTAGGCGATCTCGCCGCCGGTGCCGCCCCTGCGGTAGCCGCTCCCGCCGGAGTTGGGCTGCTCCCGTCGGTAGAGGTACAGAAGCGGCCAGTCCCGCTCGTAGGTCTCGACGTTCGGGCCGATGCCCTCGGGGACGTAGGGGACGCCGTCGGCGAACTGGCCGTCCTCGTAGGGCGTCGCCGCCGAGGTGCCGACCATCTGGTCCAGCATCGGGCCGACGAAGTAGTCGCCCCGCTGGTTGGTCCCCTCGTTGATGCACATGCTCCACTGTGCGTGGGTCGTCGACAGTGCCTTCCGCCGGAGGTCCTCGTCGTCGGAGGAGAGCATCATCTTCGCTATGACCCGATTCGCCGCCGCCAGGTGCAGCATCGTGTTGTACTGCCCCGAGGGACTCAGCGCGTGCCCGTAGTCGGGACACGAGAGGGTCTGGGGCTCGGGGTCGAAGGAGACGCGCCGTGCGACCCCGCCGACGGCGCCCATCTCGCCGGGCGTCATCAGCAGGTTCAGCATCGTCAACAGACAGCCCCGGAAGCCGGCCAGCGAGAAGTTGATCGCACCCTCGACGTTCTCGTGGGTCCCCTTGTTGTCGAAGACGACCCGGTCGCCCTCCTTGCGGAGGCCGACCTCGACCTCGTAGACGTGGTCGTCGCCGGTCATCGCCGCCTCGTGGAACGAGCGGGCGCGCCACTCGCCATCGGGGATCGCGTCGAGTTTGTCCTCGAGGGCGTTCTCGGAGCTGTCGGACACCTCGTGCATGACCGACTTGACCGTGTCGGCGCCGTAGCTCTCGATGAGGTCCTTCACGCGCCGCTTTGCGAGGTTGTTCCCCGCGATGGCGGCCCGCAGGTCCAGGCCGAGATGCTCCGGCTGCCGGGAGTGACGGCCGTAGTAGTCGACGATGTCGTCCCGAAGTTCGCCGTCCTCGACGATCTTGATCGGCGGGATCGGCGTCGGGTCCGAGTAGATGTCCGGCGCGTTCTGACAGAAGCTCCCCGGGACGGTGCCGCCGACGTCGTTCTGGTGCATGACGTTCGACACCCAGCAGAACAGCTCGCCGTCGTGGAACACCGGACACAGCAGCGCCACGTCCGGCTGGTGGGGCGAGCCGACCCAGGGGTCGTTCTGGAGGAACATGTCCCCGGGCTCGATGCCGGGGTCCTCCGAGCGGTTCTCGAGGATCCACTTGATGTTCCAGTCCAGCACCCCGGCGAAGTACTGCAGGTACGGCCCGTAGTAGACGAAGCCGCCGTCCTCGAGGTTGATCGCGGTGTTGAAGTCCCGCGTCTCGAGGGTGATCTTCGAGACCGCGAGGTTCTCGATGGTCTCGCCGGCCTCGAGGTTGTTGTTCCAGAGGCTGTGGCGGACGACCTCGTAGGTGACCGGATCGACCTCGTCGACGGTGTCGGTGTGCATCGGCACGTCGCCGGGGACGTCGAGGTCACCCGGCGGGATGTAGGGCTTCTGGACGCCGTCGAACTCCGAGATGTCGAGGTCGGCCGAGACGTCGGTGCTCTCCTCAGCTGCCATGGTCGTCACCTCCCGCCTCGATCACGAAGTCACGATAGCTGTTCTGTCTGACCGTCTGGTTGCCGTTGGCGACGATCGCCGTGTTCGACATGTCTATCACTGTCGGTCCCTCGATGACGTTGCCCGGTTGGAGTTTGGTGCCGTCGTACACCTCCGTCTCGATCGTTCGTTCGGACGCCGGCCAGTAGACCTCCCGTGTCCCCTTGGCCGCGGCGTCGGGGACCTGGTCGGTCGTGGGCGCCGTCGCGCGCTCGAACGTCTCGACCTCCGCGACGGGCTCGACGCGGATGGCCTGTATCTCCGCGCGCGCCTCCGAGAACAGCGCGGCGGCGCTGTACCGCTGGCGGTACTCCGATTCGAACCGTTCGGCCAGCGCCGACGCGTCGGTGACGGGCGACGGTACCGGAATCTCGAGTTCGTGGTACTGCCCCTCGAAACGCATCAGCGCGTACCGCTCGAAGGAGACGTCCTCGGGGTCGACCCCCTCGGCGTCCAGCATCTCCCGGCCCTGCGATTCGAGTTCTTGGTACTCCGACTCGACGTCCTCGGCGTCGAACGGCTGGAGGTGGACCACCTGCTGTTCGACCTCCTGTCTAATGTCGGTGTTGAGAATCCCGTAGGCCGACCAGACCGGCGAGATCTCGCCGGGGACGAGGATCGACTCGACGTCGAGTTTGTCGGCGTACCCCGAGGCGTGGATCGGCCCGGCGCCCCCGTAGCTTATGACGTTGAAGTCCCGCGGGTCGTACCCGCGGCCGATGACGTTCTTCTCGATGAGGTTCGCCATCTTGGTGTTCGTCACCTCGAAGACCCCGGCGGCGAACTGTGTCGGGGACTGGCCGAGCCGTTCGCCGGCGCGTTCAAGCGCCGCCTCCGCCAGCTCGGTCGACGGCGAGAGCTCGCCGGTCCCGAACGTCGTCTCCGGGTCGATGAACCCCAGATAGAGGTCCGCGTCGGTGACGGTCGGCTGGTCGCCGCCCCGGTCGTAGCAGGCGGGCCCGGGGTCGGCGCCGGCGCTCTGTGGGCCGACGCTGATCTGGCCCTCCGAGACCGTCGCCAGCGACCCGCCCCCGGCACCGATGGACTCGACGTCCAGCTTCGGGACGTTGTACACGTACTTCTGGACCATCGTCTCCTCCTGGACGAGCGGTCGTCGATCCTGAAGGACACCCAGCTCGAAGGAGGTCCCGCCCATGTCGGTCGCCAGGACGTTTGCCATCTCGTCGGTCTCCTCGGCGAGGCGCTCACAGCCCTTCAGCCCGCCGACCGGGCCAGACCCGATGAGCATGATGGGCAGGTCCATCGCCTGCGACGGCGTGTAACAGCCGCCGTTTGCCCCCATCAGGAGGAAGGTCCCCGTGAAGTCGTACTCCTCGCGCAGCGTCGTCTCGAGGTTCTCGAGGTACTCCTCGATCAGGGGGCCGACCTTGGCGTTGACCGCCGTCGCCACGGTCCGCTCGTACTCGCCGAGCGTGGGGGATACCTCGTGTGAGAGGCTGAGGTAGACGTCCTCGTCGAGCGTCTCCTCGATAATTTCGGCGGCCCGGCGTTCGTGGTCGGGATGCTTGAACGACCAGAGGAACGACACCGCCAGCCCGTCGACGTCCTCGGCCGCGAGGTCGTCGAGGGCGGCCTCCAGTTGCGCCTCGTTCAGGTCGACGACCACGTCCCCCTCGTCGTCGACGCGCTCGGTCACGCCCGCCGTCCGCTCGCGGGGGACGAGCGGGTCCGGCCGCCGCATCTCAGCGACGCGGAGCGTGTTCTCCGGCGGCTCGCCGGTCACTCGCCCCCGGCCGCGCATCATCGTGAGCGTGTCCTCGTGGCCCTGCGTCGTGAGCAGGCCGATGTCGGCGCTCTCGTCTTCGACGATGGCGTTGGTCGCCACCGTCGTCCCGTGCGTGATCCGCGTCAGCTGCTCCATCAGATCGTCGATGTCCTCGCCGGCCTTCCGTCCGGCCCGATCGATGCTCTCGAAGAACCCCGAGCGGAAGTCGTCCTCCGGCGTACTCCGGGCCTTGCTCGTGTAGACGTTGCCCTCGGCGTCCATCAACGTACAGTCCGTGAACGTCCCGCCGATGTCGACCGATCCGACGTACTTCATGGGTGGGCTCCGTGCTGTCTGGTAGCTCGTGTCATTTTTCCTCCCGTCCGACATCGACTCGGCGGCCGCTAATAAACGTTTGCGAAGATATAAATTATAGTATATTATACTCGCGGGCGGGCGGCGCGACGGGCCCGAACGAACGGGGGTGCCGTGCGGTCGTCGCCGCGGTCAGAGTTCCTCTTGCCAGTCCGGGAACGCCTCGCTGCGGTCCCACCCGTGATCCGTCCGGTCCTTCTCGCGGTCGGCGAGCTTCACCCGCTGGATGCGCTCGGTCGGCGTCCGGGGGAACTCCTCGACGAACTCCACGTACCGTGGGACCTTGTACGGAGCCAGCGTCCGGCCGACCCGCAGAACGACGTCCCGTTCGGTTACGCTCTCGTCGACGCGCATCACCATGGCCTTGACCTCCTCGCCCCGTATCTCGTCGGGGACCGGGATGATGGCCGACTCCGAGACGCCGGGGAGCTCGTCGAGGACGTTCTCGACCTCCTGTGCGGAGATGTTCTCGCCGCTCCGCCGGACCATGAACTTCTTGCGGTCGACGTAGTAGAAGTAGCCCTCCTCGTCGGTCCTGACGATGTCCCCCGAGTAGATCCGGCCGTCGCGGAGGGTTTCCTCGGTCTTCTCCGGTTGGTCCCAGTACTCGATCATCGATCCGGGGTCCGTCCGGACGAGTTCGCCCTCCTCGCCCGCTCCCAGCCGGCTGCCGTCGTCCGCCTGGGCCCACGCCTCGTGTCCGAGGTCGGGGAACATCGGCTTCCCGATGGCGCCGACCGCTATCTCCTCGAGGTCCGGGTAGTTCACGAGCAGGGTCGGACTCTCAGTCTGGGAGTAAATCTGGATCACGGTGAGGTCGAACTTCTCCTCGAAGCCCTCCCAGAGCTCGGTCGATATCGGGCCGACGGCGAGTTCGATGTCGTTTTCGGGAATCTCGTCGGCCTCGAACCGGGAATCGAGGATCTTGGGGACGCCCCCGATGAGGTTGAACGACGTCACGCCGTTCTCGGTGACCTCCTCCCAGAACTCCCCGGCGCTGAACGCGTCCGAGAGGACGTACTCCGAGCCGTGGATCGCCGACGCCAGCATCGAGTAACACTGGTTGTTGGCGTGAAACAGGGGATAGGGGTTGTAGTTGACGTCGTCGTCGTCGAACGGGACCCCGAGCATGCTCTTTGCGGCCAGGAGGAACGACTCGTTTGCGAGAACGGTCGGCTTCGGGAGCCCGGTCGTTCCCGAGGTGTAGAGGATCGAGACCGGGTCCTCCCGACCGACGCCGGGGTCGGGCGCGGCGTCGCCGACCGCCGACTCGAGGTCGGCCAGCCGATAGACATCGACGCCCGACAGCGCCTCGATTTCCTCGAAACGGTGGTCGCCGGTCACGACCACCCGCTGTAGCGCGTCGGTCTCCGGCGCCGCCTCGAGGAGGACGTCGACCATCCCGTCGTCCGCCTCGGCGACGACCGTCTCGATCTCGGCGCTCTCGATGGCGTGGACCACCTCCCGCTTCCGGTACTGCCAGTTGATCGGCGCCTCTATCGCCCCGAGTTTCGCACACCCGAAGATCGAGACGACGAACTCCGGGCCGTTCGTGAGATACAGCCCGACGCGGTCGCCGGCAGCGACGCCGATCTCCGCGAGCGCGTTTGCGACCCTGTTCGCCCGCCGATTCATCCCCGCGAAGCTAAACGATTCGCCGGTCGGTGCGTAGGTCATGTACGGCGCCTCGCCCCACAGATCGGCCGCGGTCCCCAGGACCTCTCCGACCGACTCGATGTCCCGCATCTCCGGTGCGAGCCGCTGTTGTACGTCCTCGTATGCCCGTGACATCAGTTTCAATTGGCCATTACGCTCGGTTAACCTTTTCTCGAACACTCGGAACCCTGTCACTTCGTGCGACCGGCGAACCGGGGCGAGACCGCTCGGCGTCCCGACGACCGGGGACTACTCGTACTCCGATTGAGGCAGCGTCGTCGCGTACTCGTTCCACCCGTATCCCTTCTTGCCGTCGGACTCGTACCTCGTCGGCGTCCGCCGGATCGTCGTTACCTCCTCGGCGTACTCGAAGTCGACGGGGACGACGGTCAGCGTCGATCCGCCGAAGGAGAACGTCCGGCCGGCGTCGTCGGTGACCTCGATCTCGAAGGCCTCCTGGGTGAGGCCGTCGTCCCGGAACTCGGCGTCGACCGCGGCGCTTTCGATGTGGTTGCTCTCGCCGTCGAGGTGGAGGTACCCCTCGACCGCCGTCGCCCCGTCGCGGCGGACCTTCCAGAAGTTGACCGCGGTCTCCCGGTCGAACAGCGCACTGGTCCACTGCCAGCCGTCCGGGTCCCGCCAGTCGCGGATGCCCCACGAGTGGTCCCGCTCGCCGACGCCGTCGACCTGCACCGTCCGGTCGCCGAGCGTCACTTCGCCGGTCACGATCCCGCCCTGGTCGGAGTGACCGTGATAGAGGTTGTCGAAAAGCTCCCTGGCCTCCTCGTCGGGGTCGTAGTACTGTGGGTCGTGGAACCCCTCGAAGGTGAGGTCCATATCGAGGGTGTGGAGCGGATGGTCCCGACTGGGGAACTCCTCGGCCGTCATCCGCAGCGCGCCCGACTCCGGTTCGAACTCGTTGATCTGCCCCAGGTGGCGGATCCGCCACTCCTCGTTGGGAGTTTCGGCCTCGTAGAGCAACCCCCCGACCTGAATGGCCTCGTTTTCGGTCGGGTGGGAGTAGTCCTTCAGGACGTACGTCTCGTCGCCCCAGACGAACGCGACGACGGAGCCCATGTTGCCCTTGTTCATCCGATTGCCGATGCTGGAGAAGTACGCGAGGTCCGTATCGGGGTCGTAGAAGTCGAAGTAGTAGCTCTCCCGCCAGAGCGGGTCGTCGGAGAGCGGTTCGTGCCAGAACTCCTCGCTCGGGTCCGGTGACTCGTTAGCCATGCTCGCGGATTCACTCGGCCAGAACTTATAGATTCGGTGCGTTCCGGACGGTACCGACGAACGTCGACGTTCCCGCCCGGCAACGTTTAATACGTCTCCCCCAGTCCACACCGAGTACGGTATGAACGAGCACGAATACGTCGACGTCGAGCGCGCCGGCCCGAAGACCGTCATAACGTTGGACAACGTGGAGAAACGGAACCGGCTCTCAGAGGGAATGATCGCCGACCTCACGGCGGCGCTGGAGGCGGCCGAGCGCGACGAGTCGGCGGCGGTAGTTCTTACGGGCAAGGACGGCGTCTTCTGTGCCGGCGCCGACATCACGTCCTTCGAGCGGGACGCGAAAGAGGCCCTCGGCGGTCGGATCTTCGGTGGGTCCGACTTCCGGGTGCTGTTCGAGACGGTCGAGGAACTCGAGAAGCCGGTCATCGCCGCGATCGACGGCATGGCGCTGGCCGGCGGGTTCGAACTCGCCTTGGTCAGTGACTTCGTCGTGGTCGGCGAGGACGTCGAGATGGGGACGCCGGAGTCGAAGATCGGCATCGCGCCGGGCGTCGCCTACGTCCGGCTCACGGAGCAGGTCTCACACTATCGCGCGATGGAGATCATGATGACCGGGGCCTCCTTCACCGGCGCCGAAGTGGTCGAGATGGGCCTTTTCAACGCGGCGGTCCCGGTCGAGGCCGTCCACGACGTGGTCGACGAGTACGTCCGACAGCTCGACAGGGTCGCCCCGGTCGCGCTGACGGTCATCAAGAAGATCGCCAACCGTCACCGCGGCGGGGAGGATCGGGTCGTGGCCAATCTGGGTGTCAGCGTCCTGTTCGAGACGGACGACGCGAAGGAAGGTTTCGAGGCGTTCCGCGAGAAACGGGAGCCGAACTTCGAGGGGTCGTAAGGCGGGCGGCGATTACTCGACCGGTTCGAAGTACTCGATGTCCTCGATCGAACCGTCGCGGTCGTCGCTCCAGACGGGTGCGACGTCCATCCCGGTTTCGACCTTCTCCATGAGTTCCTCGCCGTCGTCGTAGTCGATGCCACCGACGAAGTGTAGCATACTCGTCTCGGACTCGCCGACGCGGATCGCGGCAGTCACGTACGGCGGGTCGGGCATGTTGCGGAACTTGAAGTACGTCACGACGTAGCTGTCGATGACACCGTGGCCGTCGGTCTCCCGCCAGCCGGTCGTCTCGACGAGGCACTCGTCGCAGTGGGGCTGCGGCGGAATGAAGACGTTTCCACACTCGGGACACTCGTTGCCGACCATCTGTTTCTCCTCGAGCCCCTCGAAGAATCGTCGGTGGACATCACCCAAGTTCACCGCGAAATCGAGGTTCCAACTGTACTCCTTCTTGTATGACTCGGACTCTGGCATGTGTGAGTCTACGTCATCATACCGCACTCGGGATATTATAGATTGTGGTCGGTCGGGTCGACCGAAGCTACGGGTACCACTACCGACAGAGGGTCAAACGTAACGTTTGGGGCGTCGTCGCCGGAGCCGCAGAGAAAACAGAGGCGAGGTCAGTCCCTCGAGAGGACGGCCAGCGAGTGGAACTGACCGTCGTTTCCGCCCCACGAGTGAGCGATACCTCGTTCGACGTCGTCGATCTGTCTGTCGCCCGCTTCGCCCATGATCTGGAGTGCGACCTCGGCGTGCCGTGCGACCGACGCGGCGATCCCGGGGTTGGTGCACAGCGGGCCACCCGACGGATTGACCGGCAGTTCGCCGTCCATGTCGGTGACCCCCTCCCGCAGGAGTTCGGGACCCCCGCCGGGTTCACAGAAGCCGAGCGCGTCGTACTCGATCGGCTCGAACGGAATGTAGGGGTTGAACAGCTCCGCCACGTCGAATTCGGACAGCGGGTCCTCGACGTCCGTACGCCCGTAGACCCGGTCGGCGAGCTTGTCCAGCTTCTCGAAGCCCTGGTACTCGCGGTATCCGGTCAGGTACGTGTTCGAGATCGTGTCGATGTCCTCGACGTGGACGGACGTGTCGGTCAGCTCCTGGGCGGTCTCCTTGGACGCGAGAACCAGCGCCACCGACCCCCCGGAAACCGGGCAGGTGCCCAGCAGCCGGAGCGGTGAGACGACCATCGGCGAGTCGAGAACGTCCTCGACGGTGTACGGTTCGCGCCGGTGAGCGTAGGGGTTGTTCGCCGCTGCCTGGTAGTTCTTCGCCGCCGCCCTGGCGAAGTCCTCCTCGGTCGCGCCGTGTTTCTCCATGTAGCCGGTCCCGTAGAACGCCCCCATGTGCGCGGCGGCGATGAACGGCTTCTCGTACAGCGGGGGTGCAGCCGTGTTCAGGATCTGCTGTGCGTCGACGGCGGAGTCCCAGGTGGAGGAGCCGTACACCAACACGAGATCGTGCATCCCGGAACTGACCAGTTCGTAGCCGGCTTTGAAGGCGCTCCCGCCGCCGGTTCCCCCAGTGTTGACGCTTAAGAGGGGTGTGTTGGTGTCCTGCCCGAACGTCTCCATCGTCCGCTCGATACGGTTCGTGCCCTCGAAGCCGTCCACGGAGGTAAACACCGTCGCGTCGAGGTCGTCGATCCCGATACCCGCGTGTTCGAGTGCGGAACTGACCGCCTGGTACCCCATCGTCTCCTTGTGGGTTCTCGACTCACGGTGATCGGTGAACGTATCGGGGTCGGAGTACCCCACCCCGACGATGTTCGTGTCGAGTCCCATCAGTCACCACCCCCGACGACGAGAACCGCATCGGTCCGGCCGAATTCGCCGAGCGTACAGTCACTGTCGGTCGCAACCGCCGTGTCTATGTCGGTATCTACCATGTCCGAATCATCCTCGAGAAGCCTGATCGCCTCGATCGCTCTGAGGAGCCCGCCGGTGTTCAGGGGGTTCGTAGCGAGCGCGCCGCCCGAGGCGTTGACCGGCACGTCGCCGTCGACGTCGGTGACGCCGTCCCGGAGCAACTGTCCTCCCTCTCCCTCCTCGCACAGACCGAGGGCCTCGTACCCCAGTATCTCCATCGGAGCGACCGGGTTGAACAGCTCGACGGCGTCGACCTGTTCGCGGGGGGCGTCGATGCCGGCCCGGTCGTACGCCCGCTGGGCCGCCGCACGGAGCGCGGAGCCCGAGACCCGATCGTCGAGGCTGTGAACGCGGGTCCGGCTCGACGAGAGGCCGGATCCCTCCACCCACGCGTAGGCATCGTCGCCCGCGACGTCCTCGGATGCGAGGACCAGCGCCGCCGCCCCCTTCGAATCCGGCGCGACCTCGAGTTCACGAAGCCGCGAGACGACCTTCGACGAGTCGAGGACGTCCTCGACCGAGTGGGGTTCGTCTCGGTGTGCGTGGGGATTGTTCGCCGCCGCGCGGTAGTTTTTCTCGGCGACTCTGGCGTAATCCTCCTCGGTAACGTCGTGGTTCTCCAGATGCTGTTCGGCGAGCATGCCGAACGTCTGGAGGTAGTTCACGCCGAGATCCTGGTGGTACAGCGACTCCTGACTGATGGTGCTGACCGCGGCGGGGTCGGTCTCGACGGAGTCCTCCGAGGAGACCACGACGACGTCCGCCTTGTCGGCGTAAATCTGTGCGACGGCCTGGTGGATGGAGTACAGACCGCCGTTCTGGATGCGGACGGTCGGCTTTTCGTACCCTCCGGACGGGCACGCTTTCATCCCGCTGCTGATCGTCGCCCCGTCGTAGGCGTCGTGACCGCAGTTGACGACCGTGTCGATGTCGTCGCGCTCGAGGCCCGCATCGGTGAGAGCCGCCCGTACCACTGGGAAGATGTGTTCGTCCCCACGGGCGTCCACGCTGTCGTGGAACCCGTCGAGAGAGTATCCGATAATACCAACTCTTGACATTGTTGTCGATCCATGTTACTCATAACCCGTTCTCAATATATATTTTCGGGAGCACGCATCGGTGGCGTCCGGAGACGCTGGAGGGGCCGAGACCGCCTCGAACGCGCCGGGCGTCGGCCGACCCCATCGTTCGCGGGATCTTCGGCGAACGCGCTTGCATCCGGACAGTGCCCACGATGCCGCCAGCGGGGAGAGCGGCCCGCGTCCGGACCGGTCGGGTCGGACCGCGTGTTCGTGACGCGGCCGAACGCGGCGTTGGAGATGCGTTCGTTCGGAAACGCGGCGTTCGTCGGGACGTTCGAACGGGACAGGAACGGCGGGGGCGGCGGGTTCGGACGCCAGCCTATCGACCGCGGCTTTCGACGATCACGAGGTCGACACACCGTACGACGGGGTCGTCGTTTTGGTCGACGCCGACGAGTTCGAAATCGACGTACCCGCCCCGGTGATCGTCCGAGGGTTCGGTCCGAACGACCTCGACCCACCCCGAGAGTTCGTCGCTCGGTCGCACGGGGCGCAGAAAGCGGAGCCGGTCGAAGCCGATCCCCGCGACGACGGCCGTCCGGGCGAAGAGTTCGTCGACGGCCATCCGACAGCAGACACACAGCGTGTGCAGCCCGCTGGCGACGAGTTCGCCGAACTCCGTCTCCTCGGCCATCTCCGGATCGAGATGGGGTCGCTGGGGATCGTACCGTTCGGCGAACGCCGTTATCTCGGCTTCGGTGATCTCGTGACTGCCGAACTCGTAGCGGTCCCCGACCTCGAAGTCCTCGAAGTGCAGCTCCGGATCCGTCATCCCGTCGTCCGTCGCTCGATAAAGCACATAAGCGTTTCGTCGACGATCCCGGCGGGGGACGGCCTACGCCGAAGGGCTGAGGTGCCGCCAGTGGTCCTCTCCCCGGAACGGGGTGTAAACCGCGACCCGGTCGAGGTGTTCGTACCGCGCTTCGATACGGTCGTGTAGTTCGTCCCACCGCCCCTCGACCGAGAACGCGTCGACCATCTCGTCGGTCACGAGTTCGGGCATCCGATCCCACTCGTCGTTCACCGACAGTTCGTGGAGGCGATCGGAGACGTCCCCCCAGCCGTGGACGGCGAGTATCTTCCGATAGGTTCGCGTCGAGGCGTAGAAGGCGAGTTCCTCGCGGACCTCCTCGCGGCACCGTTCACGCTCCGCCTCGGTGTCACCGACGACCGCGAAGACGGAGGTGGCGAGTGTCACGTCGTCGAGGCTCCGGTCGGCGGATCGAGCCCCCTCGCGTACGTGCGGAACGACCTCCTCTTCGACGTACTCCGGCGAGTGGAACGGGTGAACGTGGAGGCCGTCACAGAGTTCCCCGGCGAGGCGGACGTTGTACTCGTTTACCCCTGCGACGTAGATCGGAACCCTCGGGTCGTCCGGGACGTCCGGGACGAACTTCGGCGGACAGAGCGTGATCGAGTAGTGCTCGCCCTGGAAGTCGGGCGGCCGGCCCTCCTCCCAGGCGTCCCAGATCTCCTGCAGTGCCAGAACGTACTCGCGGAGACGGGGCCCGGGCGAATCCCACGTCATCCCGAACCGGCGTTCGATGTGGCCCTTCACCTGCGTCCCGAGTCCGAGGAGAAACCGGCCGTTGGAGGACCGCTGGAGGTCCCACGCGGTGTACGCCGTGACCATCGGGCTCCGGGGAAACGCGAGCGCGATGGCCGTCCCGATGTCGAGTTCGTCGGTCGCCGCGGCGGCCCGGGTCATGAGCGTGAACGGGGAGTGGGTCAGCTCCGTCACCCAGGCGCCGTCAAACCCCATCTCCTCTGCGACGTCCGTTATTTCGGCGACGCGGTCCAACGGCGGGTCCATGAGGTTCGCATCGATTCGCATACCCGCTCGGAGAGCGCCGGTCTCCTTAACTCTGTTCGTGCTTCCGAGCGACGGGCCGACGGGAGTCGTGGCGTCGGCGTTACGGGTAGTCGGAGGGATACTTCAGGTTCACCTCGATCACGTTCACCGCCTCGAAGACGGCCTCCCGGAGGCGCTCCTGTTCCTGGGGGTCGCCGACACGACCGATCGGCCCGTACACGCTCACGGCACCCCGGACGTTCTCCGCGAGATCCATGATCGGGACGCTGACGCCCTGCATTCCCTCGAACTGCTCTTCCTGATCGATGGCGTACCCCTGTTTGCGGACCCGTTCGAGTTCCTCGGATAGCTTCTCCCTGTCGGTGATCGTGTTGGGCGTCCTCGCCTTCAGTCCGTGTTCCGAGATGATCTCCTCGACGCGTCGTTCGGGGAGGTTCGCCAGGATACACTTCCCGGGCGCGAACGAGTGTAACGACGTCCTGATCCCGTCGGGTGTATCGATGTCGACCGCTTTTTCGCCCTGGACGTTGTACAGAAGAACGCCGTATCCCTGTTCTTCGACGACGAGACTGGCGTACTCGCCGGTCCGGTCGGCGAGTTCTCTCACCTGATGTTTCGCAGCGTTGTACACCCTGTGCTGGCTCCGAGCACGCTGACCGATGTACAGGAACCGCGAACTCACCCGGTACACCTGATCCTCCTTGATGACGTAGCCGCCATCGTAGAGCGCGTCCAAATAATCGTGGACGGTACTGGTCGGTTTGTCCATCCGGTCGGCCAGCTCGGTCACTCGGGCCCCATCGAGCTTGACGAGTTTGTCGATGATCTCGTGTGTCGTCTCGAGGGTTTTGAGTGCCATACTCACCCATACTGTTCGACCCTATTCAATATTCCGATACTACCGGAAATCGGGGGAGAGATCAGCTCGTTGAACGGTTCTGCACGGGCGTTATCGCCGTGCCCGGTAGCCATCGAGCCGAGGAGCGCCGGTCGACGCTTCGTACGGCCCGTTCACGGTCCGCTCCGGGACGATCCCCGGTCTGCGGAGGAGGATCCGCGAAACCACCCCACACGGAGCCCTCAGAACTTCCGGTATATACGGATATTATTCTAGCTTTCTATCTTACATATAAAAATATTCGATATAAATAGGAGGAATAAAATGTGATCCGCGGAGATCCGCCACTATATTGTTATATAACGTATTTTAATGTGAGATTAGAGGGAAGCGTATCCGATATATACGTACAGTTTCCGTGCAGCCGACCGGACCCGAAGCGCCCGCCGACGCGACCGGCTCTACCGACATCACCCGCCACGCGACGGCCCGTGGAGGCGGTTCGAGGAAGAATCTATAACAACAATAAAGTTGTTATGATTAGGGAGGAACGATCGGGCGTGACCGCACCCGGGGACTCGACCGGGACCGCATCCGATCGGCGGCTACCGGTGGGGGTTCGCGGCCAGACGTCGCGTTCCGCCGATCACGAGGTATTTCCTCTATCCTCATAACTTCTGACGCTTGTGCACGTAAGCGTATTTTATGTGTTTTCAGTTGTATAACCCGTCAGTAGAACAGCAACACCGCCGTCGGCGGTGATCGTCGGCGAGAATTTCGGTGTGGCGAACCGTGGTCCTCGATACCGGAAGCTAGCCCCCGTCGATCCTCGCTCGTCCCGGTCGGACTCTATCTTCAGCAGCGAGAGCATCCCGCCGTTCACGGCGCGGAGAACGTCACTCGATCTCTTCGTCGAGGATCTCCATGAGCCGGCTCTTGCCGAGTTCCTCGATGAGGACAGACAGCTCGAGGACCTTCTCCTTGCCGAGTTCCTCGACGAGTGCCTCGATCTCGTCGGCCGTAAACGTCCGCGCGAGGCTGGCCATCGTCTCGACGACCTCGCCGGTCCGATCGGCGGCCTCCTGTGTCGGGGCGATCGTCAGCGGCCGATTGACGAACTCGTCCTCCTTGTAGTAGCAGAACCGGAGCTGGTTGTCCTCCTCCGATTCGGGCGTCACTATCTGGACGACACCGTGTCCGTCTTCCCACTCGTCTACCTTCTGTTCCAGCACCGTTCTATATCGCATTTTCACAACCTGATACGCTTACACACGTAATCGTTACGGTGTGGGTTAACCATACGTCAGCCGTCAGACTCGAGTTCGCTCACCGTACGTCGCGCTCGGTATCGACGGCGTGGGCCGTCATCTCGACGAGGTCGGCGGCCGCGGCCTCGGCGACCTCCGCGGGGGTGACGGCGGCCGCCCGCCAGGGGGGCAGACGGGTGTCCTCGCCCGGCCGTGCGATGGCGTCCGCGTAGGCGTCGGCCTGCCGGAGTTCGCCCTCGCGGTCGTACTCGAGGCCGTTAAAGGCGGCGTCGAGTTCGTAGCCGTCGACCAGGCGCTCGACCGCCGCCCGGTAGCGGGCCTCGAGGGTCGAGTACGCCGGGTCACCGCCGTTCTCCTCGACGGCCCGCAGCAGCGCGGCGCCGACCCGGTCGGCCATGTCCGAGAGGCCGCTCGGTCCCGAGACCGACCGATGGTCGTGTTCGTGGATGCCCAGATCGACCTGTGCGGCGCCGTCGGCGCCGACCAGCCGGAACGCCTCCCCGAGCGTGCCGACCTCCAGCCCCCAGTCTCGCTGGACCCGCATCCGGCGGGCCAGGGCGCCGGTCGTGGCGACCTCGCCGGCCAGGGCGTACCGGAACGCACCGAGGTACTCGATGATCGGGGCGTCCGACTCGCGGGCCAGCGCCTCGACCAGCGGCCGGTAGAACAGCCGGAACAGTCGGCCGTAGAGGCGGTCGTTCTCGACGCGGGCGTAGTAGCCCTTCGAGAACGCGTGGCCGTTGGCGAGCGGAAAGAGGAGTTTCGGGACGTGGCGGGTGTCGTAGGTGGTCGCGTCGGCGTCGTGAACGACGACGAAGTCGCTCTCGGCGGCGACGCCCAGCGCGAGCCAGACGTCCCGGCCCTTCCCCCGGGTGCCGTCGAGACCCGACTCGGCGAGCAGTTCCGCGAGTCGGGGCCCGTCGCACCACAGAAGCTCCAGCGGCAACTCGAAGCCGGCGAGCCACTCGGCGACGGCGCCGACCCGGTCGGCGGAGGCCCGCAGCGGCACGACGACCCGCTCGGGGTCGACCGACTCCAGCGTCGACAGCACCCGCTCGGCGGCCAGGCCGGCGTGTTCCCGCTCGGTCATCGGCACGACGACGGCCGCACGGTTCGTCGGCGCCGACGGGACCGCCCCGTCGAAGTCGTGGAGGGTCGTCACCCGCTCCTGTACGTACTCCATCGCCGTCTAGGAGGGCCGCCGGCTCGAAAAAGGCCGGCGTTCCGGCACGCCGTGCGGGGTCTCAGGCCGGTGACCGGGACTCGTCGCCGCCCGCCGGCAGCCACCCCGCCGCGTAGAGGGCGACCAGCCCGAGGAAGACGACGCCGACCCCGGCGGCGACGGTCCGGAAGGCGACGGTGTAGCCGACGCCGCCGGCGACGGCGGTCCCGACGGCGCCGGAGCCGAGCGCCTGGACGAACATCATCGACGCCGAGTACACCGAGTAGGCGCTCGCGCGGTGGCGGTCCGGCAGCGACGACAGCATGTAGGCGTCCGTCGCGGGGAACAGCCCGTGGACGGCGTAGCCCAAAGCGACGCTGACGGCCGCGACGACGAGCAGTCCCTCCGCGACGGTGAGCGCGAGGACGCCGACAACCGTGGCCGCGACCAGCGCGAGCAACAGCGGGACGTTCGGCACGCGGTCGGCCAGCCGGCCGGTGACGACGAACGCCGGGACGCCGGCGGCGAACATCAGGGAGAGAAGCGTCCGGCCGGTCGCGGGGTCGATGCCCTTGGCGACGTCGAGGTAGTCGCCGTAGAGGTTGAACACGGCGTTCCACATGAAGCCGGCGGCGCCGAGGAGGGCGATGCCAGTGAGGACGATCGGCCACTGGGCGCGGGTCGCCCGTCGGATGCTGCGGTCCTCGCGGCCGGCGTCCGGCAGGTCCGTCCGGCGGGCGGCGACCACGAGGACGACGGTGGCGACCGCCGCGACGGCGGCGATACAGAGAAAGGTCGTCCGCCACTCGCCGACCAGGAGGATGGCGCTGACCGCCAGCGGCGCGCCGACGGCCGCCAGCTGGCTGGCCATCCCGTGGACGCCGATCGCCTGCCCGAGGCGGTCGGGGAACAGCTCGCTCACCAGCGGGTTGGCGGCGATGAAGTAGGTGCCGCTGGAGAGGCCCATCAGGAACGCCCCGACCACGAGGTCGAGCCGCGAGTCCGAGAGACCGGTGAAGACAGAGGTGGCGACCAGCATCGCCCCGGTCGCCGCGACGACGCGGTGGCGGTCGACACGCGTGAGCAGGTAGCCGGTCGGCAGCCGGGGAGCGGCGCTCCCGAGCCAGGCGGCGCTGGTGACGACCCCGAGCGACGCCGCCGTGACGCCGAAGTCGGCGGCGACGGGCTGGACCAGCGGCGCGAACACCACCCGTGCGAGGTTGACCAGAAACACCATCGCACAGAGGGAGCCGAACAGCTCTCTGCGGGACACGACGGGAGTTCGACGCGACGCGGTTTGAATGGACCGACCCGGCGACGCCCCGCGCCGTACTCTCGGGTCGTCGCTGCGGCAGGGGCGTGTCCACGTCGTCACCCCCTCACGACGGGTCGGTCCGGGGGAACCACGGCGGTCCCGATCTCATCGTTCGCTGGCCTCGGCCGTCCCACCGTCCGCCCGTATCCGCGAGAGCCGCATCGCGTTCCCCGTGACGCCGACGGTCATCCCCGCGTCGCCTGCCAGCACTGCCAGCCAGATCGGAACGAACTGGAAGGGGACCCCGACCGCGAGGCCGGCCTTGACGAGGAGACTCGCCCCGATGTTCTGACGGATGACGCCGTTGGCCTCGCCGGCGAGTTCGTAGAGGTACGGCAGCTTCGAGAGGTCGTCGCCCATCAACGCCACGTCGGCCGTCTCCAGTGCCGTATCGGTCCCGGCAGCGCCCATCGCCACGCCGACTGTCGCCGTCGCCATCGCCGGGGCGTCGTTGATGCCGTCACCGACCATCGCGGCGCCGCCGTCGAAAGCCTCGACGAGTTCCTCGACGGCAGCGACCTTCTCGTCGGGGAGCAACTCGGCACGGTACTCGTCGACGCCGACCGCCTCCGCGATGGCCGCCGCGGTCCGCTCGTTGTCGCCGGTGAGCATCACCGTCCGCTCGACACCCATCGACTCGAGTCGCTGGATGGCGGCCGCGGCCTCGGGCCGAATCTCGTCGGCGACGGCGATGATCCCCTCCAGTTCGTCCTCGGTTCCGACGAGGACGACCGTCTTCCCCTCCGACTGGAGTTCGGGAACGGTGTCGGCGAGCAGGTTCAGGCAGTCGTTTCGCTCGCACAGCCGCTGGCTCGTCCGCGTGACGACACCCCCGTCCGTCGTCGCGTGGACGTGCGAGAGGTCGAACCCGAGTTCGGAGAAGAGCCCCGGTTTGCCCGCGTAGTGGGGCGTCCCGTCGAGTTCGGCCTGGACGCCCTTGCCGGTGATGCTCTCGAAGGCCTCGACGTCGCGCTCGGCGACGTCGGCCCCGTCGGCCCGCTGGACGATCGCCTCGCCGATCGGGTGTTCGCTCCGCTTTTCGAGGCCGCGAGCGCACCGCAGCACCTCCGTCTCGGTGTTGCCGTTGAGCGGTATCACGTCGGTTACCGTCAGTTCGCCCTTCGTGAGCGTTCCCGTCTTGTCGAAGGCGACGGCGTCGACCGCACCCATCGCTTCGAGGTGCGACCCGCCCTTGACGAGGACGCCGTTCTTGGCCGCCGACGTGAGCCCCGAGACGACCGAGACGGGCGTCGAGATGACGAACGCACACGGACAGGCCAACACGAGCAACGTCAGCCCGTTGACCACGGCCTGTGGCCACGTCGTTCCGAGTACGAACGGCCCGCCCAGCGTCACGAGTACCGCGAAGACGACCACTGCGGGGGTGTAGTAGGCGGCGAACCGTTCGACGAACTGCTCCCGTTCGGTCCGGTTGGACTGGGCGTCCTCGATCATCTCGACGATGCGCGAGAGGGTGTCCTCGCCGGCCGCCGACGTGACCTCGATTTCGAGGTATCCCCCCTCGTTTATCGTGCCGGCGTACACCTCGTCGCCGGTCGTCTTGTCCACCGGCACCGACTCGCCGGTGATGGGGGCCTGGTTGACCGCGCTGTCGCCCGCGACCACGTCGCCGTCCATCGGGATCTTCTCGCCCGGCCTGACCGCGACCACGTCGCCGACGGCGACGTCCTCGACGGGGACCGTCTCGGTATCCTCGCCGCGTTTGACCGTCGCCTCGTCGGGGGAGAGATCCATCAGTTCCTGCAGCGAGTCCCGCGCCCGGTCCATCGAGGCCCGTTCGAGGAGTTCCGCGAAGCTGAAAAGCACTGCCAGCGTCGCGGCCTCGAAGTAGAGGGCCTCACCGAAGGCCAGGCTGGCCGCGAGCGCCCCCAGGATGGCGACGGTCATCAGGAAGTCGATGTCCAGGTTCAGGTTCCTCGCCGAGAAGTAGCCGCTCCGGACGATGGACTGTCCGGCGACCCCGACGGCGACCAGAAACAGCGCGTCCGCAACCGAGAGCGGTTCGCCGAGGACGCTCGCCAGTTCGGGGTCGACTCCCGCGAGGAAGAACTCCAGTACGAGCCCGCCCGCCAGAAAGGCCGCGCCTACGCCCGTCTTCTTCGCCCGCCTGCTCCGCCAGACCCCGTCGGCACTCCCGTGATCGTGGCCGCCGTTCTCGTCGGTCCCGCCGCCGTCGCTGTCGGCGACCTCGTAGCCCGCGCTCTCGATGGCGGCGACGAGGTCGGCCTCGGAGACGGTTTCGGCGTCGTAGGAGACGACGACTCGACCCGTGGTGGGGTGGGTCTCGTAGCCGGTGATGCCGTCGACCCGGTCCAGGCCGCTCCCCACTTTCCCCGCACAGGAGGCACAGTCCATATCGGGAACCGAGAGCCGGACCGTCGCGTCCTCGCCCATCGCGTCCGCCGAATCCCCGTGGGCGCGTCCACGACGCCCCTCGTCGCGGTCCGCGTCGGTACCGTTCATCGAGTCGAAGTAGTCGTCCCGGATTTATTAATATAGCTGCTAATAACCCGGGGATTTGGAATAAGAGTTATTAATATACTTAAATTTAGTTAACAAATACGGCGTCGTCGGTCCTCCGGGGCGGCGACGGTCAGCACCGGAACTGTCGAGCCACGTTGCCGACAGATCGCCCGGCGGCCGACGAGGGCGGGTCCCGGAGAGGCGTCGGGACGCACCCTCGCCAGCCCCATCGAAGAAGCGTCCCGGCGGCGGACCGGTCTCGACGACCGCTACTGGAAGACCTCGTCGAAGGCGTCGGCGCCGAGCGGCGAGAAGCTCCCGGCGGCCACGTTCTCGGCGACGTGCTCCGGGGAGCCGGTTCCGACGAGCGCGCTCGTCACGCCGGGGGCGCTGCGGGCGAAGTTGATCGCCCGCTGTGCCGGCGTGTCGCCGGCCAGTCTGGCGTCGACCGCCTCCGGAATCTCGCCCGCCGAGGCGAGGTCGCCCTGGAGGATCGACGCCGAGGTGAACACGTCCAGGCCGGCGTCCATCGCAAACTGCAGCGCGCTCCGGGCGCCGTCGGCCCCCTCGTGGGCCTCGAGCGTGAACGCGTCGGCCATGTGGACGTTGAACGGCAACTGGACGGCCCGGAAGTGCGTGGCGGCCGTCCCCGCACGGTCCGAGGCGCGGCGGGCGCGGGCGACGACCTCGGGCAGCGAGAGGTACTTCTCGTGGTCCGGCGGCACCCGGAAGGCCTCCCAGGTGGCGACGCCGTAGTGCCGGAGGTCGCCGGCGGCGGCCCGCTCCTCCAGTCGCGTGAAGGCGTCCTCGAGGCGGTCGTAGACCCTCTCGCGGTCGAACCGGGCCAGTTGTGCCTCGGGGTTGTGGACGTAGTAGAGATCGACGGCGTCGAGGTCGAGGTTCGACAGCGACCGCTCGAGACTCCACTCGAGGAAGTCGGGCGCGATGGCGTTGCCCATCACGAGGTCGTCGGCGTCGACGATTCCGGGGGCGACGTACTCCGATTCGATGTAGGCGGCCGCGTCGCGGGGCCGCTCGCCATCGAAGGGGACGAACCCGCCCTTGGTGGCGACGAGGAGCGCCTCGCGGTCGACGTCGGCGGTCTCGACGGCCCGGCCGACGACCCGCTCGGAGCGCTGGTGGCGGTAGTTGACGGCCGTGTCGACGACGTTGACGCCGCTCTCGAAGGCCTCGACGAGCGCCTCGTGGTAGCGCTCGTCGGCGGCGTCGGTCGCCTCGCCCAGGTACGTGCCGACCCCGACCGAGGAGACGAGACAGTCCGCGAACCGCCGGAAGTACGTCCGGGCGAACCGCTCGTGGAAGCGGTCGCGGTAGGCCCACGTCGCCGATTCCGTTGCCATACCACCCCTTGGCGAGTGTACGACAAAAACACCCCGCACGGATGCGGCCGACGGGCAGGGACGGTCCGTCGGCGCCGGGCGAGCGACGGGAGACCGGAGGACGGTCCGCCCGATATGTCTTCCGTAACTATATCCGCACGGTCGTCAGGACGAGCCATGCGACGACGCGACGTACTCCGGTCGGGGGCAGCGGCCGGGGCGATTGCCCTCGTCGGCTGTACGGATCGGTCCGGCGGGCCGGCCTTCGAGGAGAGGTTCGAGAACGGCCTCGGCGACTGGGAGAGCGGTGCCGCCATCGGCCCCGAGGTCGACCTCGCGGCGTTCGAGTGGGAACTCGGCGTCTCCGACGCCGAGGCCGCTTCGGGCGAGCGCTCCCTTCGCATCTGGAACGAGGGCGACCACGACGACGGCGTGACCTGGGGCGTCCACCCGGTGTCGGTCGAGGCCGACCGGGGCGACGTGATCGCGGTCACCGCACGGTTCTGGAGCGAGTCGGAGTCGTTCAACACGCTCCGGGACGCCGTGGTGCGGCTCGGTCCCGAGCGGCCCGAAGTCGAGGCGGACTTCCCCAACCCGGGCGTGAACACGACGGCGCTCGGGGAGACGCCCTACGGCGGCCTCCGTGAGCCGCTGTGGCTGGCCGACGGCTGGCGGGAGTACGCCTTCGAGTGGACGACGCCCGAACTCCCGACCGACCGACTGTACCTCGCCCTCGGGACCGCCGTCATCTGGGAGGGCGACGCGACCCACTACGTCGACGACGTCACCGTCGGGGTCGACGGCGGATGACGACGGTACTCAACGGGCTGCTCGGCGGCCTCCTGGTCGGGGTCCTCGCCGCAACCGTGACCCGATCCGTCGATACGGAACCGTCCGCGTGGGCGGCCCGGACGACGGACGCACTGGGGGTCCGAACGGTGGCAGCCCGGTGGCTGGACGGCGCAACCCGGGTCGCCTACGGCGGCGTCGGCGGCGGTGCTCTCGTCGCGCTCGAACTGTACGTGCTCGGAGTACTCGCCGTGCCGCCGACGGTCGGGGAGGCGTTCGGGATGGCGGTCGCCTGGAGCGCACTCCTGTTCGCCGTCCGGGTTCTCTTCGCCCGGGTCGGGCCCTCGCCGGATCGCTCGCGGCTCGTCGCACCCCTCGTCTACCACCTGGTCTACGGGCTCGGCCTCGGCGTCTGGATACGGCTGACCTGGATCACCTGACCGCACGACCCCGGACGCCAGCCGGTCACGGGGCGAGCCCCATCCGCCGTGCTCCTCTGTGGACGAGTTCGAGCAGGGTCCAGAAACAGTATATCAGAACCCCGACGATGATCCAGGCCCGGACGAGGCCGAACCAGTGTTCCGGTCCGTGCATGTCGGGTCCGTTCCACTCGGGGACAATTATGTCTTTGTGCGCGAAACCGCCCGTTCTCCGGCTCGAGCGTGCGCCGGCGAACGGGTCGATATTCGCCTCGGAACGCTGTCGTACACACCCGGCACCGGGCGACCAACGGAGCGTTTTATTACGATGACGAGCGAATCGAGAATAGCATGGGCATAATCGACCGTCTCAGGATCGGGTTCGGCATGGCACGACGGAGCGGCCGCGTGTTGCGAGCCCACCCGAAGCTGTTCGTGTTTCCGCTCCTCGGCGGACTGTCGGGAATCGCCTTTCTGATTACGCTGTTCGGAAGCCTCCTCGTCGCCGGCCCGCTCTTCGAAGAACCCGGTCCGGCGATTTATGCGGCGCTGTTCGTCGCGTATCTCGTCGAGACGTTCCTCGCCTCGTTCTTCACCGCCGCGTTGGTGTCGGCCACCCGGACGGTCTTCCACGGCGAGGAGCCGTCGATACGTGACGCGTTGGCCGCCGCCTGGCAGCGAAAGCTACCGTTGCTGGTCTGGTCGCTCGCGGCGGCGGTTATCGGCGTGGTTCTCCGGATGATCGAGGGCCAGGACAACCTCGTTGCCCAGATCGCCGCGGCCGTCTTCGCCGTGGCGTGGAGCGTAATGACGTACTTCGTCGTCCCGGTGATCGTCTTCCGCGACCCCTCGCCGACGGAGATGTTCGAAGAGAGCGCGAGGACGTTCAAAGACACATGGGGCGAGTCTATCGGTGCGATGGGAACCATCGACGTCGTGACGCTGTTGTTGGTGCTCGGCGGCGTCGCACTCGGCGGCGTGACGTTCGTCGTTACGTCCGGAACGGGGGCGCTCCAGCTCGTTTCGACCGTCCTGATCGGGGGCGCTGCCGTCGTGGTCGGGTTGCTGGTCGGGAAGGCGCTCACCGGTGTCGCCAAGACTGCGCTGTACGTCTACGCGACCGAACGTACCGCCCCCGAGTACTTCGACGATATGGACTTCACCGAGCTAAGCAGGCCGTGACGCCGCCGCGTCGGTGTCGAACGTCGATCGGAGGACGTTCGACGAGAGAGGTGTTCCGTCGACCCCGATCCGAGCTACCGGGCGATCGTACGCCGGCGACGCGGGAACGTCGCCACTGCAGACGCACAGCGACGGTCGATGTCGACGTGGTTCAAATAGCCGGCGGGCGTGAACGGATCATGAACCGTCGGCATTTCGTAGCGGCTGCAGCGGCGACCTCGGTGGCCGGGTGTACGGGACTGTTCGGCAGCGAGCAGCGTAGCCGGCTGGACCTCACCGTCCAGAACGAGGGGACGGAGCCGATCATCGTCCGGGTGGTGGTCGTCGACGACGACGGGACGACCTACGAGGACACCTCCGACCGGGTCGAGGGCGGAGTGGCGCGCGCCTTCGAGGTGGTCGGCGGCACGGACGGCCGCCACGAGGCGACCGTCACCGGGGACGACTGGGAGGGCCAAGTGGCCTGGGACGCCGGAACCTGTGCGCTATTCGACGGACGGGTCAGGCTCACCGACGGCAGCGTCGAGGTCGCAAGCGAGTGCGTCGACTTCAGGTAGCCACCGGGAACGCCCGAATCGGACGGGGAGGATATGGCGCGTTCCACACGACCGCCTGATACTTATGCTGCTGGACGCTCCAGTTCGAGTATCACACGACCTGACGAACGGGGTGGACGGGTCGGGGGACAGCCTCGACCGTCGGTCACGCGGCGGCTCGTGGCTCGCCTGAGCGGGCCCTCCAGCGGGCCGGCAGCCACGGCAGTGGTGTCCTCGGTCGGCGTCGTGCTGAGCTGGTGGCACGCGACCGTGCTGGTGGGCTCGATGGGAGCCCCGGCCGTGGCCCTTCTCGGGACGGTCGTCCTGCTTGTCGTCTCGTTGCTGTTGATCGTGGCGGGTGGGTGGCTCTCGCTCGGTTCGGTCGCCCCCGAGACGGCGGTCCGGACCGGCGGCTGGGTCCTCCTCATGACGGCCGCCTTCGGCACCATCGGGGTGCTCGTCTCGTTGCATCTGGACTTCGTGCTCGCGGGGTTCGACGGCGGTCCACTCGTCGCGGACCTGGTCACGGTCGGCGCCGCGGTCGGCTTTCTCGTCGGCCAGTACGACGCCCGAGGGCGACGGTACCGGGCGGCGATGAACGAGGAACGGGACCGGTTCGCCAGCCTGTTCGACAACCTGCCGAACCCGGCGGCCCACTACCGTCTCGAAGGCGACTCGGCGGTCGTCCTCGATACGAACGGAGCCTTCGCGGAGGTCTTCGGCGTCGACGAGGCGACGGCACGCGGGCGGTCGCTCGGAGCGCTCGTCGCGCCCGGAGGAGCGGCCTCGGAAGCCGGCCGGCGGAGCCACGACCCGCCCGACGGGGCGGCCGCCACGTCCGAGGCGCAACGGGTGACCGCGAACGGGCTCCGCGATTTCCAGGTCATCACCGTTCCCTACGATGGTTCCGAAGGGTTCTCGATATGGATCGACGTGACCGACCGGAAGCTCCAGTTGCGGCGCCTCGAGGTGCTCAACCGGGTGCTTCGACACGACCTCCGGACTGACGCGGCCATCATTTCGGGACACGCCGACCTGCTGTCGGATTCGCCGGAGGCCGAGACCATCCGCGAGCGCGCGCTGGCGATGGCCGAGCGCGGGTCGACCGCCCGACGGGTCGAGGATGCCCTCGGGGATAGCACCGAGCGACGGTCCCTCGATCTCGCTACCGTGGTCGAACGCGAGCTCGCGGACCTCGACGGCGCGACGGTCGAGGCCGACCTGCGAGAGGCCACGGTGCGTGGGTCGAACGCCCTGGGGATGGCCATCGACGAACTGCTCGAGAACGCCGTCGAGCACAACGACGCGGCCGACCCCATGGTCCGGGTCACCATCGCCGACGACGCCGGGGACCGCGACGCCGGAGGCCGGTTCGTCACGCTCGAGATTGCCGATGACGGGCCGGGCCTCCCCGAGATGGAACGGGAGGTGTTCGAGACGAACTCGGAGACGCCGCTGCAACACTCCAGCGGCCTCGGACTCTGGCTCGCCCGCTGGGTCGTCGCGGACCTCGGCGGCGAGATAACCATCGACGACCGGGAGCCGCAGGGAACCGTGGTGAGGCTGCGCCTCCCCCGTGCGGAGAGCGCCACGTTCACCGCCGTGGAATCGGCGTAGCCGACCCCGGGTCCGGAACGCCGGTTCGCGACTGGGAACTGGTATTTATAATTTTTGGTTCGTTGGAGCCACGTTGCACGCTTCAGTCGCCTTCTATACCGTAGCTGTCGAAGAATCACGTGCAATCATGGCAAGCGACACAGTCGAAAACATCGAACGACTCCCCGCCGCGGAGATAGAATCCACCATCAGTTCGGTCAAGAAGATGCTGATGGTCGGCGCCGTCTTCGCGGTCGTGGGGTACCTGCTCATCGGTTTCGCGCTGTTCCTCGAGCTGACGGAGTTCCACCCGCTGCTGGACGCGTTCTTCGGCGAACAGACCCAGCACAGTCTCGCTGGCGGCGGCCCCGACCGGGCGGGTGACGGTGCGCTCAACTCCCAGCTGGCCGCGATTCACAGTTTCCCGTCGATGCTGCTGTGGCTCAAACTCGGCGGCATCGGCCACATCCTCGTCGGCATCTTCGTCGCCCTGGCGGCCATCGTCCGCGTCCTCAGCCTGATGCCGCACCGGCTGAGCTACGAGATGCAGCGCGCCCAGGAGACCGCAGCGGCCTCCGGCGGCGACGCCTCGCCCGCCGACGACTGACCACGCAGGCCCGCCACCCGTCCATCGACCTCGACGGTACGCGACCCCCATCGGCCGTACCCACGCGAGCGAGGGGTGGACCCGCGTCGGCGCCGCTCGCCCACGTCGCCGAAACGAGACGCCGGAGCTGGGGCCCGGGCTCCCTACGAGGACACCGAATGACCGTACGCAGACGCGACGTGCTCGCGTGTCTGGCCGCGATGAGCGACGCCGAAACCGGCCGGACCACGACCGTCGCGGCGCTCTCCGCCGCCCTCGATGCGAACGAGGCGACCGTCGCCGAGCACGTCACCCGACTGGCTGCCGGCGATCTTGCCGTCCGGGCGCCCGATGCGGGCGTCCGTGTTACCGTGACCGGCGAGGAGCTGCTCGAACTGGGCGCCGAGAGCGTGGTTGTCGTTCCCCCCTCGCCGGACGACGCCGGCGGGGACGGGGGCGAGTGACCCCCGGCAATTATACTGAGCCCCTCCGAACGACATACCGAACGGGGGCCTGTGATCCGATGTCAGACGCCGCGGACGGCACCGGCGGTGACTCCGAGCACGTCCAGTACGATCCGTCTTCGAGCCAGTACACGATCTTCGAGTGTCCGGACTGTGACAACACCGTACTCGCGCTCGGGCGCGACGACCCGCCGATGTCGTGTCACGACCGGCCGATGGAGCCGGTGACCGACGTCGAGATGCGGGTCAAACCGCCCGAGGTCCGGCAGGTGCTGCTCGACGCCTTCGGTCTCCCGAAGACCGGACTGGACATCTGTCTGTGCGTCATCGGCGACGGTCCCCTCTCGGCGAGCGAGGTCGCCGACACGCTCGGCTACGACCGCAGCACCGTCACGCGCTACCTGAACAAGCTGGTCGAGCTGGGGCTACTGCGGCGCTCGGAGCTGAACCGCGAGGACGGCGGCATCGTCAAGGCGTACCACTCGGTCGACCTCGAGCGGATGCGCCGGGAGACGCTCGTCGGTTTTTACGTGTGGGCCGGCGAGGCGGCGTCGCTGATCGAGGAGGCGAACCTGACCAAACAGGACTACCTCGAGGAGAACCCCGACAGGGAGCTGCCGGACGTGTTCTGGGAATCGTTCGCCGACGAGTAAGTCCTTCAGAACCGCGGTAACGTGTGGGACCGACTGCATGTTCGACGGCACCGCACGGACGCGGCGCGCTTTCGTGTCGTGCCCCCTCTCGTCTAACGGATGGTAGCGGAAGACAGGATTCCGGCGAGCGCGGGGCGGGTACTGGACGGCTACGACGTCGGTCGGGGGTTTGGCGACGCCTGTCCGAGCTGTGGACGGGAGTACGCACCCGGCGACCGCCTCGTCGTTCGGATCGAACGGAGCTCCGAAGCGGCGGGCTGGGACGTCCCGTCGGTCGTCTGTGCCGGGTGTGGCCGCCGTTCGTTCACCGAGGACGAACGACGAGCCGGTGCCGAGCAGATACTGGTCTCCATCGAGGCCGTGCCGGCCCCGATGGCGCTCGTCCTCGACGCCGAGAGCGCCCGTCTGATCGACCGCTCGCCGAAGGCGGATGCGTGAGAGCCGTCCGAGCGTTCGGTCACACGCCGTGAGGAGGGCGAAATAGTTACGTTCCGACGTTCGCTCTAGAACGGCCGAGGACGGAACGGTTGGACTCCGTCGACACGCAGCGAACGGTTTCAGGTCATGCACGACGAGGAAGACAGAACGCGGGAGGTCACGACCGAGTCGGAGGATGCCAGGAGTCGGGCGGCCGCCGACGAGCGGTACCGGAAGGTCTTCGAACACAGCAACGACGCCGTCATGCTGGTCGACATCGAGACCGAAGCGTTCGTCGACGTCAACCCGGCGGCGTGTGAGATGCTGGGATACAGCCGGCGCGAACTGCTGTCGATGGCTCCCGACGACATCCACCCGGACGACATCGACCGGGTTCGCGAGGAGTTCATCTCGCAGGTCACCGAGCAGGGAAGCGGGTTCACCGACGATCTGACCTGCCTGACGAAGGACGGTCGCGAGATTCCGACCCAGATATCCGGAGCGGCCCTGAACCCTCCCGCGGACGGACGCGAGCCGAAGCGGATGATAGCGATGCTTCGGGACGTCTCCGACCGCGTCCGACACCGGCAGGAACTCGAAGAGAAGATAGAGCGGCTGGACCGCTTCGCCAGCATCGTCTCACACGACCTGAAGACCCCTCTCACGGTCATCGAGGGGCACGCGAAGCTCGCACGGGAAACGGGAGACGCGGAGCACTTCGACGCCATCGAGGGAGCAGTCGACCGGATGGACGAGATGTTGACGGAACTCCTGCAACTGACGAGAGAGGGCGACCTGGTCGGGGAGCGAACCGAAATCGATCTGGAACGCCTCGCGCGCGACGTCTGGAACGACTGCGAACTCGACCCGGCGACGCTCGAGGTCGAATCGTCGATGAACGTTCGCGCGGATCGGGACAGGCTGCGCGAACTCCTCGCGAACCTCTTCGAGAACGCTCACGCCCACGGCGGATCGTCGGTGACGGTCCGCGTCGGACCGCTCGAAACCGCGGGCGAGGCGGGGTTCTACGTCGAAGACGACGGGCCTGGAATCCCGCCGGACGAACGGGGAACCGTCCTCGAGTGGGGTCACACCACGACCGAGGACGGAACCGGGTTCGGCCTCGCCATCGTCGACGAGATCGTGGACGCTCACGGGTGGGAGATACGCGTCGACGATGCCGAGACGGGTGGCGCTCGGTTCGAGATCGTCGTCGACGGGGCCTGAAGACGGGTTCGGCGTCGCCCGGCGACCGATAGAGATGGACGGCCGAGCGGGTCCGGAACGACCGCCGCTACGCGAGGACGCCGGCGCCGAGGAACGCCCCCAGGACCACGCCGTAGACGACGTGGACCGTCCCGAACATCGTCATCATGTCGCGGTCGGGCTCCATCCCGATGACCGCCCGCATCCAGAAGGCCATCCCGACGACCATGAGAACGATACCGTAGGCGAGGCCGAGGCCGGCGGCGACGGCGATGGAGTCCAGCGCCAGCCCGGCCAGCGGGACCCCGACGGCGAAGACGGCGCCGGCCACGACGCCGTACACCAGGTGCAACACCATGCCCGGCATGGCGTAATCCTCCGGGTCCCCGCCCGCGAACTTCGCGACCAGACTCGCCGTCGGCGGCGGGCCGCCGTCACCCATCACCATCATCACGACTGTCATCACTATCGTTGCGACGAGTCCGCCAGCGAGACCGGCGATAACTGATGCCATGTGTTCGGTTCGAACCGGACGGGAGTGGTATTAATCCGCGATTCGAACGTGCAACGAGCGTACACACCGACGAAGCCCGTGGGGGGCAGCAGACGTTCGTTCCGATCCCGGAGGAACCACCCGCTCGCGTCGGGGTCGTTTCGACGCCGAAGGCAGTTCGTCCGGACCCCGGGCACAGCTATTTGCTGTGCGCGGCCGTAACCGACCGACGTATGAGCGAGTCCACGAACGATTACGACCACGAGGTAGTGGTGGTCGGCGGCGGCCCCGCCGGAATGACCGCGGCGCTGTACAGCACGAGACTGGGCCACGATACGGCCGTCGTCGACCGGGGAGGCGGGCGGGCGGCGATGATGCAGGAGGTCCACAACCTCCTCGGCGTCACCGAGGAGACCAGCGGCGGGGAGTTTCTCGGTACCGGCCGGAAGCAACTGGAGGCGTACGGCTGTGACGTCCACCGCGACATGGTCACCACCTGCTCGCGGGACGACGCCGACGGCATCCGGCTGTCGGGCAACGACGCCACCTACGCGGCCGACCGTGTCGTCCTGGCGACCGGGTTCAACGACATCCGGCCCGACCCGCCGCTACCCCGGACGGGGCGAGGGCTCCACTACTGCCTGCACTGTGATGCACACATGTTCGTCGACCAGTCGGTGTACGTGATGGGCTACGGCGAGAGCGCCGCCCACGTTGCCGCGCTGATGTTGAACTTCACCGACGAGGTCGACCTGCTCACCCGCGGCGACGACCCCGAGTGGGGCGATGAGACTGCCGCGATGCTCGAGGGCCACCCCATCGACGTCGTCCACGACGACGTTACCGGCGTCCGGAACGGCGAGGACGGCTGGCTGAAGGCCCTGGAATTCGAGGACGGAACCGTCCGCGAGTACAAGGGCGGCTTTGCGATGTACGGCGCCGACTACAACAACGGTCTCGCCCGGGAACTCGGCTGTGACATCAACGACGACGGTACCATCGAGGTCGACGACCACGGGCGAACCTCGGTCGAGGACATCTACGCCGTCGGGGACTGTACGCCCGGCCACAACCAGGTGCCGGTCGCGCTCGGACAGGGCGCGAAGGCCGGCATCGACATCCACTTTCAGTTGCGGGACTTCCCCCGCGACCCCGATCTGCTCGAGGAGGAGGGCCCGGTCCGGGCCGAGGCAGTCCCCGGCATTCCGGACGAACTCCTCGAACAGGCAGTCGACTTCCACACGTACGAGTGACCGGTAACCGTTCGATGGCGCCCCGTTCCGGTGGTACGTTCCGACCGAACCGGTCGAGGCACTCACCGCCTCCCCTCGTCCGTTCTCAGGGCTGCTCGTCGAGGGATTCGGTTGCCCGCTCCTGGCCCAGTTCCATCAGGTTTCGAGGAATTCGGAGTCGCGGTCGACCTTCGTCGAACAGTGGAACCGCTCGCCCATTCAGATGCGGTGGACGGACGTCTTCGAGAACTCGTCGGCGGGAAGGTGACCCTCTTCGCCCCCGCTCGTTGACGCGCTCTATGAATTTCAGTTCCTGGTTGAGCGAGATGTTGCCGGAGCGCTCGAGATACTCGAAATCGAGGTCGCATCCGGGTCGCCGGCCGCCGGTCGTGACCTAAATACTGTCACCCGTCTCCGCGGGAGCCTGATAATTCCCGAGACAGAGGGGAACCGAGTCAGCGCGACCGATACCGTCCCGGAGGTGGGCAATCGGTACCCCGTCGCCGTCGAGCCCGGAGTCAACGACGAGGTGATGAACCTGCTCCGAGGGTAGCTGGAAGTGTATCGAGCGAGGTCGGGAGTACGCACCCGAGGCGGACGTCCTCGACATCGGCCACGTCGCCTTCGAACTCTACGGGGACAGCGCCGGTGACCACTCCCGGCAGCCCCAGCACCGCAACGGGAACATCCCGCGGGACTGTGCCGAGGGGTACGACGACGGGCGCGGCACCCGAGACGGCATCGAGTCCGTCGAGCGGAACCTGCCAACCACCGAGCCCGGAGAGGCGTAGGCGTCCCCGCATCCGGCCGGTTTACCGCGATCCGTACACGCCCACCGCTCACAGCTCGCCGTTCATCGCGGCGAACAGCCGCGCTTCCAGCTCTCGCGGGGCGTCCTCGGCGGCGGCCGTCTCGGGCAGCGCCACCTTCCCGCCGTCTGGCAGCGGTATCTGGCCGCCACCCATGCGGGCGTGGCCGCCGGCGTCGGCCTCCGGGAAGCTCTCGAAGGCGGCGTCCAGCGCCTTCCCCATGTGGACCCGGTCGTCGCGCGACCGGCCGGAGGCGTGGAGCGTGCCGTTCCGCTCGCCGGTGACGACGGCGGCGGTGACGCCCTCGAGTCTGACGAGTTCCTCGACGGCGGTGGGGAGCGCGTCGGTGTTGTCGACGCGGCCGACGTGGCTGACGAGGAAGGAGCCGTCCACCCGGCGTCGCTGGATCGCCGTCGCCTTCACGTCGAGCGTCTCGCCGTCGACCTGCGGGTTGGCGATCCGATCGAGCGCGTCCGCGTCGGCGGCCGGAAAGAGGAAGGCGGCGGCGTCGAACTCCGCCGGGGTACAGCCGCGAGTGAACGACGTCGTGTCCGCCTGGATGCCGTACAGCAGGCCGGTCGCCAGTTTCGAGGGCAGCCCCGTCTCGCCGCCGGCGCGTTCGTACCCCTGCTCGCGGAGGTACTCGGTGAGGATGCTCGCACACGAACCGCGGTCCGAACGGACGTCGGTGAACGCCTGCCCCTCGCCGTTGCCGGGGTGGTGATCGACGACGGCGTAGGGGTCGAGTCCCTCCGCGCCGGCGAAGCCGCGTGGCTCGTTGTGGTCGACGAGGACGACGTCGTCGGCCGCGAGGTCGATGTCGGTCTCGATGTGGTCGAACTCACACTCCAGTACCGTCTCGAAGGCGCGGTTCTCCGGGTGGCGGATCTGACCGGCGTACTGTATCGTGGCGCCGGTGTCGACCGACCGGGCGAGGGCGGCGACCGCCAGCGCCGAGGCCATCGCGTCCGGGTCCGGGTTCGGGTGCATGAGGACGGACACCGAATCGGAGTCGGCGAGGGCGGCGACGAACCGGTCGCCCTTCGTCCGGGAGAGGCGCCGCCACAGGTAGAGACCAGCGACCAGGGTCAGGAGCGCGGCGACGACCACGGCAGCAGCGAGTTCCGGCCGCTGGAGGGCCGCCTCGAGCAACCGACTGCCGACGGCTGTCGCTTCGTCGGCGACCCGGTTCTGCATACCTCAGGGTTGACCGCCCCTGGAATAAGTTTCTTCGGGCGACGGCTACCGGCGGGCGTCGATGGCCGCCCGGTAGCCCTCCCGGTAGGTCGGATACGAGAACTCGTAGCCGAGTTCGCGGAGTCGGGCGTTCGAGCAGCGCTTGCTCGTCAGGATGCGACGGCGGGCCGGCTCCGAGAGGTCGTCCTCCAGCCGCTCGGCCTTCGTCCGCTTCGGCGGCCGCTCGACGCCGCACTCGTCGGCCAGCCAGTCGGCGAAGGCCCACTTCTCGACCGGTTCGTCGTCGACCGCGAGTAGCAGGTCCTCGTCGGTCGACTCCAGCATGAACCGGACGACGCCGGCCGCGTCGTCGCGGTGGATCATGTTCAGGTAGCCCTCGGTGACCGGGCCATCGAGGTACCGATCCAGTCGGTAGCGATCCGGGCCGTACAGGCCGGCGAACCTGGCGACGGCGCCGTCGATGCCGAACTCGGGCGCGACCTCGCGGGCGATCCGTTCGGCCTCGGCGAGCACGCGCGTCTTCTCGGTCGTCGGGTCCAGCGGCGTCGTCTCGTCGACCCAGTCGCCGCCGTGGTCGCCGTAGACGCCCGTACTGGAGGTGTACACCAGCCGTTCGGGCGGCGACTCGCGCGCGCCGAAGGTCTCGATCACGGTCCGCAGCCCCTCGACGTAGACCCGCTCTGCGGCCTCGGGGCCGCGGCCGCCCGAGGAGGCCGCGAAGACCAGGGCGTCGACGTCGGGCACCGCAGCCAGGTCGTCGGCGTTCGTCACGTCGGCACGAACCGCCTCGGCGCCGGTCGACTCGACGGCCGCCATCCCCTCGTCCGACCGGCGGACGCCGACGACGTCGTGGTCGCCCCGGAGCTGTCGGGCGAGTTCCAGGCCGACGTAGCCGCAGCCGAGTATTCCGACGCGCATGGCTACGTCTTGCTCTCGATGTACTGCTGGAGGAGCGCGAACTCCTCGAGGGTGATGGGGAACCGACCCTCCACCTTCGACTGGATCTCGCGGGCCTCCAGTCGCCCGCCGAGGCCGGACTCGACGGCCTCGACGTCCAGCACCGCGGTCGTCATCCCCATCAGCAACGCGTCCCGGGAGGTCGTCGCAATAGTTTCTGCGTCCGGCGTCTCCTCCAGCACCGCGAGCACCGCCGCGGCCTCCTCGAGGGTCAACTCGGGGGAGTCGTCCGCCTCGAGGGCCCGCAGTGTCGACTCGTCGACGCCCGAGCGTGCGGCCACCTCGGCGACGCCGTGGCTCTCGAGGACGGCGAGCAGTTCGGCCTCGTACAGTTCCCGGAGCTCCGCCGGCGTGAGCGAACCGGGATCGTCGACGATGTCGTGAAACATTCGAGTACGGGGAAGTTCGCACGCTCGGCTCGTAAGACTCCCGGTTTTCGACGCCGCAGACCTGCCACTTCCGGGATTTTCAGTCGACCGTCACTTCGTAGTACTCGGTGAACTTCACGACGTCACAGCGACGGAACGTATCGGCGACGGACTCGTCGACGTCGACCGGTTCGTCCGGTTCGAACTGCGAGAGGTGGGATTTGGCGGGCCAGTCGAGTTCGTCGACGTGTCGGACCCGCGAATCCGCCGAAACCGCGTCGACCGGCCGCATCGTTACGCTCGTATCCATGCTACCACGTACCACAACCCTCTGGAAGCTCTTCAAATTTTCCCCGGTCGTTGCGATGACTGTTCATAATACCGTCTATATCTTCAATAGAATTGAATGATTATCAACCCTTTCGGACGGCGTTCGCTTTCCTTCCCCGTCTCGGCGGCGGGACGGGGGACGCAGCGGCGCGACGACGGTCACCCTCGGGACCCCCATCTCGCGTCGGGGTTCCAGACCGTCTCGGCCGCGAACTCGCGGACTGCGGCGGTGTACTCGTCGGGGCGCTCGACGCTGCAGGTGTGTCCCGCCGCGGGAATCTCCCGGGCCTCCGCTGCGGACAGCGACCTCGCAAGCGTCCTCGCGGCGTCGGGGTTGAGACGGTCCTCGGTCCCGTTCAACAGCAGCATCGGACCGTCGAAGGCGCGCAGTTTCGCCGCCAGGTCGAGACCGGCGAGCGCCATCGCTCCCTGTCCGTAGCCGGCCAGCGAGACGCCGCCTTCGAGGATAGCGACGACGACCTCCGGCGGGAGCGGGCCGTCCTCGAGGTCGGCCGCGACGCCCTCGCGGAACCGGCGTTCGAGCGGGTCGACCGCCGCCCGGACCCGGTTGAACAGCCCGGCGAGCCACGTCGTCGCTCCGAGGGCGCCCCGGTAGTCCGCGCTGGCACCCGAAAGCACCAGGCCGGCGACCCGACCCGGCCGCCCGGCAGCGTACTCGGCGGCGACGTACCCGCCCAGCGACTGGCCGACGACCAGCGCCGGCTCCGCCGCGTGTGTCCCCAGGAGGTCCTCGAGGATGCCGACCGCGGCCTCGAAGGTGAACCGCTCGTCGGCCCGACGGCCGTGTCCCGGCAGGTCCGGCGCGATCACGCGGTACTCCGCTTCGAGCGCCCGGAGCTGGGGCAGCCACATCCGCCAGGAGAGGCCGGCACCGTGAACGAACGCGATCGGACGGCCGTCCACCGGTCCGCCGACGTAGACGGAGTCCTCGACGACGTCGATCACCGACCGACCGCCCCCGCGTCGTCGAGGAGTTCGCGTCCGGTCACCGTTCGTTTCGTCACCGTTCGTCCGATCATCGTTCGTCCGATCATCGTTCGTCCGATCATCGTTCGCCCGATCGTCGGTCGTCGGTCGTCAGTTGCGGTAGTTGCCGCTGCCGACCTCGAGTTCGCCGTCCGTGAGGACCCACCCCGACTGCGGGCCGCGGAGTTCGACCCGGGACCACTCGCGGTACTCGTTGCCGGACCAGCCCCCGGAGAACCACTCGTTGCGGCCGTCGAGTTGCGCCGAGACGTAGACCGTCGCCGTCTCGTTCGCCTCGTAGTCGGCGTACACCTGCCCGTCGTACTCGAAACAGCGGTGCGTGGCCGACCTACCGGTGCGGCAGTCGACCGCCGTCCGGTCGGCCCCCGGAGCGAGCAGCGGTTCGTCGTCGAACGGATCGGCGGTGTCGACCGACTCGTCGGCGACGAGCGTGACGGTAAACGTGAAGCTGCCGTCGTTCTGGACGCCCATGTCCGGGTCGTCGGGGTCGTACTCGGCGGCGGGAATCCGCTCGTACCAGCCCATCGTCTCGTTTCCGGCCTCGCGGTAGTAGACCTTCTCGACGGCGATCCGGTCGGCGGAGATGGCCAACATTCGTCCGCGCTCGGTGTCGACCAGTTCGTACGAGAAGTTCACCGAGTCGGGGTCGGGGTCGTACCCCCGCACGGCCGGCGTGTACCTGTCGTACTGGGGGTTCTCGACGAACCGCTCGCCCAGCCGGGAACTACCGTTCTCGGTCGGTACGGGGACGTAGAAGGTCGCGTTTTCCAGCGTCTCGTCGGCCGCGACGGTTACCTCGTACTGGTAGGTGCTCTCGGCCGACTCCAGCCGGCGCTGCTCGCCGAGCAGCGACAGCCCACCGACGAGGAGGCCGAACACGACCACCACGGCGACCGCGCCGGCTGCGACCGGTCGCCAGTCGAGGCGGCCCGCGGCCGCCCGGGCGAGGTAGTGGTTGGTGAGGACCGCGACGGCGACGCCGGCGACGAACCCGACCGGGAGACTCACGAGCAGCGACGGCCAGATAAGCGGGTCGAGGGCGGCGGTCAGCGCGACGGCGACGACGCCGAACGTGACCAGGCCGACGAGGAGGCTGCCGGCGACCCGCGCCCACGAGCGCGAGCGCCCGTCGCCAGCGAGCGGTTCGCGGGCAGCGGTCCGCCGACGGTCGGCTTCGAGGATGCCGCCCAGTCCGCCGCCGACCGCCGCGACGAGGACCTGGCCGAGCGACGCGAACAGCGACAGGGCGGCCGCCACCGCCAGCCCCGCCAGGGGAACGCCCGGCGACGGGAGTGGCAGGGCGCCGAACCGGACGGCGGTGACGACGGCCGTGACGAGGGCCGTGAACGCGGCCATCAGAGCCCCGGCGACGATTCCGGCGACCGCACCGCCCCTCGCGCCGTCGCGTTCGAGATACCCGGCGACGCCGCCGCCGAGCAACGGCGCGACCAAAAGCACCAGCGGGACGAACCCCAGCACGCTCCCGACCACCGCCCCGACCGCGCCGTTGCGAATCGTCCGACGAGAGAGCATGGACGCGGCCCGATACACCGGCGCGACACATCAGTAGTCACCCGATAGGACGTGCCGAACCGATCGTAGGGACCCGTTTCCGGCCGGCGGGGTCGGGATCCGGTCGTCGACCCGGAGGACCGCTGGAGCCCCCATTGGCGTGACGACGGACTCGACGTTCACCCGCCGTTCGAGGTCGAAGATCCGACCGAGGGGTCTCTCACCGTGAGCTCCCCCGAGAGCTGCTGTGCGGAGGGGGGCGCGAGCGTGATGTCCGCCTCGTCGAACCGGCGTTTCACCTGCCGGCGGAAGTCCGAGCGGACCGTCAGGACGTCCCGGTTGATCGGGTCGTCGATCCAGAACTCGGCCTGCACCGTGATGGCGTTCGCCCCGAGTTCGAGGATGCGCGCGTTCGGCGCGGGGTCGTCGAGTACCGACTCGTCGTCGGCGGCGAGTCGCTGTAGCTCCATCAGGGCGCGTTCGGTGTCCTCGTAGTAGGCGACGTAGACCTGCTCGGTGACCCGAAACCGATCCCGGCCGTAGGGCCGGGTGAGCGCGTTGTTCGTGAGTTCGGTGTTGGGGACCGAGACGGTCTCGTTGTCCGGCGTCCGGACCCGCGTGACGCGGAAGTCGACGGCCTCGACGGTTCCCTCGCCGCCCGGCCAGGAGATCCAGTCGCCGACGTTGAAGTCGGGGTCGGCGACGAGAAACATCCCGCTGATGAGCGACCCGAACACCTGCTGGCCGGCGATGCCGAGGGCGAACGTGATGGCGGCGATGATGACCGCCGACTCCGAGAGCACGCCCCCGTAGCCGGCGGCTATCGTGCCCGTGAGGGTCGCAAACCCGATCAGTGCCACCCGCAGATACGTCTCGGTCGCGGACTCGATGGTGGGGTTGTTTCGGTTGCGCGCCCTGACGAGTCGGGTGACCAGCGGGACGAGAACGAGTCGGCCCACGAGGTAGACGACGCCGAAGCCCACGACGAACCAGAACAGCTCCGACAGCACCTGGTCGTACGCCGACAGTACGTCCGTCAGCCAATTCGGTGAAGAAACCTGACCGATCATGCCACGGGTGTTCGAACGGGTCGATAGTCAAACCCGGTGGGGGTCCCGCCGGGCGCCGACCGTTCGGTGGCGGTCCCACGTCGGGACGGCACGGAACCCGACGACGACGGCCGCCGGTGCCCGGTCGGAGGCTCGACGGGTCGACTAGGTTTTTGTCGGCGACGGCCGTCCCCGGCATCAATGTCCGGAGAGGAGATCTGCGAGACACACGTCTGGGCGTCCCTCGGCGTCGTCTCTCGCCAGGGTGCGGTCCGTCGGATATGGGAGTGCGAGCGATGCCCGGTCTGGACCGCCGAACCGTTCGATCCCGACCACGAACTGTCCTGGGACGACACCTGGCTCTCCGAACGCTGATATGCCGGTTCCGAGCGGGCTGTTGGCCCAGATCTCCGTCGGTGCGGTCGCCCTCTACGCCCTCGTCACGGCCGCGAGCCGGGCGATCGATCGACTGCTGGCACTCGCCGAGTACTACGACATCGACGAGGTTCTGATCGGAGTGACCGTCCTCGCGGTGGGGACGAGCCTACCGGAACTGAGCTCTCATCTGGTCGCGTCGCTGGGCATCCTCTCGGGGACGCTCGACTACCGGGTGACCTCCGCGGTCGTCATCGGCGGCAACACCGGCTCCTCGACCATCCAGCAGTTCCTGCTCGTCGGCGTCTTCCTCGTCGGATACGGGAGTATCCGGATCGACCGAACGTTCGTCCGCGACAGCTACGTCCCGATGCTGGCGACGTTTCTCGTGACCCTCGTCGTGGCGTGGGACGGCTCGATCAGCCGGCTGGACGGCGCGGTCCTGTTCGCGCTGTATCTCGGGTACGTTGGCCTGCGGGTGTCCCGGCGGCGGCAACCCCCGAGCCTCCGGGAACCGCCGAGTCGGAACCCCCGCCACGACGCCGCCGTCGCCGCGGGCCTGCTCGTCGTCGTCTTCCTCGCTGCGACCCTCGTGCTCTCGGTCGTGGAGGTGATCGTCGCCGCGCTCCCGGAGTTGACCGCCGTGATCGACGCCATCCGTCGGCGCGCCCCGAACGTCGCGCTCGGAACGCTGGTCGGGAGCAACATCGTCAATCCGCTCGTCGGCATCGGGCTGGGCGGTGCGGTCTCGACGTACTACGTGCCGCCCGCCGTCATCCTCTGGGACCTCCCGTTCAAGCTTCTCGCCGGCGCCGGACTGCTCGGCTGGACGCTGTACTACCGCGACGGGGAACTCGGCCGACGGGAGGGCGCGTACCTTCTGGGTCTGTACTTCGTGTTCGTGACCGGCCGGCTGCTGCTGTTTCCCGGACAGTAGCGACCCGTACCGCGTCGGTGGGTTCCGACGCCCGGGCGCCCCATTCGAGGGCGACTGCTCCGGCCGAGTCGTCGCTCGACTCGCGGCTCGCTACGCTCACCGCTCGTCTTTCCGGGACGCTCCCTCCCGTCGCGTCCCGCTCTCGCTCCTCCCGCTCGCTCAGTCCGTTGCGGCCTCGCGCTGCTCGGCCGCAACGCGAGCCTCCTCCACGCTCTTCCCGTCCCGAACGAGCGCCTCGACGAAGAACTCGCCAGCCTTGAACGACGACCGGACCATCGGCCCCGAGGCACAGTAGAGGAAGTCGAACTCCCCCTCGGCGACCGTCTTCCAGACATCGAACTTGTCGGGGTGGACGTAGTCGAACACCTCCAGGTGCGACCGGGAGGGCTGGAGGTACTGCCCGAACGTGACGATGTCGACGCCCACCTCCCGGAGGTCACCGAGCGTCCGGTAGACCTCGTGGTCGTACTCGCCGACGCCGAGCATGAGGCTGGTCTTGGCGTAGACATCCGGCGCGTCGGCGACCACTTCGAGCACCGACAGCGACTGCTCGTAGCCGGCCCGGCGGTCCCGGACCGGCCACTGGAGCCGTTCGACCGTCTCGACGTTGTGCGCGACGACGTCCGGGCCGGCGTCGATGATCTTCCGCACGTCGCCGGCGTCGCCCTGGAAGTCCGGGACGAGCGCCTCGACGAGGATGGAGGCGTCCCGGCGTTTTATCTCCCGGATCGTCTCCGCGAAGTGGCCCGCGCCGCCGTCCGCGAGGTCGTCGCGGTCGACCGACGTGAGAACGACGTACTCCAGGCCGATTTCGGCGACGGCCTCGGCGACGTTCGCCGGCTCGTCGGGGTCCAGTGCCTCCATCCCGCCCGTCTCGACGTCACAGAAGTTACAGCCCCGCGAACAGCGGTCGCCCATCAGCATGAACGTCGCCGTGCCGGGGCCGTTGCGGCCGCTCCAGCAGTCCCCCAGGTTCGGACAGTTGGCCTCCTCACAGACGGTGTGGAGGTCCCGCTCCCGCAGCGTCTCCTTGATCTCGGCGAACCGCTCGCCGCTGGGCGGACGGGACGTGAGCCACTCCGGCTTGCGGCGCCGACTGCTCATACGCTACCGTTCGCCTCCGGCGACAAAAGCGTGCGGTTGTGTTGGCCTTCCGTACCGTACCGGGCGTGTGTTCCGGGCCAAACCGATCTGCGGTGGTCGATCAGCGTCGGGTTCGATGGGTCACTCGGCGTCCGGAATCCCATCCACCCGTCCGGCTGACCCGCCGCGGAGGCGCCCACCGGTGGCTCACGCGGACCGGCGGGTCAGCGACCGACCCACCGGAGCAGGAGTAGCGTCGACTCGAAGAGCGCGATCATCGTCGCCGTGACCAGGATGGGCGCCATGCCGGTCACGTCGGGGTTGAAGAGGAACGCGATGCCGAGGAACGCCCCCCAGAAGTAGAGCCGCTTGTCGACCAGCCACGCCCGCGTCGTCAGCCCCATCATGACCGCGAGCATGACGAAAAGCGGGATCTGGAAGATGGCGGCGAACAGCCCCAGCATCATGACGATGAGGTCGAACGTATCCGTCAGCGCGAAGGCGATGGTGGCCGCACTCTGGGAGTAGGTCAGGAAGTACGTAAAGAGGGCCGGCAGGATGAGAAAGTACGCAAAGAGGACGCCGATGCCCGCCAGAACGAGGCTGGTCGGGACGGACGCGAGGTAATACCGGCGCTCGTGTTCGTAGAGGCCGGGGCGCATGAAGAGGTACGTCTGGTAGACGAACACGGGCAGCGCGACGATGAAGCCCGCGAGGGTAGCGACCTTCAGGCGTGCGAGAATCAGCGCCAGCGGGTGGTACACGCGGGGTGCGGCGACGTCACCGCCGGGGAGCACCGAGTACCACAGGAAGTTGATGATGGTCTCGCCGAAGGGGAAGACGACCCCGGAGACGGCCGCCATCACGACGATGACGTAGCCGAGACGGCGGACCATCTCCTCTATGTGGTCCGCGAGCGGCATCTCCTCGTCGGACGCGGGGCCGTCGCTGGCGAACCCCTCGCCGCCCTCGACGGTCTCTGCCATACGGGGCCGTCGGCACCCGTCGTTTGTAAGCCTTCTCGTCGCCCGCCGGCCCCCGCGACGTATCGAAAAGGTTGATAACTCCGAGTTGACTACCTCCCGTCGTGTCCAGCGCCGTTGACGACGACGTCGCCGAGACGGTCGCCGAGGGACGCCAGCACGTCGGGACGATGCTGTCGACCGCACAGACGCATCTCCAGAAGGTGTTCATCCTCTTCGTCATCGGCCTCGTCGGAACCATCTATCTCCTCCGTGCGTTCGTCTGGCAGCGCCTGAAGGCCGATCTGAACGCCAACCCGAACATCGAGATCGTCGCCATCAACCCCTTCGAGGTCATCCTCCTGCAGGTGAAGATCGGCCTCGTCGTCGGCATCATACTGACGATTCCGCCGCTGATCTACTACTCGCGGGACGCCCTCCGGCGCCGGGGACGGTGGCCCGAAAACGTCGCCCGCTGGAAGGTGGCCGGCTTCGGACTCGTCAGCGGCCTGCTGTTCGCGGGCGGCATCGCCTACGCGTACAATCTCTTCTTCCCGCTCATGCTGGACTTCCTGGCCAGCAACGCCGACGCGGCGGGCTTCGAGCCGAAGTACTCCATCTCGATGTGGGCGCAGTTCATCTTCCTGTTGTCGCTGTCCTTCGGGCTGGCCGCCCAGCTACCCCTGGCGATGAGTTCGCTCGCCTACAGCGGCATCGTCCCCTACGAGACGTTCCGCGACCGGTGGAAGTACGCCGTCGTCGCCATCTTCGTCTTCGGCGCGCTGTTCTCGCCGCCGGACCCGTTCACGCAAATCATGTGGGCCGTCCCGCTCGTGACGCTGTACGGCATCTCGCTGTACCTGACGAAGGTCATCGTCACCGCCAAACGGTCCAGCGACGCCATCGACGTGCCCGCCACGGCGCGAACCAACTGGAACCTGCTCGCCGGGCTGTTCGTCGTCGGTGCCGCCGTCGTCTACGTCTTCTACGACGCCGGCGGCTACCGGTTCGTCAACAGCGGGCTGGCGGCGGTCGACTCCAGCTACCGGTTCCTCCCCGCGGGCGAGGCCTACGGTCTCGCCGAGACCACCTACCTCGTCGTCAGCGGCCTCGTCTACGGCGTCCTCTTTACCGTCGTCGGACTGGCGTACCTGATCTACGACGGCCTCGAGGACCTCGAACCCGACGACTACGGTCTCCCCGGCGGTTCCCAGGGCGACCCGGCCGACATCGACCTCTCGATACTCGACGAGGCGGGCATCCGGGCGGCTCCGGCGGCGGCGTTCGCCCGCCTCGAGGAGGAGGAGGCCCTTGAACTCGCCAGCGACGCGATGGAGGACGACGACCCCGAACTGGCACAGGCCATCCTCGACCGCTTCGACAACGTCAATCCCGACGGCGACGCCGCCCCCTCGGACTTCGAGGACGGCGAGCCGTCCGATGCGGGGGCGGCCGCGACCCCTGCTGCCGACGAGACGGACGACGACGAGGAGGCCGGCATCCTCGCCCGCCGTGGCGCGGGCATGCTCGACGCCTTCAGCGAGGACGACATCGACGAGGACGACATCGGCGGCTACGCCTACGACCTCGCGTTCATCGCCGAGAGTCTCACCTCGAAGTCGTTCCGCCTCGTCGGGCTCTTCATGATCGTCATGGCGGCGACGTTCGTCGGACTCTACCGCGGCGGCATCGGCATCCTCCAGGAGCAGTTCACCGCACGCATGAGCCCCGAGGCGGCCGCACAGGTCGACATCGTCACGCTGCACCCCGTCGAGGCGCTCATCTTCATGATCAAGGTGTCGGTCATCTTCGGCGCCGCCGCCACCCTGCCGCTGCTTCTGTACTACGCGTGGCCCGCCCTGAAGGAGCGCGGCTTCGCCCGCGGCGACCGCCGCGTCCTGCTCGTGTGGGGCGGGACGCTGCTGGCCGGCCTCGTCGCCGGCAGCCTCTTCGGCTTCCTCTACGTCGCCCCGGCGGTCATCTCGTGGCTCGCCGCCGACGTCCTCGACGCCGGCATGATAATCTCCTACCGCATCAACAACTACGGCTGGCTCATCTTCTTCCTCACCGTCGGTATCGGCATCCTGGCGATGATACCCGTCTCGATGCTGCTGTTCCACCAGGGCAACCTCGTCCCCTATCGGTTCATGCGGGGCCGCTGGCGGGAGGTCACGCTCGGGGTCCTCGGCGCCGCCGCGTTCCTCTCGCCCCGCGGCGTCTTCACGATGTTCCTGCTCGGTATCCCACTCGTCGCCGCCTACATGGTCGGTCTGGGCGTCCTGTGGCTGGTCACGCTGGGCGGCAGACGGACCCCGGGGCCGGCCGAACCGGCGGACTGACGAGGGGCGTGCGGGTTCGGTACACCGAGGGGTCACGTCGAGTTCGGGAACGGCGACGGCGGACGACCGATCCGTTCAGACGTACCCCTCGTCGCGTTCGACGACGGAGTACCCCTGGACCGCGAGTGCCTCGTCGCGGTATCGATCCGCAACGATCCGCTGTGGGAGGCGTCGAGGACCGAAACGCCGGTCGGCCGCGTACTCGACGTCGACGACGGTCCGGTCGCCGTCCCGACGAATCGTCGCGTCGTACGTCGACCAGGGCCGGCCGTCGGCCGTCAGTTCCAGTTCGACTCGACGCGCTCCCGCCGCGGTGGCCTCCGTCCGCGTCCGGAGCGTCATGTCGACGGACCGCAGGCCGAACAGGTACGAGACGTGATACGTGACTGCCTCCCCGTCCGCGGTCACCTCGTCGGCGACGCCCCACTGGAAGGGGAGCACCGGCGGCGTCGGGGCCGCGAACGAATCGACGACCGTCTCCGGGTCGGCGTCGGTTTCGAGGCGAACGGTTCCGTGCGGCCGAAGGAGCGGGACACGCACGGCCACCGCCAGCATCGCGCCGACGACGACCGCAGCCAGTAGCGAGGTCACGAGGTACGTCCCGACGAATACGGACACGACGACGACCGCGAGGAGCGCGCTCAGCGGCCGCTCGCGTCTCAGGTATCGCCCGACGACGGCGAGAACCGCCGGTGGCCGTTCGACATCCTCCGTGGAGGGCATCACGAACGGATCCCCACGGCGGACGATTACGTCTGTCGGAAACGAACGGGCGCTCGTCGCGCCCGGTTCGGGGGGTCGAACATCCACCAACGCCCGAAAGAGCGGGAACGCGGCTCGACCGAGAAAATAAAGAGTACTCTCCACACACTCCACAGATATGCCCAAGATAAGCGTCGAGATTCCGGGGGAACTGCTCGCGGACCTAGACGACCACGTCGGCGAGGACGGCAAGTACGTCAACCGGAGCGACGCCATCCGCGCCTCGATACGGAAGAACCTCGACATCCTCGACGAGATAGACGCCCGACACGGCCGCCTGGAGGACGATGACGACGAGTAACCGGTACGGCGCCGCGCCGGCGATTCCGGCCGGTGCCGTCGCGCTGTCGGCGCTGTTCGTGGCCGCGCTCGTGACCGCACAGGTGACCGCCGCGAAGGTGCTGGCCTTCGAGTTGCCCGTCTCGCTGCCCGTGACGGGCGCCGAGTTGGCGCTGCCGGGCGCGGCGCTGGCGTACGCCCTGACGTTCCTCGCGTCGGACTGCTACACCGAACTGTACGGCCGCCGGGCCGCCCAGGTGCTCGTCAACGTCGGCTTCCTGATGAACTTCCTCGTGCTCGCGCTGGTGTGGAGCACCATCCTGGCGCCGGCCGCCCCCTCCAGCATCGACCCCGCCGCCTTCCGGACGGTCCTCGGCGCCGCCACGAACATCGTCGCCGGCAGCCTCGTGGCCTACCTCGTCAGCCAGAACTACGACGTCGTCGTCTTCTCGGCGCTGGCCGACTACACCGACGGCCGGCACCTCTGGCTCCGCAACATCGTCTCGACGGGGACGAGTCAGGCCATCGACACCGTCATCTTCGTCGGCCTCGCATTCTGGGTCCTGCCGCGGTACGTCGGCATCGGGCCGGAACTCCCGGCCAGCGTCGTCGTCTCGCTCGCGGTCGGCCAGTACCTCCTGAAACTCCTCATCGCACTCGCGGACACGCCGCTGGTCTACCTCATCACCGCCCTCGTTCGCCGGTCGGAGGAACCCGGCACGGGCGTCCTGCAGTAGGGGAAAGGCGTTTGTCACAGCCGAGCGGACCTCCTCGATATGGTCCCACTGCAACTCGGCATCCCCGGCGGTCCCGAAATAGTTGTCATCCTCCTGATACTGGTCGTGCTCGCACTCCCGGTGCTGCTCGTCGTCCTGCTTCTGTCCCGGGCGGGCGGCGACTCGGACCGACGGGCGGAACTGGAGCGACGGGTCGGTCGTCTCGAGGCCAGAGTCGACCGCCTGGAAGACGAAGACGGTAGCGACCACACCGGCGACGACCCCGGCGAGAACTAGTCGAGTCGCTCCGCGAACCCGAACCGCGGCTTGACGTCGGTCACGCGGACCTCGACGGTCTCGCCGGCGTCGGTCCCGCCGACGAACAGCGTGTACCCCTCGACTTTCGCAATGCCGTCGCCCTCGTCGCCGACGTCCTCGACGTCGACGGCGAGTTCGTCCCCCTCGGCGACCGGGGCGGTGATGCGACCCTTCCCGACCAGATACAGCTCCGAGGAGGAGTCCCGCGACGCGTCGGGGTGGACGGTGCGGACGTACTCGAACTCCGCGTCGACGTCGGCCCGGAGGTCGTCGGTGTCGGGCCCCTCGAACACCTTCGCCACGAAGTCGCCGCCCGGCGCCAGGAGTTCCAGCGCCGTCTCGAAGGCCGTCCGCGCGAGGTGGACCGACCGAGCGTGGTCGAGTTCGTACTCGCCGGTCATGTTCGGCGCCATGTCCGAGACGACCACGTCGGCCTCCCCGACGAGGTCGACGACGTCCTCGCGGGTGGATTCCTCGGTCATGTCGCCCCGGACCGTCTCGACGCCGTCGACCGGGTCGATGCGCTGGCGGTCGACCCCGACGACGGTGCCCGACTCGCCGACGCGCTCGGCGGCGACCTGGAGCCACCCGCCGGGCGCGGCGCCCAAATCGACGACGGTGTCGCCCTCGCTCAGCAGGTCGGCCGTCCGGTCCAGTTGCTGCAGTTTGTAGGCCGACCGCGACCGGTAGCCCTCCTGTTTGGCCCGGTTGTAGTATTCGTCTTTACCCGCCATGGGTGCCTCCTGTCGCGTCTCTGCCGCGGTAACCGCACGAAATATCGGTCATACCCTAGACAGGCCGTCGACGCTGAAAGGGGTGCCGGATTGACGGGACGAAAACGCGTGTCCGGTGACTCGCGTCCCGGCAACACCGTTTAGTGTACGTACGATAGACGTACAGGCGTATGTCAGACACGGAGTCGGACGACGCCGATCCCGAGATCGACCGGATCAATCTCCGGATTTCGCATTCGTTCCTCGAAGTCGTGGACGAGGCGTGGCGGGAGCGTGGCTTCAACAGTCGAAGCGAGTATATTCGGTACGCTCTCCGCGATGCGGTGAACCACCCCGAAGGTGCGGGCTTCTGGAAAGACCTCGCCATCAGTGAGGCGCAGTTCGACGCGGGAGAGGGCCTTTCGAGCGACGAGGTCAAACAGAAGCATGGGATCGACGGCGAATGACGAGGAGTGGGACTGGGCGTTCTCCCCACGAGCGGACGACCAGTTCGCACAACTGGATTCCGAATCCAAGCAGCGAATTACGTCGAAGTTAGACGAGGTAGTGTCCTCCGAGTGGCGAGAGCCAGCTGATTTTCTCGAACCGCTGACGAACTCGCCGTTCCAGAAGTTACGAGTCGGGGATTACCGACTCGGGTGTCGGCGCCTTCGAGAAGAACGAACACTCCGCGTCGAGAGTATTCGGCAGCGAGAAGGAGCGTACAAAGGCGACGATTAGGAGGCAAAACAGGCCGTTATGGGTAGTTGTAGTACTCGTCTTTGCCGGTCATCGACCCGTCACCCGGTTGCTCGATACGATCGGCGCCGGAACCGCGGACGAACTGTCGTTCATACACGGAGGAACGCTGTCGACCCGGAAAGCCACATCGGATGGGACCGGGTGCCCGACGGTCGAGTCGGTCGTGGCGCTCGCCAGGGTCGGAGCGGGCGGTCGGCCGCACCGTCCGGTTTCGATCGTAAATTTTACTCCGGCCGAGCCTTCGCTTCGCAAGCCAGAAGGAAAAAAACGTCCGGCTACTACACACGGCCGTGTTCGAACAGACCACGGTGGCGCTGGCGAGTTCGCCGGTACCCGAGTGGCTCGTCCGCTGGGGCATACAGGTAGAGCACGCACTGGCGCCCGCCCGGGACGTGGTCCGGCCGGTCCTCTCCAGTTGGTGGACGCTCGCGGTCTGGCTCGCGGTCAACGTCCTCTCGCTGGGGGTGCTGTGGCGGGACGTTTGGACGCGAAACCGGAACCTCCCGTCCCTGATGAAGTTCGTCTGGTCGCTGGTCGTCCTCTACTCTGGGCCGGTGGGACTGGTCGTCTACTGGTACACGGGACGGACGCAACTGGACGGCGACTCGCTGTGGAAACAGGGCTTCCGCTCGACGTCGCACTGCTACTCCGGCTGTGGGATGGGCGAGGTGGTCGGCATCACCGCCGCCACCATCATCCTCAGCTTCCCGACGTTCTGGGTGGTGGTGACGACGTTCGCGCTGGCGTATCTCGCCGGCTTCGGTCTCACGGTCGGCCCGCTGATGCAGGAGGGCGTCGGCTTCGGCGAGGCCGTGGAGGACGCGCTCTGGACCGAGACGCCCAGCATCACCGTCATGGAGATCGTCGCCATCGGGACGGACCTGCTGGTGGCCGGCAGCGCGGGATGGACGCGTCCGCTGTTCTGGACGGCGCTGCTGTTCTCGCTCACGATCGGTTTCGCCGCCGCGTACCCGGTCAACGTCGCGCTCATCGCCGTGGGCGTCAAGGATGGGATGGGCAACCCCGCCGAGATGGACGGTACTCCGAGCGCCGGCGAGGGGTCGAGCGGGCGGGCCTCGCGTGGCGACTGAACGCCGGTCGTCATTCAGTGCCATTCGTCCCGTACCGGATTCTTCACAACGTTCTGTGGGAAACGGCGCACTTCGGGACGGGTCAGCTGTGGGCACCGACAATCCGGCACGCTTCGCTCGATTATGCGTGATATGGCCGCACCCGCCGTAGACGGTGTGTTGGGGGCAATCGAATTCGGTGAGGCGACATAGTCTCGGCGTTGTACCAATACTCGAAAAGACGTATTAGAGCGTTTCTTGCCCCTGAACAGCTCGAAGTGCCTCGGCATCTTTGCTCTCATACCGCGCGTACGGAATCAAGTCGGGATCGAGATAGACACAGTCGAAGTTCCACAGAGCCGCAGCAGAGAACGTCGCTGTCTTCCCCGAGTCACCTTCTGTGTCACTCTCGTTGAACTGCTCTTCATCCATCCGACCCATGCGAACCTCCCAAATCCAAGCTGTATCCTTCCGCTCATCACGCTCATAGGTCTTGTCACGCTCGGCAAGGACGTACCGAACGACGACGTACATCCCCGGCTTGGGCAGATGGCCCTTCGGCTGGTTCGTCTCCATCGCCACCTTCACCTCGATACCGGGAACACCACTCCGCTTCCCCGTGCTGATGAGGTCGGGGAAGTCGCCCGCATTGACCTCGTACAACCCATCCGATGCTTCCGCGACACCAGACGCGAAGAACTCTCCAATCACAGTAGACAGTGCTGCATACTCGTCGAACTGCTCGGCCAGTGGGTCGAGACCCCGACGTTGCAGTGCGAAATCGATGGTGTCCAAGTTCTCGTACGTCTGCTCGACACCGGTGAGAATCGCCGAACCGTCAATCGGGAGCTCGTCCATGATTTCCGCATCCTCGATCACCTGCTCTTTTTCGGGTGTCCTGAAAGACTCGGGGTTCGTCAGCTCGGTGATGGTGACGTTCAGAGCATCGGCGATACCCATAGCGATAGAAATGCTCGGCTCACGCTCACCACGCTCTATTTTGCCGAGCATCGTCCGATGGATACCCGCGTCCTCAGCGATTTCCTCCAGAGAACCACCATGCAGTTCCCGAAGTTCCTTCACTCTGCGTCCGAATCCTGACTTAAAATCCTCACTCATACACACCGAGGCGGGCCGATACTCGTTAAAAATACTTGAGACGATTGTCTCATTCGCGCCGCAATCAGTCAATTTCTACATTAAGGAGAGTCGAGCAACAGTCGAGGACTCGACCATGAAGAGTATTAAGAGAGTGCAAACAGACGTTCAGTTAATGGAGTGCCCGCATGCTCGACCGAGTCCTAAACGTTTAAACTATGTTGAGACAATCGTCTCACTGTGACCCATGAGAGGAGTCATCGACCTGTTCTGCGGTACGGGTGGGTTCACGTACGGGTTCGAGACACATCCATCGAGCCAGTTCGACGTTCTCCTCGGTTTTGATAAGAAGAACGTCGCTACAGAGACGTTCAAGCAGAATCATCCCAGGGCCGAAGTTGTAAACGAGGATATACGGGAATGGCCGGCCGACGAAACCGAGGCCGAAACGGGAGTGACTCCTGAGGACGTACAGATCATCGTTGGTGGCCCTCCGTGTCAAGGGTTCTCATCCATCCGTCCTGATCGGGGCGACGACGTACGAGACCACCGGAACGGCCTCTACACTGACTTCATAGAGTACGTCGCCCACTACGAACCCGACTTCTTCATCATGGAGAACGTCGTCGGACTCGCAACACATGACGATGGAGAGACCATCGCACGAATCCTCGATGATGCTCGTGAGGTCGGATACAGTACTGACTGGCGAATCCTGAACGGAGCCAACTTCGGCCTCCCACAGAGACGAGAGCGGCTAATTATGATTGGGGCAGCGGACGAGCGCAATATCCAATTCCCCAGCCCGACCCACCAAGCAGACGGGAGAACGATCGGGTATCGGGACAAGTCGAAGGTCATCACCACGCAACCTACGCTGGAAAACTTCCGCGACAGCGAGTCACTCCCTGAAGCGCGGACGATTATGGACGCTATTGGCGACCTCCCGGAACTCGAAGCCGGTGGGGAAGCTACCGGATATACGAAGCCACCGGAAAACCAGTATCAGGAATCGATGCGCCGAGGTTCGGGCGAATTACGGCTCCACAAGGCAACCAACCACGGCGAGAAAATGATGACGATTATCAAGAACAGCGGCCCGAACAAACAGACAACCATCGAGAACCTCGAAGCTTCCGATACAGTCGATAACGTTGAAGACTACATCACTAGCGGGTACAGTTCCAGCTACTCGCGTCTCGATCCGAATCTTCCGTCGGTGACGATGACAGTGAACTTCGTCCATCCCGCTTCCAACAAATGCATCCACCCCTACCAGAACCGCGCCCTTACCCCTCGTGAGGGGGCTCGAATCCAAAGTTTCCCCGACTCTTTCGAGTTCTCCGGCAGCCGAAGTGACATCGTCGAACAAATAGGGAACGCAGTCCCGCCGCTCCTCGGACGTGTCCTCGCCGAGCATGTTCTCGGAATGTACGATGAGTCGTACGAAACGGACTACGAAGCCTGCGTGATCGGAGCAGCGCCAGAACAGACCATCCAAACCTGATTCGCGTTATCAGACCGAGCGGGTCGCAGTACGTTTCCCTCGAACGAACCGAACGCTTCCCGTGCTTTCTCGCCCGACATCCCCTCGAAACGAGGAACTGCTTGGTGCGGTCGTCGAAGGACTTGACGACGGCCAACGGAAATCACCGAGGAGATGACCGTTGGCATTCACGACCGCGATTCAGAGCATCTCGGCGGCGTCCTCGACGGAGAGGTCACCGCGTGCCAGCGCCGCCAGTACCTCCCGGTCGGGACCGCCGTCGTCGACCGCTATCTCCTCGAGAGTGACCTTCTCGGAGTCGCCGACGAACTCCGCGAAGTCGGTGCCCTCGGCCAGCGCCGTCTCCTTCTTGACGCGGTAGTTGCCCCCGTCGGTCGTGTAGAGGTCACCGGGGTGGAAGAAGTACCAGTCCTCGCGGTCGAACCGGACGCCGACGCGGGGTTTCGCGCCGAAGTTCCGCGCGAAGTAGACGAGCGCCTCTATCTCCTCGCCGGTCAGGTAGATGGGGTCGCCGGCGGAGGATTTGGCCTCGATGGCGTAGAACCGCTCGCCGTCGCCGGCCAGCACGTCCGGCAGTTCGCGCTCGGTGGCGCTGCCGGAGGCGGGCGCCCGCATCACCGCGAAGCCGGCCCCGTCGAGTTCGTTGACGAGTTCCCGCTCGCGGCGGTCGCCCTTCGCGTTCGAGTTCGACATCGGCGGGAGTTGGGGAGCGGACCGCAATAAAGGGGCCGACGACGCGGCGGAACTGGAGACGACGGCCGCCCGTTCCCCGACATCGCCCCCGAGCGTGCGCCTCAAGTGCGCCGACGCCCTGGGACCCACAATGAGCGACACCGGGCCGCTGCAGCCGGACCGACCCGACCTCGACCGCCCGCTGGAGGTCGACGCCCCGTTCGACCCCGCCGGCGACCAGCCGGAGGCCATCCGGCAACTGGTCGAGGGCTTCGAGTCGGGCGCCGAGAAGCAGACCCTGCTGGGCGTCACCGGCTCCGGGAAGACCAACACCGTCTCGTGGGTCGTCGAACAGCTCCAGCAGCCGACGCTCGTGCTGGCCCACAACAAGACCCTCGCGGCGCAACTGTACGAGGAGTTCCGGAACCTCTTTCCGAACAACGCCGTCGAGTACTTCGTCTCCTACTACGACTACTACCAGCCCGAGGCGTACGTCGAGCAGACCGACACCTACATCGACAAGGACATGTCCATCAACGAGGAAATCGACCGCCTGCGACACTCCGCGACGCGGTCGCTGCTTACCCGCGACGACGTCATCGTCGTCGCCTCGGTGTCGGCCATCTACGGGCTGGGCGACCCGGGCAACTACGAGGGGATGGCGCTGCGGGTCGAGGTAGGCCAGGAGGTCGGCCGCGAGGGCCTGCTCGCGGAACTGGTCGACCGAAACTACGAGCGCAACGACGTCGACTTCCAGCAGGGCACCTTCCGGGTTCGCGGCGACACCGTCGAGGTGTACCCGATGTACGGCCGCCACGCCCTCCGCATCGAACTGTGGGGCGACGAAATCGACCGCATCACGAAGGTCGACGTGCTGAACGGCGAGGCGGTCTCGGAGGAACCCGCCGCCCTGGTTCACCCCGCCGAGCACTACTCCATCCCCGAGGAACGACTCGAACGGGCCATCGAGGAGATAGAGGACCTGAAGGAAAAGCGGGTGAGCTACTTCGAGCGGCAGGGCGACCTCGTGGCCGCCCAGCGCATCGAGGAGCGGACCACCTTCGACGTCGAGATGCTGCGGGAGACGGGCTACTGCTCGGGCATCGAGAACTACTCGGTGCACATGTCCGACCGCGAGAGCGGCGAACCGCCCTACACCCTGCTCGACTACTTCCCCGACGATTTCCTCACCGTCGTCGACGAGTCACACCAGACCATCCCGCAGATCAAGGGCCAGTACGAGGGCGACCGCTCGCGGAAAGAGTCGCTGGTCGAGAACGGCTTCCGGTTGCCGACCGCCTACGACAACCGGCCGCTGACTTTCGAGGAGTTCGAGGCGAAGACCGACCGGACGCTGTACGTCTCGGCGACGCCCGGCGACTACGAGCGCGAACACAGCGAGCAGGTCGTCGAGCAGATCGTCCGGCCGACCCACCTCGTCGACCCCGAAATCGAGGTGGCCGACGCCGAGGGGCAAATCGAGGACCTCCTCGAGCGCATCGAGGCGACGGGCGACGACGAGCGCGTCCTCGTGACGACGCTGACCAAGCGGATGGCCGAGGACCTCACGGAGTACCTGGAGGGTGCCGGCGTCGACGTCGCCTACATGCACGACGAGACCGATACCCTGGAGCGACACGAACTCGTCCGGTCGCTGCGACTCGGCGAGATTCAGGTGCTCGTCGGCATCAACCTGCTCCGGGAGGGGCTGGACATCCCCGAGGTGTCGCTGGTCGCCATCCTCGACGCCGACCAGGAGGGCTTCCTCCGGTCGGAGACGACGCTGGTCCAGACGATGGGGCGGGCCGCCCGCAACGTCGAGGGCCGGGTCGTCCTCTACGCCGAGGGGACGACCGACGCCATGGCGTCGGCAATCGAGGAGACGCGCCGCCGGCGCCGCATCCAGCGGGAGTTCAACGAGGAACACGGTCACGAGCCCCGAACCATCGACAAGGCGGTCGGCGAGACGAACCTGCCGGGCGCGAAGACGGACACCGGCGGCGTCTCCGGCGTCGAGGCCGACTCCGTCGAGGAGGCCGAGGAACTCGTCGAACGGCTCGAACGGCGGATGTCGGAGGCCGCCGACAACCTGGAGTTCGAACTCGCCGCCGACATCCGCGACCGCATCCGCGAGTTGCGGGAGACGTTCGACGAACTCGACGCGCCCGAGGAGGCGGGCGTCCCGGCGCCGGACGAGGAGTCGTGAGCCGTGTCTTTTAGTCCCTGACGGCGCGTGGTTCCGGTATGGCTCTCGGCGTCTACCTGCGCTCGTCGGTCGCCCTCGCGTGGACGCTCCTCGGCGCCGCGGTCGTCGGCGGCCTCGCCGTCGCCGGCTGGCTGGCTGCCTCGTTCGTCCGCGCCCGGGCCGCCGCGGCCGGTCCCGGCTTCCTGATCGGTCTCGGCGACCTCCTCTATCTCGTCGTCGTCTTCGTCCTGGCGGCCCTCGTCGCGGTCGCGTGGCTGCCGTTCGGTGCGGGCGTCGCCTACGCCGTCGGACGGCGCACCCGCGACCAGCCCGCCGCCTTCCGCGCGTCGGTGACGGCGGTGCTGGACGGTGCCGCCGCGCTGGCCCGCTGGGTGAAGACCAGGGTCGCCGTGCCCGGCCTCGCCGAGTACGTCCTGACCGAGGAGGACGTGGCGCCGACCGAGGTGGTGACCGGCTGTGAGCCGTACGTCGTGCCGGCGGTCGTCCTCGATTCGCCGACCGGGCTCGCGCGGGCCGTCGACCGCGCCAACCGGGTGACCCCCCGGCCCGGCCGGGAACGGCTGTGGGCCGGGGCGCTGGGGGCGACGCTGCTGGCGACGGGCGGCGGCTACGTCGGCGGCGCCCTCGCCGACCTCGGGATCACTCCCACGGCACTGGCCGTCGCCGTCCTGGCGGTCGGCCTCGCCGTCACGGCGGCGCTGGACGCGGCCTGGCGTGCCGAGACCTACGCCTCCCAGGACCTCGACGAGGGGTTCCGCCGGTAGCGCCCTCAGAGCGCCTCGAGGAAGCTATCGAAGACGCCGGACGCCGCGTGGAAGTGCGCGTGCGTGCCGAGCGTCCGGTACTCGGTGAGGCCGTCCCGACCGTCGGCGACGCCGTCGCCCCGCCGGACGTCGAATGCGAGCGTGGCGTCGGCCGCGACGTCGGTTTCGGAGTAGTGGAACTCCTGGCCCCGCACGGCCTCGCCCGCGTCGGCGACGAGCGTCGGGCGGTCGGCGACCAGTTCGACGTGGTCCAGCGCCCGATAGCGGTCGCACATCCGCACCTCGGCGGGGAGGACGCCCGCCATCTCGTGGGTCTCGCCGTCGGCGTCGGTCAGCGTCTCCGAGAGCGCCATCAGGCCGCCGCACTCGCCGAGGACGGGGAGCCCGTCGGCGGCCCTGGCGGCGAGCGTGTCGAGGACGTCGCTGGCCGCCAGGTCGGCGCCGTACAGTTCCGGGTACCCGCCGGGGAGGTAGACCCCGTCGCAGTCCGGCAGGGGGTCGCCGGCAACCGGCGAGAACGGTTCGACGGTCGCGCGCTTCCGGAGGCGCTCGACGGTGGCCGGGTAGGTGAAGGCGAAGGCGGCGTCGTCGGCGACGGCGACCGTCGCGTCGACGGCGGGGCCGGAGTCCGCGGGGTCGGGACGCGGCGGCACCGCCGCGGCGTCGAGCAACCGGTCGACACGGACGTGCTCGGCGGCCGCCGCGAGCGCCGCCTCGTCGACGGGGGCCTCCCTCGCCGTGTGGAGGCCGAGGTGCCGTTCGGGTACCTCCAGGCCCTCGAGCGGCGGCACCCGGCCGAAGTACGCGAGGTCGTCCAGCAGCGCCTCGCGGATGCCGTCGGCGTGGCGGCCGCCGTGGGCCCGCTGGGCGAGGACGCCCACCACGTCGACGTCGCGGCCGGCCTCGGCGGCGTACGCCCGGAAGCCGAGCGCCTCGGCGGCGACGCTCTCCATGCCCGCCGCGGCGTCGACGACGAGGACGACCGGCAAGCCGAGCGTCTCGGCGACGCGGGCCGTCGAGTGCGTCCCGTCGTACAGCCCCATCATCCCCTCGACGACGCAGACGTCGCCCGATCCGCGCCAGTAGTTGCGCCGGCAGCCCTCCGCGCCAGCCAGCCACGGGTCCAGCGAGCGGGACGGCCGCTCGCAGACGGCGGCGTGGTGGCTCGGGTCGATGAAGTCCGGGCCGGTCTTGGCCGGCTGGGGGTCGCGGCCGGCCGCCCGGAGCGCCCGACAGACCGCGAGCGTGGCGACGGTCTTGCCGACGCCGGAGGCGGTGCCCGCGAGGACGATTCCCTTCACCGCCCGGGCGCCTCCCGCTCGCCGTCGGCCAGCAGGCGGTCGTAGCCCTCGCGGACGCCGGCCCGGACCTCGGCCATCGGCAGGCCCGCCCGGTCGGCGAGCGCCAGGGCGCCGCCCATCCCGACGCCCTCCTTGGCCTCGCCGCGCTCGTAGGCGGCCATCGCGGGGTGGTCGTCGGTGAACCCAGGGTCGGTGACGGTCAGCCGGAGGTCCAGGCGGTCGGCAGCCCGGTCGAGGTCGACCGCCGGATCGGCGTCGACGAAGGAAGTGGTGGCGAGCGCGAGCGGCCCCTCGTAGCCGCGGTGCCGGAGACAGGCCGCGGCGGCCACCAGTTGCGTCCCGCCCGCGAGCGTGACGGCCGTGTCCGTCTCGCGAGCGCCCGCCGCGAGGCCGCAGACGACCGCCAGCACGGGGTCGCCCATCCGCCGGAGCGCCGCGAGCGGGTCGCCGGCGGCCCCGCCCGGTTCGAGGCCCGAGGCGTCCAGCCCCTCGGCGACGACCCGGCGCTTCAGCGCCAGCGGATTGTCGGAAAGCGACGAGGAGACGGCTCTGGTGTCGTCTCCCCGACCCAGGACGTCCGCCTCGCCGAGCGCACGCAGGACGCCGAGAGCGGTCGTGGTCCCGCCCGGAACGGTTTCGGCGAGGATGATTTCGTCGTCGGGGAGCTTCCGGCCGAACTGCCGGGCGGCGGCGAAGGCGCCGGGTGCGGTCGGAACGGGGTCCGTCTCGCGGAGGTCCGCGCCGGCGCGCGCACCGACGGTCACCGTGGGCGCGCCCGTGGGTTCGAGGAGACCGGCGTCGACGACGGTGGTGTCGACGCCGAGTCGTTCGACGACGGCCCGGGTCACGACCGCCGGCGTCGGACAGCCGGTCGGCGAGACGGGGACGACCGGTGCCCGGACCGGCCGCCCGTAGACCAGGATTTCGGCGTCGGCGCTCGGCGTGTGCGCGAGCAGGTCCGGCTCGGCGCCGGCGGCGCTGATACCGTCGATTTCCGCCGTCCGGGTCGCCCCCGCACAGAGCACGAGACGGGTCACTACCGTCCGTGTTCGTGGGGGCGAACTTGAGTCTGCGGGTGGCGACCGGGACGACTCGCTACGGCGGTTCCGGGCGGTCTCGGAGCGTCACCTCGATCTCGATCCGGTCGTAGTCGACGACCGGGCGGTGCGCGCGACCGCTCCGGTCGAACTCGACCAGCCCGAGCTGGCCGAGTTCCCAGAGGTTGTCGTGGACCTGTCGGACGTCGCGGTCCACGAGCCGGGCGGTCTCGCGGATGCTCGCCGGTTCCTCGCGTGCGACGGCTCGCAGCAACTCGACGGTCGTCGGGCGGGTGAGGGCGTCGGCCTCTTCGGGATCGAACGTCTCCGTCTCCACGCCCTCCGGGCCGACCAGACGAACCTCGACGGTCATGCTTCGGCTCCCACGGCCCGCCGACAAAACGTTGTGGTTCGAGACAGCGGTCGGCCAGCGGCCGTCGGGGATACGCGACCGTAGACCGCGGCGTGCTCACTCCTCGTCCCCGTCCCGCTCGGCGTCGCCGGTCTCCACCGCGAGGTCGGCGTCGGCGTCGCCGTTGCCAGCCGCCAGTTCCGCGATGTCGTCGAGTCCGAGCATCTCGCGGGTCTCGGCGTCGAACTCCAGCGAGTCGAGGGTCGGTCCGGCGCCGTCGGCGTCGCCGCCGGTGAGATGCCGGCCGTAGCGGCCGAGCAGCGAGGTGAGTTCCTGCGGGAGGACGAACGTCGTCGACTCGCCCTTGCCGATTTCCTCCAGCGTCTCCATGCCCCGCTCGATGACGGCGCGTTCACCCATCGACTCGGCGGATTTGGCGCGCAACACCGTCGAGACGGCGTCGCCCTGCGCCTCGAGGATCTGGCTCTGCTTTTCGCCCTGGGCGCGGATGATGTTGGACTGCTTGTCGCCCTCGGCGCGCTCGATGGCGCTGCGCCGCTCGCCCTGGGCCTCCAGGATCATCGCCCGCCGCTTCCGCTCGGCGGCGGTCTGCTGTTCCATCGCGGACTTGACGCCCTGGGAGGGGGTGACCTCGCGGACCTCGACGGCCTCGACGCGGATACCCCACTCGTCGGTCGGGCCCTCCAGATCCCGCCGGATCTTCCCGTTGATGCGGGTGCGCTGGGAGAGGGTCTCGTCGAGTTCCATGTCGCCGATGGCGGCCCGGAGCGTGGTCTGGGCGAGGTTCGACGTCGCGCGCTTGTAGTCCTCGACCTCGAGGAACGCGCGTTTCGCGTCCATCACCTTGATGTAGACGACGGCGTCGGCCGTCACCGGCGAGTTGTCGCGGGTGATGGCCTCCTGGCGCGGCACGTCGAACGTCTGGGTCCGCATGTCGTAGCGATAGGTCCGGGAGACGAACGGCGGGACGACGTGGATGCCCGGCTCCAGCAGCTTCCGGTAGTCGCCCAGCACCGTCAGCGCCCGCTTCTCGTAGGCCTCGACGATCTCGACCGCGCTCGTGATGGCGGCGATTGCGACGAGCAACAGCGCGACGCCCGCGACCAGGAGGGGATCGAACTCGACGACGCCGAGGGCGACGGCGGCGCCGACCGCGAGCAGGGCGAGCACCGAGACGACCACACGGGTCGAGATGCCCACGCTCCGTCGGCCGAGTTCGCGGGCCACGCTGTCGGACATACGGTTACGTTGGGGCCGTTCGCACTTCAACCCCTGCGCCGGGGGCGCTGGCGGGGCCGCTCCAGCGACCGAGACGGACGCGACCCCGGGATAGCGGGGATACTACAGCGCCCGGTCGATGGCCGCCGCGGTGTCGTCGCCGACGCCCTCGACGTCGACCAGTTCCTCGCGGGTGGCCGCCCGGACGCCGTCGACGCTGCCGAACCGCCGGAGGAGCCGCTTTCGGAGTTCGGGACCGACGCCCGGCACCTCGTCGAGCGGCGTCGACACTTCGTCGCGGACCGTCCCGTGGTACTGGACGGCGAAGCGGTGAGCCTCGTCGCGGACCCGCTGCAGCAGGTGCAGCGCCGGGTCGTCGTCGTCCCAGTCGTGGACGCCGTCGGCGGTGACGACGAGTTCCTCGTCTTTCGCCAGCGCGACGACCGGGACGTCCCACCCCGTTTCGGCCAGCGCGTCCCGGGCCGCCCCGAGTTGCCCCTCGCCGCCGTCGATGCACAGCAGGTCCGGGACCGGCCGGTCGTCGCGGCCCTCCACCGACCGCCGGGCGCGCCAGGCGACCAGTTCGCGCATGTTGGCGTAGTCGTCGTTCCGTTCGGTCAGTTTCTTGCGCCGATAGTCGCGCTTTTCGGGGGCGCCGTCGACGAAGGCGACGTCGCTGCCGACGACCGCTTTCCCCCCGGCGTGGCTGACGTCGAACCCCTCGATTCGCTCGGGCCGGTCGAGACCGAGTCGCCGGGCCAGCGCCGCCGCGCCGTCGGCCTGACCCCCACGTCTGCGGGCGTTCTTCAGCGCCAACTCGACGAGTTTGGCCTCCCGACCCGCGCCGGGGACGCGGACGTCGACGCCCTCGCTCTCCAGCCAGCGGGCCAGTTCCTCGTCGCCGTGAGGTTCCGGGAGCAACAGCGCGTCCGGCAGCGGCCGGTCGGCGTAGAACTGCGGGACGAACGCCGCGAGTACGGCCGGGACATCCGTCTCCCCGCTCGCCACTTCCGAGGCCTCCCGCTGGTCGGCCTCGCCGCTCGCGGCTCCTCCGTCACCGCTCGCACTCTTCGAGGACTCGCGTCGCTCGTCCTCGCCGCTCGCGGGTCGCTGGCGCTCCCCGCTCGCCACTTCCGAGGCCTCCCGCTGGTCGGCCTCGCGCTCGACCCGGTGCCGCTCGCGGTCGACCAGTTTGCCGTCCTCGCTGTGGAGTCGGGCGACGGTCGCCGACCCCCCCTCCGTGGCGACCCCGAGGACGTCGACGGTCGCCTCGGTCCGGTCGGCGACGGCCTCGCCGCCGCCCTCGTGGAACGACTCGACGGCGTCCAGCCGGTCCCGGAGGGCCGCCGCCCGCTCGAAGGCCTGCGATTCGGCCGCCGCCTCCATCTCCCGGCGGAGCGGTTCCGCCAGGGCACCCGTCTCGCCCTCCAGGAACCGGACGACGGACTCGACGTCCTCGCCGTAACTCGCGGCGTCTATCTCGTCGGTACAGGGCGCCGTACACAGCCCCATCTCGTGGTCCAGGCAGGGCCGGTCGCGCCCCGAGTACTTGTGGTCCGAACAGCCCCGGACGCCGTAGACCGAGCGGAGCGCCTTCACGACTGTCTCGACGCGGCCCTTCTCGGTGTAGGGACCGAAGGCCATCGCCCCGTCGTCGGGGTCGCGGGTCACCTCGATGCGGGGGAACTCGTGGTCGGTCAACTGCACCAGCGGGTAGGACTTGTCGTCCTTCAGCCGGACGTTGTACCGCGGCCGGTGGCGCTTGATGAGGTTGGCCTCCAGCAACAGGGCCTGCGTCTCGGTGTCGGTGACGGCGAAGTCGATTCCGTCGGCCGCCTCGACCATCCGGCGGACCCGCTCGCTCCGGGGGGTGGCATACGAGCGCACCCGGTCGCACAGGTCGACCGCCTTCCCGACGTACAGCACCGTGTCGCCGCCCTCGAAGAGGTAGACGCCGGGCTCTCGCGGGAGTTCGCCAGCGCGCTCGCGGACCGCCTCGGCGTCCATCGTCGGTACGTTGGCGTCGAGCGGTATCAGGGTGACGCGTCGGGACCGCCCCGGGTCGCTCGACGGTGGAGGCCGACGGCGGCGAGGACCGCGACGAGACCGGTCAGCGCGGCCAGTCCGAAGGCGACCCGGTAGCCGAACTCGGTGTAGACGCGTGCCCCGCCGATGGTCTCTCCCGTCCAGTAGGCGTCGAGCGCGAGCCCCATCAGGGTCGGCAGGACCGCGGCACCGCCGAACGCCATGGTGTTGACCGTGCCGGTCGAGACACCCGAGGCGGCCGTCGCGTGCCGCTCCTTGACGACGGCGTAGGTGAGCACGTACGACCCCGACAGCGCACCCCCCGCGAAGAAGACACCACCGACGACGAACAGCGGGGGCCGACCGGCGACGGCGAGGACGGCGAAGGCGGCGGTGTACAGCGACATCCCGGCGACGACGAGCCCGGTCCGGGAGCCGAGGCGGTCGGAGACGGTCCCGACGGCCGGCGGCCCGACCAAAATCCCCGCGCTCCCAAGCAGGGTGAACGTCGAGGCGACGGTCGCCGAGACGTCGTACATCTGGACCAGATACGGGATGCCCCACAGGCCGAAGACGGTGATGTTGACGCCGGTGCCGGCGAAGAGCACCACGCCACCGAGCCACGTCTCGGGTTCGGCGAGGACGTCCCTGGCGTTCCGGAGCACGTCGGCCAGCGAAGGCGCCCCGGGTGTCTCGACGCCGCCGACGGGGGCGAGTCCGGCGTCGGTGGGCGAGTCGCGGGCGAGGACGAAGGCGGTCGCGGCGAGGACGACGCCGACCGCCGACAGCGCCGTTATCGTCCGTCGCCACCCGATCGCGTCGACGGCGACGGCGAGCGGCGTCGTCGCCACCACACCGCCGAGGCCCGCGACCGCGACGGTGAGTCCGCTCATGCGGCCGAACTCCCCCGGCCGATACCAGTTGGCACAGAACCGGAGGATCGCGATGAAGAGGACGCTTCCGCCGAGTCCCACGATCGCGCGGCCGGCGAAGGCGGCGAGATAGGAGTCGGCGGCCGCGAATGCCAGCCCGCCGGCGGACATCACGACCGTCCCGACGGCGACGGTCCGGCGAGCGCCGAGCCGGTCGGCGAAGACGCCCGCCGGAAGCTGCATCGCCGCGTAGACGTAGAAGAAGGCGGCGTGCAGGGTCCCGAGCTGTGTCCCCGTCACCGAGAAGGCGCGGGTCAGTTCGTCGGCCAGGACGGCCGTCGAGAGCCGGTAGACCGACACGAGCGCGTACGCCGCCGCGAGTGCGGCGAAGGCGAGCCAGCGCCGTCGTTCCGGGACGGTCCAGAGGCGCCGGAGGCGTCGGTCGACCACTGTCCGTACTCGCAGGGGTCGACCCTAAGGCGTGTCGGATGCCGTCGGTCGACCGCGGTCGACGAGCGGCGTCCGTGAGGCGCCGTCGGCCGCCACGACGAACGCAGCGACCGCGACGACTGCGGGCATACGGCCGTTCGCTCCTCGGCGCGAAAGACAAGAGTTAATCGGTTCCCGTGACCCACTCCGAACGATTATGACAAAGGTTAGCGTCATCGGCGCGGCCGGCACCGTCGGCGCCGCCGCGGGGTACAACATCGCACTCAGGGACATCGCGGACGAACTGGTCTTCGTCGACATCCCCGACCAGCGGGAGACGACCGTCGGCCAGGCGGCCGACACCAACCACGGCATCGCCTACGACTCCAACACCACCGTCCGGCAGGGCGAGTACGAGGATACCGCCGGCTCCGACGTCGTCGTCATCACCGCCGGCATCCCCCGTCAGCCGGGACAGACCCGCATCGACCTGGCGGGCGACAACGCGCCCATCATGGAGGACATCGGCTCGTCGCTCGACGAGTACAACGACGACTACGTCTCCATCACCACCTCGAACCCGGTCGACCTGCTGAACCGGCACCTCTACGAATCCGGCGACCGCGACCGGCAGAAGGTCATCGGCTTCGGCGGCCGACTCGACTCGGCGCGGTTCCGGTACGTCCTCTCCGAGCGGTTCGACGCGCCCGTCCGGAACGTCGAGGCGACCATCCTCGGCGAGCACGGCGACGCCCAGGTCCCCGTCTTCTCGAAGGTGCGCGTCGACGGCACCGACCCCGAGTTCTCCGCCGACGAGCGCGAAGAGATCCTCGAGGACCTCCAGCAGTCCGCGATGGACGTCATCGAGCGGAAGGGCGCCACCCAGTGGGGCCCGGCCACCGGCGTCGCCCACATGGTCGAGGCCGTCCTCCGGGACACCGGCGAGGTGCTGCCCGGGTCGCTGGTGCTCGACGGCGAGTACGGCTACGAGGACACCGCCTTCGGCGTGCCCGTCAGGCTCGGTTCCGACGGCATCGAGGAGGTCGTCGAGTGGGAACTGGACGACTACGAGACCGAGCTGATGGACGACGCCGCCGAGAAGCTCTCCGACCAGTACGACGAGATCGCCTAGTCCTCGGATTCGGGGGCGCAGGGGTACTCCTCGGGCAGCCGGTCGCCGGTGAGCGACGCCCACTCGCAGAGGCGCTCCGGATCGCGGCTACGGGTGCTGCCGGTCATGGCTGTGCTCTACCCGAAATAATCTCCATCCCAGTTGTTAAGGATTGTGTCAGGCGCGGGAACGGTCAGACGAGTTGCTCGCCGTCCTCGTCGTAGATTTCGATGGCGTCGACGGGGCACGAGCGGGCGGCGAACTTCGCGTCGAGTTCCGCGCCCTCGGGGACCTCCCGCTCGAAGACGTCCGGTTCGACCTCCTCGCTTCCGTCGAGGTCGGCCTTGCCGGCGTCGGTGTCCTTCTCGAAGGCGTCCCACTCGGCGGTACACTGGAACATCCCGATGCAGGTGTCGCGGTCGAATCTGACCTTCATACCCCCCCGTTGGACCGAGACGGCCAAAGGCGTGGCGCCCGCCAGGGTCGGGGACGACGACGGGGCCGTCCACCCGTCGAGGGACGGACGACCCGCAGACGCCGGGGGTACCCACCCGTGATACCCCAACCGTTTTTCACCGCGCCGGGTGAGTGAGAGCCATGAACCGCGACGTAACCCGCCGGGCCCTCCTCGGTGCCATCGTCGGGGCCGGCGCCGGCGGCACCGCCCTCTCGTCCGCCGGCGACCTGCTCGATTCGTTCGCACCGCCGAGCGGCCGCGCCTGGCGCGACACCCGCGGCGAGGTCCCCGGAACCGTCGCCAGTCCCCACGGCGAGGCGACGGTCACCTACGACGAGTACGGCGTCCCGCACGTCGAGGCCGACACCGAACCGGCGGCGTACTTCGCCGTCGGCTACGTCCAGGCGGCCGACCGGCTCTTCGAGATGGACCTCGTCCGGCGGCTGATGGACGGTCGGCTCGCGGCGGCGGTCGGCGAGCGTGCCGTCGAGTCGGACCGCTTTCACGCCAAGATGGACTTCCGGGGGGCCGCCGAGGCCTCGATGGAGGCCCTTTCGGGCACCCGGACGGAGGCGCTCACCGAGGCGTTCACCGACGGCGTCAACGCCTACATGGATGCGGGTCCCGACCCGCTGGAGTTCGCGCTGGCCGGCTACGACTCCCGCGAGTGGGAACCCCTCGACAGCCTGCTCGTCGGGACGCAGATCTCCTGGGGGCTGACGGGTAGCTTCCGGGCGCTGCGGCGCGAGGTGCTCAGAGAGCGGTTGAGTGCCGACGACTACCGCCGGCTCTACGGACGACCCTTCGAGCACGGCGCACCGATACTCCGGGAGGGGACGGCGGGAACGGTCAGCGGGACCGGCGACCGGGCGGCGAGTCGGTCGCGCCGGCGCGTCGACCCCGCGACGGCCGAGTGGCTGTCGGCCCACGAACCGCCGCCGCGGTGGGGGTCGAACCACTGGGCCGTCGGCGGCGAACACACCGAGAGCGGGTCGCCCATCCTGGCGTACGACCCCCACCTGTCGCTGATGGCGCCGCCGGTGTGGTACGAACAGCGGATCACCGTCGCGGACGCCGACGTCGACGTTCGCGGCGCGACGTTCCCCGGCATCCCGTTCGTCATCGTCGGCGAGAACGACCACGGCGCCTGGGGATTCACCAACGTCGGCGCCGACGTCGTCGACCACTACACCTACGAGACCGACGGCGATCAGTACCGCTACCGCGGCGAGTGGCGCGAGTTCGACGCCGAGACGCGGACCATCGAGGTCGCCGGCGGCGAGGACCGCGAGGTCGAGGTCAAAAAGACCGTCCACGGCGCCTTCCTCGACCGCGAGATAGACGGCGAGACCCACCACGTCGGCGTCGCCTGGACCGGCATGTCAAGCACCCGCGAGTCGGCGGCCATCTACGAGTTCTCGAAGACGACGAACGTCGACGAGTACCGCGAGGCGCTCCGGAAGATGGAGGTCCCGACCCAGAACGCGCTGTACGTCGACGACGAGGAGGTGTACTACCAGGTGACGGGCCGCATCCCGATCCGCCGGGTCGACGGCGAAGTCGTCGACGGCGACCGCGTCTTCGACGGGTCGGCCGGCGAAGCCGAGTGGAGCGGCTTCGAGCCGTTCGGGCAGAGCGACTGGGACGCCGGCGGCTTCGTCCCCTTCGAGGACAAGCCCGGCGTCCGCGACCCCGACTACGTCGGGACGGCCAACCAGCGGGTCGTCGACGACCCGACCTACCCCATCGGCCAGGAGTACGCCTCCGGCTTCCGGGGACTGCGCATCTACGAGCGACTGGACCGCCGCATCGAGAGCGGCGACCCCGTCGACACCGAGTTCATGCGGTCGCTCCAGAACGACACCCTCGACGACCGCGCGCGGCGACTGGTGCCGGCGATACTGGACGCCCGCGACCGCGTGGACGACGGCGCCGACCCGTGGCTGGACGCGCTGGCCGACTGGGACTACCGGATGGAACGCGACTCGGCGGCCGCGCTCTTCTTCGACCGCTTCTACGAGCAGTTCCGGGAGGCGACGTGGGGCGACGACTTCGAGGACCTCGGTCTCGACGACGGCTGGTGGCCCCAGGAGTGGACGCTCGTGACCCTGCCGGCCGACGACCCGTTCTTCGACGGCGACCGCGCCGGCGTCATCGCGGAGGCGGCCGCCGCCGCCGTCGAGGAGATAGATTCCGAGGGCTGGGAGGTCTACGGCGACCGCCACCGGACCGAGATCGACCACCCCTTCGGCGGCCAGGTGTCCGCGCTGAATTACCCGCGATACCCGACCGACGGCACCGCATTCACCGTGTTCAACGTCCACGACGGCGCGGGGGCGGGCAGTAGCTGGCGACAGATCTCGCCGATGGACGGGCCGTCGCTGTCGGTCGTCCCCGGCGGCCAGAGCGGGTCGTACTTCTCGGAGCACTACGACGACCAGCTCCGGATGTGGGCCGACGGCGAGTACAAGTCGATGGCCTTCGAGACGCCCGACGACGGCCGAACGGTCGAGTTCCGGGAGGGCGAGGAATGACCCGCCCGGACGGCGAAGCGGGGACCGCGAGCGACCCCTCGTGGACGCCAGCGGCACTGACGGCGGTCCGGACCGACCCGCGGAAGCGCGCCGTCGCGCTGGTCGTCGCCGCCGTCGTCGGCCTCGCCGTCGCCTGGGTCCACTGGCTGGGGCTGTTCGTCGCCGGCGCGCTGGTTGGACTCGTCAGTCGGTCGCTGCCGCGCGCGGTGGCATGGGGCCTCGTCGTCGGCGCCCTCGCCGTCGCCGTCACCGTCCTCACGCACCCGACCGGGGTCGGGGAGTTCCTCGCGTTGCGCCCGCCCGTCTACGTCACCATCGGGGCGGGCCTCCTCGCACCCGCCTGGGGGTCGCTGCTCCGCGGCGTCGTCTGATAGTGGTTACTCCGAATAGTTTCAGCAACAGTGTCGAAAGACGCCGACTTAGCGTCCATCGTCACGGAAGCGGACCATCGCGGTGGTAAGGACTCGCAGTAATCACTATGAGCCGTCGGGCACGGGCCGCGCCAGCCCGCGGCAGCCTTTTGCGGCTCTCGGCCGACCGACCCACATGGCAGATTCCGCCGTCGACGAACGCGACGCCGCGGAGGCGTCGCCGACGACGGTCGCGGCCGACCTGCTCGTCGCAACCAGAACCGGCGACGACCCCGACCCACACCTCGCGGCGCTGGCCGGCTACGATCACGACGACCTGGCGCCGGTCCGGACCGACCGGCGGACGGCGCTCGCCTTCTGGACGAACCTCTACAACGCCGGGACGCAACTCCTCCTGGAGCGCCGACCGGGCCTGTACGAGAGCCCGCTCCGTGGCCTGCGGTTCTTCCGGGCCGACGCCGTCACCGTCGCCGGCCGGGGACTGGGACTGGACGCTATCGAGCAGGGCATCCTCCGGGGCGGCCGCTCGAAGTACGGTCTCGGCTACCTGCCGCGGGTCCCGTGGCCCTTCGAGCGTCGCTACCGGATCGACTGCGACCCGCGCATCCATTTCGCGCTGAACTGCGGGGCCGAGAGCTGTCCGGCGATTCGTGCCTACGAACCCGCGCGGGTCGACGACCAACTGGATCTGGCGACGGAGACGTACCTCGACGCCGGCGTCGAGTACGACCCCGAGGCCGGCGTCGCGCGCGTCCCCCGACTCTTCCTGTGGTACCGGGGCGACTTCGGCGGGGCGAGCGGCATCCGGGCGTTCCTCCGGGAGTACGGGGCGGTGCCGGGCGACGCCGACCCGACCCTTCGGTACGATTCGTGGAGCTGGGAGCGGGCGAAGGGGAAGTTCGCGTAGCGGGCTCGGCCGTCCGGCGACGGGTCCCTCAGTCGTCGACGAACTCGACGCCGGTGAACTCGAAGTGGACGCCGCCGTCGTCGCTCTCCGTCAGGGCGACCTCCCAGCCGTGCTCGCGGGCGACCTGTTCGACGATGCTCAGGCCCAGGCCGGTCCCGTCCTCGCCGGTGGAGTAGCCGCTCTCGAAGACGTCCGCCCGGTCGTCGGGTGGGATGCCGGGACCGTCGTCGGCGACGAAGAACCCGTCCTCGACGGCGCCGACCGTGACGGTCACGCCCCCGTCCTCGCCCGCCGAGCCGTGCTCCACGCTGTTCCCGACGAGGTTTTCGAGCAGTTGCCGGAGCCGGCTCCGGTCGGCCTCGACGGTCCGGTCGGTCTCGACCGAGAGCGTCGCCCGACCGGTCGGGACGTTCTGCCAGCAGTCCTCGACGAGCGGCGCCAGGCTCACCGCCCCCGTCTCGGTGGCGCGGTCGCCCTCGCGGGCGAGCGCAAGCAGGTCCTCGACGATGGCCCGACTCCGCTCGACCGCGCCGGCGGCGTCCTCGAGGTGTGCGCTCTCGCAGTCGTTCCGCGCGAGGTCGAGACGACCCTTGGCGACGTTCAGCGGGCTCCGGAGGTCGTGGCTGATGACGCTCACGAGTTCGTCGAGGCGGTCGGTCCGGTCCTCGAGGAGCCGTTTCTGCTCGTGGAGCGCCCGTTCGCGCTCGGCGCGGTCCAGCACCGCCGTGAGTATCGTCGCAAGAATGTCCGCGAGATGCCTGTCGGACTCGGTCAGCGCGTTCGGTTCCGGGGACGCCGCAAACAGGATGCCGTGGTCGTCGAGGGGGAGAATCACCCCGCTCCGGGTCGGCGTTTCGGTCTCGTCGACCGCCTCGTACTCCCGGAGGTCGTCCACCACGGCCGGGTCGCCCGATTCGAAGACACCCCAGTTGACCCGGTCGATGGTCCGGTCGGGGTCGGTCCGCTCGTAGGCGGGCGCCTCCCCCGCACGGTCACGGCCCTCGTCGGTGACCGCGACCGGTTCGAGCACCGCCCCCTCGTCGTCGACGAAGTGGACGCCGGCGAAGGGCAGGTCCAGCGTCCCTTTGGCTACGTCGACCGCGATTTCGGCGACGCGTGTCCGGTCGTTCGCCCGGATGACTCCCTGGGCGCGGTGCTGGAGCTGTCGGAGCGTCGTCAGTTCCTCCGCTCGTTCGGTGACGTCGGCGTAGATGGCGTAGCCGTCGATGGTCTCGTCGTCGACCAGCCGGACGTTGCGGAAGCGGAACTCCCGGACCCCGTCGGCGGTCCGGCGACGGAGGTGCTCGTCGACGGTCTCGCCGGCCCGCACCCGCTCGTCGATGCGTTCGGCCGTCTCGTGACGGTCCGGCGGGACGAGGAGATCGTCTATCGGCTCGCCGACGGCCCGCTCCTCGTCGTAGCCGAACGTCTCGACGAACGCCTCGTTGACGTCGACGACGTGTGGCTCGTCGTCCTCGTAGCGGTAGGCGACCGTCGGCTCGGGGAAGTTCTCGAACAGCGCCGCGAGCCGGGTGTTCTTCCGTTCGAGTTCCCGCTTTCTGGCCGCCCGGCCGGTGACGTCGGTGTAGATGGCGAACCCCGCGGACCCCTCCCGGTAGACGGCGTTCTGCAGGAGGAACTCCCGCTCGCCGTCGGCGGTCACCCGCGTCACCTCCTTCGAGAATATCCGGCCGCCATCCCGGACTCGCCTGTTGATTCGTCGGGCCTCCTCCTCGCGGTCGTCGGGGACGATGTACTCGTCCAGCGACTCGCCGACGATCTCGTCGGCCGAGTAGCCGAACACCTCCTCGAAGGCGGGGTTGACCCGCCGGACGACCGGGGTTTCGCCGTCGAGTTCCACCTCGACGGTCGGCTGGGTGAGCCGCTCGAACAGGACGTGGAATCGGCGGTGCTCCGCCTCGAGCCGCCGCTCTGCGCGGAACTGGCTCACCGCGTTCGTGATGCGGTTGGCCAGCAGACCGTACTGTTCGGTGCCGGCGCCCTTCTGGAGGTAGTCGGTGACGCCGACCGACACCGCCTCGCCCGCGACCGCCTCGCTTCCCTTCCCGGTGAAGAGGATGAAGGGGAGGTCGGGATGGGTCTCGCGGACGCTCTCGAAGAGTTCAAGTCCGTCCATCCGCGGCATGTCGTAGTCGGAGACGACGCAATCGAACTCCCGATCGGCGAGACGATCGAGCGCCTCCCGCGCCCCCGTGGTGGTCTCGACGTCGAGCCGCGAATCCTCCCGCTCGAGGAACCTGGCCGCCACCTCGGTGAGACCGGGGTCGTCGTCGACGTGGAGGACGTCGATGGAGCCGTCCCAACCACTCATGACCCGGGCGTTCGGCCCGCCGCGGTATAAACCTGAAAGCGAGAACGAAAGTCGAATCCGCGGACGCGAGAACCGAATCCGAACGGACGGGAGCCGACGCCCGAACCGAGGAGCGATGATTTAAACCCGACGACGCATTACCCGACAGCAATGGACGTCGCCGACGTGTCGGGCGTTCCCCCGTGGTTCGCCGACCACCTCCGGGCGGAGGGCATCGAGTCGCTGTACCCGCCGCAGGCCGAGGCCGTCGAATCCGGCGTGACCGACGGCGAGAGCCTCGTCGCCTCCGTGCCGACCGCCAGCGGCAAGACGCTCGTCGCCCAGCTAGCGATGCTGTCGGCGGTCGAGCGGGGCGGCAAGGCGCTGTACATCGTCCCACTGCGGGCGCTGGCCAGCGAGAAGCGCGAGGAGTTCTCGATCTTCGAGGAGCACGGCGTCTCCGTCGGCGTCGCCACCGGCGACTACGAGGACACCGGCGAGTGGCTGGCCGACAAAGACGTCATCGTCGCAACCAGCGAGAAGGTCGACTCCCTCGTTCGGAACGGCGCGCCGTGGGTCGACGACCTCGACTGCGTCGTCGCCGACGAGGTCCACCTCGTCGACGACCCCGGCCGGGGACCGACGCTCGAGGTAACGCTTGCGAAACTCCGCCGCATCAACCCCGCGCTGCAGGTGGTCGCGCTGTCGGCGACGGTCGGCAACGCCGCCGACGTCGCCGAGTGGCTCGACGCCGAGTTGGTCGACTCGACGTGGCGACCCATCGAACTCCGGAAGGGCGTCCACTACGGGCAGGCGGTCCACTACGGCGACGGCTCCCAGCAGGAGCTCCGCGTCGAGTCGGGCGAGAAACCGACCGCCGCCATCGTCCGGGACACGCTCGCCGACGACGGCTCGACGCTCGTGTTCGTCAACTCCCGGCGGAACGCCGAGAGCGCCGCAAAGCGGCTGGCGAACACGACGAAGGGCCGGCTGGACCGTGAGGAGCGCCAGCGGCTCGCGGAACTGGCCGAGGAACTGCGCGGCGTCTCCGACACCGAGACGAGCGAGGACCTCGCCGACTGCGTCGAGGCGGGCGCCGCCTTCCACCACGCCGGCTGTGCCTCCGAGCACCGCTCCATCGTCGAGGACGCCTTCCGCGAGCGGCTCATCAAGGTGATTGCGGCGACGCCGACGCTGGCCGCCGGCGTCAACACCCCCTCGCGGCGGGTCGTCGTCCGGGACTGGCGGCGCTACTCCGGGGAGGCCGGCGGGATGCAACCGCTGTCGGTGCTGGAGGTCCACCAGATGATGGGCCGGGCCGGCCGGCCGGGACGGGATCCCTACGGCGAGGCGCTGCTGCTGGCCAACAGCCACGACGAACTCGACGAGTTGCTCGACCGGTACGTGTGGGCCGACCCCGAGCCGGTCGAGTCGAAACTGGCCCGCGAGCCGTCGATGCGGACGCACCTGCTGGCGACGGTCGCTTCGGGGTTCGCCGACTCGCGGGCGGCGCTGCTGGAGTTCCTCGACCAGACGCTGTACGCCACCCAGTACCGCGATGGCGGCGGGACGGACAACTTAGAGCGGGTCGTCGACACGACGCTCGAGTACCTCGAGGCCAACGGGTTCGTCGAGGGCGGCGGCGACGAGCGCCTGGAGGCGACGAACCTGGGGCACACCGTCTCGCGGCTCTACCTCGACCCGATGAGCGCCGCCGAGATAATCGACGGCCTGGAGGCGACCGCCGAGCCGACCGCGCTGGGGCTGTACCACCTCGTCTCCCGGACGCCGGACATGTACGAACTGTACCTCCGGTCGGGCGACGACGAGGAGTACACGATGGTGGCCTACGAGCGGGAATCGGAGTTCTGCGGCGACCTGCCCAGCGAGTTCGAGGAGGAGCGCTTCGAGGACTGGCTGTCGGCGCTGAAGACCGCCCGTATGCTGGAGGACTGGGCCAGCGAGGTCGACGAGGACGAGATCGCCGAGGAGTACGGCGTCGGCCCGGGCGACATCCGCGGAAAGGTCGACACCGCCGAGTGGCTGCTCGGGGCCGCCGAGTCGCTGGCGGGCGAACTCGACCTCGCCAGCGTCCCGGCTATCCGCGAGGCCCGCAAGCGCGTCCAGCACGGCGTCGGCGAGGAACTCATCGACCTGGCGGGCGTCCGGGGCGTCGGCCGCAAGCGGGCCCGGCGGCTCTTCGAGGCCGGCATCGAGACCCGGGCGGACCTCCGGGAGGCCGACAAGTCGGTCGTCCTCGGCGCGCTCCGGGGACGCGAGAAGACCGCCGAGAACGTCCTCGAGGCGGCGGGCCACCAGCACCCGGAGATGGACGGCGTCGTGCCGGACGCCTCGGCCGCCCCCGAGGAAGACGAGTCGGCGGCCGAGGACGGCCGGGGACAGGCCAACCTGGGTGACTTCTGATGCGCCTCGTCGAGGGTATCGTCGAGATCGGCGACGAGAGCGGCGAGCCGTTCCCCGACGTCGAGGCGTTCGTCGACCGCCTCGATGCGGTCGCCGACGAGCACGGGGCGACCGTCCAGGCGTTCGACGCCCGCTACGTCGTCTCCGAGCGCCACCTCGAGCGGGCCGTCGAGTTGGCCGACCGGGAGCGAGGACGCGGCGAGGGTATCGCCCGTGAGCGGAGCGTCGAAATCCTGCTGTACGCGGCCGGCCGCCGCCAGATAAATCGTGCGCTGGAGATGGGTGTCGACGAGGGCGAGACGCCGGTCGTCGTCCTCGTCGATAGCGGCGACGAGGCGGCCGCCGCCGAGGCCGTCCGCGGGACGCTGGAACCTGCGGAGACGCTCGGCGAGTACGACGAGGCGACTGTCAGGGAGTTCTTCGAGGTCGGCGCGTCGGAACTCGATGCGACCGACCGCGGACTGGAGGCGCTCGTCCTCGAGCGGGTCGCACTCCTGGTCGTCGACCGATGAGCGGCCGCCGTCGCCCCGACGAATCGCCGGAGTAGACAACCGTTTCAGGCCCGGCCCGTTACCGGCCGTATGCAGCAGGGGAGCACCGATTCGGGGGTCGTCAGCGTCGAGGTGACGGACGGTCGCCGGGGGCGAGTCGAGACGGACGTTCACTACCGGGTCGCCGGCGAAGGGGCGCCGGTCGTGCTGTTGCACGGCATCGGCCTCGACGCGGCGGAAGTGTCGTGGCGGCACACGCTGCCGGCGCTGGCCGAGGAGTACCGCGTCTACGCGCCGGACTTCCCGGGCCACGGCGACAGCGACCGGCCGAGCGTCCGGTACACCCACGAGTTCTTCCTCGAGGTGCTGGAGTCGTTTCTCGCGTCGCTGGACATCGAGGGGGCGCCGCTCGTCGGGGCGTCGATGGGCGGCGGCGTCGCCCTGGGCTACGCCATCGAGCACGACGTCGAGCGGCTGGTGCTGGCGGACGGCTACGGGCTCGGGCGGGACGCCCCCTGGCGCCCGGCGGCGAGTACCTTCCTGCGGGTGCCGGGCGCCGCGAGCGGCCTGTGGCGGACCGTGGGCGCGACCCGCGCCTCGGTCCGGGCTCACCTGCAGGCGCTGACCGGCGGCGGCGGTCCGAGCGACGAGCACGTCGAGGACGTCTACGAGGCGATTCAGGACGCCTCCGTCGGGCGGGCGATGGCGAGCTGGCAGCGAAGCGAGTTCCGCTACGACGGGCTGCGGACCTGCTATCTGGACCGGCTCTCGGAGCTGTCGGCGCCGGCGCTCTTCGTCCACGGGACGGCGGACCCGCTGTTGCCGGCGTCGTGGTCCGAGCGGGCGGCAGCCAGAACGGGCGGAACGCTCGCGGCCTTCGAGGGCTGTGGGCACTGGCCCTCCAGGGAGACCCCCGAGCGGTTCAACCGGCGGGTCCGGTCGTTCCTCTAGGCGGACGAGTCGATGAGGACGACCGCTTCGCCGTCGATGATGCGGGTGTCGCCGCCGTCGACGACCGTCCGGAGCCGGTAGCGGTCGTCGCCGAGCGCCTCGACGATGGTGACCTCGGCGGTGACCCGGTCGCCGATGCGGACCGGCGCGCGGAACTCGAGGTCCTGCGAGAGGTAGACGACGTTGCCGGGGAACCGCGCCAGGGCGGCGCTGATGAGACCGGCAACCAGGGTCCCGTGGACGATTCGGCCCTCGAAGCGGGTCTCCTCGGCCCACTCCTCGTCGAGGTGGAGGGGGTTCGTGTCGCCGGAGGCGGCGGCGAAGCGGTCGACATCGTCCTCCGAGAGGGTCTTGCTGAACCGGACGGTGTCGCCGACGGTCGGCTCCCCGTCGACGTGGACCTCGGAGGTCCACTCGGCGAGGTCCTCGCCGGGATCGATACGGTCCTCGGCGTCGGCGGCGGGTGGGGTCGCCTCGTCTGATCCGTCGGCCGGCGGGCTGAACGCCTCGATTGCCGCCCGGTTGGCCCGCATCGCGCTGTCGAACATCCGGGCCGACGTCTCCGACCACATCTCGAACACCGACGAGGGCGAACCGTGACTCATGTGCCCGAACTACAGGCCACCTCTACTAAAGGGTGCTGTTGTTACGGGGAGTGAGTGTCAACAGATGGTACTCTACGTCTTCATGTGGTTCCTATAGGAATGCTTATCTGTTTGGAGCCCCGACAGCGGACAACGATGACCGACGAGGACGACGACAGGGACGGGCTCATGTGGCCCCCGAACCTCCTGAAGAACATCCAAGACGTCTCGGAGACGGCGACTCGCCAACAGCAGGAGGCGCTCCAGCAGTTGCTGCTCGGCGCCGGCGCCGGCGGCGGGACCCCCGATCTCGGCGACCTCTCCGATCAGATGGGCGCCATGACACAGATGGCGACGTTCAAGACCCGCATCCAGAGCGGCGGACGAATCTCGATTCCCGACGCCGAGCGGGAGGCGCTGGACATCCAGGAGGGCGACATCGTCCAGACCGTCGTCGTGCCGGTCAAGCGGAACCGCGACGAGGACTGATCCTGACCGCCGGGGGTGGTACCGCCAGCGGTCCGTCAGTTACGGAAGTGCGAGGAGAAAGCCCCGTCGTTCAGGGCGGGGATGAATCCGACAGCCGATGACACAACCCACCGACGATAGCACGGCCTGATATTCCAACAAATTCTTAAAACAGCGCATACATTTACAGTTGTAATGGTCACGGTGACTGTCACCGCGAAGTTCCACAACCCATCCCTCTCACGGCGGAAAGAGTGGCAACACGCCACTCGCCTCTACCGTGATACCAAGCAGTTCTGCATCGATGGATGGGAGAACGGCGACTTTGACAAGTCCGTGACCACGGCCAGCATCGACAACAACCTCTACTCGGCTATCCAGAACCAAGCCATCCGAGAGGCGAAATCCGACCACAACAAGGACGGAGAGGTTCGCTACCGAGAGAGTCAACCGTTCGCCGTCAACAACCAGAATTGGGAACTTGAAACGACCGAGAACGGCACGGTCGTCGTTGGCTTCCCGTGTGTCTCCCAATGGTGGTACACCCCGATAGTCATTCGGGGAAGTTATTGAGGAAAACCGTCTTTTCGATGTAATGACTGGCCGTGAGAAAGAAGTTGTACGCCACCTGAGCGAGGAAGACCTGGATAGACTGCTCACGGAAACTGACGACGTGAAGCAACACGAACGGCTCGTGTTCATCAAACGGCTATACAAGGGAGCGACGCTCGCTGAAGCCGCTGATGACGTTGGGCGATCAGAGGGGACAGCTGACAACTGGGTCGAACGCTGGAATGAAGGAGGACTGGGCAAACTCACGCCGAACTTCGGGGGCGGCAGGCCCCCGAAGCTCGGCGAGGCCGAACAGCAGCGACTGATCGAGCGACTCCGTGAGGGCCAGCCCTGGAAAAAACAGGAGATTCAGCATCTCCTCAACGAGGAATTCAATATCGAGTATCATCCACACTATCTACCGACGTTTCTGGACAACCTCGGCCTCTCGTACGCTATTCCACGGACGAAACGTCCTGATCGACCAGACGACGCCGAAGGGATTCTCGACGAACGCGTCGAGTACGCGTTCGACGAGGATGCCGACGATCAGCCTCACAACAAACGAGAGAAAGATCAAGACGACGAAGACTGGGACCGTGACGAGGATATTCGAACAGATGGTGGCACAGTCATCGGGTTTTTCGACCTGTCACATCCACAGCCGTGGGACAATTCTCAGCGGATGTACACAGTTGATGACCCACACATCACCCGGCCGCTGGTGAAAATCGACACACCAGCGGCCGGGTTCTATGCACTCAACGGTGAGAGTGTACTGTCGTTTCCGCCGAACCAGGAGAAAGAACAGATCTGTGAGTGCTTCGAGACGATCCGCGAGCAGAATCCGCGTACCCGGATTCTGCTCGTTTTAGATAACTTCTCATCTCACATTTGCAAGTACACTCGCAAGCGTGCCCACGAACTAGGAATTGATCTCGTATTCCTTCCGGTTGGATCGCCGCATCTCAATCCAATCGAGCCAGTCTGGAAAAGTCTCAAGTGGGAGTCATCACCGCTGATTGTCGAAGATGAAGACGAGTACCGAACACTCCTTGACGATCTGTTCGAAGAACTGACCGAGCAACTGAGCTTCGCTGCATCGTGGATTGACAATCACCTCAGTGGATTCCTCAATAAGATCCGCTAATCACTATAGGGGTGTACGACGACATTTCCGACCCCGTAGACCGACTGGTTGAGGGGGACGCTAAGAAGACCCGACTACAAGTGTACCGTCGTGGCGAGGACTGGTACTGTACGTTCAATATCGAGTACGAGACGGAGCCGACTGGTGAGACGCCCATCGGTGTTGATATTGGCGAACGAGACATCCTCGCAGCGACGGCCTACGGTGAGGGTGAGTCGATGCTGGTGTCTGGTGGTGAGGCGAAGTACGTTCGACGCAAATATCGTTCCCTGCGCGATTCGCTACAGGAAGCGGGTGCGCTTCGCGCGCGCAACCGTGTGGGTGATAAAGAACAGCGTCGAATCACTGACTTGAACCACAAACTCTCCCGTCGCCTCATCACATTCGCGGAACAGTTCGAGAATCCGGTTATCAGGATGGAAGACCTCGAAGGTATCCGTGAGAACAGTTCGTGGTCGGGCGTTCACTCGTGGCATTTCCACCAACTCCAACAGTTCATCACGTACAAGGCCGAACGTGCTGGGATTCGCGTTGAGAAGGTTGATGCGTACCATACCAGTCAGGAGTGTTCGGAGTGCGGTTCGGTGGGGACGCGTGATGGCAACCACTTTTCGTGTTCGGAGTGTGGTCGTGGACGGCACGCCGACCTGAACGCTTCGGAGAATATCGCTCAACGGGAGGGTGAACCATGCACGGCCTAACACTTCGGGTGAGGCGAACCGTGCGGCCTCGCTGGTTGAATAGCCAGCCGTCGTTGACGCCCGCTGTATGCGGGGAGGAAGGCCCCATTGACAGGGCTGTACGCGCTGGAAAGCACACTGTTGGTCACAACTCGGTGGCGACCGTTGACGGCCCACGCGAAAGCGTACTTGAGGCCCGAGGACACGCGCAACCTGAATATCCCCTTCGGGGAATCCTCGCCCTTTAGGGCGGGGAGGATGTCAACGCACCGGGACCGAGGTGGAGTGAGGCCGAGACGGGTCGTAGCAGTCCGTGCGACGCCGTCCGAGACCGGCGCTTGCGAGCCGAGAACACCACATCCGCCCCGGCTTCGAGGTCGCCGGGAACGCCCGTTCGGGCTCAGAACGCGACGGCGGCCGCGAGGAGGCCGGTCGGCGCGTTCGTGACGTCGCCCACCAGCAGCAGCGTGAGCAGGACGGAGTTGTGCGTGCTGTGCAGCAGCCAGGGAACGACGAGGTTGCCGGTGTACTCGTAGACGGCCCCGAGCACGAGGCCGGGGACGAGCAACACCAGCACGGTCACCGCGACCGCCGAGGGGCTGCCGGCGAGGGCGGCGACGTGGACGACGGCGAAGATGCTCCCGGCGATGGCGACCGCGGGCACGGCCGACAGCCGTTCGCGGAGCCGGTTCTGGACGATACCCCGGTAGAGTAGCTCCTCGGAGGGACCGACGACGAGGAACATCACGACGATCCCGACCGGTATCAGCTCGGGATTGTCCGCGAACACCGCCGCCCCCTGGTTCTCCGCGGGTTCGGGGAGGAACTGCAGGACGGCCGCCAGGACGGCTACCAGAACCCCGATGATGGCCAGATAGCCGGCGACGACGACGCCGAGGTCCCGCAGTGACGGCCGTCTGATGCCGAGATACGAGCGGACGGCCGGCCACTCGAGGCCGCGGCCCCGGAGGTACGCCAGCCCGAGACCGACGAAGCCGACGTACTGCCCGAGGACGATCGAGACGACGAACACCGTCCCGAACGCGAGGCCGGCGGCTCCGCCGAGGAGGCCGACCGGTATCGAGACGACGGCGAGAGCGACGATACCCGCGACGCCGAGACCGACCGCGGCGCCGACAGTTCGCAGCGGTGACTCCGTTGCCCGGCCGTCCGCTGGAGGGGATTCCATGCCGGAACTGTGGGCGCAGGGCTGTAAATAGGGCACGGAGTCGGCGGGCCGGTCGGGGCCGCAGGGCGACGAGCCCGGCTGCCCCTACACCAGGCTCGCGCCGTCGAACTCGCCGCGGTCGACCTCCAAATCGAGGAGTTCCAGGAGCGTCGGCGCGATGTCGTAGAGGTCGGCGTCGTCGATGCGGGCGTCGTCGTCGTCGACGAACAGACAGGCGTTGTCGAAGCTGTGCATGCCGTTGCGGGGACCGGTGTCGAAGACGTCGGCGCCGCCCTTGAACCCGGACTTCAGGTCGAAGCCGTGGTTCGGAACGACGACGAGGTCCGGCGCGATGTCGTCGTGGTCGCCGCGGAAGGCCTGCTCCTTCGTGACGACGCGGTCGGCGACGGGGGTGCCGTCCGGTCCCTCCATCATCTCGAGTTCGGCCTTGAGTTCGCTGCGGACCTGCTCGTACTCCTCCTGGGGAACGGACCCACGGGGCTCGCGGCCCTCGAGGTTGACGTAGAACCGGCCGGGGATCAGCGAGTACGCCTTCGTGTCGTCGCCGATGTCCTCGAGACTGTCGTGGTCGTCGTCCTCGTAGGATAGCCAGCCGTTCTCCTCGAGCCAGACGTTGCACTTGACCTCCCAGTCAAGCGGCGTGAAGCCGTGGTCGGAGGCGACGACCATCGTGGTATCGTCGTCGAGCATCCCGCGTAACTCGCCCAGGTAGCGGTCGACCTTCTCGTAGAACTCGAGGAACTCCTGCTTGTACTCGCCGTCCTCGGCGTAGTGTTTGAACAGGAAGTGGTTGACCCGGTCGGTCGTCATGAAGACGCCGAAGAAGAGGTCCCAGTCGTCCTCCGTGATGTAGTGTTTGAACGCCTCGAACCGGGCGTCCAGCGTCTCGTGGGCGTCCTCGATGAAGTCGCTCTTGTCGTCGTCGTGGCCGAGTTTGGCGTTGACGTCGATCTTGTAGTCGAGTCCCTCCAGCGTCTCGCGGAGTTCGTCGGGGTAGGCCGCCTTGTCGACGCCGGGCGAGAGGAAGCCGCTGACCATCCGCTGGACGTCCCGATCCGGCGGGAAGGTCACGGGCACGTTCATCACGGTCGCCTCGCGGCCGGCGTCGCCGACCCGACTCCACAGCCGCGTCGCCTGGACGTCCCGGCCCATCGGAACGTAGGTGTCGTAGCTACCCACTTCCCGATCCTGAAAGCCGTAGACGCCGGTCTCGCCGGGGTTGACGCCGGTCGTCAGCGCCGGCCAGCAGGCCGACGACTCCGGCGGGACGATGGAGTCGATGGCGCCGCCGGCGCCCGCGTCCTCGATGGCGTTGAGGTTCTCGAAGGTCTCCTCGTTGTCCGCGACGAGGCTGTACGGCACCCCATCGATACCGAAGAAGGCGACTCGTGGCCCCTCGCCGCCGCGAAGTCGATCGAACAGTCCCATACCGGCGTCTGGGGCAGGCGCCTACAAGAACTTTCGTTTCTGCTGCCAGAAGGGTCGGTTGTCGGCGAACGCGGCAAACGCGTCGGCGACCGCGAGTCGGCTATTCGCCGTCGTTCTCGACGTCCGGCTCCTCGACGGTGTCGAAGTTCTCGGGCACGACGGTCATGTGACGCATCCCCATTGGGGACTGCCCTTCGGCGCTCATGCCCGACGGTTGGTCCTCCAGCCCCATATATCACACTATAAACATAATGTATCGTCGTAATTCTGTGTATTACTGTAGGGAATCAAGCAGTCGAAAACCAAGTTACGTAGCGGATTCGAGGAAGGATTACTTTCAATTATTTCATCTGCCTTCGTATGTCTCCGGGGAATCCCCGGACACGTCGTCGGCGGGGCCGACTCAGGGCGGCCCCTCGAACTCCTCGGGCGCCAGCGAGTCCACCAGGTCCAACACGACGCCGTCGTCGGTTCTGGCCCGCTCGGCGGCGTCGCGGGCCTCCCGCATCAGCCGGGCGTGGGTGTCGACGACCGCCTCGTCGCCGGGCCGACACCGGGTGTAGCTGCCGTCGGGTGCCATCTCCCAGGCCCGTCGGTTGTCCTGGAGGTTCAGACGGAGGATGGCCCGCAGGCGCTCGCGGAGGTCGTCGTCCTCGACGGGCGTCACCGCTTCGACGCGGTTGTCGAGGTTCCGTTCCATCCAGTCGGCGCTACCGATGTAGAACCGTTCGTCGCCGGCGTTCTCGAAGTAGAAGACCCGAGAGTGTTCGAGGAACCGCCCGACGATGCTGCGAACCGTGACGGTCTCGCTGACGCCCTCGACGCCGGGGCGGAGCCGGCAGATGTCCCGCACCACGAGGTCGACCTCGACGCCGGCCATCGAGGCGCGGTACAGCTCCTCGACGATGTCGGGGTCCTCCAGGCGGTTGACCTTGGCGACGATGCGACCGCCGTCGCCGTCGCGGGCGTGGGCGGCCTCCCGCCGAACGAGTTCCGTGAACCGCTCGCGCATGTTCTCCGGGGCGACGAGCAGTTTCCGGTAGGAGTCGTGCATCGCGTGGCCCGTGAAGAAGTTGAACAGCTTCACCAGGTCGTGCCCGATGCTGGGGTCGGCGGTCAGCACGCCCAGATCCTCGTAGGTCTTTGCGGTCTCGGAGTGGTAGTTGCCGGTACCGACGTGGGCGTACTGCCGGACGCCGTCGTCGTCCTCCCGGACCACGAGCGATGTCTTCGTGTGTGTCTTTAGGCCGATGGTGCCGTAGGCGACGTGGATGCCCTCCTCCTCGAGGCGGCGGACCCACCGGAGGTTGTTCGCCTCGTCGAAGCGGGCCTTCAACTCGACCATCACGGCGACCTGTTTGCCGTTCTTGGCGGCGTCGATGAGCGCCTCGATGACCTTCGAGTCGTCGGCCGTCCGGTAGATGGCCGCCTTGATTGCGAGCACGTCGGGGTCGTGGGCGGCCGCCTGCAGGAACCGCTGGACGGTCCCCTCGAAGGAGTGATACGGGTGGTGGACCAGCAGGTCGCCCCGGCGTATCTCGGCGAAGACCTCGCCCTCGTCCTCAACGTCGACGAGCCGGGGGTGCGGCTGTGGCGTCCACGGATCGATCTTCAGTTCGGGGCGGTCCAACTCGACGAGGTCGAACAGGTCCTCGTGGTCGAGCAGTCCCTCGCGTTCGACCACCTCCTCGGCGTCGAGGTCGAGTTGCTCGACGAGGACCGCCCGGGCGCGGTCGCTCATGCCGGCGGCGACCTCCAGCCGCACGACCGTCGCGAACCGGCGGTCCCGGAGGACCCCCTCGATGGCCTCGATGAGGTCCTCGGCGACCTCCTCGTTGCGCCGGACCTCGGCGTTGCGCGTCACCCGAAACATCGCGTGGTCGACCACCTCGACGTCCGGGAAGAGCAACTCGAGGTTGGCGGCGACGACGGCCTCGATGGGGACGAACCGCCCCTCGTCCACCCGGAGGAACCGCGGCCGGTTCTCGGGTATCTTCACCCGCGAGAAGGTCGGCTCTTCCTCGTCCGACCGGCGAGTCAGCACCGCCATCGAGAGGCTGAGGTTCGAGATGAACGGGAATGGGTGGGCGGGGTCGAACGTCAGCGGAGTCAGCGTCGGCAGCACCGACTCCTCGAACCGCTCCCGGAGGTTCGCTCGCTCCGCGTCGGTCAGCGCCTCGATGTCGACCACCTCGACGCCCGCCTCCGCCAGCGCCGGCCGCACCGCATCCCGCCAGCACTCGTCCTGCCGTTCGAACATCGGCACCGCCGTCTCGAAGGCCGCCGTCCACTGTTCTGCCGGCGTCATCCCGTCCGGCGTCCGCTCGGTCACCCCGGCAGCCATCTGCTGTTTGAGGCCTCCCACTCGCTTCATGAAGAACTCGTCGAGGTTCTTCGTGAGGATGGCGAGGAACTTCGCCCGCTCGAGGGGCGGATTTCGCTCGTCTTCGGCCTCCCGGAGCACCCGCCGCTGGAACGCCAGTTCGCTCAGCTCCCGGTTCAGGTACAGCGCCGGGTCCGAGAGGTCGACGGTCGGCTCGCTCGCGTCGTCCCCGGGTTCGTTGCCGTCCGGCTCCGTCGCGTCGGCGGGCTCCCCGGTGCCCGCGGCGGTTCCGTCGGCGGCTCCGTCCCCCTGCCCCCCGTCGCTCATCGTCCGGGCGGGTCGACGATGCTGTCCGAGTCGCGGTGCCGGTAGGTCTCCCGGGCCGGGACGCTCACGAACTCCCCGGCGCGGTAGTCGTAGGCCGTCAGTTCGCCGCCGTAGACGCAGCCGGTGTCGAGGCCGACCGCCCACTCGCGGTCGAGTGGCGCCTCGAGGACGGTGTGGCCGAAGAATACCCGCGGCGGTCCCTCGTGGAGTTCGAACCAGAATGGCCCCTCGTAGCCGTTCTCGGGCGGGATAGCACGCGTCTCCAGCAGGTCGACGAGCGCGTGCTCGGCCAGCGGCCGACGCGGGTCGACGCCGCCGTGGACGACGAGTGCCTCGTCGAAGGAGACGGCGGCCGGCATCGACGCCACGCGGTCGATACCGTCACCGAGTCGCTCGGGCGGTTCCTCGCCGTCGATGAACTTCTGTTCGTTGTTGCCACGGACGCTCACCATGTTCGGCGAGGCGCCGACCAACTCCAGTACCGCCTCGCTGTCCGGCCCCTTCCGGACGAGGTCGCCGACGAACACGACGAGGTCGTCGGAATCCACGTCGAGGGGGTCGAGGAGGTCGCGGAGTTCGTCGATACAGCCGTGAACGTCGCCGACGACGTAGATGTCGTCGAAGCGGGCGGCGTCGAACCGTCGGTGGAGTCCCGCGAGCGGGTCGGCGAACGTCGCGCCGGCCGGCGCCGTCTCCCCGGCACCGTCGGTGCCCGCGACGGCCGTCCCGTCGGCACTTGCTGGTCGCATACGGTCAGTGAGACAGTAGCCGGAAAGTGGGTTGCTATGATTGCTGTGTACCGATATATACCGGTTGGGGGGAGTATAGCGACGGGGCGGTCGCTCTCCCGCGCTGCTATCACGGCTCACTACGAGTTCTTCTCCTCGGCCGTCGTCTATCCGGCATGGAACCGAGATTACTGCTCCGTGCCGAGGGTCTCGCGGTCGCTCTCGCCGCAATCGCGGCGTACTACGCGGCCGGCGGCCCGCTGTGGCTGTTCGCGGTGCTGGCGCTGGCGCCGGACCTCTCGATGGTCGGGTACCTCGCGGGCGCTCACGCCGGAAGCCGACTCTACAACGCCGTCCACACCTACCTCGGCCCGCTGGCACTCGGCGCCGTCGGCGTGGGACTCGCCGTGCCGCCGCTCCAGTGGATCGCGCTCGTGTGGGCCGCCCACATCGGTGTCGACCGCGCGGTCGGCTACGGCCTCAAGTACCCCACCGGGTTCGGGGACACGCACCTGTCGGCCGACGCCGACCGCCGTCCCGGGGCCGACGTTCCCGACGACCCGGTCGCCAGCGCCGTCACCGGCGACGACTGACCGTCCCGGCCCGCCCGCGAGGGCGTAGCGTCCGTCGGCCGTCGCCACCGGGTCCCGGACGAACCCGTCCTCGCCGGGACATCTCCACCTCGGCGACGCGGGGGAGGCCTACCGAGCGATCCCGACCGCTCCGGACCGCTCCGGATACCTGCCGGTGGTCGGTTCGTCGCTCGCGGCGGCGAGAACCGGCAGTCCGCTGGCCGGCCTATCCGAAGTGCTCCTCGTAGAGGTCCTGGGCGTGTTCGATGGCGTCGTAGGCGGCCTGTCGGTCCTCCCAGCCCAGCGTCTCGACCTCCTTGCCCTCCTCTAAGTTCTTGTACGTTGCGAAGAACTCGTCTATCTCGTCGAGCGTCTGCTGGGGGATGTCGTCGACGTCCTCGATGTGGTCCCAGCGGGGGTCCTCGCTGGGAACCGCGATGACCTTGTCGTCCTGCTCGCCGTCGTCGTCCATCTTCATCAGCGCGACCGGACGGGCTTCGATGACGCAGCCGGGGAACGTCTGGTCTTCGACGAGCACCAGAACGTCGAAGGGGTCCTCGTCGTCGTAGTACGACTGCGGGATGAAACCGTAGTCCGAGGGGTAGTGGACGTTCGAGTGCAACACCCGGTCGAGAACGACGCCGGGGATGTCCTTGTCGTACTCGTACTTGTTGCGCTCGCCCTTCAGGCACTCGACGACCGCGTAGATCTCCTCGGGCGCGTTCGGCCCCGTCTCGAGGTCTTCCCACAGGTTCGCTCCAGCCATGTGTCGGCCTGCGCGTGACGGCCGCAAAGAGCTTTCGACACGCGCCCGTCCCGGGAACGACCCTGCAGTTGAACACCCAGGCACTTATAGATGTTTGATAAATGTTAAGTGTGTTGCGAACGTGTTTTTTCGTATGTCAGAGGCACAGACAGCCACCCCGGATCCGGGCATCGCACGGGACCTGACGGCGTTCCAGCAGAACATCCTCACCATCCTGGCCGAGGACGCGAGATACGGGCTCGCGATCAAGCGCGAACTCGAGAACTACTACGACAGCGAGGTCAACCACGGCCGGCTCTACCCGAACCTCGACGACCTCGTCGAGATGGGGCTCGTCGAGAAGAGCGAACTCGACAAGCGGACCAACGAGTACGCCCTGACCGACGAGGGGCTGGAGGCGGTCCTCGGCCAGCTGGAGTGGGTCTTCTCGAACGTCGCGACGGACGGGGAACGGGCCGCGCGACTCCACGACCTGGTCGAGCAGTTCGAGTAACTACCCCGAGACCGCGATTTCTTCGAGCAGCCGAAGCGACTCCTCGACAGCCTCGCGTTGGGCCTCGGTCGGCCAGGCGTTCCGCCGGAAGTACTCCTCGCGGAACTCCTCGCGTTCGGCCGGCGTCGCCTCCTCGACCCGCTTGGCGTAGTGGTTGCTCATGAAGTCGGCGAAGGCGTGGGCGTTTTCGCCGTGAGGGTCGCCGTACTCCTCGCGGACCCGCTCGGCGACGCTCCGATTGTGTTCCTCGACGGTCTCCCAGTCGCCGCTGCCGACCCCGGACAGCGACCGCTCGACGGCGCGGTCGGTGTCCTCGATGCGGTCGACCCGGACGACGCCCTCCTCGACCCACTCGTCGGGGTACAGCACCAGCGTCTCGCCGGGGTCGTCCTCGCGGACCCGGGGGACGTAGTCGTGCTCGCCGAGCAGTCGGTCCCGTTCGGTGCGGTAGGCCGCCCGCTCGTTGTCGTCGACGGCCGCCCGCATCCGGCGGGTGAGCGTCAGCGCGCGGTTCACGACCTCCTGGGGGAGTGGCGTCTCGTCAGCCATCGAGTGCGTCGTTGACCAGTTCGTCCGCGCGGCTGTTTATCTCCCGCGGTACGTGTTCGATGGACCACTCGCCGAACCGCTCGAGTAGCTCCCGTGCCCGGACCCGTTTTTCGCGCAGCGTCGGGTCGTTCGTGTCCCACTCGCCGCGGACCTGCCTGACGACCAGTTCGGAGTCGCCCCTGACGACGGCCTCCTCGAAGCCGTAGTCGTCGGCCGCCGCAAGCCCACGGACGAGTGCCTCGTACTCGGCCTGGTTGTTCGTCGCCCGGCCGATGCGCTCGGACCCCTCGGCGACGATGCCGTCGCTCGTGACGATGACCCACCCGACCGCCGCCGGACCGGGGTTGCCGCGGGAGCCGCCGTCGAAGTAGAGGTGGGCCCGCCCGCCGCCCTCCCGGAGCAGTCCGACGAGCCGTGCGGGGTCCCCACCCTGGACGACGACCTTGTCCTCGTAGGCGACGGCCGTCGCGCCCGCGTGACTCGCCCGCCACAGTTCGTGCTCCGTGTTGCCGGCCTCGACGTCGACACCGGCGTCTTCGAGCCGTTCGCGGGCGACCTCGGGGTCGCAGTCGACGACGGGCATCGTTCTGCGCTGGCGGCTTCCGAGTGTTATCCTTTCCGATATCCGTTTAGTATCCGCCTACTCCGCCGAAACCGCCCCGCCCCAGTAGTGCGATTAGTGTCAGATATTATGACGTGTTTGCGAGGGTTTAAGGCAGTTCATCGAGTGAGTATAAAAACGCGATGACACGGCCCACCCGTCAACGGGAGCGCGAGCGAGAGGAGGAGGGCGAGGGTGTCGATCAGGACGAAGCGACGGTCTGTCCGGAGTGTTCCTCGGATAACATCGTCAAGGACGCCGACCGGGGCGAGTTGGTCTGTGACGACTGTGGGCTCGTCGTCGAGGAGGACCACATCGACCCCGGGCCGGAGTGGCGGGCGTTCAACCACTCCGAGCGACAGGAAAAATCCCGCGTCGGGGCGCCGACGACCCAGACGATGCACGACAAGGGGCTGACGACGACCATCGACTGGAAGGACAAGGACGCCTACGGCCGTTCGATCTCCTCGAAGAAGCGCTCCCAGATGCACCGCCTCCGCAAGTGGCAGGAACGCATCCGCACCAAGGACGCCGGCGAGCGGAACCTCCAGTTCGCCCTCTCGGAGATCGACCGGATGTCCTCCGCACTCGGCGTCCCCCGCTCCGTCAGGGAGGTCGCCTCCGTCATCTACCGGCGGGCGCTCGACGACGATCTCATCCGCGGCCGCTCCATCGAGGGCGTCGCCACCGCCGCGCTGTACGCCGCCTGCCGCAAGGAGGGCATCCCGCGCTCCCTGGAGGAGATCAGCGAGGTCTCCCGCGTCGAGCGCAAGGAGATCGGCCGCACCTACCGCTACATCTCCCAGGAACTCGGCCTCGAGATGGAACCCGTCGACCCCAAGAAGTACGTCCCCCGCTTCTGCTCGGAACTGGAACTCTCCGAGGAGGTCCAGACGAAGGCCAACGAGATAATCGAGACGACCGCCGAGAAGGGCCTACTCTCCGGCAAGTCGCCGACCGGCTACGCCGCTGCGGCCATCTACGCTGCCTCCCTGCTCTGCAACGAGAAGAAGACCCAGCGCGAGGTCGCCGACGTCGCCCAGGTGACCGAGGTCACCATCCGGAACCGCTACCAGGAACAGATCGAAGCGATGGGCATTCACTCCTGAGGCCCGGCCGGCGCGAAACTCAACCGAGCGAGGCGTTCGCCGCGTCGGAACTGCCGTCCAACCAGCCGCCGACGTGCCCGCCGAGGGCTCCGAACCCGCCGAAGACGGTCACGAAGATGCCCACGAACAGAACCGCGAGCAACCCCGCGAGGAGCGAGAACGGAAGTGACCACGAGTAGTCCGGTATCGTCGAGACGAACCGAACCGATTTCGGAAGTACGGCGACCGAACCGACCAGCCCCGTTCGCCACCCGACCCGCCGACCCGGGACGCCCCGACCGCCGAACACGTACCCGACCACACCGCCGGCGAGAAACACGGGGAGTATCGACGGCAGTTCGGTGACCCGGACACACAGCACCGTGAACGGAACCGAACCGAGTCCGGCGGCGACGGGGTAGCGCCAGGCGTCCTCCGCGAACGCGTTTCGGAGGTCCATGCGGGTAATTTTCGAACCTCATCACTTGGACGTTGTGGTGCCAGCGAACCGGGCGGCGTCCGGGGCGGCGAACGCGGCACCGCGGCGCCGCCGAACAGCCTTTGTCCGTCCCCGACGAAGCCCCGCCATGCGCCTCGACGAGTACGTCGACGGACTCGACCGCGAGGAGTCCGTCGAGTTGCGGAAACTCGCCGAGGAGAAGTCATACGCCATCACGGATCACCTCGACGCCGCACGGGCCCGGTTCGACGAGACGCTGACCGACGACGCGGTGGTCGGTTCGACGGCGCCATCGGTGTTCGTCGGCCGGTCGTCGTATCCGAACGTCTCGACGGGCCTGCTGGCGCCCGTCGGCGACGAGGACGACGCCGACGCCTACGTGACCGACGGCGAGTGGTACCGGCAGGACTTCTCCATCGAGGACGTCTTCGCAAAGCGAACGGGCCTTCTGAACTCCACGCGGCGGGCGACCGTCGACGTCGAGGATGTCTGGGACGGCTTCGTCGGCACCCAGAGGGAGGTCGCCATCGCCGACCGCCCCGTCGACGTCGAACTCGGTCTGGCGGAGTCGCCGGGCTTCGACCTCGACGGCAGCCTCGAGGACATCGCCGCACCGCGGGGCCCCCGCGCCAGCGCCGAGGCCGCCCGACTGACCGAGAACCCCTCGGTTCCCCGGGCCGTCGAGAAGACCCTCTCGGACGACGACTGGCGCGCGGAGGGCGCCATCACCTACCTCTACCGCCGGGGATTCGACGTCTACGACGTCAACAACGTGCTGTCGGTCGGCGCGCTCGGGGTCGGCGAGAACCGGCGGCTGGTCCCGACGCGGTGGTCCATCACCGCCGTCGACGACACCGTCGGGCAGTACCTGCGGGGTACGATCCGCAACGCCCCGACCATCGGCGAGACGAAGGTGTGGCACAACCGCTACGTGGGCAACGACTACTGGATAATCGCGGCGCCGGGCGACTGGGAGTTCGAGTTGCTGGAACTGAAGGCGCCCGGCTCCATCTGGAACCCCGACCCAGACGGCCAACTGTATATGGCCGCCGACCGCGAGGGCTACGAGGGTCGCACGGGGTACGTCGACGAGACCTCCGGCGCCTACTACGCCGCCCGCCTCGGGGTCCTGGAGCACTTCGCCGACCGCGACCGGCAGGCGAAGGTGTTCGTGGTGCGGCACGCCACCAACGAGTACTGGGCGCCGGTCGGCGTCTGGCAGATACGCGAGTCGGTCCGCAACGCCTTCGACAACGAACCGGCCGTCGCGGAGACGTTCCACGACGCCGTCCGAAAGCTGGTGCCGCAACTGCCCGTCTCGATGGCCGACCTCCGCCGGAAGTCGACGATGGCCGCCGGCGTCCAGGCCGACCTCTCGGCGTTCGGCGCCGGCGGGACCGACCGGCCCTGACCCGTTCTCGAAGCGATTAAGCCGCCGTCGGCGTATCCGTCGGGTATGCTCCCCGCCTCCACGCACGCGGCGCTGCTCTCGGGGCCGGCGCTGTTCGTCGTCCTGCTATCGGTCGTCTTCCTCGTCTTTCCGTGCTTCTACCTCTACCGGGCGCTCTCAGAGCGGGGCGTCTTCCGGCGGCTGCTCGGGCGGTGAGCGGGTCGCTTCGGCACAAGTACGTCACGTCGTCGATGCACCCCAGACGACGTCGACGTCGCCCTGCGACGGCTCTCCCGTCCGTATCCGTACCGCCTCGACGACGAGATACGTTCGAGTGGCGTCGACGACGTGCGCGTACGTTCCCGGCTCCGTCGAGTTGATCCAGTACTGCCGCGGCCGGTCGGCCAGGCCGTGGGTGATCGAGTCGCCGTCGCCGACGGTCGTTCGACCGCCGTTTTCGGTCCGGGTACGTGTTTAGCCCCGATGAATTTCGCCACTATCTCGTAACAGGCGACCAATCGGGGGGATATGCACCCTCAGCAAGGGCTAATTGAATTTCTCCAGGGATGGTCTCCGCTCGGAGACCATCCCGGTGACCCTGCTGAGGTAACGCTGAGGTGGTCATAGTGGAGTGGGATGACCTCAGCAAAGACGAACTTCTCTCACGGTTTCTCCAGATGGAAGAGCGAATTGACGAGCTGGAGGAGAAACTTGAGCAAAAGGACGAACGGATCGAAGAGCAGCAAGAGCGAATCGAAGAACTCGAAACACGGCTTCGCAAATACGAGAATCCACATACACCGCCGAGTAAGCGACGGTCGGGGACTGACGAGTCCCCGACCTCGCAAGATGACGAAGACGACGATGTTAGAACTGATGGCGGCGCTCCCGGACGAAAGGACGGTCACGACCCGGAGTGGCGCTCTACGGCTGATCCGGACGAAGAAGTTGAGGTTACCTGTGACTGCTGTCCAGAGTGTGGCCAACACTTCGACGAGTCGGTGGGCGTCAGCCCCCGACTCGTCGAGGAGATACCGGACCCACAGCCACCAGAAGTCACGCAATACAACCGCCACTGCTACCAGTGCGACTCCTGTGGGACTGAGACAGTCGCTACACACCCCGACTGCCCCGATGAGGGGCAGTTCGGGGTGAACGTTATCGCCCAATCTGCACTGTCGAGGTACGATTACCGCCTCCCCTATCGGAAGATTGCAGACCGTTTCGAGCAGCTACATGAACTGGAGTTGTCGGGCGCGTCCGCATGGCACGCGACCGAGCGCGCTGCGCGCGCCGGTCGCTGTGAATACGAGCAGATCCGCCGCCAGATCTGGCAGGCCGACGTTGTCCACATCGACGAAACAGGCATCAAGCGGGATGGTGAGCAAGCATGGATCTGGACGTTCACCACCGAGAACCACACGCTCTACGCTGTTAGAGAGAGTCGTGGAAGCGATGTTCCCGCGGAAGTCCTCGGCGAGGACTTCGCGGGAACGGTCATCTGTGATGGGTGGACGGCCTATCCGGCCTTCAGCGACAATCTACAGCGGTGTTGGGCTCATATTCTGCGGGAGGCTAAAGATGCCGCCGAGAAGCACCCCGAAGGCAAACCGATCTACGAGTCTCTCAAGCAGTTGTACGTCGCTCTCCAGACGCGGCTGGAGAGCGACTTGTCCATTCGTGAGCGAGCAGAGCTCCAGTGTGTTGCACGAAGAGAGCTTGAATCGCTGATTGAGCGGTCAGTTCCCGACGGACCAGTGGCAACACTGCTCGGAAAGATCGAAGGTGGCCTCGACCACTGGCTCACCTTCGTCGGTGAGCCAGCGGTCTCTCCGACCAACAATGCCGCCGAAAACGCGCTCCGTGAACCAGTGGTTCTCCGGAAACTTATCGGAACACTCCGCAACGACCGCGGGATGTTCGTTCATGAGACGGTGCTGTCCCTGCTGGCGACGTGGCGCCAGCAGGGACGCAATCCCTACGACGAACTCAAGCGAGTCTCTCGAAACAACGAGATGGTTTCACGAGATCAGGCTGTGCCGGTCGTTGAGTCATCGGGCTAAACACGTACCGGTCCGGTATCCCCGATTGAACCGGTACGTGGACCCGGTCGACCGTGACGGCCGGTCGACGGCCGCGGCGGCGTTGCCGTGAAGGAGGTTGAACGAGATCAGGTTGTCACGACTGTCCGACGTTTCGACGAGGCCGTGTCCTTGCGTACGGTCGTAATCGTCGTCGTTGAGCAGTGCGGACTCGACGACCCTACTGCGGTGTGCCCCGTCGAGGACGACCCCGCTGTAGGAACCGGGGTCGTCGCGCGAATTGTTGGCGACGAACGCGTTCCGGAGGGTGACCCGGTCGCCCTTGATCAGCACGCCGTGTCGCCGGTTGCGCTCGCTGTGGGCCCCTACGAGCGTGGCGTCCTTCGCGCTCTCTATCATTCGGATACCTGCCTCGCCCCTCGTGTCGTACGCGTGGGGGTGGATCAGCGTCCCGCCGGCGTCCGCCATCGTGAACCCGTAGCTCTCGCAGCTTTCGGCGTACAGGTTCACGCCGAACAGGTCCCCGGTGTACCCGAAGACGAACCCGTCGCCGGCACAGCGTGCCACGTCGACGTCCGTGAGCGTCGGTTCGTAGGAGTACTCCCCGTTGGGCCCGCCCTCGAACCGGACGCCGTCGCCCGCTCCGTTCCGGACGACGAGGTGTTCGACGACCGGTCGCCATGTGTACCCGACCACGACCAGACAGTCCCCCCGCTCGTTGCCGGACCGGTTGCCGTCGATCCGGAGGTCGGAAACGCGGACGTGTTCGGCACCCGACGGGATCGTCAGGAGGTCCGCGTTCAGCCCGTCGGCAGCACGGAGGGTCGTCGCGGGGCCGCTTCCGGCGACCCACGTCGCCCCCGCCAGCGTCACCGGCCGATCGAGCTCGTAGGTTCCCGGTGCGACTTCGATGGCGGTGCCCGTTCCGGTCGCCTCACCGGCGTCGATCGCGTACTGGATGGCGTCGCTGCCGGAGCCACCGAACGCGGGATCGTCGGTCCCCCGTCGGAAGACGTACGACGTTCCGTCGTCCCGGGTGACGAGGAAATCGGCGCCGGTCGGTTTCACGGTCCCTCTCATCGACGCCCTCCACTCGGGTTCCTCGTCCGTCCGGAGGGATCGGGCGCCCCGCCCGACCGGGAGGACGCCGATTCCGGCGGCGACCGCTCGGAGCGTCGCTCGTCGCCGACGGTCGATACCCTCTCGAACCATGTGGTCTGTCCGGTGTCGTACCGTTCGACCGGGGGTACCGTGGTTCTACCGGCGACCGGTCCGCTCGGGTCCCGCCATCCGTGCCGATCGGGTCGTTTCCGACCGATCCGGTGTCCGAGCGCGCGCATGTCTCACTTGTCGATGACGACGAACTCGCTGTCGCGGGTCCAGAGCGCATACAGGGGCACGACGTGTTCGAGCGTCGCGTAGACCGGCGTGAGTAGCAGCAGGCCCGCGCCTTCGAGACCGCCGACTCGCCGTGCGCCCAGTCCGATGGTGCTGACGTAGATGAGACTGCCCGCCGCGAGCAGGCCGACGACCCACGTCGGAAACGCGAGCCCGTACCCGAGGAGCCACAGCGGGAGGAACACCCAGCTGGACGCGACGGCGACGGTCCAGGTAAGGATGCGAGCACCGACGACGACCCGGCTCGCGACCGGTGCCTTCGGGAGGTACCGGGCGATACCGAGATACCAGCGCGACCGTTGCTTCAGGAACGACGTGACGTCGTGCGGGCTGAGAATGCTCACGCGGGTCGCGCTCTGCCAGACCGGGACGTCCCGTTTCACCAACTCGAGCGCGAAGGCGAAGTCCTCGACGATCGTCTCCCGATCGAAGCCGATCTCCGCGAGGACGTCGCCGCGGGCACAGAGCAACTCGCCGTGGAACCCGAGGTAGGGTTTTCCGAGGACGCCGGTGAACAGACGGTAGATGGACAGGTCGTCGACGAAGCGGATGTGGTCGGCCATGAACGTCGTCACCGACCGGCCCCGGCGCGGGAGGAGAACGGGGTTCATCGCCCGGTAGCCGCGCTCCTCGTAGTGGGGAATCTCGTAGAGGAACGCGTCGTCGAGGACGCGGTTGTCGTCGTCGATGAACCCGTACCAGTACGACGGTGCCTCGGCGACGACCGTCTCGATGAAGTAGTTGATGGCCCGTCCCTTGGCGACCGCCTCGCAGTCGTACGACTCCGGCACGACGACGGTCGTGACGTCGTCGCGGTCGAGGAGTTCGGCCTGGAGATCGCTCCCCTCGTCGAGGACGCAGAAGATCTCACAGTCGGAGAACCTCGCGGTGGTGTGGTCCAGCGTCTCGCGAAGCGCGGTGGCGACGTGGGCGGCGGCGACCGTCGTGATCACGAGCCGTACGTTCTCGGCTCGCTCGCCGCTCCGCTCCGGCTCGTAGCGAACCGACAGGAGCAGACCGGTGCCCATCATCAGCGTGAAGACGAGGCCGACGAAGGCACCGAGTATCCGGATTAGCGTGACGAGTTCGGACCAGATCATCTTTGAATCGAGATTTCGTGTGGGGTGGTAGGGTTCCGGGTGTCTCCGACCGAATCGAGCGGTCGCGGGGGAACCGGGGCGACGTTCGACAGGGAATCAGGCCCCGATGCCGTACTTGTCCTGCAGGTACTGCTCGACCTGCTGGCGTTCGGTGTCGGTCAGCGCGCGGTCGTAGACCACGACCTCGGCGACCTCCATGTCGACCAGTGGGCTCCCGTCGAGTTCGGCGCCGACGACGATCTTCTGCGGGTCGGTGTCGTAGGTGTGGGTGAACTGGTCGATCTGGGTGCCGTTCTTGTAGTGGGTGACCTGGTCCGAGGCCAGAACCGCCGACTGGGTCAGCCAGGTGTCGGAACCAACGTCGGCGGAGGCGGGCGCGGTGAAGTCCTCGCACCAGCCCTGCACCTGCAGGCTGCTGTCGTGGACGATGAGGCCGAAGGCGTTGTTGCAGGCCGCCGCGCCGTAGGCGACACCGCCGCCCCAGTCCGGCGAGCTCTGGTAGTTCACGACGTACATGATCGTCCGGCTGTCGTTCCCCGACGGGAGGCCAGTCAGCGTGTCCGTCCGCTGGAGCAGGTCGTCGGTGCCGTCCAGACTGACCATCGGTTCCCCGTTCGGACCGTCAGTGACGAGCGTCGGATCGCCCGACGCCGTGAGGTCGTTGCCCTGCCCGGACTGGTCGGCCCAGCCCGTGACGTTGTCGCCGCTCGTCGTCACGCCCTGCCCGGCGTCGAAGTGCGTGACCAGCCCGCTCGTCACCGGAAGCGACGAGGTGGTGGGCTGGTTCACAGTGATCGAGACGGTGGCGGTGTCGGTCGCGCCGTCGTCGTCCGCCACCGAGTAGGTGAAGCTGTCCGACGCCGAGTCGGAGCCGCCGTGGGTGTAGGTGATCGCGCCGGTCGAATCGTCGACCGAAACCGTCCCGTTCGACGGCCCGCTCGTGACCTGAACGGACGAGGCGTTCAGGCTGCCGTCGCTGTCGGTGTCGTTGGCGAGGACGTCCACGACGACGGACTGTCCGGCGTCGACCGTTGCCGAGTCGTCGCTGGCCGTCGGCGCCGTGTTGGCTGCGCTGATCGAGACGGTGACGGTCGCCTCGTTGGACGTGGCGCCGTCGTCGTCGTCGACGGTGTACGTGAACGTCGCGTCACCGCTGGCGCCCGAGGGGGTGTCGTAGGTGATCGTGCCATCGGGGTTGGCCGTGGCCGTGCCGGTCGCCGGCCCGCTCGTGACCTGGACGGACGAGGCGTTCAGCGAGCCGTCGCTGTCGGTGTCGTTGGCGAGGACGTCGATAGTGGTCGACTGCCCCGCCGTCACGCTCGCGGCGTCGTCGCTGGCGGTCGGGGCTACGTTCGAGGTGCCAGTGGTGTCGAGGTACTTCTGCTGGAAGTACGCCTCGACTTGCTGGCGCTCCGAATCGGAGAGTGCGCGGTCGTAGACGAGAACGGCGGCGACCTCCATGTCGTTGTAGCCGGCGCCGGAGATTTCCTCGCCCACGATGAACTTCGCTTGGGCGTCGTCGGGGTCCGTCTCGTAGGTGTGGGTGCCGCTGTCGATCTGGGTGCCGTTCTTGTAGTGGGTGACCTGATCGTCGGCGACGGTGGCCGACTGGACCAGCCAGCCGGCGCCGGTGCCCTGGGTGGCCGAGGTGATGTCGGTGAAGTACCCGGTCACGTCCAGCAGGCCGGAGTCCTCCTGGACGATGAGGCCGAAGGCCTCGTTGGGATTCGCGGCGCCGAACGCTGCTCCGGCCCACTCGTTGGCGTTCTGATACTCGGTGACGACGAACATCGTCCGGTTCTGGCTACCCGACGGGAGCCCCGACAGGGCATCAGTCCGCTCGAGTTTGTCGCCGTCGCCGTCGAGACTGATAACCGGTTGCCCGTTCGGACCGTCAGTGACGAGCGTCGGATCGCCCGACGCCGTGAGGTCGTTGCCCTGCCCGGACTGGTCGGCCCAGCCCGTGACGTTGTCGCCGCTCGTCGTCACGCCCTGTCCGGCTTCGAGGTGGGTGACAAGGCCGCTCGTCACCGGCAGCGACGAGTCCGGGGGCTGGGTGACGGTGACGGTCACCGTGGCGGTGTCCGTCGCGCCGTCGTCGTCGGCGACCGTGTAGGTGAACGTCACGTCACCACTCGCGCCCGAGGGTGCACTGTAGGAGATCGTGCCGTCCGGGTTGACCGAAACCGTCCCGTTCGACGGCCCGCTCGCGATCGAGACCGACGAGGCGTTCAGCGAGCCGTCGCTGTCGGTGTCGTTGGCGAGGACGTCGATGGTGGTCGACTCACCCGCCGTGACGGTCGCGGCGTCGTCGCTGGCCGTCGGCGGCTGGTTTACCGCTCCCGTCGCGTCGGTCGTGAACGTTTCCTCGCTGCCGGCGGTCCACTTGCCGTCGTCGCTCTCGGCGTACGCCTGGAAGACGTAGGTCGTCTCGGAATCGAGCCCGGTCACGTCCGCACCGAACTGGCCGGGACTGCTCAGCGAGGAGCCGGTCCACCAGGTCAGCGTCGAGCCCTTCTGGCCCTGTTTCCAGTACTGGAAGTAGACCGTCGCGTTGTCGCGGTCGCCGAGCCCCGTGAGGTTGCCCTGCAACGTCGCCGAGTCCGCATCGACGTTCGTCGCCGACTCGGTCGCGACGCCGTACGGCTGCCCGGACTGGGTGGTGAACGTCTCCGCGGGGCCGGCCTTCCACTCGCCCTCGTTGCTCTGGCCGAACGCCCGGTACTCGTAGGTCGTCCCGGGCTCGAGACCGACCTCGGTGCTGAACGCGCCGGGCGAGTCCTGCACCGGACCGGTGTACCAGGTCAGCGTCGAGTCCTTCTGTCCCTGCTTCCAGTAGGTGAAGTACACCTGGGCGTCGGCGTTGTCGCCGAGGTTGACGATCTCGCCGTTCAGCGTCGCGGACTCGACACCCACGTCGCTCGCGCCGGTACTGTCGACCCCGAAGTACTGGCCCGTCGGGGTGGTGAACGTCTTCTCCTCGCCAGCCTTCCACGCGCCGTCGCCGCTCTGGGCGAGCGTCTGCCAGACGTAGGTGGTGCTCGGGCTCAACACGACGTCGAACTGGAATCCACCGGACTGGGTCGTCGGCGCGCCCGTGTACCAGAAGGCGTCCTCCGGCTGTCCCTCCGGCCAGATCTTGACGTACGGCGTCGCCTCCTGTTTGTCACCCAGCGTGAGCGTGCCGTCGAGAGTCGCCGAGGCGTTGGTCGCCGTCGAGGTATCGATGACGACGTTCGTCGCCTGGCCCGTCGACGTGCCGTAGGTGCCGGTTCCGGTGTCCGCGCTGATCGAGACGGTGACGGTCGCCTCGTTCGAGGTGGCGCCGTCGTCGTCGTCGACCGTGTAGCCGAACGTGACGTCACCGCTGGCACCCGAGGGCGCGCTGTAGGTGATGTTGCCGTCGGGGTTGGCCGTGGCCGTGCCGGTCGCGGGCCCGCTCGTGACCTGGACGGACGAGGCGTTCAGGCTACCATCGCTGTCGGTGTCGTTGGCGAGCACGTCGATGGTCGTCGATTGCCCCGCCGTGACGCTTCCCGAGTCGTCGCTCGCGGTCGGGGCCGCGTTCGCGGTGAAGTACGTCTGCTCGAAGTAGGTCTCGACCTGCTGGCGTTCGGTGTCGGTCAGCGCGCGGTCGTAGACCACGACCTCGGCGACCTCCATGTCGACGTAGGGGTCCTCGTCGAGTTCGGCGCCGACGACGATCTTCTGGGGGTCGGTGTCGTAGGTGTGGGTGAACTGGTCGATCTGGGTGCCGTTCTTGTAGTGGGTGACCTGGTCGCCGGAGAGAACCGCCGAGTGGGTCAGCCAGTCTCCCGAACCGACCTCGGCGGAGGCGGGTGCGGTGAAGTCCTCGCACCAGCCCTGCACCTGCAGGCTGCTGTCGTGGACGATGAGGCCGAAGGCGTCGTTGCAGACCGTCGCCCCGTAGGCGACACCGCCGCCCCAGTCCGGCGAGCTCTGGTAGTCGACGACGTATATGATCGTCCGGTCGTCGTTCCCCGACGGGAGGCCGTTCAGCGCCGCCGTCCGGACGAGCGCGTCGCCGTCGCCGTCGAAGCTGATCACCTGATTCCCGGCGAGCGTGTCGTGTTTGACCAGCGGGTCGCCGGTGGCGGTGAGGTCGTTACCCTGACCGGACTGGTCGGCCCAGCCCGTGACCACGTCGCCGGTCCCGACGCTGACGCCCTGGTCGGCCGCGTAGTGCGTCACGAGGCCGCTCGTCACCGGCAGCGACGAGCCGCCCGTGTCCGTCCCCTGGTCGATCGACACCGTGACCGTCGCGGCGTCACCGGCGCCCTGGTCGTCGCTGACCTGGTAGACGAACGTATCCGACGTCGTGTCCGACCCGTCGTGGGCGTACGTGATCGAGCCGTCGGGGTTCACCGTCGCGGTGCCGTGGGCGGGGCCCTGATCGATGGTGACCGTCGAGGCGTCGAGGCTGCCGTCCGGGTCGTCGTCGTTGGCAAGCACGTCGATCGTCGTCGAGGATCCAGCCGTCACCGAGGCCGAGTCGTCGACGGCCGTCGGGTTCTGGTTGGTCGCTTCCTGGGAGAGGTACTTCTGCTGGAAGTACGCCTCGACTTGCTGGCGCTCCGAATCGGAGAGTGCGCGGTCGTAGACGAGGACGGCGGCGACCTCCATGTCGTTGTAGCCGGCGCCGGAGATTTCCTCGCCCACGATGAACTTCGCTTGGGCGTCGTCGGGGTCCGTCTCGTAGGTGTGGGTGCCGTTGTCGATCTGGGTGCCGTTCTTGTAGTGGGTGACCTGATCGTCGGCGACGGTGGCCGACTGGACCAGCCAGCCGGCGCCGGTGCCCTGGGTGTCCGAGGTGATGTCGGTGAAGTACCCGGTCACGTCCAGCAGGCCGGAGTCCTCCTGGACGATGAGGCCGAAGGCCTCGTTGGGATTCGCGGCGCCGAATGCTGCTCCGGCCCACTCGTTGGCGTTCTGATACTCGGTGACGACGAACATCGTCCGGTTCTGGCTACCCGACGGGAGCCCCGACAGGGCATCAGTCCGCTCGAGTTTGTCGCCGTCGCCGTCGAGACTGATAACCGGTTGCCCGCTCGGCGCGGTGGCCGTCGTCGGATCACCGACCGCCGCGAGGTCGTTGCCCTGCCCGGACTGGTCGGCCCAGCCCGTGACCTGCCCGCCGCTCGTCGTCACGCCCTGGTCGGCCTCGAACTGCGCGACGAGGCCGTCCGTGACGGGGGCCGAGCACTCGCCGACGTCCTGGTAGTTCGCGGTGAGCGTGGCGTCGGATGTCGGGACCGTGTACGTGTGCGTCTGTGCACCACCGTCCGACCAGCCCTGGAACTCGTACTCGCGGCCGTTCAGGCACTGTGTCGTCGGGGCGCTCACCTCGTGTTCGAAGCCGACCAGCGTGTCGATGACGGCCCCGTCGTTCACCGGGAGCCCATCGACGCTCAGCTCGAGACCACCGGGGTCCGTCGCGAACGTGATGTCGACCTTGTCGGGTTCGATGGTGACCGAATCCGACGCCGAGAGCCCGTCGGAGTCGGTCGCGGTGACCGTCAGCGTGTAGCTGGTGTCGGTCGAGTAGCCGTGCCCCGACGCGGGCACGTCGAAGGAGCCGCTCTCGCCCGTGTAATCGGAGAGAACGGGATGCGTGTGTGCGGCCCCCTCCGGCGGGTCGTGATCGAAGACGACGTCCCAGGTGAACGCGTCACTGCTCAGGGTGCCGTCCTGCGGGTCGGTGCCGCTGGCGTTGAACTCGATCGTGTCGCCCGCCTGGAAGAGGCTTCCGTCGGCCGGCGAGTCGATCGTCACCGAGGGCGGTTCGCCGATCGTGATCTCGATCGGCTGGGACTCGACCGTCTGCGTGCCGTCACTCACCTCGACGTACGCCGTGTAGGTGCCGGCGCTCTGGTAGGTGTGGCTCGGCGAGGCGCCCGAGGCCGTCGATCCGTCGCCGAACGTCCAGTTGTAGGTGAGCGAGTCCTGGTCGGGGTCGCTGGCCGAGACGCTGAAGTCGACCGTCTGTGGCGCGCTCGCCGCCGACGTGGGTGTCGCCGAGACGGAGTCGATGCTCGGGGCCTGGTTGCCCGTGTAGGTGACCTCGTGGATCGTCCCGTCGCTGATGCTCGTCCAGTAGAGCGACCCGTCGGGACCGACGGAGATGGCGTTGACGTTGTTTGCGCTGTCCTCGAACATCTCGACGCTCTGGACGTCGCCGTTCGAGTCGAACGTCAGGTACTTGATCCAGTCCTTCGCGTAGTCGCCGAAGAAGTACGCGCCCTGGTACTCGTCGGGGAACTGCTGGCCGCGGTACACCTCGCCGCCCGTGATCGAGTTCCCCTCGCTGTGCGGGTACGAGTAGACCGGCGCCGTCTGACTGACGTCGCAGGGTGCGTCCTCGTTCGACTTCGAGGTGCCCTCACAGTCGGGCCACCCGTAGTTGGCGGCCGGGTTGTCGAGCGTGGCGACGTTCACCTCCTCGTAGTCGGGGGCGCTGTTGCCGCCGACGTCGCCGAAGAAGAACCGACCGCTCTGCAGGTCCCACTCCGCCCGGAACGGGTTGCGGACCCCGTAGGCCCAGATCTCGCCGAGCGTGTTCGGGTCGCCGTCGTCGACGTACGGGTTGTCCTGGGGGATGGTCCCGTCCTTGTTGACGCGGATGACCTTCCCGCTGGCCCGGCTCAGGTCCTGGGAGACGGCGCCGCCCTGGAAGTCGTCGCCCGTGGTGAGCCAGAGCTTCCCATCGGGACCGAAGTCCAGCCCGGCGCCCTGGTGACAGCAGCTCTGCCACTGTTCGTCCTCCTTCCAGACGACGAACTCGCTCGAGGCGTCAGCAGTGCTCTGCAGGCCCCCGCCGTTCTCCTGGTGGGTGAACCGGGCGATGCGGTTCGTATCCTCCGCGTCGTTCGAGTAGAACACGTAGACGTAGCCGTTCTGCTCGAAGTTCGGGTCGAGCGCGATGTCGATGAGCCCACGCTCGCTCCCGTCGTTGACCTTCCCGGTGATGTCCAGGTACGTGCTCGTGTCCTTCGTCCCGTCGCCCGGGTCGGTGATCTCGATCGTCCCCGGTTTCTCGAGGAGCAGCATCCGGCCGTCGGGGAGGAACGTCATCCCCATCGGCTGATTGACGCCCGAGAGGAACGTCGAGCTCGAGAAGTTCGACGGCTGCACTGCCGCGGTCGAGACCGTGCCGGTGGACTCGGCGGATGTTTCCAGTGACGAGGCAGCCGAGTGGTCGACGTCACCCCCGTCGGTCGACCCCGCGGCGAGGCCCACGGGCGCGACGACCATCGACAGGGCAGTCACGACCGCCAGACAGACCGCCAGTAGTTTCGTCCCGTTCCCCGCACTCGTTCCGCGCTTCCATAGTGCCATTGCGATGGGACAACACTCAGGGAGATGGGACTTTGTTAATAGTCTAATAGACTCTCGTTAGAGACGTTGTATTTTTTCTAGTCCAGTTGCCTACCTGTTAAAATTCCTGTATTTCGCCGCGCTGCAGCGGCTTTTTTTGTTACTGGCTCTATATTCCGCCGCGCTGCACCGGCGAATCCGTTAGAAGTCCTATATCGCGTTAAAACGCTGCTAACACGGCGGACAGCCCGGTATCGGTGAGCGGTGTAGCGAGCGGACGCTCACACCTTCGGGGGGGTGAGCGACTCAGGGTCACTCCCCCTCCCGCCTCAGAGCCGCTCGAAGAACTCCTCGACCAGTTCGCCGGTGTCCTCGACGATGGACGCCCAGGCGTCGTTGTCGGGCGCGATACCGACCAGCCGGCCGATCTTCATGATGGAGACGTGGTAGACCCGCTGGACGCCCGGTTCCTCCTGCCAGATGACGAAGTTACACGGGAACAGCGCGCCCTGCTTCAGCGTCTCGTCGAGCGCCCGGTCGGCCATCTCGGGGTTGCAGGCCCCGAGCACGTAGTAGGGGTCCCGGTCCGCGTCGACCTTCTCGTTGAGCATCTCCGACGGCGAGAACTCGACGGGGACGCCGAAGCCCGTCGTCTCGGCGACCTCGCGGACGCGCTCGATTGCGGCCTCGTGGTCCATCTCGAGGGTCGCCTGTTTCTCGCCGATGTCCTCCGCGTCGAGTTCCGAGGGGTCGAACGGTAGCGTCATGGATGGCGGTGCGGGAGGCGCGGACAAAAGGGTTCCTTCCCCGGGTCGACCGGACACACTACCGGGCGGGCTCGGACTACTCCTCTGCGGTCGGGACGGGACCGGTCCCGACGACGTCCTCGACGGCGTCGACGAACGACTGGCGGGTGTCGAAGTAGACCTCGTCGCTGGCCTCGAGGATGTCGGCGAGTTCGCGCGGCCCGTCGGGGGTCCGGATGGTGGTGTCGCCCTCGCGGCGGACGATTTCGCTCTTCTCGATGGCGTAGTGGAGCCGGGAGGCGACCCGCGCCAGCGGCGCGCCCTCGACCGGCTCGCCGTCGCCGAGTTCGACGGCCGGCTCCTCCTCGGTCTCCTCGTCGCCGTTGTCGCTCATGCGGCGGCCTTCGCGGCGTCCCGCCCTAACTGTTACGAAGGCCGCCGGGACGGGTCCGTGCGACCGCAACGGCTTAGTATTCGCAGAAAATACTACTCGGTTGTATGACCGAGTTCGACCAGTTCTCGAACGTGGGCGAGGCGGAGGTAACACGGGCCATCGGCCAGGAGTGGACCGAGGAGTTCATGGACTTCTCGGATTCGGACGTCATCGTCGTCGGCGGCGGTCCCTCGGGGCTGATGGCGGCCAAGGAACTCGCCGAGCGCGGCGTCCAGACGATGGTCGTCGAGAAGAACAACTACCTCGGCGGCGGTTTCTGGCTCGGCGGCTTCCTGATGAACAAGGTGACCGTCCGGGACCCCGCCCAGGAGGTGCTGGAGGACCTCGAGGTGGACTACAAGGAATCACAGGACAGCGAGGGGCTGTACGTCGCCAACGGGCCGGAGGCCTGTTCCGGACTCATCAAGGCCGCCTGCGACGCCGGCGCGAAGACCCAGAACATGACGGAGTTCACCGACATCGTCATCCGGGAGGACCACCGCGTCGGCGGCATCGTGATGAACTGGACGCCGGTCCACGCGCTGCCCCGGGAGATCACCTGCGTCGACCCCATCGCCGTTGAGGCCGACCTGGTCATCGACGCGACGGGCCACGACGCCGTCGCCGTCTCGAAACTCCAGGAGCGCGGCGTCCTGAACGCCCCGGGTATCGAGCACGCCGACGAGCACAACACCGGCATGGACCAGACGGGCGACGACAGCTACGGCGCGCCGGGCCACGACTCGCCAGGCCACGACTCGATGTGGGTCGGCGAATCCGAGGACGCCGTCGTCGAGCACACTGGCCTCGCACACGACGGCCTCGTCGTCACCGGCATGGCCACCGCGACGACGTACGGCCTCCCGCGGATGGGCCCGACCTTCGGCGCGATGCTCGTCTCCGGCAAGCGCGCCGCCCAGGTCGCGCTGGACGAACTCGAGGTCGACGCCGCCGACGTCGAGTTGACGAGTCGGTCGCCGGAACCCGCGGACGACTGACCGGCGCATGGTCGAGCGGGTCACGCTGTACCGCGCGCCGACGACGGAGGCAGACGCCGATGCCGTCGCCGAGTGGCTGGACGAGCGCGTCGACGCCGAGGTAACGGTCGAGGAGCGACTGCTCGGACGGATAGCGGACGACGACCTCGCGGAGTCGTTCGCCGGGGCGCGCGTCATCTCGCCGCACGACCGCGGGACGGGCAACACGATGTTCGGGGTCCGGCGCTACGAGGAGCGCGCCCTCGAATCGCCGGACCGGGCCGGCGGCGTCATCTACGACGGTCTCGCGGTGCAGGACGCCCTCCGGCGGCGCCTGGAGACGCCACTCGACCACCTGCAGGTCCCGCTCGTCGACCGCGTGATCGGGACGTGGGGCGACCACGACGGCCGCTGGCACAAGCGGGTGGCGGTGCTGGGACAGCCAGCGGTCGTGAGCGTGCCCGGCCTCTACGAGGCGCCCGCGAAGCCGGAGGCCTACTACGAGGCCAAGCAGTCGTACGCGCTGCTGTCGGGCGACGCGCCGCCCCGAGAGGTGCTCGAAGCGGAGGTCGACGGGGAGTTCCTCGTCGCCGAGGACCCCCGGACGAGCGAGGCCGTGCGGGGGTACGTCCTGGCGGCGTACCACTACCTCGAGACGGGCGAGGCGTTCTGCGAGAACCGGGGCTGTCGGCTCTACGACGCCCACAGACAGCCGGCGCTAATCGAGGCACAACTGCGGGAGCCGGCGTTTTGCGAGCAGCACGCCGACAGGTACGGGGTCCCCTCGGACGGGGAGTGAGGAGTCAGGCCAACTCGGTCAGCGCGAGCAGGACCTGCGGGATGACCAGCAGGACGATTCCGAGCACGATGAGCGCCGCCGGGATGACCAGCAGGCCCATGTCCGTGAGGAGCCACAGGCCCAGTCCCGCGAGTATCGCGAGGATACCCAGGATGCGGAGCAGCCACGCGAACTCCTCTTCGAGACCCGCGTCGGCCAGTACGTCGACGATCTCGAGTGCGTCCTCCATCGGCCGTGGGTTCGGTCGCCCGACTGATATACATGATGGTCGAGTGGCACGTTTCGGCGCTCCCGTCCGTCCCGGTGGGACCCCGCCGCGCCCCGGATTCGAGTCGGTCGTTCGTCGCGCGAACCAAAACCCCCATCCCCATCGACGGCCTACCGGCGACAATGACTCGTCGGTACGCACCGAGTCGTCGACGCTTCCTGAAGGCCGCCGTCGCAACGGGGGGTACCGCGGCGCTGTCGGCCTGTCTCGACCTCGGCGGCGACGATCCGGTCCCCGAAGGCGTCGAGGACCCCTCGACGCTCGACCGCCGGCAGCACGCCTGGAACGACGAACTCGAGACGGACGCGAACGGCAACCACGCGCTGCCGAGACACCAGACGTTCCTCTACCTCGAGTTGGACGCCGACGGCGAGCCCGGCGCCGAGGACCGCGAGCAGGCCGCGGACGCGCTGGCCGTGCTGGACCGGGCCTACGAGCGCTCGCCCGCCGGACTGATACACTCCATCGGCTACTCGCGGCCCTACTTCGAGCGCTACGGGGGCGCCCCCGAGGGTGTCGACCTCCCGCCGCCGCGGCCGCTCTCGAACTTCGAGACGCCGGAGTTGGACGCCCAGGACGCCCTGTTGCACCTGGCCTCCGACCGCGCCGACGTCGTGCTGGCGGCCGAGGAGGCGCTGTTCGGCGACCGCGGGACGGCCAACGGCGTCGACGCCGTCGACTTCCCGGCGACCGTCGACGACCGTCGCACCGGCTTCATCGGCCGCGGGATGCCCGCAGAGCGGGCCGACAAGGTCGACGGCATCCCCGCCGACGCCGAGGTCCCGGAGGCCTCGAAGCTCTTCATGGGCTTCAACGCCGGTTTCGCCGGCAACCAGGCCAGCGAGTCGTTCGTCACCCTCGAGGAGGGTCCCTTCGCCGGCGGCACGACCAAGCACGTCTCGACGCTCCAGCAGCGGTTGAGCCGCTGGTACGAGGACAACGACCACGAGGAGATGGTCAAGAAGCTGTTCAGCACGGACCTCGCCGACGAGATCGAAGGCGCCGCCGAGGACATCGGCGCCAGCGGCGTCACCCCCCACGACGTCGAGGAACTGGTCGATGCGGCCCGCGAGCACGGCGCCGTCGGCCACGCCCAGAAGATGGCCCGCGCCAACCGCGACGAGGAGGGTAACTTCCTGACGCTGCGCCGGCACGTCGAGTCGACCGACCAGGGAATCGCCAGCCTCCACTTTCCCAGCCTCCAGAAGGAGATATCGACGTTCGAGGAGATACGGAAGGCGATGAACGCGGCCGACGTCGTCGAGGAGACGCCCGCCATCCGCCAGCGGGTCAACAACGGCATCCTCCGGTACGTCTTCGTCAAACACCGGGGCAACTTCCTCGTCCCGCCGCGGGACCTGCGGGCGCTCCCTACTCCCGACGGCGAGACGCCGTAGGCCTGGCGGGGCGACTCCACCGACCGGCCCGACGGGAACGGGGCTCGTCGTACGTTCTCCCGCGGGGTCGACGGGCCGCCGCGCGGTTCGGCCGGCGAGGGGCGCCGGTGGACCGTTCGTGAGGTGGACGGTGCGCCGAGGAAAACGTTTTAAAAAACCGGAGCGAGTCCTCCGGGTGATGCCCTCCACGATCGACGAAACACTGTTCGGCGAGCCGTCGGGTCGGCCGGTTTCGCTCGTGATGTTCTCCGGGGCGGTTCTCTTCCTGGGAATGTACGTCTTCTACGGTGTTCTCCGGGACGGCTCCTCGCTGGAGTGGCTGCTCGTCATGTCGGCCGGAAACGGCCTCGCCGGCGCTGCCGAGTCCCTTTCGACGGATCGTCGCCGGGCAGCCGGCGTGTTGCGTGCAGCGGCGATCTTCGTGTTTCTGTGTCTGGTCGGTGCGGTCGTCCTCGCGCCCGAACTGCTCTTCGACTAGACCGGGTCAGGAGACCCCCGGCCCACGGCCGACCCGCCGCATTCTGACGCCCAGCGCCGCCCCGACCGCTCCCGACAGCGCGTGTACCGGAATCACGAGCAGCGCGATCAGCAGCGTCTGGACGCCCAACACGAGCACCGCGAGGTCGCCGGCCGCCACCGACTGTGCGACCCCGACGGCGACGAAGGCGACGAAGGCGGCGCCGCCGCCGTAGGCCCCGGCGCGGGCGCCCGCCCCAACGTGACCCGGCGTCCGGGAGAGCGCGCCGACGACCACGCCGCCGGCCAACCCCGCCACGAGCACGAGACCGAGCAGGTCCGCCTCCGCGAGGAAGTCGGCGACGACGGCGGCGACGGCGGCGACGGCCGTCACGACGGCACCGGCGAGCGTCCGTCGGTCCATACGCGGGCCTCGCCCGGCGCCGCGAAAACGTTAGCGGACGCGGCCGGCCAGCAGGCCGACGAAGCCCAGCGCGAACGTCTCGTAGCTCCGCGCCTCGGTCCGGTCGACCAGGGCCGTCCGGGAGGCGTCGACGCGTTCCGACAGGGGTTCGTCGGGCCGGCCGAACGGCGCCCGGAGGACGGCGCCGGGGCCGCTCCCGGGCGCGCCGGCGGCGACGAACCCCCGGAACAGCGGGTTCAGCGGCCGCCCAAGCGGGTCCTCGGTCACCGTCGCGTCCATCAGCGCGACCCGGCCGCCCGTCCCGACGAGGTCACACCAGTCGTCGACGACGGCGTCGGGCGCATCGAACAGCCCGCAGACGAAGGTGGCGAGGACGGCGTCGGCCGCCGCGACCGGGGGGCGGGTGGCGTCGCCGCGAACGACGGCGACGTTGTCGTAGGCGGCCGCGCGGCGCCGGGCGCGGGCGAGCAGCGGTCCCGTGAGGTCGACGCCGACGACGCGGCCGCCGGGGCCGACCCGCTCGCGGAGGTACGGGAGGTTCGCGCCGGTGCCACAGCCCATCTCGACGACGGTGTCGCCGGGTCTGGCGACCCGCCGGGCGGCGGCGCGGCGCCACCCGCCGACGCCGGGCGCGGTTGCGACGCGGTCGTAGAGGGCCGCCCACCGGCCGTAGAACTCCGCTATCGACATCAACTGAGGTCCCGGACGGTCGCGGCGACCGCGCTCGCGTCGCCCCCCAGCAGGTAGCAGACCGGCTCGATGCCGAACCCGCCGGTCTGGTAGAGCACGTCGACCTCGGGGTCGGCCTCCAGCGCCGCCGCGACGGCGGCTTCGAGGTCGGCCTCGGGGTCGAACTCGGCGGTCGCGTGGCCCGCTGCCTCCAGGTCGGCCAGCAGGTCGGGGTCGTACCGGACGTTCAGCGCCGCGCGTGCGGGACTGCCGGCCGCCCGCGCCGCCAGCAGGACCGACGCGACGTGCTCGGAGACGCCGAACTCCGGCTCTCCGGGGACCGTCGCCCGGCCCTTCACGTCGAGGATGCGGCCCGGAACCGCCGCCACGTCGTCGATGGTCGTCGCGTCGGGCAGCGCCTCGACGAGGTTCGCGCCGACCGCCGGGATGAGCGCCGCGAAGCCGCTCGTGTTCTCCAGGGTGCGGACGCCCCGCCGGACCGACGAGCGGACCCGCTCGGTCGTCCGCAACTCCCCCTCCGGGTCGTGGACGTCGAAGGTGCCCTCGTACTCGGACAGCGGCGGGAAGGCGGCCTCGTGGAGTCGGGCCAGCACGTCGCCGCGTTCGAGCCGTCGGATCAGCACCTCGGCCTCGACGAGCGCCTGCACGCGACTCACGTCCCCGCTGGCCAGCCCATCGGCGAGGGCGTCGACCAGTTCGCTGACCCGCTCGTCGGCCGCCAGCTCGGCGTTGATCTCGACCTCGCCGTGGGCGTACTTCGAGACGGCGCTCTGGCTGATGCCGAGCAACTCGGCGACCTCGCTCTGTGTGAGTCCGCGGTCGCGCAACTCGCCGGCCAGAAGCGACCGGAAGGTCGGCAGGAACTCCTCGACGACGACCTCCTCGACGAACTTCATCGGTCCACCTGCTCGCCCCCGAACTCCTCGTCGGACTGGATGCGGGAGGCCTGCGGACCCGCCTGGCCCTGGTACTTCGAGCCGCGCTCCTCGCCGTAGGGGCGCTCGGCCGGGTTCTTCAGTTCGGTGAACGTCAGCTGTGAGATTCGCATCTCCGGCGTCAGTGCGACCGGCGCGGTGCCGAGGTTCGACAGTTCGAGCGTAATCTGTCCCTCGTACCCGGGGTCGCACAGACCTGCAGTGTTCGAGAGGAATACACCTCCCCGTCCTCCAAGGAAGTTCTCGATGGTCTTCCCGTTGGGCTGTACTTCGAGGTCGTACGTCGGTTCTACGCGGTCGGTCTCTTCAACTTCGACCACTTCCTCGAAGCGGACCTCCTCCTCGAGAATCTGATCGAGTCGCGTCGTGTCAACACCTGCGTCGGCATAGGCGTCTCGGAACCGCCGGAGCGTTTCCCGCTTGACCGCGTCGTACTCTTCGTTTTCGACGTTCGAAATGCTGGACGGCGAGGCGTATCCCATCGCTTCTGCAGCGTCGGACATCGTCATCCCGGCTCTCCGACGATATTGACGTAAAAGTTCGCTCGGAGTCGGGACGTACTGTCCCCGCTTGTGCGGTTCGGTAGCGGTGTCGACTGCCCACTCGGTACCCTCGTTGTGAACGTCGCTCGGCTCGATGTACACCTCCCGTTCGCGGCCGTACACCGAGCTGTGGAGTCCCAGTCTGGCTGCGAGATACATCGCTTCGTTTGCCAGTGATTCGTTTGCGGTGTAAAGCGTATCCCGCGAGTCGCGTCGACAGCCGTCCCCGTCGAGAAGGCCCTCCAGCAGCGCTTCCAAAACCGATTCGGACCAGTTCCAGCTTCGGTTAGGGATTCCCTTTTCGCCACCGGACCCGGCGAGCTGACGGAAAACTTTCGACCAGAGCGCCGAACAGACGGTGAGTCGGCCGACGCCGTCGTTCCTCTGTTGCCGATAGATGCTGGTGTCGTACCGTTCGAACCAGGCGGCGACCCGGTCGAGATACGCTTCGTTCTTGTTGGCAAACTGGACCTGCTTCCGTCGTGCCGACCCCTCTGCGATATAGAACCCCAGTACCCAACCGAACTCCGGCGTGACTTCGAGCTGGCGCGGGAGTTTAGCGTCGCTCTGCTTGAACGCGAGCTCTACATCGCCCGGTGCCTTCGCAGGGGAGATACAGGACAGTGGTGCGGCGTTGCGTGAGTCGTAGTGACGCCGTGAAACCTGAGGGACGTCTTCATCCCACTTGACAGCTCCTAGACCGTCCGTCGCATATGCGATAACCTCCCCGTCACCTTCGAAAAGGGACACCAGATCGATTTCGGTTTCTTCGGTCGGGGAATCAGGCAGGCGTCCGGGGACCATCACCCGACTTCCCTCGGCTTCTTCACTGGGTAATCGAGTCACGCCTCCATCCTCGTCGACCGTGAACAGGTTGTGGTCCCTGGTCACCAGCACCTCCCGACCGGATTTCAATCGCACACGATAGATTCGCTTTGTCGGATTGGTGATATAGTCGGTGACACGGTGAGTGCTCACTCGGAGCGTTTTCGGGTCGAACGAGACCGCGCGTGCCGGCCGCTCGTTTTCGACTATGTCACCGATTTCGTAGAACCCGAATCCGTCCTCCGGGGTCCAGAGGAACACCTCCTCGTCGTACGGGAGTGAGGCGTGCACCACGACCGCCAGCCGGCCCAGCGAGGAGCGTCCCTCGACGTGGGCGATGAGGTCCGGCGGAATCTCGACGCGCTCCTTCGTCGTCCCGAGCACGAAGTCGCCGGGATGGAGGATGAAGTCCTCGCCCTCCTCGACGTAGGTCTCGTCGACGTACTCGTCGACCTCCTGTTCGCTGTTGGGGTGGATACAGGGGATGTTGGTCCGCTGGAACTCGAGGAACTCCCGGCCCAGTCGGAGGTCGATGCTGGCCGGCTGAATCTGGAGTTCGGGGTCCGCCAGCGGCTCGACGACGAGGTCGCCGTCCGTCAGCCGCCGACGGATGTCCGCATCGGAGAGTATCATACCCCGACAGGGGGGCGACAGGGGCTTAAAGGTCAACGCTCGCGGCCGGCGCCGTCGAGGTGGGCTTTTACCCCCGCCGTCCGACCGGCCGGTATGAAGCAGGCAATCGTCGCCCGCACCGACCTCGGGATGGGACAGGGAAAGCTGGCCGCACAGGTCGCCCACGCCTCGCTGCAGGCCTACGAGTCGGCCGGCTCGTCGGCCCGAAGCGAGTGGAAGTCCGGCGGCCAGAAGAAGGTCGTCCTGAAGGGGTCCGGCGAGTCCGAACTCCAGCAGTTGGCCGAGGAGGCCCGCCGCGAGGGGTTGCCCTACGCCCTCGTCCGGGACGCCGGCCACACGCAACTGGAACCGGGGACGCTGACGGCACTGGCGGTCGGTCCCGCCCCGGAGAACGTCGTCGACAAGGTGACCGGCGACCTCTCGCTCTACTAGTCGAAGCCACGGGTGTACTGCCGCGGGACGGGCGCCTCGTGGCCCAGTTCCTCGGCCGCCCGGATGGCGAAGTAGGGGTCCCGGAGGTGCTCGCGGCCGACGACCGCCAGATCCGCACGCCCGTTCCGGACGATTGCGTCGGCGCCCTGCGGGGTCGTGATGCCGCCGACGGCGCCGACGGGGACGCCGCTCTCGGCGACGCGTTCGGCGTAGGGGACCTGATAGTGGGGACCGGTGTCGGGTACCTCTTGATCGGGGTGGATACCGCCCGAACTGACATCCATCAGGTCGACTCCGAGCGGTTCGAGGTCCGCCGCCAGTCGCGCCGAGTCGTCGACCGTCCACGACTCGCGGCCCGGCAGCCAGTCGGTCGCCGAGATTCGGACGAACAGCCCGGTCCCGTCGGGGACGATCTCGCGGACCGCGGCGACGACCTCCCGCAGGAAGCGGGTCCGCCCCTCGAAGTCGCCGCCGTAGGCGTCCTCGCGGCCGTTCGTCACCGGTGACAGGAACTCGTGGAGCAGGTAGCCGTGGGCGGCGTGTATCTCCACGATATCGAAACCGGCGTCGACGGCACGCCCGGCGGCGGCCGCCCAGGCGTCGACGAGGTCGACGACGTCGTCGGTCGAGAGCCGCTCGGTTTCGAGCGGTTCGTCGTGCGGCCACGGCTCGGCGGTCGGGCCGACGGGCGTCCAGCCGCCGTCGTCGTGGATGGGGTCGCCGCCGTCGGCGGGCCGCCGCGTCGAGGCCTTCCGGCCGGCGTGGGCCAACTGGATGGCCGGCACCGCGCCGTGGTCGGCGAGGAATCCGGCGACCGGCGACAGCGCCTCGGCGTGGTCGTCGCTCCAGATACCGAGGTCCTCCGGCGAGATGCGGCCCCGCGGCGTCACCGCGGTGGCCTCCGTCATGACGATGCCGGCGCCGCCGACGGCCCGACTGCCGAGGTGGACGCGGTGCCACTCGGTCGCCAGGCCGTCGCGGGCCTCACAGGAGTACTGACACATCGGCGAGACCATCACCCGGTTGCGGGCGGTCACGTCCCGGAGTTCGAACGGCGTGAACAGGTGCACGCCGACGGTTCGACGGCGGCGGCCAAGACCCTTTCCGTGGCGGTACTGCGTGCGGTTCGGGTCGGGGAGCGGCAACACTCGCCGTAACTTCACTAACGACCATGAAGGTTTAAGGTAGTGGAGATACGACCGGAGTATATGACGAACGACGAAATCGAGCCGATGGTTCCGGAAATGCCTCGACGAACGTCCACCGAGACGGTTCGGACCGACGGCGGTCGCCCGCGGACCCGCTACGACGAGCACGAGGCCGAGGCACCGCTCGTTCCCCGTTTTTGAGCCGTTCCCGTACGTTCGGGTCGTTCTCGTAAGACGCTTCACGCCCGACGCCCACCGACGGGTATGCGCGAATCCCACCCGCTCGAGCGCGCCGTCGGCATCGAGTACTACGTCTCGGAGACGGCGGGCGTCGGCGGTCGCCTCCGCGCCGGGCCGGGCGACTTCCGGGTCCGCGAGCGGGAGGCCTTCGGCGCGGACCTGCAGCCGCTCGACGCCGACCCCGGCTCCTATCCGCACCTCGTCTTCCGGGCGACGCTCTCGGAATGGGACACCAACGACTTCGCCTCCGCGCTGTCCGACGACCTCGGGATGAGCCGCGAGCGGGTCTCCTGGGCGGGCACCAAGGACAAACACGCCGTCACGACGCAACTGTTCTCCATCCGATACGACGGGGCGGAACTGCCGGCCCTCGACGGCGCCGAAATCGAGGCGCTCGGCCGCGCCGGCCGCCCGGTGCTGTTCGGCGACCTCGCGGGCAACGAGTTCGAGATCGTCGTCCGGGACGCCGACCGCCCGGAGAACGCCGAGGCCATCGCCGACGAACTGCGCGCCTTCGCCGCCGACGGCGAGGGCCGCGAGGGGACGGTCGCCGTCCCGAACGTCTTCGGCCAGCAGCGTTTCGGCTCGAAGCGACCGATCACTCACCGCGTCGGCCTCGACGTCGTCCGCGGCGACTGGGAGGCCGCGGCCGTGCGCTACGTCTGTGAGTCGAGCGAGCGGGAGCCGGAACGGACGCGAGAGGCCCGAAAGCGGGTCGACGAGACGCGCGAGTGGGCGTCGGCGTCCGACCTGCTCCCCGGTCACCTGCGCTACGAGCGGGCCATCGCCGGCCGGCTCGCGGAGGGTGCCGACGACCCCGCCGACTATCGCGCGGCCCTGGAGCGACTGCCGACGAACCTCCAGACCATGTTCGTCAACGCCGCCCAGTCGTACGCGTTCAACCTGATCTGCTCGGAGCGCCTCCGGCGGGGACTGCCGTTCGGCCGTCCGGTCGTCGGTGACGTGGTCTGTTTCGCCGACGACGACGGCGTGCCCGACCCCGAACGGACGCAGGTGGTCGACGAGGGCCGCCTCGAGACGGTCGCCCGCCACTGCGAGCGGGGGCGGGCGTTCGTCACCGCGCCGCTGGTCGGCACCGACACGGAGTTCGGTAGCGGCGAACCGGCCGACATTGCCCGCGGCGTCCTCGAGGAAGTGGGCGTCGCCCCCGCCGACTTCGCGTTGCCCGGCGAGTTCGGCTCGACCGGTACGCGCCGGGCGATCCGGGTGACTACCGACCTCGAACTGCGGCACGACCCGCTGACGCTGTCCTTCTCGCTCCCGAAGGGGAGCTACGCGACCGTCCTGGCACGGGAGTTCTGCAAGGTCGACCCCGATCTGCTGTCGTGACCCCTCGGCGAGCGGTCACGACAGTGAGGTTACAGTCGATGTATCGTGGCGGGGTATCAAGTGGACAGAGGGCTCAATGGGCGGTATGTCGAACCAGCCGGCAAATCGCGTCGCCCTCCCGAGCCGGCACGAAGAGGGGGTGTGGGTCGTCGTCCTCGCGGGGATAGCGCTGGCGGCCGTCGGCGCCTGGCACGTCGCCACGACGGGCGTGACCGTACGCGGTATCGAACTGGGCTTCGAGGTCTTCATCGACGTCGGCCTCCCGGTGGTCGCGGTCGCAGTCGTCCTGTACGCCCGGCGAGCCTCGCAGTTACCCGACCGACCGATCGCCCGCTGGACGTTCGCGGGCATCCTCACGCTCGGCCTGCTTGCGACGTGGGCCAGCGTCACCGAGTTGCGCGACGGCCGGTTCGTGGAGGTCACCGGGACGCTCCTCCTCGGTGCGAACCTGGGCATCCTGTTCGGCGTCGTCGCCGGCATCAACCGCGCCCAGGCGAAGGAGAAGGCCGAACTCGCCGAGCGGGCACGGACACAGCGGGAGGGGATGGCCTTCCTCAATCACCTCCTCAGGCACCACGTACTCAACGGAGTGACGATAATCAACGGCTACACGGACGAACTGCGGCGGGAGGGAGTTCCCGACGAACACGTCGACATCATCGAACGGCAGAGCGACCGCATCGTCACGCTGGTCGAGAACGTCCAGACACTCGTCGACTCGCTGTCCGAGGAGGCCGAACCGAAACCGATCGACCTCGCCGACGTCGCCGAGCGCGCCGTCGCGGACGCCCGCGAAACCCACCCCGACGTGACGTTCGAACTCGACTGCGAGGCCGCCGTCGTCCGGGCCGACGAGTTCTTCCGGACGGTGCTGGACAACCTCCTCTCGAACGCGGTCGAACACCACGACGGCGAGCCGAACGTCCGCGTCGTCGTCGAGGCCGGCGACCCCGTCGTCGTCCGGGTCACCGACGACGGTCCCGGCATCCCGCGAGATGTCCGTGAGTCCTTCGCCGACAAGGGCGACATGACGACCGCCGTCGCGGGCGACGGGCTCGGGCTGTATCTCGTCCACACGCTCGTGAGGAACTACGGGGGGTCGGTCCGCATCACCGACAACGAGCCGCGAGGGAGCACCGTCACCGTCGAACTACCCCGGGGCTGAACGTTCGGTAACGGCTCACAGGCCGCCGTTCGACTTTTCTCCCCACCCGCCGAGCGAGGCGTATGGACCCGGACGAGGACGCCTACGGGCAGGCGATGCTCGACCACTACGAGGGCCGGGAGGCCTGGGAGATCATCGAGCGGGACGACGGCTGGGTCGGTACCTCGCAGGGAACCGACCTCTACTTCGCGCCGTACCCCGAGTGGGCCGACCGCCAGCAGGCGGCCGTCGACCGTGCGACGGGGCGCGTCCTCGACGTGGGCTGTGGCGCCGGGCGGGCGATGGTCCCGCTGGAGGCCCGTGGCCACGAGACCGTCGGCGTCGACGTCTCGCCGGGCGCCGTCGAGGTGTGCCGGCGGCGCGGTCTCGACGCCCGCGAACGCGACGTCGCCGACGTCGGCGACCTGACGGGCGAGTTCGACACGCTGCTCATGCTGGGCAACAACTTCGGGCTGGTCGGCACCCGCGAGCGCGCCCCCGAGGTGCTGTCGGAACTGGCCGCCGTCGCCGCCGACGACGCGGTGCTGTACGCCGAGAGCCGCGACCCGACGGCGACCGACGACGAGGACCACCTCGCGTACCACGAGCGGAACCGCGAACGGGGGCGCCTGCCGGGCGCGCTCCGCATCCGGGTGCGCTACCGGCGGTACGCGACGCCGTGGTTCGACTACCTGCTCGCTGCTCCCGACGAGATGCGGACACTCGTCGCCGACACGCAGTGGACGCTGACGGAGGTCATCGGCGACGAGACGGGCGACTACGTCGGCGTCCTCGAACTGTAACCGCCCGACTTATCCGCCGCAGACGCCTTTCGACGGTATGGAGTGTCGGTGCTGTTCGAGCGACCTCGAACGACCGGGCGACTACTGTCTGGTCTGCCGAAGCGCCAACGCCGACACCGTCGTCGTCGACTGCGAGCGCGAGCGGGCGACCGTCACCAGCCTCCTCGACGACGAAGTCGTCGCCGAGCGGACCGTCACGACCGCCGAGGAGGACGACGAACGGTGGGCGCCGGCAGAACTCCGCAACTACGCCGGCCGCATCGCCGACGAGGTCCGCCGGAAGCGCCCCGAGGAGGTGTACGCCGCCGGCGACCGGGAGGTGCTCGCGGCCGTCCGTGCGGACCTCCACTACCCCTTCTACCGGGTCCGGGACGAGGACCCCATCGAGGCGGTGCGACAGCGGCGCGGCGAACCGGCCCTGGAGGTCGTCGAGGCCACCGTCGCCGAGAAACTCGGCGGCAGCCACTCGACGCTCATCGGTGGCCGCGACGGTCAGGCGGCCCTAGAGACGGTCGCCGACCACCCCCACGTCAAGAAGATCGTCCCCGGTCCAATCGACGCCGGCGGGTCGGGCTCTCGGACCGGCGTCCGGGCGAAGGCCACGCGGGCCGACGACACCGGCAACGTCCGCCTGCTGATACGGGACGGCTCCAGCGTCCAGGAGAACCGCGTCGTCACGACGGCCGGCGACCGGAAACTCGGCGAGCACGTCCGGGCCGACCTCAACGACGCGCTCACCGAGGCGGGTTTCCGGGACTAGTCCGGGGCGGCCTCGCTCTGGACGAGCCACCCGCCCTCGATTCCGCAGGCCGCCCGTTCCTCGAACTCGACGGCCGTCGCCGCCGCGAGGCGGGGGCCTCCCTCGACGCGTTCGACCCGGAGCGGGACGTCGAGCGCGTCGCCACAGCAGCCCACCCCGACGAACTCCTCCCAGACGTCGCCCGGTTCGGCCGACTCGTGGGTCTTCCGGAGGAACGCCCGGAACTCGGGCCGTTCGAGTTGCATCCGACCCCAGTCGCTGAGGTCGGCCGGATAGGACACCACCAGCCGGGTGGCCGCGTCGGTCGGTGCCATGGTCGTCCCTCGGGTGGCGACCACGAAAGGGCTGTCGCCGCCGCTGGCGGGGCGCTCGGTCGAAGCGGGGGCGTCTACCGTCCCCGGGGCGAAACGTGGGGTTTATCCGTTCGCTGGGTCGACGATAACGTACTATGGCCGAACGAGGTTCGACCGGGAGCGCCGGGCGGTTCGGGGCCCGATACGGCCGGGTCGCCCGCCGCCGGGTCGCCGAAATCGAGGAGGACACCGAACAGGCACAGGTGGACGGCGACGACGTAAAGCGCGTCGGGACCGGCATCTGGGTCAACGAGGAGACGGGCGAGAAGTTCACCGGCGGCGCCTACCGGCCCCAGACGCCGGCCGGCAAGACCGTCACGCGGTCGATTCGCGCCGCCCTCGGCGAGGACGACACCGACGCATGAGCTACAAGTGCTCCCGCTGCAAGCGCGACGTCGAACTCGACGAGTACGGCGGCGTCCGCTGTCCGTACTGCGGGCACCGCGTCCTGCTGAAGGAGCGGAGCCGCGACGTCAAGGAAATCGACGTCCAGTAAGCTGTTTTGCGGTCCCGTGACCGACGCGACGACGCCTCCCCACGCCGCCGACCTGACCTTTCGCTACGACGACGGCGAGGCAGCGGCGCTGGTCGCCGACGCCGTCCGCCAGGAGGTCGACGAGATCGAGGGCGACCGGACGACGGCGACCGTCCACCGGGCGGACGCCGCCGTCCGCATCGAGATCGCGGCCGACGACCTCGTGGCGCTGCGGGCCGGCCTGAACACCTGGGGTACGCTCGTCGAGGTCGCAGAGCGGGCCGTCGAGGCCGGACGGACGGCTGACGGCTGAGGCGGGCGGCCGAAAACGAGGCGTTCAGGCCGCGGCGAGGCCCTGTTCGGCCTCGAGCAGTTCGTGATAGCGGTTGCGGATGGTGACCTCGGAGATGTCGGCGACCTCCGAGACGGCGGCCTGGGTCGTCTTCTCGTTGGTCAGAAGCGAGGCGGCGTAGACGGCCGCCGCGGCCAGTCCGACCGGCGACTTCCCGGAGTGGACGCCCTGCTCTTTGGCGTTCCGCAGCAGTTTCCGGGCGCGGTTCTCGGCCTCGTCGGAGAGGTCGAGATCGCTGGCGAACCGGGGGACGTAGCTCTCGGGGTCGGCGGGCTTGACCTCGAGGCCCAGTTCGCGGACCACGTACCGGTAGGTGCGGGCGATTTCGCTCTTCTCGACGCGGGAGACCGCCGACACCTCGTCGAGGCTCCGGGGAACGCCGGCCTGCCGGGCGGCGGCGTAGACCGACGACGTCGAGACGCCCTCGATGGACCGTCCCGGCAGGAGGTTCTCGTCGAGCGCGCGGCGGTAGATGACCGACGCCGTCTCGCGGACGCTCTCGGGGAGGCCCAGCGCCGACGCCATGCGGTCGATTTCGCCGAGCGCCTGCTTGAGATTGCGCTCTTTCGAGTCGCGGGTGCGGAACCGCTCGTTCCACTTGCGGAGTCGCTGCATCTTCTGGCGCTGGCGGGCGTCCAGGGAGTTGCCGTAGGCGTCCTTGTCCTGCCAGCCGATGTTCGTCGAGAGGCCCTCGTCGTGCATCATCTTCGTCGTCGGGGCGCCGACGCGGGACTTCTCGTCCTTCTCGGCGGAGTCGAAGGCGCGCCACTCCGGCCCGCGGTCGATCTCGTCTTCCTCGACGACGAGACCGCAGTCCCGACACACGGTCTCGCCGTGCTCGGTGTCGGCGCTCACGCGACCGCCGCACTCCGGACAGCCCGCGCGCTCGTCTCGTTCGGTCTCCGTTTCCTCCTCGGTCGTTCGCATTCGTGTGTGCTCGCTCATGCTACGGGGCGGGTGCTACCAGGCAGGGGAACTCCCCGAAAAGACCCGGTCAGCTATCGGTACTCGAAAGACGGTCGAAAGACATTTAACTGTTGTGTTATTTTCGGGCGATGATTCGGTAGCCCGTCCCTCCAGGCCGAATCGAGAACCGTGAAGGTTCCCTTTATGATCCGGGCGGGATACGTTCGTTCCGTGTCCTCCCCGAACAGACGCTCCCTTCTGACCTCGCTCGGCGCTGTGACCGTCGGTGGCCTGGCCGGCTGTACGTCCCTGCTGGATCGGGAGCCGCCGGCGGGGAGCCTCCGGTTCGAGAACGACCTGCCGCACGCGATCCGGTTCGAGGTCACCGGCGTCGGCACCGAACCCGGTGAGGAGCCCGGTGGGGTCACCGGCGACGTGACCGTCCCGCCCGCACAGCGGGAGTTGACCGCGTCGGCGGCCGTCGACGCGGGGACGGGCGAGACCTACGAGGGCGTCTTCACCGAACCGGTCTGGTACGGCGTCCGGTTCGAACTGGACGGCGAGCCCCCGGAGAACGACGCCGGCGAAACGGCGTTCAACCCCGCCGGCGTCGACGGCGGGACCACCGAGTACCTCACGGGGAAAGTCTACGAGTCCGGGAAGTTCTCCTGGGTCGTCAGTTCGACGGACGACGCCGGGCGTTTCGACGCGTAGCCGTCACGGTTTCACTCCCGGACGGCCGCCTCGCCGTCGACCTCGCGGGACTCCTCGACGGCCTCGGTCAGCGAGACGTTGAAGAGCAGCGTCGAGGCGACGCCGCCGACGACGGTGACGATGTTCTTGATGGCGTGGTCGACGATGGCGGCCGCCAGCGCTACCGAGGTCCCGACCGGCGTCAGGACGAAGACGATGAGAGTGAAGGCGCCCTCGTAGAGACCGACGCCGCCGGGCGACAGCGGCAGCACCTTCGCCAGGTTGCCGACGCTGACGGCGAAGAAGCCGACGGCGACCAGTTCCCACAGCGCGAGGTCGACGCCGAAGGCGGCGAAGACGACCAGCGCGGTGGCGACGTCGAGTCCCCAGATGGCGAGGCTGGAGGCGCCGACGACGGCGAAGGCGCGGCGGTCCCGGGCGACCGTCTGGACGTCGCCCGCGAACCGCTCGACGATGCCCGCGACGTAGTCGACGTAGGAGTCGCTGCTGACGCGGCCCAGCGTCGCCCGCACGAGGTTGCGGTCCGAGCGGGCCGTGGCGACGATGACGGCGACGGCGGCGACGGCGGCCACGCCGACGCCGCCGGCGACGAGTACCGCCGTCCGGCCGCTGGCTCCGGTGTCGCCCGCCTCGGCCGTCCCGATGGCTGTCACGTCGACGCCGGCGGCCGCGAGTGCCAGGAACGTCGCGCCCGCCATCGCCGCGATGGTCAACAGGTCGAAGACCCGCTCGATGGCGAGCGACGCGAAGCCGCTCGGGTACGGGATTCCCCGGCGGGCCTTGACGATGTAGGCACGCACGGCGTCGCCGGCCCGCGCCGGGAAGACGAGGTTGCCGGTCTGGCTGATGAACACCGCGCCCGTGAGGAAGCCGACCCGCTCGCGGTAGCCCAACTCCGCGAGGATGTCCCGGTAGCGGAGCCCCCGCAGCGGCCACGACAGCAGGTAGACGACCGTCGCGGCGGCAATCAGCGCCGGGTCGGCGTTGCGCATCTCCGCCAGCACCGCCCGCGGGTCCAGATAGACGGTCATCAGCGCGAGGGCGGCGACGACGAGCAACGTCCCCGCGGCCATCGTCACCCGGCGGTCGATGCGCGGCCGGACGCCGAGTTGCCACCAGAGTCGGAGTATCTGGCTGCCCATCCCGAAGATGTCCCGGACCAGATCGACCGTGGTGTCGCCCCTCGGCTCCCACTCGACGGGGAACTCCTTTATTTCGTAGCCGGCCCGCTGGGCGCGGACGAGCACCTCGGTGTCCCAGAACCAGTGGTCGTCCTCGACGTCGTCGACGAGCGCCAAAAGCGCCTCCCGGTCGAAGGCCTTGAATCCGCACTGGTGGTCGTACATCGGCGACCGGAGGAACAGCCGGACCAGGGCGTTGAACCCCGTCGAGGCGACGCCGCGCTCTGGGTCCCGCTCCTGTTCGCTGCCGGGGACCCGCCGGGAGCCGGTGGCGACGGCGTACTCGCCGGACCGGACCGACTCGACCAGTTCCTCGAGGTGGCGCATGTCCGTCGCCAGGTCGGTGTCGAAGTACACGAGCACGTCGCCGTGGCTCTCGCGGAAAGCCTGCTCGAGGGCGCCGCCGCGGCCGAGCCGGTCGTCGCTGTGGACGTGCCGCACCCGTTCGTCCTCGGCGGCCATCCGGTCGGCGATTTCCGGCGTGCGGTCGTCGCAGCCGTCCTCGGCGACGATGACCTCGAAACTGCCGGCGGGGAGGAAGTCGGCGAGCGTCGACAGCGTCACCTCGACGGTGTGCTCGATTGTGTCCGCCTCGTTGTAGGCGGGCAAGACGACGCTCACCTCCCGGTTCGTCATCGGCCGTGTGTCGGGAAGCCCCGCGTATCAAGTTTCTGTCTCACCACGAGCCGCCGCCAGCGGACCGCAAGAACCGTAAGCCGACCGGGCGATTCCCGTCCGTGGAGACGACACACGAGATACGTGTCGGCGACGCCCGCGAACTCGACCTCACGCCGGGCAGCGTCGAGCTGGTCGTCACCTCGCCGCCGTATCCGATGGTCGAGATGTGGGACGACGCCTTCGCCGCCCAGAGCCCGGCGGCCGCCGAGGCGCTGGACGCCGGCGACGGCGAGGCCGCCTTCGAGGCGATGCACGCCCTGCTCGACGACGTCTGGGACCGGGTCGCCGACGCGCTCCGCCCCGGCGGCGTCGCCGCCGTCAACGTCGGCGACGCGACCCGGCGCGTCGACGGCGAGTTCCGGCTGTACCCCAACCACGCCCGCATCGTCGAGGCGCTGTCGGCGGCCGGTCTCACCCAGCTTCCGGGCATCATCTGGCGCAAGCCGACCAACAGCACGGCGAAGTTCATGGGGTCGGGGACGCTGCCGACCAACGCCTACGCGACCCTCGAGCACGAGCACGTCCTCCTGTTCCGGAAGGGCGACACCCGGTCGTTCCCGCCGAACGACGCCGACCGCTACGCGTCGGCGTTCTTCTGGGAGGAGCGCAACGAGTGGTTCTCCGACTGCTGGGAGGTCCGCGGCACGAGTCAGGCGCTCTCGCCCGACGACGGCCGGCGGGAGCGGTCGGGTGCCTTCCCGCTGGAGATTCCGCTCCGGCTCGTCCGGATGTACTCCGTGCGGGGCGACACGGTGCTGGACCCGTTCGTCGGTACCGGCACCACCTCGCTGGCGGCGCTGCTGGCGGGCCGGTCGTCGGTCGGCGTCGAGCGGGACCCCGAACTGGCGTCGGCCTTCGGCGAGCGGGCCGCGGGGACGCCGGCCCACGCCGACCGGATGGCCGAGCGCCGCCTCCGGCGCCACCGCGAGTTCGTCGCCGACAACCCCGAGACGGTCAACTACGAGGCCGACCACTACGACACCCGCGTCGTCACGAAGGCCGAACGCGAGATCCGGCTGTCGACGGTGACCGACATCGAGCGCGTCGGCGACGACCCGCTACGGGTTCGCGCCACACACGAGGCGTACTGACCGGCGGCCTCCGCGACCCACGAGCACTATTACTCGCCGGCCCGAGGCCCGAACATGACCCTCGACTTCGAGTCGTTCACGCTGGCGGCGGCGACGGCGGACCTCGACGAGGAGCCCGCCGCCCGCGAGCACGCCGACTGCGTGGAGTTCCGGATGGACCTGGCCGACGAGCCGCTGGATGCGCTCGGGGCCTACGACGGCGACCTGCCGCTGCTCGTGACCAACCGCCCCGAGTGGGAAGGCGGCGAGGCGGAGCCGTCGGGCCGCATCGACACGCTGGAGACGGCGATCGAACACGAGGCGGTCGCGGCCGTCGACATCGAGCTGGCGACGCTGTCGGGCGGGGAGGGTCACGACCTCGTCGAGCGGGCGGCCGAACTGGGCGTCTCCGTCGTCGTCTCCACCCACGACTTCGAGGAGACGCCGCCGCGGCCGGAACTCGGGCGACTCCTGACCCGGGCCGGCGGGGTGGGCGACGTGGCGAAACTCGCGGTCACCGCCGAGAATCCCGACGACTGCCTCGACCTGCTGGCTGCGACGCGTGCCCACGCCGCCGAGGGCGCGACCGTGGCGACGATGGCGATGGGCGAGGTCGGCAAGCACACCCGCGCCGTCGCGCCGGTCTACGGCTCGAAGATCGGCTACGCGCCGGTCGACCCCGCGGAGGCGACCGCGCCGGGCCAGTACGACCTGGCGACGCTGCGGTCGCTGGTCGAGGGGCTGTCGTAGGGAGGGGCCGCGGGAACCGTCGCCGTCGGCTCCCTCAGAACGGGAACGACCGCTCCTCGCGCTGGACGGAAATCCACTTCTCCTCGGTGAGTTCCCGCATGATGGACTCGCCGTGGAACCGCCCGATTCCGGAGGCCTTCATGCCGCCGAACGGGACGGCGGGCTCCTCGTTGATTGGCTGGTCGTTGACGTGGACCATGCCGGCGTCGATGGCGTCGGCGACGTCCTCCGCGCGGTTGCGGTCGCTCGACCACACGGAGGCCGCCAGCCCGTACTCGGTGTCGTTGGCGAGTTCGACGGCCTCCTCGTCGTCGGAGAAGGGGATGACGGGCGCGACGGGGCCGAAGTGCTCGTTGCAGGCGGCGGCCATGTCGTTGGTGGCGTCCGACAGCACGGTCGGTTCGACGACGAGGCCGTCGTGGTCGCCGCCGGTCTCCAGCGTCGCGCCGGCCTCGACGGTCGACTCGACGTACTCGAGGATGGAGTCGCGCTGGGACTCGTTGATGATGGGACCGACGATGGTGGCGGGTTCGTGAGCGCTGCCGGTCGGCAGCATCTCGGCCTTCTCGACGAGGCCCTCGACGAACTCGTCGTAGACGGACTCGTGGACGAGGTGGCGGTTGATGGAGATGCAGACCTGGCCCTGGTGGGAGAAACTGCCGAAGGCGCTGCCGGCGACGGCGTTCTCGAGGTCGGCGTCCTCCAGGACGACGTTGGGACCGTTGCCGCCCAACTCCATCGCGGGGAAGGCGAGCGTGTCGACGGCCTGCTTTGCGACCCGTCGGCCGACGGGCGTCGAGCCGGTGAACGCGACCACGTCGACATCGGGGTGGCCGGCGACGCGGTCGCCGATGTCGCTGCCGCGGCCGGTGACGACGTTGACGAGGCCGTCCGGAACGCCGGCGGCCTCGAACAGTTTGCCGACGAGCAGCCCGCTCGTGACGGGCGTCTCGCTGGCGGGCTTGACGACGACGGCGTTGCCGAGGGCCACGGCCGGCGCGACGGCGCGGATGGCCAGGTGCAGCGGGAAGTTCCACGGCGGGATGACGGCGACGACGCCGGCGGGTTCGCGCTTGACGAGGTTCTCCTTGCCGGCGATGGTCGAGTCGCGGACGTCGCCGCCGGCCTGGGCGGGCAGCGTCGCGGCCTCCTCGACGTCGGCCTCGGCGGTCCGTATCTCCATCGTGCTCTTGATTCGGCTGCTGCCGGACTCGGCGACGAGGAGTTCGGTGACCGTCTCCTCGTGGCGCTCCAGCAGGTCGGCGACCTCCCGGACCGCGGCGGTGCGGTCGGCGGCCGAGCGGTCGGCCCAGCCGGACTGGGCGGTCACGGCGGCGTCGTAGGCGTCGTCGACGTCGTCGACGGTCCCGGCCGGCACCTCGCCCCACCGCTCGCGGGTCGAGGGGTCCGTCACGGTGATCGTCTCCCTGTCGCCGGGGGCGAGCCACTCGCCGCCGACGAGGAGTCGGTTCCAGTTCGCGTCCGCGTCGAGGTCGGGTGCGACCGCCTCGGATGGGGTGGACTGGGCCATCAATCGGTATCGGTTTCTCCGACCCTCAAATCTGTCGGTTCTGGAACTGGTAGCGGTTACTCCAGCGTGTGAGGCGAGCGCCCGCAGGCTTAAGCGTCCGCGTCCGGTAGCCCCCGGCGGGATGAGCCAGGAACGGGAGCGACGGCCCGTGCTGGCCGCGCTGTTGAGCGTCCTCCAGCCGGGGCTGGGCCACGTCTACCTCCGGGAGTGGCTCCGGGCCTGCCTGTGGGCGGGCGTCTGGACGGTCTCACGGGCCGGCGTCGCCGTCTCGGCCGGCGTCGACCTCACGGACGCCGAATCGGTCGTCGTGGCATTCGGACTCTTCCCCGGCGCCAGCGGGCTCCCGCCGGAGGCGGCGCTGGCGATGGTCGCGGTCACGGCCGTTTCGACGCTCGACGCCTACTGGCTGACCGCCCGCAACAACCACCGTATTCGGAAAGAGGCGAGCCGCTGTCCGCACTGCGGGCGGGGCCTGGACCCGACGCTCTCCTTCTGTCACTGGTGTACGGAGCCGAGAGACGGCGACGGGACGGCCTAGTCGGTCGTCCTGTGCCGTAGCTTATTAATGTCGACCGACACTACCGCCGGACACACCCGCCTCGCGCGGCGTGTGGTCCCAACTATGACCGCCAACGACCAAGAACTCGACGAGGAACTCCTGAGCGCCTGCCGGACGACGGTCGGCGACGAACTGCGGAGCCTCACGTACTTCACCGCCGACGACCACCGGCTGATATACCTCCGCGAGGACCTCGAACACGACGGCAGCATCGAGACCTTCGCCGCCAACGAGCGGATGGGATTCGCCTCTCAGGGTACCTACGAGGACCCCGAACTGGGCGACTACGAGGCGACGGTACGGGTCTTCGAGAACGGCTACCTGACCCGCGTCATCGTCGGCGACCACGGCGCCTTCATCACGACCGACGAGATGAAGATAGAGCGGTTCTCGGAGACGGCCGAATCGGTCGAGGAGATACTCGCGGAGTTCCGGTAGCCCGCCGCCCGCCGACGCCCCGTCGCCGGAACGACCGTCGGGAGGACACGTCTCGCCACGACGCCCTCGGACGTTATATTACGCTCCGGAACGTACGCCGCCATATGTCGTCGAACCCCTCCACGTCCGTCGAGATGGCGGACACCGTCTCCGCGATCCTCTACGCCATCGCGGGCTGGCTGCTCGTCGGGTTGGGATCGCTGGGACTGGTCGGGACGGCACTTCGAATCGGCGGCAACACGGCACCGACGAACCTGGCACTGTCGACCGTGGTGGTGCTGCTGTCGCTGACGATGATCCTCTTCGGCGTCTTCGTCAACCCCCGGTTTCGCCGCCGGCTGGACAGGGGCGGCCCCGTTACCGACTTCGGGCGGACCCGCTCCGTCAACAGCCGCCCCCTCCGCCCCGGAGAAGGACGGACGGTGGAATGTGTGATCTGCGGGACGCGGACCGACCGCGGACTGGTCAGACGCTACCGCGAGGAGTTCCGTCTCGCCGGTCTCCCGGTGTCGACCCGCTCGGAGGGACGCAACCACTACTGTCTCGACTGTGCCACGGCCGAACCGACGAACCGCCGGCCGGTCGGGTCGGTCGGCAGTATCGAGGAGTCCGTCGTAGAGAGCGACGACCGCCTCCAGACGGAGGAGCAGTAGCCGAACTCCGAAACCGACGCTTCGCCGACGCCCGGAAAGCCGGGGCGAACCGCCGTCCGTACCGGGCGAAAATCGTCTCGGGTCGCGGCCGCGCTACTTCTCGATGATGGACTCCTCGACCTCCTCGCCGAAGTGGCGGGCGACGTCCTCGTAGTACAGCAGGATCTCGTCGCCCTCTTGGAGTTCGGTGACGGCCTTGCGGCCCTCGCCCGTGGCGACTTTGATGGTCTCGGCGTTCTGCAACAGCGTCTCGACGCGGTCGCCCCCGTCGGTTTCGGCCTCCAGGCGGAACATCGGCCGCTGTTCTATCTTCACGCGGCCGACGATGGCCTTCCTGGTGTTGCCGGCGGTGTCGACGACCTGTACCTCGTCGCCGGAACTCAGTTCCGAGAGGTACTTCGTCTCGCCCTTCGGCGTGCGGACGTAGGCGTGGACAGCGCCGGCGTTGACCCGGAACGGTCGGCTGGCGACGTACGGCGAGTCGGCGGTCTCGGCGTGGACGAAGAACAGTCCGCGGGACATCGACCCGACGAGCATCCCCTCGTCGTGGTCCAGCATCGAGGCAGTGTCGACGCAGACGCGGTCCGCGGACCCGGTCTGCTCTATCGTGGTCACCGTCGCCCGCTGGAGGTCGAGGTGTTCGCGCTCGGTGACGTCGCGTGCCTCAACGGTCGCCCGTATCTCGTCGGGGTCGTCGGTGTCGAGCAAGACGGCGTCGGCGCCGAGTTCCAGCGTCTCGAAGGCGGTCTCGGCCTCGGCGGCCGACTGGACGCCGGCGACGATGTCGGTCTCCTCGCCGATGCGGGCGATGAGGTTCTCCAGCGGGATGATCTGCCAGTCCTCGCCGACGACGATGGTGTAGTCGGCGTCGCGGGCGGCCTCCTCGGCGAAGGTCTCGTACTCCTCGCCGAGGATGCGGACGTAGGCACCGGCCGGCCCGTCGGTGCGCCGCAGCGTCGTCAGGTCGGCCGACCCCGAAAAATCCGTCGGCAGGTCGACGGTGCCGTCGCCCTCGCCGTCCTTGCCGACGACGACGGCGTCGGGGTCGGCGGCCTCGGGTTCCTCGGCGTCCATGACGTGGACGTCGTCGCCGGCGAAGGCGGCAATCGAGACCGCGCCGAGTTCGCGGACGCGGGCGACGTCGCTCTCGTCGACGAGGACCCAGTCGACGCCGGCCTCGAGACCCGCCGTGATGCGACGCTTGCGCGCCTCCCAGTCACCGACCGCGTCGTCGGCCTTCAACCAGACGGAACGTGTCATGCTCGTCGGGTCGGGTGGGGGCGTATTTAAGGTAGCGGAAGCCAACCCCCGGACAGTACACTCATGTGTCGTCACTCGTAATGGGACCAAGGATGGAGGCAAGGCAGGTCCTCCGATGATGCGAACGCTGCTCGCGGCGTGCTGTCTCGTCGGGCTAGTGCTGGGCGGAGCGCTGGCGCCCGCGGTCGGCATCGGGACGCCGGTCCCCGACCTCGGGGTCGAGGACGGCGGCGAGGCCGGGGGCGGCACCTCCTTCGGTGACGCCGACGAGGGTATCGGCAGCGACGACGTCTTCGGCAACGGCTCCGACGACCTCGGCGTCGAGAGCTACGGCGGCGTCACGGCCGGCGGCTACCCGGACCGGGCGACCGTCGGCGGACGGCTCGAGCTGTCCGACCACGAGGCGTTCCGCGTCGAGAGCCCCGAACCGCGGCGGTGGCGACTCGGTGCCTACGCGAGATACACCGGCGACGGCTGGGAGCGCAACGCCACCCGGCCGGAACCGCTCACCTCGCCGCTTCCGACGGTGCTGAACGACCGCACCCGGCCGCAGTACGAGGTTCGCGTCACCGCACTCCGGCCCTTCGAGGGGCTGATTTCGCCCTGGAGACCGGCCTTCGCGGCCGCGGGCGACAACCGCGTGCTCGTCGACCGCGAGCGAGCGCTGACCGTCGAGAACCGCATCGAGACCGGCGACGAGTACACGACGTTCACCTACGGGCGCATCTCGCGGGAGACGGCTGCCGTGGCCAGCGACGGCGACTACCCGAACGACATCGAGGCCCGGTACACCCAGTTGCCGGCCGACACCCCCGAGCGCCTCGGCAACCGGACCGCCGAGATAACCGAAGACGCCGAGACGCCGTTCGAGGCGGCCGTCGAAGTCGAAGACTGGCTGGAGGACAACAAGGAGTACTCGCTGAACGCGACCCACGACCGCGGGGACGACATCGCCACCCAGTTCGTCTTCGAGATGGAGGCCGGCTACTGCCAGTACTTCGCAACGACGATGGTCGCCATGCTGCGGACCCAGGGGATACCCGCCCGCTACGTCACCGGCTACGGACCCGGCGAGCCGGTCGGCGACGACGAGTACCTCGTCCGCGGCGAGGACGCCCACGCCTGGGTCGAGGTGTACGTCGCCGACGTCGGTTGGGTGACCTTCGACCCGACGCCGGCCGAGGAACGGGCGGAGGCAGGTCGGGACGCACGGTCGCTGGACGACCTCGGCGAGGACTGGACCCCCGACGACGGGGACAACGACACTCTCGACATCCCGACGGCGACCGACGACGGCCCACGGCCGACGACGGTCACGCTGACGGCCGACCCGGTTCCCGGCCGGCGCGCCTCGGCGGTCGTGACCCAGGACGACCGACCGGTCAGGAGCACGCCCGTCACGTTCAACGGCCGCGACGTCGGCCGGACGAACCGTGCCGGCGCCGTCGCCGGCGCCGTGCCGTACACCGACTCGCTGATCGTCGACGTTCGCCTCGAGAGCCAGCCGGCTCGCTTCGGCGCCGACGGCGCCCCCGGCCGGCAGATAACCCGACGAACGGGGTCGGCAACCGGCAACGCGCAGGTGGCCTTCGACCTCCCGACCGAGATCACCGTCGAGGTGCTCGGCGATCCGGAACCGGGCGGGCGCATCGAGATCGTCGCCGCGCTTTCGGAGGCGCCGGTCGAGAACGCGACGGTCGCCGTCGACGGCCGGCGGGTCGGGAGGACCGACGAGCAGGGTGCGGCGACGCTCTCGCTGCCCGACGGCGAGACCGCCGAGATAACCGTCGAGCGCGGCGACGCCGCCGGGAACCGGACGCTCTCGCTCGTCTCGGCGAACGACTCGGAGGCGGTCGCAGCCGAAGCGAGCGGCGATCTGAACGTCTCGGTGACGCCGCAGTTCCCGGTCGCGCTGCCGGCGACCCCGGCGACGGTCGACGTCACCTACCGGGGCGAGCCGGTGTCGAACGCGACCGTCGTCGTCGACGGCGAGGCGGTTGGCGCGACCGACCCCGAGGGTGCCCTCGGCGTTCGGCTCCCGCTCGCCGAGCCGGTGACGGTCACCGCGACCGTGCCGATCAACGGCTCGGCGGGCGGCAGCGGCGGCGACGGCGGCCCGTTCGGTGACCGCGGCGCCGGCATCGAGGCGTCGACGCTGACCGGGACCGCGACCGTCGACGGCGTCCGGCGGAACACGGGCGGCGCCGTCGCCGTCCTCGTTTTCGCGGCGGTGGCCCTCGGCGGCGTCGCCCGCCGACGGGAACTGACCGTCCACGGGTCCGCCCGAAGCGCCCGCCGCGGGGCGGCCGGGACGCTCCGGCGCGCCGTCGGAAGTCTCGTCGGCCTGGCCGACGCCGTCGACGCCGGGGTCGCCGGCCTCCTCAAGCGGGGGCGTCGCGTCGCCGGACTGCTCGGCGACGGTCCGGAGGGAATCGCGGTCCTCCTGGGGGAGACCGCTGACGCCCTCCTCGGGATCGCTCTCGCCGCCGGGGGGCTGATTCGGCGGTTCGGTCCGCGCGCCCTGCTCGCGGCCGTCCGGAGCGAGGAGCCGCCGTCCCGGACGGCCGACGCCGACCCGGCGACGACGGTTCGTGAGGCGTGGACGGAACTGCGGGACCACGTCACGGTTCCGTCCTGGCGGACGTCGACCCCCGGCGAGATAGCGCGGTGGGCAATCTCCCGCGACGGCCTCCCGGAGGAGGCGGTGGCGACGCTGCGGGACGCCTTCCGCGAGGTCGAGTACGGCGCCGGCAACGCCGAGGAACGCGCAACCGAGGTGCGGGAGGCACTCGAGGAGATACGGACCGAGACGACGGGTGGCGACGAGCCGGAGGTGGCGGATGACTGACCGCCTGCTCCGGGTTGCGGTCGCCGCGGTCGGCGTCGCCGCCGTCACCGGCTCGGCGGCGCTGTTCTTCGAGCCGGGGGCGGCCGGGGCCGTCCTCCCGGTGGCGGCGATAGCCGAGACGACGACGCTGTCGGCCGCGGGCGCCCGTGCGCTCGCGTTCGGCGCCGTCGGCGCCGGCTGTCTGCTGTGGGTCGCCTCGGCCTCCCGGCGTACCGGCGACGACGCCCCGTCGGAGCCGGCCTTCCCGCCACTCGCCGCCGAGGACGCCGGGACGACCGCGGTGGCGGTCGGGGACGGGTTCGACCGCAACGTCGGGGAGACGCTGGCGGCCGTCGCCGAGGGCGACGACCGGGACGCGGTCCGATCCGACCTGCGGTCGCTCGCGGTCGCGGTCGTCGCCCACGTCGAGGGCTGTTCGCGGCGGACGGCCAGGCAGCGAGTCACCGACGGCGAGTGGACCGACGACCCGGTAGCCGCGGCCTACCTCGCCCGCGATCCGGGGCTGCCGCTTCGCCGTCGGCTCCTGGCACGACTCCGGCCGCGGGCGTCGAAACGCCGCCGCATCGAGCGAACGGTCGCGGCCGTCGAGTCGCTTCTGGACGGCGAGGGGCGCTCCGGATGAGCGCCGACGCCGACGACCGGTTCGACGCCGCCGCGTTCGCGGCCGTGACGCTCCTGACGACGGGGGCGGTGCTCGGCAACGGCGTCCTGTTCGTCGCCGCGACCGTCCCGGCCGTCTACCTGGTCGCGGAGGCGCTCTCGACGCCGCCGTCGCCGTCGTCGGTGGCCGTCGAGCGGTCGCTGGCCGACGCCGCCGTCGCGCCGGGCCAGCGAACGACGGTCACCCTCGCGGTCACCAACGGGGGCGACCGGCCGATTCCGGACCTCCGCGTCGTCGACCGCCCGCCGGAGGCCGTGTCGGTCGTCGAGGGAGCGCGGCGCGGCTGCGTGTCGGTCCGGCCCGGCGAGACGGAGTCGGTCACCTACGAGGTGGTCGCGGGCCACGGCGAACACGAGTTCGACGACCCACTCGTCCGGCTCCGCTCGCTGTCGGCGGTCGGCCGGCGGACCGCCGTTCGGCCGGTGGCCGGCGACGCGACGCTGTCCTGCCGGCGGACGGCCGACCCGCCGTCCGTCCGGTCGGCCTCGCGCCGGCAGGTCGGCACGCGGCCGGCCGACAGCCCCGGCAGCGGCCTGGAGTTTCACTCCCTCCGGGAGTACCGCCACGGCGACGACGTCAGCCGGGTCGACTGGCGGCGCTTCGCCAAGACGGGCGACCTCTCGACGGTCAACTTCCGGGAGCCGCACGCCACCGGGACGGTCGTCGTCGCGGACGCCCGGCGGCCGGGGCGGGTCGGCCGCGCCCCCGACCACCCGACGGCCGCGACGCTGTCGGTCGACGCGGCCGAACGGCTGTTCGTCCGGCTGGCCGACGCCGGTAACCGGGTCGGACTGTCGGCGCTCGGCGTCTCGGCCGCCGCCGTCGACGCGCCGGTCGACGGCGACCGTGCCGACCGGCCGTGGGTCCCGGTCGGGAGCGGCGAGACGACCCGGACGCGGGCGACCGCGGTGCTGGAGACGGCCGCCGAGGCCGCCGCCGACCGACCCGACTCCCCGTTCCCGCGGGGTACCGACGGCGTCCAGCAGCGCGTCGATCCGGCACGTCCCGCCGCGCTCCGGGAGCGACTCCCCGGGTCGACCGCCGTCGTCCTGGCGACGCCGATGCTGGACGACGAACCCGTCTCGTTCGTCGAGGCGCTGTCGGCGGCCGGCCACCCGACGTTCGTCGTCAGCCCCGACGTGACCGGTGGCGAACGACTCGGTGGACGGGTCGTCGCCACGGAGCGACGGCTCCGCATCGAGCGGCTCCGGGCGGGCGGGACGACCGTCGTCGACTGGGACGTCGCCGACCCGCTGTCGGTCGCTATGGAGGGATCGGCGTGAGCGTCGCCCGCCCGGACGCGACCGCCGCCGATCGACCGACCCGGACGGCCGCCGTCGGCAGCGTCGCCGTCGCGCTCGTTGCGACGGGCGCCCTCGGGGTGGCGACGGGGGCTCCCGGACCGACCGCGGTCGGCCTGGCCGCCGGACTCGCACTCGCGGGGGCGGCGAGGGCCGAGAGCGGCCGTCGGCGCCCCCTCCTGTCGGGGCTGCTCGCGGCCGTTGGCGGCCTGCTCGGGGTCGCCGGCATCGCCTTGGTCACGCTCGCCCGGGTGCCGTGGCCGCCGGTCCCGCCGGTGCCCTTCCTGCCCGCCGCTCCGTTCGCGTTCCTCCTGGCCGGCGCGCTGGTGGGGTTCGGCGCCGGCGCAGCGGTCTGGCACCTCCCACCGGAGCGGGCCGGTCGCGCCGGACTCCGGGCGGTCGCGGTCGCGGCCGTCCCGCTGGGCGTCGCGGTCGCGGCTGCCGGCGGGGTTCCGGCGGCGGTCCTCGTCGGCGCCGTCGCCGCCGGGGTCGCGGTCCTGCGGCCGTCGCTCCCGGACGCCGCCGCGGTCGTGACCGGCCTCGTGCTCGTCGGGGGCCTGCTCGCAGTCCACGGACGACTCGCGGCCGTCGCCGTCGACGCCGCCGCGACCGAGGCCAGACGACGGTTCCTCGTCGATCTGCTGGCGGCCACGGGATCGCTCGGTGCCGCCGCGACCGTCCTCGTCGCGGCGCTCGCGCTGGCGGCGCTGTTCTCGCTTTCGGTCCGACTGGCGGGCGAGCCGGGACCCCTCGGCGACGGCGCGGGACCGACCCTCGCCAGCGCCGGGACGTTCCTCGGGGCCGTGGCGGCCGGTGTCGCGGAGGCGCAGTTCGTCGTCGTCTTCTGTGGCGTCGCCGCCAGCCTGCTCGCCTGGGACCTCGGGGAGTTCGCGGCGACGCTCGGTCGGGAGGTCGGCCGGCAGGGGCCGACCCGCCGGGCGGAACTCGTCCACGCGGCCGGCGGAGTCGCACTCGGGGCGGTCGGCGTGGGGGCGGCGGTCGCGGTCGCGGCGCTGGCCGGCGTTCTCTCGGCAGTCTCGGCGCCGGCGACGGTCGTCGCGGCCGCGGCCGCCGCCGTCGGGACGCTGCTCCTCGTCGTGGCCGCCCGGTAGTCATACGGATCGTTGTAGTCTTTTACCGGTGATCGCCGACTCCGCACGGGCGATCATCGGTAAATCGTTACAACAATCCGTATCAGTCGTCGGCGGCCGCGACGGCCGGCACCTCGATTCGGTCCATCGTCGTCTCGACGACGGCGGCGGGGTCGACGTCCTGGACGGTCGCCTCGGCGGTCAACACGAGTCGGTGGGCGAACGTCTCCCGGACGACCGCCTTCACGTCGTCGGGGACGACGTACTCCCGGCCCGCGACCAGCGCGCGGGCACGGGCCACCTCGAAGAGTCGCTGGATGCCTCGCGGGGAGACGCCGACCTCGACGCGGTCGTCCTCGCGGGTCGCCCGCCCGAGTTCGATGACGTACTCCCGGATGGCGTCGTCGACGGCGATGGACTCGACGGCGGCCTGTAACTCGACGACGCGGTCGCCGTCCAGCACCGCCCGGGGGTCCGGCGTCCGGGTCGTCCGGTCGGCGCGACGGTCGATGATGCGTCGGGCGCCCTCGTGGTCGGGATACCCCAGGCTCGTCTTCAGCACGAACCGGTCGCGCTGGGCCTCCGGCAGCGTGAACGTGCCCTCCTCCTCGATGGGGTTCTGGGTCGCTATGACGAAGAACGGCTCCGGGAGCGCGTAGGTCGTCCCGTCGGCCGACACCTGTTTTTCGGACATCGCCTCAAGCAGGGCGGCCTGGGTCTTCGGCGGCGCGCGGTTGATCTCGTCGGCCAGCACGACGTTGGCGAAGACGGGACCTTCGGCGAACTCGAACTCGCCGGACTCCTCGCGGTAGACGTGCGAGCCGGTGATGTCGCCCGGCAGGAGGTCCGGCGTGAACTGGATGCGGTTGAAGGAGAGTCCGAGCGCCGTGGCAAAACTGCGTGCGGTCAGCGTCTTGCCCGTGCCCGGAACGTCCTCCAGCAGGACGTGGCCCCGCGCGAGCACGCCCGTCAGTACCGTCTCGAGAACGCGCCGGTCGGCCACCACCGCCTCCTCGACGGCGTCGAGGACGGTCCCGCAAACCGCCGACGCCTCGGATACGTCCATAGCGGGGGATACGGCTGGACGTATTTGAATGTCTCCGTGGTCGCGGTCGTCCGGAGGCCCGTCGTTCAGGCCTCGACGGCCAGCCCCGACCGTTCGAGGGCGTCCTCGGCGTCGGCGTCCTCGTGGACGACGAGCGACACCGCCCGGGCCATCGTCTCGGGGTCGTCGTGCTGGAAGACGGTCCGGCCCATCGAGACGCCGGCCGCGCCGGCGTCCATGGCGCCCCGCACGGCCCGCAGCGATTCGAGGTCGCCGTCGGGGGAGCCGCCGGCGATGAGCACCGGCAGCCGGGTGGCCGCACAGACCGGCTCGAAGCTCTCCGAGTCGCCGCTGTAGCCGGTCTTGATGAGGTCGGCGCCCAGTTCCTCGCCGAGGCGGACGGCGTGGGCCAGCGCCTCGGGGTCGTCGCCGTCGACATCGGGACCTCGGGCGTAGGTCATCGCCAGCACGGGCAGGCCGTACTCGGCGGCCTCGTCGGTGAGTTCGGCCAGTTCCTCGATCTGTTCGCGCTCGTGGGTCGACCCGACGTTGATGTGGAAGGAGACGGCGTCGGCGCCGGCCCGGATTGCGGCCTTCACCGACCCGGTCGAGCGCTTGTCGTTGGCGTCGGGGCCGATGACCGTCGAGCCGTTGAGGTGGACGACGTAGCCCGCGCCGTTCTTGCTGTCGTGGACGCGGGGCGCGATTCCCTTCTGTGTCAGCACGGCGTCGGCGCCGCCCCGGGTGACGGCGTCGATGGTCGACTCGATGTCGACGAGTCCTTCGACCGGGCCGAGCGTGATGCCGTGGTCCATCGGGACGACGACGTAGCGGCCGTCCGTCCCGAGACGGTCCAGCCGGGCGGCGGTGCCTGTTGTCATGGTTCGTGGTGTGGCAGGTTCGGTCATGTTCCTTCCGGTCGCGGCCGACGTTGCGCGCCGGCGAGGGCGCCCTCCTTCAGTTCGCGGCCCTTCGCTTCCAGTCGAGCGGCCACCGCCTCGGTCGAATCGTCGTTCTCGTGGCCCTCGGCGACGATGTCGACGAGTGCCGACCCGACGATGACGCCGTCGGCGCCGGCGGCGACCACCTCGGCCGCCTGCTCGCCCGAGGAGATGCCGAAACCGACCGCCTTCGGGACGCCCCGGGCGCCCTCGTGGGCGGCGAGGCGTTCGAGGCTCTCGGCGGTCCGGTCGGAGACGTCCGCGCGGGCGCCGGTGACGCCCAGTCGCGCCTGGACGTAGAGGTAGCCTGAGACCCGCTCGAGGATGGTCTCGAGGCGGTCGCCCCGCGTCGTCGGCGCGACGATGAACACCAACTCGAGACCGAACTCGTCGCAGGCGGCCCGAAGCAGGTCGGCCTCCTCGGCCGGCAGGTCGGGTACGACGAAGCCGTCGATGCCGACCTCGGCGGCCCGCTCGACGAACGGGTAGACCGGCCGGTCGTCGCTCGCGGTTTCGCCGTTCCCGTACTGGTAGATGAGGTTGTAGTAGGTCATACAGACCAGCGGCACCTCGACGTCCAGCGCCTCGACGAACTCGAAGAACCGCTCGGGCGTCATGCCGGCATCCAGCGCCCGGACGACGGCCTGCTGGATGGTCGGTCCCTCGGCGATTGGTTCGGAGAAGGGAAGCCCCAGTTCGACGACGTCGGCGCCACCGCGGGCCAGCGCCTCGACGTACTCCACGGAGGCCTCGAAGTCGGGGTCGCCGGCCGCGAGGTACGGCACGAAGGCCGGCTCCTCGAAGGCGGATTCCAGGCCCGCCGACCCGTCCGCCTCGGGGTCGGTCACTCGAACACCTCCATCGATGGGGCGCCCTCGATGTCGCGCCCGTCGGTCTCCTCGATGACCGACTCGAGGTCCTTGTCGCCGCGACCGGAGACGTTGACGACGACCGTCTCGGGCAACTCGACGTCTCGGGTGGCCTCGGGGCCGGCGACGGCCTCGAGGAAGCCGAAGGCGTGGGCCGTCTCGAGGGCGGGGATGATCCCCTCCTCGCGGGAGAGCCGGTGGAACGCCTCGAGTGCGGCGTCGTCGTCGACGTTCGTCGGGACGACGCGGCCCTCGTCGACGAGGTGGGCCAGTTCCGGCCCGACGCCGGAGTAGTCGAGCCCCGAGGAGACGCTGTGGGACTCCATTATCTGGCCGTGGCCGTCCTGCAGGAGTTTCGTCCGGGCGCCGTGCAGTACCCCCTCCTCCCCGATGGACAGCGACGCGGAGTTGGGCGCGACGCCGGTCTCCTCGTCGACGGAGAGCGAGGAGCCGCCGGCCTCGACGGCGTAGAGGTCGACGTCCTCGTCGGCCACGAACTCCGCGAAGGCGCCCATCGTGTTCGACCCGCCGCCGGCACAGGCGACGACCGCACCGGGGAGCCCGCCGACCTGCTCGTCGAACTGCCGGCGGGTCTCCTCGCTGATGACCGACTGGAAGTCACGGACCATCGCCGGGAACGGCGCGGGACCGACGACCGACCCGATGACGTAGTGGGTCGTCTCGACGCTGCCCGCCCAGTCGCGCATCGTCTCGCTTATGGCCTCCTTCAGCGTCCCGCGGCCGACATCGACGGGGTTGACGGCAGCGTCGTTGAGCCGCATCCGGAAGACGTTGGGCCGCTGGCGGTTGATGTCGCGGCGACCCATGTATATCTCGCAGGGCATGTCGAGGTGGGCAGCGGCCATCGCCGTCGCGGTGCCGTGCTGGCCGGCGCCCGTCTCGGCGATGATGCGCTCCTTGCCCATGTACTTCGCCAAGAGCACCTGCCCCAGGGCGTTGTTCAGTTTGTGGGCGCCGCCGTGCAGCAGGTCCTCGCGCTTGAGGTACACCTCCCGGTCGTACCGGTCCGAAAGCTGGTCGGCCCGCTGCAGGGGCGTCGGCCGGCCGCCGAAGTCGGCCAGCCGCTGCCGGAACTCGTCCACGAAGCCGTCCTCGTTGTCGAGGACGTACCGCTCGTAGGCGTCCGTCAGCTCCTCGATGGCCGGCATCAGCGCCTCGGGCACGTACTGTCCGCCGTAGTCGCCGAATTTAGTTTCAGTTGACATCTGTGAGTCGCTCCGTGTTCTCCCGGACCGGGCCGTCCATGATGGCCGACCCGACGAGCAGGCCGTCGGCCCCGGCGTCGCGCATCCGCGAGACGGTCTCCCGCGTAGCTATGCCGCTTTCGGCAATCAGGGTGACGCTCTCCGCCGTGGCTGCCGGAACCGCCTCGACGACCCGCTCGAAGGTGCCGAGGTCGACCTCCAGTTCCGCCAGGTCGCGGTTGTTGACGCCGACGAGGTCGGCGCCCGCCGCCAGCGCCCGCTCGAGTTCCGCCGGGGTGTGGGCCTCGACGAGCACCTGAAAGCCTCGCTCGCGGGCCGCCGTCAGCAGTCCCTCGAGGTCGTCGACGAACCGGGCGATGAGCAACACGACGTCGGCCTCGACGACGTCGAGTTGGCCCTCCCGGAGGACGAAGTCCTTCCGGAGGACGGGGACGTCGACGGCCGCCCGGACCCGCCGGAGCGTCTCCGGGGACCCGCCGAAGTGTTCGGGTTCGGTCAGTACCGACAGCGCCGCCGCCCCGCCCGCGACCATCGACTCCGCGAGGGCGACGGGGTCGTCCGTCCGCTCGCCGTCGGTGGTCGGACTGGTCGGTTTCACCTCCGCGACGACGGGCACGCGCCCGTCGGCCTCGGCGGCCGCGAAGGCGGCCGGTAGCGACCGGGCATCGACCGACACCCGCCGGTCGGGGGCGGTCCGCGCTTCGGCTGCCGCCAGGATCGACCGGACGGCCGGCGCCAGTTCCTCACTGGTGTCCATTACTGTACACTAACGAACTGTTCTGGACATAAGAGTTGCGTCTCGGGCTAACGCTCGCCCGGTACCGAGGGGTCCGTCTCGCCGGTCGGGACCGTGGGGCGGGCGACACGGGCCTCGATTCGTCGACTGAAACGACCGGAAGACATCTATCGTGTGATGTGTTACTATGCCACATGACAGAACGAACGCCGGACATCCCGGACCCCGAGGAAGTGGGCGGGGATCACGGGGGCGTCATCGGTCTCTACGACTCCGAGGGCGGCGTGCCGACCTACGTGGTCGCCGACGTCGCCAGCGACGACCGGTGGGTTTCAGTGCCGGCCGCCGCGACGCTGTCGCTCGAGGAGTGGCAGTAGCGCAACCGGGCCGAACCGAACGCCGCCGCGTCCCGCCAGTGGCGACCCCGGGGACTCCCGCCTCGCTCCCGCAGGCGGTCGTGTGTGAACTTCGAATAAGTTTCTTCAGATTCTTCGACGCCGCTCGCGCGCCACGGCCGACTCGCCGAAATAAAACGACTTGCGGCATATAAAACGCCGGGACCTGCCGACGACAGACGTACCCGTCCGTACTCCGTACCGGGAGCAACGATGGGAGAGTTTAGTACGAGCCGACGGTCGGTGCTCAGGGGACTGGCAGCCGGCGGGGCCGCAGCGGCGCTGCCGTCGGCGGCCGAGGCCGCCGAACTGGCCGAGCGGACCGACCCGACGACGCGGGCGACCTTCCGGGCCATCGTCGACGCCGTGGTCCCGGAGACGCCGGAACTGGCCGACGAACTCGGGCCCGAACACGAGCCAGGTGGGCTGGAACTCGGACTCGAAGACTACCTGCTCACGGTCACCAACACCATCTTCTCGCTGTACGACGCGCCCGACCTCCTGGTCGCGGCCGCCATCGACGTCGAGGCCGACCTCGGGGAGGCCACGGTCGATCTCTCGGAGGCGGTGGGGACCGAGCAGGAGCCGACGCTCAACCTGCGGCTGGCGGAGCTCGTGGCCAAGGTCTGCGACGTCGCGGCCGTCGAACTGCTGGCACGCGGGGAAAACGAGGCCCGACCGGACCCGACCCGCTTCGAGGCCGGCGCCACGTTCGCGTCGCTGTCCCGGACCGACCGGCTGCGGGCGCTGTCGCTGCTGGACGAACGGCGGATCGATACGGCCCAGCTTCCCGGGCCCGTCCTCGAGGTGTCCGGCGCCCTCATCCCGCAACTGCTGGTCGCGTTCACCGAGGGCATCTACTACAGCGAGTGGCAGGGCTACGAGGACGTCGGGCGACCGCCCAGCGAGCGGGACTTCTCCGAGAGCGTCGACGGCGAGCGGCTCCAGAGCTGGCAGCAGACCGACTTCCCCGGTGTCATCGACGGCTCCGTCTCCTTCCGGGGCTACTGGGGGACGCCGGAGGCCAGCCTCGGCGAGGGTCGCGTCTGGAAGCCCTTCCCCGACGACGGCGACGGCTCGCCGTCGAAAATCTACTACGACCCCGGCGAGTTCCGGGAGAACGACTACGACACGAGCGACTACGAGGAGCCGTTCGACACCAGCGGCGAGCCGCCGGCCGACGGCGGACTGATACCGACCGAGGCCAGCCGACCCGAGGACGCCGTCGAGGAGGCCTGCGAGGGAATCGACGACGACCTGCTCGCGCGGGCCCGCGAGGAACTCCTCGGACAGGAGGTCGAGCGATGACCGACGCCTACGACGTGGTCATCGTGGGCGCGGGTGGTGACGGGCCGGTCGCGGCCTGGCGGCTGGGCGAACTCGGCCTGGACGTGCTCCTCTTGGAGGCCGGCCCCTTCTACGGCAACGAACAGTGGGAGAAGCCCACCGAGGAGCCCGGCGGCGAGACCTCCAGCAGCCCCGAGGACCTCTCGGGCGAACTGCTCGACGAGCAGTTCAGCACCCGGGAACTGGAAATGATCTACAAGCTCATCTTCGGCCCGGCCGACCACGAGCGCGGCTTCTGGTTCCGCAAGTTCCCCCGGTCGGGCATCACCATCCAGGCAGCCGGCGTCGGCGGGACGACGCTCGTCTACACCGGCAACCACCCGCGGGCCTACCCGGCCGCAATCGACGAACAGCCCCACTGGCCGGACTCGTTCGGCTACGAAGACCTGCTGCCGTACTACCGGCGGATGGAGGAGCTACTGGACGTCCAGCCGGCGCCCGTCACCGCGAAGGAGGAGCTGTTCTTCCAGGGCGCCGAGGAACGCGGCTACGACCTCGTCGACGGGAAGAACGTCACCGAGGTCGGCTACCGGCCCCAGCCGAACGCCATCCAGGCGCCCGACCAGAAACTCCGGGTCGAGCGCCGCGGCGACGGCGAACTCGTCGAGAACTACGACGGGAACTTCCGGCACCCGTCCGACCCCGAGGCGGTCGACCCCGTCGAGGGCCACACCATGGCCACGACGGAGATAATCGGCAACCCGCACCCGCTCGGGGCGCCCTACGAGGAGAAGGCCAAGAAGACGTCGGCCATCGGAATCGTTCCCGAGGCGCTGAAGACGGGCAACGTCACCGTCCGGCCGAACGCCTTCGTGACGGACGTGCTGGTCGACCGCTCGCTGGGCGGCAACCCCGAGGCGACCGGCGTCGAGTTCCGCGACACCTGGTCCGGCGACACCGAGCGGGTTTCGGCCGACACCGTCGTGCTGGCGGCGGGTGCCGTCGAGACGCCGCGACTGTGGCTCAACTCCGGGCTGCCGGCCAACGAGTGGGTCGGCAAGGGCATGACCCTCCACTTCGGCGACAACGTGATGGGCTTCTGGGAGGAGGAGGTCCTCGAGGAGCGCGTCGGCAAGCCGACCGCCGATCCCCAGGAGGGCCAGACCATCGCCGCCCGCTTCGACTACCCCGGCGTGGGGATGCTCCAGACGACGGGCTCGTACGCCGGCGTCGCCGCCATCCTCGGGTTCGGCGCCTCCGCCTCGGGATTCACGTTCACCAACGACCCCGCCGACGCGCCGTGGGACACCGTCGGTCGGCTGGCCGGCCCGAAGCTCAAGCGGTTCCTCTCGCGGTACCGGCAGGCGCTGCCCATCCTCGTCGTCACCGACGACCGGCCCCACAAGCGCAACGGCGTCAGCGTCGTCCCCGGCGTCACCGACGAACACGGCCCCATCCCGCAGGTCAACTACGTCCCGAGCAAGGGCGACGTCCGGCGGCGCGACGAGCTATCGGAGATCGCCACGAACATCCTGAAGGAGGCCGGCGCCGACCACGTCCACCGGTCGGACTCGCCGGCGACGGCCATCCACATCCACTCGACGATGGCGATGGGCAAGGTCGTCGACACGGCGTGTGAGGCCTACGACGTCGACCGGCTGTTCGTCGCCGACCACTCGGCGCTGGCCAACGGCGTCGGCGGCCCCAACCCCACGAACACGGGCCAGTCGCTGGCGCTCCGGACCGCCGAACGCATCGCCGACCGCTACTTCGACGCCCTGACGGACCCCATCGGGAACGCATGACGGTTCCAACGTCTCGGGACCGTCGCCCCACCTCAACTTTCAAGCCGATACCGCGTCCAGGTCCCCCATGAGCAGCGAGCCCGACGCGGGCATCTACGCCCGCGAGTCGGCGTACCTCGAGCGATACGTCCAGGTCGGCGTCGCAAGCGCGCGCGTCCTCTCCGTTTCCTTTCCAGCGACGCCCGAGGAGGACGCCGGCACCGAACTGGCGCTTCTGGACCGCATCGACGCCTATCTCGAGGGCGAGGCGGCGGACTTCTCGGACGTCGACGTCGCCATGACGATGCCGACCGACCAGCGGGCCGTCCTGGAGACCGTCCGGGAGGTCCCCTACGGCCAGCAGGTGTCGGTGTCGGAGCTGGCCGGCATGACGCCGGAGCTGGACGCCGACGCCGAGGGCGCCCACCAGCTCGTCCGGACGGCGCTGGCGGAGAACCCCGCGCCGCTCGTGGTTCCGGACCACCGGGTCCGGGACGGCCCCAGCGCCGCGCCCCCGCCGGTCGAACAGCGGCTCCGATCACTCGAAGGTCTCTAACGGTCACCCGCGATCGGTCCGGCGTTCGATCCGCGCCGGAAACGGCGAAGGCGTTACCACAGCGGTTCGAGTACGGGCGTCAGGCGGCGGTCGGGGGGTCGTCGCCCCCGTCGCCGCCGCCGTCCCCGTCGGCGTCGTCGGCCGCCCGGATGGCGGCCCGTCGCTCGGCGATGAGATCGAGATCGGCGTCGACGTCGCCCAGCACCAAGAGCGCGTAGTACCGGAGATACGTGAGGACGGGGACCTGTACGAGGGCGGCGAGGGCGAGGACCGCCAGGAAGTAGGCGAAGGCGACGACGGCGACCACGACGATGCCGGCGAGTTCGCTGACGAGCACGTAGAGCGCGACGCCGATGGCCGCGAGCAGGCCGAACGGCGCGAGGAGGACGACGGCGCCGATCAGGACGCCGATGCCGACGAGGAGCCCCCCGACCAGCCCGAGCAGGAACGCCGCGACGGCGTAGGCGAGGTACTGCTGCCACTGGGCCGTAATCGTCGACCAGAGCCGGCGCCAGGCCGGGAGGACATTGCGGTCCTCGAGGATCATGATCGGGACCACGAACGCGGTGGTAAAGGCCTCGACGAGGCCGGCAATCAGCGCGAACAGGACGAACACCGGCACGAGGAGGACGAGCAGCGCGATGGAGACCCCGCCACCGACGCCACCGAACGGGCCGACGTCGAACAGCGGCGCGAGCACGGGCAGGAGGAGGACGGCGACCCCGCCGAGCACCAACAGTCCGATAGCGATCCGGAAGGCGAACAGCCGGACGCCCTGCCGCCAGCGGCGACTCCAGAACCGGCGGACTGCGACGGTCTCCTCGCGGAGGCACTCGACGAAGACGAACTCCATAATCGATCCGATCAGGCCGAAGACGAGCGCGACGAGGACGACGGCGGCGACGACGGCAGCGACGAGCAGCCACACGCGCGGCCCGAACTCGATCGGCATCCCCCCGGACGGGGTCCCGCCGGTCCCGCCGTCCCCGCCGGTGGTGTACTGGAGCGGGGTGTTGCCGCCGACGCCGCCGAGGAAGAAGACGACGATGGCGAGTTTCACCCAGTCGGTCCGGTCCCGCGGCCGGAGGAAGGCGCGGGTGGCGTCCAGAGCGTCGTCGAGAGCCTCCAGGGCGTACAGCGTCATGGCCGCGATTTCGACGCCCCTGGTCTTATAGCTCGACGCCGTTCCCGGCGGGTGGGAACGACGAGAAAGGCGCGTCGCCGCCCGGCCGGACCGTATCGCGGTCGGGGCGGTACGGGCGCTCGGGCGACGGCGGAGCGGTCACGCCTCGCTGGCCGCGAGCAGTCGCTCGTAGACGGCCCACGAGGAATCACCGGACGGCTCGGCGTCGTCGACGCCGTCGACGGCGACGCCCGACCCCGCCTCGACGCGGCCGGCGACGCCGACCGGCGTGTCGCGCGCCTCGAGCGCCGCGACGACGGCGTCGGTGTCGGCGGGGTCGACCGCGACCACGAGGGTCCCGGAGGTGGTCGCCCGCCAGGGGTCCATCCCCAGGGCCTCGCAGGCCGCCTCCACGCCGGGCCGGACCGGGACGGCGTCGGCGTCGACCGAGAGGCGGACGCCTGCGCCCTCGGCCATCTCGTGCAGCGCGCCGAGCAGGCCGCCCTCGGTGGCGTCGTGCATCGCCGTCACCTGTCCCGCGGCGGCGGCCGTCAGGGCGTCCCGGACGGCGGTCGCCTCCTCGAGGCGGGGCTGTGCCGTCGCGAGGGCCTCCCCCGAGAGCGGCACCTCCTCGGGGAACAGCGTCGACAGCAGGCCGACGGCCTCGACGGCGGGTCCCTTCGTCACCAGCAGGTCGTCGCCCGGGCGGGCGCCGTCCGGTCGCACGATTTCGTCGGGATTGCCGACCGCTATCCCCGTCGCGGCGCCGACCCAGGGGAACGACGCCCCGGCGTAGCGGGCGGTGTGGCCCGTCACGACGGCGACGCCCAGTTCGCGGCACTCGGCGTCGACCGCGTCCCACAGGCGCCCGAACTCCTCGTCGGTCATCTCGGGCGGCAGCGCAAAGGAGACGGTGAGATGGGTGGGCGGGATTCCCGAGACGGCGACGTCCGCGAGGACGATGTCGATGGCGAAGCGGCCCGCCCGCTCCCACCCGAGGGCCGGCAGCACCGAGACGGGGTCGGTCGCGATTACGACCGCCCGGTCGCCCACCTCGAGGACGCCGAAGTCGACGCCGTGTTTCGGGCCGAGGGCGACGTCGTCGCGGTCGGCGCCCAGTTTCGGCGCGATGCGGTCTTCGAAGAACTGCCGGGAAACCTTCCCGCTGTCGGGCATGGCCGAACGTCGACCGGCGGGGGCTTGGACGTGTCGGCGCGGTGGCGGCGTCCGACGTGGTCAGGCGACGTGGTCCTCTACCTCTATGTCCTCGTCGTCGAAGCGGACGACGATTCGACGGTTGTCGTCGACAGTGTCGCCGTGCCAGTCCAGGTCGTCCTCGAGCGTCTCACCGCCGCCTGTCTCCACGGACGCCGTCACCTGCCCCGCCTCGTCGAGCGCGGGGACGTTCTCCCAGATGACCCCCTCACCGTGTGGAACCAGAATCGACAGTTCCAGCGTCGCGTCCTTCCCCGAGTCGGGAACGAACCGAACGGACAGGGTCCGGTCTTCGTCACCGAGGTTGGTTAACCGGAGGTCCTCGAGCCGGTACCCTGGTGCCGGCGTATCCGCCGGTGTGTCGGTCCGTTCCGGAGTCTCTGTACTGGTCTGCTCCGTCGGCGTGGAGTCCGATTCGAGGCCAACACAGCCAGCCAGCAGTCCGGTCGCCGCTGTGAGGATGGTTCGTCTGTCCGGTGTCATGTTCTTAATGATACCCTGCGGTGTGCTCGGCGGACCGCTCAAAAGCACTCTTTTCACAATCGCTGTGTTGATACGTTTCTCCATCTTTCCATCCCGATTTTGTGTCGCAAGTACCTCGGGAGGCATCATCACCGCCTACGGATAATGGGGTCTCCATATCACCGGTCCAGCCATCTTGTGTAACAATGCCTAAGTCGTGTTCGGATTGTTCGGTCATATTATCTACATTACTACACAGGTTTGACCTAGATGCACAGTGGCCAAATTCATGAAGAACTGTATCAGCTACACCGTCGAGATCTCGATTGCCCTCGTCTGTGGTTGCAACCGCACTGTTATCCGTTTTCCATATGTTGTCTCCACTGTTCGTACCAAGAGCAACATAATCTGTAGAACAGGTATGAATTAATGCGTGGCAGCCCTGATGAATAAGGTCATTGTTGTTTCGCTCTTCATCCCACTGGGCCACCACAGAGATATCTGATCGGCAGTCAGGCGTCCAGTTTCGTATGGACCTTTTTTCTACTGTGTAACCTGAAATATATCCATCGTTGTAGGCAATATCAAATCCGTCGATGACCCAATTATATGCGTGACTCAAATAGCCATCTTCCACGTTATCTGTATCGTATACGAAAACCCACGGAGAGTCGTGACCGTATTCATCCCCTTTTTGCGTTCTATCTAAGTAAATTTCGTATCCCATACTTACTCACCACCCGTAAACGCGTAGACGGTACCCGAGTCAGACGTGACAAATAACGTATTATTAGCGATCGCAGGGCCGTGAATACGACCTTCGTCAAGTTGGAGTGAAGCCATTCTTTTACCAGAATTTATGTCAAAGTATTTTATTTTGGAATCCCACTCTGCATTTTTCCTCCCACTTCCGGCTACAAATGCCGTGTCGCCAGCTATTGCTGGTTTGATATAGTCAGAGTTGAATCTTCTACTCCATATCGTCCTGCCAGTCGTGGTATTGATCATACTTACGTTCGCGTATCCCCCAAATATGAGTGAGTCACCGGTAACTGCAATTCCGGGGGAGTCCGTTTTTGTACTTTTTTTGCCTCGTTGAATCACAAGACAGCGTCGGGGTAGGATCGATTATTCGCGGTTTCACGGCGCCAGAGACGGATTCGTGGACTCAGAAGATGCAGTCGTTGTCAGGAGCGGCGCTCGCTGAAGGGTCACAACTATGGTATCTTGTTCCGTTGATCCAGCGACGACGGCGATGCCTCTCCCGGATACGTCCGGAGAAGGGGAGCAGGCGGCGAGCCCCTAACTCGCCGCCTGCGTCAGGTTATGCACGATGCACTTCCGAGTCAGCTCCCGGAACTGGCCGTGCCAGCTCCGGGAGCGGAGCTTCTCGCCGTCGTCCTCCTTCAACTGCGAGAAGCCGGTTTCACTCATCCAGCGCTGGTTGTAGTCATCGTTCATCCGGGCGTTGTGAGCCTTCTGTAACGGTGTCTGCTCCCTGTGTTTGATCAACGGTCGCGTCGAGTTGGAGCGACACTCCTCCCGGAGGTCGCTCCACGAATAGTTCGCGTCGGCAGACAACACCCGCAGGTCTTCCGCGTTCCGGCGGAAGACCTGCATCCCGATGTGACCGTCCCACGCCTTCTTCGTCGTGTAGTGAACGTCCTTGATCGCCAGGGAGTTCACGTCGATCAAGATGGTCGTCTTCAGCGACTGCAACGAGTAGTTCGCGCGGTCGCGGTAGTGGTAGCTGGTTTGATCGCGCTGGAAGCCACTCGCGTCAATCGCGGCTTCACCACTCCAGCCCGCCTGCTCCGCCGACGCGCGGAGCAGGCGGCGGAGTTCCCGCATCCGGTACTGATCTTCCCACCGGCAGAACGAACTGTAGTGCGGTGCTTCCTTGAGTTCGAACACGCCGAGGACATGTGGCATCTCGTTGAGGTAGTCCTCGGTCTCACGGAGACTCTTCTCCAGTTCGACGCGGAACAGAATCACCGCGATTTGCACCCACTCGGCGTACCCGTCCGCGCCGTCCGGCGCGGCGGGTACGTCCGGGTCGTCAACGTGCTGTTTGGCAAGGTTTCGACACATCCAGGCAAGCCGTCTGAGCGATGCCATATCGCCAGACGGCGTCCATTTCCGGGTTAATCTGGCGGAATATCACCGTGAGAACGCCTGAGGATACCCTTAGTCGGCGGCAAAACAAGGCAACTTTTTTCCCATATCTTTGACCCAGTCTCGGGATCTACGCCACAGAGTCGTCCAACCGCACCCACTATAATTACGCCTTCAGAGATTGCCACCTCTTTAATATCGGTTGGTAAAGAAAAGGTCCAATTTTCACGACCGTTTGATAGTTGTAGCGAGTGCACCGTTCCTCGCCGGTGACAGTTGTCTTCGGAAACACCTTTTGTAGCAACGAAAACGGAATTTGAATCAGAAACAACTTTTTGAGGCGTATTTCGCTTTCCTACATTAAATTTCCATTCGGCATTTGGTTCGCCACGTTTAATCGCTCCGACGCCAGTTCTATCAGAGAATATTATTTGATCATTGGTTGATATACAATCAAAAAAGGCCCCCCAAACTGTTCGTGATCTCTCTGCTACCCTCCGTAGATCCAGACTCTGAAGATTTTCTTTCTAACTTCCCTTTAAATGGCAGAATAACAGAGCCGTTTTTAAACACAGGTGATGAATATGTGTAACTGTCTGAATCATACTCCCACTGTTTCTTTCCAGTTTTTATATTAACTGAAATGATCTCCAAATTGGGCCTTTTGACGCCTGTTATAATCCTGTTGTTACCAATTATTGGCGAGATCGCATCACCGCTTGGAATTTTTGTGGACCACTTTTTTGTTATACTACTCGGTGAAGGAGCTTGTTCTGACGCAACACGGCTCGTCCCTCCAGGGTTGGCGTTTCGCATTGGCCAATCACCTTTCCGTTGAGAGCTAGTCGTTGCCTCAACGTTGCTGGTTCTGCAAAGAACAGCACCTGTTGTGCTACTCAGGGCTGCCGTGCCCAACACTTTTCTTCTTGATATGTATTGTCGGCTCACACCTAACATTACTATAAATTTACTTAGTATTTATTCTTTACTATCTAAAATATAGTTATTATTCTCTCTGAGAATTGATTATGATTACTGCAATAAATTATAATCTCATACGTAGAAACCAGCACTGCTATAGTAGAATCTGGAAGTCTTTGCAGGGCAACCAGCCGAAAACCGGCGTTTCCTGTCCGCCCTCAGAGATTCAGAGAGGAGTGTGAGTAGATACTTCTGGAGATTACTATAGTTCGTCCGTGCCGACTGCAGACGGTTCGACGCCGCAAACGGGGGATATTGCTTTATGTGTCGGTATTCTATCCTCTCCCATGACACGGAACGACGAGGGTGGGTCCCTGGAGGACATCCCGGGGGTCGGTGGGGAGGTCGTCGACGGCGGCGCGGCGGCCGGCGCCGGTGACGTCGACGACGTCACGATACTCTTCGTCGACGACGAGCGACAGCTCCTGTCGGTGCTGGCCTCGAACCTCGAGGAGGACGTCGAGGACCTGGAGATCGTCACGGCCAGCAACGCGACCGAGGCGATAGACCGCCTCGAACAGCTCGACGTCGACTGCGTCGTCAGCGACTACAAGATGCCCGGCACCGACGGGCTCGACCTCCTCGAGCGGTGCCGCGACATCGACCCCAACATGCCCTTCATCCTCTTCACCTCGAAGGGCTCCGAGGAGATAGCGAGCAAGGCGATAAACGCAGACGTCACCGACTACCTCCAGAAGGACCTCAGCGGCGAACAGCTGGCGCTGCTGTCGAACCGCATCGAGAACGCGGTCACAGAGCGGCGGGCCCGCGAGGCCGTCGAGGACGCCCTCCAGCACCTCCAGCGCATCCACGACCGGGTCTCGGACGCCTACCTCGGCCTCGACGACTCCTTCCACATCACCTACCTCGACGAGGACGCCGCGGTGCTGCTGCAGGACGGCCGCGAGCAACTGCTCGGCGAGCGGCTCTGGGACGTCCTCCCGGGGGCGGTCGACTCCCCGCTGCAGACCGAGTTCGAGCGGGCGCTGACCGCCGACACCAGCGTCGAGTTGGAGACCTACTACGAGCCGTTCGAGGCGTGGTTCGACGTCCGGGCGTTCCCCGCCGACGGCGGCCTCTCGGTGTACTTCCGGGACGTCACCGAGCGGAAACGGCTCGAAGAGGCCGTCGAGGCCCGCGAAAGCGACCTCGAGGACGTCGTCGACGCCCTAGAGGAGATGGGCGAACACTCCGAGATGCTGCTGGAGCTGGCCGAGGAGGTCGGCGAGGCGTACGACGGCGACGACGAGGCCGACGAGGAACTCGTCGCCGGCGTGCGGAAACTGCTCGGCGGCATCGGCTCGCTGCAGTCGATGGCCGCCCCGCACGACGACGGGGCGTAGCCCCGCCGCTCACCTCCCGAAGGGCCGCCAGTCCAGCCCCTCGACGGCGACGAACTCGGCGGCGTTGACGACGTAGTGGGCGACGACGACGACGAGCAGGCTGTTCGTGACGACGAACGCGACGGCCAGCGCCAGCCCCAGCAGGCCGGTGACGAGGACGCCCAGCCGTCCCTGTGCGCCGTGGCCGGCCGCGAAGGCGACCGACGACAGGACCGCCAGCGGCCACGGCGAGACGTCGAAGCCGGCGGCGAACCCGCCGACGAGCGCCGCCCGGAAGAGCAGTTCCTCGAAGCCGGCGATGACGGGCAACACGACGCCCAGCAGGACGACCCAGCCGCCGGCCGACTCGGGCGCGAGCAGTTCCCGGAGTTCGCGGCTCGGGTCGGTCCCGAGGGCGTCGGCCAGCCCCGCGGCGACGGCGTTGGCGAGCGAGATGGCGACCCCGACGCCGAGGCCGACGGCGACCGCGAGCAGGCCGGTGCTCGCCGGGGCGTCCGTGACGCCGAGCGCCGACGCCGGGACCCCGGTCAGCCAGATGCCGCCGACCAGGAGTACGGCGAAGAGTCCGTGGGAGACGGCGACGTTGGCGAGCAACGCCGCCGTCGTCGGTGCCGGCGGCGACGACTCCAGCGTGGCCGCCGCCGGCGAGTCGTGGTCCGGCGCGGTCGCCGTCGTGGCGTCGAGGTGATCGGCGCCGTCGTCGAGGCGGTCCAGTCGCCGGCGCTCCCCGTGGTGGGGACCGACGAGCGACTGTGAGGCGCGGGCGAGAACGAGAAGCAACGACAGCACGGCGAGGGTGATGCCGGCGAAGGCGGCCCACCGGGTCACCGCGCTACTGCGGCGAGGGGCTGCCGGTGCCGCCGACCTCGCGCTGTTCGAGCGCGGAGCCGGTGATGTTCTTCAGGCGGTCGATCAGCGAGTCCTTCTCGGGCTCGCCGGCCAGCGCCACGTCGAGCACCTCGGAGATGTGCGAGACCGGGACGATCTCGATCTGCTCTTCGTACTCGTCCTCTATCATCACGTCCTGTTCGTTGGCCTTCGGGATGATGACCGTCTCGAGACCGGCCTTGGCGGCGGCCTCGATCTTGTGGGTGACGCCGCCGACGGGCAGGACGTCGCCGCGGACCGACAGCGAACCGGTCATCGCCAGGTCCTGCCGGACGGGGACGTCCTCCAGCGCCGAGATGACGGCGGCGGCGACCGTAATCGACGCGGAGTCGCCGTCGACGCCGCCCTCGCCGGCCTGGACGAACTGGATGTGAACGTCCTTCTGGGAGATGTCCTCGTCGGAGAACTTCTTGATGATGGCGGAGACGTTCTGGACGGCCTCCTGTGCCATCTCCTTGAGCTGGCCGGTGGCGATGACCTCGCCGGGACCCTGGCTCGGGGTCACCTCGGCCATGACGGGCAGGACGATACCGGAGTCCTCGCCCATGACGGCCAGGCCGTTGACGCGGCCGACGACGTCGCCCTCGTTGACGGTCAGCTCGTAGTCCTTGCGGCGCTCGATGTAGTCGTCGGCCAGCTGCTGCTCGATGGAGCGCGAGCGGGCCTTCGCCTGCAGGACGTCGTCCCGCGTCGTGTAGTCGCGGTCCTCGGCGCGAGCGATGTCGCCCGCCACGCGGATGAGCCCGCCGAGGTCGCGGAACTTCAGCGAGAGGTGCTGCTTGCGGCCGGCGCGACGGCGCGCCTCGAGGATGATCTCCTCGATGGCCTCGTCGGTGAACGGCGGCAGGCGGCCGTCGTTGGAGACCTCTTGCGCGACGAAGCGGGCGTACTTGCGACGCATCTCGGGGCTGTCCTCGATGGTGTCGTCCATGTACACCTCGTAGCCGTACCCCTTGATGCGCGACCGCAGCGCGGGGTGCATGTTCTCCATGGCGTCGAGGTTCCCCGCTGCGACCATGATGAAGTCCGTCGGGACGGGTTCGGTCTGGACCATCGCCCCCGAGGAGCGCTCGCTCTGGCCGGTGATGGCGAACTCGCCCTCCTGGATGGCCGTCATCAGCTTCTGCTGGCTGCGGATGTCGAGCGTGTTGATCTCGTCGACGAACAGCACGCCCTTGTTGGCCTTGTGGATGCCCCCGGCCTCGACGCGGTCGTGGCTGGGCGTCTCCATGCCCCCGGACTGGAAGGGGTCGTGGCGGACGTCGCCCAGCAGTGCGCCGGCGTGGGCGCCAGTGGCGTCCTCGAACGGTGCGACCTGCTGGTCGGCGTTGTTGACCAGCAGGTTCGGCACCATCGCATCGCTGCCCCGGCTCATGTACTTGAACGCCACGTAGATGACGCCGGCCGCGATGAGGCCCAGAAGAAGGGCTTCGGCGATGATGATGGCGTAGCCGAACACGACGAGGATGATGATCCACATCAGGAACGACTTCATCTGGTTCCGCTTGCGGGCCTCCTCCTTGTGGGCCTCGACGATCTGTTCGCCCTTGCCCGCCGGCACGGTCCGGACCTTCGGCTCGTTGCCGTCGTCCGGGTTGTGGTAGACGAGCACGTCCTGCAGCTCCTCCTTGGGGAGCAGCTGGCTCATCGCCTTCGCAAGCATCGACTTCCCGGTCCCCGGGGAGCCGATCATCATGACGTGGCGGCGCTGCTTTGCCGCCTTCAGCACGATGTCGCGGGCGTGATCCTGCCCGATGACCTGGTCGACCAGCCGGTCGGGAACCTTGATCTCCTCGCTGGAGCCGATCTGGAGCCCGCCGAGGAGGCCGTCCTCCTCGTCTTCGTCTATCTCTACCTCGGCGTCGACGTGTACGTCGCTTCCGAGGTCGGAGCCGTCCAGCAACTCCTCGTCGTCGCCCAACTGCTCGTCGGCTCCCCTCTCGGTTGGAGTCGGCCGCTCGTCGGGGTCGGACTCCCCGGAGTCCGGCCGTGGCTCCTCCGTCGGGTCTCGACGCCCGTCGGCGTCGGCGTCTGATTCCTTTTCGTTGCTCATAGAACCGTTGCTATACTCGAAGATGAAGGGATGTCGATTGATATACTTTCTCCCCAAAGCAAGGTTCGACACCGGTAAAAAACGCAGGAGAGCACCGGCTTCGTCTTCGGCGCCGGTCCCGCGATTGCCCGACTCGTCGGGTTTATAAAATCGCGCGCCGACCGCCCGGTATGACCCGCGGCTTCTACATCGGCCGCTTCCAGCCCTTCCATCAGGGCCACTACGCGATGGTCGAGCGGATAAGCCAGGAGGTCGACGAACTCGTCGTCGGCATCGGCAGCGCCGACCAGTCCCACACCGTCCGTAACCCCTTCACGGCCGGCGAGCGCATCATGATGATAACGAAGGCGCTCGTCGACCTGGACGTCGTGACCTACGCCGTCCCCATCGAGGACCTCAACCGCAACTCGGTGTGGGTGAGTCACGTCCAGTCGATGAGTCCCCGGTTCGACGTGGCGTTCTCCAACAACCCGCTGGTCGTCCGTCTCTTCGAGGAGGCCGGCATCGAGGTGCGCCAGTCGCCGATGTACCACCGCGAGGAGTTCGAGGGCGCCGAAGTCCGCGAGCGCATGGCCGCCGAGGGCGACTGGGAGTCGCTGGTCCCGACCGCCGTCGTCGAGGTCATCGACGAGATAGACGGCGTCGACCGCCTCCGGCAGATAAGCGCCAGCGACGCCAACGGAGAAGGGAACGGCGACCCCTCCGCCGACTGATGATAACGCTCGCCTCCGACTTCGGTACGCCGTACCCCGCCGCGATGAAGGGGACCATCCTGCAACGGTGTGACGCCCGGCTGGTCGACGTCGGCCACGATTTCCCAAGACAGGACGTCAGGACGGCGGCCTTCTGGCTGCGGGAGGTGCTACCGGAGTTCCCGCCCGCGGTCCACCTCGTCGTCGTCGACCCCGGCGTCGGGACCGACCGGGCGGCGCTGGCCGTCCGGGCCGGCGACCACGCCCTGGTCGGTCCCGACAACGGCGTCCTGCTGCCGGCCGCCCGCACGCTGGCCAACGGCGACCGGGACGTCGACGCCTACGAACTCGCCGTCGAGAACCCCCGGAGTTCGACGTTCCACGGCCGGGACGTTTTCGCGCCCGGCGCGGCGGCCGTCCACGAGGCCGGCATCGACCGCCTCCCGGAACTGGAGGGCCTCTCGCCCGCCGAGGACGTCGTCGACCTGACGTTCCCGACCGCCGAGCGCCGCGAGGACGGCGCCACGGGCGAGGTGCTCGTCGTCGACGACTTCGGCAACGCCGTCACCAACGTCGACGGCGAGGTGCTGGCGGGCCTGGAGACGATCACGGTGAACGGTGAATCGGTTGCGGTCGTCCGTTCGTACGCCCACGCCGACGCCGGCGACCGGGTCGTCACCGTCGGCAGCCACGGCAACGTCGAACTGGCGGTCACCCGCGGCCGCGGCGACGAGGCCTTCGGCGTCGAAGCCGGCGACGGCGTCGACCTCGAGTGGTGACGGGATGGGGCCGACCGCCGGTCGGCGGCCACCACCTACGTCCGCTTCAGCCGCCGGGCGAACAGCTCCTCCGCGAGCAAGAGGAGGTTGTACGCGACGGTGACCGAGAAGCCGACGAGCGCGAACGCCAGCGAGACCGGCGGCTCGAGGAGGTGGACGACGGCGGCGGCCGCGGTCAGGCTGCCGGCCGTCGAGACGACGTGGACCATCGACGCCACGAGCGCCGAGTCGGCCGTCTCGACGTCGGCCGGCTCGAAGAAGCCGCGGAAGGCGACGGCAGCCAGCGCCGCGAATCCGACGAGCGCGCCGAAGACGTACGCCATGGCCCCCGTCAGGGCCGGCACGCCGTAGGCGTCGATGAGCAACGCGCCGGCGCCCCACACCGAGAGCGTGTAGCCGTAGGCTTCGGCCTCGCTCGCGAGGTTGGCCGCAAGCGTACGTCGGAGATTCATCGGTCTCAGTCCTCGCCGGTGAGGGCGTCGTCGACGGCTGCCTCGATGTCGTCCTCGAAGGCGTTCAGTTCTCGGCGGAGGGCGGCCCGCTCGAAGTACAGCAGTTCGGCCGCGACGACGGCCGCCGCGATGACGAGGACGGTGACGAGCGTCCCCGGTTCGCGCCGGTAGAGGTGATACAGCATCAGCGGCGCGAAGGCGGCCGTCCCGACGACGCCGACCGCGGGCGGCAGCGGATTGACCGCCTCGCGGTCCCGGTGCCGGAGAGCGAGGTAGCTCACGGTCCCGAAGACGACGATGAACGAAAGCGACGCGAAGGCGGTGATGGCCTCCAGACTCCCGACGACGGTCAGCGCCGCCGTGATACCGCCGAGGGCGAGAAAGGTTCGGGCGGGAACGCCGTCGGCTCCCGTCTCGCTCACCCGGTCGGGCAGCAGGTCCTCCGAGACCATCCCCTTCGCCAGGTGCCCCGAGGAGAACAGCGTCGCGTTGATGGCCGACCCCGTCGAGAACAGCGCCGCCAGCGACACGACGGTGTAGCCGACGCCGGCGTAGCCGACGGCGCCGAGCATCGGCTCCGCGGCGCTGGCCAGCGCGGTGTGGGGGTGGGTGCGGAGCGCCTCCCGCGCCAGGTTCGTCGTCACCACGCCGACGACGACGTAGATGGCCACCGCGACCGGAATCGAGACGTAGACCGCCCGGCGAATCGTCTCGGTGGGGTCGACGATGCTCTCCTGGTCGTAGAACAGTAGCTGCCAGCCCTGGAAGGCCACGAAGGAGACGGCGGCGGCCATGACGGGGCCGAACGACGGTAGCTGTCCGACCCCGAGCGAGATGGGGCGCGGTTCGACGACGGTGGCGAACACGAGGCCGCCGACGCCGAGCGCGACCAGCACCGCGACTTTCGCCCCGACGAGGAGGTTCTCGGCCGACCCCGTCGCGCGGGCGCCGAGCAGGTTCAATCCCACGAACGCGGCGACGACGGCCACCGAGACGACGGGCCGAAGCGGGACGCCGGCGACGGCCTCCGGGACGCCGCCGAGTCCGACCGCGAACTCCGCGAAGGCGACCGCGTACATCCCCATCGAACCCACGTACCCCACGAGCAACGTCCACCCGACCATGCCCGCCGCCGTCGTGTCGTCGAGGAAGCACCGGACGAAGGTGACCGACCCGCCGTCGTCGTCGACGAGGCCGTTCAGAACCGTGTAGGAGTAGCCGGCACACAGCGCGACGACGCCGGCCAGCACGAACGCCAGCCAGGTCGCCGGGCCCGTTATCTGGGCGACCACGCCGAGGACGGCGAAGATGCCGCCGCCGATCATACCCCCGAGGGCGATGGAGACGCTTCCCGCGAGGCCGAGTCGTTCGCTCATCCGTTAGCATTCGTTCGAACGGAATGACTTTGGATGTGTCGTTTCGATAGACATTTCAACCGAAAATGAAGATAACAGTCGCTGACCCTCCCGGAACAGGTCCCGCCGAGGCCCTCGACCGGGGTGGACTCTCGCGGTTCGCCGCACCCCTTCCTCGCTTCGCTCGGTCAATGCCTGCGTCGCCACTCCACCGAGAGCCGGGCGAACAGTTCCAAACGAGAGTACCGGATGCGTGAACTCCCGGGAGAACGCGATCAGAACTCCCGCAGGACGGACGCGAGCGAACTCGCGAGTTCCTCGAACCGATCTATCTTCATCGGGTCCGTCGTGACCCAGACTCCGTGCTCGCCACCGATCACCCGGGTCAGGTAACCGGTTTCGAACACGCGGATCGTGAACTGGTACCGGCCGAGTTCGGACCCCTTGTACGCCTGTTGAGAACGGAACCCGAGGCGTTCGTTCTCCGCGAAGCCGACGAGATCAGCGGTTCGATCGAGATCGTCCCGGAGGTACAGTTGCTCGAACTCTTCCTCGGTGAAGTACGTGAGACTGCGGAGTTCGTCGCCAACCACGGTGCGAGCAGCGCTGATCAGTTCCGTTCGCTGTTCTTCAGGTACGTTACCGTTACTCATAGTGGATCGTTCGATCCGCGCCCACAAACCAATTTGGATAAATCCTATTCGCTTGGATCGACCCGATTCGCACGACCCGATAGCACACGGTGACCGGCGTCTCATCGGTAAACGCATCGAACGGATACCTCCCCGACCGCGTCTGCGATCAGGAGGACAGACCGAAGTGGAAGTGGAGATTCCGACCGGGAAACCGACAGACGAAAGCTCTATTTCGAAGGGAAACGGGCGGGTACGGGACGCAGCGGACGGGTGTTACTGCGCGCTAATCACGTCGTCGATGCGGGCGATCATCGTCGCCGCCTCGGTGGCGGACTCGACGGCCTCGCGCTTGACGGCGGCGGGGTCGAGGATGCCGTACTCGACGGGGTCGCCGACGTGGCCGGTCTGGCCCTCGCTGATGAGGCCGGCGCGGCCCTCGGCGTCGTGCGTCGTTCGGAGGTCCACCAGCGCGTCGATGGGGTCCATGCCGGTGTTCTCCGCGAGCGTGCGCGGCAGCACGTCGACGGCGTCGGCGAAGGCGTCGATGGCCAGTTGCTTGCGGCCCTCGACGCTGGCGGACGACGAGCGGATGTGGTCGGCGATGGCGATTTCGGTCGCGCCGGCGCCGGGGACGACGCCGCCGGCGTCGAGCGCGACGGTGGCGACATCCAGGGCGTCGTTCAGCGCGCGCTCGAGTTCGTCGGCGACGTGTTCGGTGCCGCCGCGGGCGAAGACGGTGACGGTCTCGGCGGCCGCGCCACCCTCGATGAAGGCGAGTTCGTCGTCGCCGAACCGCTGGACGGAGACGCTGTCGGCCCGCCCGAGCGCGTCACTCGAGAGGTCGCTCAGCGTGCCGACGGTGCGGGCGCCGGTCGCCCGCGCGATGGAGCGGGCCTCGTCGTCGTCGACGGAGTCGAAGGCCAGCACGCCGTCCTTGGCGAGGTAGGAGCCGACGATGTCCTCGACGTCGCCGGTGACGAAGGCGACGTCGACGCCGGCGTCGGCTACCTGCTCGGCGTAGCCGCGGAGTTCGCCCTCCTCGGCCTCGATGGCGGCGTTGAGCTGGTCGACGTTGGAGATGTCGTACTCGGCGTCGATTTCGGCCTCCCGGACCTCCAGATCGAGGTCGAGGACGGCGATGCTCGCGTCGGTGAGGTCGCGGGGCATGTCCTCGTGGAGGGGCTCCTCCTCGCTGATGACGCCCTGGACCAGTTCGGTCGCGGAGGCGCCCGCGCCCGTCTGTGTGCGGATGGTGATGGCGTCGCGGTCGACGCCGGCGCCGGTCTGGACCTGCCGGACGGCCGAGACGATGGTCTCGGCCAGCGCCTGGGCGTCGATGTCGCCGGTGCCCTTGCCGGTCATCGAGGACTCGGCGACGGCGGCCAGTTCGTCGTCGTCGACGTCGTCGGCGAGCGTCTGCTCGTCGATGGCCTCGAGTGCGAACTGTGCGGCCTGCTGGTAGCCCTCGACGATGGTCGTCGGGTGGACGTCGTCGTCGAGCAGGTCCTCGGCCTGCGCGAGGAGCTGGCCGGCCAGGACGGAGGCGGTGGTCGTGCCGTCGCCGACCTCCTCCTCCTGTGTCTCGGCGACCTCGACGATCATCTGGGCCGCCGGGTGCTCGATGTCCATCTCCTGGAGGATGGTGGCGCCGTCGTTGGTGATGACGACGTCCCCGGAGTCGGAGACGAGCATCTTGTCCATCCCTCGCGGGCCGAGCGTGGTCCGGACGGACTCGCTTACGGCCTTGCCGGCCTGGATGTTGGACGACTGGGCGTCCTTCCCTCGCGTCCGTTCGGTGTCCTCGTCGAGAATGAAGAGCGGCTGACCGCGCCGCTGGCGCATCTGCTGTGACATGTTCGTTCGATATGTCGTCAGCGGTTCTATATAAGGTTTCCGCAACCGTCCCGTCACGGGACGGGAGTTACGCTCCCGAGGTCGGGGTGGTTTTTACAGATTGCCGAGACGAATGCCCCGGGGCCTGGCCCCGAGGCGGTTCACCGCTTGTCGTAGACCGCGACCGCGCGGTCGGTTCGGTTGCTCCACCCGCGGGGGTTCCGCCGGGGCGAGCGGTCGGCGTAGCGGGCCCGGATGCCGTCGGCGTAGCCCCTCGTGGCCCCCAGAAGGACGTCGCGGCCGTTGCCGAGCCACGTCGTCGGGCGGGCCTCGCCGCCGGCGACGTCCCGGAGCGTGGCGGCGGCGTCGGCGACCGCGTGGCGGCCGGTCCGGAACGGGACGGTCGGGTGGAGCCCGTAGTTCTTCGCCAGTCGATAGGCGAGCGAGTGGTACCGCTTCCGCCAGTCCCGTTCGGTCCGCCCGCCGTCCGTCGCGGTCTCTCGCGAGACGCACATCTCGGAGGCCCACGCGACCCCGTAGCCGAGACCGGCGACCCGGTGGGCGGCGTCGCGGGCGCCGCCGGTCTCGAGGTTCTCGTCGAAGCCGTCCAGGTCCTCCAGCACCTCCCGGGAGAAGGCCGCGTTGCCGCCGTTGAAGTAGGTCACCGACCGCCCCCGGATGGCCCGGGTCTCGACGCTGTCGGTGGCGACGCCGGCCCGCAACTCCTCGTGGGTCGGCCCCGTCACGACGCCGGCGTCGGCGAGCGTTCCCCTGATGGCGTCGGCCCAGCCGTCCTCGACGCGGACCGTCGGGACGAGGTAGGCGATGGCGTCGCCGCGCGCCCGGTCGAGGCCAGCGTTCCGGCTGGTGTTGACGTTCCGGCCGTCGATTTCGACGAGTACGTCCACGTCGTCGCGGTCCCGCACCATTCCGCTGGTGCCGTCGGTGGACGGGCCGTTGACGACGATGACCTCGTCGGGGGCGTCCGCTGACAGGGCGTCGAGACAGCCCTCCAGCCGGTCGCGCTCGTTGAGCGTCGGCACGACCACCGAGACGTCCATACGCCGAGTAGCGCCCTCGAGTACTAAAAGCTCCGCGTCTGCGGGCGGCTCACCCGGGGACGTGGGCCTCCCAGTAGGAGACCGACGCGAGGTGGTCGCCGATGGGCGACCGTCCGACCGCGGTGTCGAGCGCCCGGAACGGGCTGGCGATCCAGCCCGGGACCTGCCGGTAGAAGCCGTACGGGACGACGAAGTCGTGGCTGGCGTCGACAAGTTCGAGGTCGGCGCCGACGAGCAGTTCCCGGACCTCCCGCTCGGAGTAGAGCCGCGACCCCATCGGGAGCGCCCAGTTGTATATCGAGCGGGTGGAGTACCGCTTGAACGTGTCGAAGAACACCTGTCCCTTCGAGACGCGCCGGAGTTCCGCCATGAACCCCTCCGGGTCGGGGGCGAGGTGGAAAAACCGCATCGCAAACACCGAATCGAAGCAGTCGTCGGGAAACGGAAGCCGACCGGCGTCGGCCTGCATGAACTCGATGGCCCCGTCGACGCCCGCGGCCCGGGCCTTCATCCGGCCCTGCTCGAGCATCGCCTCGGAGATGTCCACGCCGACGATGTCGGCGCCCCGGTCGGCGAGGGTGACGGTGAACCGCCCCGTCCCGCAGGCCACCTCGAGGATCCGCTTTTCGTCGACGGGCGACAGGGCGTCGAGTACGGCCTCCTTCTCCCGACGGTCGATGAACCGTCCCCCCCGCGAGAAGCGCTTGTCGTCGTACGCTTCCGCGATGTCGTGCTCCTGGTACCACTCCTGTCCCTTCACGCTACCTCAACCGACCCGCCGGCGGCATAAAAGAATGCTGGATACGCCGGAACCGCCCGAGTGCGCCCCCTCAGTCGCCCCGCGCGACGACGTGGTCCGGTCGAATCTCGAGAATCACTCGCGCGCCCGACTCCTCGCCGTGGTTCGGGTACTCGGAGACGTCCATGTACCGCCGGGCCAGTTCGTCGATGTGCTCGACGGCGCCGTCCTCGGTCAGCGCCGCCACCTCGCCGCGCACCGAGACGTACCGGTAGGGGTCCTCGGGGTCGCACATGCTGACCCCGACCGAGGGGTCGCGTCGGACGTTTCGCTCCTTCAGGCGCCCGCGGGCGGTGTTCACCAGGACGCGATCAGCGTCGGCGTCGTAGTCGACCCACACCGGCGTCGACTGCGGCGTCTCGTCCGGCATCACCGTCGAGAGGTGGGCGAACGTTCGCTTCTCGAAGAGGTCGTGGTATCCGTCCGGGATCGAACCCATGGGACCGACGACGGTCGCCTCCTACAATGGTGTTCGGTGCCCCCCACCCGGTCGCCGTCGTGACGCCCGGTCGATGTCCAGGGAGCGGCGCGCGCGAGCGATAGGACGGGCAGAAACCGGGGGTGAACGCGCGTCGTCCGGGCGCGCCCCGGTCGAGACGATGTCGGACGGTAGCGACGGGAGAACCCTCCACACGTTGAGAAGAATTGCCGAACCACGGGGGGACGCGAACGCGTCGCGTGCCACTCCACATCAAACGTCCATGAAAAGCCGGCAGTACGGTCCCGGTTTCGCACAAACGTTGCGAGCCTATAACGTATAACGATTCGGAGTATAAGGGGTCATTATACACAATTGAGTGTAGGTATTGTTTTGACACCCATATAGCGAAGGTTTACCAGTGGGTTCCACAGAGGGCCAGTATGAGCACGACCACGGAGGAACGCTCACGCCCAGCCGACTCACCGTTGGCGGACCCCGAGTTCCGGGACCGCCTCCGCGAACTGCCCCCGAGCGCGAAACTCGTCGCCAAGGTGCTGGAGGGCGCCTCGCCGCTGTCGCAGGGACAGCTGGCCGAGGAGTCGCTGCTGCCCGACCGGACCGTCCGCTACGCGCTGAACCGCCTCGAGGAGGAGGACCTCGTCGACTCCCGGTACTCCTTCCACGACGCCCGGAAGCAGGTCTACTTCCTCGTCAACTGAACGACTCTTTTCGTCGAGTTTTCGCACGCCACACCGGTCGCGCTGCGGAGAACCACTCGACAGCCGAGGCGGCCTCGCGGACGCTATCCACCCCACTCGTTAAGCCACCGCCGCCCCTGCCGCCGGTATGCACGTCGAGCGCGTTCCCGTCGAGGTGTCCACCCGGGCGCCGACCGGCACCACCGCCTGCTACGTCCTCGGGTCCGCGGACGCCCTGCTCGTCGACCCGCCCGCTCCCGACGACCGCATCGAGGCCGAACTGGACCGCGTCGGCGCCGTCGCCGTCACCCACCACCACCCCGACCACGTCGGCGCGGTCGCCGAGTACGCAGACGCCGCCGACGCGACCGTCTGGTGTCGGCTGGGCCGCGAGGACGAGTTCGTCGAGGCGACCGGCGCCGCCCCCGACCGGACGTTCGCCGAGGGAACCACGATCGAGACGGGCGACGGCCCCGTCGTGGTGCGGGACACACCGGGACACGCCCCCGAGCACGTCGCCTTCGAGACGCCCGACGCGCTCGTCGCCGGCGACCTCGCTGTCGCCGAAGGCAGCGTCGTCGTCGCACCGCCGGAGGGCGACGTACGAGCCTACCTCGCCTCCCTGCGACGAGTGCTCGGCCTCGCGCCCGACCGCATCCTGCCCGCCCACGGCCCCGTCATCGACGACCCGAGAGCGACCTGCGAGCGGCTCATCGACCACCGCCTCGACCGCGAGCGGCGCGTCCTCGCCGCCGTCGAGGCCGGCAACCGCACTGTCGAGGACCTCCTCGATGCCGCCTACGACAAGGACCTCACCGGCGTCCGGGACATGGCCGCCGGCACGGTCCGCGGCCACCTCGAGAAACTGGCCGTCGAGGGCCGCGTCCGCTGGGACGGCGCCCACGCCGACCCCGCCTAGACCGGGGCGCCGCTGCCCGCGAGCGCACCGCTTATCCGCGCTCGGCCGAACCCACCGACATGAGTCTCGAGGCCGACCTCGACCGTGCCCGCGACCTCTCGGTGGCCGACCTCGCCGACGCCGTCGAATCAATCGGCTTCGAGTGCACCCGGTGTGGGGGTTGCTGCAAGGCCGTCGAACCCGACGACGGCGAGACACAGGAGCACACCGCCACCCTCTTTCCCGACGAGGCGCGCGAGTTGCTGGACGCCACCGACGAGGGGTTCGACCGCGAGTACGACTGGCGGGACGTCGCCCGGCCGATGCCCTACGGACTCTCCGAGGGCGAGGACGGCCCCGAGGGCGAGACCTTCGAGTGGGCGCTGCAGACCGACGCCTGCGGGGACTGCACCTTCTACCGGGAGGCCGACGACGGGACCGGCGCCTGCACCGTCCACGGCGAGCGCCCGCTCATCTGCCGCACCTACCCGTTCAGCGTCGTGCTCGGCGAGGCGGACGACGAGGACGCCGCCGTCGCACAGCCGATGGGCGAGGCCGTCGACCGCGAGGGGCCGGTCCGCGCCCACGAGTGCGAGGGCCTCGGCCGGGACATCTCCCGGGCCGACGCCGAGGAACTCGCCGCCGCGCTCAAGCAACGGGCGGTCCGTGAACTCGAGGAGGCCATCGCTGTCCGGGAGAACTACGAGCCGCGACCCGACGCCGACGGCGTGGTCGTCCACGATTCGGAGGGCCCGAAGCGTCCCGACGGGACCCCCCTGAACAGTCGGTAGCTTCTATACGGGCGCCCCGTATGTTGTGGGCGAAGGTCTATGGAAATCTCCGATAAACTCCTGTGTCTGTTCAGTGCCGAGGTCGAGGAGACCGAGGACCGTTTTGTCGTCGAGATCCCGCGCAGAGAGGTCGAGACCGGCTCCGTCGATCCCGGCGAGACGTACCGCGTCGCCCTGGTCGCCGGCGGGACCGAAACCGGATCGACGTCCTCGGAGTCCGAACCCAGCGACGAACCGCAACCCCCCGTCGAGGAGGGCGAGATACGCTACGTCGAGATCGAGGACCTCGGCAAGCAGGGCGACGGCATCGCCCGCGTCGAGCGCGGCTACGTCATCATCGTCCCCGGCGGCGAGGTCGGCGAGCGCGTCAAGGTCGAGATCTCCGAAGTGAAGTCGAACTTCGCGGTCGGCGAGATTATCGAATAGAAACTTTTTGCACGCTCGCGAGCGCCTCTGGCGCTCGCTCGCGGCAAAAACTTTCATGAAAAATAGCGGCTCGCTCCAGCCGCGCGGCCGTCGGGCCGCGCGTTAGTCGCTCGCCGCTACCGCGCGACCGAAGGAAGCGCGGTGAACCGCTCGCGCCCTGCGGGCGCTGGCGGATGCTGCCTCCTGCTTGCCGAACACCACGCAACGGCGTTTCGTCCCTGTACCATTCGACCACGTTCGTCCGCGAGTTTTTCCGTTCGGTGGCGTCGAAACCACACGACTGCGCCGTGTTGACCGACCGTACCAAACCGCCTTTTGTGTGGTAGCCCCACTCGACGCACATGAGCGCGACCGCAACGACGCCGACGACCGACCTCAGCGACAAGCAGCGCCGCATCCTCGCGTACCTCCGCGAGAAGGGCCGGATGAAGACCTACTTCAAGTCGCGGCTCATCGGCGACGAACTCGGCATGTCGGCCAAGGAGGTCGGCACCAATATGACCGCCATCTGCGAGGGCGACTTCGACGTCGACGTCGAGAAGTGGGGCTACTCCTCGGGGACGACCTGGAAGGTCACGGTCTGATTTTGGGCCGTCGGCGGTGGCCGCCCGGTCCGGCGGTCAGTCGGCTTGCCACTCCGATTCCAGCAGGCCGTACGTTATCTGGTCGACGTACTCCCCGTCGACGTAGTAGTGCTCGCGGTGGCGACCCTCCTGAACGAACCCGAGTTTCTCCAGCGTCGCCCGCGAGGCGTCGTTGTCGGCGCGGGCGGCCGCGCCGATGCGGTGGAGTCGCCGCTCGTCGAAGCCGTACTCGACGAACCGACCGACGGCGTCGGTGCCGTACCCCTGCCCCTGTTCCTCCGGGACGAACCACGCCCCGATAAACGCGTGCCCGGAGTCGGGTTCGAACATGAACATCGACAGCAGACCGATGGGCTCGCCGTCGACGCAGGCCAGCAGGCCGAGGCCGTCGCTGTCGTCGTTCATGTACCCCTCGATGTCCTCGCTCGCCTCGGCGACCGCGTGCGGCCGCGAGCGGGGGAGCCACGGCCGGACTTCGGGGTCGTTCCGGCCGCGGGCGACGAACTCGGCGTCCTCCTCGGCAACGGCGTGCAGATCAACCTCCTCGCCGTGCAGGAAGGGAGGTCCGGGCATACTCGGCCCGTCGGTGGTCGTCGGGAAGTGTCTTCCGCCGGCGTGTGAATCCGTCTCGTACGGACTGCCGTACCCGTTTCCGGGGGGCGGTTACCGGTCGCGCCGGAAACGACTCACGGCACTCCGTCTCAGGGGTCGTACGCAACGAGTTCGTCCGCCTCGCCGGCGAGGGCGACCGCCTCGGCCCCGAAGGAGTCGGCATACCGGACGACGAGCGTCAAGAGCGTCTCCGGTCGCTCGACGACGTAGCCGTCGGCCCGCGACAGCAGGCCCGCGGCGTCGAGTTGGGTGGCGTACTTCGAGACCGTCGAGCGGGAGACGTCGGCGGCCGCCGCGAGGTCGGCGCCCGTCGCCGAGGGGTCCCGCAGCAGCGCGACGAGCATCCGCCGCGGCGTCTCCCGGCGGAGGTAGCCCAGCGCGCGCTGCTCGAAGTCCGAGAACCGTCCCGCCGGGAAGTACCGCTTGTAGTCGCCGTCCTTGCGGCCGACGACGGCGCCGTCGTTTTCGAGGCGCCGGAGGTGGTGCTGGGTCTCGCCGGTGCCGAGCTGGAGGTCGTCGCGGAGCTTCGAGAAGTGCGCGCCCGGCGTCGCCGCGAGGTAGCCGACGATGGCCTCCCGGACGTCGCTTCCGTCGTCGGCCGCCGAAATCCCGACGAGCGGGGTCGTCGCTCCGAGTGCCGCGAAGCGCTTCAGGGTCGCCCGCTTGCTCTCGTCGACCCCCTCGTCTCTCATCACCGGTGATTGGAAACACCGGGGTATAACCTCTTCGCCACGTTGTCCGTGAGCTGTCAGTTCTTCTCGGTCTCGGTTTCGGCGTCGGTGGAATCACTATCGTCGCCGCTCTCTCCCCCGTCGTCGCCGGAGTCCGGCGTGGTGCTCCCGGTGCCGACCTCGCTGCCCTCCGTCGTCGTGCTCCCGGTGCCGACCTCGCTGCCGGACCCGCTGCCGGACATCTCCTCGTCCATCTCGGCGATGACCTCGTCGGGGTCGCGGATGTCGGCGGGGTCGGCGCCTTCCTTGATGGCCTGGGCCTCCTGCTCCATCTGCTCGACGTCCATCTCCGTCTCCTCCTCGATCTGGCCGAGGATCTCCTCGATGTCGTCCAGTCCGAGCATCTCGCGGGTCTCGGCGTCGAACTCCAGACTCTCGAGCAGTTCGCCGTCGGTGGCGACGTCGCTGCCGGTGAGGTGCTGTCCGTACCGGCTGAGCAGCGAGGTGAGTTCCTGCGGGAGGACGAAGGTGGTCGACTCGCCCTTGCCGATTTCCTCCAGCGTCTCCATGCCGCGTTCGATGACGGCCCGTTCGCCCATCGACTCGGCGGACTTGGCGCGCAGCACCGTCGAGATGGCGTCACCCTGCGCCTCGAGGATCTGGCTCTGCTTTTCACCCTGTGCGCGGATGATGTTGGACTGCTTGTCACCCTCGGCGGTCTCGATGGCGCTGCGGCGTTCACCCTGCGCCTCGAGAATCATCGCCCGCCGCTTGCGCTCGGCGGAGGTCTGCTGTTCCATCGCCTGCTGGACGTCCTTGCTGGGGTTGACCTCGCGGACCTCGACGGACTCGACGCGGATGCCCCACTCGTCGGTCGGTTCGTCCAGTTCTCGGCGGATGTGGGCGTTGATCTCCTGGCGCTTGTTCAGCGTGTCGTCGAGTTCCATGTCGCCCAGCACCGCCCGCAGGGTGGTCTGTGCGAGGTTCGAGACGGCCTTCTTGTAGTTCTCGACCTCGAGGAAGGCCTTCCGGGCGTCCATGACCTTGATGTAGACGACGGCGTCGGCCGTCACCGGCGAGTTGTCGCGGGTGATGGCCTCCTGGCGCGGCACGTCGAGCGTCTGGGTCCGCATGTCGAAGGGGTAGGTTTTCGAGACGAATGGCGGGACGAAGTTGATACCCGGTTCGAGGAGTTTGCGGTACTCCCCGAACACCGTCAGCGCCCGTTTCTCGTAGGCGTTGACGATCTCGACCGCCTGGTACACGGCCACAACGGCGATGGCGAGCAACAGCAACGCGACGATGGGCAGAATCGTCCCACCCAGCTGGAGGGGCGTGAACATACTCCGTCTTCGGTCGAACCCTCCATAAGGGTTCGGCTGCGAGCGGTATCGGCTGCGTACACCCCACGGCAGATGTTCGAGAGGGGTTCGTCCCGGACTCCGGGACCCCCGGCGGCGGGGACGCTCCCTTCAGGCCGGTTCGCCGTCGCCCTCTCGTTCCCGTTCCGGTTCCGGCTCGTCGGCCTCCCCCCGCTCGCGGTCGGCCGCCAGCCGGCGGTCGATGTCGTCCTCGAAGACCGACGTCGACTCGACGGTGACGACGTTGCCACCGCCGGGATCGACCACCATCACCTCCTCTCCTTCCGGAATCTCGCCGTCGAGGGCCCGCGCCTGGTAGTAGGGGTTGAAGCCGCCGCCGTCGAGTTTCACCTCGCCGCTGCTTTCGGTGACTCGCTCGGTGACGCGGCCGGTCTTGCCCCGCAGGGACTTCGAGTCGGAGGTCTGGCCGCTGCCCTTCCCGCCGTAGAAATCGAACTGCCGGTAGGCGTACAGCGCCCCGCCGCCGGCAGCGATGACCACCGCCGCCAGGACGAGCGGCAGCGCGACCGCCGGGAGGACCGGCCCCACGAACAGGCCGACCAGCCCCGCCGCCAGCAGCGCGATGCCGATGACGATGAAGTGGGCGCCGGGGGCGAACGCCTCCATTATCATCAGCCCCGCTCCGATCAGGACGAGCAGGAACGGCACCGAGAGCCCGAACAGTTCGGGGCCGGTCTGTGCGAGGACATCGATCATGCTGCTGGGTAGGGGCTCACGCCCGTTAATGGTTCGCCCAGACCGGTGTCACCGGCTGTAGGACGATTCAAGCGACGAACAACCGCGAGAGGACGAACAGCGCGAACCCGACGCCGAGCAGCACGAAGACGGCCCCCTCGAGGGTTGGCTCGCCGGGCTCTATTTTCGTGTTCTCTCGGGGGGCGTCCCCCCCGGCGGCGTCCCCGGTGGTCGAGTCGACGACCTCGTCGCCCTCGCCGTCCTCCTCGAAGTCCGACAGCGGGAAGCGCCACTCCTCCTCGGTGGCGCCCTCGCCAGCGTCGTGGTCGGCCATACCGGCCGTACGGGGCGGGTCCGCAAAGGCGTGTTGGGTTCGGGGGCGCGGTGACGCCGCCGCCGGCCGACTACTGAACCTTCGTGCCGGGGTCGGCGTCGCCGACCGTCGTCAGGAGGTCGGCCTCCTCGCCGGCCGCGAGCAACATTCCGTCGGACTCGACGCCGAACAGTTCGCTCTTCTCGAGGTTGGCCACGACGACGATGCGGGTGCCCGGAAGCTCCTCGAGGTCGTGTAGCTGCTTGATGCCGGCGACTATCTGGCGGGTCTCGACGCCGACGTCGACGACCAGCCGCGCCAGGTCGTCGGCGCCCTCGATGGGCTCGGCCTCCAGCACCTCCGCGACCCGGAGGTCGAGTTGCTTGAACTGCTCGAACGACACGCGCTCGTCGGCGATGGGTGCTACGTCCACGTCCTCCCCGTCGTCGGCCTCGTCCTCGTCGCTTTCGGATTCCTCGTCCCCGCCGGCCGCCTCGATGCGGGTCTGGAGCTGCTCGTTTAGCTCGGCAACCGTCTCGTCTTCGAGCTTGTCGAACAGCTCCTCGGGCTCGTCGAACTCGGCGGGCGGCGCCGCCAGAGCCTCTTCGAGGGACGCGTCGTGGACGCTGCCGGCCTCCCCGATCTGGTCCCACAGCTCTTCGGCCTTGCCGGGCAGCACCGGCTCCATCAGCACTGCGAGCGCCTTCGAAATCTGGACGCAGTCGCGGATGACCTGCGCGGCCGCCTCGGGGTCGTCGTCGGTGAGCTTCCAGGGTTCGTGCCGCTGGATGTACTCGTTGCCGAACCGCGCCAGTTCGACGGGTACCTGGCCCAGTCCGCGGACGCGGTAGTCGTTGATTGCCGCCCGGAAGTCGTCCATCGCCGCCTCGATTTCCTCGCGGACCTCGTCGCTGACCGCGGCGTCGGGCGTGCCGCCGTAGTTGCGCTCGGCGAACAGCAGCGACCGGTAACAGAAGTTGCCCAGCGTTCCGACGAGTTCGCTGTTGACCCGCTCGGCCAGCCCGTCCCACGAGAAGTCCACGTCGGCGACGAACTCGCTGCCGGTGACGATGTGGTAACGGTACAGGTCCGGGTGCAGGCCGGACGCGACGTAGTCGTCGGCCCACACCGCGCGGTTCCGCGACGTCGAGAAGGCGTCGCCGTCGAGGTTGACGAACCCGCAGGCCATCACCGCCCGCGGCTCGTTGTAGCCTGCACCCCGCAGCATCGCCGGCCAGAAGACGGTGTGGTGCTGGATGATGTCGTGGCCGATGATGTGGATTATCTCGCCACCGTCCGGCTCCTCGTCCGTCCCGCGGTTCTTCCAGACGGCCTCCCAGTCGAACTGGTCGGCGCCGACCCGCTCGGAGTACTGCTTCGTCGAGGAGACGTACTCGATGGGCGCGTCGACCCACACGTACAGCACGAGGTCCTCCTCGCTCTCGGCGGCTTCGCCGCCTTCCCGAGGCGTCTCCGACGCCTCGCCGCCGGGGTAGTCGATACCCCAGTCCATGTCCCGGGTGATACAGAGGTCCTGCAGTTCGCCCTCGATCCACTCCCGTGGCTGGTTCTTGGCGTTCTCGGTGCCCTCCAGCCGGTCGATGAAGCCCGCGAGGTACTCCTGAAAGTCGGCGAGGCGGAGGAACTTGTGTGGCCGGGTGCGGTACTCGGCGGGGTTGCCGGTGATGGTCGAGACGGGGTCCTCTATCTCGCCGGGTTCGAGGTGGCGCTGGCAGCCCTCGTCGCACTCGTCGCCGCGGGCGTACTCGCCGCAATAGGGGCAGGTACCCTCGACGAAGCGGTCCGGTAGCGGCTGGTCGGCCTCGGCGTCCCAGGCGACCTCGATCTCCTTCTCGACGACGTGGTCGCCGTCGATCCACGACCGGACGAACTCCCGTGTCAACTCGGTGTTCGTCTCGTCGTGGGTGTGACCGTAGTTGTCGAACTCGACGTTGAACTTCGGGAACGTCTCCTCGTACTGTTCGTGGTACTCGAAGGCGTACGTCTCGGGGTCGACGCCCTCCTCGGCGGCGTTGACGGCGATGGGCGTGCCGTGCATGTCCGACCCGCAAACGAAGGCGACGTCCTGGCCGACCCGTTCTAAGGCCCGCGAGAGGGCGTCGCCGCTGACGTAGGTCCGCAGGTGGCCGACGTGCAGGTCGCCGTTGGCGTACGGCAGCCCGCAGGTGACCACCGCGGGCTCGTCGGTGGGGAACTCCTCGTGCATACTATTCGTGGCTCCTTCGAGGGGCAAAACCCCGCTGGTTTCCTCGCGTCATCGATGGTTGGTGTCGGCGTCGTGGGTGCTCGTCGGCGGTACGGTCGACAGAATCGCGGTTTCGGCGTCCGGTGCGACCGTATGACGGGGCTGACGGACGCTCCACGCGCGGCTCACGAGGTGCGCATACCGCGGCGACGGCGCAGGCGAGCCATCTACCCGACGCGAGGCCACGCGCCGAAAAAAGCCTTACTCCACGGCGGCCAGCGACGCCACGCCCGAGGCGACGCCCCCGGCACCGCGCCACGCCCCGTCGACCCGCCGCAGCAGTTGCCCGGCGGTCGTGCCCGCGTACATCTCCCCGCCGGCGGCCGCCCACGAGAGGACGAACTCGCCGGGGGCGCCGGGGTACTCGACCGGTTCCAGCGTCTCGCCGCCGTCGATGGACTCGTACAGCGCGGCGTCGGTGCCGCGGGGGCCGTCCCAGGTCGGCGGCGGCCCGACCGTCGCCGCCGCGTACAGCCTGTCGTCGTGGACGGCGGCCTCCCGGAAGTACCGCCCCTCGACATCGCCGTCCAGCCGCGTCCACGTCCGGCCGGCGTCGTCGGTCCGGTAGAGGCCGTCGCCCGTCGAGACGACCCAGTAGCCGTCCGCGACGAGGACGTGGTGGACGTCGTCGTGGAGCCCCTCGCGGCGCTCGGTCCAGGTCTCGCCGCCGTCCTCGCTGACGTGGACGCCGCCGACCTCGATGCCGGCGATCAGGCGGTCGCCGTCGGCCCGTAGCGCCCTGACGTGGGCCTCGTCGCGGTGCCGCGGCGTGTGCCACGACCCCCGGGAGGGCAGGTCCTGGAGGCCCTCGAGTTCGGCCCAGGTCACGCCACCGTCCGTCGAGACGTACAGGTGGGCGGGGTGGGTGCCGGCGTACAGCCGCTCCTCGGGGGGGTGTTCGAGGACGGAGTACACCCCCGTCCGTGGCGTCGCCAGGCGCGTCCAGGCGTCGCCGCCGTCCAGCGAGCGGTAGAGGCCGCTCCGCGTCGCCGCGTAGGCCCGCGACCCGAACGTCCGGACCCGCATGACGCGGTCGGAATCGAGGACGCGAACCGCCTCCTCGAAGGCCGTCGGTGGGCCGCGGTAGACCCCGTTCCGGGTCCCTGCGAGAAGTTCCATGCGTGGGGGTCCCCGCGGGGCGTGTTAAGCGTCGTGGTCCATCAGGCTCCCGATGTCCACGCGAACCGACCGATGAAGACACTACCAGATCGGAACGATGTTCGTACTGGTATGCAAGAGACAGAGCGCGAGTCCTGTCCGAGCGATCGACCTGCCCGGAAGCGTGGCGACCAGTCCGTCCGGACGAGGACGCATCGGGTCGGAAGATACGGGCCTATCCGGCGGACCGAGCGCTGGAGGACGCCGCCGTCGGGCCGGTCCCGTTGAGTTCCTGTCTGTGCACGTTGGACTGCCCGACGTACCGGTCGGGGAGTACCGGCACCCAGTCACAGTACTTCGGGATACCCAGGTAGCCGTGCCAATCGATGCTCAGGAGGTCGCCCGGCGCCGGGTCGAACGGGATGCGGGCGGTCCGGAGGGTCGCCGTATCGCCCACGCGAATCGGGTAGGACCCGCCCTCCAGGGTGGTCCACTCGGCGCTGAAGGTTTGCCCGACCGGCTCCTGCGAGATGGTCACCGTCACGTTCTTGAAATCGAACTCCTCGCTGATTCCCAGCCTGGTCTCCCCCTCGTGTGTGAGCCGAATCCGCTCGTCGGTCTCGGCCACGTCGAACTCGTTTTCCACGGCCGGAACGTTCGCCGCAGTCCCCTTGCACTCCTCGCGCTGCTCGTGGAAGACCAGGGCCGTCGGGATGCCGGCAGTAACGAGCAGGACAACCACCGCCGCGATTTTGAATCGTTTCGAATCAGGGAGATGCACGAGTGGTATTCGTCCATTTTATGTTATCACGGTAAAATTTTTTTATAACTACTGACACGTGGTGTTCGGATACGGACGGAGAGCGTTGCGGTTCGGTTCCCGAGATTGGAGACAGTGCAGAGCGAAAACCAACCCCTTGGGAGATGAGAGAGAGTCAACCGAACACTACCGTCAGGCTAGCCGGTCGATGTCGGCGACGAACTCCTGCAGCATCGGTCGGGTGACGTGGGGCATACAGACGACGCGGGCCTCGTCGTTCTCGGTCCGGGAGAGCCGCCAGCCCCGCTCCCGGAGGTCCGCGATGAGGCCGTGCGGCAGATCGATGGTGACGATGGGCAACACCGGCGAGACGACGCCGAAGCCCCGCGAGCGGACCTCCGCGGCCAGCCAGTCGGCGTTGGTCTGCGAGCGGCGGTACTGCGCCTCGTAGCCCTCCGGCCACAGCTCCTCCATGGCGGCGACCGCGGAGGCGACGCCGGCGCCGCTTCGGGTCCCCGTCAGCGTCACCTGCGAGGTCGACTCCAGGTACGGCGTGTCGATGGCGAGTTCGTCCAGCAGTTCCGGGCCGCGAGCCAGCAGTCCGCCGGCCGGCACCGCGGCCTGCCCCATCTTGTGGGGGTCGATGGTCATCGTGTCGATGTCGGCGTCCGAGAAGTCCCAGGCGTGCTCGGTGAACGGCAGGACGAACCCGCCCCAGGCGGCGTCGACGTGACACAGCGCGTCCACCTCGTCGGCCATCTCGGCCATCGCGGGAATCGGGTCGACGCGGCCGTACTCGGTGGAGCCGGCGACGCCGACCACCAGCACGGTGTCGTCGTCGATCAGTTCGGCGACGCCGTCGAGGTTGGCACGGTAGTCCTCCAGCGGCGCCGTCCGCAACTCGACGCCGAGGATGTCGGCGGCCTTGCGGAACGAGAAGTGCGCCGAGGCGGGCGCGACGAAGTTCGGGTCCCGCGTCGTCGCCCGGTTGCGCGCGATGCGGACCGCCTGGATGTTCGCCTCGGTCCCGCCCGAGGAGACGTAGCCGGCCGCGTTCTCGAGGCCGGCCACCCGTCCGAGCAGGTCGACCGCCTCGCGTTCGAGTTTGGCGACCGTCTCGTAGGTCCCCGGATCGCCGGGGTTCGTCGCCAGGAACCGCTCGGCCGCCTCGCGGGCCGCCGGATGTGGCTCGGTGCACATCGACGACAGTACACGGCTGAAGTCCTGCGGTTCGGCCCGCTGCATACCTCGGTCATACGCGGCCGTGCCTTTATCGATTGTGTTATTCGCCCCCGTCAGAGACGACGTTCGTCGACGTTCTTCGACGCCGTGGTGGTCCGTTCGTCCGCGTCCCTCCGGCGTGGCCGTGTTCGTCGCTGTTCCGCTGCGGCGCGAGAACGGCGCCCGTCGGCGCCTCCCGACGCCGTCGGGGACGACGTTCGCCGACGTTCGTCGAGTGACGGCGGGCGTTTCAGGCCGAGTCGGCCCACTCGGGCCGCTCGACGCCGGGGTCCTCGAAGCTCGTCATCTGGAACGTGAACTCGTAGTTACCGGTCTGGCCCTCGACGTCGTAGACCGCCGCGGCGGCGTAACTGTGGACGCGACCCTCGGTGTCGACGACGAGTTCGGCCTCGAACCCGCTGACGTTCCCTATCCGGTCCTGCCCGGCGAACACGCTGTTGTTCTCCGGCAGGCCGTCGACCTCCAGGGTCACGACGTCCGGGCCGTTCTCGCGCTCCTCGACGTCGACGACCTCGAACGCCGAGGTGAGGCGCGTCTCCAGCAGCGTCCGCCCGGCGAGCGTGGCGGCGTCTTCCGGGTCGGTGGACTGGTACTGCGGCTCGCCGCCGCCGGCCTCGGCGCGCCGTACCTCTATCGTCTCGTTGCCCCAGGCGATAAAGCGCGTGGCGACGCCGCCGCTCGTGACCGTCTGGTAGCGGTACTCGGTCGCGCCGGCGGTCACGCGGGTCCGCTGTCGCTGGGACACCTCGATGGCCTCGCCCTGCCGGACGGTGGTGGCGTTCGTCCGTATCTCCTGGGCGAAGCCCGTCTCGGTGACCGCCTCGACGTGGGCGTCCAGCAGCGCCGTCTCGTTTTCGAGTTGGCCGTCCTCGATGCCCGGCACCTCCTCGGCGGCCGGGGTGCCGCCGCCGCCCGACCCCGGAAGCGCCGAACAGCCGGCCGAGACCGCGAGCACGCACAACAGCACTGCCGCAAGGCCCTGTCGCATGGGTCCACCTCGGACCGGCCGAATAAAAGGGGCGCGATACGGGCCGACCCGAAACGGGGGGCCGCGTCAGCGGACCGAATCGAGCAGGAGTTTCTGCTCGACCCGCTTGACCTCGTGTTGGACGTCCCGGACCGCGTCGATGTTCGCCGAGATGGAGGAGACACCCTCGTTGACGAGGAACCGGACCATCTCGGGTTTCGACCCCGCCTGCCCGCAGATGCTCGTGGCGACGTCGTGCTCGCGGCACGTCTCGATAGTCGTCGAGATGAGGTCCAGTACGGCCGGGTGGAGTTCGTCGAACCGGTCGGCGACGTTGCCGTTGTTCCGGTCCACGGCGAGCGTGTACTGGGTGAGGTCGTTGGTGCCGAAGGAGGCGAAGTCGATGCCGGCCTCGGCCATCCCCTCGACTCCGAGCGCCGAGGCGGGCGTCTCTATCATCACGCCCCAGGTCCGCTTGCCGGGGTCGATGCCCGCCTCCTCCATGAGGTTCCGCGCCCGCACGACGTCCTCGGCGTCGTTGACCAGCGGGAACATGATCTCGACGTTGTCGTACCCCATCTCGTAGAGCCGACGGAACGCCTCCAGTTCGTGTCTGAAGACGTCGGGCCGGTCGAGGCTCCGGCGAATCCCCCGGTAGCCCAGCATCGGGTTGTGCTCGTGGGGTTCGTCCTCGCCGCCCTCCAGTTGCCGGAACTCGTCGGTGGGCGCGTCCAGCGTCCGCACCCGGACGGGTCGCGGGTAGAACTCGTCGGCGACGCCCCGGATACCCCCGACTATCTCGTCGACGTAGGCCTCGGCGCCGTGGTCGTCGATGTACCGCTCGGGCGTCTTGTTCGTCGACAGGATCATGTGCTCGGTCCGGAGCAGGCCGACACCGTCGGCGCCCGTCGCGGCCGCGCGCTCGGCGGCCTCCGGGATGGAGACGTTGACCTTCACCTCGGTGGCGGTCATCGGCTTGACCGGGTTCTGCGGCCGGACGTCCTCCAGGGGTTCGGCCTCCTCCTCGGCGTCGGTCGCGCCCTCGGTGACGCTGCCCTTGTCGCCGTCGATGGTGACGACCTGGCCGTCGCCGAGGGCGTCGGTGCCCGTGCCGCAACCGACGATGGCGGGAACGCCGAGTTCCCGCGAGACGATGGCGGCGTGGCTGGTCATGCCGCCCTCGTCGGTGATGATGCCGCTGGCTCGCTTCATCGCCGGCACCATGTCCGGCGTCGTCATCTCGGTGACGATGATGTCGCCCTCGCCGACCTTGTCGAGCTGGTCGAGTTTTTCGACGACCCGTGCCGGGCCGGAGGCGATGCCGGGCGAGGCGCCCAGCCCCGAGACCAGCACGTCGCCGTTGCCGTCCGCGGCGGCCTCCTCGGCGGCCTCCTCGGAGATGGTCGTGATGGGTCTCGACTGCAGCATGAAGACCTCGTCCCCGACGATGGCCCACTCGACGTCCTGGGGTTCGTCGTAGTGGTCCTCGGCACGCTCGCCGAGTTCGACGAGCCGGTCTATCTCGTCGCCGTCGAGCACCTGGGCGTTGCGGCGGTCCTCGGGGACCTCGCGCTCGACGGTCTCGCCGGTCGACTCGTCTTTGACCATCATCACCTTCTTGTCGGCGACGGTGGTCTCGAGCGTCTCGCCCGTCTCCCGGTCGACGACGTAGTTGTCCGGCGAGACGGAGCCGGAGACGACGGCCTCGCCGAGGCCCCAGGCGGCCTCGATGATGAGCTTCGGCTCCCCCGTCGAGGGGTGGGAGGTGAACATGACGCCGGACTTGTCGGCGTCGACCATCTTCTGGACGACGACGGCGATGTCGACGACGTTGTGACCGAACCCACGCTCGTTGCGGTAGTAGATGGCCCGCTGGGTAAAAAGCGACGCCCAGCACCGTTTTACGCGGTCGATGAGATCCTCCCGGGAGACGTTCAAGAACGTTTCCTGCTGACCGGCGAAGGAATGACCTTCCAGATCCTCCAGCGTCGCAGACGACCGGACGGCGACGAACGCCTCGCCGTCGTCCAGATCGTCGTAGGTCGACAGGATCCGCTCGCGGACCTCCTCGGGCAACTCGGTCTCGAGGACGAGTTCCTTGGCCTTCGCCTCGGCCTCCGCCAGCGCCGTCGAGTCCTCGGAATCGACGTCGACGGCCTCGAAGAGTTCCTCGTCGATTCCCGTCTCCTCGATGAAGGTCCGGTAGGTCTCGGCGGTGACGACGAACCCGGGCGGGACGGGCAGCCCCGCGGCGGTCATCTCGCCGAGCGAGGCCCCCTTTCCGCCGACCGACCCGATGTCGTCGGACCGGATGTCGTCCAGCCAGCGCACGGTGTCAGGTCCAGCCATGTCTGTTTGTCCGAGGTGTCGCCAGCCTCGGTGATAGATGCTTCGTTCCCGCCGCGCGGCCGCCCGATTCGGTGCCTGTGGCCCGCCCGGTGCCGCCGGTGGGGGCGTGAAAAACCCCACCGACGTCGGAAGCGTGGGGGGAGAGAGCAGTGGTGGGGACACCGCCTCCGTGGTGGGGGGTCGTTGCTCCCGACGCGGTGGGTGCTCGACGCTACGTCGGCAGGGGTCTTGGTTAGTCGCGTTCTATCGGTGGTAGCTGCCGGATACCGGGTCCCTCCGCCTCGGATCGGACGGTCGGATCAGAGGGTCACCCGCGCCCCGGCGACGCCAACCAGGACGACGAGCAACGCGATGGACACCGCGGCGACCATCCCGCTGGCGAACAGCGCGACGGCGAGGCCCAGGCCGCTCGCTGCGGCCACTCCGAAGTAGTAGGTGTAGAGCGCGTCGTCGTCGGCGTTTCCATCGAGGTACTGCCGGAACTCCTCGATGTGGGGGCCGCGTTCGACCGAGCCGCGGTCGCCGTCGAACCGGATCGCCCCGGCGTCGTCCATCTTCGGGAGGTGGGACTGGTACAGCCCCACGTAGACGCGCTTTCGCTCCTGGGAGTCCAGCGCCTCGGGCGGCTTGTCGTTCTCGATGCCGGCGATGTGTTCGGCCAGTTCGCCGAGCGTCGTGGCGCCGTCCCGTTCCGCGAGGGCCTCGAGGACGAGTCGACGGCGGCGGTTCTGAAGGACGTCGAAGACGACGTCGAGAGAGGGGACTGGCCTGGTGGCTGCCGCATCACCGTCCGAGTCCGTTTCTGACGTGGGCTGCGTGGTCCCTTCGGCATCGCGGTCGGATGGTGCTGCAGCAACCATGCTGTCTTGTCTCGACACTCCCCCGAGAGTTATAAATATAATGGCCATATTTCGAGATAAAATCAGATTATTCGTGTACGTGTGCCCGCCCCCCCCCCATCTACGACGACGATACGTCGAATTTAACGCCGTCCCGGACCGTAACTCGCCCGTATTCGGCGGGCGGCGGCGCCGCGAGAGGTGTATCGCGCAACTAACGATAGGCGTGTCGGTCCAGTATCCGGTATGACGCTCCGTCGCCTGGCCGCAGTCGTCGGGTTCTGCTTCATGCTGGTGTCGGTGACGCTGGTTCTCCACCTCTTCGTTCTCGCGTGGCTCGTCGGGTCCGACCAGGTGACGGTTCACATGAACGCCCTCGGCGAACGGGACGTGGAACTCGGCCTGATGTTCGTCGGGTTCTGTCTGGTTCCCATCACCATCTACGAACTCGACGTGCTACTGCGGGAGGCAGAGTGAGCCCCCGGTGGAACGTCGACACTGTCGGGCGACCCCCGGGACGCCGCCGCCCTGATCGGGACAGTCGGAAGGGCCGTCAGAGGACGAGGGAGTGTGATCGTAACTCAAATAATAACAACGGATTTATACCATGTGCCGCCGCCCCACACTGCATGGAAAACGGAGCGGAACGGTCGGAACTACCCGATGACGAAAACGAGGTTCGCACCCAGTACGACTGGGAACGGACGACGCCCTCGACCGCGGTCGTCGAGACCGTCGCCAGCGCCGCCGACGCCGACGCCACCGACATCGAGCCGCTCTACGGGACGCTCGATCCCGACGCCCTCGATTCTCTCATCGCCGGTTCGACCGACGACCGATCCGACATCACCGTCTCGTTCACCTTCGCGGGGGAGCTGGTGACCCTCCACGGGACGGGCGAGGTCGTCGCCCGTCCGGCGTACGAAACCGACCGGATCGACGGCTGATCGCCGCCCCGCATCAGGCCCGGAGCAGGACCGACAGCACCGCGAGGTTCCACCCCGTCACGGCCGCTCCGACCGTCGCCAGCGCCGCCGGGATTCCGGCACGGTACAGCTCCGGTGCGTGCCGCCAGACGGCGTAACACAGACCGAACACCACACCCTTCAGCAACACGACCGCGACGATCCCGTACCGGTCGACGGCGCCGACGACGACCGGGTTCGCCTCGACGCCGCCCGCGAACAGTCCGGCGGCCGTCGAAACGACGTCTCCGACCCCGAACAGGAGGACGGCGAGGAGCCACAGCCACGGCTGGACGCCGCGGGACTGGAACGGGAGACGGCCGAAATCCATCGGGTCGCGGTAGGATGGCGGCCCGCTTCGTTATCGAGTCCCAAACCGGCGGCCGCGACCGAGAGGTGGATCGAAGGGAGCGTTCCACCAGCGAACGCCAGTCGATGCCCTCGAACGCCCGAATTCGGGGCGTAACGCCCGGTTTCCGGCCGATCGAACGGTCGCTAGCGTACATCTAACAAAAGGTATGCCGGGTAAAAGGAAGCCATCGCCGGAACCGCCCTCTCCGGGAACGCCAAATGAGCGAAGATTCGACGGGACCGATCTCCCACGACACAGCGTTCGACCTGCTGAGCAACGCCCGTCGTCGGTTCGTACTCCGGCGCCTCCAGGAGGCCGACGACGGCATCAAGCTCGGGGACCTGGCAACCGAACTGTCCGCAGTCGAGAACGGTATCCCGGCGGAGGAACTCTCCGACAAGCAGCGGAAGCGGACCTACGTCTCGCTGTACCAGACCCACATTCCGAAGCTCGAGGAGTCCGGTATCATCACGTACGACGGCGATTCCGGCGTCGTGCGCCCGACGGACAGACTCGGCGAACTCGCGGCGTACTTCGACTCGGAGCCGAACCGGATCCCCTGGCGGTGGTTGTATCTCGTCTTCGGTGGCGGCGGGCTGATCCTCTACGCCATCGCGTTCGCTGTCGACTTCCGGGTCGTAGGGCCCGCACAGGTCGGCCTCGGCGTGCTCGTCGCTGTCGCGGCTTTGAGTCTCGTCCACTACGCCCACGCGCGGTGGTACCGGAAGGACACGGTGAGGATACCCCTCGAGCGGGAGTGAACTCCCGTCAGCGGGCGACGACGATCTCCCCTTCGCCCGCCGCCGTCACCGAGTACGGCCCGAACCGGAACGAAACCTCGGCGTCCGCCCCGCCCGTGTCGAGACACTGCCTGAGCGCGTCCGGATCGATGGCGTCGTGCAGGACGCGGTCCTGACCGACTCCGTCGGTGGCCCCGACTTCGTCGATCGCCTCGACGATCCGGACGACCACGTCGTCGGTCGAGGGGTCGAAATCGAACCGTGCGGCGTTCCCGTCTCCCTGCTCCGTTTTCTGCTCGGTCGGATGCGTCATTTACGCTCCGTTCGAGCCAACTTTCCTAAAAACGCTCGGTTCCGTCACGAACTCGGCAGTTTCTCGGTCGAGGCTCGGGGTTTATACTCGCGGGGTCCCTACGTTCTGGTGGCCCCTCCGCACTCGCCCGTCAGCTTGTGTGCCAGCACCTGTGGGCCGTGCTTTTGGGGGGGCCATCTCGACCGGAGAGCCGAGGCGCCGGACGACGGACGGCCTGCCGCCGGCGGTTAGCGCGCGTATACTCATTGTTCGACTCCGGCTACCGCCACCCATGACCTACCGAGTCGCGGTGATCGGGACGGGTCCCGACCCCGAGGAACGGAGCCGCGAGGGCTACGCGATGGCGTACCGCCACGCCGACGGATACCGGCGGCTCGAATCGTGTGCGCTCGTCGCCTGCGCCGACATCGTCCCCGAGAACGCCGAGGCGTTCGCCGACCGCTTCGACGTCGACGGCGTCTACGAGGACCACGAGACGATGCTGGAGGCGGCCGAACCGGACATCGTCAGCGTCTGCGTCCCGCCGGCCGCCCACGCCGACCTCGTCGTCGACTGTGCGTCGGCGCCGTCCGTCGAGGCCGTCCACTGCGAGAAGCCGATGGCGACCACCTGGGGGGACTGCCGCCGGATGGTCGACGCCTGCGAGACGGCCGGCGTCCAGTTGACCATCGACCACCAGCGCCGCTTCGCCGAACCGGTCCGGCGGGCGAAGGAACTGCTCGCGGAGGGTGCCATCGGCGACCTCCGCCGGATCGAGTGGTCGGAGGTGAACCTCTTCGACGCCGGCACCCACTGTTTCGACCTCTGTGACTTCCTCACCGACGGTGAGCGGGTCGAGTGGGTGCTGGCCGGCGTCGACCTGGCCCACGAGAACCGCTGGTTCGGCACGCTCAACGAGACCCGCGCCGTCGCGCAGTGGCGCTACGCCGACGGGACCGTCGGCTTCGCCTCGACCGCCGAGGACGGCGAGACGCTCGTCGACGCCTACCTCCGGCTCGTCGGCACCGACGGCGAGATCGAGATCCAGCCCGACGACGGCCCGCCGCTGCGGATGCGGACCGGCGGCGGCTGGCGTGCCGTCGACACGCACAACGAGACGGTGTTCAGCCCCGGCAGCAGCCGTCTCGACATCGTCGCCCGGAAGCTGACCAGCGTCCTCGGGGTCGGCGGCGACCGCTTTGCGCCCCCGCCGACCCACTACGAGCGCGCCATCGATCACCTCGTGGAGACGCTGGACGCCGGCGAGGAGCCGCTCGTCTCGGGCCGGCGGGTCCTCCGCGGGACCGAACTCGCCTTCGCAAGCTGGGAGTCCAGCCGTCGGCGCGGGCGCGTCCACCTGCCGCTGGAGATCGACGGCAACCCGCTGGAGGCGATGTACGAGGCCGGCGAACTGGCCGCCGGAGAGCGGCCACCGGTCGCGGAATCGTCCGCCGAGTAGTGTCCGCGTCCGCGACAATCACGTCGTAGAGAACGTAAGCCGGGCATAATACTTATTCTCCCCTCCCCCGCAGTACCGCTCGCATGGCACACAGGCTGAGGCGGGAGCGTGACTCCGAGAGAGCCACGACCCCGGACCACGAAGACGACGCGGCCCGCACAGTGCTCGAACGACGACCCTACCTCCGGCTCGCCGCGGCGGCGCTGACGGCACTGGTCGCCGCCGGCCGGACGGCGGCGTCGGCGACGACGAGCCACGAGGACGACGAGACCGACAGCTGGCTACTGATACGCGGTGGCGACGGCGTCTCGCGGTACGAACTCACCGTCGCCGGGACGCTCGCCGCCGCCGACGGCAGCGACGACGCCCGCATCTCCGGCAGCAGCGCCGAGGGCGTCGTCAGCGACGGCAACAGGCGCTACCGGTTCGACGGCGAGATACGCGACCTGGCCGTCGACGGCGACGCCGAGGTCCGGGTCGGGACCGAGCGGTAACGAGGGCGCCGGCACCACGAGGCCCGGTACGGCCAGCGGCGCGTCCGTCCCGGCCGTAGCGGTCGTATAACTAATGAGCGAACACGCCTCCTCCGAGTCGATGTGGCCCTGGGAACACGTCCTCTTTGCGTACGTCTTCTACTCCCCGTACGTCCACCTCGCCTACCGGTCGGCGCCGACCGGCTGGCCGGCGGCCGCGCTGGCAGTCGGCACCCTCTTTCCGGACCTCGTCGACAAGCCGCTGGCCTGGCAGTTCGGCCTCGTCGAGACCGGGTGGGGTCCCGCCCACTCGGTCTTCCTCGCCGTCCCGGTCGCGCTGTTCGTGTACGCGGTCGCACGGCACCGCGGCGTCGGCGCGGTCGGCGTCGCCTTCGGCTTCGGCTACCTGTTGCACCTCCCCGGCGACGTCGTCCCGGCCTCGCTGTCGCGGGGGCGGCTCTACCTCGCGCCGGTCCTGTGGCCGCGAAGTGATCCCGCGGTCGACGCCGACCACGGCTCCTTTCTGGACGGCGTCTACAGCCTCCTGACCGAATACGCCGTCCAGCTGCTCGCCCTCGAGGTGACGACGGGCGTGGCGCTGCAGGTCGGGACGGTCGCGGTCGGCGGGCTGCTGTGGCTCTACGACGGGCTCCCCGGCCTGCGGCTCCTGGCCGTCCCCATCCGGTACATCGCCGGCTACCTCCGACTCTCCTGACCTCCCGCGTGCTGTGACAGGACTCGAACGCCCTGCCGGATCGATTGTTCGGGATCGGCGGGGTCGTCGTTCTCGAAGACGAGCCAGTCGGCGCCGCTCGACCTGGCGGCCGGCAGCACCCGCTCGAGATCGACCAGCCCCTCGCCCGGCGTGACCGGGGCGAACGACCGCAGGAACCGGCCCGTCGCCTCGACGTCGGCGACGTGGACCACCGCCAGCCGCTCGCCGAGTAGCTCCATGACCGCGACCGGGTCGTACCCCGCGGCCGCGACCCATCCGACGTCGATCTCGAAGGTGACCGCCTCGGGCGTCCGCTCGATGAGCCTGCCGAGCGCGGTTCGGTCGGCCCCCGCCTCGACGCCCCCCGTGGCGCGCTCCAGGCCGGCGGCGACCCGGCGCCAGCCACCGGGCAGCGGGACCGCCGACACCCGCCCGAGACCGAACCGGTCCAGCGGCGGCGACAGCGTCGCCAGAGTGTTGTGGTACGTGAGTTCGATGCCGGCGGGGGCGAGCAGGTCCGACAGCTCGGCCAGCCGACCCGCGAGCACGTCGACCCGGGCCGTCGTCCGGAAGTGGCCCGCGCCGACGTGTGGGACGACGACGCGCCGGCACCCGACCGACAGACACCGGTCGATTACCCACTTCGGGTCGGTCTCGAGCCGCGAGAGCCCTACGTGGGCCGCGACCGGTTCAATGCCCGTCTCCGCGAGCGCCGTCCGAACCGGCTCGGGGTCTGTCTCGAGGAACCGCCCGGCGAACTCGACGCCGTCGTAGCCCGCCGCCGCGACCCGGCGGACGACCGTCTCCAGCGGAGCCGACATCGACGCGAGCGTGTGTAGCTGGATCGCTGTTCGTGGGGGTCCGGGACCGTCCGCCGTCGATGTCGACTCGGCTGTCATCGGCAATTCCCGGGTGGGCATTGGGTTTCGTTACCCGACGGCTACGCTAGTTCGTCCACGGACCGGCTCGCTGGGCGGGCTGGAAGACGCGCCCCGGCTCAGGCGTCCTCCCGGAACGGATCGGGCTCGGCGGCGCCGACCGCGGACGACCGCTCCAGTGCCTGCCGGTAGACCGCGACTAGCCGCTCTGCCGTCTCCGGCCAGTCGTTTGCGACCGCGTGCCGGTAGTTCGCCCGGCCGACGCCCTCCAGGTCGGGGTGTTCGTGTGCGCGCCGGAGCGCCCGCCGGAGTCCGTCCGGCGCGCCGGGATCGTACAGGAGGTCGTCGTTGGCCGCCGACAGCGCCGCCGGCAGACAGCCCATCGCCGGCGCCACGACCGGCAGGCCGAACGTACAGCCCAGATGGGCCGACCCCGAGTTGAGAACGTCCCGGTACGGCAACACCAGGACATCGGCCGCGTTCAGGTAGTACTGGATCCGCTCGTCGGGGACGAACTCGAGGACCGTCCGGACGTTCCCCGTCCCCGCGGCCAGGGCGTCTATCTCCCCGCCCAGGGCGTCGCTCTTGGGGCTGCCGACCACCCACAGTTCGGCGTCCGGCACGTCGAGTTCCCCGAACGCCGCGAGGAGTTCGGGGATGCCCTTGTACTCCCGGACGAGACCGAAGAAGAGGTAGACGAACGCCCCCTCGGAAATCGACAGTTCCTCGCGGGCCGTCGCCGGCGAGACGTCGTTCTCGTAGGCCGACACGTAGCTGCCGTCGGGGACGACGTGAAGTTCCGCCGCCGAGGGGACCGTGTAGGCGGCCGCGATCCGTTCGGCGGCGGCACGGCACTTCACCGTCACCGCGTCGGCGACCGCGAACACCGTCTCGTTGACGACCCGCTCTGTCCGGGGGTACTTCCCCTCGTGGTGTCGCTCGTTGTGGACCGTCCGGACGACCGCGACCGACAGCAGCGAGACGGCGAGCAGGTCGACGAGAAGCGTCGCCGCGCGAACCCACGTCGCGGCCCTGTCGAGGGCGTCGCTCCCGGTGTCGCTGACGTTGTAGTAGTCGTACACCCAGTCGATACAGAGGACGTCCGCCTCCGGGTACCGGAGCGCGTTCCGCGTCAGCGGGAAGAAAAGCGGCAGCGACGGCGAAAGCACCGTCACGCCGCGGGACTCCAGGGCCCCCGCCACGAGCGACATGTAGGGGTTCTCCGGGTACCGGTCGGCGTCGACGAGGACCGCGGTGAGGTCCTCGTCGGTCATCCGGACCGACGGGGGTCGGGCCGCCCCTCGCGGCTGTCGGTGGTCACGGCGGCCGCTCCCGGACGGCACGGCCGTCGGCAGGTCCTGACTGACATGGGCGGCACCGACGGCGCCTCCGGGGTTAAGTATGGACGGGCTACCGGTTCGGAGGGCGGTACGAACCGCGCGACGGCACCGACGGCGACGGGTGCGGCTACCACGGTTCGCCCCGCCGCGGTAATCGGGGTATAACAAACCTCCGTCTCGCCGGGTGTTCGGTCGATGAGACACGGAGTCGTCGGCACGCGCCGCCCGCCTCGTCGGGCGGAGGGTCCGGCATGAAGGATCGCATCCGGGAGTTGCTGGAGCGACTGGTTCCCACGGGGTCGGTCCTCCAGCGGTCGGTCAAGAGCGGCGTCTGGGTGTCGGCGACCAAGATGTCACTGCGGCTCTCGCAGGTACTGATGCTGATCGTGCTGGCGAGGCTGCTGTCGCCGCGGGACTTCGGGCTGATGGGCGTGGCGCTTCTGACGCTCGCGGCCACGCGCCGCTTTACGAACATCGGCCTCAACGCCGCCCTCGTCCAGCAGAAAGAGGAGAACGTCGACGAGTACCTCAACACCACCTGGTGTCTGGAAATCGGGCGCGGCCTGCTGGTCTTCGCCGTCGTCTTTCTGGCGGCGCCGTACGTCGGTACGTTCTTCGGCGAACCCCGGGCGACGCCGCTGATCCGGGTGCTCGGACTCTCGCCGGTGTTCTACGGTCTCCGGAACCCCGGCGTCGTCTACTTCCAGAAGGACCTCTCCTTTCACCGGGACTTCGTCTACCAGTCCAGCGGCGCCGTGATGCAATTCGCCGTCGGCGTCGGCTACGCGCTGTACTCCCCGACCGTGTGGGCGCTGGTGTTCGCGTCCGTCAGCCGTCCCGCGACCAAGTTCCTCCTGTCGTACGTCCTCCACGACTACCGGCCGTGGCCGTCGTTCGACCTGGAAATGGCGCGGGAACTCATCCAGTACGGCAAGTGGATAACCGGCTCGTCCATCATCGGGTACGTCTACAGCCAGGGTGACGACGCCTTCGTCGGGTGGTTCCTCTCGGCGACCGCCCTCGGCTTCTACCAGTACGCCTACCGCATCGCGGACATGCCGGCCAGGGAGTTCTCCAGCGTCATTTCGAAGGTCACCTTCCCCGCGTACTCCCAGCTCCAGGACGACATCGACGAGCTACGCGGCGCGCTCGTCCAGTCGACGCGGTTGACCGCCTTCGTCGCGTTCCCGATGGCGTTCGGCATCGCCTTGGTCGCACCGAGTTTCGTCCCGGCGGTGCTGGGCAGCGAGTGGACGCCGATGATCACGACGATGCAACTGCTGGCGCTCTACGGACTCCTGCACGCCATCACCCGGAACTTCGGCGCGCTCTGGAAGGCGCAGGGTCGCCCCGACCTCATCGCCAAGCTCGGCACCCTGCGGGTCTGCTGTCTCGCCGTCCTCATCTGGCCGCTGACCGCCCGGTTCGGCATCGAGGGCACCGCCCTCACCGTCGTCGGCGTCTACGTCTTCCCGATGCTCCCCATCGACGTCTACCTCGCCGCCCGGATGGTCGAGGGCCGTTCGGCGATGCTGTACCGGGAGTACGTCTACCCCTTCGTCGCCGCCACGATCATGTTCGGGAGCCTCTACTACGCGCGCGGCGTCCTCGAGGTGTCGCCCCTCGTCGAACTCCTCGTCCTCGTCCCGTCCGGCGCCGTCGTCTACTTCGTCGTCGCCGCCCTGCTGGAGCGCCGCTTCGACTGGGGCATCGAGCGGAACCTCCGGATGATAACCGACGGCGTGCGCGGATGAGGACGGCACCGTCTCCCTCTCGCCCGGCGGCGTTACCGACTCCATACTAACCCGGAACCGTCTCCTTCGTCCGACACCGACATGAACTTCGAACACCGGGTCATCGACGACTCGCCACCCTGCGGACGGCTCTTTGGGTGCCACGCGACCGACCTCACCGGGAACGGCCGCCCCGACGTCGTCGTCGGCGGGACGGGCGCCGAGAAGCTCCCGATACTGGGACGCAGCGGCGCGCCGCTGGTCGGCCGGCTGTTCCGCCGCCTCGAAAAGGACCTCTTCTGGTACGAGAACCCCGGCTGGGAGCGGCACGTCATCTCCCCGCGGTCGGACCTGCGGGCCCTCGGGACGACGATGGGCGACGTCACGGGGAACGGCCGGCTCGACCTCTTCGTCGGCCAGGGCCTCGGCGGCCGCGACCTCTACTGGTTCGAACAGCCTCCCGACCCCCGCGAGCCCTGGACCGAACACCACCTCGGCTCCCCGTTCGAGAAGTACCACGACCTCGCGTTCGGCGACGTGGACGGCGACGGCGAACCGGAACTGGTCGGCGCCTCACAGCGGAGCGAGACCGTCTTCTACTACGACGTCCCGGACGACCCGACCCGGTCGCCGTGGCCCGCCGACTGCCGGCACGTCCTCGCCCGCGACACGCACGCCGAGGGACTGGCCATCGCCGACCTCGACGGCGACGGCCGCGAGGAACTCCTCGCAGGCACCGACGTCTACCGGCGGGCCGCGGCCGTCGAGCAGCCACGATCCGGCGCCGCCGTCGAGACCGACGGCGGGGTGACCGCCGACGGCTGGGAGCGCGAGTCCATCGTCGACGGCTGGAAGTGGACCCGCGTCGCCGTCGCCGACCTCGACGGCGACGGCGACCCGGAGGTGGTGCTCTCGGAAGGCGACTCGCCGCTGCTCGGCGGCGACGCCGGCCGCGTCGCCTGGTTCGACCCGCCCGAGTGGACGCCGCACCGCCTCGCCGAGGACCTCTACTGTCCCCACACCCTCCAGGTCGCCGACTTCGACGGCGACGGCAGCCCCGACGTCTACGTCGCCGAGATGGGCCACGGCCGCGAGGACGGCCAGGCCCGGCACCTGCTGTTCCGCAACCGCGGCGACGGCCGCTTCGAGGAGACGGTCGTCGAACGCGGCGTCCCGACCCACGAGGCGAAGGCCGTCGACGTCGACGGCGACGGACGGATCGACCTCGTCGGCAAGTCCTACGGCGCCGACGCCCACGTCGACGTCTGGTACAACCGCCCGTGACGACCGCCCTCATGGAGAAACCGATGCCCGACACCGCCACCGACCGACCGCACCGCTCGACGGCCGACCGTGCCGACGCTGCCGACCGCGACGGGGACGCGCCGCTGGTCAGCGTCGTCCTGCCGACCTACGACCGACCGTCTTACCTCCGGAAGGCGGTCGAGAGCGTGCTCGCACAGACCTACGAGCCGATCGAACTCGTCGTCGTCGACGACCACTCCGAGCGGCCGGCCGCCGAGACCCTCTCGGGGATGGACCTCGGTGACCTCGCGGCGGTCCGGTGTCGTCGCCACGAGGAGAACCGCGGCGTCAACGCCGCCCGGAACACCGGCATCGAGGCCGCCAGCGGCGAGTACGTCGCCTTCCTCGACGACGACGACCGATGGGTCCCCGAGAAGACCGAACGCCAGGTCGCCGCATTCGAGACTGCCGGCGACGACGTCGGCGTCGTCTACACCGGCAAGCGAACCGTCGAACCGGAAGGCACCGGCGAGCGAATCCCGCCCGCCGTCGAGGGCGACATGACGAAGGCGCTGCTCTGCCGGAACGTCGTCGGAACCATGTCGGTCGTGATGGTCCGGGCCGACCTCGCCAGGGCGGTCCCGCTCGACGAGTCGTTCCCGGCGTGGGCAGACCTGGCGTGGTACGTCAGCCTCTCTCGGCGGGCCGGCTTCAAACGGCTGCCCGAACCGCTGGCCGTCTACGAGTTTACCTCTCACGGCCGGCTGAGCGATGACCTCGAGAAGAAGCGCCGGGGCTACGAGCGGTTCCTCGAGCGGTTCGGCCCGCTGGCCGCCGAGTACGGCCGGCGCTTCCACCGGAAGATGCGCGGCTGGGCGGCCTACCGGGTCGGACGGACGGCGCTCGTGACCGGCGACTACGCGGAGGCGCGCCGGTTCCTCGCGGCCGCCGTCGCCGCCTACCCCGTCGAACCGAAGTTCGGGCTGTACCTGCTGGCCGCCGCCGGCGGCCGCCCCACCCACGGTCTCGCCCGGCGGGCCAGGGAACTCGGGCGCGTCTTCGCCGGCGTCACCTCCCGTTAGCGACTCCATAGGTAAGTGCCGAACCGGGCAACACGAGTCCGATGACCGAGGACGCCCGAGTGGTATTCGTCACCCAGATGTTCCCGCCCGAGACCGGCGGCAACGCCTCCCGAATCCACGACACGGCGACGAACCTCGGCGACGAGTGGGACGTGACCGTGCTCGCGCCGCCGCCGACGCTGCCGCCCGGCGAGTTCGACCGAAGCCGACGCCGGGCCCGGACCGAGCACGTCGACGGCGTCACCGTCCACCGGCTGTGGACCTGGCAACCGACCGACGAGGACCCGGGCATGGCACGCCGGCTCCCCTACTACCTCCTGTTCGGTCTCCACGCCATCCTGTGGCTGCTGTGGCACCGCCGCCGCTACGACGCCGTCGTCACGTCGACGCCGCCGATATCGACCGGGGCGGCCGGCCTCGTGGCCGCCGCGCTCGGGACCCCCTGGGTGGTCGACGTCCGGGATCTCTGGATAGACGCCTCGATCTCGCTCGGCTACCTCGAGGCCGGCAGCCCGATAGAGCGGGTCAGCCGCCGGTTCCAGCGGTTCGTCCTGGCGACCGCCGACCGCATCACCGTCACGACCGGGACGCTCGGCGAGGCCGTCGCCGCCGAGTACGGCGCCGACCTCGCCGCGAAGACGGTCCCGCTCCCGAACGGCGTCGACACCGACCGCTTCCGGCCCCGGACGGGAACCGACCCCTACACGGCCGGCGACGAGGCCGCGAGCGCGGGCGCCGCCACCGACGGCAGCGGCCGGACCATCGTCTACACCGGCAACCTCGGGAGCGCCCAGGACCTCGAGACCTGCGTTCGCGCGATGGCACACCTCGATTCGGACGCCGTCCTTCGGTTGGTGGGCGGCGGCGACGTGGCCTCGGCGCTGCGCCGGCTTGCCGCCGACATCGGCGTCGCCGACCGCGTCCGGTTCGACGATCCCGTCCCCCGCGACGAGGTGCCCGGTATCCTCAGCGACGCGACGGTCGGCGTCGCGCCGCTCGACGATTCGGCGGCCCTCTCGTACGCGATGCCGACCAAGAGCTACGAGTACCTCGCCTGTGGCCTCCCGACGGTGGTGACCGGCCGGGGCGAAATCGAGCGATTCGCCGACCGGTCGGGCGGCGCCGTCCACGTCGACAACGACCCGGCGGCAGTCGCCGCCGTCTTCGACAACCTGCTTTCGGACCGCCGGCGCCGCGAGCGGATGGCCCGCCGGGGCCGCGCGTACGTCGTCGAACACCACGACCGCCGGGCGCTCGCCGAGCGACTGGGCGAGGAACTCTCGGCGCTCGTCGACGGCGCGCCGGCCGCCGACCGCGACGCGGACGGGGCGGTACCGTGAGGTCGCTGCTCCGTACGGAGCCGGCCAGGACGCTGTACCTCGGGGGTCACACCCTGGCCCGGATGCGCCCGCGGCAGGTCGCGGGCATCCTCGAGCGGCACGCCAGGGAACGCCTCGTGCCCGCGCTGCCGGTCGACTTCGACCGCCGCTACGAGCGGCGCGTCCCCGCCGATCCCCCGGCCCGGACCGACGCCGTGGCCGACAACACCGCGACAATCCGGCGATGTCTCGACGGCGCGGACCGCCGCCACCGCCGGGACCGTGCCCGCGCGGCGGCCGACGGGGAACCGCAGTTCCTGAACCGGTCCGTCCGAATCGCCGACGGCGGGTCGGTCGACTGGGCAGGCGACCGCCTCGAGGATCTCCCGCTGCAGTGGCGGCTGAAGCTCTACGGCTTCGAACCGCTCTCGGACGCGCTGTACGGGTTCGATCCCGACCGGCTCCCCGGATCGGTCCGGGAGCGATTCGACGGGTGGATACGGGGATGGGCGGACGAGGTGGCGGTCGGCGGCCGGCGGTACCTCAGACGGCGGTGGACGCCGTGGGCGGTGTCGCTGCGAATCCAGCGCTGGCTCCGATATCTCGCCTTCCACGAGCGACACGCCCCGGACGCCGACTTCGAGCGCACGCTGCGGCGAGAGACCTACAAGAACGCCTGCTTCCTCCGGAACCACGTCGAGTTCGACGTCGACGGGAACCACCTCGTCGAGAACGGGGTCGCGCTGCTGGCGGCCGGCCTGGTGTTCGACGAGTCCGACTGGACGGACGCGGGGACGTCGGTGCTGGAGACCGCCGCCCGCGAGCAGTTCCTCACGGACGGCTGTCACTACGAGCGGAGCCCCATGTACCACGTCGTCGTCCTCACGCGGCTGCTGACGGCCCGCGACCTGCTGGCACGGACGGACCACACCGTGCCCGACGCTCTCAACGACGCAGCGGCCGAGGCGACGGCGTTCCTCCGGTACCTCCGGCCACCGGACGGCGAACTCCCGCTTTTGAACGATTCCGTCCACGGGGAGTCGCTCTCGCTCGAGGCCTGTCGCCGGTACGCGACCGCCGTCGGCGTCGACGCTCACCGACCCGACACCGACAGCGGCCTGCTCTCGATGGAGGTCGACGCCGGGACGTCGGGCTACCGGTGGCTGCGGACCGACGCCGGCGCGATGCTCGTCGACGGCGGGCCGGTCGGCCCGTCACACCTCCCCGGTCACTCCCACAGCGACACGCTCTCCGTCCTGCTGTGGGTCGACGGCCGGCAGGTGATCACCGACACTGGCACCTTCGACTACACCGGCGGTCCCCGACGGAACTACGCCCGAGGCGTCCGCGCCCACAACACCGTTCAGGTCGGGGACGTAGAGCCGATTCCGCTCGGCGGACAGTACCTGCTCGGCCCGCGACCCGCCCCCGAGACACGGTTCGAACCCGGCGACGTGTCGCTGTTCGAGGGCCGCTACGAGGCGCGACCGCTGGCGGAGGCGCCCTACACCCACCACCGCGCCGTCTACGCCGCCGACGACTGGTGGCTCCTCGACGACGCGGTGGCCGGCGACGTCGACGGCCGGGTCCGGAGCCGGCTCCACCTCCATCCCGACGTCGAACCGGTCGCCGACGGCGAGGGGCTCCGGCTGGAAACCGGCGACCGGCCGGTCCGCGTCCGGCCGCTCGGCGGGGCGACGCTGCGGATAACCGACGGCCGGTACTACCCCCGGTTCGGCGAGGCAATCGACCGCGCCGTCGTGGAGACACGGTCGGACGGCTCCGGTTCCGGGAGGGTTCGACTGGCGCTCGCCGTCGACGCCGGCGAGGAGACGGCGCTCGCGGGGGGCGCCGACGGCCGACAGCGCTTCCGGATCGACGGCCGGACCTACGAGCTTCCGGGCCGTCGGCTCGCACCCCGGTGAGGCGGCCCCGAGCGACGAGACCCGCCTCGAGGCGGGTTAGCGACGGCCTACCTTTGGGGGCGCGGTTCCGTACGGAGGATATGTCCGGAACGCGTTCCTGGAGCAGTGTCGCGGACTCGCTGGACCTGCTGGGGGTCGCACTGCTGGCCGTCGCGGGGACGTTCCCCCTGCTGGTCGAGGGGACGCTCCCGACGCCGGTACGCGTCGGCATCGGGATCGGGCTAATACTGTTCGCGCCGGGGTACGCGCTCGTGTCGCTTTTGATACCCCGGGAGACGGTCGTCGGCGTCGACGGCGACGAGCGCCGGGTTCCGATGGGCGAACGACTCCTCCTGGCGGTCGGGTTCAGCATCGTCACCGTCCCGCTGGTCGGCATCCTCCTGAACTACACCCAGTGGGGACCCGACCCCGAGAGCACCGTCGCCGCCGTCGGTATCGTGACCTTCCTGCTCGCGGAACTCGCCATCTGGCGGCGGCTCGCAGCCGACGCCCCCCGTCGGTTCCGGCCGGGCATCGCCGGGCTGCCGAAGCGGGTCGGGAGCCGTCTCGCCGCCGACACGAACCGGGAGACGGTCGTCAACGTCGTGCTGGTCGCCGGGCTGGCCGTCGCCGTCGCCGGCGTCGGCCTCGCGGTGGCGACGACGGACAACGGCGAGCGCTACACCGAGTTCTACCTCCTCGCCGAGAACGACTCCGGCGAGTTGGTCGCCGACGGCTACCCGACCGAGCTCTCGGTCGGGAAGCCGACCGAGCTCCACGTCGGGGTCGCCAACCGGGAGGCCGAACCCGTCACCTACACCGTCGTGGTGCAGCTACAGCGGGTCGAGCGGACCGAGGCGGGCCGGACGGTCACCGAGCGGTTCGGCGTCGACAGCTTCCGCGTCCGCGCCGGGGCCGGCGAGACGGTCCAGCGCCGCCACGCCGTCGAACCGACCGTCGCGGGCGAGGGCTTCCGACTGACCTACCTGCTGTACGCCGGTGCGGCGCCGTCGGACCCCTCGACGTCGAACGCCTACCGCTCGGTTCACCTGTGGGTCGACGTGACGCCGGCGGGCGGCGGATAATCGAAGCACTGGCGCGAACGACGAATCTCGCCCCGCGAAGAGTAGCGTCCGACTGGCCAACTGAAGTGATCTTACCGAGGACTGTTATATCAGCGGACGTGTACGCGAAGATATGAAACGGCGAGCCCTGCTTTCGAGCGCTGCAGTGGGGGTGGCCGGCATAGCTGGTTGCGCCGGTCCGGGAGACGAGAGGACACCGACATCTACTGCTGGCGATCCGGTTCAGACTGCGGCCGCGCGCTTCCAGACGGCGATCGACGAGTTCGACCGGTACACAGGGAGCCTTCAGCAGACCAGGCTAGACTACTCGAGTGAGACGGTTACGATCGCTCTCGAGGAAGGTCGGGCGGCACTCGAGACGGCACGGGACAGCAATCCGACCGACCGCCAGCAAGCTCAAATCGAGTATCTCGCAACGGTCGCCGATGCAATCGAGGCGACCGCCAAGGGGTACGGCGCGCTCGTCTCGCTCAGCGATCACCTCGGGTTGGCCGAGTCGTACGTCGACGCCAGCCGCCGCGAGGACGCCGTGGCCGAACTGGACGCCGCGACGGATGACCTCGACACGGCCCGGACGCGCCTCGATACAGGGATCGGTGACGTCCGGTCCGCCCGAGAGATGGACGTGGCACTGGAGACGGATCTGACGCTCGTCGAGTGGCGTCAGCGCCTCGTCCAGTCCGTCGACACACTCGACGCCGTCAAGGCCGCCATCGCTGGCTACGAGCACGAAACCACCGGACGGTTGCGGTACGACGACGGCGTCGGTCGCGTGGATTCCGAAGACTACGAAGAGGCGGTTGCAGCCTTTGAGGAAGCCTTCCAGTCTTTCGGCCGGGCACTCGAGGATTACGACACCGCCGAACAGCGGGCCACGGACAGCTACAAGCAGCAGTTGATCCAGCGCCGCTGTCGAATCGAGGGGTATCGGACCGCCGCGGAGTTAGCCTTCGACGGCGCAAAACTCTACGACGAGGGAGCGTTCGACGCGGCCGACGAGAAGTTCGTGGAGGCCCGTGAGGCGTTGAATCGGGACTGCTAATTATCCGTGTGTAGTGACCGGTATGTCTTTACCAGTCCGCCACGGTAGGACTCTGAGAATGCCCCTCCAATACATCCTCCCCGCTCTGATGGGATTCGTGTTCGTGATGACTGCTGCCTATGCCGGCACGCTTCGTGCCTTGGAAGTATACTTTGACCCTGACCAAGACAGCGTCTTTCTCTCGGATGATCTCGAACCCCATGGTGAACAACAACGTCACTAGCTGTATCACCGATCACACTATCGCGGCGAACCGGAGGTAGACGAGGTAGCCGAACACCAGAAAGCAGACGACGACGAGCAGTCGAATCGGGCGCCAGCAGGCCGGCCGTTCCTCTGGCGGGGCGAAAAGCTGTATCGCCACGAGCAGGCCGATGAACGAGACGACGAAGTAGGTCTCGACGAGGAACCGCCCGAGCGCGACGAGGGCCGCGAGTGCGACCACCATCCACGCCGCCTGTGTCACCACGACCCTGTCCCGGTTGGCGTTCGGCATCGTCCATACCGGGGGAGGCGAGCCACCTCGTTATTCCTCACCTACCCGCGGCGTAGACCGGAGGGTAGCGGTTCGTCCCCCGACGGCCCGCGGATGGAGACGGATTAGCAGCCCCATTACTACGCGGTATTGACCGCTAGACCGAGCGAACGGAGCGTCGGACGACCGGCTTCCACCGCCGTCGACAGGGGACACCATGTCAGTCAACGAATCGAAACCGATACCGAAGCTGTTCGCGGTCCTGGGAGTGTTCCTGCTGGTCGTGGCGGTGTCGGTGCTTCTGTCCGTCCCACCGGCGTCCGGCTACGAGATTTACATCTACACCGCCTACCCGTGGTACTTCTGGGTGTCCATCGTCGGTGCCATCGTCGCCGGACAGCTGGTCGTGCTCTCGAGCGCCGACAACGACGACCTCGGGACGTTCGGGGCGATGCTCGCCATCGGCTCGGTCGTCACGCTGACGCTGCTGCCGTACGTCCGGGGGTATCCCGTGTACGGGCGCGCGGACGTGCTGACGCACCTCGGGATGGTCCACGACATCGGGGAGTTCGGGATCGCGGGGAACATCTACCCGCCGACGCACCTGCTCGTGGGGGCGCTGTCGGGAGCCACGGGACTGGAGCCGATGACACTCATCAACGTCCTGCCCGTCGCCTTCACCGTCGTGTTCCTGGGGTCGATGTACCTCCTCGTCGAGGCGCAGTTCGTCGACCGAAAGCGGGCGGCCTTCGCCCTCCCGTTCGTGCTGCTTCCGGTGCTCGGCTCCTCGCACGTAACGGCGGTGCCGTTCGTGTTGAGCCTGCTTTTGACGCCCTTCGCGCTGTACCTCCTCGTCTCCGAACGACGGACGGCCGCCGTCCCGGTTCGGGCGATGCTCGTCCTCGCCGTCGTCGGCGTGGTGCTTTTCCACCCGCTGACGGCGCTTTTCTTCCTGGCCGCGCTCGTGGTGTACGCCGCCAGCGAGCGGGTACTGGCGGCGGACGGACCGTCGCCGTCGCCGACGAACGTGGCCTCGCTCACTGTCGTCGTCTTCAGCGCGTGGTACCTGAGCTTCGTCGGCATCCTCATCCGGTTCCGAAACGTCGTCACCGGCCTCCTGAGCCGGGGCGGAGGCGAATCGCAACTGCAAGGGACCGTCGACACCGTCGAGCGGACCTCCGCGGAGATGAGCGACGTACTCAAGATAGCGGTCCTCGAGTACGGCGCTACCGGGGTCTTCTACGGCCTCGCAACGACGTTTCTCGCGGCCGTGGTCCTGTGGTGGCTGATGGGCCGAGTGCAGCCGAGGCGATTCGTCGCCGTGTTCGGCGCGACGACCGTCCTGTTCGCCGGGCTGTCGGTCGTCTTCCTGACGAACGACCTCATCGTCGGGTTCGGGCGACCCCTGGCGTTCGGGAAGATCTTCGCGGCGGTGCTGGCCGGCGGGGCCTGGTACGCGGTCTGGCAGCGAACCGACCGGACCGCTGGACGGGCGGCGGTAGCCGTCGCCCTCGGCGCGCTGCTCGTGGTGGTCGTGCTCCTGTCGGTCGCCAGCATGTTCAGTTCGCCGCTGGTCGCAAAGACCAACCAGCAGGTGACACAGATGGAACTGGACGGGATGGAGTGGACCTTCGAGAACCGAAACGAGGAGCTCCTCATCGACGAGTTCGGCATCGACCAGTACCGGTTCTACGACATGCGAAACGGCCTGGAGACGTCCTCGGAGACCGTCCGCCGGAGCGACACGAATCCCCCCGCCCACTTCAATTACACCACCTACGAGACGCTCGGCCGGAGTTACGAGTCGGATCGCTACTTCGTCCTGACGCGGCTCGGCCGGATCACCTACCCCGCGAAGTTCCCCGGCTACCGCGACCAGTGGCAGTACACCCCCGCCGACTTCGACCGCCTCGAGTACGACTCCTCGGTCGGGCAGGTGTACGACAACGGCGAGTTCGACACCTACCTCGTCAACGGCACGCGTCGATCGACGGACGCCGAGCGAGCGACGACGGCCGGCCGGGTTCCACGGGCCCAGTGACCGCTCGGCGACCATCGGAACGGCTGTAGTGTGGTATGATGCAATTACAGCGGTAGCGAAGCGAAAGCCCACCCGTTCACGGGTAGGGATGAAGCCGACAACTGGGAATCTATCCACGAGGGTGCGCAGCCCCGGAGTTTTATAGTTGAGTAGGGCGTAAAAAGGCCGTACCGAGGCGGTCGAGCCGCCCGAATAAACGGATAATATCGGGATTCGGGCCACACCACGTCTGAATCTGAAGGAATCCCCTTCGGGGCCGCTGGCTGTGGATTCCGACACACGGTACCTCTGAATCCCATGCCGGGATAGGAGTAACGGCGGCTTGGCCCCGCCAGCAGTCCCGTCATGCCGACGAGACTGCAAACCTGAAACTCCCAACGTGGGAATCCCACGGCGTCAGCCGTGGGAGGAGGTCAACCGTTCTTCCGTCCCGTAATGGGTCGTTAACTGTCCGGCAGTCCCCCGGTATCGGGGCCGAGACCCCGGTTCGAGAGGCGATACGGAACGTGACAGTTTCGACGATAGTCATCGATATTCCGGTATTCCAACGTGGAATTCAGGGAGTAATGAATATATAAGTTAAGAAACACTTATGGGCCGTAGGGTACCACTACCGGCCGCATGGCACGCAAGCTGGCACACGAAGACGACGGCGAGAGCGGAGAAGCCACCGACACCGGCGGGAAGGGCGGGTTGCTCCTCGACAGACGGCGATACGTCAAACTCGGCGCCGCGGCGGTGGGCGTCGTCGCAACGGGCAGCTGGGGCGGCACCGCCCAGTCCGGCGGCACGACCTACTGGACGGACTTCAGCGAGGGACAGCTATGACGACGCTGGACGTCACCGACTACGGCGCGGCGGGCGACGGGAGTACCGACGACCGGGCCGCGATACAGGCCGCCATCGACGACGCCGCCGCCGGTGACACGGTGTACCTCCCGGCGACGGCGGACGCCTACGTGGTCTCGACGTCGACGCCCGGCACCGGCTGTGTCACCGTCGACGGCGACAGCCACCCGGACGACCTCACCATCACGGGCGACGGCCCGGACTCGACGATACGACTCGCCGACGACGGCGACCACGACGACATCAACCTCTTCGTGCTGCGCGTGATGCCGAACTCCACCGGCATCCTGGGGCTGGAAATCCGGAATCTCACCGTCGACGGCAACCGCCAGAACGTCGGCACCACCGGCAGCCACAGCGGTATCAACATCTCACAGAAGGACTCCACCGCCAGTGTCGACGACGTGGACGTCCTCGTCGAGGACGTCGAAATCCGCTCGACGCACGGCACCGGCATCTACTTCTGGTACGGCAACACCCGGGCCAACCGCGTGACGACCGACGACACCGGCAGCCACGGCTTCCAGATAAGTGGCGAGCACCACGACGGCAAGCCCGTCACGATCACGAACTGTCTGGCGAAGAACAACGGCCAGACCGAGGTCGGTCGGTACGGCTTCGACCAGTCCGGCGGATGGGGCATCGTCGAGGACTCGGTGGCGTACAACTGCCAGCAGGCGACGAAGGTCACCGACGACGTCACCCGCGCCGAGTACCGCCGGTTCCGGGGGACGGACTCCCGGGAGGCCGCCGGCTTCCAGCGGCCCAGCGACCGCAACGGCGCACAGGTGTACTGGGGCGACTGCGTCTTCGAGAACAACCCCGGGCAGGGCATCCGTGCCGACGGTCCCGACGACCACACCATCGAGGACGGCGCGACGGTCCTCTGTCTCGGCAACGGCGCCGACACGACGAACGACGTCCTGTTCGACGCCGGTGCCACGCTCGACGCCACCGGCGGCACGCTGTACGTCGTCGACTCGCTGTCCTCCAACGACGCGCTGGACTGGAACTCGACGGGGTCGGGGGCGCTCGACACCTACGCCCACGACGGCAACGCCACGAACGACATCGGGAACAACGGCAATCTCGACGTCTCGACTGACACGACCGACCGCATCGCCGACCTCGATTCGGTTCCCACCGCCTCGGAGGTCGGCGCCTGGAGCGGCGACTCCACCGACGACTCGACGACGGACGACTCGACGAGCGACGGCGACTCGACGACGGACTCGGGGTTCGACGACTGGACGCCCCGGTGGGCGTCCACGACCGACGACTGGAGCGTCGTCTCCGGGTCGGGCTTCGAGGGCGGCCACGCCCTGGCGTTCGAACACGACGGCACCGGCCGGACGCGCTACGCCCTCTCGTGGGACCAGGCCGGCACGCCGGCCGACGTCGAGGTGCTGGATCGATTCCGGGTTCCCGCCTTCACCGCCGAGGACGGTCTCGGGTTCCACGCCCGTCTCCACCTCCGCTCGTCGACGAGCGGCGGCGCCGAGAACGGCTACTGGCTGGAGGTCGAGTCGCCCAACGACGCGTTCCGCCTCGGAAAGTACACCGACGGCGCGGTGGCGGTTCTGGGTCGTTTCGGCTCCCCCGCCGAGGGGACCTTCTATCACCGTCGCTTCCGCGCGGAGGGCGAGACGCTCCGGGCGAAGGTGTGGCCCGCCGGCGAGGCGGAGCCGACCGACTGGGACATCGAGGTGACCGACGCCGACCACGCCGACGGCTGGGTCGGTCCCGGCTCCTACGACGTCGAGCGGGTCGAGACGGACGTCTTCGGCGTCGCCACCGGCGGCCAGTCGGCGACGCTGTCGCCCTCGGACGGCGCCCCGTCGGTCGCCTGGGCCGACCCGACCGACGGCGCGACGGTGTCCGGCGACGTCGCCGTCGCCGTCGACGCCACCGACGCCGAGGACGATTCGCTGACCGTCGAGTACCGCGTCGACGACGGGACCTGGACGGCGACGAGTTACGACTCGGAGTCCGGCAACTACACCGCGGCGTGGGACTCGACGGGCGTCGACGATGGCGGGCACACGCTGTCGGCACGGGCGACCGACGGCGCCGGCAACACCACCGGCGCGACCGTCGACGTGACCGTCGACAACGCCACCGACGACACGGGCGACGGGACGACCGACGGATCGAGCCTCGCCGTCGACCGCTTCGCCGTGACCGACGAGAGCAATCCGGCCTGGAGCCGGTACGACGTCGATTGGGCCGTCTCCGACGCCGACGGCGCCCTCAACACCGTCGTGACGGAACTGCGGTACGGCGGCGTCACCGTCGCCGCCAAGAGCACGAACGTCACCGGGGAGACGGCGAGTCACTCCCACGACATGCGGGTCAAGGGCCCGGTCGACGAGGTCTGGCTGGGCGTCAACAACACCGACAACGATGTCGTCAGCGACTCGGAGGGCGTGTAACGCGACCGACGCCGTCCGGTTTCGACTCCCCGGACGTTCCCGTGGATAGGAACACGCTACCGGCCCGCGACCGGCATTTGGTGGCCGATAACTATTCGTGGTGGGGCGAAAGGGCGCACGATGGTATCACGACGGGAGCTACTGGCTCTATCGGCCGCGTCGATGGCGGGCCTCGCAGGCTGTAGCTTGTTTCGGGACGAACCGGAGGAACCGGAGCCGGAACCCACGGAACCGACGCCCGAGACGCCGACGGTCGACTCCGACCCGCCCCACGACGTCCGGGACTTCGGGGCCGCGGTCGACGGCGAGACGGACGACACCGAGGCGGTCCGGTCCGCAATCGCACACGCGGGACCCGGGGAGACGGTCTTCTTTCCGAGCGGGACGACGCTCGTCTCCTCGCTGGATTCCGAAGACACCGCCGCGGTCCGCCTCCACGGCGACGACCTGCCCGAGAACCTGACGCTGGCGGGCACGGGAAAGGACGCCGTCCTCCGGATGGACGGCGGCCACTCGGGCCACCACCAGCTGTTCTTCATCGAGGTGGCGGGCGGCATCGAGGGGCTGGAGATTCGTGACCTCCGGCTCGACGGCAACAGAGACGAGCAGCCGGGCGAGCCGGGGTCGGGCGGCCACGCCATCATCTCTGATTCGGCGGACAGCGACGACGTCCCGGTCAGCGTCCTGATAGAGAACGTCTGGGTCGAACGGTGGAACCAGTCGGGCATCACGCCCCACCACGGCGGGTTCGTCGTCAACCAGTGTACGGTTCGGGAGTGCTCCAAGCACGGCATCTCTCCCGACTCGTGGTACGACGTCCACAAGTACGAGCCGCCAATCGAGGTCAGGAACTGCTACTGCTACCGGAACGGGACGGACAGCCGGGCACCGACGTACGGAATCGACGTCTCCGGTGGGAAGGTGCTCGTCGAGGACTGCGTCTGTGAGGGCAACGCCCAGGGCACGAAGACCACCCCGGACGTCATCGAGGCGACGTACCGCCGGGTCCGGCTCACTGACAACGAAATCAACGGGTATCTCCGCCCGGGGTCGGAGGGGAACACCGACGAGCGCGGCGTCGTTCGCTTCGAGGACGTCGTCTCCGAGGGGAACGGCTCCCGGGGGTTCCGCCTCGGTGCGTACACCGACTACGTCGTTCCCGAGGGGTCGGCAATCGTCGCCCGGGCGAACGCCAGGCAAGGTGACAACATCCTGGTGACACAGGACGCAGCGTTCGACGCTTCGACCGTCTGGTCGACGTGTGCCCAGAGCGGTTACGGCCTGAACTCGCCCACCCGGGGCTCTTCCCGCGTCGGGACGTACTACCACTTCGACAACGCTGCCGGTCCGCTCGGCGACCTCAATAACACGAAGATAGAAAAGATAATAGACGTCGCCGAGATGCCAGAGCGGTTGGCGACGGCGACCGACCCCGGGTGCCCCGGGGTGATCGAGGGCGTTCCGACCGCCGCGGACGTCGGCGCGGTACACCCGCCGCCGGAGTAGGGCGGGCAGGCTACGCGACCGTTCCCTCGACGAACCCCTCGTGGACGACGAGTATCCGGACCGGAATCCGGTCGACGTCGAGCACCTTCGCTATCGCGAGTCGGTGCCGGCCGTCGTTGAACAGGAGGTCACCGCGCCGCCCGACGTTGACGTTGACCTCGTCGACGGGGTGTTTCCCGAGTTCGCGCTGTGACCTGTATCCCTCGTGTCGAACCCGCTCGTACAGGGATTCGACGTACCGGCACCGCTCCTCGAGCGCCTCGACGGAGGCGCACCCCCACGGCCGGTTCCCGTCGTCGATCTCCTCGGCGGTGCGGCTGAAGAACTCGGTATCGGTGAGCGGCGTCCCGTGTTCGGCGTACTCCCGGATTCCCCGGTATATCCGGAGGTCGGCGAACCGGACGTCCAAGTCGTCCCAGTCGCCGCTCATCACGGCGCCGGTCCGTCTGAACTTGTCGAACGCGCCGACATCGAGGTAGCCGTGGCCCGCGTCGAGTCGAGCCGATTCGGACGTCACGTACTCGATGCGGTCGGGGTCGACCCGCCGGATACCGTACCGATGGCTTCGTCCGTCGACGAGACCGTTCCGTAGACGGTGGTACCTGCATCTGGCCCCGAAGAGGGCGTTTCGGCCGTGGAGGAGGACTGCGGTCGTCGCGGACCGACCGTCGGCTGACCGACGGGTACCGTCGGTCACCTCCGTCCACGTATCACGGGGCGCGCCCGGCCCGGTCATGCCCGGATGCCCGAGGAACGGGAACGCCGGTTCCGTCCGTCAGTCCGAGTCGCCTGCATGGGCCTTCGTACTCCGCCGAACGAGTTGGTTAGTGACATCGTAACCGCGCTCCATCACCCCACGTCGAGTTCGCCGAACCCTACCAGCCAGTTGTCGGGGTCGCGGACGTCGGCGCCGTCGAGCCGCCAGCCCCGCGGTTCGTCGCCGAACGGCCGGACGACGAACGGGCGCGTCCCGACGAGGCGCCCGACGAGCGGCGCGTCGCCGCCGAGAAAGCCGAAGGCCGCGAGCAGTTCCGGGTCGACGTCGTCCGCCACCGCCGACACCAGCGGCGCGTCGGCGTGGTCGGCCAGCGCCGCCCGCACGAGCGCCGCCGAGACGCCGTCCTCGCGGCCCGTTCGCGGCAGGAACTCCATGAACCGCGCGTCCGCCGGGCCGGACCCGACCACGGTCGCCCCGACCGGGCGACCGTCCCGCCGGGCGACGTAGGTGTCGTAGTCGCGGTCGGGACGGGCGTACCGCCACCCGTAGAACCGCTCGTCTCGCGGGACGTGAAACGCGTCGGGCGGCCGACGTCGGGTCAGGTCGGCGAGCAACTCGACCGGAACCGTCGGGCGGCGCTCGACGGCGACGCCGGGGGCGGTCGGCGCCCGGAGCCGTTCGCCGAGCCGGTAGCATCCGGAGACGCCCGCGGCCAGCGGCCGACGAAGCGCCGACGGGAGCCGATCGACGAGCCGTGCGGGGTCCTGAAACCGGTGGTGGACCGGGAGGTGCTCGACGAGTTCCCAGCCGAGTTTCCGGTTGCCGGAGAGCGTCCGCTCGTTGGGGAAGTTGAACGACAGCGCCGGCCCGTCGGCGTAGCGGGTCAGCGCGTCCCGCGTCATCCGCGTGAACAGCCCCTGCCGTCTGTGGCCCGGATCGACCATCGTGTCGCAGGCCTGGAACGCCCCGACGCGGCCGGTCGGCGTCCGGAGTTCCAGCGCCAGGAAGGACCGCGCGCCGACCAGATTCCCTTCGTGGACCGCGACGACGATGGGGACGCCGTCGGCGTAGGGGTTCGAGGCGTACTTCCAGTCGAACCACGCGTCCGTCGGTCTGCTCCCGAACACCTCGCCGTAGAGGTCGAGATACGCCTCCCGGTCCGACGGCCGGAACGGTCGGACGTCGTAGGTCGCCCGGCCGGCGGCCGTCTGCTCGCTCACGGGACGGGCACCTCCCGGTCGGCCAGTGCCCGCCGGGCGAGTCCGTCCATCGTCTCGACGCGGAGGTCCGTCTCCTCGCGTCTGTCGGCGACGTGGGACACGACCGCCGCCACCCGGCGCGCGTAGGCGTCGTCGGTGAGGTCGTTGGGATGGAGCCACAGGTGGAAGACGCCGCCCTCGCGTCGGGCGCGCTCGACGCCGCGTTTCGCGAGGCCGACCGCCGGGTCGGTGCCGACGGACGCGACGGTCCGCCAGGGCCGGTCCCTGAAGCCGCCGAGGAACAGCGACGCCGGCAGTTCGACGAGACCGTACTCGTCGACGCGCGGCGAGACGACCGGCGGCGACCCGGTCCCGGTCAGGGTGCCGGCGAGCGTGGCCGCGCCCCGAACCCCCGGAACCGCCGGCAGGCGGTAGGGCCGCCGCCCGCGATAGCAGCGGTAGCCGTGTTCGGCGAGGACGTCCCTGTGTCCGATCCGGTTGCGCGGAAAGACGAACGAGGAGAACTCCAGGCCGAGCCGCCGGCCGTAGACCCGCGAGAGCCGACACTCGGCGTCGGCGACCGACCGGGACACGTCGGCGAAGACCGGGTGCGAGAAACTGTGGCTGGCGAGTTCGTGGTCGGCGTCGGCGTCGGCGACCGCCGCCACGAGGTCGCGGCCGAGCCACTCGTCGGGCCGCCGGGCGATTCCCCGCCGGGCGGTCTCGAACCACGCGTCCGACAGCGGGTGTTCGGGGGCGGCGTCGTCGGCGCTCTCGGCGAGCAGCGCCCCGACGACCGCCCAGGTCGCCGGCACCCCGTGCTCGTCGAACAGGTCGACGAGCCACGACCACGAGCGGCGGGCAGTCTCGATACGGCGCTCCTCGGCGGCCGACGGCTGGCGGTCGTGGACCCCCCAGGCCAGTTCCGCGTCCAGCGAGATGACGACGCTGCCGGGACCGCTACTCGTCATAGCCGAGCATCCGGAGCCGGGTCTTCACGCCGTCGTCGACCTCGACGGCCGACGGTTCGGCCTCGTTGCTCCGGGCGACCTCGAGGCGTTCGTCCAGTGCCGCCCGCAGGCGGCGGGCCGCGTCCGGCCGCGCGTCGAGGACGTCGGTCGTCTCCTCGGGGTCGGCCGCCCGGTCGTACAGCTCTTCGGTCCCGCTCCGGAGGTCGCGGATCAGCTTGTACCGCTCGGTGGCGACCATGGCGACGCCGGTGTCGCTGTCGTGGCCGCCGGCGAACACCGCCCGGCCGTCCGGCGGGTCGGCGACGATGCCGGCCAGGGAGTCGCCGACGCAGACGGACGGGGTTTCCGCGCCGGCGAACTCCAGCAGCGTCGGCACGATGTCGGCGTTCGAGACAGGCGTCGACACCGCCCCGGCGTCGAAGCCGGGGCCGTTGACCACCAGCGGGACGTGAACGAGGTCGTCGTAGAGGACGCCGTCGGGGTGGAAGACGGCGTCGTGGTCGCCGAAGGCCTCGCCGTGGTCGGAGCCGAACACGACCAGCGACTCCGAGAGGTCCAGGCGGGCGTCCAGCCCGTCCAGCAGTTCCGCGAGCCGGCGATCGAAGTGCTCGACCTCGCCCTCGTAGAGCCGTTCGAGCCGGTCGAGGTCCGCGTCCGACGCGTCGGCGCGGCGCTCGTTGGCCCGGTGGAACAGCTTCACCGCGTGTCGCTTCCGCTCGTCTTCGCTCTCGGTCCCCTCCCGCGGGTAGTAGGGCGTGTGGACGTCCATGTAGTGGATCCACAGGAAGCGTGGGCCGGTGCTGTCCTCGAGGTACTCGAAGACGGCCTCGTTGACCTCTTCGGCGGGGACGTAGGGGTCGCCGCCGAGCTGGAGTCCGAGCTTCCGGCCGGCCGTCCCGTAGGCCGACCGGACGGCACGGGCGGCCCGTTTCGGGAGCAGTGACTCCTTCAGCACCGGCCAGTACTTCGACGAGAGGGTCGTCCGGTCGAGGTTCTCGCCGGTGTCGCGGCCCATGTAGTAGTCGAACCCCCTGTCGTAGCCGTAGGTGCTGCTGAGGTAGGGGTTCGTGTTGAAGCCGGCCGTCGCGTAGCCGGCCGCCGAGAGGCGTTCGGCGAGGTGGGGTCGTCCGGTGTCGAAGCCGCCGTCGATGGAGCCGAACATCCACGGGTAGGTCCCGCTGAAGATGGAGAGGAACGACCCCTTCGTGATGGTCGCGTTCGAGAAGGCGTTGGTGAAGAACGTCCCGCCGTCGGCCAGCGCCGACAGCCCGGCCAGCCCCGGCGCCGGGGCGTCGTCCGCTGCGACGTAGTCGTACTGCAGCGAGTCGACCGTTATCAGGACGATGTCGCGGGTCGGTGTCCCGTCGTGGCTCATGGCCGTCACCAGCCGCGGCGCTCACAAGGTTATGGACCGAATATCGGCGGACGTGGCGGCGGTCACTCGCCGTCGAGGTCGGCCGCCAGCCCCGCGAGGAACGCCGAGAGCCGGTCGCCGACCGCCTCGGGGTCGTTCTCCCGGCGGGCGCGCCGTCGGCCGGCCTCGCCGAGTCGCCGGCGCTCGTCGGGGGTCGACAGCAGGCGGTCGAGGCGCGCCGCGAGTTCGCCGGGAGCGTCGGGGGCGACCAGGAATCCCGTCTCGCCGTCGGTTATCTGGTCGCGCATGCCGCAGGCGTCGCTGGCGACGACGGGGACGCCGGCCGTCTGGGCCTCCAGGACGACGTTCGGGTAGCCGTCGAGGTCGGAGACGTAGACGAAGACGTCCGCAAGCGCGTACAGGTCCGCCACCGAGTCGACGTGGCCGGGGGCGTGAACTCGTCGCCGGACGGCCGGGTCGTCGATGGCCGCTATCGCGTCCCGGAGGTCGGCGTGGTACTCGCCGCCGCCAGCGACGACGTAGGCGAGGTCGGGGTCGGCCGAGAGCAACGGCTCGACCGCCTCCAGCACCCGCTCGACGCCGGCCAGTTTCGCCCGGAACTTCAGGTTCGTCACCGTGAGCAGCACCCGCTCGGCGTCGATAGCGAGGGCGGCCCGCGCCGCGGCCGCCGACCCGCTCGTCGTGTCGGTCGTGACGGGGACGGGGACGACGCCGATCCGCTCGGGCGGACAGCCGGTCCGCCGGGCGGCGACGCGGGCGAGGTCCGTCGAGACCGTCACGAAGCCGCTCGCTCGCTCGAAGACGACCCCGTTCAGCCCGTGGCTCAGGCGGTGTCGCAGGTACCGCGGGATATCCCGGTCGGCCCGGGCGGGAGCGAGCCGCTCCTCTTCGAGCTTCCGCCAGGGGTCGCCGACGAGGCGGGCCACAACCGGCACGTCGTGGCGGTCGGCTACCAGGGCCGCCGGCGCGCCGAGCGTCTCGAAGCAGTCCAGCAGGAGGAGGTCCGGGTCGTGGCGGCCGAGGGCCCGCCGGGTGCGCCGGGCGGCCGACAGCGCCCTGGCGAGCGGGCCGGCGGAGTCGTCGAGTTCCAGCACCGACACGTCCAGGTCCGTGGCGGCCAGCGGGTCGAGCAGTTCCGCGGGCCGGTAGGACGTGACCGCCAGCACCGACACCGACGACGGCGGCCGGCTCTCCCGGCCCGCCAGCCGGGGTGACTCGCCGGCCGTCATCGGAGCGCCTCCCGGTGAATCTCGCTGACGCGCCGGGCGTGGCCGCTCCACGTCCAGTCGTTGGCCTCCAGCCGTCGCCGGCCCGCGGCGCCCATCTTGCGCAGTCGGTCGGGGTCGGCCGACAGGTCGGCGAGCGCGTCGCCCAGCGCCGTCACGTCGCCCGGTTCGAGGAGGCGTCCGGCCTCGCTGTCGGCCACCTGCTCGGGGACGCCGCCGACGGCCGAGGCCAGCACTGCGGTCTCGCTCGCCATCGCCTCGTAGACGACCGTCGGCCGGCCCTCGGCGTGGCTCGGCAGCACCAGCAGGTCGGCCGCGGCGAACCACTCCCGGAGCCGTTCGGAGGGGAGACCGGCGTGGACCGTCGCGTCCTCCCGGTCGGCGACCGCCCGCCGCAGGTCGGTCTCCCGGTCGCCGCCGTGGCCGGCGAAGGCGAAGGTCACCCCGGGAAACGTCCGCGTCGAGAGCAGTTCCAGAAGTTCCGGGACGCCCTTCCGGTCGCTGAACTGGCCGACGAAGAGCACGAGCGTCTCCTCGGGGTCGAGACCGCGCTCGCTCCGGAGGCGTGCCCGCTCGCCGAGGGGGAACTTCCCGGGGTCGGCGCCGATGGGGACGGTCGCCACCTTCGAGGCGTCGACGAGCGACCGGGCCCGCTCGGCGAGGGCGTCGCTGACACAGAGGACGCCCTCGGCGGCCGCGAGCGTCTCCCGGACCCGGCCGGCGACGCCCGGCGGGAGGTCCTCGAACCCGTTGAGGAGCGCGCCGTGGGCGACGACGAACAGCGGGAGGTCGTGCTCGCGGGCGTACGGCAGCGTCCCGTAGCCGTCGGGGTAGATGTGACAGGCGTGGACGACGTCGGGCGGGTCGAAGGTCCGCTCGAGGTAGGGCGGCACCCGTTTAGCGTAGGAGTCGCCCGAGACCGCATAGAGGAGGCGCTTCGGCAGGAGGTACCAGAACCGGGGGTGGTGCACCGTGTAGCCGTCCCACCGCTCGGCCTCCGGCAGCGACGCGTACGCGGAGTAGGGGCCGACCGGCGGCGCGAACGGGCGCGGGGAGACGGCCGACAGGTCGACCCCCGTCTCCGAGAGCGCCCTGATGATGCGGTGGTTGAACAGCCCCTGGTAGGGGTTGATCGCGTCCGGGTGGTTGATCGCGCTGGCGATGAGCGAGTACATTGGCTGGCAGTCGGTCGATCTGGCGGTCCCGTTGGGAAGAGTATGCACCGGCTACCGCTGTCAGCGGCCCGAGAGCGCCGACAGCGCCCTGCCGACGTTCGAGGCGGCCAGCCCGAGTCCGGCGACGACCCCGAGCACCAGGAAGACGAGTGCGCGGACGACCGTCCCGCCGAACAGACCGATGAGACCGACCGCCGATCCGAGCGCCGCGACGGCGACGACGCCGCCGGCGGTCGCCCGCGGGTCCGGCGTCGGGACTATCTCCCGGAGGATGGCGCCGACGAGGACGAGCCCGTGGGTGAGCGGGTTCTGCGTGCTCGGGTCGTCGATGTCGTAGTCGATGGTGGTCGGCACCTCGGCGACGGTCAGCCCCTCGCGGGCGGCGTGAAAGAGGAGATCGAGGCTGGCCTCCATCCCCTCGCCGATCTCGCCGCGCCGGGCGACCGTCCGTATCGACTCGCGGTTGTACGCCCGGAAGCCGCTCTGGGTGTCCGAGACCCCCGACGCCGAGTACCGGAGCCGCAGGCCGGCGTTGGTCAGTGCGTTCACGACGGCCAGCCCGACCCGCCGGTAGGCGGGCGCGTCGGTGTCGGCCCCCTCGAGAAACCGGCTCCCGACGACGATGTCGGCGCCGGTCTCCCGCTGGGCGGCGACCAGTTTCGGCACGTCGCCGGCGTCGTGTTGCCCGTCGCCGTCGAGGACGACCAGGTGGGCGGCGTCGACGGCGTCGGCGTGCTCGAAGATGGTGCCCAGGGTCGCCCCGTAGCCGCGGTTCCGGTCGTGTTCGAGGACCGTCGCGCCGGCCGCCCGTGCCCGCTTGGCGGTCCCGTCCGTGCTGCCGTCGTCGACGACGACCACCTCGTCGACGTGGGGCGCCACCGCCCGCACGACGGCCGCTATCGTGTCGGCCTCGTCGTAGGCGGGGACGCCGGCGACGACCGGGGCGCCCCCGGCGTCGGGACCGACCGCCGTCGCGGGCACGGGCGGCTCGACGGCACCGATGCGGCTGCCGTACTCGCGTCTCTCCACTGTCTCTTCGGCTCTGGCGGCCCTCGCGGGCCGGTCGTCGGGAGTGAAGTTCTGTGTCACGGCTTTGATCCCGGAACTGGAGGGTCTCCGCCGCGGGTCGGGTGCCTTCGGCGGTCGCATTCGGCGGTCTACTCCGAACGAGGGCAGGTTCGGTCATTGTTAGCACCCGAGTAATCCGAGCGCGACCGACGGCCGCTCGCTGGGGGTCGTGACGACACGGACCGCCGCAGGCCGCGAGGTCGACGAGGCGGCCGACGCCGCCCCTGCCGGTCGAATCCGAGACCGGTTTAGCCGCCCTCTATCCGAAGTTCGCTGGCGGTACTCCGGGGTGAACCGACGCATAACAAAGCCCCGAAACGGCCATCGGTGAGACGTACGGAGTCCGGCGTTCGTCCGGTTTCCGCAAACGGATACCGACAGCCATGCAACACCAACTACCCGCCCCTCGATTCGGTGACGGGACCGGCACGTCGACCGCTCGACGCCTCGCCCATCCCGTCCTGAGGTTCGCCCGGCGCCGGGGCGCCGTCCGGAGGCGATCCGGATGAGCGGCCCCGTCGCCTTCGTTCTCGGCACCCGACCGGAGATCATCAAGCTCGCACCCGTGATACGCGCCTGCCGCGAGCGGGGCGTCTCTCACACGATCCTGCACACCGGGCAGCACTACTCGGAGATGCTGGACTCGGTGTTCTTCGAGCAACTGGAGCTGCCGCGCCCGGCGTACGAACTCGGCGTCGGCTCGGGCTCGCACGGCGAGCAGACCGGGCGGATGCTGATTCGCATCGAGGAGGCCCTCCGCGAGGTCGACCCGGGGACGGTGCTCGTCCAGGGCGACACCAACAGCGTCCTCGCGGGGGCCATCGCCGCCAGCAAGATGGACGTCGAGTTGGGCCACGTCGAGGCGGGCCTGCGGAGCTTCGACCGCGAGATGCCCGAGGAGACCAACCGGGTCGTCGCCGACCACGTCGCCGACCACCTCTTCGCGCCGACCGAGGCGAGCCGCCACCACCTCGAAGCGGAGGGCATCCCGCCCTCGCGGATCGTCGTGACGGGGAACACCGTGGTCGACGCCCTCGAACGGAACCGGGAACTCGCCCGGGAGAAGAGCGACGTCCTCGGGAAACTGGGCGTCGAGGACGGCGACTTCTTTTTGATGACGGCCCACCGGGCCGAGAACGTCGACGACGAGTCCCGCTTCCGGGGGATGTTGCGCGGCGTCGACCGGGCGGCGGCCGCGGCCGACGTCGAGGTCGTCTATCCGGTCCACCCCCGCGCGTCGGAACGGCTCTCGGCGTTCGACATCGACGTCACCGACCGGATTCGGACCGTCGAGCCGGTCGACTACCTGGACTTCCTCCGCCTGGAGACGGCCGCCGACGTGATACTCACCGACTCCGGCGGCGTCCAGGAGGAGGCCTGCGTGCTCGGGGTTCCGTGCGTGACGATGCGGGACAGCACCGAGCGGCCGGAGACGACCGCGGTCGGCGCCAACCGGCTGGCGGGGACGGACCCGGCGGCGATACGCCGGGCCGTCCGGGAGGCCCGGGGGACGACCGGCGACTGGGAGAACCCCTTCGGCGACGGCACCGCCGGCGAGCGCATCGTCGAGGAACTGCTCGCGGACCTCGAGCCGGCCTCGCCATGAGCGAAGTCTGCGTCCACGGACTCGGCTACGTCGGTCTCCCGGCGGCGACGATGATGGCCAACTACGGCCACCGGGTCTACGGCTACGACGCCGACCCGGAGGTGCGGTCGCTGCTCCGGGCGGGCGACGTCCACCTCGAGGAGCCCGGGCTCCGGGCGTTCGTCACCCAGGGGCTCGAATCCGGGCAACTGGAGGTGGTCGACGAGGTGCGGCCGGCCGACTACCACGTCGTCTGCGTGCCGACGCCGTTCGACGAGGCCTCGAGAACGGCCGATCTCGGCTACGTCGAGTCGGTCGGGCGGGCGGTCGCCGACCACCTCCGGGTTCAGGACACGGTCGTCCTCGAGTCGACGGTGCCGCCGGGAACGACGGAGGAGGTCCTCGCGCCCATCCTCGAGGAGTCGGGGCTGGCCGTCGGCGAGGAGGTCGCGCTCGCGCACTGCCCCGAGACGGTGCTGCCCGGCGACATCATCGCGGAGTTGCGGAACAACGACCGCATCGTCGGCGGCGTCGACAGCTACTCGAGCCAGTCGGCCGTCCGGCTCTACGAGTCGTTCGTCGACGGCCGGATACGGACCGTCTCGAGTCCGACCCTCGCGGAGTTCGTCAAGCTGATCCAGAACACCTTCCGGGACACGAACATCGCGCTCGCAAACGAGATTGCCAGACTGGCGGCCGACTACGGCGTCGACTCCCGGGACGCCATCGCGCTTGCGAACGGCCACCCGCGCGTCGACATCCTCCAGCCCGGTCCCGGCGTCGGCGGGCACTGTCTCCCCGTCGACCCGTGGTTCCTGGGCCACGACTCCGAGGAACTCGACCTGATCGAGACCGCACGCCGGGTAAACGACGGAATGTCCGAGTTCATCATCGGCATCCTCGTCGAGGAGCTCGGCAGCCTCGCCGACCGGAAGATAGCGATCCTCGGGGCCGCCTACAAGGGCAACGTCGGGGACACGCGCTCCAGTCCCGGGCTGAAGCTGGCGCGGGAACTCCAGTACGCCGACGAGAAACCGACGCCGGTGACGGCCGACGGCGGCGCCATCGACCCGCCGACCGTCTCGGTTCACGACCCGCATGTGACGGACCCGACGCTGAACCTCGACGACCTCGAGGCGGCGACGACCGACGCCGACGCCGTCGTCGTCACGACGGACCACGACGAGTTCGAGCGATTGAATCCGGCTACTCTCCGGGAGCGCATGTGCGGTTCGACCGTCGTCGACACCAAGGCAATCCTCCGGCCCGAGGCGTGGCGACGCGCCGGCTTCGACCTCCGGCGAGTATAGCGAAACCGACAGTTTTCAGACATTAATCGGCTCCTTCCGTTATCCCGGCAGTGCCGTCGTCGGTTTCGTCTGCAGAAATCCTGAGACCCGCAGAAACAGCCTTCCGAGGTTTGCTGCCGTTCAGGGTCACTCAAACGTTCGCTAGAAACCAACTAACAAGGTGTGTCTGACGGATGTAGGCTATGCGTATGACCACGTCCAGCAGTTCATCGTCGGCGGAGGCGTCATCAGGCAATAGTTCGGACTCGTCGGGAGCCGAGCGCCCGTCGACGCGGAGCGCGGGCGAGGCGTCGTCCGAGGACGGCCGGGGCGGCAGCGAGGCGTCGTCCATCGACGCCGACGCGCTCGATGACCTGCCCGGAACCAAGCGAAAGGACGGTGAAGAACTCGACATCGGGGAGGTGTTCGAACTGCTAAAGAACGAGCGGCGACGGCGGGTGATACGGTTCCTGAAAGAACAGGAGGACGGCACCACGACGCTGGACGTACTCGCGGAGCACATCGCGGCCCTCGAGAACGACATCGACGTTTCACAGCTGTCCTCGAGCCAGCGCAAGCGCGTCTACATCGGGCTCTACCAGTGTCACCTCCCGAAGATGGACGACTTCGGCGTCGTCGAGTTCCGGAAGAACCGCGGCATCATCCACCTCCGGGACACCACCCTGCTGGACCCCTACCTGCCCGACCTCGAGTCCGACGAGGAGGAAGCCGACGACGCCGAAGCGGACACCGGACGGGCGAAACTGGCGGCGGCGGCCGGTGTGGCGGTCGTCGCCCTCGTCGGGGCGACGGGTATCGGCCCGCTTGCGGTCGTTCCGGGCGTCTTCTGGACGCTCCTCTGTGCCGCCGCGCTGCTGTTCTCGGCTACGAGTTGAGCCGCGTTGCGGCCACGACGTTGTCTCCCGTTCATCGACTACTAACGAAGTACCGGTATCACGGCTATAGGGACGTGTTCGAACTCACCGGCTTCCAGCGCGACCTGCTGTACGTCGCGGCGGGGCTCGACCGGCCGTCGGGCCAGGAGCTCAAATCGGAGCTCCAGACGGAGATCGACCGGATCACCCACGGCCGGCTCTACCCGAACCTCGACACGCTGGTCGAGGACGGCTACCTCGCCCAGGGAAAGATAGATCGGCGGACGAACTACTACGAGGTGACGGAGTTCGGAAAGGAGGCGATCCGAGAGCGCCGTCAGTGGGAGAACAGCTACGTCGCCGACGGTGTGGTGTCGGAGTGACCGGCGAGCACGTCACCGGGGGTGACGGGGAGGTTCGTCCAGCGTCGGGCTCGTAAGCTCCGGCGGATAGGCGACGACGTGGCCGTCCCGGTAGACGACGACCGTGCAGTTCTGGTGAGTGAACGTCAGGTGATCACGGGTGCCGTCGCCACCCGAGGGGCCGAACAGCCGGTTCAGCGCGTCGGGATCGATGGCGTCCGACAGCGGCGGCCCGGCGTTCGGCTCCAGACCGGAAAGCGCCAGGATCACCTCGGAGACCGTCTGGCTCAGCCGTTCGGGGCCGTCCCAGTCGTGCTGACGGTGGTACGCCCCCGTGAGCGGCTCGTAGCCGGAATAGTCCCGCCGGCGGCCGTTTCGTGTACGCCTCATGCTATACCTATCCTCGAAATAACGTACGTTTCCTCCGTGCTTTGTTAACAGCCGCCGACTTCTTTCGAAAACCCGACATAGGGTAAATAATACGGAATTTACCGTGACGGTCACGGAAGCCGACACCGGCGGCCACGGACGGGCGTCGCGCCGCCCCCGGTTCCCCCACCCGGAGCGACGCCCGAGGGCCGTTCCGGCGAACGGGACCCGCCGTCAGTCCCGCGGACGACGGTCCGGGGCTCCGGGGACGCCGTCCGATGAGGCCTTGTAGGCGGTCTATACCAAAACCGCCTCTCCGCATCGCCCGGCGTATGTCGAGAGAACTGAGCGGTCGCCGCGTCCTCGTCACCGGTTGCTGGGAGTTCCTCGGGTCGGCCCTCGTCGATCACCTCGCGGAGCGAAACGAGGTGATCGTCGACGACGGGATACTCGGGCAGCCGTCGAACCGCTCGGTGGCGGGCCCACCGACCGACGTCGACCTCGTCTACTACCTCGCGCCGCGTCCGTCGTACCCGGTGGGAGGCCGCGACGGGACGCAGGACAGCGCCGAGCGGTTCCGCGACGTGGTCGAGCAAGCCCGACTGGAGGACTGTGAGGCGGTGGTCTACGCCTCGACCGCCGCCGGCCACGGCGACCGGACCGACCCGACGACCGGGTCAGTGTCGGTCACGGCGCGGGCGGGCCACGAGGCGGCGAAACTGGCCAGTCAGCAGTACGCCGAGTACTTCCGCACCCACTACGGGATGTCGGTAGCGAGCGCCCGGCTCTTCTCCGTCTACGGGGCCGCAGGAACCTACGAAGCCGCCGGGAGCGTCGTCTCGAAGTTCGCCGACGACGTCGCCAGGGGACGGCCGCCGAAGATTTACGGCGACGGGACCCGGACCCGTGACTTCGTCCACGTCGACGACACCGTCCGTGCGCTGGAGCTCCTCGGGCTCGAGGGGGCCGACGGCATCTACGACGTCGGCACCGGCACGGCCCACAGCTTCGAGGCGGTCGTCCGGGCGCTGGCGGCAGTATTCGACCGCGAGGTCACCCCGGAGTACGCCGATAACCCGATCCCCGGGGCGGCGTCAGTCGGGAGTACTGCGGACTGCGGGCCGCTACGCCGGGATACCGGCTGGGAGCCGGCGACCGACTTCGAGGAGGGCATCCGGCGGGTCTGTGAACCGTACCTCGAATCGATGCGGACGGACGGTGGCGACGCGCCCGAACCGCGGCAGGCGAGAGCTGCCCACAGGGACCGGCGATGACCGACGACACGGAACCCACGACGGGCAGGCAGTACAGACACGACGACGGCATCTTCGAGGTCGTCTTCGAGGTCGAGGAGGGGCGCGTGCTCACCGTCCGGGAGTACCCGACCCGGGAGGCCTTCGAGGACGCGGTGGCGACGGCAACCGACGCGGGTATCCACGAGGCCGTCGCGGAGCTTCCCGACCCCGCTGCGTTCGTCGACGCCGACGATCCGTCGGACGAGCGGGACGACCCCTAGGTGGCCGAGAGACGACGCCACAGCCCCACCAGGAGGGCGACGACGAGAAGGCCGGCCCCGCTACCCCCGCCATCGGCGTCCGTCACGACCGGATCGGTCGGGCTCGGTTCGTACGCCGGTGCGACGGTCAGCTCGCCGGCCGAAACGCCGGCCACTTCGACGACGCCGGTTCTGGGCGACCCGAAGACGACCCGGACGTCGATGTCGGCGGTCTCACCCGCTGCCACGGTCACGACGTGCGTCGAGACGACGCTGCCGCCGTGGGTCACCGGGATCTCGACGTCCCCGCCCTCGCCGACGTTCCGGACGGTCGCCCGGACCGTCGTCGGGCGCCCGGCCCGAACCCAGTCGGCCGGAACCGACGCCTCGAGTACCTCGATACGTCGGTCGTCGGTCTGGATCGCGGTCCCTGTCGGGGTAGCCGTCGCCGTCGAGGATACCGTCGGTCGGGGCGACGGTGACGGGGGAACGCGCGTCGGGGTCGCCGGCGGACCGATGGGGTCCGGCACCGTCGGTACGGCCGACGCCGTCGGCGTCGGTTCGGGAGTGGCCGTTGGTGTCGGTGTCGGTTCCGGCGTGGGTGTCACCGTCGGCGTCGGTTCGGGAGTGGCCGTTGGAGTCGGTGTCGGTTCCGGTGTCGGTGTCGGTTCGGGAGTCGCGGTTGGAGTCGGTTCCGGCGTCGGCGTCGGTGTCAACGTCGGCTCCGGCGTTGGTGTCGGCGTCGGGGCATCGGTTCCCGTCGGTGTCGGCGTCGGTAGCGGAACGAGCGGGTCCCCTTGCGTCGGGGTCGGCGTTGGCGCCGCCTTCGTCTGGACGGCCGTCGGAGGGTCGGTTCCCGTCGGTGTCGCCGTCGGAGGGTCGGTTCCCGTCGGTGTCGCCGTCGGAGCGTCTGTCTCCATCGGTGTTGTCGTCTGGACGGCCGTCGGAGCGTCTGTCTCCGTCGATGTCGGCGTCGGGGCGGTCGTCGGGGCTGCGCTGGCGGTGTTCAGATCGAGCGAAATGGAGATCAGCGGAGCGGTATCGTTCTCGGTGGAAGACGATCGTCCGTCGCTGGCCCCCGCACCGAGAGCAAACGCCAGCAGGACGAGCACCGCGAGAGCCACGTTCGTCACCGTTCGCATGACGACCGGTAGCGGGGCGACACGGTTCGTTATTCGTCCTGGAGTCCGAGGTAATTCCGGATTACTTCGAGATACCGGCGGCGTCGAGGTCCGAGACGGCGCTCCGTCGGCCGTGGTGCGTCGCAGCGGTCGAATCGCGGGACCGCGACCGTCGGGATTCCGCCGTGATCGTACGTCCCGGCTAACAATACCCGGCGACAGGATAGCCCTCGGCGATGCGTCAGCGTGAGAACTCCGGACCTCGCCCGCCCGCCGACCGGATGGGCGACCGCCTCCGACCGGCCGACGAGGAAACGACCGCACCGGCGGCCGACGGACGGCCGGGCGAATCCACGACGGGCGGCGACGACGCCGACGTACGGCGACTCCGGAACCGGGTTCGTGAACTGCAGCGGCGAAACGAGCGTCTCGAGTCGTTCGTCGGGGCGCTCGACCACGACATCCGGGGACCGCTCGTGGTCGCGGGCAACCACCTCGAGTTCGCACGCGAAGAGCCCGAACCGACCCACTTCGACGCCATCGAGCGGGCCCACGACCGGCTTTCGGCGCTCGTCGAGGAGCTTCGGGCCACCGCGGAGGGAACGGGCACCGACGGCGAGCGCCGACCCGTCTCGGTTTCCGCGGTCGCCGAGGAGTGCTGGGCCGCCGTCGACGCCCCCGACGCCGAACTGGTCGTCGACACCGACGCGACCGTTCCGGCCGACCGCCGCCGCCTGCTGCGGCTGTTCGAGAACCTGTTTCGGAACAGCGTCGAACACGGTTCGACGGACCCTCCCTCGCAGGCTCGGGAGGACACCGGAAGCGAGGACGCTTCCGAGCCCTCGGTCGCTGACGCTCCCGACGACAGCGGCGAACGTCGTGGCGGCGCCGGCGTCGACGTGACCGTGACGGTCGGGGCGCTCGACGGCGGGTTCTACGTGGCCGACGACGGGGCGGGGATACCGGGGCCGGAGCGCGAACTGGTGTTCGAGGAGGGGTACACGACCGACGAGAACGGGACCGGGCTGGGGCTGGCCATCGTTCGTGACGTCGTCCGCGAACACGGCTGGACGATACACCTCACCAGAGCCGAAAACGGCGGTGCCCGGTTCGAGATCACCGGCGTCGGGACGCGGCCCGAACCGTAGCAGGGTGCCGGACCTGACGGGGGCGCCTCACCGCTCGGGGTGGACGACGTCTCGGCACTCGGGACACTCCGCGAACAGCCGGGTTTCGGTGCCCTTCCGGTACCGGATCAGCATCCTGCCCTCGGGGATGGCCGTCGTGCAGTTCGGGCAGCGTCCGAGTCGTTTCGAGTTGCTCATCTTCGATTTCGCTCCAGGTGGTCAGTCGAACCCGCCCTCCACGTCGGGAACGGAAATCGCGTCCGACAGCCCGTCGTTTCTCGCCACCGCGGTCACGTACTCCGAGAGGTCGGACTCGTCGCCGTCGTCGATTCGCCGCGAGGATCCCGAGTCCGAGCGCCGCTCGATCAGTTCGTCGGTACCGGTCACGTCAACGAACAGCGACTGAAGTCGCCGCTGCCGGTCGCGGGGCTCGCTTCCGGCCGGAGTGCCGTCCTCGGTGCGAACCGCCCCCGGTGCGGTCGCCGGCACGCCCGGTGATTCCGCTTCCTCGCGGCTGCCGTCGGAATCCGGCAATATTCGTCACCGCCCTCCCCGCCGGGCGGGACGCGGCCGGTCGATATCGGGACTACACATGAGTGTCCCGACGGTACACCGAAACGGCCTTAGTTACCAGTCAGATACCGCACCGGAGCGGCTGATAGGCGGTCCCTAACGGCGTCGGACGCCGCGCCGCCCGGAGTCGATCCCGTACGGCGTTCGGACCAAAACCGTTACACGTCCGTCGTATCAACTCACACACTAGTTCGCCGGCCGCACGGCCGGCAGGTCCCCACCATGGTCGATCCAGTCCTCGCGAGCCGGCTCCAGTTCGCACTGACAACCATCGTCCACATCGTCTTCCCCGTCGTGAGCATGGGCCTGGCGCCATTCCTCGTCTACTTCACCTACAAGGAGATACGGACGGGCGAGGCCATCTACGAGCAGCTCCGGCGGTTCTGGACGCGAATCTTCGCGGTTAGCTTCGTCGTCGGGACGGTGACGGGGCTCGTCCTCGAGTTCGAGTTCGGGACCAACTTCGCGGCCTTCTCCCGGACCGCGGGCGAACTGTTCGGCGGCCCGCTCGCCCTCGAGGGGATGATGGCGTTCATGCTCGAGGCCACCTTCCTCGGGATATTCGTCTTCGGCCGCGACCGCGTCAGCGACGCCCGCTACATGCTGTCGGCCGTCGCCGTCGGCCTCGGGACGTGGCTGTCGGCGGTCTGGATACTGATCGCCAACTCCTGGATGCAGACGCCGCGCGGCTACGAGATGGTCCGGCGGAACGGTCACGAGGTCGTCACCATCGTCGACCCCTCGGCGGCCTACCTCAACCCACGCTTTCCCTGGATGTTCGTCCACATGCAGAACGCCGCCGTCGAGTCCGTCGCGCTCATCATGGCCGGCCTCGGCGCGTACTTCGTCTTCCGCCACCACGTCTGGGGCTACCCCATCGAGCGGATCGACTTCTGGGAGGCGACGCTGAAGTTCGGTCTCGTCGCGCTCCTGATAACCGCGCCGCTGCAGGTCGTCCACGGCGACCTCTACGCCCAGCACGTCTACGAGACCCAGCCCCAGAAGTTCGCCGCCATGGAGGCCGTCTGGGAGACCGACTCCTACGTCCCCGAGTACATCGTCGCCGTCCCCACCAGCGTCGACGACCTGCTGGACCCCCGCGCGAAGGACATCTTCGGCATCGGCATCCCGGGCGGGGCCTCCTGGCTGGCCAGCCACGGTGACCCCCAGGCGACGATACGCGGCCTCGAGTCCTTCGAGGGGCCACAGCCGCCCGTCGCCGTCGTCTTCTGGTCGTTCCGGCTCATGGTCGCGCTCGGCTTCTGGTTCGTCCTGCTGGCGTTCTGGGGCGGCTACCGCTGGTGGAGGGGCCAACTGCTCGAGGACGGCCTGCTGCACAAGGCGCTGATGGCGTCGACGCCGCTGGGCGTCCTCGCCGTCGAACTCGGCTGGGTCGTCACCGAGGTGGGCCGCCAGCCGTGGGTCATCCAGGGCGTGATGAAGCGCGACGAGGCGGTCACGCAGGACCTCACGGGATTCGAGGCCACGCTCACGCTCGTCGGCTTCGCCGTCGTCTACCTCGGCCTGCTGTCGCTGTACCTCTACGTCGTCGGTCGCATCGTCCGGGCCGGCCCGCCGGCGCCCGCGGACCTGGCGGCGACCGACGACGCGGACGGTACCCCGCCCGACGCGGCCGCCGAAAGCGAGGTGGCCACCGATGACTGAGGGCGGCCCGCTGACCGGCGGCCCGCTGTTCGGACTCCCGCTGGCGGAGGTGTGGTTCGGACTCCTCTTTTTCGTCCTCGCCACGTTCCTCTTTCTGGACGGCTTCGACTTCGGCGTCGGCGCGCTGTTCGGGACCCGCGACGACGAGGCCGAACGCGAGACGCTGCTCGCCGCCATCGGCCCCTTCTGGGACGGCAACGAGGTCTGGCTCGTCGTCTTTGGCGGGACGCTGTTCGCCGCCTTTCCCGCCGTGTACGCCAACCTGTTCGGCCGCCACTACCTGCTCACCTTCGGGATTCTCGCGGCGCTCATCGCCCGCGGCCTCGCCCCGGAGATGTACGAACAGCGCGAGGACGACCGCTGGCAGCGGTGGTGGGGCCGCGCCTTCGTCGGCGGCAGCGTCGCCGCCCCGTTCTTTCTCGGACTGTTCGTCGGCAACTGGCTCGTCGGCGCGACCACCGCCGTCACCCTGCCCGGCGTCCTCGTCGGCCTGACGCTCGTCGCCCTCGTCGTCGTCGACGGGGTCGCCTTCCTCCGGGTGAAGACCCGCGGGGACCTCCGCGCCGACCTCCGGGCGACCGGTTACCGGGCGCTGGCGGCGTATCTGGTGTCGCTCGTCGTGACGCTCGCCGCCATCGCCGTCACCACCCCGCTCGGCAGCGCGATGGCGTCGCCGTCGGTCGCCGCCCTCGTCGCCGCGACGCTCACGCTGGCGGCGCTCCACGCGGCCGCGACCGTCCGCGACCGCCGCTACCTCGCGTTCGGAAGCGCCGGCGGCCTCGTGTATGCCCTCGTCGGCGTCGTCGCCGTCCTGCTGTACCCGCAAATCGACCCCGCCGCCGGCCTGACCGTCGAGACTGCCATCGTCTCGACGCTGCCGCTGAACATGATGACCGTCGGGGCCGCCCTGCTGTTCCCGCTCATCTTCGCGTACTTTGCGGTGCTGTACGACTCCTTTTCCGGCCCCGTCGAGGCCGGGGAGGGCTACTGATGGCGGACGAGGAAGGCGAGGAAGGTGCGTCGACGGCCGAATCGACCGTCTCGGAGTCGCCGACCCGACCGGACGGTCCCGACGCCCCGCCCGCCCCCCGACTCGCCTCCCGCGTGTTCGTGACCTGGATAGAGCTGACCCTCGTCGGCCTGGTCGGTGGCCTGGCCGCCGACGCCGTCGGCGGCCCGCCCGGGTTCGTCGTCTACCTCGCGGCGACGCTCCTCGCCGTCGGCGTGCTGTTCTACAACGTGAACGAACTCCTCGAGCGCCGACTGCGGGCCGCCGGAGTCCCCGAGTGAGCCGTCTCAGGCCTCGACGATGTCGTCGTCGTCCGGCGCGGGAACGACGACCGACCCGTCCAGGGCGGTGACGGCCCGGCCGCCGACCTCGACGGGGTCGGCGCTGGCGCGAACCCGGACCAGCCCCGGCCGGTCGACGAAGTGGCCCTGCTCGAAGGTCATCTCCTCGGGTAGTTCGCCGTCGAACACCTCTAGCTCCCGGAGGTACGCGCCGACGGCGCCCGACGCGGTCCCGGTGACGGGGTCCTCGTCGACGCCCGCCCCCGGCGCGAACATCCGGCCGTGCAGCGTCGAGTCGGCGCCCAGGGCGTCGAAGGTGAACGCGTAGACGCCCGTCACGCCGAGTTCCTCGGTCAGTTCCGCTATCGCCTTCGAGTCCGGCGACAGCCCCGACACCGCCTCCAGGAAGTTCACCGGAACGACGAGGAACCCGAGTCCGGTCGAGGCCGTCGCAAGCGGCAGGTCGGCACCCACGTCCCGCAGCGTCGCGGGGTCGGCGCCGAGCGCCTCTGCGACCCGCTCGTAGTCGACGTCGACCTCCTCGACGACGGCGTCGTCCTGGGTCATCCAGACCGTCCCGTCGTCGACCGTGACCTCGATGACGCCGACCTCGGTCTCCAGGGTGTGGGTGCCGTCGTCGATCTCGCCCGATTCGGCCAGCCAGGCGTGACTCGCTACCGTCGCGTGCCCGCAGAGGTCGACCTCCTGGGTCGGCGTGAAATAGCGGATCCGGCGGTCGGCCTCGTCGCTCGGCGCGAGGAAGGCCGTCTCGGAGGCGTTGAGTTCGCGGGCGATGGCCTGCATCTGGTCGTCCGCCAGTCCCGCCGCCTCGGGGACGAGGCCGGCGGCGTTGCCGGCGAGGGGCTCACTGGTGAACGCGTCGACGAGCAGCGCGCGTCGGGTCTCGACGTCGTCGGTCATGTCCGCAGCAACGGCGAGGGGGGCCATAGGCGTGGCGCACCAGGTCACCATCGACGCCGACGGCCGGTGGCGGGCCGAACACCTATCCGACCGGCTCGAGTGGGGCAGGTATGGCGCTCGTCGGGATTCTCGGCGTCTCGGACGCGACGTTCGGCGCGGTGCTGACCGTCGCCTGGCTCCTGATCCTCGGCGCCACGGCCGACCGGTACCGACGAGGCACGCTGGCCGGACCGAAGGCAGCGCTGATGGCGGCGTCGGCCGCGTTCTGGCTCGGGTTCGGCCTCCTGCAGGTCTCGACCGCAGTCGAGGGCGCGGCCGAACTGGTCGTGGTCGGGGTGGCCGCGGGCTGCTTTCTGGCCGGGGTCGCGGCGGGCTACCGGTGGTGGACGACGCGCGACGTGACCCACGGGTGAGCGCCGGGTCGCCGGTTCCCGCCCGCCGGGGCGGGCGGGACGCCTCAGGGACCGTCGTCGGAGCGCCACGCGTAGCCCGCCAGCGCCAGCGAGGTCAGGAGGACGGTCGTCAGCCAGACAGCTCTCGCCTCCGAGAGCCCGAGGTGGACGACGAACAGGGCTCCGAGCAGGTAGCCGAACGGTGCGACAGCGATCGGTATCGCGGCCGTAGCGACCGGGGACCCGCCCCCGGACCGCGGACTCGTGTCGGTCATACGCTCGTTTTCTCGGGCGACTACCAACAGTCTGGCCCCGGGAGGGCGAGGTCGACCCGTCTCGATCGGTCGACACAGTGGCCCTCGACTCGCTTCCCGATGTGCGCCGAACTATTACGTGGCTCGATGGGGTCGGTGTCCGCATGTCGACCTCCACCTCGGAGGGGACCCCTCCCAAGAACCCCACCCCGATCGCGGTCGAGTTCGGCGTCGTCGCCGCCATCCTCGCCGGGCTCTACATGTGGAACCGAATCGTCAGGGAAACCACGACGGCTCTCCTCGGCGACGCCTCCGCCGGCGGGTTCCTCGTCAACGGCCTGGTCACCGGCGGCCTCCTCGTCGCCGGCCTCGTCGGCTTCGCGGCCGCCTACGTCAGCGCCCGTGACGTCGAGGTCGGCCGCTCGCTGCCCTCGCGGGCGGACCTCCCGCTCGTCGCCGCAGCCGTGCTGGTCCCCGCCGCCCTCGTCGGGCTGACGAAACTCGTCGGCACGCTCACCGGCGTCCACTACAACGCCCTGACCAGGACCGCGGTCGCCGCCGACCCCGCCCTCCGACCCATCCTCGTCGTGACCGGCCTCGGTCTGGCCGTCTCCGTCCCCGTCCTCGTCGTGGTCTGTCAGGTCCTCGTACAGGGGAGCTTCGACCGCGTCGTCGGCCGGAACGCCGGCGTCGGCCTCACGACGCTCGTCGCCGGCGTCGCATTGCTTGGCGCTACCGGCGGCCTCGACGCCGTCCCCGACCGGGGGAAGCTGTTTGCGACGATACTGCTCGCGGCCGGTCTCGGCGTCGCCGTGTACGGCCACGAGCGGCTCGAACGGGATCGGTTCCGCTATCTCGCCTACGTGCCCACCGCCGTCGTCGCGGCGCTCGTCGTGTTCTCCGTGGTCGCCGAGATCGGGTCGGTCGCCGGCGGGCTCTTCGTCGTCACCCAGCTGGCCGTCTTCGCCGTCGCTGCATACACCTACGACCGGACCGAGTCACTCCTCGTCCCCGCGGCCGCGTACCTGAGCCTGCTGGTGGCGAACCGCCTCGTCGTGGTCGGCCTCGAAGCCGGGATGCAAAGCTGGTAGCGGACCCGCCCCGTCGTCGACTCGATTCCGGGCCGACGACCACCGGGTATCCCGACCGTCGCAACCGGGTCCGGCGGCCGTCGGACGCCACGACCGGAAGGGACCGCGCCTCGGGGCAACGGACAGATTAACGACACGGGGCCGCCTTGAGTCCCCCATGAGCGACCTCCCGGACGAGTTCAAGTGCACCGTCACGAACTGGGAGTACATCTACGGGCTCTGCCGGGACGTGGCCGACGGGGTGAAGGCCGCCGAGTTCGAGCCGGACGTCGTCGTGGCGCTGGCCCGCGGCGGCTGGTTCGCCGGCCGCTGTATCTGTGACTTCCTCGGCCTGGACGACCTGACGAGCCTGAAGATGGAACACTACGTCGGTACGGGCAAGAAGGCCGACGAACCGCAGGTCCGCTACCCCATGCCGGAGGGCAGCGTCGAGGGCAAGGACGTGCTGGTCATCGACGACATCGCCGACACCGGCGGCTCCATCCGCCGGGCCCACGAGTACGTCACCGACCGCGACTGCGCGGAGGTCCGGACGGCGACGCTGCAGTTGCTCCAGACCAGCGAGTTCGAACCCGAGTTCGTCGGCGAGCGCCTCGAGGAGTGGACCTGGGTCGTCTACCCCTGGAACTTCATCGAGGACATGATCGACCTCACGAGCGGCGTCATGGAGAAGGCCGACCAGGACTCGTTCACCCGGGCGGATCTCCGCCACTACCTCGCGGAGTACCACCGCATCGACCGCATCGAGATGGAGATAGCTCAGCCGGGCCGCCTCGACGAGGTGCTCGCCGAGATGGAGCGCCGCGACGTCGTCGAGCGGGCCGCCGAGAACCGCTGGACGCTGGCGTAGCGTGCCCGACAGCCCCGCCGACGCCGTCCGCGAGCGCGCGCCGCGGGTCTGGACCCTCTGGACGGCCAGCCGACCCGCCCAGTTGCTCCTCGTCGTCGCCGTCTACGCCCTCGGGGTCGCAATCGCCGCCGCTCGCGGCGCCTCCCCCGCCGAATCGTCGGTCGCCGCCGGCCTGCTCTCGCTGCTGTTCGTCGCCGCCGCGATCCACTACGCCAACGAGTACGCCGACCACGACACCGACGCCCTCACCGAGCGGACGCCCTTCTCCGGCGGCAGCGGCGCGCTGCAAGCGACCGGCCTCCCCCGCGAACTGGTGGGGAGGGCCGCGGCGGTCGCCCTGACGGTCGGTCTCGCGGCCGCGGCGCTGTTCGTCTCGGTCGGCCTGCTGTCGACGACGGCGGGCGGCCTGCTGGCCGTCTCCGCGCTCGTCGGCATCGAGTACTCGCTGCCGCCGCTGTCGTTCGCCCGGCGGGGTCTCGGCGAACTCGTCAACGCGCTGCTCGGCGGCCTCGCGTTGCCCTGCTACGGCGCGGCGGTCGTCGGCGGACTGGACCGCGCCGTCGCGCTCGCCGTGCTGCCGTTCGCGCTCCTCGTCTTCGTCAACCTCCTGGAGACGCAGTGGCCTGACCGCCACGCCGACGCCGACGTCGGCAAGGACACCCTCGCGGTGCGGTGGCCGCCACGACGCCTGCGGGCCGCCTACGCGCTGGTCACGGTGGCGGCGTTCGCGGTGCTTCTGGCGCTCACCCGAGACATCGCGGCGGCCACGCCCGATGTCGTCCCGTGGGCCGTCACGCTCTCGACGCTGCCTGCGATGCCGCTGTTCGCGTGGGGGGCCGTCCGTTACACCAGACGCGAGACGCCGTACCCCGCCGTCGTCGGGATGGTCGTCGCCGCCGTCCTGCAGTTGCTCGCGTGGACCTTCGTGGCTGTCGGCTGACGCCCCCGGACGGCCGCCGCCCCGCCGCCCCGACACCCAAACAGAAGTGCCCCGGCCGTGAACGTCCCCCATGCTCGGCATCATCGGCGGCAGCGGCATCTACGAGGCGCTCGGGTTCGAGAACAGTTACGAGGACCGCGTGGAGACGCCGTTCGGTTCGCCGAGCGCGCCGCTGGAGGTCGGCGAGGTGGCCGGCCGCGAAGTGGCCTTCCTGCCGCGGCACGGCCGCGACCACCAGTACGACCCCACCAACGTCCCCTACCGGGCCAACGTCTACGCGCTGAAGCAGGCCGGCGTCGACCAGGTGGTCGCCACCAACGCCGTCGGCAGCCTCCGGGAGGCGCTGTCGCCGCGGACGCTCGTCGTCCCCGACCAGTCCTTCGACCGCACGCGGGACCGCGAGCGCTCCTTCTTCGGCGACGGCATCGTCGTCCACGTCTCGATGGCCGACCCGTTCTGCGAACGGCTCTCCGGGCACGTCCTCGACTGTGCGGACGCGACCGACGCCGACGTCGTCGACGGCGGCACCCACGTCACCATCGAGGGCCCGCAGTTCTCCACGAGGGCCGAAAGCGAGTTCTACCGGGACCGCGGCTTCGACACCATCGGCATGACCACCGTCCCGGAGGCACAACTGGCCCGCGAGGCCGAGATGTGCTACGTCCCGCTGGCCGGAGTCACCGACTACGACGTCTGGCACGACGAGGAGGAGGTGTCCCTGGAGACGGTGCTGGGCCACGCCGCAGCGAACGAGGCGTCGATGTCCGCCATCATCGAGGAACTGGTCGAGACGCTGCCCGAGGCGGACTGCGAGTGCCACCACGCCCTCGAGGACGCCATCAACACCCCACCCGAGGCTATCGGCCGGGAGACGCGCACGCAGGTCTCGCTGCTTGTCGGCGACTACCGCTGACGGCCGTCCTCGCGGACGTACGTCAGCGCGGTCAGAACCTCCTCCGGGTCGACGCCGTCGCGCCGCGCCGCCTCGAACCGCTCGCGGACGCTCGTGGGTGTCATGCTATGACATACCACGAGAAGCGAAATAAGTTTGTCGGCAAGTATTGACGCGGAAGAACGTTCGCGCGACGGCGCCGTCAGTCGTCGGCCGGGGCCGCCTGCTCGCCGCCGACGGCAGAGGGGTCCTGAATCCAGAGGTCGCCGAAGGGCTCGTCCTGTTCGAGGCGGACCTGCCCGCGGTGGGCGAGGAAGAGCAGCCCCAGGAACGTGTCGACGCGGGAGCCGCCCGCCTCCCGCACCTCGGCGAACAGCACCTCGTCGCGCCCGCCGTCGTAGTGGCGCTGGACGGCGACGTAGACGTCGTTGATGATGTCCTCCATGTGCTCGTCGTGGGCCGTCCCGGTCACGTCGTCGGCCGTCGGCTCGTCGTCCATCCGGAAGTCGTCGCCGGCGTGGTAGTCCAGCGTCTGGGTCCCCCGGCCGTAGCCCGACGGCGACTCGGAGGTGTCGTACGTCCTGGACTCCTTCCACCAGGTGTCCCGCTCGCGCTCCCGGAGGTCGCGCACCAGTTCGTCCAGCGTCTCCGGCGTGCCGCGGGCCCGCTTGCGCTCGATGCGGCGGTCCATCTCGGCCTCCAGCTGGTCGAAGGGGTCGACCGCCGGCGCCCCCTCGCCGTCCATCGGCTCCGTCTCCCAGGGCTCCTCCTCAAAGGCCTCCTCCGGTTCGTCGTCGTGCCACATCGCGTCGCTCTTCATCCGCAACAGCACCGACGCGTAGAACAGCGCCCGGCCGCCGGTCCGCAGGTCCGCCTCGTCCAGCCGGTCGAGGAACTTGTCCGTCACCGTCACCACGTCGATGTCCCAGGGGTCGATTTCGCCCTCGTCGGCCAGCTGGACCAGCAACTCGACCGGTTCGACCTCCTCGTCGTCGGCCTCGGTCGCCGAGACGTCGAACCCCGAGAGGACCGCGCCGTCGCCGTCCGACTCGGCGTTCGGGTCGGTGCCGTTCGTCTCGGCATCCTCATCCGCGTCCGCCCCCTCGCCGTTCTCGCGGCGCTCCTTCTCCGCGTCGTGGCCCGCGATGTTCAGCGGTATCTCGTCCGTGGTCCCGCCGTCGGCGCGGTGCTTCGAGCCACCTGACGTCTCGCTCTCGTCCGTCGGAGGCTCCGGGGAGTCGCTGTCTCGCGGCTCACTCCGCTCACCGCTCGACTTCTTCGAAGACTCGCTATCCTCGCTAGTCATCCGCCGGCACCTCCCCACCCTCCGCCGACAGGTCGATGCCGGTCACGGCGGAGACGTTGTCCTCCTGCATCATCACGCCGATGGCCCGCTCGGAGCGCTCCAGGAGCGCCGAGCGATGGGAGACGACGACGAACTGGGCGTCGCCGGCCAGTTCCTCGACCATCTCGCCGACCATCTCGGCGTTGGCGGCGTCGAGGAAGGCGTCCACCTCGTCGAGGGCGTAGAACGGCGCCGGGTTGTGCCGCTGGATGGCGAAGATGAACGCCAGCGCCGTCAGCGACTTCTCGCCGCCCGACATGGCGTCGAGCCGCTGGACCGGCTTGTCCTCCGGCTGGGCCTTCATCGTCAGCCCGCCCTCGAAGGGGTCCTCGGGGTCCTCCAGGACGAGTTCGCCCGTCCCGCCCGACAGACGCGCGAAGATGTCCTCGAACTGCTCGTTGATGGCCTCGTAGGCGTCCATGAACGTCTCCTTCTTGCGGGCCTCGTAGGCGTCGATGCGCTCGCGGATGCCGTCGGCCTCCTCGACCAGCGTCTCGCGTTTCTCCTCGAGTTCGTCGAGTTCCGCCTCGACCCGGTCGTACTCGTCGATGGCGAGCATGTTGACCGGCTCCAGGGCCGACATCTCGGCCTCCAGCCGCGTTATCTCGGACTCGACGGTGTCGTGGTCCGGGATCTCCTCGGGGTCGTAGTCGCCCACCTGCGATTCGAGTTCGTCGATCTCCCACTCCAGGCGGTTGGCCGCGTCACGCAGGTCGTCGCGGTCGGACTCGACGCTTGCGACCGCTTCCGCCTGCTCGTCGCGGGCCGACTTCGCGTCCTCCAGTTCGCCGCGTAGCTCCTCGCGTTCGCCCTTGAGGTCCGCGAGTTCCGCCTCCAGTTCCTCGACGGCCTCTTCCTTCTCCTCGAGTTTCGCCTCCTCGTCGGCGACGGACTCCTCGAGGTCGACGATGGTCTCCTCGGCCTCGGCCTTCCGGTTCTGGGCGGCCTCGATGTCGTCGTGTAGCTCCTCGATGGCCTCCTCGGCGTACCCCTTCTCCAGTTCCAGTTCGTTGAGGTCGCCGTCGAGGTCGTCCATCCGGTCCTCGAGGTCGGCTATCTCCTCGCGGATGGACTCGGCCCTGCCGGTCAGCTCGGGGATGTCCGAGTCCTGCAGTTCCTGCTCCAGCTCGTCGATTTCGGCCTCGAGACCGTCGATTTCGGCAGTCTTGTCGTCGATGTCGGCCTCCAGGGCCTCCATCTCGTCGGCCACGTCCTCCCGTTCGGCCTCGATGTCGGCCAGTTCGTCCTCGAGGCGCTCGATGCGCTCCTCGACGGCCTCGCGTTTCTCCTCGACGGACTCGACGTCGGTCTCGATCTCGCGGACCTGCTCGGCGGCGTCGGACTGGCGGTCGCGGGCGTCGTCGAGCCGTTCCTCGACGTCCCGGACGTCCTCGCGGATGGACTTCTTTTCGGCCTCCAGTTCGGTGATGCGCTCGGCGACCCGCTCGAGTTGTCCCTTGCCGCTCTTGGTGAACGAGTACCGCGAGCCGGACTTCGAGCCCCCGGTCATCGCGCCGGACTTCTCGACGAGGTCGCCCTCCAGCGTCACCAGGCGGAACTCGCCCATCAAATCGCGGGCGGTGTCCATGTCCTCGACGACGAGCGTGTCGCCGACGACGTACGAGAACACGTCGGCGTAGGCGGGGTCGAAGTCGATGAGGTTGTACGCGAAGTCGACGACGCCCGGCAGGTCCGGCGCCGACGGCAGCGACCGATTGCTCATCTCGGTCATCGGCAGGAACGTCGCCCGGCCGGCGTTGCGGGACTTGAGGTGTTCGATGCAGCGCTGGCCGACGCCGTCGTCGTCGACGACGACGTTCGCCAGTCGGCCGCCGGCGGCCGTCTCACACGCCGTCGCGTACTCGGGGTCGACGCCGCCCAGTTGCCCGACCGTGCCGTGGACGCCGTCGAAGCCCCCGTTCAGCACCGTCGTCACCGCCCGGCCGTAGGAGTCGTCGCCGCTCTCGCCGGCCCGCGCCTCGAGTTCGGCGTACTCCTGCTGTTTCGCCGAGAGGTCGTCCTCGACGGACTCGAGGTCGTCCTTCAGGGCGCGCTTCTCCTCGCGGAGGTCCTCGACCACCTCCGTGATGTTCTCGCGGTTCTTTTCCGCCTTCCGCAGTTCGCGCTCGAGGTCCTCCAGTTCGGCGTCCAGTTCCGGCAACTCGGCTTCGGCGGCCTCGATCTCCTCCTTCTTCTCGCGTTCCTGCTTCGAGCGCCGCCGTGACTCGTCGAGCAGGCGGTCCTGCTCGCGCTGGAGTTCGTTGCGCTCGTCGCGGGCCGCCTGGACCGCCTCGCGTTTCTCCTCGAGTTCGTCGCGGACCGCCTCGTACTCGGTGTCGACGGCCTCGATTTCGGCCTCGACCTCTTCCAGTTCGGCCTCCTTCTCCTGGACGTCGGCCTTCAACGAGGACTTCTCGACCTTCTTGTTGCGGATTTCGCTCTCGAGTTCATCGACCTTCTCCTGCTTGCGGTCGACCTGGACGAACGCCTGGCTCCGCTCGTTTTCCGCCTCTTCGATGCGTTCTTTCTGGCTCTCTATCTTGTCCTCGAGGCGGGAGATTTCGCCCTTGACGGCCTCGATTTCGCGCTTTATCTCTATCTGTTCGTCCTCGCCCTTCCGCTCGATTTCGGCGTTGAGGTCGGCGAGGTCCTCCTCGAGGCGGGTGACCCGCCCCCGCCGCTCGTCGAGTTCGCGCTGCAGTTCTTCGAGTTCGGTCTCCGTCTCCTCGAGTTCTTCGCGGGTCTCTTCGAGTTCCTCACGTTTGTCCTCGAGTTCGGCGGCCTTCAGGTGGCCCTCGTACTCCTCCTTCTCGTCGCGGAGTTCCTGGTACTCCAGGGCCGTCTCCCGCTCCTCGGAGAGTTGCTCGAGGCGCTCTTCCTTCTCCTCGATGCGGAGTTCCGCCTCGTCGACGCGCTCCTGGACGGTCTCCAGTTCCTCGAAGGCGTCGGCCTTCTTCGCGTCGAACTCGGCGACGCCGGCTATCTCGTCGATGATCTCGCGGCGAGAGCCGGCGGTCATCGTGATGATCTCGGTCACGTCGCCCTGCATCACGACGTTGTACCCCTCGGGCGTGACGCCGGCCTGCGCCAGCAGGTCCCGGATGTCCGAGAGGTTCACCGACCGGCCGTTGAGGTAGTAGTAGGAGTAGTAGGTGTCGGGGTCGGTCTGCTTGACGCGCCGGCGGATGGAGATTTCGTCGACGTCGCCGACCTTCTCGGAGCCGGCCGCCGAGACCACCTGCTCGCGGGTGAGCGTCCGGTCGTCGTTGTCCAGCACCACCTCGACGCTGGCCTCCCGCTCGCCGTCGAAGCTGTCGTCGTCCTCGTGACCGGGGTTGTAGATGAGGTCGGTCAGTTTCTCGGCGCGGATGCCCGAGGTGCGCGCAAGTCCCAGAGCGAAGAGAATGGAGTCGATGATGTTCGACTTCCCGGAGCCGTTCGGGCCGCTGATGGTCGTGAAGTCCTCGTAGAACGGGATTCGCGTCTTCCGGCCGAAGCTCTTGAAGTCGTCCAGTACGAGCTCTTTGATGTGCATGGGGGCGCTCGTGGGGCCCCGAATCAGGCGACGATGATGTCGTCGCCGGACTCGGAGTCCGCGTTGTCCTCCTCGTCGGCCTCGTCGGTGTTAACGTCGTCGGCCGACGCCTCCCCGTCGTCGGCCGGCGATTCGGTCTCCGTCTCATCTGTCTCGCTCTCGACGTCCTGCTGTGCCTCCGTGCGCGTCGGGCGACCCTCGAGGATGTCGTGACTCCCGTCGGCGTCGCTCTCGAGGGCCTGCAACCGCTCTTTGGTCTCGACGAGTTCGTCCGTCAGTCCGTCGATGGTCGCTTCGAGTTCCCGCACTTTGGTCTCGAGTTCGTCGACTCGGTTCCCAGCCATACCTCCGTGTGGCGCCCCCGTACGTATAAATCTGCGTCAGACATTGACAATACTTCTGATACGTCCCCACGACGGCCGCTCGCGTTCGTCGTCGGTCGGTTTCGTCTCGACCGTCCGGCCGCCGATTTCCGGTGGCTGTCATACCGATCGCCCCCGGGCGTCGGCAGCGTTCCGGCGAACCGTGCCGGCGGGCCGGGGCGCTGGCCCCCTCGCGTCAGGTCGCCCGGACCGGTCCCTTCGTTAGGCTAAAGCGTTCCCGCGTCAACTACCCGGCAATGACTGCACAGACCGCGGAGGCGCGCGAACTCGCGGCCGTCATCGGGCTGGAGGTCCACGTCCAGCTGGAGACGGAGACGAAGATTTTCTGTGGCTGTTCGACCGACCCCGCCGACGACGAGGCGCCGAACACGCGGACCTGTCCCGTCTGTCTCGGCCTGCCGGGTGCGCTACCCGTCCTCAACGAGGGCGCCGTCGAGGCGGCGGTCAAGGTCGGCAAGGCGCTCGGCTCGACCATCCCCGAGGAGACCCGCTTTCACCGGAAGAACTACTACTACCCCGACCTGCCGAAGAACTTCCAGATCACACAGTACGACGCGCCCGTCTGTGACGGCGGCGAACTCGAGTTCTCCGTCGGCGGCCAGCGCACGGCCGTCGGCATCGAGCGGGCCCACCTCGAGGAGGACCCCGGCAGCCTCGCCCACGCCGGCGGCTCCATCGACACCGCCGACTACACGCTCGTCGACTACAACCGCGCCGGCACGCCGCTGATGGAGATCGTCACCGCGCCGGACTTCCGGAGCGCCGAGGAGGCCCGCGCCTTCCTGGCGAAACTGACGGAGGTGCTGGAGTACCTCGGCGTCTTCGACGCCCAGCGGGACGGCTCGCTGCGGGTCGACGCCAACCTCTCTATCGTCGACGCCGACGACGTCGACGAGGACGGTACCGTCGGCGAGGCGGTGCTGGAATCGGCCAACCGGACCGAGGTCAAGAACATCTCCAGCCACAGGGCCGCCGAGAAGGCGCTGGCCTACGAGGAGACCCGCCAGAAGAACGCCATCGAGCGCGGCCGCGAGGTCGAACAGGAGACCCGCCACTGGGACGAATCGCGGGGCATCACCGTCTCGATGCGCTCGAAGGAGGAGGAGAAGGACTACCGCTACTTCCGGGAGGCGGACCTGCCGCCGCTCCGCGTCGCCGACTGGAAGGAGCGCATCTCGATCCCGGAACTGCCGGACGCCCGCCGCGAGCGGTTCCGCGAGGAGTACGGTCTCGACGCCGAGTCGGCCTCGAAACTCACCTCCACGAAGCAGGTCGCGGACTTCTACGAGCGGATCGCCGCCGAGTTCGACCCCGACCTCGCGGCGACGTGGGTCGCCGACAACCTCCTCGGCGAACTCAACTACCGCGACATGGCCATCACCGACGTCGACGACCGTCTCGAGGAGTTCGCCCGCCTCGTCGAACTGGTCGACGACGAGGAGATAACGACGAAGAACGCCGAGGAGACCGTCCTCCGGCGGATGCTCGACGACGGCCTCTCGCCCGACGAGGTCGTCGAGGAAGCGGGTCTCGGGAAGACCGACGACGACGAGGTGGCCGCCGCCGTCGAGACCGCCATCGACGAGAACCCCGAAGCCGTCGAGGACTACCACGCCGGCGAGGACGGCGCCCTGAACTTCCTCGTCGGGCAGGTCATGCAGGAGACGGGCGGGTCGGCCGACCCGGGCACCGTCAACCAGTTGCTCCGGGCGGAACTGGACGGCTGACGTAGCGGGCGAAACCCCGCGTGCGAGGGGACAGTTTCTTCTCGACCTTCGAACTTCGCGGTTCCTCTCGCTTGTCACCTCGAACTCGTATATGCCTCAAAATGGTGGAATTTGGGAAGAATACTTATCCGTTCCACACGTACCGCTTCCGTGTCAATCGAGACGGACGCCAACGGCCGGCTGTACCTGTCCTCGGACCTGCGACGGAAGTACGGCGAGAAGTTCCACGTCGTCGAGTACGAGGACCGGCTCGAACTCGTCCCCATCGACGAGGATCCCCTCCAGGCAGTCCGCGACGAGGTCGGGGACGCCCTCGACGGCGACTCGGCCGGGGAACTGCGAGCGGAAGCCCTCCGGCGGGCGAAACGGCAGGCCGAGGAGGACCTCGAAGCGGCGGAGCGAGACGCGGAGGACGCCGCCAGATGACGGTGTTCGTCGAGACCGATTTCCTCCTCGCCATCGCCAAGGACGACGACTGGCTCCAGGGCCGCGCCGAGTCGTTCCTCGACGACCACGAGGTCGTCACCTCGCCGTTCGCGTATCTCGAGTTGCTCCTCGTCCTGGAGCGCTACCAGTTCGACTACCTCCGCCTGTTCGCCAACCTCCTCGAGGTCGTCCCGGTCGGCGACGAGAGCGAGCAGCAGGTCGTCCTGAAGGCGGTCGCCTACTTCGAGGACGGGATGACGCCGTTCGACTCGTTCCACGCGGCCACCGCCGAGACGCGCGGGCTCTCCATCCTCGCGTCCGACAGGGCGTACGACGAGGCGGACCCGGAACGCCTCCCGCTGGAACTCGACGACGACGGCTGAACGTCTCTCGCGGCCAAACCGCGACGATACCCGTCGGCACGCGCCGTTCGTGGCTCACAGCGTACACACGACAACGGCTAAGTGAGCTGGCTCACAACGTACACACGATGAGCAGCGACAAGAAGCGCGTCCAGTTCCGTGCGCCGAACCGGCTCATCGACCGGGCCGACGCGCTCGCGGACGTCCTCGGGGACGACCGGACTGACGTCCTCGTGACTGCCCTGCGGGAGTACCTCCGTGAGGCCGCCCACGACGACGCGCTGACCCAGGAAATCGCGGCCGCCTACTACGACGACGAGATCGCTTTCGAGCAGCTCAAGGCACTCGTCGGCGCCGAAGAGGCGGCGAACCTCCGGGTGTTGAAGCGGCAACTGAACGAGGACTTCATCGACGAGGTCGGCGACGCGTAGATGTCGACGCTGGTCGCCGACGCCTCCGCGCTCGTCAGTCTCGGCGTCGTGGCCGACGAGGCGCCCGACCCGCTCGCGCTCTGTCTGGCCCGCCACGAGGTCGTCGTCCCGAAAGCCGTCGTCGCGGAACTGCAGGAAATTGCGTCGTACGAGGACGTACACGGCCGAGCCGCGTCCGCAGTGCTCGACCGGACCGGCGCTCTGGAAACACGGCCGGCCGACCTCGACGCGGAGTTCCCGCTCGACGACGGCGAGAACGCCGCCGTCACCCTCGCGAACGACCTCGACGCCGCCCTGTTTCTCTGTGACGAGTTCAACCACCTCGGTCTGATTCACGCCTCGCTCGCCGACACCCGACTCGTGACGACGCCGACGCTGCTCTCGGTGTTCGTCCGAGCCGAGCAGCTGTCGCCGACCGACGCTCGCACGCTCCTCGACCGAATCAGCGATGCCCGGAGCTGGGACGCGAACAGTTACGTACGACGGGCCCGCTCGGTGTTGAAAGACTCCTGACACGACGCTCCCGGTATCGGCGTCGACGAGCGATGCCATCTAAACCAACTCTCCCGGTGAGACCTACCACTGTCGAACGGACGGACAGTTCGAACCGACGACCTCGCCGGGCGCGCTACTCCTCGGCCGCCTCCTCGCCCATCGCGGCGACGGGGTTGTCGGGTTCCTCGCTCTCGACGCGCGGGTCGACGAACAGCAGCGTCCCGAGCAGCGCCAGCGCGACGACCTCGAGCGTCTTCGAGACGACCGCGAGCGTCGTCCGGCCGGGTTGGTCGGCGCCCGTGAAGATACCGACCAGCGGGTCGACGTAGTGGGAGCCGACGACGTCGAGGAGCCCCCGGTGGGAGGCGTCGGCGGCCGTGGCCTCGCCGACGCCGTGCCCGAGCACGGAGTGCCAGGCCAGCCAGCCGACGACGAACGTCGCCATCGCGGCCGCGCCGAGCAGGTACGCCCGGCGGTAGCCGAGGTGGCCGAACCCGACCGCGAGGACGCCTCCGAGGATGGCCAGCGCCGACAGCGTGAACAGCCACGGTTCCGGCTGTGCGAGCGCCTGGGTCGTGAAGTACTCGACGAGCAGCCCGCCGCTTGCGAACCGGAGCAACTCCGCGACACCGACGACGAGGTGGACGACCGCGACGGCGCCGACGACCTGCAGCGCGAGGAACCGGAGCTTCCTGACGGCGGTCTCGTCCATGTCCGCACTCGGGGGCGCGGGCCAAAGAGGATGCCGGAAGCCGGCCGACGGACGAGCCGCTTCCGACCGGGGCTTCGGGTATCCTCCGCCGCGCGCGGCCGGGCGCCGGGGCGGCCACGCTCACGCCTGCGCAGGCGCCCCGTACGGCGGTTTTCCGGGCGGACGACGAAAGGTTGAAAGCCGGAGTCGGCGTATCCACCCACAACGTGGAACTCATCGTCACCGAGAAGGACAACGCCGCCCGCCGCATCGCGGACATCCTCTCCGAGGGGGGCGCGTCCGTCGAGCGGCGCAACGGCGTCAACGTGTATCGCTGGGGCGACAAGCGCTGTGTCGGTCTCTCGGGGCACGTCGTCGGCGTCGACTTCCCGCCGGAGTACTCCGACTGGCGGGACGTCCAGCCCGTCGAGTTGGTCGAGGCCGACGTCGTCAAGCGGCCGACCCAGGAGAACATCGTCCGGACGCTGCAGGAGCTGGCCGAGACGGCCGACGAGGCGGTCATCGCCACTGACTACGACCGCGAGGGCGAACTCATCGGCAAGGAAGCCTACGAACTCATCGACGAGGTGACCGACGTACCCATCCAGCGGGTCCGTTTTTCGTCGATCACCCAGACCGAGGTGAAGAACGCCTTCGCCAACCCCGACGAGTTGGACTTCGAACTCGCGGCCGCCGGCGAGGCACGGCAGATCATCGACCTGCTGTGGGGGGCGGCGCTGACGCGGTTTCTGTCGCTGTCGGCCGGGCAACTGGGCGAGGACTTCATCTCCGTCGGCCGGGTGCAGTCGCCGACGCTGAAGCTCATCGTCGACCGCGAACGCGAAATCGAGGCCTTCGACCCCGAGGACTACTGGGAACTGTTCGCGGACCTGACCAAAGACGAGACCTTCGAGGCGCAGTACTTCTACCGCGAGGACGGCACCGAAAACGAACGGGTCTGGAACGAGACCGACGCCGAGGCCGCCTTCGAGCGACTGTCGGCGGCGGGAGAGGCCGTCGTCGAGTCGGTCGACCGCCGCCGCCGGACCGATGACCCGCCGGCGCCGTTCGACACCACGGCCTACATCAGCGCCGCCGGTTCGCTGGGGCTGTCCGCCCAGAAGGCCATGAGCGTCGCCGAGGAACTGTACACCGCCGGCTACATCACCTACCCGCGGACGGACAACACGGTCTACCCCGACGACCTCGACCCCGAGGCGCTGCTCGAGGAGTTCCTCGGCCACCCGCCCTTCGCCGAGGACGCCGAGGCGCTCGCCGAGGGCGATGTCGAACCGACCGCCGGCGACGAGGAGACGACCGACCACCCGCCCATCCACCCGACCGGCGAGGTGCCCGGCAGACAGGACCTCTCCGACGACGAGTGGACCGTGTACGAACTCGTCGTCCGGCGGTTCTTTGCGACGGTCGCCGACGCCGCCGAGTGGGAACACCTCAAGGTCGTCGCCGACGCCGACGGCTGTGCGCTGAAGGCCAACGGCAAGCGGCTGGTCGAACCGGGGTATCACGAGGTCTACCCGTACTCGTCGGCCACCGAGAACTACGTCCCGGCCGTCGAGACGGGCGACGTGCTGGCCGTCACGGACGCCCGCATCGAGGAAAAGCAGACCCAGCCGCCGCGCCGCCGCGGCCAGTCGCGGCTCATCGAGGAGATGTCCACACGGGGGTTGGGCACGAAGTCGACCAGACACAATACCCTCCAGAAGCTCTACGACCGCGGCTACATCGAGAGCGACCCGCCCCGGCCGACGAAACTGGCGATGGCCGTCGTCGAGGCCGCAGAGAAGTTCGCCGACCGCATCGTCGACGAGGAGATGACCGCCCAACTCGAGGCCGACATGCGGGCCATCGCCGACGGCGAGGCCGACCTCGAGGACGTGACCGACGAGTCCCGCGAGATGCTGGAGGCCATCTTCGCGGAACTGCACGACTCGAGGGAGGCCGTCGGCGAGCACCTCCGGGAGTCGATGAAGGCCGACCGGACGCTGGGACCGTGCCCGGAGTGCGGCGAGGACCTGCTCGTCCGGCAGTCCCGGCAGGGGTCCTACTTCGTCGGTTGCGACGGCTTCCCCGACTGCCGGTTCACGCTCCCGCTGCCGAACAAGGGTGAGCCGACCGTGCTGGACGAGCGCTGCGAGGACCACGACCTGCGGTACGTGAAGATGCTGGCCGGCCGGAGCACGTTCGTCCACGGCTGTCCCCGCTGTGAGGCCGAGGCCGCCGACGAAGAGGCCGACCGCGTCATCGGGGCCTGTCCGGACTGTGGCCGCGACCACGGCGGCGAACTCGCCATCAAGCGGCTCCGCAACGGCTCCCGGCTCGTCGGCTGTACGCGGTACCCCGACTGCGAGTACTCGCTGCCGCTGCCGCGCCGCGGCGACATCGTGGTGACGGAGGAGACCTGCGACGAGCACGGCCTGCCGCACCTCCACATCGTCGACGGCGAGGACGACGACGACCCCTGGGAACTCGGCTGTCCCATCTGCAACTACTCGGAGTTCCGCGAGCGGCAGGCCGCCTCCGAGGTCGAGGACCTCGACGGCGTCGGCGAGAAGACCGCCGACAAACTCGCCGCCGCCGGCGTCGAGTCGCTGGAAGACCTCCGCGGGGCCGACGCCGACGCCGTCGCCAGCGAGGTGCAGGGCGTCTCCGCCGACCGCATCCGCGAGTGGCAGGCGCAGGTCAACGTCGACGCCAGCGCCGACTGACGAGCCGACTGAAAAGCCGACTCAGCCCGTGATCTGTCCGGTGATTTAAATATCACGCGTTCTGATATTCCGGGCGAGCTGGTCTCCGTGCACGAATCGAAGGCGAGCGGAGAGCGCGGCCAGATACTCCTCATATCCGCGCTGCTACTCGCCGCCCTGTTCGTCGGGCTAGCGGTCGTGGTCAACAGCGCCATTTATACCGAGAACCGCGCCACCCGGGAGGTAACGCGGTCCTCGCAACCGCTGGCCGACCACCCGGTGACTGCGGACCGTCTCGGCCAGGCCCTCCACGTCGCCAACTTCCACAGCGACACCGACGACTACGACGAACGGCACGCGGTCGTCGGGGGGAACGTCTCGGGGTGGAGCAGCGAGATGCAGGGCCAGGCCGTCCAGAACGGGGTGCTGTGGGGGTCGGCGGTCGCCGCCACGACGAACGGTACCCGGGTCTCACAGGACCAGGAGGGGACCTTCATGCCCGCGAAATCCTCGCTGCTGGACGAGGTGACGACCCTGGTTCTCCCGACGTTCCGGATCGACCCGCTCGGTCTCGGCGACAAGAAGAACTGGGTCATCGCCAACGGGACCGCAGTCAGGGACTTCCGCATGAACGTCACGCGGTCGTCGCTCGAAGAGCGGAATCCGGGGCTGGTCACGGTGCTGGTCGACGTCGTGGACACGACCCTCACCGGGAGCACGGTCTTCTGGGCCGAGAGCGACGTCACCGACGGGGACGGGGATTTCTGGCGGCTCTACCTCCTCGAGGACGGCACCAACGTGACCGCCTTCGTCGTCGAGTTCGACGGCGGGGCGGGGACGGTCCGGGCGGAGTGCTCGGCCCGCGGCGAGCACGTCGATGTCCTCGTCTCCGAGGGGAAACTGGTCGGCGAGGACGGTCCGGTTGCCTGTCCGGCGACCCGGAACCTCTCGGGGCAGCCCTCCCGGGACCTGTACTACGCGGGCGCCGACGAGGTCGAGGGCACCTACGGGTTCATCGTCGACAAAGAGGAATCGACGTTCCGGAGCGAGCTGGCGGACCGGTACGGGACCTTCCTCGACAGCGTGGTCGACGCGCTCGTGGACCTGCTGCTCGCGCTGATCGGCGGGAGCCTCGAGGACGACGACATCTACCACGAGAGCCCCTCCGACGGCCACCCCTACACGACGACGGCCATCTACAACACGACCGTCGAGTTGAGCTACGAGGACGAGCGGGTGCGTTACAGCCGGAACGTGACGGTACCCGCCGAATCGTGAAGCCGAAGCCGTTTTAGCCACCGGCGGGCTTGAGGCGGGTATGAGCGCGCCCTGGTCCGACTGGGACCACATCGTCAAAATCGACCCCGACAAGACGCTTCGGGAGGGCGAGACGTTCGAGGACGTCTGTGCGACGGGGACCGACGCCCTCGAGATCGGCGGCACGACCGGCATGACCGAGGCGAAGATGGCCCGGGTCGTCGAGGCGACGACGGCCCACGACGTCCCCGTCTACATCGAGCCGTCGAACGTCGCATCGGTCGTCCACCGCGAGGGGCTGGACGGCTACCTCATCCCGGTCGTGCTGAACGCCGGCGACGTCTTCTGGACCACCGGCGCCCACAAGGAGTGGGCCCGCCTCGACGACGACATCAGCTGGGACCACACCTTCACCGAGGCGTACATCGTCCTCAATCCCGACTCGTCGGTCGCCGAGTACACCCAGGCGGACTGCGACCTCGAGGCCGACGAGGTGGCCGCCTACGCCGAGGTCGCAGAGCAGATGTTCGGCCAGGAGATCATCTACGTCGAGTACTCGGGCACCTACGGCGACCCCGAAATCGTGCAGGCCGCGGCCGACGCCGTCGAGGAGGCCGCCGTCTTCTACGGCGGCGGCATCGGCGACTACGAGTCCGCCTTCGAGATGGGCAAGCACGCCGACACGGTCATCGTCGGCGACCTGGTCCACGACGAGGGGGTCGACGCCGTCCGCGAGACCGTCGAGGGCGCACGGGACGCGAAGGCCGAGCCCGTCGACGGATAAAGCCCACTTTTTACACGACCCGGCGGCAGAGCCGCCGGGTCGGCAAAAACGTGGGGAAAATATGCGCGCGTACTCCTTTCGGCGAGCCTTCGGCTCGCCTCCAGTCCGGGCGCGCTACGGCGCCTCCCTGCGGTCGGCGCCGGGAACCGCCTCGGGGGCCTTCTTCGAAGGCCCCGCTCGGCGGATGCTCGTCGCCGTGTACGTGGCGGGCTCGTTTCAGTTTCCAAGGGGTGAATCGGCCGCTCGATACACAGGCTCGTCCTGACGGCCGACTCACCCTCTTAGTCCAGAACGTATCCGGATGACTTCGGTTCCCCTCGGCCGAACCGGTCGATGCAGGCCGTGGAAATCGGTCGAAGGGAGGATGCCAGCCCGTCAGACTCGGGGTCCGGTCTCACGCATCCCCGACGCCCGCACCGCCGACCACGAGCGTCGGGATCGCCGTCAGTCTGACCACGCGTTCCGTCGTGCTTCCGGCGGTGGCGATGCGGGAAAAGCCGGTCCGGCCCTGCGTCCCCATGACGATGAGGTCGACCGCGTAGTCGGCGGCGGCGTCGACGATCTCCTCGCTGGGCGTCCCGCGCCGGAGGTGGCGCTCGACGTCGACGCCGCGCTCGTCGCCCAGTTCGACCACGGCATCCAGGGCCGCCTCGCCGATTGCTTCCTGGTTCTCGACCGGGAAGTCCCAGTGGCCGCTCGGCCCCGCCTGGTCGACGACGAACAGCGCGTGGACCGTCGCGCCGAACCCCTCTGGCGAGGTCCATCGCCTGTTCGGCGGCCAGGTCGCTGTGGTCGCTCCCGTCGGTCGGGACGAGGATGCGTTCGTACATGCAGCCCCCAGTGCGCCGGACGAGAATAAACGGTGGGGGTGGGCGAGTACCCGGCCGAGCCGGGTTCGAACGGGGCTTCCGAGTCCGTTCGGGAACGCCGGCGACGACCGACGCCCGCCAGCGACCCCGAAAAGTGGGGCTTAAGGGTCGGCCCCCTGAATCCGAGGTATGGAGAACCGCACGTACACGGCGGACGCCGCCCCGGGCGACGACGTAACGGTCGCCGGGTGGGTCCACGAGGTCCGTGACCTCGGTGGCATCGCCTTCCTCATCCTCCGGGACACGACCGGCCGGATTCAGGTGAAGTTCGAGAAAGAGGAGATGGACGACGAACTGGTCGAGACGGGCCTGAACGCCGCCCGCGAGTCGGTCGTCTCGGTGACCGGCACCGTCGAGGAGGAGGAGCGCGCTCCGACCGGCGTCGAGGTCGTTCCCGAGTCCGTCGAGGTCATCGCGGCGGCCGACACCGAGTTGCCGCTGGACCCCAGCGGGAAGGTCGAGGCCGAACTGTCGACCCGGCTGGACAACCGGACGCTGGACCTCCGCCGCGAGGAGGGCCAGGCCGTCTTCGAGATTCGCGCCGAGGTGCTGCGCGCGGTCCGGGAGGCGTTCCGCGACGCCGACGCCACCGAAATCAACACGCCGAAAATCGTCGCGACGGGGACGGAGGGCGGCACCGAACTCTTCCCCATCACCTACTTCGGTCAGGAGGCATTCATGAACCAGAGCCCGCAGCTGTTCAAGCAGCTCGTGGCGGGCTCGAACATCGAGCGGGTCTTCGAGATCGGTCCCATCTTCCGGGCCGAGGAGCACAACACTCCGCGCCACCTCAACGAGGCCACTTCCATCGACTTCGAGGGCGCCTTCTGCGACCACACCGAGGCGATGGACGTCTGCGAGTCGGTGGTCGTCTCCGCCTACGAGGCCGTCGCCGACAACTGCGCCGACCAGCTCGAGGCACTCGGCATCGCCGAGGAGTTCGAGCCGCCGGAGACGCCGTTCCCCCGCATCTCCTACGAGGAGGCCATCGAGCGCATCAACGCTACGGGCGAACTGGACGAACAGCTCGTGTGGGGCGACGACCTGCCGACGGAGGCCGAGCGCGCGCTGGGCGACGACGTCGGCGGCCACTACTTCATCACCGACTGGCCCGCCGAGATCAAGCCCTTCTACATCATGGATCACGACGACGGCGAGCGCTCGACCGGCTTCGACATGATGCACCCCCGGATGGAACTGGTCTCGGGTGGCCAGCGTGAGCACCGCCGCGAGCACCTCATCGAGGGCTTCGAACAGCAGGGGCTGGACCCCGAGGCCTTCGAGTACTACACCAAGATGTTCAAGTACGGCATGCCGCCGCACGCCGGCTGGGGACTGGGCGCCGAGCGCCTCATCATGACGATGCTGGACCTCGACAACATCCGGGAGGCGGTGCTGTTCCCGCGAGACAGGCAGCGGTTGAGCCCGTAGGCGAAACCGCTGGCTGTCGAGCGGGTGCTCGTGAGACGAACGGAGTGAGTCTCACGGCGTTCCCGCGGGATCGCCAACGTCTGAGCCCGTAGGGCGAAGACGTTGGGAGCCAGCGAGACGAGCGGGGCGAGGCGTGAGCGGAGCGAACGCCTCGGAACCGGCGAGCGGCGACCGACGGGAGCCGCGAGCAGGCGAGTCTCGCAGGACAGGCAGCGGTTGAGCCCGTAGGCGAAACCGCTGGCTGTCGCCGTAGGCGACGCGGGCCCCCGCACGGGTGCTCGTGGCGTTCGAGAAGGGAGCGTCTCCCGGGACCGGGTTTTTGTACGTTCACGACGTAGAGCGTCCATGGCGCAGTCGGCCGTCACCATCACCACCGAGCTTCACGACGAGCCGCACATCGAGGGGCGGCGGGTGACCGTCCGGCGGATTCAGGGGCTCGTCGAGGAAGCCGGCAAGCCGGCCGAGGAGGTCGCCGAACGGTTCGACCTCGACATCGCGTCCGTGTACGCGGCGCTCCAGTACTATCACACCCATCCCGACGAGATGGAAGCCGCAGAGCGCCGGCGACGGGAGCGCGAGCGGCGTGCGAGGGAGGCCGGGGCGAAGTCGGTCCGGGAACTCGAGGCCGACGAGGACGCGGATGGGCTATAGCGTTCTCGTCGACGAGAACACGAGTCCACGGGTCGCGGCGACCCTCCGCGAAAACGGTCACTCCGCAGCGCACGTACACGCGGTCCTCGAGGAGGGCGTCGACGACCGGACGATACTTGCGTTCGCACGGCGGAACGGGTACCTGGTTCTGAGCCACGATTCGGACTTCCTCGCCCTCGAAACGGGACCAGACGTCTCGATACTGTACTACGGCGACGACACGATGGCCACCCACGAAATCGCCGACCGGGTAGATTCACTCTCGGAGTGGGTCCCGGACCCGACGGACCTGCCTCCGGTCGTGAACCTCGGCGAGTGGTGAGGAACCGCCGGGTGTCGTCCGTGAAACGGGGACCGGCAGGCCGTCTGCAGGCTCGTCTCCGGCGCCGCTGCCGTCGGAGTACACCGGCCGGGTCCGCTTCACTGGCCGGGGGCGGGCACGGATGGAGATGAACGGCGACTCAATCGCGGTCGAACTCGACGAGGACCTGTCGGCCACCGTCGTCGACGAGTGACTGTCAGAGCACGAGCAGCACGACCAGCGCCGCGGTCAACGACGCCACGATGAGAAACACGCTCGTGCCCATCGAGATGCGGAGGTCCAGCGTCCCGGGGCGGCCGCCGTTCGCTCTCGCGTCGGCCTCGACGCCGGGGATGCGGTCGGCGGCCCGGTAGGCGAACCGGCCGGGGTCGGCGCCGGCCCGCGTCGCCCCCGAGGCGACGGCGACGACGGCGCGGTCGACGGCGGCCCACGTCTCCGTGACGGCGACGACGAGAGCCTTCCCGCCGTAGAAGAACGCGGGGTTGATGAGTCGGTCGACGTCCGGAATCCAGGTGGCCTTCGAGAGTGGCGTCTTCAGCGCGAAGAAGCCGACGAAGCCGGCGACGCCGAGCACGACGCCCTCGACGACGTGCGGGACGGTGTAGGTGGTGTACTTCTCGACGATGGTGGCGGTGTTCGGCAGCACCTCGAAGAGGGTGCCGGGCAGGAGGCCCAGCGCGAGACAGAGGCCGCCGACGACGAGCATCGGGACGGCCTGGCCGACCCTCGCGTCGTCGGGGTCGATGGTGGCCGGGCCGTGGAAGAACACGTAGTAACCGAGTTTGATGAACGACATGAAGGTGCCGACGCCACCGACGATGAGGAGCCACCACAGCAGGTCCTCGCCGCCGAGCGGCATCGACTTCGAGCCGATGACGAACGTGCTCATGCTCTTGTGGGCCTCGGCGATGACGATGCCCTTGCTGACGAAGCCGTTGAAGCCGGGCACACCCGAGATGGCCGCGGCGCCGAGCAGGTACGAGACGAAGGTGACCGGCATCACGCGCCAGAGGCCCCCGACCTCGGTGATGTCCTCGACGCCGGTCCTGTAGATGACGACGCCGATGGACATGAAGAGCAGCGCCTTGTAGAGGATGTGGTTGAAGACGTGGCCGAAGGCGCCGGCGGTCGCAAGCGTCGTCGGGATGCCGACGCCGGCGACCATGTAGCCGACCTGCGAGATGATGTGATAGGAGAGGAGGCGGCGCATGTCCTCCTGGAGCAGCGCCATCCCGGCGCCGAAGACGGCCATCGCGCCGCCCATGTAGGCGATCCAGAGGTGGCCGTCCGGGAACGCCCGGAACATCGCGTAGACGCCGGTCTTCGTGGTGTAGACGCAGAGGAAGACGCTGGCGGCGACGTGGGGGCTCGGGTAGGTGTCCGGCAGCCAGGTGTGCAGGCCGATGAACCCGACGTTGACGCCGATGCCGACCGCCATCAGCGCGGGCGCGACGGGACCGGCCACGCCCGCGGTGCCGTTGGCGCCGAAGAGGAACGACCCCTCGGCGGCGTACTGCCAGACGACCGCCGCCAGCACGAGACTGCCGCCGATGCCGTGGGCCATCGCGTACCGGAAGCCCGTCCGGACCGCACGCCCCCCGTAGTGCCACACGAGCAGCGTGCTGGTGACGGCCATCAGTTCCCAGAAGAACACCAGCGTCAGCCAGTCGCCGGCGAAGACGGCGCCGAGGCTCGTGCCGACGTAGCCCAGCGCCGCCGCCGTCATGCGGCCGTCGGCCTCGCTGGCGTGGGCGTAGGCGACCGCCGCGGCACCGATGAGCCCGAAGATGACGCCCATCATCCGCGAGAAGTCGTCGACCTGGTACAGCACCGTCTCGAAGCCGAACAGCCGCATCGGGAGGTGGGTGCCCGACGCGACGAGCAGCGAGCCGACGGCGACGCCGACCGTCGCCAGGAAGCCGACGGCGTGACCGACCTTCCGGGGCGCGACGGCCGCGACGGCGGCCGCCACGAGGACGGGCACGAACGGCGGAATCGACTCCAGGACCATCAGGCCACCACCCCCACGGTCAGCGCCGCCCGGACGATGGCGTCGACGAGCCTGAGGAACACCGCCGCCGACGGCACCAGCCCGAGGACGACCGACCCGACCATCGCCGCCAGGATGGGTCCGAGCATGAACCAGGTGCTCTCACCGCCGAGCCAGCCGCGGCGCTCCCAGCCGCCCGGCGGCGGTCCCTCGTGGTGGTCGTCGTGGACGTGTGCGTCGCGGACGTGGGCGGGCTGGTCGTGTGCGACGCCGTGCTCGTCGGCCGCGGTCGGCGTCTCGTCGGCGTCGACGCTCTCGGCGCCGCCCTCGCCGTCCTCGTCGACCTCATCCTCGGGGACGGTGTGGTCGCTCGGATGCTCGTCGACCGCGTACTCGCCGTCGACGAGCGGTGCCGGCTCGCTGTAGTCCCGCTCGACGCTCTCGCCGCTGAAGTCGGGGCGGCCGACCTCCTCGGGGTCGACGTCGAGGTCGCCGTCTTCGTCGCTCCCGTCGTCGGTCTCGCCGTCGCTCTCGGCGTCCTCGACCGGCGCGTCGTCGGTCGCGTCCGCTTCCCCGGCTCCCTCGTCTCCGTCCTCGTCGTCGGGGACGCCACCGTCCGTCTTCGGGAGGATGGAGCGGCGCTGGCCGCCGATGGGCGCCGCCACGAGCGGCTTGGCGTCGTGGGCGTCCTCGCTCTCGAAGAACGCCTGGTAGACGACGGGCCAGAAGTACGCGATGTTGAGGACGCCCGAGACGAGCAGGGCGACGGCGAAGACGTACTCGCCCGTCTCGACGGTGCCGACCAGCAGGTAGAACTTCGAGACGAAGCCGGCCACCAGCGGGATGCCGGCCATGCCGGCCGCGGCGACGGCGAAGGCCGCCATCGTCACCGGCATCCGCTTGCCGATGCCGGCCATCTCGCTGATGTGGTCGGTGTGGGTCTCGACGTGGATGATGCCAGCACAGAAGAACAGCGTGAGCTTCATGAACGCGTGGGCAGGGATGTGCAGGAGGCCGCCGGTGATGGAGTCGGGGCTGAGGATGGCGAGGCCGAGGACGATGTAGGAGAGCTGGCTCACCGTCGAGTAGGCGAGGCGCTGTTTGAGGTGGTCCTTCCGCAGGGCGATGACGCTGGCGGCGAGCAGCGTGACGGTGGCGACGACCGCGAGCGGCAGGCCGAGACCGAGCGCGCCGACCGTCTCGGGACCGTAGACGTCCAGGACGACCCGCGAGACGCCGAAGACACCCGACTTGACGACGGCGACGGCGTGCAGCAACCCGGAGACCGGGGTGGGTGCGACCATCGCGTCCGGGAGCCACGAGTGCAGCGGCATCAGGCCGGCCTTGACGCCGAAGCCCGCGATCAGGAGGGCGAAGGCGGCCCGCGCCGCGGCGGGGTCGGCCGTCGCCAGCGCCTCGATGCCGCCCGGCGTGAACGCGACGGTGCCGGTCAGCCAGTAGACGAAGACGGTGCCGGCCAGCACCGCGACGCCGCCGCCGAAGGTGTAGGCGATGTACTTCCGGCCGGCGGTGCGGGCCTCCTCGGTCTCGTCGTGGGCGACGAGCGGGTAGGTGGCGACGGTCAGTACCTCGTAGAAGACGAACAGGACGACCAGGTTCGAGGCGAAGGCGACGCCGACGGCGGCGCTGAGGCTCATCGCAAACGAGGCGAAGTACCGCGTCTGGCCGTGTTCCTCGAGGCCGCGCATGTAGCCGATGCTGTACAGCGACGTGATGATCCACAGCAGGCTGGCCAGCATCGCAAAGAGGATGCCGAGCGGGTCCGCCCGGAGCGCGAAGGCGATGCCGTCGCCGAACCCCTCGACGAACGTGCCGAGCGACCAGACGTAGACGTCGCCGTCCAGCACGCCGGGTACCATGCTGGCGACGAGGCCGAACTTGACGAGCGCGACGGTCAGCGTGGTTGCCTCCCGGAGGTTCGGCCGGCGGTGGGCCGCCAATATGGCGAGCGTTCCGAACACCGATACCAGGACGGCCGCGATGGGTCGTGGGTCTGCGATTTCGGTCACTGGAAGACACCTCCGAGGACGGGGTCGAGGAACGTCTCGAAGACGCCCGTCGAGAAGCCCAGCGCGACGACGACGAGCGCCGCCAGGACGACGACGGCGACCATCCCCGCCGAGACGGCCTCGGGTGCCCGCGAGTCGGGGGCCTCGCCACCGTCGGCGACGGCGTCGGCGCCGGACGGCGCCGACGAGGCGGCTTCAGGCGGCGCGAAGTAGAGCCGCTCTAGCAGGCGGGCGACGTAGGCCAGCGTCAGCATCGTCGAGAGGAAGACGACGACAGCGACGGGCCAGGCCTCGGCGCGGACGGCGCCGACCGCGATGTACCACTTGCCGAGGAAGCCGATGGAGGGCGGCACCCCCACCAGCGCGACGCCGAGGACGCCGACGACGCCGGCGACGACCGGCGAGCGGTAGCCCAGGCGGGCGTAGTCGTCGACGGTGCGGGCGCCGTGTCTGGCGGCGAGGATGGCCGTCGCGGCGAAGAGACCACCCTTCATCAGGCCGTGGCCGACGAGGTGGACGACGGCGCCCAGCACCGCGTCCGGCGTCGCCAGCGCGAAGCCGGCGATCACGAGGCCGAACTGCGACACCGACGAGTACGCCAGCATGCGCTTGATTTCGGTCTGGACGACCGCCAGCGCGCTGCCGGCCAGCACGCTGACGGACGCGAAGGCGAGCACGGCCGCCCGCGCCAGCGGCGCCGCCTCGAAGAACGAGAGGGTGTAGACCGTCAGCACGACCCGACCGATGGCGTAGGCGGCCACCGTCGAGGCCAGTGCCGAGATGAACGCCGTCACGGTGTCCGGCGAGTAGGTGTAGGCGTCCGGTTGCCAGGTGTGCAGCGGGAAGACCGCCGCCTTCAGCCCCAGGCCGACGACGATGAAGCCGAACGAGGCGAGCACGACGCGGGAGCTGTACAGCGCCGCCCCGCCGCCGGCCCCGGCCAGTTGCCGGGAGAGGTCGACCATGTTGAGCGTCCCGGTCGCGATGAAGGCGTAGCCGACGCCGATGAGGAACAGCGAGGCGCCGGTGGTCCCGAGGATGAGGTACTTCAGCGCCGCGACGGCCGACTCGCCGGAGCGGTCGGCCGCGACCAGCGCGTACGTCGCCAGACCGGTTATCTCGAGGAAGACGAACATGTTGAACAGGTCGCCGGTGACGGAGACGCCCATCAGGCCGCCGACGAGCAGGAGGTAGGCGCTGTAGAAACTGTTCCGGCGAGGGCCGGCGGTGTACGCGTAGGCGACGACGCCGAGTGCGACGACGGCGATCAGGCCGACCACGGGCGCCGAGAGGCCGTCGCCGACGAGTTCGATGCCGTGGGGCGGGGCGTAGTCGCCGACGTAGTGGCTGAGGCGGCCGTCGGCGTAGACGGCCCGGACGAGGACGGCCGCCAGCCCCGCCTCGACGAGACAGGTCGCCGCGGCGACGTACCACCCCGTTTCGGTGGTCTTGAGGCTCAAGAGCAGCGGCAGCACGGCCGCCAGGATGGGCACGGCGATGAGCAGCGGCAACACGACGTCAGTCATCGGACACCTCCCGGAGGACGGACTCGTCGACGGTGCCGTACTCCTCGTGGATGCGGACGATGAGCGCCAGCGCCACCGCGGTGAGGCTGACGCCGACGACGATGGCGGTCAGCACGATGACGTGCGGCAGCGGGCTGACGTAGGGCCCGCCGCCGCCGTCCGGGCTCACGATGGCCGGTTTCGCGCCGTCGACGTACGCCGAGGCGATGAAGAACAGGAAGATAGCGCTCTGGAAGAGGTTCAGGCCGATGACCTTCTTGACGAGGTTGGCGTTGGCTATCATCATGTAGAGACCGGCGACCATCACGACGACGAACGTGGCGTAGGCCCACCGGGTCGCAAGCACCTCGATCACGCCTCCTCACCTCCCGGGCCGGCGGCCGTCAGGAAGAACAGCCCCACGATGACGCCGCCGACGATCAGCGCGATGCCGCCGATCTCGACGGCCTCGATGCCGTACTTGGTCGACTTCGTCAGCGGGTAGACGGTGTACTGGAGGAACTCGCCGCCGAGGAGGACACTGCCGAAGCCGATGGCGGCGAAGACGACCAGGCCGAGACAGGCGACGAGGGTGACGGCCTGACGGCCGAGCCACCGCCGGGTGGCGTCGATGCCGAACGCGAAGGCCAGCATTAGCACGACGGTCCCGACGAGGGCGCCGCCCTGGAAGCCACCGCCGGGCGAGTCAGCGCCGTGGAAGGTGACCCAGAGACCGAACGTGAGCACGAACGGCGTGACGACCCGGACGGTGCTCATGATGACCTCGCTTTCGGTGTACGTGCCGCGGTTCGGCCGCGGCGCCTCCTCGTCGCTCATGTGAACACCTCCCGCCGGAGGACGACCAGCACGGCGACGCCGGCGGCGAAGACGACGGTCGCCTCGCCGAAGGTGTCGAAGCCACGGTAGGCCGCCAGCACCGCCGTGACGGCGTTCTTGACGCCCGTCTCCGGGTAGGCGTTCTCGAGGTAGTGGCCAGTGACGGGTTCGTAGGAGATGATGGGCGCCGAGGGGTCGCCGACCGCCGGCAGGCCGGGCAGCGTCAGTCCGAAGACGACGGCCAGCGCGCCGCAGGCCAGCAGCGCCCGCGGGTCGGGCCGCTCCAGCGTCCGGTCGTCGGGTGGCCGGACGGTTTTGGCGATGGTCAGGAGCAACAGCACCGTCGTCACGCCGGCGCCGATGACCGCCTCCGTCAGGCCGACGTCGGGCGCCAGAAGGAGCGTGTACAGCAGCGCCATCCCGAGGCTGTAGGCGGCGAAGACGATGATGGCCGCCAGCACGTCCCGGAGGAAGGCGGTGGCGAGGGCGGCCGTGACGACGAAGGCCGCCAGCGCGAAGGCGACGTACTCGATCATTGGTCCTCCCTCCAGGGTTCGATGCCCTCCTCGTCGGCGGCCCGGGCGATGGCGTGGGCCGCCGTCGGGTTCGTGATGAAGACGAACGCCAAAAGGAGGGCCGTCTTGATGGTCGTCGTCTCGAGGCCGATCGCCAGGGCGACCCCCACGAGCAGCAGGCCGGCACCGAGGGTGTCGGTCTGACTCGCCGTGTGGGCGCGGGCGTAGACGTCCGGCAACCGGATGACGCCGACGGCGGTGACGAACGTGAAGAAGACCCCACCGACGAGCAGCGCGACGATGGCCACCTCCAGCGGCGTCACGCTACATCACCCCCCCGCGGTCGACGGTGAACTTCGATATGGCGACGGCCATCACGAAGTTCAACAGGGCGTACACCAGCGCGATGTCGAGGAAGTAGGGCACGTCCAGCGCGGCCGACAGCAGCGCGAGGATGACGACGGTCTTGGTCCCGAGGACGTTGACCGCGACGACGCGGTCCTGCATCGTCGGGCCGCGGACCGCCCGGTACAGCACGACGACGGCGAGGACGACCAGTGCGGCCGCCGCCAAAAGCAGGGCGTCCTCGACGATCATTCACCGTCACCCTCCTCGTCGAGTATCCGGCAGTCGCCGCGCTCTCGTGGGGTTGCGATGGCGAGCGCACGCCGGCCGTAGAAGACGAACCGGACGCCGCGTTCGAGGGCGCCGTCGAACAGCCCCTCGCGGGCCGCCGGCAGGAGCGTGTGAATCTTCATCCCGCGGCCGCGAACGCGGACGGTGAGCGTGCCCGGCGTGAGGGTGATGCTGTTGGCCAGCGTCGTCACCGGCATCGCGCCCCACAGCGCACACTCGACTTCGGTCATCCGCGGTTCGATGGGCAACTCGGGGTGGAGGATGGCGTACGATACCAGCAGGTTCGACTTGACGATCTCGTAGAGGAGGTACGGCGTGTAAATCCCGAGGCGGAGCAGTTGCCGGGCGAGCGACGGGAGCCGGACGCGGTCGCTGAACGTGATTCGGTGCAGCATCGTCGCAACGAGCGTCGCGGTCGCAACGCCGGTCACGAGGTCGAAGTTCGTCAGCGTGAAGCCGCTCAGGAGGTGATAGAAGAGATAGGAGATGCCGAAAAGCGTCACGAACTGGAGCGCGCCGCCGCGGCGGAGGAGTCGCTCGCGGCGGGTCGCCCGCCCGACGGGCGCCTCCTCGACGGTCAGACCGGCCTCTTCCAGCGACGCCTCCATCGGCTGGAGTATCGGCACGTTCCCGCCGGGGCTGTACTCGGGGTCGACGACGACCCGGTCGATGCCGTGGTCGTCGGCGTAGGCCGCGAGGACGCGCGCGTAGTCGTCGGGGCCGAAGAGGTACTCGTCGGCGCCGACGATGGCCGTCTCGACGTCGAGGGCGTCGTCGGCGTCCTCGTCGGCCCAGACGGCGACCCGTTCGAGGAGCGCCTCGGTCTCCTCGCGGACGTCCGCGCCGACGTCGCCGATGTCGTGCCAGGCGACGGGGGCGACGAAGTGTATCTCGCCGGCGCCCGCGAGCGCCTCGCGGACCGCGTAGGCGACGGTCTGTCGCAGCGTGACCGACTCGCCGACGGGGACGAGAAGCGGTCCCGCGTCGTCACGACGGTCTGGTGGGTCCTCGGGCACGGCTGGTCACTGTCCGGGTGTTTCGGCAGGCGGAACAAAACGGTTGTTCTTCCGGCCGAACGACAGCGACCGGCGACCGTCGAGCAACGCTTAACCGGCCGGGTCCCGGAGGCCGGTGCATGACAGAGGCGGTAGCGTTCGTTCCGGGGCATGTGACCGGCTTCTTCACCGCCCACGCGGACGACGACCCGACGAAGGCGGGGTCGCGTGGCGCCGGCGTCGCGCTCTCGGAGGGGGTGACGGTCCGGCTCGAACCCGGCGACGGGGTCGAGTTGAACGGCGAGGAGTGCGACATCGAGTCCGTCGACCGGGTGCTCGGCGCGCTGCGGTCGACCGCCCACGTCGTCGTCGAGACCGACCTACCGGTGGCGTCGGGGTTCGGCATCTCCGGCGCCGCCGCCCTCGGGACGGCGCTGGCCGCAAACGAGGTGTTCGGCCGCGGGCTCTCGGAGAACGAACTGGTCACCATCGCCCACGGCGCGGAGGTCCAGGCCGGGACCGGCCTCGGCGACGTGGTCGCACAGGCCCGCGGCGGCTTCCCGGTCCGGCTCGAACCCGGCGCGCCCGCCCACGGCGCCTTGGACGGCATCCCCGCGACCTGCGACGTCGAGTACCTCCCGCTTGGGGAACTGTCGACCGAGGCGGTTCTCGACGGCGAGACGGCGGCGCTGACCGAGGCCGGCCGCCAGGCGCTGTCGGCCCTGGTCGCCGAGCCCACCCTGGAGACGTTCATGCAGGTCTCCCGGACGTTCGCCCGCGAGGCCGACCTGCTGACGCCCGAGATCCGCGAGGTCGTCGAGGACGTCTCCGAGGCGGGCGGCGAGGCCTCGATGGCGATGCTCGGCGAGACGGTCTTCGCGCTCGACACCGGTCTCTCCGACGCCGGCTACGACGCCGAACGCTGCGAGGTGTCGGTGGCCGGCGCCCACCTGACCCGACGGCCGTGAGACGCTACCCGGTCACGCGCCTCCAGGAGGCCGTCATCGAGGTCGAGCGGAGCCACACGCCGTGGAACGTCCAGTTCGAGGCCGCGACGACGGCGACGCTCGACGCCGAGCGCCTCGCGGCGGCCGCCCGGACCGCCTGCGGGACGTACCCGGCGGCGAAGGCGCGCCTCCGCCCGGTCGACGGCGACCCGCCCTACGAGTGGGTCCTCCCGGACGCGCCTCCCGAAATTCCGGTCGAGGTCGTCGACGGCGACGACGCCGACCTCGCTGCGGTCCGGCGCCGCTTCTACGGCAAGCGGTTCGACCTGGCCGTCGAGCCACCGCTGTCGCTGCTCGTGATCCGCGGCGACGGCGAGGCCGGCGGCGACCGGCTCTGTGCGTGCGCCAGCCACGTCTCGATGGACGGCATCGGCGTCTTCCGGGTGTTCCAGGCACTGCTGGCCGCCTACCGTGGCGAGGAGCCGACGGCCGCGACCCTCGAGGGGACCCCCCGCGAGGTGCTCGACGGCGTCCGTCCGCGGGGGGCGGCCCGGCGGCTCCGCCTGCTCGGGTCGACGGCGCGACGGCTCGGGTACTTCCTCGATTCGCCCGCGAGGCCGGTCGGCAGCGGCCCGTCCGGGTCGGCGTGGACCGGCTGGTGGTTCGCCGACCGCCACCTCGACGCCGACGCTACGGCGCGACTGGTCGCCGACCGGCCGGCGGGCGTCACCGTCAACGACGTCCTGCTGGCGGCGCTGCATCTGACGGTCGACCGCTGGAACGCCGCCCGCGGCGCCCCGGCCGACCGAATCAGCCTGCTGATGCCGACGAACGTTCGGCCCGAGGGACGGTTCTACGACGGCGTGGGGATGTACACGCTGTTCGACAGCGTGGACACGGGACCGCGACACCGTCGGGATCAGGCGACGGCGCTCGAACGGGTCGCCGACCGCACCGACCGGATCAAGGCCGCCGACCGACAGTTCGGCTACCTGGAGTGGTGGCACCTCTTTTCGGCGGTGGCGCCGCCGGCGGTCCGGCGACGCGTCGCGCCGCAGGTGTTCGGGCCGGGCGAACCGCTGCTCGACACGGCGGTGCTGTCGAACCTCGGGCGGGTGCCCGAACCGGGCGGGCTGCCGGACGGGGACCTCCTGCGGCCGTGGCTGACGCCGCCCTGCTGGCCGCCGACGCCGCTGTCGGTCGGCGTCCTCACGGTCGGCGACCGACTCCACCTCGGCTTCCGCTTCGAGCGGTCGGTCTTCGACGCCGGCGACGCCGAGGCCTTCGCCGACCGCTACCGCGAGCGCCTCGAGGGGATGGTCTGATACACCGCTTCGGTCCCGAAATCATCGGAAAGACACTTGGCAGCCCCCCGAAAACACGGCGCTCGTGTCGAATCCATCCGCCCGTCTCCAACGGTTCCGTCCGTACTCGGTTCCTGTCTGTCTGTTCACCCTCGTGGCGGCCGCCGCACTGTTCGTCCCGCCGCTGATACTCGATCTGTCGCCGAGAACGTACGCCATCACCGCGGCCGTGCTCGTGCTCGCGGTCACGTCGGCCTTCCCGTACGCCGTCGCCGTCGGGGTCGGGACACTCCCGCTGCTGTACGCGGGCGCCGGGAGCTACGCGTCCCCGCAAGCGACTCGGGGGGCGCCGTCGGCGTCGACGGCCCTCCGGCACGTCGGGGCCGGCGTCGCCTACGTGCTGGCAGCGGCCGCCGTCGGTGCCATCGGCCTCGGTGCGGAGTTCGCGGCCCCGAGCGGGCAATCCGCTCTACCGGCCGCTCTGCGGCCGTCGTTCATGATCGTCGGCAGCGGCGTCGTCGCCGCCGCGTTCGTCGGACTCCAGTTGTGGCGCTACGAGGGCCCGGTCGGACGTCTCGAAGCCCGGGCCGTCGCCGGGACGGTCGCGCTCGGACTCCTCCTGGTGCCGGCAGCACGGGTGGCGCTGTGGGTGTTCGGCGACGCCGGCCCGCTGTGAGCGCCGCGGCCCTGCCGAGAACGGGACGCTTTTCATCGCCCGTCGCCCACCGACCGGTATGAGCGACGTCGACGTGCCGGAGTCGCACCCCCGCTACGAGTCGCTACTCCTGCGACACCGCATCGAGGAGGGCGTCGAGGCGGGCATCACCTCGAAACAGGGCCTCATCGCCCAGGGCCGCGGCGAGGCCTACGACTACCTGCTCGGCGAGCGGACGATTCCGAGCGCCGACGCCGCCGAGCGGGCCGCCGCCGCCCACCTCCTCCGTGCGGACCACCCGGTGCTGTCGGTCAACGGCAACGTGGCCGCGCTGGCGCCCGAGGAGACCGTCGAACTGGCCGCGGCCACCGGCGCGGCGCTGGAGGTCAACCTCTTCAACCGGACCGAGGCGCGGATGGAGCGCATCGCCGACCACCTCCGCGAGCACGGCGCCGAGGAGGTGCTGGGGCTGGCCGCCGACGGCCGCATCCCGGGGCTGGACCACGAGCGTGCGAAGGTCGACGCCGACGGCATCGGCAGCGCCGACGTGGTGCTCGTCCCGCTGGAGGACGGCGACCGTGCCGAGGCGCTGGCCGAGATGGACACGACCGAAATCGTAATCGACCTCAATCCGCTGAGCCGGTCGGCACGGACCGCGACGGTGCCCGTCGTGGACAACCTCATCCGCGCGCTGCCGAACATGACCGAGCACGCCCGCTCGCTGGCCGGCGCCGACGAGGCGGAACTGGACGCCGTCGTCGAGGCATTCGACCGCGAGGCGGCGCTCGAGGCGGCCGAGGCCGCGATTCGCTCGCCCGAGGAGTGAGCGTCGCCGGCGTGAGTACGGTGACGACCCGTTTTTGTCCAGCGTCTTGCGTCCGTCTGACGTAGTGTTTTATGTATAGGGACGGAACACGCCCGTATGGCTAGCCTCACGGAGGTCTACGAGGGAGGCAACGGGGCCGGCCTCCGGCGGCTGTACGCCGGTGTCGCGCTGTTCGGGGTCGGCGCGGTCCTACTCGTTGCAGGTATCGTCACGGCGGCCACCGGCGTCGGGAGTCGGTTCGGCCTCGACGTGTTCGAGGCCCGCCGGGTCGCGGGCGTCCTCGGCGGGGTCGGGTTCCCGGCGGTACTTTTGGGGACCATGACCGCGATTCCGCGCACCTCGCGGAAGATCCGCGTCGCCGCGTTCGTCGGCGGCGCCATCTGCGTCGTCGGCGTCGTCCTGTTCCACGGCGCCTATCCGACCGACTGGGTCACCGGCTCCGGCAACAGTTCGATGACGCTCGTCGTCGCGTCGGTGTACTTCCTGGGGACGCTCGTCACGTCGTGGTGTCTGTTCGTCGCCGTCGCCAACTTCAAGGCGCGCAACGACCCCGGCGGCACCGTCAAACTCGAAATCACGAAGGAGGGCGAGACCCGCATTGTCGAGGTGTCCAACGACGACCTCCGCGGACGGCTCGGCGGCATCGGCCTGCTCGGGGGAACGCCCGACGGCGACGTCGAGACGCAGACGAACCGCGGCGACTCCTCCCGCCGGTCGTCGGACCGCTCGCGGTCGGCGTCGACCCGTTCGCCCGATGCCTCGCCCGGCGTCACCGACGGCGGCGCAACGACCGACGACGCGGAGTTCCTCACCGACGAACCCTCCCGGCCCCTCGGGGACACCTACTGCGGCAACTGCCAGCACTTCCAGTACGTCCGCACCGACGACGGCATGGCGCCGTACTGCGGCTACCACGGCGAGTTGATGGACGACATGGACGCCTGCGAGGAGTGGACGCCGAACACGAACGCCTGACGACGACACTCGAACGCCCGAACCGAGGGCGCCGACACCGCTTTCGACTCTTCCGCCCCGTTGAAACCCTCACAGCGGTACAAGGCGGAAGCCCACGGCTTTAGCCGTGGGAGGAAGCCGACACAATTGACACAGAGAAGCCGTGGTACAGCAGCCTGACATCCGAGTAATTTAAATTTCCGGATGTCTAACAACTAACTAGTGGTGGACGCGAACAGAACGCTCATCCTCCCGCTTGAAACACCGACGAGCGATGAGCACGAACGCTTCCACCGAACCGTCGAGAAATACCAGCACTGCCGCAAGCGAGCCCGCGAGTACTGCTGGCAGAATCCCAAGCAACCTGACGACATCGTAACCTCGAAAAGCGAGGTCGAAGACGCTCTGTACCACGACCTCCGCGAAGAAACCGACGAGCTCCATGCAAATCTCGTACAGAAAGCCATCAAAGATGTAACCAACGCGATGAGCGCAGCGAAGAAAGCATGGAAGCGTGATGAGCGCATCAGCAAACCAACGTGGGATACCAGCGAGGCATGGGTGATGACCTACGATACCCGAGCTGGTACGTTCTCCAAGCACAACGCGAGGTTTGCAACCGCGGAAGCAACCGTCGAGCTTGCGTATCAAACACCGTCACATCTCGACGGGACGCTGTACGACAAGTACGTCCTCTCCACGAAGTGGGAGCTAACGACGAGCAAACTTGCCTATCGGGACGGGCAGTACTGGCTCCATCTCGGCGTTAAACGAGCGCTTTCCGACCAGCACTGGACAGCACGAGTCAACAGAGAGGTTTCGAACGCGCCCAATGAGGATACGAGTCGTGTCCTCGGCGTGGACCTTAATGTCAAAGGCTGGACGGCTGTAACGAGTGCTGGCGGCTTCCACGGCAACGCTGACTACCTCAACCACCGACGCGATCAGTACGAAGCACTGCGTGGCGAGCTACAGCAAACGGGAACGCGGAGCGCGTATCTTCGGTTCCACGAGCGAGCTGGTACTGAGTCAGCGTGGTTTGACGAGTACGCCCACCTCGTCTCGAATGCTATCATAGAAGACGCACTGGACACTCGTTCGACGCATATCGCCTTCGAGAAACTGAAAGGGATTCGCAAGCGGATGAGCAACCTGCCGAAGTACCAGCAGTGGCTGTTCGGGCGTGTGCAGGAGTACACGGAGTACAAAGCGACTGAACACGGGATTAGCGTTGTGTACGTGAACCCGAAGAATACGAGCAAGGGGTGTAGTCATACCGAGTGTCGAACGGTGAGCGATTCGAATCGGGGTGAAAAGCAGTTCGAGTGCGTTGGGTGTGGTCGGTCGTGGAACGCTGATTATAACGCGGCGCGGAACATCGGGCTACGGCATATTTTCGATTCGTTGCTCCCAGCGAGCCAAACGTGTTCGTCTGGGAAGACCACTTGTCAACTGGCCTTTATTTCAGGGGTCCTCTCCGTTACAGAGCGTGACGTAAGTCACGTTTCCAAGGAGTGGATGTCCACTGACAAGCCCACCGCTTTAGCGGTGGGTAGCTGACCAACTGATAGGAACGGCGTGCTGAATATAGAGGGTGGATGCAGCAGTTGGCCGCAGTCTATTTCGCCTCGCTAGTAGCAAAACAGGCGTTGGACGAATGTGCGCAGATTTATTCGGTACTTGCCCCGAGCTGGTATAGCAACAGGCCGCTAGCTAAGAGAAGCCCCCCAAACGTCCATTCAAATGCACTACCCGGAAGCGATTGTGAGTAGCCTAATACTGGGTTAGTGAGGATTATTACACCGGCTACCAGAACAAATAGAGATGCGGAATATTCCGCGGCCTTTTGATAATCCATCCCAACAAGATCGTCATATCCGATTTGACTAATATTTTGATGTACTGTCTTGACCGGTCGCCTCTGATCGAATTAGAAAATGACCCTATGCGAGATACGCGCTCTGTATTCAGCAGGGCCCGTGATACTTACTCAGAGTCTGTCAGATCCCGATTGCTGAATATAGAGGCTGAGTTCAGCAGACGGGCTCTGTTCATTCCAACCACTCTGCGGTGAATCAGCTGTGAGAACGCGCTTGCGAATGTATCGGCTATGCTCCGCTACGACTGTGCTCGTAGACGTAGCTGAAAACGAGGCTGAGTGGGACGGCTATCCAGATCGTCCACACGACCACTACCAAGATGGTAAGGGGGTACAGCTCAAAGAACGCTCCGAGGAACTCGGTGAGCGAGGTCGGCGGGTCAACTCCCCCGTATGGGTTCAAAAACTGGTAGCCGTACACCGGAGCCAGTAGCAACCACACGGCAGTTCCGGCAAGGTAGTTTCCGGCGACCGTGACCAACGCTGCGACGGCACTGTAGTATGGGACACTCGCCGGCAGGGAGCGCCATGTGAGCGCCCCGACCACGAATCCCGTGGCGATGTACACCGGGGTCGCAGACAGAATCACCCCTGCGGAACCCACCGTACCCGAAACCAGCGTACTCACCGGAGCAAACACGATTCCACCGGCGAGGACACCGGCGGCCATACTGTAGCCGGCCCCGACGTCCTGTCGGTCCCCGAGCGGCAACCGTGTCGGTCCGTATCGACCGTACAGCCGCACCACTCGGTCCAGCCTGGCTACCATGACGCTCTGCACTCGTAATTTGTACTTGAAAAACTTTTCTCCGCCGGCTGGACTGCATCTCGCTGTCCATCTCCCGATCTGGGGCAGCATAGGCTACAGGATAGACCAGATACACAGGTAGAACAGTCCACTCACTGAATAATCGAATACAATCCAATCGATATATTTCTAGTCTACATCGACCGATCCGATCTTCTCCGGTGTCCGCTCTCTTGGCATGCCACATTCGCGCCCTCTATGCAGCAGACCTCTGCAACCCTATTCACCTGATGGCAGAAACAGCCTGACCGATAAAGAGCATATACGGCACTGGTAGGGACGGTTGATGTTATCCATTGTCTCAGTCACTTGTACCCATTGTGCGTTTGCAGGTAGCAGAAATTCGGTTGCTGAATTTATTATCGGGCCCCGCTAGTGGAGAGTATGGTCCTCCAGACAGAGAGTGGGAACAGGACACAGCAGGCAGGCGTCGTCGCTGGCAGTGCTGCAGTTATGTTCGCTGCTGCAGCAACGACCGATGGACTGTTTTCAGGTGTGATGTTCGGTGCAGCGGTTGTGACGATTCTCTCCGCACTTGCGCTCTATGCGGCCGCCTACCGGGAGAAAGAGAACTGATCACGAATTCTCCGATGTGACCGTACTCATCTCATGCTGCATTCGCGCCCTCTATTCAGAAGGCCGCTGCAGACCTACTCAGCTGCTGTCAGAAACGGTCTGGCCGATATAGAGCGTGGATGCAGCAGATTGCCCCTGTTCGTTTCAACGTGCCTGCGATGAATCAGCCGTGAGGACGAGTCTGCAGATGTATTGAATTAGCTATTTTTGAGTTTCATCTGCAGTCGACGACTCTGCGGAGTTTTCAACTGTCTTTTGAGAGCTTTCAATTATTGGGAAGTAATCGAAGCCGAGGTACAGAAGGGCACCCAGTACTATCAGGCGTAAGAGACCTCCGTTACCGGATGGGTGGAGAATGAAACCGGTGAGCGCGATGGCTGCGACAAGGATAGCTGTACACCGGCGAACCGTTTGCCGGAGGAGAGCAGGGTTATCCATACGGTAGAGCGTCTAAACGGATGGCTGTAAAAACCTATCGTTGCAGAGGCTGTACTTCAAGAACGGCAGGTCCAGACCGCCACTGCTGTATTCATCCTCTACAAATACCGATAGCTATAACCCCCTGTACTGGCCGATTCACTTCTTTGCTTCTCTCGCCAAGAACAATGCTGCATTCGCGCTCTGTATTCAGCAGGGCCCGTGATACTTACTCAGAGTCTGTCAGATCCCGATTGCTGAATATAGAGGGTATACTCAGAGTCGGTTCGGGGCAACCGGTCTGGATACGTTGCTCGACTCACGGGCCGATACTTCAATAACACTCACAGCAGTATGCCCACATGACTGACTGATGGTTGGACAGTGGACTCTCTTTTTTATCCCGCTCTTTGGGGGTGCAGGGATTCTGTTCGGTCTGGCTGTCCTTGCGTTCAATAACCGTGACACACGCGGCGCGACGCCGCTGGGAGGATACCTCGTCACGACGGGCCTGTACAACGTTTTCTACGCGCTGCAACTGTGGGACACGACGCCCGGAGGAAGCCTCTTGTGGGCGCAATTGCAGCTGCCAATGTGGAGTTCGGCTGCCGTTTTTGGACTCCTCTTCGCGATCGAGTACACGAACCGAGAAACATGGCTCAGTCCCGCCCGCGTTGCCGCGCTCTTCATGCCCCCTGCCATAGCGACCGTTCTCTTTGTGCTGCAGCCGGAGCTGTTCTTTGCGAACGTACGGATGCGTGAGGAGCTCTCACTGGTGATTATGGCCGCCGACAAACGGACCGGCTGGTGGCTCATTCTCGCATACGGATACGGGGTCGTACTACTCGGAACGGCACTCATCAGTCTTCGATTCCTCCGCTCGATTCGCGTCGGGCAGTTTCGCGGCCAAGCACTGTTACTCGTCGTCGGCTACACGGCCACCATCGGAAGCAACGCCCTCCAGAACAGTTTCGGGTTTCAGGTGTCATTCGCGTCGCTCGGCTTCGCCGTGACCGGAATCATCGTTTACGTCGCGGTGTTCAGGTTCGGACTGTTCACCTCAGTGCCCGTCGCCAGACGGACCATCCTGGAAACCATGGCAGATGGGTTTCTCGTGGTCGATCAGGAGGGCCAGATCATCGACGCAAACCAGCAGGCCCGGGAGATATTCGGCGGTGAACCAGTTATCGATAAGCCAGTCGAGGCGGTCTATCCAGCGTACGAAGGTGAGATTCGAGGTCAACAAAACGGCCACGCAAGGCGCGAATACCAGCGCCACATTGGCGACCGGGACAGAGTCTTCGACGTCCAGATCTCTCCAGTGGCTGGCATTGGAGGCGGGGTCGATGCGCACGTCGTCCGTTTCAGCGACATCACCGAGCGCAAAGAGCGTGAGCGGGAACTGGAAGCGACGAAGCGCGATCTCGAACGGTCGAACGAGAAACTCGACCGGTTTGCCAGTATGGTGAGCCACGATCTGCGGAACCCACTGACCGTGATCAAGGGTCGGGCGGAACTCCTTCGAGGACAGGCCCCTGCGGACGACGTCGAGCCCATCGAGAAGAGCGCCGAACGGATGGAGACGATGATCGAGGACCTGCTGACGCTGTCACGAGCGGGCGAAAGCGTCGCGGAGGCCGAACCCGTTTTGCTGGCGGGGGTCGTCGAAGACAGCTGGGCGGCCGTCAGTAGTGACGACGTCGAACTCGACGTCGATGTTCCGGATGACGTGGAAGTTGAGGCCGACGTTGACCGTCTTCGACACGTTTTCGAGAACCTCTTTCGGAACGCCGGCGAACACAACGACCGACCAGTCAGGATTCGTGTCGGCACGCTCTCAGATGAGATGGGGTCGATAACGGGTTTTTTCGTCGCGGACGACGGGACCGGTATTCCGGAATCGGACCGCGATGCGGTGTTCGAGCACGGCTATACCACGAACGAGGATGGAACAGGGTTCGGCCTTTCAATTGTCGAGGAAATCGTTGCGGCCCACGGGTGGACGATCTCAGTCACTGAGAGTGACACAGGCGGTGCTCGGTTTGAACTTCACACGACTGGCCAGCGTTGAATATAGATTCTCCGCCACCATCGTTTTGTCACTTTAACGTCGGGATTCCGTGAGAGATACGCGCTTTCTATTCAGCAGGACTGCTGAAACCTATCACCAAGTGAGGGTTTCAACAAGGCCGATTCATCGTATTTACTAGGCAGTAGTGAGACTAATGGTCTCAATGCATACGGCCGACACAATTTGACATCCTCCTCCGCGTGAACGCGGAGGAATCCCGAGCGGTGGGAGTTTCAGGTTTGCAACCACGGACGCCGCCACTTTACGGGAGCCCGTCTAACCCAGTCGTCGTGGTCGGTGGCTGTCTAGCCGTGCCAAGCGGCTGTTACTCCTATCCTCAGCGCCAGTGGCTCCCATCTGTTGTTTTTGCCAGCAGGGAGTCACTGACACGTCGATGGAGTCGGAGTTATCGTTGAGCTTGCTCAGGCCGACGGGCACACGGCGAACCCTTCTAGGATTCGTGTTCACCGCGTCGGCGTTTCGGATACTCTCTCATTGAGTGGCGGGCTGGCCGCCTCCGAAGGCCGTTCGGAATCCGCTCCGTTCCGACCTGACCTTACTACCGTATAGTGGTTCCCGGTACTTCAAAGAGCGGATTGGAAACTCGAACCGGGGCGTCGGACGTGGTTTGATTCCGAGTTGTCGGATTCATCCTGCGGCTAAAGCCGCAGGTATTCTCCTTGGTTTCGTATAATATATCATATAGCCATCATTTCACACTTCCCTCCCTCTACAATCAGTGGTGGGACAGGCATAACCGGCCTGCGCCCCTCACACTAGAGAGTTACCATGGATATTTCCGAAATCCTCTCACCGAAATTCACCGAGTTCGACATCGGAACCCCGCTCTCGAAGGTCTCTGGGGCATTCGAGAATCAGGAACTCGATGCTGTCGTCGTCACGGACGGCGACGAGTATCGCGGCGTCGTCAGTCGCCGACAGCTGGCGTCCTCGTCCAACCAACCGTCTGCGAAAGTCGGTTCACAGGTACAGCACGTCCCGACGGTTGACCGCACCGAGGACGTCCGCGAGGTCGCGCGACTCATGATCGGGAGCGACGCCAAGACGCTCCCCGTGCTCAATGATGGCCGTGTCGTCGGTGTCGTGACCGGCGATGCCGTCCTCGAAGCTGTGCGTCCGTTTCTCGACGCAGCGACCGTTGATGACGCCTACACGACAGAGCTGATCAGTGCGACCCCTGAAACAACCATCGGGAAAGCGCTCAATCTGTTTCGGGAAGCCGGAATTGCCCATCTCCCGGTCGTCGACGAGGACGACCTCGTGGGGATGGTGAGCCTGTACGACGTTATCGAGTTCACGACGCGGGGCGGCAGCAAGAGCCAGGGCGGGTCGTCGAATGGCTTTGGTAGCCGTGGTGGGGGGCAGAACCGTGGTGGGTTCGGCGCGCGCGAGGGCGATGCCGACCGGATGCTTGACCTGCCGGTACGGAACTTGATGTCCGATGCGGTCGCGACTGTCGAGCGGAGCACACCGCTCGACGAGGTTGTCGAGACGATGTTCGACCGGGAGATTTCATCGCTCGTCGTCACGGCCGATGACACCGACGAGCCGGTCGGTATCGTCACGAAAACGGACGTCATCGAGGCACTCACCTGGGAGCGCGACGACCGGAACGCCGTGCAGGTGTTCGGGCTCGACCTGCTCGAGGGGATGGACTACGACGACGTCTCGGCGTTGATCGAGAGCATGGCCTCGAAATACGGTGAGATGAGCGTGATCAAGGCCAGCATCGAACTGCAGGAGCACAAGGAACAGAGCCGGGGCGTGCCGCTGGTGCTCGCACGGATCCGGCTGGTAACCGATCGTGGCTACTTCACTGCCGATGGGGAGGGGTACGGTGCCTCCCACGCCCTTCGTCTCGCAGCGAACGCTGTCGAACGCCAACTTCTCAAGGGGAAGACCTACGGCCAGTCGAAGAAGCATCCCGACACTGACGAGCAGGAACAACTCTACGGCTGGTGGCTCGGTGGGTGAATTACCCGTTCGGTGAACGTGCGGAGTGACTACTCAATTTCTAACTGGCCATTTCCGCTGCTCTCCTCACCGGCGTTCTCGTCCCATTCGAGTTCAAACTCAACACTCAATTCAGTCGGCTCCATTGAATCGCCATAGGGAGTTGGAATCAGCGGGTCACGTACTGTTTGATGTTGTAGACGAGACACATCAGGACGATCTCACGGAACTCACGGTACCATTCACGCGCTCGGACGGCGGAGCCGTACGAGCGCTTGACCGAGGAGTTCACTGTCTCTGTCATTGAGCGCTGATTGTAGAGATCATCCTCGATTCGTGCGTTGTGCGCGTGGTCGTAGGGTGCGAAGACGCGATGTTTCACGAGCGGGCGTATTCCCATGTCTCGGAGGGTCTCACGCAATGGCTGGCTGTCGTAGCCTTTGTCCGCGGCAAGGGTCTGCAACTCGCCCGCGTATCGGCGGGCGAGTTGCGCACAGACCTCTGCGTCACTTCCTTCTCGTGTGGTCGTGCAATGCACGTCTAAGATCGCTTGCGTCTCTGTATCGACGAGTTTCGTCGCTTCGACGACCGTCTGGACGCGGTAATCAGTACGGTCGCAGTAGTGTTTGCTCGCCGGTGACCGCTCGTAGTAGGTTGCGTCAACGGCGACGTGTGGCGACGGGTCGTGCAGCTGCGCCGAGTGGCGCAGCAGCACTCGCCAAACCTGCATCACGATCTTATCAAGCCACTTATTCAACGTCGATGGGTCCGGGAGATCGTCGGCCTCAAGGCCGACGACCTCCAGAATTGGCGGCATCACCTCTAATCGGTCGATGATCATCTCGTAGGTTTCGTCGAGGAAAATCCGCAGCCCATGGAGGGAAATCATCGCGTATTCCGCGAAGCTGCCGCCGCCTTCCGGGGCGGCAGCTTCGTCGGGATCGTCGCAATAACTTTTGGCCAGCGACACCATTTCCTCGGTGAAGCGGGTGGTGATGTTCATCCAAACTGCCACTCACCCGCTTCAACTCCTTTGATTTACCGACCGATCCCGCTGCCATCTAGTGATTCAATGGAGCCATTCAGTCATATTGTCAGCTGGGCCTTCGCGTTCGGCTTTGACCTCGAAGGTCGGTCGGGCAGGGGGATTCAGCGTTACAGACTCGGAGCCTGCTTTCAGGCTGATAGCGTTACCGCTGTCGAGATTGTCCGCAACTTTCCGGAGGTACGATGCAATCTCTTCTCGACTCTGGTCGCTCTCTGATTTGAACAGGACTTCTTCAGGCATACCGGAGATATTACACAGCCTACACGCATAAATGCGCCCGCCCAACTGACCGATGTAAACTACCCCACCCTACTTCGCTCACCGCATAGGCGGTTCGCTCGTTGAGGGTGGGGCTTTGATGTGGACTCCCGGCGATCAGCTGTCGGCGGGTGGCCGATAGCCGTCGCCGTTCAACATCCCACCATTTACACGCACGTCTACTGGTGCGTCTGCGCCCCCCGACGTGGGCGAGGAACGCAGGCTGTGCTTTCGTTTCCGCATGTACCGTAGCCCGACGTTTTTCGCGCCGTTGTAGTCAGCGTTGATCTCGTACCCGCATTTCAGACATTTGAACTGCTCGCCGTCGCGGTTGTCTTCGTGGGTAAACCCACAGTCGGTGTGTGAACACCGCTGGCTCGTGTGATCTGGTTCGACCTGTTCAACCGCAACACCGCTTTCTGGCGCTTTGTACTCAACGTACTCGACAAGACGGCGGAACGCCCACACATGATGCCAGTCAGCGTGTGGCAGTCGCTCCCGTATATCGGTTAAATCCTCAAAGACGATTACGTCGCAGTTCTGGTCGTTCGCTTCGTCAACGATCTCGTTGGCGACCGTGTGGATGTACTGTTTCCGCCATGCTCGCTCTCGCTTTCCAAGCCGCAGCAAGGCGTTGTGAGCAGCTTGTGTCCCGCGTTGTTGCATCTCCACCCGACGCTTCTCGAACTCTCGACACCAGTGGTCGTACTCGTCACCACTCCAGAACGTGCCCGTACTACTGACGGCAAGGCTGTTCACGCCGAGGTCGATCCCGAGGACTGTTTGGTGCTCGGTATCGTCCGAACCCTCGATTTCAACAGCGTTACCGTCTGTGTCTACTTTCCGTGTTTTGACGTGGAAGTAGAACTCGTCGGTGGCTTGCTCGTACTGGAGTGTACTCGTCCGAAACTCGTAGTCGTCCGAAAGGACGTACTCCTCGTATGGTGTTGGACTGTCTGCTGGCAACTCGAAGCCACACTCGATGCGTCCGTTCACTGTGGAGAGTGAGATTTTGTTCCGATAAAATGTGGCACTGCGCTTGTCGTAGACCATGCTCCACGAGGTGAACGCTGGCTTGTTCGTCCGTTTGCCTTTCTTCCAGCGGTCAACGCCGCTATCGACGGCGTGGACAGCACGCCGAATGGCTTCCTGGACGAGGTTTGCCGTAAGGTCGGTTTCCTCGCGGAGTCGGTCGTACAACGCATCTCTGGCTGTCACGTTCGAGGTGATGCAATTTTCGTAGTTGGTGTTGTCCCAGCAGTAGTCACTCGCCTCGTTCGCGCAGTACAGGAATTGATCGGCCGTTTCGTGGAGGTCATCGTGGTACTCATCGGGAACAACGAGTTTGACCGGCGCGGTACGCCTGACCTCCATACTTCAGATGTTGTTCCGACGGTACTTAAAATTCGGGAGTCAGACAGCCACAGTCCCGTCATTTGTGTCACGGAGTGTCGGCTTCTGCGCGCGGGCTCTGCCCGCTCGCACGGCCCGAGGCGCTCCGCGCCTCGCTGTCCTCCCCGGCCTACTCGCGTCGTCCTTCCGACTGGCGTCGGAAGTCCTCGCTCCTTGAGGCCGGAGGCTCCGCCTCGAAACCGCTGAACGGGCGGTGCCGGCCGCCTACGTCACCGACTCGATTTTCGCCACCATCCGCTCGTAGTGGCTTCCCTTCCAGAAGACGCGTCCGCAGTCCCGACAGCGCCAGCAGTCCGTCTCGGCCGGCGCGGGGGCGTAGTCGGGGGTCGCCGCTCCGGGTGCGACCGCTTCGAACACGGCACCGCAGACCCATCGGAAGAGTTGCAGGGCGAGGTCGGGGGGGACTCCCTCGAGGACGCCTTCGAGACGGCCGGTATCCGTCGCTCGAAAGGGACACTGACGACCAAGAGAACCGAGAGACGGGTACCGTACGCCCGAGAACTTATCTGTGCGACACACGTCGCACACGATATGAGCACGGACACCGACGGCGCCGGCGACGGGGACCGGATGGAAAAGATCGACGTCCGCGTTCCGGCCGCCGTCCTCGAGGCTATCGACGAGGAGTACGGCCGGCGCGGATACGCCTCGCGGTCGGAAGCGATCCGCGACGCCCTCCGTGACTGGTTGAATCCGTCGCCCGAACTGTCCGACGGGATTCTCGACGACCTCGCGGAGAGCCGGGAGCAGCGGGAGCGGGGCGAGACGGTGTCGGCCGCCGAGGCCCGCGAACGGCTCGGCCTCGACGACGACGCCGAGGAATGACGGATGTCGAATACACCGAACAGGCCCTCGAGCACCTTGAGAGCCTGGAGAACCACGTCGCCGACCGGGTGCTGAACAAGGTCGACGAGGCGACCGAGTGGACCGAACACCGCTTGGAACGCCTCTCGGGGTATCCCTACTACAAATTACGCGCCGGCGACTATCGGGCAATAATCACCTGGGACCGCGAGGAGGACGTCCTCGTAGTCGAGGCGGTCGGCCATCGGCGGAACGTGTACGACCGACACCTACCGCCCTGATTCCAGAGGGGACGTCGAAGATACAGCCCGCCAGTTCGTCACGCCGACGCCGTCACCTCCGGAGTCGGGAAGTTCTCGCGTGCTGCGTTCGCCCTTCCAATCCGGCAGGCAGTGCGACGGCGGTTACGTCGCACCGGAAACCGACGGGTCACAGTCCGAGGAACTCGCGGACGCCGTCCGCGTCCCGGCAGTTGAGGATGTCGCCCGGTTCACACCACCCCCGGCGGGCGGTGTGGACGCCGTACCGCATGTACTCGTACTCGGCAGGGCGGTGGGCGTCGGTGTTGACGCTGATCGTCGCGCCGGCCTCGACGGCGACCTTCGCGTGACTGGAACGGAGGTCCAGCCGGTGGGGGTTGGCGTTTATCTCGAGGGCGACGCCGTGGTCGGCGGCCGCCGCCGCGACCTGCTCGACGTCGAGGTCGATGCCCGGCCGCTGGTTCAGCATTCGGCCGGTCGGATGGCCGACGACGTCGACCTCGGGGTGTTCGATGGCCGCGAGGAGGCGGTCGGTGCCGTCGCCGTCGAGGTCGCTGTGCGGCGAGGCGACGACCAGGTCGAGGGCCGCCAGCACGTCGTCGCCGACGGAGACCGAGCCGTCGGCGCCGACGTTGGCCTCGACGCCGGCGAAGACGTCGACGTCGGTCTCCTCGTCGACGGCCCGGACCGCCTCGAGTTGCTCGCGGAGGTCCGCGTCGCTCAGGCCGACGCCGCCCACCATGCCGGGGCCGGTGGCGTGGTCCGTGATGGCGACGTAGTCGTGACCGAACTCGGCGGCGCCCGCCACCATCTCGGCGACGGTCGGGTCGCCGTCGGACCACTCGGTGTGACAGTGGAGATCACCGCCAACGTCGGCCGTCGTGAGCAGGTCGGGGAGGTCGTCGTTTGCGGCCGCCCCGACCTCCCCGCGGTTCTCCCGCAGTTCCGGGGGCATCCACGCCATGCCGAGGGCCTCGTAGACGCCCTCCTCGGTCTCGCCGGCGACGCGCTCGCCGGCGCGCTGGTCCGATTCTCCGGCGTCGGCGCCGTCGTCGCCCGTCTCCAGTTCGGAGACGTCGAAGACGCCGTACTCGTTGACCTTCAGGCCGCGCTCGATGGCCCGGTTCCGGACGGCGACGTTGTGGTCCTTGCTGCCGGTGAAGTACTGGAGGGCGGCGCCGAACTCCGCGGGGACGACGACCCGGAGGTCGACCCGGAGGTCCTCGGCGCGGACGCTGGCCTTGTTGGTGCCGGCCTCGATGACGTCGTCGGCGGCCTCCCACGCCTCGAAGGCGTCGACGACCGCCTCGGGGTCGGCGCTGGCCGCCAGGACGTCCACGTCGCCGATGGTGGGGCGCCACCGCCGGATGGAGCCGGCGACGTCGGCGCGCTCGACGGCGTCGACCGACGCGAGGAACGCCAGCACGCGGTCGGCGACCGGTCTGGCCTCCCCGAGCAGGCTCCGCTTGCGCGACTCGCGGGCGAAGGGGATGTTCTCGAGGATGTTCGACTCGGTCTTGGCGCCGAACCCGCTGACCTCCCGGATGTCGCCGGCCTCGGCGGCGGCCTCCAGGTCGTCGATGTCGGTGACACCGAGCGCCTCGTACAGCGCGGCGACGGTCTTGGGACCGACGCCCTCGACGGCCGTCAGCGCGTCCATGTCGACGGGCAGTTCCTCGCGGAGGTCCTCGAGTTCGCCGATGGAGCCGGTTTCGAGGTACTCGGCGGTCTTCGCGGCGATGGCGTCGCCGACGTCCTCGATTTCCTGCAGCGCGTCCTCGCCGCCCTCCTCGTAGAGCGTCTCGACGGCGACGGTGTGGGCGCGGATGCTGTCGGCCGCCCGGCGGTAGCTGTTGGGCTTGTAGTCGACGTCGCGGGCCTCGAGGTGGTCGGCCATCTCCTCGAGGCGGGCGGCGACCTCGGCGTTGCGGCTCACGGCCCCCTCACCTGCGGGCCGTCGTCGTCGTGACCCAGCGCCTGCTTGAGGAAGTTCATCCAGCGCTTCTTGTCGGCGGCCTCCTGGCGCTCCGCCTCGGCCTCGACGGACTCGCGGCCGAGGTTCTCGAGGGCCTCCAGCGCCCGGTCGATGCCGATGATGGCGTCGGCCTCCCGTTCGCCCGCCTCGAAGGGGATCTCGCCGGCCTCGATGCGCTCCTTCCGTTCGAGCCGCTCGCGCCGGAGGTTCCGCTTCGCCTCCTCGACCCGCTCGCGCTCGCCGGGCGGCACCGTGTCGCGGCGCTTGATCTCGAAGACGAACGCCTGGAGGTCGGCCTCCGTCCCCTGGACGTCGATGCGCTCGGGGATGTCGACGCCGAGCGTCGCGCTCTCGCGGCCGATGCGCTCGAGGAGCTGTTTTCGCTCGTACTCCTGCACGCGGGTCCGTAGGGCGTCGAGCGGCAAATAAGGACCGGGGCAGGGCGGCCAACAGACGCCCCGGTGTGAAAGGCGGTGTTCAGATACGCGTGCTGAGTGACTATCTTGATTCAGCGAGAGAATCCCGCCGTTCACGGCGGGCGTGAATCGCGTAAACTCCGGTGAAATACCGCCACTTACTGCTGGTCTTGAGTCTCCAACGCTTCTAAAGGCAGCTATCAGAAACCTAAAGCTCTCACTCACCACCTGAACTCTATGATTCTAGACCTCTAAACAAAGCCCCCCGCCGGTAATCGTGACCGCGTTGACCGGTGTCTCGAACCGATCGCTGAGGTTCTCGAAGATGTCGGGGCGGGCCTGTCCCGACTCATCGCAAATGGGTACCGCGACGAGGAGAGAATGCCCGCGTTGGCGGTGCTAATCAGTGCGAGGAGCGCCGCAATAACGACAGCGATGACCCCGAGCGCGGGAATGCCGTACTGGCGGCGACTTGCATCGGAGTTTGGGTGTCGGTCAGGACTGCTTGGTCGGCGACGCCGACCATGACGGTCACGATAAATAAGTAATCCTGAGCTACCCGCTGACTATAATCTAATTGATTGTTATTAATGAATACTTTATTTATGTTATGGGTTAATTTTATTACAATACTCAGTGTTGAATCAGTTGGAGTTATGTCAGAACCCAACCAGGACATCGACGAGACGGACAGCCAACAAACTGAGGACCAGCGGTCAGATGCGGTCGCGAGAAGGATAGAGGAAAACATGGATGATGGGGGTGGTTGTACGGAGGCCTGGGCCGCAGCCCGCCGCCTCCGGGAATCGGCTCCGGAACCGATCGTCAGCAGTCGGCGTTCGTTCATCGGCGGGATCGTCGCAAGCGTGGTCTTCGGTGCTACTGCGGCCCAGGGGGCTGCGGCAGAGGAAACAACGTCTCATGCCGAGGTCAACCCCGAGCAAATGGAACTGAAAACCGAATCGGAGGGGCTCAGCGATCGGGCAACCGAGAAGCTCTTCACCAAAATCCAGGAGCAGCCCGAGGTTCCCCAAGTCATTGGAAGAATCGAGGAACGGCTCGATAAAGCACTTAGGTCCCATTCACATGATTCATTCGAACTCAATGTGGACCGTGCGACCGCCCGCCGTGTTATCTACGAGGAAGCCGAATGGAAGTTCATCCATATCCCTTACAGCACCCCGGTGCCCAGTGTCGATGCGGGACTCGTCTGGACAAATCGAGAAGGGCGGCAACCATACGGCTACGTCTCCACGCTTGAGAAACGACCAGATCATTCGGTATCTTCTCTCCTTCAGGAGTTACCGAAGAAGAACAGCATTGATTACGAGGCGGCCGATGTTCAAGCAATGGAGCACTCAGTCACCACGATCGAAGCAAACGACGGCGCTACCACCAGTAACAGCTTCTCCGAAGTGGTGCCCATCGCTCAAAATAAAGAGGCCCTGATAGAACAGGCGACTAACGAGTCCGTGGAAACCTCTAATGTCACATCCCAAAATATCTATGATTGTGCCTGCTTCCTATTTGTAATCCCAAAGTATCAATGTACGCCATGTGGTACATGGGACCTCGGGTGCTTATACCAGATTGCGGAGGAATTTGCCGCAGAAATCGCTATCTGTGGGACTTGTACGGCAACCAGAAACAAAACCCCCTGTGTCGCCTGTGCGGGTTACGCCGTGGAATATATTCTCGGCGGCGATTATGAGCACCTGTGCTGCCCGTGTGACACATATTAGATCTTCCGCTTGATCGTGACGAACCTGAATTATCCCGATTTCTGCCCCGATAATTCGGACCTGGTCACTCAATAGACGAGAGGACGAGTTCCGAGAAGAACATCGCCCAGATGAGGAAGATGAAACCAATCGCTGCGGTCTCAGGGATTCCTCGAGGGAATATAACTAGGAGGAATAAAACGGATATCACCATGACTACTAAGAAAAGGACATTGTTATCAACATATTGTTGACTTTTGGCCCAGGACTTGGCGTACTGCGATAGGACGGCCCCGAGTATTCCGACTACAAGAGATACGACGATCGCAACGATCCCAGGAAACGATTGGACAGACCCACCTAAGAAATCGAAATAAACAATCGCTGTTACAAACACGGAAACTAAGAATCGTGTACCTATTTTCCTTATTTCTATATTATTTACTTTAAAGTTTGAGACCATATTTATTATTGTATTCCAGGTGCTAAAATAGTTTGGGTCTGCCGACACTTCGTCCTCTGTGGGTTCACCGCCTTAGGGGAGTGCATCTAATCTACATACTCCATGGCGGCCGTGTTTAAAAGATAGGAATATTGCCTCTACAGAGTGATTTCGAGGAAATGAAGCGAGCCAGTTCGATGTGTCCTCGAACTGGCTCGCTTCACCGACCGATGTGTCGCGTTATATCAAGAAGCTGTCGGGAGCACCACTGAGGAACCTCTCAAGAAAGGAGAAGGTGGCTATGCCGACTGGGTGATTGTAACGATTCACGGGGCTCCATTGAATCGCCATAGGGAGTTGGAATCAGCGGGTCACGTACTGTTTGATGTTGTAGACGAGACACATCAGGACGATCTCACGGAACTCACGGTACCATTCACGCGCTCGGACGGCGGAGCCGTACGAGCGCTTGACCGAGGAGTTCACTGTCTCTGTCATTGAGCGCTGATTGTAGAGATCATCCTCGATTCGTGCGTTGTGCGCGTGGTCGTAGGGTGCGAAGACGCGATGTTTCACGAGCGGGCGTATTCCCATGTCTCGGAGGGTCTCACGCAATGGCTGGCTGTCGTAGCCTTTGTCCGCGGCAAGGGTCTGCAACTCGCCCGCGTATCGGCGGGCGAGTTGCGCACAGACCTCTGCGTCACTTCCTTCTCGTGTGGTCGTGCAATGCACGTCTAAGATCGCTTGCGTCTCTGTATCGACGAGTTTCGTCGCTTCGACCGTCTGGACGCGGTAATCAGTACGGTCGCAGTAGTGTTTGCTCGCCGGTGACCGCTCGTAGTAGGTTGCGTCAACGGCGACGTGTGGCGACGGGTCGTGCAGCTGCGCCGAGTGGCGCAGCAGCACTCGCCAAACCTGCATCACGATCTTATCAAGCCACTTATTCAACGTCGATGGGTCCGGGAGATCGTCGGCCTCAAGGCCGACGACCTCCAGAATTGGCGGCATCACCTCTAATCGGTCGATGATCATCTCGTAGGTTTCGTCGAGGAAAATCCGCAGCCCATGGAGGGAAATCATCGCGTATTCCGCGAAGCTGCCGCCGCCTTCCGGGGCGGCAGCTTCGTCGGGATCGTCGCAATAACTTTTGGCCAGCGACACCATTTCCTCGGTGAAGCGGGTGGTGATGTTCATCCAAACTGCCACTCACCCGCTTCAACTCCTTTGATTTACCGACCGATCCCGCTGCCATCTAGTGATTCAATGGAGCCATTCACGGACTCCGCGAGTATCTCAACCTTCCGTATCGGCGGCTTCTCGACGTGTTATCCGAGATGCCCAATATTACGAGAAAACTCGGGTTAGCAGTGGATGAATTCCTTATTTTATCACGGTTTGTACGCGAAAGCAGGAGCTGGAAATGCTGATCTGCGGAAGCTGTTGCGGGCGTCTAATGACCTGTTTGAAACTGGAAAAATACAGGCGATCGGTTCAACGAGTCTGGCCTATCGAGTCGTCAGTCGCAACTACGCCAAGCGAATCGGTGATACGCACGAATCGGTGAAAACCACCGCACTCGTCGATTGTGATACCGGCGCATTCCTTGATGTCCATTGCTCAATGAGCTTTCCGCACAATACACAGATCGCTTGGCAAGTGCTCAAAAGAAATCTCAGCAATCTAGGAACAGTGGTTGGTGACAAGTGCAAGACTCGCGTCCTGAATCTTGCACTGGCCCACCCACCAATTCTCCGACAGGTCCGGTTCCACTATATTCTGTAAGGGCCGAAATGTATATAACCAATGCACAAAATCTGTCGTGCGGAACATCCCAACGACTTTGCACGCTGGCCGGCAAGGAACGGTAATGGCGACCTGCGACGTGTGCGGCGAGGAGGTCAACATGCCGTACAACTGCGGGAGCTGCGGCGGGACCTACTGCAGCGCCCACCGGCTGCCGGAGAACCACAGCTGTCCCGGCCTGGAGCAGTGGAACGACCCCGACGCCGTCTTCGACAGCGGCTTCGACGACTCGGTCGACGCCGGCGGCTCCTCGGGCGGCCTCCGCTCGAAGGTCGGCCTCGACACCGGCCCCGGCGGCCCGCTGGCGTACTTCCGGGGCAACTTCGCGTACCTGTTCCTCGGGCTCTCGGTCGTCGTCTTCGGCCTGCAGTTCCTCGTCGCGCCGCTGTTCGGCGCACCGCCCGGCTCGCCGGCGTGGTACGATATCTTCACCCTCTCGACGGCCAACCCCGAGTTCGTCTGGACGTGGTTCGTCTCCATCTTCGCCCACGGCGGGATCACGCACCTGCTGTTCAACGCCATCGCGCTGTACTTCTTCGGCCCCATCGTCGAGCGACAGGTCGGCTCGAGGAAGTTCGCCGCCCTCTTTCTCGTCAGCGGCATCGCCGCCGGCCTCGGCCAGGTCGGCCTCGCGCTGTTCACCGGCGAGGCCGCCCGCGTCCTCGGTGCCTCCGGCGCCATCATGGCCATCATGGGCGTCCTCTCGATGACAGCGCCGGACCTGAAGGTGCTGCTGTTCTTCGTCATCCCGATGTCGGTGCGGACCCTGACCATCCTCTTTGCGGGCTTCTCCATCTTCATGGTGGCGGCTAACACCACCGGCAGCGGCCTCCTCAGCGGCGTCGCCCACTTCGCGCACCTGGTCGGCCTCTTCATCGGCCTCTGGTACGGCAACCGCATCAAGGGCCGCGTCGGCCGCGGCCCACAGCAGTTGAACCTCGGTCCCGGCCGCGGCGGTCCCGGCGGCCCGGGCGGCCCCGGTCGCCGGCCCTGATGGACCTCGTCCGCGAGCGGTTCCGCCCCGACGGCTCCCTGTCCCGCGAGGCGATGGAGACGATGCAGCACGACATCGCCGAGACCGCGGTCTTCGCCGACGACGCCGACGTCACTCCCGACGACGTTCGCTCGGGCGACGCGCTCGTGGCCGGCGTCGACCAGGCCTTCCTCGACGGCGAGCGGGCCGTCTCCGCCGTCGTCGTCCTCCGGCGTGGCGAGGTGGTCGCCCGCGCCAGCGCGGTGACGCCGCTGTCGATTCCGTACGTGCCGGGCCTGCTCGCCTTCCGGGAGGGCGAGCCGATTCTGGCGGCCCTGGAGAGCCTCGACGTCGACCCGGACCTGCTCGTCGTCGACGGCAGCGGTCGAATCCACTTCCGGGAGGCCGGCCTCGCCACCCACGTCGGCGTCTGTTTCGACGTCCCGGCCGTCGGCGTCGCCAAGAACCTCCTCTGTGGGACGCCCCGGGCGCCGGTCGACGCCCTCAAGGAGGGCGCCCGCGTCCCAATCGAGGCCGACGACTCGATGACCGCCCCCGACGGCGAGGTGGTCGGCCACGCCTACCAGAGCCGCCAGTACCCGAACTCGACGACGGTGAACCCGCTGTACGTCTCGCCGGGGCACCGCCTGTCGGCGGCGACGGCCGTCGAGTTCGTCGCGGCGACGGGCGGCGAGTACAAACTGCCGCGGCCGACGCGACTGGCCGACGCCTACGCCGACGAGTTGAAGACGGACCTTTGAAAGCTAGAGGGACAGATGGGGGAGATCCCCCGCGAGTTCGGGGCGTCGATTCGCTCGAATTCGCACAACTGCCTCGAGGACAACGCAGGGTGCGTCGAGACGTTCGCCCTCGAAGCCGAGTACAGCGACTTCCTCCGGTTTATCGGGATAGTTCGAGGCGCGGCCGAGTCACTTTCGGTCGAGTACACGGTTGTCCCCATCGGTACGATGCAACCGGAGGGTGGCGAGCACTGAGTACGTCGTCACTGGCGGGTTCGGCAAGAACACGATCAGTCTATATTAATTCTTGCCGAGAATAAGCCAGTAGTTATTATCTTATACGTTCTAGTAAGGCAAGTTTATTATAATAGTAGCAGAAATTGTTAAACCAGAGATGGCACACATTCACCTCGGAGAAGGCTCGTTCCCGCTGTGGGCACTGGTACTCTGGACGCTGCTCGGCGTCGGACTGATCGGTGCCGTCGTCTACCGAGTCCGGAAAGGGGGTATCAGGACACACCAGATCGCACTCGCCGGCATCGGTGCGGCCGCGAGCTTCGCGATCTTCCAGCTGAACATCCCCGTGTGGGGTGGTATCCACATGAACCTCACCGGTCTCGTCGGCATCCTCGCCGGGCCGCTGCTCGGAGCGCTCATTGCACTGGTCGTCAATATCTTCTCGGCAGCGCTCGGACATGGTGCGGTCGGCCTGCTGGGCGCAAATACGCTCGTCAACGCGAGCGAAGCTATCGTCGCCTACTACGCGTTCAAGACGCTGATAGGGATGGACTGGGACGTCTTCCCCGCAAGCGCGAGTGCCGCCACGCTCGGTCTCTCGGCGGGGGCCTTCCTGATGGGAGCGATCATCGTCATCAGTGGCGTCAACGGGAGCGCGCTGCCGCGCGGTGACCTGACGATTGCCGTCGCTGGTCTCGTCGGGCTCAACCTCGGCGTCGCCGTCATCGAGGGCATCCTGACGGGCTTCATCGTGCAGTTCCTCGCGTCCGTCCGCCCCGACCTCGTCGGTCTCACCGACCGTAACAGCCGCGACGAAACGACCGGGGTGACCGCCTGATGCAGCGCTGGAAGCAGTATGGTGGCCTGGCCGCCCTCTTCGCTGCCTTTCTCGCCGCTGGGTACGGGGGCTTCACCGCAACCGGCGGCGCACTGCCGTGGGCCAAACGCTCCGCGAAAGCGCTCCAGCGCGGTGTGCAGGAGGGAGGCGGTTCGCTCGTCGACTTCGGCCGGGGCATCGTGGTGGCCGGACCCATCCGCAAGAGCGGGCTGATGCTCGAATTTCTCGGCCTCGTCGTCCTGCTGGCCGCTATCGGTATCGGGCTGTACGTCTACGTCGACCGCTACGGCGGCTTCGAGGACGGAGAGCGCCCGGCACAGTAACCGTGACGACGCTCTCGAACCACGTTCCCGACCCGCGGCTCATCACGTCGTTCGCCGAGCAGCGGGACGGGCCGCTGCACCGCGTCAATCCCTGGACGAAGGTCGGCGTCGTCGGCGCACTCGTCCTCTCCGTCACGGTGTTCGACCGCCTCGCGCTCCTGGCCGGACTGTACGGAGCCGTGCTGGCGGTCTACGGACTCGCGGGGCTGCCCTTCCGACGGTTGGCCGGCTGGTACACGCTCCCGATGCTGTTCATCGTCTCGGTCGCCGTGCCGCTGGCGTTTCTCGAACCGGGGACGCCGATGGGCGGCGCGCTCTCGACGCCACTCGGCGAGATTTCGGTCACGCGGGCCGGTCTCGTGCTCTTCGGGGAACTCACCTGTCGGTCACTCACGGTGGTCACGTTCACCTTGACGGCGTCGATGACAACCAAATACACCGACGTTGCGTACATGCTCGGACGACTACTCCCGCGGCCCATCGACCAGATAGCGTTGCTCACCTACCGGTTCACGTTCGTCATGATCGAGACGCTCGAGGACCTGGTGAAAGCCGCACTCTCCCGGGGTGCGAACTTCTCGGAGTTCTGGTCGAACAAACGGCTGTACGCGAGAATCCTCGGGATGACGATGCTGTCGGCAATCGAGCAGTCCGAACGACTCGTCAAGTCGATGGAAGCCCGTGGCTACACTGGCGACATCACGCTGTACGGCGACGTCTCGCGGCCACCGATCCACGAACTATTCATCGTGGTGGGTTCGTACGTTGCTGTCGTCGGCTACGCAGCGGTCGCGGTCTACGGGGTGGGGCTGTGAGTCGAGACGATTCACCGCTGGTCGACCTCCAGTGTGAGGCTCACACCTACCCCGACGGGACGGTCGGCATGCACGACGTCGACCTCTCGGTGTACCCCGACGAGGTCGTCGCACTCGTCGGTGGCAACGGTGCCGGGAAGTCGACGCTCCTCGAACATCTGAACGCGACGCTCGTCCCCGACGACGGCGAACTCGTCGTCGACGGCACGCCGATCACCGAAGACAACGAGGCCCACGCACGGACCGAAGTCGGGTTCGTCTTCCAGGACGCCGATACGCAACTCGTCGCGCCCACGGTCCTCGATGACGTGATGTTCGGTCTCCAGAACTACGGCGTGTCCGGTGACGAAGCGAGAACGCGCGCTCGTGAGGCGCTCGCAACTGTCGACGCGAGCCACCTCGACGACCGAATCCCCCACTATCTGAGCGGTGGCGAGAAACGCCTCGTCGGCCTCGCTGGCGTGCTGGTGCTCGACCCGAGTGTGATCGTGCTGGACGAACCGCTCGCGGGACTCGACCCCGAGCGATCCCAACTGGTCACCGAGCGAATCGAGGAGATTCACGAGGACGGTATCAGCGTCGTCCTCTCGACGCACGACCTCGAATTTGCCGCCGAAATCGCGGACCGTGTCTGCGTGATGGCCGACGGCAACGTCGTCGGGAGTGGGACGCCCCGAGAGGTGTTCTACGACGACGCGCTGTTGGCGGACGCGAACCTTCACCCTCCCAGTGCGGTTCGTGTGGCCCGCGATGCAGGGGTGGGGGCGACCGCACGGCCGGTGACGGAAGCGGACCTAGTGTCGCTCCTCACGGAGGCCGACGATCTGGAAACCGAACAGACCCTCTCTCGGGGTAGTTGATACGGTCCCCGACCGCGATTCGCTCCGTGGTATCGTCTTCGTCGATAGCTGGCGGTGAGCGACGAAGGGGAGGCATCGACCCGAGCGTCGAACCGTCAGCCGTCGAGCAGCGCCGCCACGTCGTGCAGCGACTCGACCTCGTGGGTCGCGTCGACCGGGAGGTCGACCTCGCGGGTGTGGGGCCGGCGGACGAACGCCGAGTCCAGTCCGGCGCGGTCGGCGGCGACGACGTCGGTCGCGCTGTCGCCGACGTACAGCGCCGAGGCCGCGTCGAGGTCCGAGAGCGCCCGGTCGACGTAGTGGGTGTTCGGTTTCTTGCGTTCGAGGCTCTCGACGGACATCTCGCGGCCGTAGTAGGTGTCGAAGGTCCCGTCCCACCCGAAGTGATCGAGGAGGAACTCGATTGTCGTGTGGTGGTTGTTGCTCACGACGCCGCTGGGGAGCGCGCCGTCGAGGACGGCCTCGACGTCGTCGTAGCACTCGCGGTTGCCCGCCCTGAACGCCTCGCGCTGGGACCGGTCGTCGTGGCGTTCGCGCGCCAGCCACAGTCGTTCGGGGTCGACCCCGTAGGCGGCGCCGATCTCTTCGAGGACGTCGACGGTCACGCCCGACGTGAGGTCGTCGACGTGGCGGTCGGCGGGGTCGGCGACGCCGACCGACCGGAAGGCCTCGCGGATGGCCGCCCGCTGGGTCTCCGCCGCCGGCGGTTCGACGAGCACGCCGTCGTTGTCGAACAGTACCGCGTCGTAGGAGGGCACTTGACTTCCTCCCACGGCTGAAGCCGTGGGATTCCCGCATTGGGATATTAAGGTTTGCAGGCGACTTGTTCTTGTGGGCGTACTCTGCCCGTGGATTTGTCGAACAAGCGCACTGCTGGCTGAGCCAAACAGCCGTTACTCCTATCCTGTGAAGGATTCGGAGTTACCGTCGCTCGCATGTTCTCCGCCGCGTTCAAATCGCTATTGGCGACCAGTTCGCAGTTCTCGCAGACGTACAACCCACGCTCAACACGATTCGAGGTGGCTTCAGTGCCGCACTCACAGCACGTTTTCGACGTTTTCACCCCTGCTTCGTCAACACGCTCCACGTCGATGCCACGTTCTTCCGCCTTGTACTCAATGTGACTGAGGAGCGTCTCGAACGCCCAGTCGTGCAGGCGTTTGTTCCCGTGCCGCCCCCAGTCTTCATCGTCACGGATGTTCTTCGGATGGCCGACAGCGATTGTCTCTACGCCACGGTCGGCACACTGCTGCACGATGTCTTTGGAGAGGGCGTGCAGGAAGTGGTTTTGTCGGCGTGCTTTCTTCCGCCGCGCCCACGCTGCGTGGTTGCTCGGCCCGTTTTCACCTTCCGTGCCGTATTCTTCGTGGCGGAAGTAGTGGGCGTCCTCTTTCAGGGCGTTACCCGGATACAGCAGTGTCTCGTCACCGACAGAGACAGCTGCCGTATTGCAGATACCGAGGTCAACTCCTGCCGTGTTCTCACCGGTAGCATCGGCTGTCTCAACTCGCATCTTGCAGACGAAGTGGAGGTCCCACTGCTCGCCAGTCCAGACAGCCCGCACCGTCTGGACGTTTTCAACAGCGTCGAGTGTCTGCTCGGCTGTCTGGAGCGTGTATTCACAGAGGATGTAGTCAGCGGCGTACCGCGACTTTTTGTGGTTCGTTCCTTTCGAGAGCCGGACACGGTTGTACTGGGTGTCGAGTTTGAAGCCCTGATTTTTCCACGTCACCGTCGAGCGTGGGTGGTCGTCGCCGTGTTTGCGGTAGCCGGGCGGGTTCGCGTCCGGGTCGTCCTGTTCGTACCACGAGACGAACGCCTCACCGAGTTCCTGAAGAACTCGCTGACTAGATTGGCTGTGCAAGTCTGCATACCGTTCGTGTGTTTTGAGGTACGAACAGAGGTCGTCGGTGTCTGGAATGTGGCCGATAGCGTCCCAGACGCGCTGGATTGTCCACCGGCCGACGTTCCACAGTTTACTGGCGGCAAAGCCATGCGAATCGAGGTCATCACTGACTTGCGAGTGGTTGTGGATACTCGCTTTGAGTGTCCGAGTGACGACCCGATTCGCCATATGTAAGTATAGTATCTTTACTTACATAAAGGTTGGTGTCAGCGTGGAATATCCAGCCGAGCGTGCGAGCGTGGGTTGTCTCCCATCGTGTCGGCTTCATCCCACGGCTGAAGCCGTGGGCTTTCGCCTTGAAATTCTGTAAGACGGTACCGGGCCGTCGATGGTGGGCGTTTCGGTTCGCCGAGCGGCGCGTGCTTACCGGGGTCGGTCTGTTGCTCGTCATCGACCCCGAGGCCCTGTACGCGTCCCGGGGGCTCCTGTCTCGGGGGCCGGTCACTCCTGCTGGGGCCCAGTCCCTCGAACAGAGAAGACAACGAGCGTCACGCCCACGATCGTGACCAGCACGCCCACGAGCGCGACGGCTAGACCGGCGGTCTCGACAGCGTAACCGGCAATCAGGACACCGAGGACGGCGGCTATGATGCCGAATCCGTACGTCCATTCCAGCGAGCGTGCGCCGAGCACCGCCGAGGCTACGACTCCCAGCAACGCTACGGAGACCCCTATCCAGTACAGCAGTGTAATCGAGGTGACGAGTACGACGATGATACCGAGGACGGCGATTCCGACGCCGAGCGCCCCGGCGCGGATGGTCGCGATTTCACCCTCTGTAAGCTCACTCATCACCATCACCTCCGTTTCCGCCGTCCCCGACGGTCGGGATAAGACGGCCGTGCTGGGAGTCCGCTCGACGAAGTCGGTACCCCACCAATGCCAGCCCCAGGCCAGCAGCGAGGAACCACCAGTACCAGCAGAGGAGGAACTCCCCGAGCGAAACCCCGTACGCCGCACACTCCGGCTCCACGGACCCACTGACGACATCGACACTGACCTCTCTGGTGAACGATTCCCGTTCGGTCGTGTCCACTCCCTGACGGTCAACGAGCGACGCAGTGACGTTGTACCGACCCAGTCGCTCGAACCGCCTCACGAAGGTAACTTCTCGGGTCTCGCCGTCCGGAACGGTCGTGTTGCGCTCGGCAACGACATCACCGCGGACGCGGAGGCGGACAAGGCCAGTCTCGGGTTCCCCACTCGTCCCGCCAGTTGTCGCTGTGCTGGTTGCGTTTCCTGGCGGGTTCCGGACAGTGACTGTGAACTCCACGCCCCCGGATTTCCGAACACGCGTCCGGTTGACCGTCAGCGATTGGACGCGCAGGTCACCCTCGTCGGACGGTTCAAGCGTCGGCGTTTGCGTCGGTGGCTGAGGCGTCGAATCACTCCCCGAGCCGTCGGAATCACCGCCGTCATCGGTATCGCTCACTGCGTCGATGTAGTCCGGAACGCCGTCGCCATCCGTGTCCGTCGTCCCCTCCACCTCGTCAGGGATGCCGTCACCGTCCGAGTCGGCGTCCTTGTAGTTGGGGATGCCGTCGCCATCCGTGTCCGTCGTCCCCTCCACCTCGTCAGGGATGCCGTCACCGTCCGAGTCGGTATCGACGAAGTCCGAACTTCCGTCACCATCCGTGTCACCAGCACCCTCGGTGGCGTCCGTAACGCCATCACCATCGCTGTCGGTATCGCGGTAGTCCGGCGTGCCGTCACCGTCGGTGTCGCCTGCGCCCTCGGTGGCGTCGTCGATACCGTCGTCGTCCGAATCGGTATCGCGGGCGTTGATGGTCCCGTCGCCGTCCGTGTCGGTCTCGCTGTCGGCGTCCTCCGTGCTGTCGGAGATACCGTCGCCGTCGGTGTCGGCGTCGTTGGGGTCGGTCTCGCCGCCGTCGAGTGAGCCATCGCCGTCCTCGTCCTCGTTGCCGTCGGTGATGCCGTCGCCGTCGTTGTCGTCGTCGAGGTAGTTCGCGGTCCCGTCGCCGTCCGTGTCGGTCGTCCCCTCCGTCGCCGACCCGTCGTCGAGTGAGCCGTCACCGCTCCGGTCGGTCGGGTCGTCGCTGTCGACGTCGCGGTAGTTCGCGGTGCCGTCGCCGTCCGCATCGCCGGAGCCTTCCGTGCTGTCCGGGATGCCGTCGTCGTCGGAGTCGGTGTCGCGGTAATCCGGTGTGCCGTCGCCATCGGTGTCGCCCGTGCCCTCCGTGCTGTCCGGGATGTCGTCGTCGTCCGAATCGTCGTCGAGGGCGTCGATGGTGCCGTCGCCGTCCGTGTCGACGGCGCTACCGCCGTCGGTCTCGACGTCGTCGTCGATGCCGTCGTCGTCCGAGTCGGCGTCGGTCGGGTCGGTCCCCAGGTTCTGCTCCTCGCCATTGGTCAGACCGTCGTCGTCAAGGTCGCCGTCCGGTCCGTCGTCGTCGTCCTCGTCGAGGTAGTTCGGCGTCCCATCGCCGTCGGCGTCGCCGGTGCCCTCGTCGGCATCTGGCTTGCCGTCGCCGTCGGCGTCCTCGTCGAGGTAGTTCGGCGTGCCGTCGCCGTCCGTGTCGGTCGTTCCTTCCGTCGAATCGGGAATACCGTCGTCGTCGGAGTCGGTATCGCGGGCGTCGATGGTGCCGTCACCGTCCGTGTCGGTGTCGGTGTCTGCACCTTCCGTGCTGTCGTCGATGCCGTCGCCATCCGTGTCGGAGTCGTAGGGGTCGGTCTCACCGCCGTCGAGTGAGCCGTCGCCGTCTTCGTCCTCCTCGCCGTCGGCGAGACCGTCGTCGTCGCTGTCGTCGTCGAGGTAGTTCGGCGTCCCGTCACCGTCGGCGTCATTCGTTCCTTCCGTGGTGTCAGGGATACCATCGCCATCCGAATCGGTATCGCGGTAGTTCGGCGTGCCGTCGCCGTCGGTATCACCTGCCCCTTCTTCGGAGTCGGGGATACCGTCATCGTCGCTGTCCGAATCGAGGGCGTCGATGGTGCCGTCGCCGTCCGTGTCGATGGGACTTCCCTCGTCGGTCTCGATGTCGTCGTCGATGCCGTCGTCGTCGGAGTCGGGGTCGGTCGGGTCGGTGCCGAGGTTCTGCTCCTCGCCATTGGTCAGACCGTCGTCGTCGAGGTCGCCGTCCGGTCCGTCGTCGTCATCGGGGTCCAGGTAGTTCGGCGTCCCGTCACCGTCGGCGTCACCCGTTCCTTCCGTGCTGTCGGGCTTGCCGTCGCCGTCCGAATCCTCGTCTAAGTAGTCAGGCGTGCCGTCGCCGTCGGTGTCCGTCGTTCCTTCCGTCGTGTCGTCGATGCCGTCGCCGTCGCTGTCCTCGTCGAGGTAGTTCGGTGTGCCGTCGTCGTCCGCGTCGCCGGCACCCTCTGTACTGTCGTCGATACCATCGCCGTCACTGTCCTCGTCTAAGTAGTCCGGCGTGCCGTCACCGTCGGTGTCTGTCGTTCCTTCCGTGCTGTCCGGGATGCCGTCGTCGTCCGCGTCCTCGTCGAGGTAGTTCGGCGTCCCGTCACCGTCGGCATCACCGGTGCCCTCCGCCGAATCTGAGATGCCGTCCCCATCGGAGTCGCTATCGAGGTAGTTCGGCGTTCCGTCGGTGTCCGTGTCCGTCGTTCCTTCGGTAGCGTCGTCAATGCCGTCACCGTCCGAATCGGTGTCGCGGTAATCCGGCGTGCCGTCACCGTCGGTGTCGCCCGTCCCTTCCGTCGAATCGGGGATTCCGTCGTCGTCGGAGTCGCTATCACGGTAGTCCGGCGTGCCGTCACCGTCCGTGTCCCCCGTCCCCTCGGTGGCGTCGTCGATCCCGTCGCCGTCACTGTCATCGTCGAGGTAGTCGGGCGTTCCATCGCCGTCGGTATCGGTGGTGCCCTCCGTACTGTCGTCGATGCCATCACCGTCCGAATCGGTATCCTGGAAGTTCGGCGTGCCGTCACCGTCGGTATCGCCTGCGCTCTCGGTGCTATCGTCGATACCGTCGCCATCCGAGTCGGTATCGCGGTAATCCGCAACACCGTCGCCGTCCGTATCGGCCGTTCCCTCCGTGCTGTCTGCGATACCATCGCCATCCGAGTCGGTGTCGCGGTAGTCCGCAACCCCGTCGCCGTCGGTGTCGGCCGTCCCCTCCGTCGAATCGGGGATGCTGTCGTCGTCCGAATCGTCGTCGAGGGCGTCGATGGTGCCGTCGCCGTCCGTGTCGACGGGACTTCCCTCGTCGGTCTCGACGTCGTCGTCGATGCCGTCGTCGTCCGAGTCGGCGTCGTTCGGGTCGGTGCCGAGGTTCTGCTCTTCGCCGTTTGTCAGACCGTCATCGTCGAGGTCGCCGGCAGGCCCATCGTCGTCGTCGGGGTCCAGGTAGTTCGGCGTCCCATCGCCGTCGGCGTCGCCGGTGCCCTCGGTGCTATCCAGCTTCCCGTCACCGTCGGAGTCGGCGTCGCGGTAGTTCGCGGTGCTGTCACCGTCGGTGTCGGCCGTCCCCTCCGTCGAATCGGGGATGCCGTCGTCGTCACTGTCATCGTCGAGGTAGTCGGGCGTGCCATCGCCGTCGGTGTCGCCGGTGCCCTCGGTGCTATCGGAGATACCGTCGCCGTCCGAATCGGTGTCCTGGAAGTTCGGCGTGCCGTCGCCATCCGCGTCACCGGCGTCCTCTGTACTGTCGTCGATTCCATCGCCATCGGAGTCGGTATCGAGGTAGTCCGCCGTCCCATCGCCGTCGGTGTCGGCTGTTCCCTCGGTACTGTCGGGGATACCGTCATCGTCGCTGTCCGTGTCCTGGTAGTCGGGCGTGCCGTCGCCATCGGCGTCGCCCGTCCCTTCCGTCGAATCGGGGATTCCGTCGTCGTCCGAATCGGTATCGCGGGCGTCGATGGTGCCGTCCCCGTCCGTGTCGACGGCGTTGCCGCCGTCGGTTTCGACCTCGTCGTCGATGCCGTCGCCGTCGGTGTCGGCGTCGTTGGGGTCGGTGCCGAGGCTGTTCTCTTCGCCGTTGGTCAGGCCGTCGTCGTCAAGGTCGCCGTCCGGTCCGTCGTCGTCGTTGACGTCTAGGTAGTTCGGCGTCCCATCGCCGTCGGCGTCGCCGGTGCCCTCGTCGGCATCTGGCTTGCCGTCACCGTCGCTGTCCTCGTCGAGGTAGTTCGGGATGCCATCGCCGTCGGCATCACCGGTCCCCTCGGTGGAATCGGTGATACCGTCGCCGTCGGCGTCGGTGTCGATGTAGTTGGGTGTGCCGTCGCCGTCGGCATCGCCTGTTCCCTCGGTGCCGTCGGGGATGCCGTCGCCGTCGGCGTCCGTGTCGCGGGCGTCGATCGAGCCGTCGCCGTCGGTATCCCGGTCGCTGGCAGCGTCTTCGCTGTTGTCGTCGATGCCATCACTGTCGGTATCGGAGTCGTAGGGATCGGTCTCACCACCGTCGAGGACGCCGTCGCCGTCCTCGTCCTCGTCGCCGTCGGCGAGACCGTCGTCGTCCGAGTCGGTATCCTGGAAGTTCGGGACGTTGTCGCCGTCCGGGTCGTCGGTCCCCTCAGTGCCGTCGAGGATGCCGTCGCCGTCGGCGTCCTGGTCGAGGTAGTTCGGCGTGCCGTCGCCGTCGGCGTCGCCGGCACCCTCTGTGCTGTCGTCGATACCATCGCCGTCACTGTCCTCGTCGCGGTAGTTCGGCGTCCCGTCGCCGTCGGCGTCGCCAGTCCCTTCTGTCGAATCGGGGATGCCGTCGCCGTCCGTATCGCTGTCCAGGTAATCGGGCGTCCCGTCGCCATCAAGGTCAGTCATTCCTTCCGTCGAATCGGTGATTCCGTCGTCGTCCGAGTCGGTATCCTTGAAGTTCGGCGTGCCGTCCCCGTCAGTGTCAGTCGTCCCCTCCGTCGAATCGGTGATTCCGTCGCCGTCGGAGTCGGTGTCGCGGTAGTTCGCGACCCCATCGCCGTCGGTGTCGCCCGTCCCTTCCGTGGTGTCAGGGATGCCGTCGCCATCTGAGTCGGAATCACGGTAGTTCGGCGTGCCGTCGCCGTCCGTGTCGGTGGTGCCCTCCGTCGAATCGGTGATGCTGTCGTCGTCCGAATCGGTGTCGCGGGCGTCGATGGTGCCGTCGCCGTCGGTGTCGACCGAGCTTCCGCCATCCGTCTCAACGTTGTCGTCGATACCGTCACCGTCGGAGTCGGGGTCGTCGGGGTCGGTGCCCAGCGTCTGCTCCTCGCCGTTGGTCAGGCCGTCGTCGTCGAGGTCGCCGGCAGGGCCGTCATCATCGTCGGGGTCGAGGTAGTTGGGCGTGCCGTCGCCGTCGCTGTCACCCGTTCCCTCGTCAGTATCCGGCTTCCCGTCGCCGTCCGAATCGGTGTCGCGGTAGTTCGAGGTGCTGTCCCCGTCGATGTCGGCCGTCCCCTCGGTGCCGTCGGGGATGCCGTCCCCGTCGCTGTCGGTATCGAGGTAGTCGGCGGTTCCATCCCCGTCGGTGTCGGTGGTTCCCTCGGTGCTGTCGGCGATGCCGTCGTCGTCGCTGTCCGTATCCTGGAAGTTCGGGGCACCATCACCGTCGGTGTCGGTGGTCCCTTCCGTGCTGTCGGTGATGCCGTCCCCGTCGCTGTCCGTGTCGCGGTAGTCCGCGACGCCGTCGCCATCGGTGTCAGCTGCCCCCTCCGCTGCGTCGGTGATGCCGTCGTCGTCGCTGTCCTCGTCCCGGTAGTCCGCGACCCCGTCGCCGTCGGTATCGGTGGTTCCCTCGGTGCTGTCCGGGATGCCGTCGTCGTCCGCGTCGGTGTCGAGGGCGTCGATGGTGCCGTCGCCATCGGTATCGACGCTGTTCCCGTCGTTCGTCTCGATGTCGTCGTCGATGCCGTCGCCGTCCGAATCGGCATCGCTGGGGTCGGTGCCGAGGGCGTTCTCCTCGCTGTTCGTTAGCCCATCGTCGTCGAGGTCGCCATCCGGACCATCGGCGTCGTCGGGGTCGAGGTAGTTGGGGGTGCCGTCGCTGTCGGCGTCGCCCGTCCCCTCGGTCGCGTCGGCGGCACCGTCACCGTCGGCATCCGTGTCGAGGTAGTTGGGCGTGCCGTCGCTGTCCGTGTCATCGGTCCCTTCGGTCGCATCCTCGATTCCGTCACCATCCGCATCTGAATCGAGGTAGTTCGGTGTGCCGTCGCCGTCCGGGTCGTCGGCCCCCTCCGCTGCGTCGGGGATGCCGTCGCCGTCGGCGTCCTGGTCGAGGTAGTTGGGCGTCCCGTCGCCGTCGGCGTCGCCGGTCCCCTCGATAGCGTCGGGGATGCCGTCGTCGTCGGCGTCCGTGTCCAGGTAGTTGGGGGTGCCGTCACCGTCGGTGTCGCCGGCGCCCTCCGTGCTGTCGTCGATACCGTCGCCATCGCTGTCCGTATCACGGTAGTCGGCGAACCCATCGCCGTCGGTGTCGGCGGTCCCTTCGGTGCTGTCCGGGATTCCGTCGTCGTCCGCGTCGGCATCCCGGTAGTCCGCGACGCCATCACCGTCGGTGTCGGTCGTCCCCTCGGTGGCGTCGGGGATGCCGTCACCGTCCGAATCGGTGTCGCGCGCGTCGATGGTGCCGTCACCGTCCGTGTCGACCGCGCTCCCGCCGTCCGTCTCGGCGAAGTCGTCGATACCGTCGCCGTCCGAGTCAGCACTGGTCGGATCCGTGCCCAGGGTGTTCTCCTCACTGTTGGTCAGGCCGTCGCCGTCGGAGTCGCCGTCCGGGCCATCCTCGTCGTTCGGGTCGAGGTAGTCCGGTGTGCCGTCGCCGTCAGCGTCGCCCGTTCCCTCGGTCGCGTCGGGCGTGCCGTCGCCATCGGCGTCCTGATCGAGGTAGTTGGGCGTGCCGTCCCCATCGGCATCGCCGGAACCCTCCTCGCTGTCCGGGATGCCGTCACCGTCACTGTCCTCGTCGCGATAGTTGGGGGTCCCGTCGCTATCGGCGTCGCCGGTCCCCTCCGCTGCGTCGGAGATCCCGTCGCCGTCGGTGTCCTCGTCGAGATAGTCGAGCGTGCCGTCGCCGTCCGTATCGCCGGCGCCCTCGGTGCTGTCAGGGATGCCGTCGTCGTCCGCGTCCGTATCGAGGTAGTTGGGTGTGCCGTCACCGTCGGCGTCAGTCGCTCCTTCGGTTCCGTCCTCGATGCCGTCGTCGTCGGCGTCCGTGTCGCGGTAGTCCGCGACCCCGTCGCCGTCGGTGTCGCCAGCACCCTCGGTGCTGTCGGGAATCCCGTCGTCGTCGCTATCGGTGTCCAGGTAGTCCGCGACGCCATCGCCGTCGGTGTCGGTCGCCCCTTCGGTGCTATCGGGAATGCCGTCGCCGTCGGCGTCCTCGTCGCGGTAGTCCGGCGTGCCATCAGCATCCGTGTCGACGGTCCCTTCGGTGCTGTCGGGGATGTCGTCGCCGTCGGCATCCTCGTCAAGGTAGTCGGGCGTGCCGTCGCCATCGGTGTCGGTGGTCCCCTCGGTGCTGTCGGGGATGCCGTCTCCGTCGCTATCGGTATCTAGGTAGTCGGGCGTGCCGTCGCCGTCGGCGTCGGTGGTCCCCTCGGTGCTGTCGGGGATCCCATCGCCGTCACTGTCCGTGTCCTGGAAGTTCGGCATCCCGTCGCCATCCGCATCATCGGCACCCTCGGTGGTGTCCACGATACCATCCCCGTCGCTGTCCGTATCTAGGTAGTCCGCGACCCCGTCGCCGTCGGTGTCGGTCGTTCCTTCCGTGCTGTCCGGGATGCCATCGTCGTCGGAGTCGGGGTCACGCGCGTCGATGGTGCCGTCCCCGTCCGTGTCGGTCCCACTGTCGGCGCCTTCGACATCGTCGGCGATCCCATCGTCGTCGGTGTCGGCGTCGTTCGGGTCGGTCTCACCGGTGTCGAGGGTCCCGTCGCCGTCCGTGTCCTCGTCGCTGTCGGGGATGCCGTCCCCGTCGTTGTCGGAATCGAGGTAGTTCGGCGTCCCGTCGCCATCCGTATCGGTGGTTCCGTCGGTGGCCGAACCGTCGTCGAGTGAACCATCGCCGGTCTGGTCGGCCGGGTCGTCGCTGTCGGCGTCCCGGTAGTTGGCGGTCCCGTCACCGTCGGCGTCGCCAGCGCCCTCCGTGCTATCGGTGATGCCGTCGCCGTCGCTGTCGGTATCGCGGTAGTCCGCGACACCATCTCCGTCGGTGTCGGTCGTCCCCTCCGTCGAATCGGTGATGCTGTCGTCGTCCGAATCGGTGTCGAGGGCGTCGATGGTGCCGTCGCCGTCGGTGTCGACCGAGCTTCCGCCATCCGTCTCAACGTTGTCGTCGATACCGTCACCGTCGGAGTCGGGGTCGTCGGGGTCGGTGCCCAGCGTCTGCTCCTCGCTGTTGGTCAGGCCGTCGCCGTCGAGGTCCCCATCCGGCCCGTCGTCGTCGGTCGCGTCCAGATAGTTCGGTGTCCCATCTCCGTCAGCGTCCCCAGTCCCCTCAGTACTGTCCGGGCTCCCGTCCCCGTCGCTGTCTGTATCGAGGTAGTTGGATGTGCCGTCACCGTCGGCGTCACCGATGCCCTCGGTGCTGTCGGGGACGCCGTCGCCGTCCGCGTCGGTGTCGATGTAGTTGGGCGTCCCGTCCCCGTCGGCGTCGCTGTCACTCTCGGTCCCGTCCGGGATGCCGTCGCCGTCCGCGTCGGTGTCGCGGGCGTCGATCGAGCCGTCGCCGTCCGTATCGCGGTCGCTGGCAGCGGCCTCGCTGTCGTCGTCGAGCCCGTCGCTGTCCGTATCGGAGTCGTAGGGATCGGTCTCGGCGCTGTCGAGGACGCCGTCACCGTTCTCGTCCTCGTTCCCGTCGTCGAGCCCGTCGTCGTCGGAATCCGTGTCCTGGAAGTTCGGGATGTTGTCTCCGTCCGGATCGTCGGTCCCCTCGGTGCTGTCGCTGATGCCGTCGCCGTCCGCGTCGGTGTCCAGGTAATCCGCGGTGCCGTCACCATCCGTGTCGGTCGATCCCTCGGTTGCATCCGGGATCCCGTCGCCGTCGGCATCCTCGTCGAGGAAGTCCGGCGTGCCGTCGCCGTCGGTGTCGCCGGCGCTCTCCGTGCTGTCAGGGATGCCGTCGCCGTCGGCATCCTCGTCGAGGTAGTTGGGCGTGCCGTCGCCATCGCTGTCGGTCGCTCCCTCAGTGGCATCCGAGATACCGTCGTCGTCCGCGTCCGTGTCGCGGTAGTCGGGCGTGCCGTCGCCGTCGGTATCGGTGGTCCCCTCGGTAGTGTCGGGGATGCCATCGTCGTCCGAGTCCGTGTCGAGGGCGTCGATGGTGCCGTCGGCGTCAGTGTCGACCGAGCTGCCGCCGTCCGTCTCGACATCGTCGTCGATGCCGTCCCCGTCCGAGTCGGCGTCGTTCGGGTCGGTGCCCAGCGTGCTCTCCTCGGCGTTGGTCAGGCCATCGTCGTCGAGGTCGCCGTCCGGCCCGTCGTCGTCGGTCGCGTCCAGATAGTTGGGTGTTCCGTCGCCGTCGGTGTCACCGGTGCCCTCCTCCGAGTCGGGTGAGCCATCCCCATCACTGTCCGTATCCAGGTAGTTCGGGGTGCCATCGCCATCCGCATCACCCATCCCTTCCGTTGAATCGGGGATGCCATCGTCGTCGCTGTCGGTATCGCGGTAGTCGGGCGTGCCGTCGCCGTCGGTGTCGGTGGTCCCCTCGGTACTGTCGTCGATGCCATCGCCGTCCGCGTCGTCGTCGCGAGCGTCGATGGTGCCGTCACCGTCCGTGTCGGTGTCGCTGTCGGCGCCCTCGACATCGTCGTCGATCCCATCGCCGTCGGTGTCGGCGTCGTTCGGGTCGGTCTCACCGGTGTCGAGGGTCCCGTCGCCGTCCGCATCCTCGTCGCTGTCGGGGATGCCGTCCCCGTCGTTGTCGGAATCGAGGAAATTGGGCGTCCCGTCGCCATCCGTATCGGTGGTTCCCTCGGTGGTCGACCCGTCGTCTAGCTGGCCGTCACCGGCCTGGTCGGTCGGGTCGTCGCTGTCACGGTCACGGTAGTTGGCGGTCCCGTCGCCGTCGGCGTCCCCGGTGCCCTCCGTGCTGTCGGTGATGCCGTCGTCGTCGCTGTCCTCGTCCCGGTAGTCCGCGACCCCGTCGCCGTCGGTGTCCGTCGTTCCCTCGGTGCTGTCGGGGATGCCGTCGTCGTCGGCGTCCGTATCGAGTGCGTCGATGGTGCCGTCACCGTCCGTGTCGACGGCACTCCCGCCGTCCGTCTCCGTGAGGTCGTCGATACCGTCGCCGTCCGAGTCAGCGCTTGTCGGGTCGGTGCCCAGCGTGTTCTCCTCGCTGTTGGTCAGACCGTCGTCGTCGAGATCACCGTCCGGGCCATCGTCGTCGGTCGCGTCCAGGTAGTTCGGTGTGCCGTCACCGTCGGCGTCGCCCGTCCCTTCCGTGCTGTCAGGGGTTCCGTCCCCGTCGCTGTCGGTATCGCGGTAGTCCGCGACGCCATCACCGTCGGTATCGGTCGTTCCCTCGGTGCTGTCGGGGATGCCGTCACCGTCGCTGTCGTCGTCCCGGTAGTCCGGCGTTCCGTCGCCGTCGGCGTCACCGGTTCCCTCGGTACTGTCGGGGATGCCATCGCCGTCCGAGTCGGTGTCCAGGGCATCGATGGTGCTGTCACCGTCGGTATCGACCGCGCTCCCGCCGTCGGTCTCGGCGAGGTCGTCGATGCCGTCGCCGTCCGAGTCAGCGCTTGTCGGGTCGGTTCCGAGGGTGTTCTCTTCACCGTTGGTCAGGCCATCGTCGTCGAGGTCGCCGTCCGGCCCATCGTCGTCGTTCCCGTCGAGGTAGTTGGGCGTGCCGTCGCCGTCCGCATCGCCAGTCCCCTCGGTGCTGTCGGGACTCCCATCACCGTCGCTGTCGGCGTCGAGGTAGTTGGGCGTGCCGTCGCCGTCCGCATCGCCAGTCCCCTCGTCGCTGTCCGGGATGCCGTCGCCGTCGGCGTCCTCGTCGAGGTAGTTGGGCGTTCCGTCGCCGTCGGAGTCGCTCGCCCCTTCTGTGCTGTCGGGAATCCCATCGCCGTCACTGTCGGTGTCGAGGTAGTTCGGGGTGCCGTCGCCGTCAGCATCGCCCGAGCCCTCGGTGCTGTCGTCGATGCCGTCCCCGTCGGAATCGGTGTCCCGGTAGTCGGGGACACCATCACCGTCCGAATCGCCCGAGCCCTCGGTGCTGTCGTCGATGCCGTCCCCGTCGGAATCGGTGTCCCGGTAGTCCGCGACGCCATCCCCGTCGGTGTCGGTCGTTCCCTCGGTGCTGTCGGCGATGCCGTCACCGTCCGCGTCCGTGTCGAGGGCGTCGATGGTGCCGTCGCCGTCAGTGTCGACCGAGCTGCCGCCGTCGGTTTCGACCTCGTCGTCGATGCCGTCGCCGTCGGTGTCGGCGTCGTTGGGGTCGGTGCCGAGGCTGTTCTCTTCACCGTTGGTCAGGCCATCGTCGTCGAGGTCGCCGTCCGGCCCATCGTCGTCGTTCCCGTCGAGGTAGTTCGGTGTGCCGTCGCCGTCGGCGTCGCCCGTCCCTTCCGTGCTGTCAGGGGTTCCGTCCCCGTCGCTGTCGGTGTCCCGGTAGTTTGGGATGCCGTCCCCGTCGGAGTCGGTGGTCCCCTCGGTACTGTCGGGGATGCCGTCACCGTCGCTGTCGTCGTCCTGGTAGTCCGGCGTGCCGTCGCCGTCGGCGTCACCGGTTCCCTCGGTTGCGTCCGGGATGCCGTCGCCATCGGCGTCCTGGTCGAGGTAGTTCGGTGTCCCGTCGCCGTCAGCGTCGCCGGCGCCCTCCGTGCCATCGGGGATGCCGTCGCCGTCACTGTCCGTGTCGCGGTAGTCCGGGGTGCCGTCACCGTCCGTGTCGTCTGTTCCCTCGGTTGAGTCGGGGATGCCGTCCCCATCCGCGTCCGTGTCGCGGTAGTCGGGCGTGCCGTCGCCGTCGGTGTCGGTGGTCCCCTCGGTGCTATCGGAGATTCCGTCACCGTCCGCGTCGGTGTCCTGCGCATCGATGGTGCCGTCACCGTCCGTGTCGACTGCACTGCCACCGTCGGTCTCGGCGAGGTCATCGATGCCGTCGCCGTCCGAGTCAGCGCTGGTCGGGTCGGTGCCCAGCGTGTTCTCCTCGCTGTTGGTCAGGCCATCGCCGTCGAGGTCCCCATCCGGCCCGTCGTCGTCGGTCGCGTCGAGGTAGTTCGGCGTGCCGTCACCGTCGGCGTCACCCGTCCCCTCGTCGGCATCCAGCTTCCCGTCGCCATCCGAGTCGGTGTCCCGGTAGTTCGAGGTGCCGTCCCCATCGACGTCCCCGGTGCCCTCGATGCTGTCGGTGATGCCGTCCCCATCCGCGTCGGTATCCCGGTAGTCAGCGACACCATCCCCGTCGGTGTCCGTGGTTCCCTCGGTGCTATCGCCGATGCCGTCGCCGTCCGCGTCGTCGTCGCGAGCGTCGATAGTGCCGTCGCCGTCAGTGTCGACCGAGCTTCCGCCATCCGTCTCGACGTTGTCGTCGATACCGTCACCGTCCGAGTCGGCGTCGTTCGGGTCGGTCCCGAGGGCGTTCTCCTCGCTGTTGGTCAGGCCGTCACCGTCGGTATCGCCGTCAGGACCGTCGTTGTCGTTCGCGTCCAGGTAGTTCGGTGTCCCGTCGCCGTCGGCATCGCCGGTCCCTTCCGTCGAATCGGGACTCCCGTCGCCGTCGGCGTCCTGGTCGAGGTAGTTCGGCGTCCCGTCGCCGTCGGCGTCGCCCGTCCCTTCTGTCGAATCGGGGATGCCGTCCCCGTCGCTGTCCTCGTCGAGGTAGTTCGCCGTCCCATCGCCGTCGGAGTCACTCGCCCCCTCGGTGCTGTCGGCGATGCCGTCGCCGTCGGCGTCCTGGTCGAGGTAGTTCGGCGTGCCGTCGCCATCCGCGTCGTCCAACCCCTCAGTGCTGTCGGTCACGCCGTCGCCATCGCTGTCCTGATCGAGGTAGTTCGGCGTCCCGTCACCGTCGGCGTCATTCGTTCCTTCCGTGCTGTCCGGGATGCCGTCGTCGTCGGAGTCGGTGTCGCGGTAGTCCGGCGTGCCGTCGCCGTCGGTATCACCTGCCCCTTCTTCGGAGTCGGGGATACCGTCGTCGTCCGAATCGGTGTCGCGGGCGTCGATTGTCCCGTCGCCGTCGGTATCAATGGCGGTTCCACCGTCGGTCTCGGCGAGGTCGTCGATGCCGTCGCCGTCGGAGTCGGGGTCGTTGGGGTCGGTGCCCAGCGTGTTCTCCTCGCTGTTGGTCAGGCCGTCACCGTCGGTATCGCCGTCAGGACCGTCGTTGTCGTTCCCGTCGAGGTAGTTCGGCGTGCCGTCGCCGTCGGCGTCGCCCGTCCCCTCCGTGCTGTCGGGCGTGCCGTCGCCGTCCGAGTCTGTATCTCGATAGTTCGGCGTCCCGTCGCCGTCGGCGTCGCCAGTCCCTTCTGTCGAATCGGGGATGCCGTCACCGTCGGTATCGCTGTCCAGGTAGTCGGGTGTCTCGTCTCCATCGAGATCGGTGGTCCCCTCCGTGCTGTCGGGGATGCCGTCGTCGTCGCTGTCCGTATCCAGGTAGTTCCCGTCCCCATCGCCGTCCGCATCGTCCGTGCCCTCTGTGCTGTCGGCGATGCCGTCGCCGTCACTGTCCTCGTCAAGGTAGTTCGGCGTCCCGTCGCCGTCGGTATCGGTCGTTCTCTCGGTCGAGTCGGGGATGCCGTCGCCATCTGAGTCGGAATCACGGTAGTTCGGCGTGCCGTCGCCGTCCGTGTCGGTGGTGCCCTCCGTCGAATCGGTGATACTGTCGTCGTCCGAATCGGTGTCGAGGGCGTCGATGGTGCCGTCACCGTCGGTGTCGACCGAGCTTCCGCCATCCGTCTCGACGTTGTCGTCGATACCGTCACCGTCCGAGTCGGCGTCGTTCGGGTCGGTCCCGAGGGTGTTCTCCTCGCCGTTGGTCAGGCCGTCGTCGTCGGGGTCGCCGTCCGGCCCGTCGTCGTCGTTCGCGTCCAGGTAGTTCGGTGTCCCGTCGCCGTCGGCGTCGCCCGTGCCCTCGGTCGCGTCGGACTTCCCGTCGCCGTCGCTGTCGGTATCGAGGTAGTTCGGTGTCCCGTCGCCGTCGGCGTCGCCGGTTCCTTCCGTCGAATCGGGGATGCCGTCGCCGTCGGCGTCGTCGTCCCGGAAGTTCGCGACGGCGTCGCCGTCGGCATCGCCGGTCCCCTCCGTACTGTCGTCGATGCCGTCATCGTCCGAGTCGGGGTCGCGCGCGTCGATAGTACCGTCGCCGTCCGTGTCGGTGTCGCTGTCGGCGCCTTCGACATCGTCGTCGATGCCGTCGCCGTCCGTATCCGCGGCGTTCGGGTCGGTCTCGCCGACATCGAGTGAGCCGTCGCCGTCCTCCTCCTCCTCGTCATCCGGGATGCCGTCGCCGTCGTTGTCGGTATCAAGGTAGTTGGCCGTGCCGTCGCCGTCCGTGTCGGTCGTGCCCTCGGTGGCCGACCCGTCGTCCAGATTGCCGTCGCCAGCCTGGTCGGTCGGGTCGTCGCTGTCACGGTCACGGTAGTTGGCGGTCCCGTCGCCGTCGGCGTCGCCCGTCCCTTCCGTCGAATCGGTGATGCCGTCACCGTCCGTGTCGGTGTCGCGGTAATCCGCAACACCGTCGCCGTCGGTGTCCGTCGTTCCCTCGGTGGCGTCGTCGATGCCGTCGCCGTCGGCATCGTCGTCGAGGGCGTCGATGGTGCCGTCGCCGTCGGTATCGATGGCGGTTCCACCGTCGGTCTCGGCGAGGTCGTCGATGCCGTCGCCGTCCGAGTCAGCGCTTGTCGGGTCGGTGCCGAGGCTGTTCTCTTCGCCGTTCGTCAGGCCGTCGTCGTCGAGGTCGCCGTCCGGCCCGTCGTCGTCGTTGGCGTCCAGATAATTGGGCGTGCCGTCGCCGTCGGCGTCGCCCGTCCCTTCGGTGCTGTCGGACGCGCCGTCGCCATCGCTGTCGTCGTCAAGGTAGTTCGCGGTCCCGTCGCCGTCCGAGTCACTCGTCCCTTCGGTGCTGTCGTCGATGCCGTCACCATCACTGTCGGTATCGAGGTAGTTCGGCGTTCCATCACCGTCGGCGTCGCCGGTCCCTTCCGTCGAATCGGGGAGGCCGTCGCCGTCGGCGTCCTGATCGAGGTAGTTCGGCGTCCCATCGCCGTCGGCGTCGCCCGTCCCTTCCGTCGAATCGGGGAGGCCGTCGCCGTCGCTGTCCTCGTCGAGGTAGTTCGGCGTTCCATCACCGTCGGTGTCCGTCGTTCCCTCTGTCGAATCGGTGATGCCGTCGCCGTCGGAGTCGGTATCTCGATAATTGGGCGTGCCGTCACCGTCGGTGTCGCCTGCGCCCTCGGTGGCGTCGTCGATACCGTCGTCGTCCGAATCGGTATCGCGGGCGTCGATGGCCCCGTCGCCGTCCGTGTCGGTCTCGCTGTCGGCGTCCTCCGTGCTGTCGGAGATACCGTCGCCGTCGGTGTCGGCGTCGTTGGGATCGGTCTCGCCGCCGTCGAGTGAGCCATCGCCGTCCTCGTCCTCGTTGCCGTCGGTGATGCCGTCGCCGTCGTTGTCGTCGTCGAGGTAGTTCGCGGTCCCGTCGCCGTCGGTATCCGTCGTCCCCTCCGTCGCCGTCCCGTCGTCGAGTGAGCCGTCACCGCTCCGGTCGGTCGGGTCGTCGCTGTCGACGTCGCGGTAGTTCGCGGTGCCGTCGCCGTCCGCATCGCCGGCGCCCTCGGTGCTGTCGAGGATGCCGTCGTCGTCTGAATCGGTATCGCGGGCGTCGATGGTCCCGTCGCCGTCCGTGTCGACTGCTTCGCCCGGGCCCGCCCCGCCGACGCGGGTCGTCTCGATGTCGTCGTCGATGCCGTCGCCATCCGTGTCGACGGCGTACGGGTCGGTCTCGCCGGCGTCGGTGGCGCCATTCCCGTTCCTGTCCTCGTCGCCGTCAGCGATGCCATCGCCATCTGAATCCGTGTCCCGGTAGTTCGCTGTCCCGTCGCCGTCGGTGTCCGTCGTCCCTTCGATGCTGTCGGGGATGCCGTCCCCGTCCGAATCGTCGTCGCGCGCGTCGATGATGCCGTCGCCGTCGGTGTCGACCGGTTCGCCGGGACCGGTCCCGTCCGGCCGGGTCGTCTCGACGTCGTCGGTGATGTCGTCGCCGTCCGTGTCGGCGTCGTTCGGGTCGGTTTCGCCCGAATCGAGGCTGCTGTCGCCGTCCTTGTCCTCGTTGCCGTCGGTGATGCCGTCGTCGTCGTTGTCGGAATCGAGATAGTTGTCGGTGCCGTCGCCGTCCGTGTCGGTCGTCCCCTCTACCGCCGAGCCGTCGTCCAGCTCCCCGTCGCCGGCCTGGTCGTTGGGGTCGTCGCTGTCGCTGTCCCGGTAGTTCGCGGTGTCGTCGCCGTCGGCGTCGCCCGCACCCTCCGTGCTGTCGGGAATGCCGTCACCGTCCGAGTCTGAATCCTGTGCGTCGATTGTGCCGTCCCCGTCGGTGTCGGTATCCTGTCCGGGGTTCGTCCCGTCGTCGTCCGCCGTCTCGACGTTGTCGCCGATCCCATCGCTGTCGGTGTCTTCGTCGTACGGGTCGGTCTCTCCCGCATCGAGCACGCCGTCGCCGTCGTCGTCTTCGTTCTGGTCGAGGATGCCGTCGTCGTCCGAGTCGGTATCCTGGAAGTCGGGGATGCCGTCGTTGTCGCTGCTGGTGGCCTGACCGTCGTCTGCGGTCTGGTCCTCGATGCTGTCGTCGATACCGTCGCCGTCCGAATCCTCGTCGCGGTAGTCGGGGGTCCCGTCGCCGTCGGTGTCGGTTGCCGTTCCGTCGTCTGCGGTCAGGTCCTCGACGCTGTCCTCGATGCCGTCACCGTCCGAGTCGGTGTCACGCGCGTCGATGGTGCCGTCACCGTCCGTGTCGATATCCTGTCCGGGGTTCGTCCCGTCGTCGTTCGCCGTCTCGATATCGTCGCCGATTCCGTCGCCGTCCGTGTCGACGGCGTACGGGTCGGTCTCGCTGGCTTGGAGCACACCGTCCCCGTTCGTGTCCTCGTTGGTGTCGTCGATGCCGTCACCGTCCGAATCCGTATCCCGATAGTTCGAGATGCCATCGCCGTCCGTGTCGGTCGTCCCTTCGATACTGTCGGCGATGCCGTCGTCGTCGGAGTCGGTATCACGGGCGTCGATGGTGCCGTCCCCGTCGGTGTCGATATCCTGTCCGGGGTTCGTCCCGTCGTCGTTCGCCGTCTCGACGTTGTCGCCGACTCCGTCGTCGTCGGTGTCTTCGTCGTACGGGTCGGTCTCTCCCGCGTCGAGTGACCCATCGCCGTCGTCGTCTTCGTTCTGGTCGAGGATGCCGTCGTCGTCCGAGTCGGTATCCTGGAAGTCGGGGACGCCGTCGTTGTCGCTGCTGGTGGCCTGACCGTCGTCTGCGGTCTGGTCCTCGATGCTGTCGTCGATACCGTCGCCGTCCGAATCCTCGTCGCGGTAGTCGGGGGTCCCGTCGCCGTCGGTGTCGGTTGCCGTTCCGTCGTCTGCGGTCAGGTCCTCGACGCTGTCCTCGATGCCGTCACCGTCCGAGTCGGTGTCACGCGCATCGATCTCACCATCACCGTCGGTGTTCGTCTCGCTGGCAGCACCCTCGAGACTGTCCGAGAGGCCGTCGCCGTCGGTGTCGGCGTCGTTCGGGTCCGTCTCGCCGGTGTCGAGTGAGCCGTCGCCGTCCTCGTCCTCGTTGCCGTCGGTGATGCCGTCGCCATCATTGTCGTCGTCGATGAAGTTCGCGGTCCCGTCGCCGTCGGTATCCGTCGTCCCCTCCGTCGCCGACCCGTCGTCCAGCTTGCCGTCGCCGTCGAAGGTACTGTCACCGGCATCGTCGCTGTCGCCGTCACGGTAGTTCGGGACGCCATCGCCATCGGGGTCACCGTCTCCCTCGACACTGTCGTCGATGCCGTCGTTGTCGGAGTCGTCGTCGCGTGCGTCGATCTCACCATCACCGTCGGTGTTCGTGTCGCTGGCAGCGCCCTCTGTGCTGTCCGAGAGGCCGTCGCCGTCGGTGTCTTTGTCGTACGGGTCCGTCTCGCCGGTGTCGAGTGAGCCGTCGCCGTCCTCGTCCTCGTCGGTGTCGAGGATACCGTCATCGTCCGAGTCGGTATCCTGGAAGTTCGGGACGCCGTCACCGTCCGGGTCGTCGTCCCCCTCGATACTGTCGTCGATGCCGTCGTTGTCCGAATCGGCGTCGCGGTAGTCGGGGGTTCCGTCGCCGTCGGTGTCGGTTGCCGTTCCGTCGTCTGCGGTCAGGTCCTCGACGCTGTCCTCGATGCCGTCACCGTCCGAGTCGGTGTCCTGCGCGTCGATGGTGCCGTCACCGTCCGTGTCGATATCCTGTCCTGGATTCGACCCGTCGTTGTTCGCCGTCTCGACGTTGTCGCCGATTCCGTCGCCATCGGTGTCTTTGTCGTACGGGTCGGTCTCTCCCGCGTCGAGTGACCCATCGCCGTCGTCGTCCTCGTTCTCGTCGAGGATGCCGTCGCCGTCCGAGTCGGTGTCCCGGAAGTCCGGGATTCCGTCCATGTCCGAGTCGTCGGCCCCCTCGATACTGTCCGGGATACCGTCGTCGTCCGAATCGGTATCGCGGGCGTCGATGGTGCCGTCGCCGTCCGTGTCGGTCTCGCTGTCGGCGTCCTCCGTGCTGTCGGAGATACCGTCGCCGTCGGTGTCGGCGTCGTTCGGGTCCGTCTCGCCGCCGTCGAGTGAGCCATCGCCGTCCTCGTCCTCGTTGCCGTCGGTGATGCCGTCGCCGTCGTTGTCGTCGTCGAGGTAGTTCGCGGTCCCGTCGCCGTCCGTGTCGGTCGTCCCCTCCGTCGCCGACCCGTCGTCCAGTTGGCCGTCACCCGCTTGGTCGTTGGGGTCGTCGCTGTCCCGGTCACGGTAGTTCGCGGTGCCGTCGCCGTCCGCATCGCCGGCGCTCTCGGTGCTGTCGAGGATGCCGTCGTCGTCGGCGTCGTCGTCACGGGCGTCGATGGTGCCGTCGTTGTCGGTATCGGTCTCGCTGTCGGCCCCCTCGGTGCTATCCGAGATGCCATCACCGTCGGTGTCGGCGTCGTTCGGGTCCGTCTCGCCGCTGTCGAGTGAGCCGTCACCGTTCTCGTCCTCGTCGGTGTCGTCGATGCCGTCGCCATCGTTGTCCTCGTCGAGGTAGTTCGCCGTGCCGTCCCCGTCCGTGTCGGTCGTCCCCTCCGTCGCCGAGCCGTCGTCGAGCGAGCCGTCGCCAGCCTGATCGGTCGGGTCGTCGCTGTCGCCGTCACGGTAGTTCCCCGTCCCATCGCTGTCGGCGTCGCCAGCTCCCTCGATACTGTCGTCGATGCCGTCCCCATCTGAATCCGTATCGAGCGCGTCGATGGTGCCGTCACCGTCCGTGTCGACCGATTCCCCGGGGCCGGTCCCATCTGTCCGGGTCGTCTCGGTCCCGTCGTCGATGCCGTCGCCGTCCGTGTCGGTGTCGGTTCGGTCGGTGCCGAGCGACGATTCGGTGCTGTCGGTCACGCCGTCGCCGTCGGAGTCAGTGTCGCGGTAGTCGGCAGTTCCGTCACCGTCCGTGTCGACTGCCCCCTCGGTGCTATCCGGCACGCCGTCCCCGTCCGAATCGTCGTCCCTGAAGTTCGCGGTGCCGTCACCGTCGGCATCGCCGGTGCCTTCTTCAGAATCGGGGATGCCGTCGTCGTCCGAATCGCTGTCGAGCGCGTCGATAGTGCCGTCGCCGTCCGTGTCCGTCTCGCTGCCGGCGCCCTCGGTATCGTCGGTGATACCGTCACCGTCGGAGTCGGCGTCGTTCGGGTCGGTTCCTATCGTGTCCTCGTCGGCGTCGCTGATACCGTCGCCGTCCGAATCCTCGTCGAGGTAGTTCGGTGTGCCGTCGCCGTCGACGTCGTCGTTGCCCTCCTCCGAATCGGGGATGCCGTCACCATCGGTGTCGGTGTCCCGGTAGTTCGGAATGCCGTCGCCGTCCTCGTCGTTGCTGCTCTCCTCGCTGTCCGGCGTCAGCTCGGGCAGGCCAGCCGAGTCGCTGTCCGTGTCGAGGGCGTCGATGGTGCCGTCGCCGTCCGTGTCGATGGCCTGTCCGGGGTTCGTCCCGTCGTTGTTCGACGTCTCGGTCCCGTCGTCGATGCCGTCGCCGTCCGTGTCGGTGTCCAGGTAGTCGGTGCCGAGCGTCTGTTCGGTCGCGTCGTCGACGCCGTCGCCGTCGGAATCGGTGTCCAGATAGTTACCGGTCCCGTCGCCGTCGGTGTCGGTCGCCGTCTCCTCACGGTCGATAATGCCATCGCCGTCGGAATCCCGGTCCAGATAGTTCGGCAAACTATCCGTGTCGGCGTCGGTGTCCGTCTCGCTACTGTCGGGAATCCCATCGCCGTCCGAGTCGCTGTCACGGTAGTTCGGGATGCCGTCGTTGTCGGCGTCCTTGTCCAGATACGCGGGGGCGCCAGAGGCGGACAGGTCGGTGTCACTTTCCTTCCGGTCTGAGATACCGTCGTTGTCGCTGTCGGTATCTTTGAAATCGGGTGTTCCGTCACCGTCCGTATCGATTGACTGCCCGCCGTCCGACTCGATCAGGTCCGAAATGCCGTCGCCGTCGGCGTCAGTATCCCGGTAGTCAGCGGTTCCGTCCCCGTCCGTATCACCGGCCCCTTCGTCGGTATCCGCTATCTGGTCGTCGTCGGAGTCGGTGTCGATGGCGTCGATGGTCCCGTCGCCGTCCGTGTCGACCGCGCTACCGCCGTCCGTTTCGACGTCATCGTCGATGCCGTCACCGTCCGAGTCCGTATCCACCGGGTCCGTCCCCAGCGAGTCTTCCGTGCTGTCCGACACCCCGTCGCCGTCGGAGTCCGTATCCCGGTAGTTCGGCGTGCCGTCGCCGTCCGTATCGGTGTCGGTCTCCGTTCCGTCGGACAGTCCGTCACCGTCCGTGTCGGCGTCGAGATAGTCGGCGGTACCGTCCCCGTCCTGATCACCCGTCCCTTCGGTACTGTCCGGGATGCCACCGCCGTCGGAGTCGGTGTCCAGGAAGTTGCCCGTCCCGTCGCCGTCAGCGTCGCTTGCGGTTTCGGTACTGTCGTCGATACCGTCACCGTCCGCGTCTGTATCGAGGTAGTTCGGCGTGCCGTCACCGTCGGCGTCACCGGACCCTTCGGTCTCGTCGACGATGCCGTCGCCGTCCGAATCGGTGTCCAGATAGTTCGGCGTCCCGTCGCCGTCCTCGTCCGCCGTCGTCTCGACATCGTCGTCGATGCCGTCACCGTCGTTGTCCGCGTCGGCGAAGTCCTCCGTTCCATCGCCGTCGGTATCGTCCATGCCCTCAACGGAGTCACTGATGCCGTTTCCGTCGCTGTCGGTGTCCTTGTAGTTCGGCGTCCCGTCACCGTCGGCGTCACCGAACCCTTCGACACCGTTCGGTATACCGTCCCCGTCCACGTCGCCGTTCGGGTCCGGGTTGTTTCCGTCGCCTCCACCGCCGTCGGTCACCTGGCTGTCCGTATCGAGGTAGTTCGGGTCACCGTCGTTATCCGCATCACCCGTCCCCTCGACGCTGTCGGAAACGCCGTCATCGTCCGCGTCCGTGTCGAGGTAGTTCGGGATTCCGTCGCCGTCGAAATCGCCTCTTCCCTCCATCCCGTCCGAGATGCCGTCACCGTCGCTGTCCGTGTCGAGGTAATTTAGCTCCCCGTCGTCGTCCTCGTCGCGGTCACCCTTCGACGGACCGACGTCGTTCGTGTACTCGTCGACGTCGTCGATGCTGTCACCATCGCTATCGGCATCGAGGTAGTTCGGGTCCCCGTCGCCGTCGGTGTCGAACGTTCCCTCGAGCCGGTCCGATATGCCATCGTCGTCGCTGTCAGTATCCCGGTAATTCGCCGTGCCGTCTCCGTCCTGGTCCCCCGTCCCCTCGGTGCTATCGGCGATGCCGTCGTCGTCGGAGTCGGTGTCGAGGGCGTCGATGGTGCCGTCCCCGTCCGTGTCGACGGCGTTGCCGCCGTCGGTTTCGACCTCGTCGTCGAGACCGTCGCCGTCCGAGTCCGACGCGGTTCGGTCCGTTCCCAGCGATTTCTCCTGGCTGTCCGTCAGGTTGTCACCGTCCGAATCGGTGTCGAGGGCGTCGATGGACCCGTCGCCGTCCGTGTCGACGGCGGACCCTCCCGGTGCCTCCGTCCCGTCGTCGACACCATCGCCGTCGGAGTCGCTATCCTGCTTGTCCGTTCCCAGCGAGTCCTCCTGGCTGTTCGTCAGGCCGTCATCGTCGAGGTCCCCGTCGGGACCGTCCTCGTCGTCGGTGTCGAGATAGTCCAAAATACCGTCGCCGTCGTTATCCCAGTCGCTGTCCCTACTGTCCGGAACGCCGTTCCCATCGCTGTCGGTGTCGAGGTAGTTCGGCGTGCCGTCACCGTCGGCGTCCCCGGTGCCCTCCTCGCTATCGTTCCGGAAGTCGCCGTCGCTATCGACGTCGGCGTAGTTCGGCGTGCCGTCGTTGTCGGCATCCCCGGAGCCCTCGGTGCTGTCTGCGATGCCGTCGCCGTCAGAATCCGTGCTCAGGTAGTTCGCGGTCCCGTCGCCGTCCGTGTCGCCGGTGCCCTCCGTTCTGTCGAGGATGCCGTCGCCGTCCGAATCGTCGTCTCGGTAGTTCGCAACCTCATCGCCGTCGGCGTCGCCCGTTCCCTCCTCGCTGTCGGGGATACTGTCCCCGTCACTGTCGGTATCCTTCGCGTCGATGGTTCCGTCGCCGTCGGTGTCGACCGATTCGCCCGGTCCCGTCCCGTCCGACCGCGTCGTCTCGACGTCGTCGGCGATGCCGTCGCCGTCGCTGTCGCTCTTTTCCGGGGAGGTGCCCAGCGACCGTTCCTCACTGTTGGTGATGCCGTCACCGTCGAGGTCGCCGTCCGGACCATCCTCATCCTTCGGGTCGCGGTAGTCGGGCGTGCCGTCGCCGTCGTTGTCGCCGGCCCCCTCGGTCGTGTCGTCCGTCCCGTCGCCGTCGCTGTCCGTGTCGAGGGCGTCGATGGTGTCGTCGCCATCGGTATCGACAGCCTCGCCCGGCCCCGTTCCGTCCGGCCGCGTCGTCTCGACATCGTCGTCGATGCCGTCGTCGTCCGAGTCGGCGTCACGCGGCTCCGTCCCGAGAGCTACCTCGTCCGCGTCGCTGATTCCGTCCCCGTCGGAGTCGGTGTCGCGGTAGTTCGCCGTCCCGTCGCCGTCGACGTCCCCCGCACCCTCTGTGCTGTCGTCGATGCCGTCGCCGTCCGAATCGGTGTCGAGGGCGTCGATGGTGCCGTCACCGTCCGTGTCGACTCCCTCGCCCGGACCTGTCCCATCCGGCAGGGTCGTCTCCACGTCGTCGGAGATGCCGTCGCCGTCGGAGTCGGGGTCGTTCGGATCGGTTCCAAGGTTGTTCTCGGTCGAGTCCGTCAACCCATCACCGTCGGAATCGGTTGCGGCGACCGCAGAACCTGTAAAGATAAAAGAAAATAAGGTGAAAGCAACCAGGATTGTAATTACAATGGCAAATATCCGACGAATTTCGAGGGAGCTCACTACTGTACCACCACATTCAAACCACAGTGGTAAAAGTCCGGCAGTAAATTAGACGAAAGCTTCGGCTTACATTCGGGAAATCGAGTCACGTTCAGGGCGGTGTCGGCCGTCACTCCGTGAGGGGATCACGCCGTTCGGCGCGGGCGTGAACCGGACAACGCTTCCTGGTCCAGACCGACGTGTATTCGGTGTTTATTTTACTCCAGTGCTCTATATTCACGACGCCAGGGGGTCTCAGAGGGATGGGTTATCAGTTAACGCCGTTCATGCCCATGCACGCCGCCGTGTTCGGCATGACGGTCGTGCTGGGGCTGTACGCGACGCGCCGGTATCTACGGGAAGACCGCCGCTTACCGGTGCTCGCCTTTGCGGTGTTGATGTTCTCGCTCTCCTTCTGGGAACTCATGAGCTTCGTCATAGAGATGGTTGTCTCTCGGGAGTTCAAACTGATCGCTTACAACATCACGAACGCCATCGCGATTCCCGTCTACCTGTTTTCGCTCCTGTTCTTCGCGCTGGCGTTTGCCGAAAGGCAGCGGTGGATAAAGTGGGCCGTGACCGTGTCCGCTGCCGTTCTGGTTGGACTCAGCGCCCTGCTCCTCGTTCGCCCCGAGTTCCTGTACGAATCCCGCGGACTGGTGACCCGGGGGCCAGTCACGGTTCTGGGCGTCACCTTCGAGGAGTTCGTGCTCCACGACCGGAAACTCAACCTGTCGTTCAGGCTGTACGCGTTGTACGCCTACGCCGTCACGCTCGCCAGCGGGGGCATCATCCTGCGATACGTGCTCACGAAGGCGGACGAACTCCGCACGGAACAGTCGGCCCTCATCGCCATCGGCATCGGTACCCCAATGGTGGTGAACGTACTGGTGTTCCTCAGGGTCCTTCCCCCGTCACCGAACATCACCGACGTCGGATTCGGGGTGACTGCGGCCGCCTTCGCGGTCGCCATCTTCAGGTATCAGCTGTTCGAACTGCCTCCCGTCAGTCGTCACCAGTTGATTCGCGGGTTTGACGATCCGTTCGTGTTCGTCGACGACGACGACGAAGTCGTCTACACGAACCCGACGGCACGGCAGGTGTTCGACGTCGAGACCGACTGGCGTGGTATGGACGCGACCGAGTTCTTCGGGCCACATGCCGGGGCCATCCAGCCGTTCTATCCCGACGAGTCCACAGAGGACGGCACGCTCGAAATCGAGGGGTCGGACCGGTACTTCGACGTGAAGCGGACGTCGGTCCGGACTCCCGACGGGAATGTCAGTGGCCACATCGTCGCTCTCAGGGACGTCACGAAACTGGAGCGGACGAACCGGCGACTCGACCAGTTCACGTCGACGGTGTCTCACGAGTTGCGGACGCCGTTGAACGAGGCGATGGTTCGGACGGACCGCCTCGCTCGAGAGTATCCCGACGAGCGCACCGAGTCCGTAGAGGCCGCGCTGGACCGGATGGAGTCGGTAATCGACAATATGCTGACGCTCGCCCATAGTCAGGCGGACATCGAGGAGACCGAGACGTGTTCCCTGGAGCCACTCCTCAAGGGTGTCTGGGCAAGCGTGCGAACCGACGGCGCGGAACTGGAGTGTCACGTCGGCGACGCGGCCGTCGACGCGGACCCGGTTCGGCTGTTCCAGGTCCTCGAGAACCTTCTCCGGAACGCAATCGTGCACAACGACTCGCCACTGACCGTCCGAGTCGGCCTCATCGATGGCGACCCCGATTCCGGTGAATGCGCAGGGTTTTACGTCGAGGACGACGGAAAGGGGATTCCCGAACCCGAACGGGATGAGGTATTCGACCACGGGTACACCAGGGGCCGGGGCGGCAACGGGTACGGGCTCTCTATCGTGAGACACATCGTCGACGCCCACGGCTGGACGATTGGCGTCACCGATGGAGCCGACGGTGGCGCCCGGTTCGAAATCACCGGCGTCGACGCCGGGCCGGTACGCCGTCGGTAGAGAACGCCCGTCAGTCGTCGGACAGAAGCGGCTCGCTCGCCCCCGGCGGCAGGAGTGGATCGAGCGTCCGTCTCCGGTCCGTCGAGAGGTCGAGGGCCTCGATTCGGTCCGCACAGTCCCGGTAGCCGCCCATCCTCGTGGCAGCCTCCCCGTAGGCGTCTCGCAGTGCGGCCTGTTTCGACCGCAGGGCCAGGTACTCCCGGACCGGCCCCTCCAGTTCCGCCCGGTTGAGAAGCAATTCGATGCGGGCCCTCATCTGGTCCTCACCGGCCGGTTTGTAGATGTAGTCGTCGTACGCCAGTTCGTATATGTCGTCGGCGGGTTCGACGCCGCTGACACAGAGGAGCAGCGCCTGCCCGTCCTCGTCCCTGATTCGGGCTGCCACCTCGTCGCCGGACATCCGCTCGAGATTCCGGTCGATGATGACGATGTCGATGTCGTCGCCGTACGCATCGAGTGCGTCCTCGCCGTATCGGACGTACTGTGCGTCGTAGCGACCGGAAAAGTAGTCCGCGAGCATGTCCGCGACCATCCGTTCGTCCTCGAGTATCAGCACCGACGACCGGGGTGTCTCGTACCGCTGGTTCCACGCGTCCAGCACCTCGATGGCCGGAACGAGGCCGCGGCCCTTGTCCGTCAGCACGTATATCGTCCTGCCGCTGTCCTCGACTGGTTCGGCCGTCGCCAGAATGTCCCGCTCACAGAGGTCGGACAGGCCGTCCGACAGCATCTTCGACGAGATGTCGTCGATAGCAGCTTCGAGTTCGGAGTACCCCGCGCCGTCCAGTTCGTGGACCGTGTAGAGGATTGCCGGGTGCCACTTGTACGTCAGTATCTCCGTCGCGGCGCGAATCCGTTTCACGTTCCGTCGCCCCCCATTGCCGAAACCATGCGGCACGACGTTACGCACGGGTGGTAAAAGCTCCGCTGTTCGTCCCGTACCCGCCGCAGTTGCGGTATTCGACCGGGACGATAGTGGCAAGTCGGGGGCGCCGTAGCCGACGTAGTGTGGACTTCCGGTCCCTGACACCCGGTGAGTGCCCCACGGACGGGAGAAGACTTAATCATTCGAGCGTACTACCTCTGTAACACAATGAGCACACTCAACGTGAAGATCCCGGACGAGATGGACGACGACCTGCAGGCGTACCTGGAGGAACACCCCCACTACCTGAACAAGAGCGAACTGGTCCGGGACGCACTCCGGCATCTGATCGACTCCCAGCAGCTCGCCGACTGGGCCCGTGCGGACGTTCGCGTGAGTCGCGACCAGATCGCCGCGGGTGAGACGGTCGCGCTCGAAGACCTCGAATGACGGAGGAGCTCCTGTCCGAACGGGCACGAGAACGTCTCTCGGGGCTCGACCCCGACGTTCGAGACCGCATCAAGGACGCCCTCCGAGATATCGACCCGAATCGAGACCTCTCGCGACTCCCCGGCGAAGACGCGTACAAGCTCCGGGTCGGTGACTACCGGGTGATAACCGATTGGGTCCGCGACGACGACACGGTGTACGTGTTGACGCTGGGGCACCGGCGGAACATCTACGACCGGGACTTGTAGCTCGACGCCGCCACACGGCAATGGCGTGCGTTCGCCTCGCTGTCGCCCGCCCGAACGGACAGGTCGATACCCCTAACTGTCGGCCCCGCGACCGGGAGCGTATGAGCAATCGGACGGTGCTGATTACCGGCTGTTCGTCCGGCATCGGCCGGGCGACGGCGTACGCCTTCCTCGACGAGGAGTGGCGCGTCTACGCGACGGCCCGCAACCCCGCCGACATCCAGCAACTCGGCGAGGCCGGCTGCGACATCGGGACGCTGGACGTGACCGACCCCGACGACGTCGAGCGCGTCGTCGACCGCATCATCGAAGAGGAGGGCCGCATCGACGCGCTGGTCAACAACGCCGGCTACGGCCAGCACGGCCCGCTGGAGGACGTCCGGCAGGACCTCTTCGAGCGGCAGTTCGACGTCAACGTCTTCGGCCCCCACCGGCTCGTCCGGGCGGTGCTGCCCCACATGCGGGAACGGGAGGACGGGACCATCGTCAACGTCTCCTCGGTCGCCGGGCGGCTGGCGGCGCCGGGGATGGGCGCCTACTCGGCCTCGAAGCACGCCATCGAGGGGTACAGCGACGCGCTCCGCCTGGAGGTCGAGCCGTTCGGCGTCGACGTCAGCGTCGTCCAGCCCGGTCCCGTCGAGACGAGCTTCCGCGAGCGCGTCGACGACGAAATCGGTCGCCTCGGCCGGACCGAGGCCTACGAGGACCTCTACCAGTTCCAGGAGGACGCCTCGCTGTTCGGCGCCGACAGCCCCGTCGCCGTCCACCCCGCCGAGGTCGCCGAGGCCATCGTCGAGGCGTCGGTCACGCCGGACCCCGAGCCCCGCTACGTCGTCGGCCGGGTCGCACAGGTGATGCTGTACGCCCGCTACCTGCCGGACCCCATCCGCGACCAGGTCTTCGGACTGGTCCGAAAGTTCACGACGTAGCGTGTTCGTCGACCGCGCCGCCCTCGCGGACTCGCCCCCCGGCGAACTCGCCGTCGACTGCCTGGCGGCCGGCATCGAGGCGGCCCGCCCGAGGCGGGCCGTCGACCGGCACTGCTCGGTCGAGGACGGGACGCTCCGGATCCGAGACGCCGCCTACGACCTCGCGGCCTACGACGACGTGCTCGTTCTCGGCGGCGGGAAGGGTGCCGACGAACTCGCGGCGGGCCTCGCCGAGTTACTCGACGGACGGGCGAGCGGCGTCGTCGTCACGGACGAACGGACCGCCGACCCCGATGGGGTGACGGTCCGGGTCGGCGAGCACCCGACGCCCGGCGAGGGAAGCGTCGCCGGTGCCGCCGCCGTCCTCAAGCGGGCGAGCGCGGCCGACGACGGGACGCTCGTCCTCGCGGCGGTCACCGGCGGCGCGAGCGCGCTCCTCTGTGCGCCAGCGGGCGACCTCTCGGCGGCCGACATCGCCGCGGTCACCGGGGACCTGCTCGCGGCCGGCGCGCCCGTCGACGCGTTGAACGTCGTCCGGCGGGCCTGTTCGGAGGTCAAGGGTGGCGGCCTCGCGGCGGCCGCCCGGCCGGCGACCGTCGTCGGACTCGTCGTCAGCGACGTGGTCGGCGACGACCCCGCGGTGGTCGGCAGCGGGCCGACTGTGCCGCAGGTGAGCGACCCGGCGGCCGCCCTTGCCGTGCTGGACCGCTACGGCGTCGAGGCCGCCGCAGTACGGGCGTTCCTCGAGGACGCAGCCCCGACGCCGGCGCCCGACGTCGCGGTCGACACGCACGTCCTCGCGTCGGCTCACGACGCCCTCGCGGCCGCGGGCGAGGTGGCGGCCGAGCGGGGCTACGAGCCCTGTCGTCTCTCGACCCGATTCGAGGGAGAGGCCCGCGAAGTGGGGCGGTTCCACGCCGCCGTCGCGGCCGAGGTCGCCGAGACGGGTTCGCCGGTCGAACCGCCGGCAGTGCTGCTTTCGGGCGGCGAGACGACGGTCTCCGTCGAGGGCGACGGCGTCGGCGGCCCGAACCTTGAGTTCGCCGTCGCCGGCGGTCTCGACCTCCCGCCGTCGGCGGTGCTGGCCGCGGTCGACACGGACGGCAGCGACGGCGGTACCGACGCCGCCGGCGCGCTGGTCGACCGTATCGACGACGCCGCGGCCGCGCGGGCGGCGCTGGCCGACAACGACAGCTACCGGTTCCTCGACGACCGCGACGCACTCTTGCGGTCGGGCGCGACGGGCACGAACGTCAACGACCTCCGCGTCCTCGTCGTTTCGGACGCCTAACAGGCAAACCGTTTTGACCCCGGGGGACGGGGCTACGGTCGTGAGGCCCCGAACCCTCGCCATCGTCGGGTTCCATCTGGTCGTCGCCCTGCTGTTCGTCGGCGTGGCGGCCTACAACCTCCACCGGGGCGACACCGTCAACGCCGTCATGCAGAGCGTCATCGGGGTCCTCATCCTCATGCTCGGCATCGGCCTTGCGCGCGCCGCCTGACACGTGGTCTCCTAGTCGAGACAGGCCGCGACGACGCCCAGCATCGCCTCCCCGTGGACCGGTTCGGCGAACAGCGGAACGCGCTTGACGTCGCGGCCCCGGAAGAGGTCCTGGGCCCGCGCCAGCGCGGTCCGCTGGACCTCCCAGCGCCGCCGGCAGAACTCGCAGTGTTCGGTGTCCGGCGCGACGAACCACGCCTCGTCGAAGCCCGCGACGTCCGCGAGGTCCTCGCTGACGCGGTTGACCACCAGCGTGTCGACCGGAATCGAGAACTCCTCGAGACGGTCGAGGAGGCGCTCACTCTCGACGACGCTCATCTCCTCGGGCACCATCACGACCCGGAAGTCGGTCCGGGTCGGGTCCTGCAGGGCGTCCCGCAACCGCTCTATCTTCGTCGACAGTTCGCGCAGGTCGTCGACACCCTCCTCGACGTCGTCGTCGCCGCCCCCGAAGAGACCGGCGAGGCTGCCGGCCATCCCGGAGAGTTTCTCGCGGAAGGCGAGCATGCGGCCCACCATCGAGTCCATCACGTCCGGCAACTCCAGCAACCGCAGCGTGTGGCCGGTCGGCGCCGTGTCGACGACCACCCGGTCGAAGCGTGGGTCGTCGAGGTACTCCAGCAGCAACTGGACGGCCGCCGCCTCGTCGGCGCCGGGCATCGCGCCGCCAGCGAGCGGGTGGTCGCCGCCGCCGAGCAACTCGCCCATCCCGCCCATTCCCATGCCGGCGGCGTCGCCCGGGCCGCCAGTACCGCCCGACCCGCCGGCGCCGTCAGCACCGCCGGCATCGGCCCCGGCCGGCCCGCCCTCCTCCGCGGCGAACGGCCCGCCGGTGGCCGCCTCGGGGTCGATTTCGGCGGCCCACAGCGGGACGTCCTCGCGGATTCGGCTCGGTTCGGCCGGTATCTCCGTCTCCAGGGTGTCCGACAGCGAGTGGGCCGGGTCCGTCGAGAGCACCAGCGTCGTGGTGCCGTCGCGGGCGCTGGCCAGCGCCGTCGCCGCCGCACACGTCGTCTTGCCGACGCCGCCCTTCCCGCCGTAGAGGACGTACTCCGGAGCGTCGACGCCCGCCGGCACCTCGGCGTCCTCGACGGATTCGACCGGCTCGACGGTGAGGTCGCTCATACGCACCGCTGGGCGTTCCGCGCTTGTGTACCCGTCGATGGGCGGACGCGGGTACGAGCGGCCGTCGACGCGAGGACCTATATACCAGGCCGGGACCATCCCGGTGCGTGTCCCCCAGCAACCCCGACCGCGACTCCGTCGAGCGCCGACTCGAGGCCGTCGAGCGCGCGCTGTCGGCCGAGGAACCACTCGAACGGACCGACCGCCTCGACGACCTCGAAGACCGCGTGGCCGAACTCGAGGCGGCCGTCCAGGCGATTCGCGGCTACGTCGGCGAGATTCGCGCCATCAACGAGGACGTCGAGCGCCGCGCCGACCGTGCGCTCCGGAAGGCCGAGGCCGTCGAGCGCACCGTCGGTCCCGGGGACAGGGGGACATCACCGCGAGACGACGGGACGCCGCCGCGGGACGGGGGGGCGGCGCGGCGAGACGACGCGGCGACGCGTGACGACGACGCCGCGGCACCGAAGGACGACGACGACACCGACGGCATCCTCCGGTGGGGGTGAGTCGGCGTGATTCGGGTCGTGCTGGCCGTCGCGCTGGCGGCCGCGCTGCTCGGGGCGAGCCTCCCGGTCGCCGAGCGGGTCGAACGGGACCGCAACGCCGCGCTGGCGACGACCGAACTCCAGGAACTCACCCGGGCCGCCGACCGTCTCGTCGCCGACAACGACCCCGTCGTTCCCTCGCGGCCGCCCGCCGAGACCGTCGTCGTCGTCGCGCCGCCGACCCCGACGGTCACCGACGGCGGGCGAATCGTCGTCGGCGACGACCGGCTAGTCTGGGCGCCGGCGACTGGCGACAACCGGACCGTCGAGGCCAGCGCCGACCTCCGGGTAGAAGGAACGCTCGTGCTCGCCGACGACACCCGGCTTCGGCTCTCGCTGGTCCGCGACGCCGGCGGGCCGGTCGTCGTCGTCGAGCGGGCGAGGGTTGAAGGGCGAAGCCGCGACCAGACGCCCCGTGCTCGGACGCCTGCTGTCATCGGAAGACGACTGCCTGTGTGAGGTCGGCTTCGAGGGAGACTGTCTGCGGGTCGACAGCGACGACTGCCCGGGCGACGGCCGTCTCGCCGAGTCGGCGGCGTGTCGGGCGACGGTCGTCGAGGCCCTCGAGGCGCGCGACGTCGAGTCCGTCTGCACCCGTGCCGCCGGGTTCGAACGGGCCTACGAGGACGACGCCGCGGCGATGCTCGTTGCCGCGGGCCGGTTCGCCGACGCCGTCGCGTTCCACGACGAGGCGCTAGCCGAACGCGCCCGCGAGGACCCGCTGGGTGCGGCCCGCGTCGCCAGCGGTCGCGGCGAGACGCTCGCCCGGGCGGCCGCCGAGACCGGTCTCGCGGCCTTTCTGGAGGCCGACTACGGCACCGTGCTCCGCCCGAGCGTCGGTCCGACGATCGCCCGATCCCGAGTGGCGACGCAGCCGCCACCGACCGCGACGCTCCGGGACCGCTACGAACTCGACACCGGGGCCGTCGTCCGCCGGTACGAGGGCGACGGCCTGGACACATACCACCTGACGCCCGCCGAACACCGGCTGGACGCCGAAGCGACCGCGACGCTGGCCCGGGCCTACGAGCGGCTCGCTCGCGGCACCGTCACGGGCGGCGAGCGTGCCCCCGCACGCGCCGTCCGATCGGTCGCCGAGGGTGACCAGCCAGTCGAGACGCTCGTGGCCGCCCTGGAGAAACACACGCTCGGGCTCGGCGTCGTCGAGGACTGCTTCGCCGACCCGTCGGTCACGGACGCGTTCCTCTCGGCACCCGTCGACGAGAACCGGATTCGCGTCCGCCACGACGGCGAGACGCTCCGCACGAACGTCCGGCTGACGACCGAGGGCGCCGACGCGCTGGCCTCCCGGTTCCGCCGCTCCAGCGGTCGCGCGTTCTCCCGGGCCAGCCCGACGCTCGCAGCGACGACCGACGCCGGCGACCGGCGCGTCCGCGTCGCCGGCGTCACCGCGCCGGTCAGCGACGGCGTTGGGTTCACGTTCCGTGCCCACGACGAGTCGGCGTTTCGTGTCTCCGACCTCGTCGAGAACGGGACGCTAGCGCCCGAAACCGCCGCGTTCCTTTCGGTCGCGGTCCGCCGAGGGGCCGCGACGCTGCTCGCCGGCGCCCGCGGAGCCGGCAAGACGACGCTGCTCGGCGCGCTGCTGTGGGAGCTCCCGGTCGACGTCCGGACGGTCCTCATCGAGGACACGCCCGAGCTTCCCGTCGGCGAACTCCAGGCCGAGGGCCGGGACGTCCAGCCGCTCCGGGTCGCCACGGGGGACGGGGCGTCAATCGAGCCGACCGAGGCGCTCCGGACCGCACTCAGGCTCGGCGACGGCGCCATCGTCGTCGGCGAGGTTCGCGGCGAGGAGGCGAAGGTCCTCTACGAGGCGATGCGGGTCGGAGCCGCCGACGGCGCGGTGCTCGGGACCATCCACGGCGGTGGCGGCGAGTCCGTCCGCGAACGGGTCGTCACCGACCTCGGGGTCCCCGAGACGGCCTTCGCCGACACCGACCTCGTCGTGACGATGGAGGCCTACGACGACGGGGGTGGCCGTCGGCGACGGCTCCGTGCCGTCGAGGAGGTGCGACGCACGGGCGACGGCGTCGGCTTCGCAACGGTCGCAACCGAGGGGTCGCTCGCCCTCGAGGACTGCCGGACGCTGTCGGCGCTCGCGGACCCGACGGAGACGGCGGCCGATGTCCGGAGCGAAATCGACCGAGCGGCCGAGGAACTGTCGGGGACATGTCGCTGCTGAGCCGTCTCGCCTCGCGCTCGCCGCGCGAGACGGCCCCGTCGGAACTCGGAGAGGTGGCGCCGTTCCTTGGCCGCGAACCGCTCGAGTACGCGGTGGCCGCGGACGCGGCGGGGCTGTTCGTCGGAGCGTTGCTCCTCGTCGCGGCGCTCGTCGTCGGGCAGCCGCTGCTCCTGTTGGTCGCACTCGGCGGCGCCTACGGCACCGTCGCGCTCGTCCGTGGCGGGGCAATCGCCGCCGCGAACGCCCGCCGGAGCCGGACGCTGGGTTCGGCGCCGGAACTGGTCAGCCGTGCCGTGCTACAGACCCGCGTCGCGCCGACCGCGGAGGGGGCGGCGGCCTTCGCCGCCGAGACGGAGGGCCGTCTCGGGGACCGCCTCGCCGAGCACGTCCGCCGGGCGAGGGGGACCCCACGGTCGGGACTCGGGAGCTTCGCCGACGCCTGGCGGGACTCGTTCCCGGCGCTCCACCGGTCGCTGACGCTCGTCGATGCCGCGGCCGGCGCTCCGGACGAGGAACGCGACCGCGCGCTCGACCGGGCGATGGCTGCGATCCTCGACGGGACCCGGGACCGGGCGTCCGACGCCGCCGACGCCATCCGTGGCCCGGCGACGGCGCTGTACGCCTTCGGCGTCCTCCTGCCGCTGGCGCTCGTCGGCGTCCTGCCGGCGGCCGGTGCGGCGGGCCTCGAGGCGACGCTCCCGGCCGTCGTCGTCCTGTACGACCTGGCCTTGCCCGTCGTCTTGATTTGTGCCAGCGCCTGGCTGCTCGCCGGCCGACCCGTCGCCTTCCCGCCGGCGGCCGTCGGTCGGGACCACCGCGACGTTCCGACCCGGCGGTGGCCCGCACTCGCGGCCGGAGGCGCCGTCGGCGTCGCCGCCTGGGTGTTCGCCGGTCGCGTTCTGACGCCCTGGAGTGCGCCGCTTGCGACCGTCGGTCTCGGTACGGGGACGGCGCTTATCGCCCTCTACCGACCCGTCGTTCGGGTCAGGGAGCGCGCCGACCGCCTCGACGAGGCGCTGCCGGACGCGCTGTACCTCGTCGGCCGACGCGTCGCGGACGGCATCGCCGTCGAGCGCGCCGTCGCCGACGCAGCCGACGAACTCGACGGGGTCGCCCGAGATGTCTTCGGGGCCGCCGCGAGACGACAGTCACAGCTCCGCGTCGGCGTCGAGACCGCCTTCGACGGCGAGTACGGCGCCCTCGAGGCAGTCCCGAGCCAGCGGGCCCGCGGTGCCGCCCGCCTGCTCGGAGCGGCGACGCGAGAGGGGCCGCCCGCTGGCCGGGCACTCGTCGAGACGGCCGACCACCTCGACGACCTCCGCCGCGTCGAGCGGGACGCCCGCCGCGACCTGGCCCGCGTCACGTCGACGCTCGGGAACACGGCGGCATTCTTCGGGCCGCTCGTCGGCGGCGCGACGGTCGCCCTCGCCGACAGCGTTGGCACCACCGCGGCTCTCGAGGGCGGCGCCCCGGAGACGGCCGGTCTCGGCCTGGCCGTCGGCGCCTACGTCCTCCTGCTCGCCGTGATTCTGACGGCTCTCTCGACGGGGTTGTCTCGCGGTCTCGACCGCGCGACCGTCGGCTACCGCGCCGGGGCGGCGCTCGTGGCCGCCACCGTGACCTACGTCGTCGCCTTCCGCGCCACCGCCACCGTGGCCGGAGGTTTATAATGGAGAACGGGACCAGGCCCCCCCATGTTCGAGGCTCCGCTCGACGCGTGGTACGTCTGGCTCGGTCTCGCGGCCGTCAGCGCCACGGCCGCGGGCGTCGTGACCGCGATACCCGCCGCACCGCCGCCGGACGCGACGGGCGCCGCCGAGACGGTCGACGCCGTCGCCGTCAGCGAGCACGCTACCATCGACGAACGGCCCCTGCCGAACGCCGAAGCAGTCCGGGTCGGCGCGGATTCGCTGTCCCTCCGGGGGCCGGGTGGCACCGCACACGCACGGTTCGGGTACGGGCCGGTGACGCCAGCCACCGCCGACGAGCGACTCGAGGCCGTCCTCCTCGGGACGCCCCCGGAGCGCGTCTTCGCGTCGCCGAAAGCGTTCGAGCGCGCGGCGTCGGCGGCGCGGCGAGACCGACCGCAGTGGACCGACACCGACCGCCTCGTCGTCCGGCGCGTCACCTGGGAGGGGACCGATGTCGTCCTCGTGGGGTAGGGCACAGACGGAACCCATCGCAGCGCTGGCGGCGGTGTTCGCGCTCGGCGTCGGCCTGTCGCTGTACGCGGGCGCCTTCGACGCGACGGCGGCCGAACTGGTGACCGACCGGGAGATGGCACCGCACGCGGCCGACCGTCTCGTGGCCGAGACCACTACCTTCGGCGCAGTGGTCCCGCCGCTGGCGGAGCACACCGACGCGGCGAGCCCCCGTGGGTATCGCCTGAACGCCTCGCTGCGAACCGACGAGGGGACGTGGACGGAGGGTCGTCCGCGGGCACCGGACCCGGAGTGCGTCGACCGCCGGGTCGCCGTCCGCGTGGCGCCCGCTCGCGTCATCCCCGGTCTCCTGGAGGTGTGCGTGTGGCCCGCGGCGTGAGCACCGTTCTGGACGTCGCGGTCTGTCTGCTGCTCGTCGGGACCGCTCTCGCCACGCTTGCGGCGGCGCCCCCGACGCCGACGCCGGAGGCCCCCGACGCCGACGCCGCCGCACGAACCGTCGCGACGGCGACGACGGGCGTCCCGGGCGGGAACAGCACGCGCCACACGACGCTCGCTGCCCACCTGGGGAGCGCCGCCGTGCACGCCGCGACGGTCGACGGACAGCGACTCGTGGGGAGTTCGTACCCGGCCGCAGTCGTCGAGGCGACCGGGGAGGCGACCGGCGACCGGGTCTACGTCACGGCGACCTGGGAACCGTACCCGAACGCCACCGTTGACGGGCGCGTGACGGCCGGACCGAAACCCCCCGCGAGCGCCGACGTCGCCGCGACGGTGATGACCGTCGAGAGCGGTATCGACCGGGCGCCGGTCGACGATTCGACGACGTTCCGTACCCTCGGTGGGGCGCTCGCCGAGGCTGTCGTCGAGTGGCTCTTCCCGTCGACGCGGACCCGGGCGGCGCTGGCCGACCCCCGGACCGCTCCCCGGACCGTCGACCGGTATCGGACCGTGGGCGATGCGCTCGACGCCCCCCTCGACTCCGTCGAGGCTGACGTCGACGTCGCGGCCGCAAACGAGACGCTGACCGCCGCTCTCGCCGACCGCTTCGAGACGGAGCTACGGGGTCGGTACGCCACGGCGGATGCGGCCGCCGCGGAGACATCGGCCGGCGAGGTCACGGTCGTCGTCAGGCGGTGGGATCCGTGAACGACCGTGCCCGCGTGCCGTTCGCGCTCGTCGGCGTGCTCGTCCTGGTGTCGAGCACGACGCTCGCGGCGACGGTCGTGACGAACGACCCGGCATCGACGCCGACGGTCGACCGGGCCATGGCCGGCGCCGAGGCGGAGACGGTGACGACGCTCCGCGTTGTCGCGGACGAGGCGGCGACCGAGACCGCCGCTCGGCCGGTCACCGAACCGGCGAACACGACCGCCGGCCGAGCGCTCGACGCCGACCGGCCGTTCCGCGACGCATTGCGCCTCCGAATCTACCTGCTGGCGCGCGAGCGCCTCGAATCGGTCCGGGTCCGTCGCGGTGGCGTCGTCGCAAACGCGTCGTTGCCGCCCGTCGAACCGACGACCGCCGGGTACCGCGAAGCGATAGAGCGCGTCCGGGTGGAGCGGGCCGGCGAGAACGGTACCGCGTTGCGGGTCGAGATACGGGATGTCCGGATAGCGGGTACCCACCGGGACCGCCGAGTCGCCACCGAGGAACTGTCGCCGACCTTCGTCGTCCCGAACCCGGCGCTGTTCCTGCACGACAGGACCGAGCGGTACGAGCGCCGGGTGAACGCGCCCGTCACCCGCCCGGGCCTCGGACGGCGTCTCACGGCCCGGCTGTATCCCATCGCCTGGGCCAGGGGCTACGCCCAGTACAGTGGCGCACCGATAGCGAACGTCGTCGGGACGAGACACGTCGAGTTGGCGACCAACGACGCGCTATTGACCGAACAACGAGCAGTCTTCGGCGCCTCGGACCCCGGGGGCGACCGCGGCGTCGTCGCCGCCGGCCGCCAGATCGGGGGCCGTGACCTCCTGGCTGCGACCGGCGTCGACGGTCGCTGGAGCGACGCCGTCCTCACCGCGGCGGAGACACACGGGTCGGACTCCTCGCGGTCTCCGCCGGTCGGGACCGACGAGGAGCCACCCGACGACACCTCGGTGACCGTCGGGGTCAACGGCTCCGCGGACCGTGCGTTCGCGGAGACCGTCGGTATCGAGGGCGACGACGCCCTCCGGAAGGCCATAGAGCGGGCCCACACGGTCCAGGCCCGCGTCCGGGCCGAGGCCTCGGGCCGCGTCGTCGACCGGGAACGGACCGGCTCCGTCTCCGGGTCGTGGAATCTGGTCGAGGAACACACCGACGACTCGGTCAGCCTGGAGCGGATCGACGGGACGCCGCCGAGTGCGGACGGCTGGGAGACACGGGACGGCGCGGCGTTTCGAGTCCACGAGACGCGGGTTCGGTCTCGGACCTGGCGACGCGGAAGCCGGCGGAAGACGACCAGCACCGTCGTCGAGCGGGAGTACCGCGTCCGAATCGCGGTCCAGGCCCGTACCGCACCGGTACCGGGCGCGCCGCCAGGATCGCTCGACGGCCCGCTGGCTTCGGCGACCGACCGGGCCGTCGCCGCAGCCATCGACGAGGCCGGTGGGTTCGAGGCCGTCGCCAGGGCCGCGGTCGACGGCGACACCGGCCCGACGAGGGCGAACGCGACCGCCGATTCCACCGTCGACCGGGAGACCGTCCTCGCCGACGTGCGGACCCTCCGGGACCGGACCCGGAACGTCTCGACCACCGTGCCGGGGACCGACCTCGCCACGGGTCGGGTCAACCCGGCCCGACGGCTCTCGGAGAACCTCTCGGCGCGACACGGCCGGCTGCGCGGCCGAGCCGACCGGTCGGTCGCCGAGCGGACCCGGGTCGCGGCGCGCGAGGCGTACCTGGCCGCGCTCGAACGCGACCTCCGGACCCGCTCGGAGCACCACGGGACGGTCAACGACGGCCTGAAAGACGAGATTACCGAACACCTCGACCCGAGTCGACTCGACGGCGCCCTCGCCGCTCACCGTCGGGCAGTCCGGCCGCCGACCAGGACCTACGAGGATCCGGTCGGGAACCTGTCTCTCGCCGTCGAGACCGGCCCGTCCTACCTCCCGACCGGGCCGGTCAGCCGGGAACGGATCCACGCCGGTGAGAACGGGACGGTCCACCCGCTTGCGACGCGGAACCTGAACGTCTTCACCTCTCCGCACGGGCAGGTCGTCGAAGGGATACTCGGGCGGCTCCCGATAATCGGCGACGACAGCGTCTCGCTTTCGACCGCCGCCCAGGCGTTGGACGCCATGAACGGTACCGACGAGGGATACGACTCGCTGCGGTCCGAGGTGACGGCCGCGAGTCGCTACGTTCGTGACGAGTTGGTCGCGGCGATGACCGCCGAAGGCGTCCCCGCTTCCGAGGCCCGGGGCGCCGTGACGACGAACGCCTCGACGGCCGAGGCGGCGAAGGCGCTCGCCAACGGTTCGACGGCCGAACGGGCCGCATCTTCGGCCGGTGGTAACGGCGTCGACCGCGACCGGCTCCGGGTTCGCCTCCGGGTCACCCTCGCGGACGCCCTGCGGGACGACGCCGCCCGCCCCTCCCGTTCGTCGACCAACGAGGCAGTCGAAACGGTGAAGCGGGAGTTCCGACGCGAACTGCAGGCGAAGGCAGAAAAGCGACTCGAGGACGCCATGGAGAAGAAGCGACGGCAGAAGCTCGGCAAGAAGATGGGCTCGCTACCGGCCGGGATGCCGCTCGTCCCCGGCTACTGGTACGCCACCGGCAACGTCTGGTACGTCGAGGTCGAGGGTACCTACGAGCGGTTCGTCGTCCGGGCGAACCGCGGCGACAGCCGGGCATCGACCGCCTACGTGCGGGAGGGACGGACGGCACGTCTCTCCCACGACGGCCGGCGTCTCGAACTCGGTCGGGGGCCCAAAATCACCGTCAGTACCGAGACGGTGGTAGTGGTCGTCGTCCCGTCCGGCCCGAGAGGCGTCGGCGACACCGACGGCACGATGGACGAGCGCTCGCCCGGGTGGCCGCCCGGCGAAGGCGGCGGTTGAACTGGAGGCGACGACCGCGGCTGTCGGGTCCAGTCCGACCCGGGACACGCGGCGGATGGACCGTCCTGCCACTCGACCGCGACGAACTGTAAGAGTCTATCACTGTATTTATTTTGCGCGTTAAAGCAAAAAGAACATATATAGAAAGTAATATTATGCCTACTATGTCGAGAGAAAAAGACCGACACGGAACTCCGAGTAGCGACATTGTCGACAGCATCAGCCGTCGGAGCGTCCTGAAGAAGACTGCTGCCGTCAGCGGGGGAGCGGCGATCCTAGGTACCGCGCCCGCGACCGCGGCCTCGCCGTGTACCAACGTCGATCCGGACGCGTCCTGCGGCCAGAGCGACCTCGACTCGATCATCTACAAGACGGACAACGACTGTTTCACCGACTGCGGGAACAACAACGAGTCCCTCCAGACCGCATCGATATCGGATTCCCGGTTCGGAATCTCCTATCTCGGGAGGGAAGGTGGCGACGACACCGTCTACAAGTTCGCCCTCTCGGGGTCCGCACTCTACTACGAGTACGCCGACTACGACACGTTCTGCAACAGCGACTACCGGAACGAAGGCGACATCGTGGGTCGGAACCGGATTCAGGATCTGACGATCGACGTGAGCATCCTCGGCAAGACCGAGCCGGCCACGCAGGTCGACGCCTACAGGGACGCCATCCACGCCGGACTGCTGGAGGGTGGCGAGGTAACGCAGGCGATTCGGGACAACTGGGGGGATACCAGCCAGGACATCTGCGACCTCCAAGACGAGTTCGACAAGGGCGACTACGATCCCGACACGTTTCCCCTGTGGGCTGCCGGTGTGTGCGCGGTTGCTGGTGGAGTCATCGGAAGTGGCCCCACGCTAGCGTACACGGTTGCAGGCCAGGCCGTGGGTGGGGTTCCACTCGTCTACGACCTCATCAATCAAGAGAGCGGACAGGAACTCGTCCAGCAAAAGGACAACGCGACCCGTGACAAGTACCAGTTCGAGTGGAACGGTAGGGCCTCCTACGTCAACTTCGCCGTGCCCATCGAGGTGACCGTCGACGACGACGAGAGTGGGTCGCTGTCGCTCTCTGCGGAAGCCGACTACACGGCCCCCTGCGACGAGGTCGACACCCTCGGGACCGGGACCGTGGCGGTGCCGACGGACGGACGGGAACCCACCTCCGACGACCTCGGTATCAACACCTCCACCGACTACAGTCGCTGCTGACCGACGGCGGGGCCAATCTCGGCGCCGTTCGCACCACCCCTGTCTTCGACGGTCGCTCCCCGTTCACGGGCGCCACCGCCGGCTCGATTTCGTCGTCGATAGCCTCGCCGGAGTCGAGTAACACGAACGGGACCGTCTCGTAGACCTCGTGAGCGAGAGAACCCACGAAGGCGAAGACGAGGGCCGTCACCGCCCGTTCGCTCTCCCCGAGGTGGTCGATGGCGTCCTCCGCAGCCACGACTCTTTTGTCTCGCCGGGCCGCTGTTCGGCCCCGATCTCGGGCGGTCGGGCACGATGAGGAGTGACGACGGCCATCCTCGAACCGGCGGCACGAGTACGATTCGCCGTATAGTATCCCCTATCAATATTATAAGAGATTAACAGCCAATACTGCATGCGTACACAAGCGGTAACAGTTAGCTGTAGCCCCTTAGATATTTTCCGGTGGGTCGTGAAAGCGGCAGCTCGTCAATATCGACACCCGGCAGTCCGTCGTAGCGGTCCAACCGGGGTGATGTGTGACGAGACGGAACGCCGAGGATACCGTTACGCGGAGCTATCGATTCAATGATGCCGAACAAACCTGTGATTCGAGAAGAATATGATAGGACGCGACACACGGATATAACAACATTATATTTGTTATTTGGATACGGTGTCGGAGTTAATCTCGTACCGTTCGTTTCCGAGGAGTGAACGCCCCTACGCACTGAACGGCAGAACGTGTCGGGCAGTATCGACAAATCAAACCAGCACTGCGTCTACTATTCGGGGGGAGCCACTCACAACCACCGGAGGGGAATCAAAGATCCACGACGGATGGGCGACCCCAGGTGTTTGGGGTTCGTTTCCACGATCTCTCGTATCCGAATTCCGGGATCGGTCGAGCGAACGTTCCGGGGGTCGGTCGCTCGATGTCGCCGGTCCGTTCTGCAGGAGGGGATTTTATACCGTCCTGTCGATGGAGATGCTTCTTCAACCGGAATCAAGAGGTGGGGGTGAGGTCGGTCGCCCGGACGTGTTCGGTGTTTCCGAATCGGAGGGCCGTTTCCGAATAGCTGGGCACTCCCACCGAGGGCGACCGGCCCATCCACGGGGGCCGGCGTCTCGACGGCTTTCAGTTTCCATCACCCTTCGCCGTGACCGATTGCAGTACTGGGCCGCCCGGCGGTTCTATTACACAGAGCCTTACTCGGCGGGTGTCGAAGGTGTAGGCGTCACTAGCCACCTGGGTCGTCGGGGAGTGCTACGCTCGGAACTGCTGTATCGTCCTGTACCAGCGGGCCGGGTCGTGGCGAACGCCGTACCCGGTGGCACTATATGGTAGTGGCAGGACTACCAGTACGACCGAACGGTTCACAGACCCCGAATAACATGACAGGACGCCTACCGTACCGACGGACGCCGACCGACCCGTTTTGGATCCGATCACAGGTATCGTATGGTGAATTCTGATTTCGCAGCGGTCGTGGCGATACTGTCCGCGGCCGCGATAGCCGGGCAAGCGTTGACGGTCGAACGGGCAATAACGAAATCCGCCGACCGAGACGGCGTCAGTCCGGTCTTCGGCGCAACACTGGTGAGCTTTCTCGTCACGGTTCCCATCCTCTGGAGCATCGCTCTCCTCCGGGGAATCCCGGTCGAAGCGCTGACAGTGTGGAACGTCGCCCCGTTCGCCGTCGCCGGTGCCGCGTTTCCGGCCGGCTCCCGTCTGCTGTACTACGAGGGTATCGACCGCGTCGGATCGAGCCTCGCAACCGCGATCCTGGCCACGGCCCCAGCCGTAGCCGCAGTGCTTGCAGTCCCGATACTGGGCGACGACGTTTCGGTGGTCGGTGGCGCAGGGCTCGTTGCCATCGTCGGCGGGTGTGCCCTCCTCCAGTCGGTGGGTGGAACGGCGCAACCCAGCCCATCGAAGACGGATCCGATCGTCGAGGCTGTGGCCGGCGCGACCTGGCGAGACGTACTGTTTCCGGCGCTGGCCGCAGCCATAGTCGGTGCCGCATACGTTCTCATCGACTTCGGCCTCCGGGACTTTCCCGACGCCGTCACCGCGAGCGCGATCAGCCAGACGGTAGCGGTGACCCTGCTCGGCCTGGGGCTGGTGGTTTCGCCCCGTGCCCGCAAAAGCTCGATGATCGACGGCTGGCGTATCATGGCCCTGCTGATGGTCTCGGGGGGGTTCGCCGCGATGGCCTGGGTCGGCCAGTTCGTGGCGTTGCAGTTCGGGACGGTCGCCGTGGTCGCACCGCTGGTGAACGTCTACCCCGTTCTGGTCCTGGCAGTCACCTACGTCGCTGCCCGTCAGGTTCCTCGCTCGCCGCGACTGTTGGTCGCCGTCGGGACCATCGTCGCCGGCGCAGCACTCCTGCAGGGGTTCTGACCCGTCTCTCGATTCGGGATTCACTCGAAAATAGATCGGTGCCGGCCCGAACGGGTGCTTCACTCGCCCATCAAATCGTCGACCGCGGCCTCGTCCATGACCTCGGACAGCACGGTCCGGGTGTGCTCACCGTGGACCGGCGGTTCGCTCACGTCACCGGATCGTAGCTCCGAGAACCCGACCGGAAACTCGACGAACGGCATATCGACACCGCCGAGGGTGAGGTCGCTCGTCGCCTCGCTCGCCCGGATTTGGGGTGTTTCGAAAACCTCTGCCGTATCGTTGACGGGCGCGGCAGGGACCGACGCCTCGCGGAGGCGTTCGAACCACGACTCGGCATCGTCCTGCACGAACACGTCGGCCAGTTCCGACGCGAGGGCCGCCCGGTTGGCGACTCGATCCGAATTCGTTTCGAACCGTGGATCCGCAGCGAGATCCGGCCTGTCCAGTGCCTCACACAGCGACAGCCAGGTACCCTGGCTACCGATGGCGAGCGCCAGCCAGCCGTCCTCGGTGTCGAAAACACGGTACGGGGCGAGCGACGGGTGGACGTTCCCCCTGCGCTGGTACGGCTCCCCGGTGGCGAACGTCCACCCGGCGCGCTCGGACAACCACGAGACGAGTCCCTCGAACATCGGGACGTCGATCCGCTGGCCACCGTGTCGGTCTACCGAGTGCAGGGCCGTGACGATTCCGATGACGGCGTACATTCCCGCGCATATGTCACCTATCGGGAGCCCGGAGCGGAGCGGCTGACCGTCCGACTCGCCCGTGATACTCATGCTCCCGCCGAGGGCCTGGACGACCATGTCGAATGCCGGAACGTCCTCGTACGGTCCCGGTCCGAACCCGGAGATGGAACAGTAGATCAGGTCGTCCGACAGTTCCGAGAGCGAATCGTAGCCGAGTCCCCACTCCTCCATCAGGCCCGCTCGATAGTTTTCGACGATCACGTCCGCATCCGCCGCGAGTCGCGCGAGGGCGTCGGCACCCTGAGGGGACGAGAGGTCGAGGACGACGCTGCGTTTTCCACGGTTCAGGGACGCGAAGTAGCTGGTCATCCCCGAATCGCCAACCGTCGGCTCGATCGCGCGCGTGATGTCCCCGGTTTCCGGGCGTTCGATCTTGATCACCGTCGCACCCATGTCGGCGAGCATCTGGGTGGCGAACGGACCCGAGAGCATCTGTGTACAGTCGATAACGCGAACGCCATCGAGGGGTCGTGAGCCGGGATCAGTCATGGAGAAGAGCACAGACCTCTGGGAGATAACTGCTTTGGTGGATGCGGGTGGCTGTCGCGGTACCGACCCCGGAATTCTCGCGTCGTTCGGCGGTGAGGTGGGTTCGACGTCGGACTGGATCGCCGGGCGACGGACCCTCGTCAGAAGAACAGACCGACCGCGAGATACGTGACCGAACTGACGAAGACGAGATAGAGCCCGACGACCGCGATCGGTGCAACGCCGGACTGCCGTATCTTCCGGAGTCGGATTTCGAATCCGAGGCCCGCAAAGGCCAACAGAAACAGTGCGTCGGACGCCAGCCCGATCGTATCGATCACGCGATCGGACAGCAATCCGCTGTTGGCCAGCACCGCGAGCAACACGAACCCGACCAGGAACTTCGGGAATTCGGCCCACAGTCGTCCGGTCGTCCCGACGGATCGGGACTGCGTTCGCTCGCGGTTCGCGTACAGTAGCGAGTAGAGAACTACCAGGATGCCGATCAGGGCGTTCCGCGAGAGTTTCGTCAGCATTGCCCACTGACCCGCAACCGTCGAATGGGCAAACCCCGCGGCGGCGACGGGGCCAGTAGAGAACATCGCGAGGCCGATCCAGATGCCGTACAGTTTGGCCTCGACCCCGAGGAGTCGGCCGATCGGGGGGAAGAGCACGAGCGTCAACACGTCGAACAGGAGGATCGTTGCAGCGGCGTGGGCGATCTGGGTGTCGTCAGCCTCGACGACCGGTGCGACGGCGGCGATCGCGGAGACGCCGCAGATGCTCGACCCGGCGGCCAGGAGGGACTCCAGTCGGTCGTTCAGGTGGGCGAACCGGGAGAGGCCCGTGACGACGACGACCCCGAGCGCGACGGTCCCGACGACGAGACCGATGAGGAGCGGACCCGCCGCGACGAGCGCACTCAGCGGGAGACTCGCACCGAGCAGGACGATCGCCGTCTCCAGAAACAACGGGTGTACGGCGATTCCGCGTTCGATTCCCTCGGGAATCGAGACGGTGTTCGAGACGACCGCCCCACCAGCGATGGCGAGGACGAGCGGTGTCAAAACCGGGAGTTTCGATCCGACGACCAGGGCCGCGCCTGCGACGATCACGAGAACGAGGATCCCTCCGAAGCGACCGATGATCGATCGCTTCATACGGCTGAGAGAGTCAGAATACAGCTCGCAATAAATGCCGCCAGCAGACACGCTTTCCAGCCCCGGTCCAACTCCTCGATCACCTCATATAGAGCAGCTACCTCCATCGGAGTAGCGTTCATCCAGTGCGGTAAATACGTCTTCGATATCGGTGCTTGTTGCTCGTTTCTGCCGTGTGGCTTCCCCACCGCTCCCCGCACCGACCGCCACCCGAGCCCGATTCACTCTGCGTGAACTTTATATGTAATCGCCGTATTTTGTCGGTATGGACTCGAAAACCTCATCGAAAACCGTCCAATCGACGGTGAAATCCTTCGAGATCGTCGAATGTCTCCACGAACTCGACGGCGGTCGCGTCTCGGAGATAGCCGAGCGGCTCGGAGTCGCCAGAAGCACCGTTCACAGCCACCTCGCGACGATGAAGTCGCTCGGGTATCTGGTGCAGGAGGGCGACATCTACTATCTCAGCTCCCGGTTCATCGACCTGGGCCGCTACGTGCAGGGCCGAAAACGGGTGTACGAACTCGCTGGCCCCCAGGTCGAATCACTGGCCGAGCAAACGGGCGAACTCGTGCAGTTCGCCATCGCAGAGCACGGACGAGCCGTGTACATCCACCGCAGCGCGGGCGACCAGGCCGTTGCGACGGACGCCGACGACAGTCATCGGGTCTTCCTGCACGCGACGGCGGCCGGCAAGTGCCTCCTCTCGTTCATGCCCCGCGAGGACGTCGAGTCGATCATCGAGGAGACCGGGCTCCCGCAGCTCACCGGGTCGACCACCACGGACCGCGCGTCGCTATTCGAGGAACTGTCCCGGATACGAGAACGCGGATTCGCCTTCAACGAAAGCGAGCGTATCAATGGCCTGCGAGCCGTCGGCGTCCCGGTATTCGACCAGGACCGGACGCTCCTCGGATCGATCAGTGTGGCTGGCCCGGAACATCGTATCCAGGGCGACTACTACAGGGAGGAGCTACCCAGACTGCTGAACGGTGTCGCAAAGGAACTCGGGATGAACGTCACCTACGCCTGAGCGCACCACCGGCCATCGGGCCGTGACGGCGACTTGCCGACGGCCCCCTGCCGGAACCCCACCGCGCTGGTACTCGGCGTTCGGCGCGCCGGATTCAGCGCTCTCCCCATCCCCGTCGCCGGAGACACCCCTCGAGATCGGTGAGTGAGACGGGGTGTTCCCGCTCGAGTGCCGCAATATCCACGTCGTAGCCGTGTTCGTTGAACCAGACGTGCATGTCGGCGTGGACGTCGTCGACCTCGGTTCGTGCCGCCTCGATCGGGAGGCTCACCGGTTCGACGCGGTGCCCGAGGACCGACCCGAAGACCCGGGCGGCGCTCTCGAGCGTCCGCTCGTCACCGGCGAGTTCGATTGCGGTGTCCACGTAGCGGTCCGGGTCGGCGAACGCGGTCGCCGCGAACGCACCGATGTCCGCCACGTCGATCAGCTGTAGTCGGACGTCCGGCTGGATAGGTAACGGGAGCCGTCCGTTCTCTATCTCCGGTCGCAGTCCCTCGAAGTTCTGCATGAAGTAGGTCGGCCGGAGGAACGTCGCCGGAAGGCCGAGGTCCCGGATGCGGTCCTCGACGGCCCGCTTGGACTCGAAGTTGGCCAGCCCGGTGTCGGTCTCCACGCTCGCGACCGAGCTATACACGAACTGCTCGACGCCCACCTCGGCTGCGACTTCGGCGACGTTTACACCCTGTTCGACCTCGACGTCGTGGCCCCCGGCCCGGAACACCGTGACACAGAAGACGGCATCGACGGGTTCGAGCGCCGCTCGAAGCGACGACCGACGCAGTAGGTCGCCCTCGACGACGTTGGCACCCGCCTCGGCGAGGGCGGTTGCGGCGTCCGACTCCGGCGACCGGGTCAATGCGTCGACCTCGAACGTCCGGCCACCCGTCCCCGCGAGCAGGTGGCGGGCGGTCGCCCCGCCCTGCTTGCCGGTGGCGCCAACGACGAGTACGCGTTCAACACTCATCGGCTTGCTGTGCGTGGTGGCGATGTATAACTGCACGGGTTTGACCGGGGGGCCCCGACCAGCCCGCGGGAAGGCGTACGAGTGTCGATTCGGTGATCGTGTACTGCGAACATCAAATAGTATAAGTCGTGAGGCTACCTCGTCGGAAACGGCCGATACGTATGAAAAGCCGGAACCCAGCGACAGGAGAACTCCTGGAGGAGTACGACACCCACGAGGACACTGTCGCGGAAATCCTGAAAGGTGCAGAGGACCGCTTTCTCGAGTGGCGCAACAGGGACATCAGCGACCGACGGCGGTTGGTCGGGTCGCTCGCCGACATCCTGCGGGACAACGAGACCCGCTACGCGGAGTTGATGACGGCCGAGATGGGCAAGCCGATCACGCAGGCGCGAGCGGAGGTGCAGAAGTGCGCGTGGGGGTGTGAGTTCTACGCCGAACGGGCCGGCGAGTTCCTGCAGGACCGCCACGTCGGGACGGTCCCCGACGCGAAGACCTACGTCGCCCACGAACCGCTCGGCCCGGTCCTCGCGGTAATGCCGTGGAACTTCCCGTTCTGGCAGGTGTTTCGCTTCGCGGCGCCTGCCCTTGCGGCCGGCAACACCGCGTTGCTGAAACACTCGTCGAACGTGCCGGGGTGTGCGCTCGCTATCGAGGAGGTGTTCGAAGAGGCCGGGTTCCCGGAGGGATGCTTCTCGACGCTGCTCGTAGACTCGGCCAGCGTGTCGGAAATCGTCGAGAACGACCGTGTCCCGGCAGTCACGCTCACCGGCAGCGAGTACGCCGGGCGGTCCGTCGCCGAGACGGCCGGCCGGAACCTCAAAAAGTGTGTGCTCGAACTCGGGGGGAGCGATCCGTACGTCGTCCTCGACGACGCGGACGTAGCCGACGCGGCGGCGACCGGTGCGATGGCTCGCAACCAGAACTCCGGGCAGTCGTGTATCGCCGCGAAGCGGTTCATCGTCGTCGAAGAGGTGTACGACGAATTCCTGGACGCGCTCGCGGCGGAGGTGGAGTCACTCCAGGTCGGGGACCCGACCGACGAGGCGACCGACGTCGGGCCGCAGGCGAGCGAGGCGTTACTGCAGGAGCTCCACCAGCAGGTCGAGGCGAGCGTGGACGCGGGAGCGACCGTCGTGACCGGCGGCGAACCGCTCGAAGGCGAGGGCGCGTTCTACCCGCCGACGATACTCGCGGACGTTCCGGAGGCGTGTCCTGCGCGGAACGAGGAGCTGTTCGGACCCGTCGCTGCCGTCTTCGAAGTCGCCGACGCGGAGGCGGCCGTCGAGCTGGCGAACGACACGAGGTTCGGTCTCGGGGCGAGCGTGTGGACGGCGGATCGTGAGCGGGGCGAGAGACTCGCGCGACGCATCGACGCCGGCTGCGTATTCGTCAACGAGATGGTCAAGTCCGATCCCCGGTTGCCGTTCGGCGGCGTCAAGGACTCCGGGTTCGGACGAGAGCTCTCCAGGGACGGTATTCTGGAGTTCGTCAATCGCAAAACCGTCTGGATCGAGTGATGACTGACCGCGACTGATTACTGCATCAGGACGTAAACGTCCTCGTCCTCGACGACGGTTTCGACCTGCGGCAGCCGCTTTGCGAGGTCGCCACCGAACGGGTTCGTCCCGCCCTCGAGGTCGAACTCCCACCCGTGCCACGGACAGATCACCTTCTTGTTCTCGACGTCGAGTTTCCCCTCGACAACCGGACCGAGCTGGTGTGGACAGACGTTGCGAAAGGCGTACACCGTCTCGTCGTCCTCCGATCGGTACAGGAGTAGTTTCTTGTCGTCGACCGTCACGCGCTGTGGGCCCTCCGCGAGGTCTCGGACGGAGGTGGCGAGGTGTTTTTCCCGGGCCATGTCACAGTCTGAATGCGCGACGTGCGTTCTCGTGATAGACCTTCGACCAGTGCTCTTTCGGGAACAGCTCCTGAACGATGGTCGGTGAGTCGAAGTCCCAGTGTGGCCAGTCCGTGGCGAACAGGAGCCGATCCCAGCCGCCGGCCAGTTCGGCGAGATACTCGACGTTCGCCGTCTCCTCGATGGGCTGGGAAACGGCGTAGAACTGGTCCTGGAAGTACTCGGACGGGAGCTTCTCGAGCAGTGGTGCCTCGTTACGGCGTGCCAGGAACTCCTTGTCGAGCCGGTAGATGTACGGCAGCCAGCCCAGTCCGGCTTCCATCGTGATGAAGTCGAGATCCGGGAACTTCGCCGGGACGCCCCGACAGATGATGCTCGTGATCTGGGTCATCTGCTGGAACGGGTGGCTCAGTGCGTGCACCTCGAGGAACTTGTGGAAATAGTCCGTCTGGAGCGGGAACTTCGAGTGCGTCGTCGCCGCACCGTGCAACGCGACCGGGAGGTCGTGCCGTTCTGCGGCCTCGTATATCGGGTCGTAGCGTTCGTCGCCGAGCGCCTTCTCCGGCCCGACCGGATTGAGGAACACGCACGCCATGTCGTCCTCGTGTGCGTGATCGTCGATCAGGTCCGCACCGACCTGTGGGTCCTGGACGGGGACGAAGATCCCGCTCTTGAACACGTCCGATTCGTCGAGCCAGACGTCGATGATGTACTCGTTGTAGGCACGGGCGAGGGCGTTGGCGACGTCACGGTTACCGAACAGGCCGTGATAGAGGTTCTTGGTCGGAGAGAGGATCGCCATGTCGAGGCTGAGATCCTCCATGACCTGTGCCTCGTCCTCGGGGCCGCGAACCGTCGCGTAGCCCGCGCGGCCGCCGGCCGACCGGTCCCAGCCGTCCCACGGATAGTCGAAGTACTCGCTTTCGATGTAGCTTTTCGCTTCCCCGTCTTCGACGTACGGAAGCATATCGTCGACCGTTTCACGGATGTGTGCGTCGCAGTCGATCACCTCCTCGTCGATGTCGATCTTCGTTTCCGGGCCACCCTTCAGGATCGCCTGACTACTGGCGTCGTTGCTTGCTCTGTCGGCCATACGGTGACTCCGTTTGTAGCGACCGTATTTATTTCTGTGTATCGGTGTAAGCTGGGACCCCGACGCGGTGTGGTCGACTCCCCCGGTCACCGCCGAGGTGCCGCCTCCTCGAGCATACACGAGAGCGAAGCTGCAGTTCCCGCGACGCCAGTTCGAACCCGACCGGGCGGTCGGCAGAACCCGACCGACCTGCCACGTTCAGACCGGACGGCGGATGTACTCTCCGTGCCCCGCCTCGCCCACGACCTCGCCGTCCTCGTAGGCGACCTCGCCGCGGACGATCGTCTGGGTCGGCCAGCCCGTGACCGACATCCCCTCGTAGGGCGTGTAGTCACAGCCGCTCTGCAACAGTTCGGTCGTGACGGTCTTGGTTTCGTCGAGGTCGACGACCGCGAGGTCGGCGTCGCTCCCGACGCGTATCGTTCCCTTCTTGGGGAACACGTTCCAGGCTTTTGCCGTGTTCGTGCTCGTCACTTCGACGGCGCGCTCCAGCGAGATGCGGCCCTCGTTGACGCCCTCCGACAGGATCAACGGCAGCATCGTGGTCGTTCCGGGGAACCCCCACAGCGAGTCCCAGATGTCGTCCCCGATCTTCTCGTCGGTGTCGTTCGGACAGTGGTCGGTCCCGATGCAGCTTATCGTCCCGTCGGCCACCCGTTCCCAGAGCACCTCCTGGTGGCGCTCGTCCCGCACCGGCGGGTTGACCTTCGCGCGGTCGTCGGCTTCGCTCGTCGTCAGCGCCAGGTAGTGCGGACACGTCTCGCCGGTCGTGCGATAGCCGGCCTCCCGGAGCGCCGCGATCTCGTTTGCCGTCTCCTTCGAGCTAATGTGGACCGCATAGAAGCTGTCGTCGTAGTCGTGTTGGCGCGTAAGTGCGCTGCCGGCGACCATGCTCTGGGCCTCCGCTCGCCCCGGGAACGCATCGACCAGTGACGCGTACTCGTCGCGGCCCGACGCCTTCTCGTGTTCTTTCAGTGGGGTCGTGATCTCGGCGTTCTCGGAGTGGTACGCGAGGGTCGTCGATTCCTCTCTGGCCGCCAATCGGGCGACGAAATCGTCGATACGGCCGTCGAATATGGAGCCGTCCTCCGGGCCCTCGCCGTCCTTCCGGACCGGGAACCACTTGAAGGTCGTGACGCCCCACTCCTCGATGGCGCGGTCGACCATCGAGACATCGGGTATCGAGGTGGGGTCGAGCGTCAGGAAGTAGTCGTGGTAGTAGCGGCCCTCGGCCTCCTCGAGGTACGTGGGCACGAACTCGTCCCAGAGTCCGCGCTGGAACGAGAGCATGACCCCGACAGTCGTGACGCCACCGACGAGGTCGGAGCGAGACTCGGCGATAGCGTCCGTCGTGAACTCCCTGTAGATGCCGTGGTGGGTGTGCGGATCGATCGCCCCCGGGAGGACGTACTTTCCAGTCGCGTCGACTTCGGTGTCACCGCCGAGGGTTCCGGGAGCGGCTACGTTCGAAACGACGCCGTCGTCGGCCGCGATGTCGGCCTCGAACCGTCCCTGTTCCGGGGTGACGACGGTCCCGTTACTGACGACGAGGTCGTGACTCATGCGACCTCCTCGAGGTACGTTTCGGCCTCGCTTCGATCGACGACCTCGGCGTACTTCATCCAGAGGTCCAGCAGCGCGATCTTGTGAGAGGCCTCGATGCGGTCGAAGACGCACTCGGTCGGAACGACGACGTCGAAGCCGTACTGTTTTCCGTCGATCGCCGTCGCCCGAACACAGCCGCTCGTCGAGTTACCCACGACGATGATCGTGTCGATCCCGTCCCGGACGAGCCGCGACACCAGATCGGTCCCGAAGAACGCACTCGCGTAGGACTTGTCGAGTACGAGGTCGTCCTCCTCGGGTGCGATGGGATCGACGATACGGAGGTCGTCGTGGTCCGGATCGTCGTAACTCTCCGGGATGACTCGCGTGTAGGTGATCGGCACGTCGCTCTCGCGGGCACTGTCGAGGAACGGGGCGATGTCGTCGAGAGCGTCGTGGGCGACCGAACCCATCGAGGAGCTGTTGAACTCCTGGATCGACTCGAGTATCGGTACGTCGTCACCGACGATGAATCGCTGCATGTCGATGACGAACACCATCGGGTTGTCGCCGAGTCCCCGCGACTCCCAGACCTTCGCGCCTTCCTCGTCGTAGCCGCCCTTCGTGATGACCTGTTGGTCGCGCTCGGTGAGCAGATCCTCCCAGATTCGTGTAGTCATTGTAGTTCGGGTCCAACGGTACGGACACGCAGTCGGATATTAAATCTTGGCGTGCGGGACGTTTCCCCCGGTCCTGAACCGACCTATTCGGGAGCGAGTGCCTCGTACGTTTCCTCGACGAGCGCCGGATCACCACCGGCGGGCCGAATAATCGGCATGTTCACCCCGGCATCGCGGAGCGTCTGGAGTTTGTCGGCCGCCTCCCGAGGCGTGCCGACGACCGCGACGATGTCGAGATACTCCTCGGAGATGGCGGTCGCAGCGGCGTCGAGACTCGAGGCGTTCCTGGCGGCCTCGACGTCGTCTTCGAACCCCGATTCCACCGCCACCCGATCGTAGTAGCCCGGAATGGACCGGAAGTAACGAGCGACGTGCTTTGCGGCAACCTGGCGGGCGTGCGCCGGATCCTCGGAGACCGCCCCGAGCACGTACATCGCCACGTCGATATCACCGATATCCCGACCGGCACGTTCGGCTCCCTCCGCGAGCCACGACTGCGCTTCGTCGAGTTTCTCGCGGGGATAGAGGTTCGGAAGCCAGCCGTCCGCGTACTCTCCCGTCAGACGGACGTTACCCGGACCGAGAGCCGCATTGTAGATCGGTATCTCGCCGCGCGTCGGCTCGAAGGACTCCCAGAAGCTGGCTCGACCGGGCGAGTAGAACTCCCCGTCGAACTCCTCGCCGGACCCCGCGAGGTACTTTCGTATCAGCGTGATGTATTCGACCATGCGTGGGAGCGGCCTGTCGAACTCCATTCCGTGGAACTCCTCGACGACGCCGGGATGGGCCACGCCGAGGCCGAGGATGGCGCGGCCGTCGGAATGCTCGTCCAGCGTCGCTATGCCCTGCGCGATCGCCGCGGGGCTGCGGGAGAACACGTTGACGATACCCGTCGCCAGTCGGATCCGGTCCGTGACGGTCGCCCACCGTTCCAGTTTGCCGAACGCGGTCTTTCCCTGTCCCTCTGCCGCCCAGACGCTGTGGTAGCCCAACTCCTCGACGCGCTGGACCAGGTTCATGTCGTCGTCGAGCGCGATGGAAACGCCCAAACGCTCCTCGCCGTCCCCGGTGTCGGATTCGTCGACCATCTCAGGCACCCGGTTCGACGATTCCCTCGGAGGCGAGGTCGTTCCAGATGTCGAGACGCGTTATCTCGCCATCGCTGACCGAGTAGACGTCGATGTAGCGGACGTCGGAGAACGCATCACCGTCGTTATTTACCCCGTAAAGACGCCCGATACTTGCTACCTCCGACCCCGACTGGATCCATCGGTCGAACTCCTTGTCGACCCACTCGAGCCGCTGACCGACCGCCTCGACGAACTCTTCGGCCGCAGTGTCGCCGACGAACGTCCGCCCCGGCCGTGTTATTACCGCCCGGTCCGCGAACAGTTCGCCGACGGTCGCCTGCGTTTCGGGGTCGCTCATCCGCTCGAAGAACTCCTCGACGACGGCTCTCGGATCTGACTCCGTCATGGGTATCGATTCGAGATGGAAACGGCATAAGCGTTTGTGTCAGCTACCCACCGCTGAAGCGGTGGGCTTGTCGGTGGACTCCCGTTCAAACTCCAAACTGGAGTGGACACTGGACGTGTCGCTCACGTTCAACGTCCCCGACGTGATCGGGACGACCCGGTATCCGCGGCAGGAATCCTGGCAACTCCGTTGCACGCGGCGGCGGTCTCGGGGGTACACCGAGTGGCCGCAGTAATTTTATGCGAGTCGGTTCCATAGCCGACCGCATGAGTGCCGATACACGAGTAGACCAGCGGACACTGGAGGACGAGACGACGGAGGTCGTTCCTGCCTCGGAGGTATCCTGGGACGTAGAGACCGACGTACTGGTCGCCGGGGCCGGCGGTTGTGGGCTCGTCGCGACGCTGGCAGCGTCCGAGAACCCGGACCTCCGGGTGACGCTGCTGGAAAAGACCGGCGAGCCCGGCGGCAACACCGAACTTTCGACCGGCATGATCCCAGCGGCCGGAACACGGTTCCAGCGAGCGGCCGGGATAGCGGAAGCGCCGAACGACATGGCGCAGGACATTCTCGAGAAGAACGACTACGAGGCCGACGAGGATATCGTCCAGCACCTCTGTGAGGAGAGCCGCGCGCTCGTCCACTGGCTGGTCGACGAGTGGGACGTCTCCCTCCACTTCGTGGACGACTTCCGCTACCCGAAACAGTCCGAGTTCCGCATGCACGCACCGCCGGGACGAAAAGGTGCCAACCTGGTCGGAGAACTCGTCGACCGCGTCGATGCACAACCGAACGCGGAACTGCTCACCAACACGCCGATCAGACAGCTCGTGGCCGAGGACGGAGCGGTGACTGGCGTCATCGCCGGCAAGCGTCACAGAGAGGCGATCAAGGCTCGAAAGGTCGTCCTGGCGACCAACGGCTTCGCCGGGAACAAGCGGATGATCGACGAGTGGTGTCCCGAAATCGAGGACGCGCTGTACTTCGGCGCGGACGGGAACACGGGTGACGGGATCAGGATGGGGGCCGAACTCGGCGGTGACCTCGCCTGCATGGACGCTTACCAGGGGTTCGCCAGCGTAATCCAGGGGGTCGGTATCCACTCGACGTACGCCGCGATCATGAAGGGCGGAATAATGATCAACGCCGACGGCGAGCGGTTCGGTGACGAATCACGCGGCTACTCGGCGTTCGCCGTCGACGTGCTCAGACAGCCGAACGGCGTGGCGTACAAACTGTTCGATCAGGAGATCTTCGACGAACTGGCGGGGCAGTTCGACGACTTCGACGAGGCAGTTGAACTGGACGGCTACGAGCGAGGTGAGAGCGTCGAGGCGCTCGCGGACCGCTTCGAGTTCGACGCGGAGACGGCGAGGGAGACCCTGGAGACATACAACGAGGCGGCAGCCAGCGGCGGCCCCGACACGACGGGACGGACGGACGGCCTCAAGCCGCTGTCACCGCCACTCTACGGAGCGGAGGTCACCGGCGCGCTCTTTCACACGCAGGGCGGCCTGGTCGTGGACGAACACGGACAGGTACTTCGAGAGGACGACAGTGTGGTCGAGAACCTCTACGCCGGGGGTGGAACGGCCGTGGGGATCAGCGGCCACGGCGCCGGTGGCTATCTCAGCGGGAACGGTCTGACGACCGCCCTCGGGTTCGGGAAGTTAGCGGGCGACCACGCCCGCGAAGCGTTGTCGAACGAGTAAACGAGCGGGAGGCTCGCTACTGGTCGCCCGGTGCTTCGCCGAGTGAATCGTCGTACTTTTCCTCCTCTTCGGCGGGCAGGTACCGCTCCTCCCACTCGACGACCTCCGGGAACCCGGCGAACTGGTGGAACGAACCGATCGGGAGCTCCTCGAACTCGGCGTACAGTTCCTCGACCGCGCTGGAGCCCTCCGTCAGAACCCGTTCGACCCACTGGTGGAGACCGAGGATCGTCGCCCGGGTCGAGACACCGGGATAGATGACGACGTCGAACCCGTAGTCCTCCAGCGTCTCGGCGTCGAGCATGGGCGAGATGCCGGTACAGTTGTACAGCAACGGGGCGTCGACCCGTTCGCCGATTTCCCGGACCTCCGCTTCGTCGACCGGTCCTTCGACGAACGCGACGTCGGCACCGGCCTCACAGTAGGCATTGACACGCTCGATAGCCTCGTCGAGGGACCCGTCGGTCGCGCCGCGCGCGTCGGTTCGACCGATGACGAGCACCGACTCGTCGCGTTCGTCGCGGACGTCCGCAGCGGCGGCGAACTTCCCGGCGGCCTCCTCGGTCGGAACTAGCTGGCGCCCCTTGACGTGGCCACACCGCTTGGGAAAGCTTTGGTCCTCTATCTGTACGGCACCGACACCCGCTTTGATGAACTCCCGCATCGTGCGGATGACGTTCGTCGCGTTGCCGAACCCGTTGTCGGCGTCCGCGATGACGGGGACATCGACGCGTTCCTGTATCGCGGCCGCGTTGTCCACCATCTCCGGCATCGTGATGAACCCGGCGTCGGGATAGCCCGTCCGGGACAGGGACGTCCCGTAGCCGGTCATGTAGATCGCCTCGAAGTCCAGGCGGTCCTCGACGGCGGCCGTGAGTGGGTCGTGGGCACCGGGACAGACCAGTATCTCCTCGCGCTCTACCAGTTCTCGCAGGTTCGTTGAATCAGCCATCGCCTCGTAGGTGGCAAACGGCGATGATAAATATGTCGCCACTGGACGCCCCGCTCGGTACCACCTCGGGTGGGGTGGAACTCAGTCGGTTTTGAGCCCCTCCGGATGTCTCCGGTAGTGTTCGCGCAGCCCACCGACCTCGAACACTTCCTGGATCTCCTCGGGGATGGACTCACAGGAGCCCTCTTCGCCGGTGTCGCAGTTCCTGACCCGACCCTCGTCGAGGTCGACCTCTATCTCGTCGCCGTCAGCGACGAAGTCGGTGACGCCAGGGCAGGAGACGACGGGCAGTCCCCAGGCGATGCTGTTCCGGTAGAAGATGCGGGAGAACGACTCGGCGACGACGACACCGACACCTGCGGCCTGCAGTGCAGCGGCAGCGCTCTCCCGGCTGCTGCCGGAGCCGAAGTGGCTCCCGGCGACGACGATGTCACCGGGTTCGAACTCGTCGGTGAACTCCGGACGGATCGGCTCGAAGACGTGTTCGGCCATCACGTCGAACGACTCCCCGAAGTAGTCGCTCGGCGTGATGAGGTCAGTGTTGATCTCGTCACCGAAGACGAAGGCACGGCCTCGCATGCTCACACCTCCCTCGGGTCGGTGATACGACCCGTGATGGCCGAGGCCGCGGCGGTTCGGGGACTCGAGAGGTAGATGTCGGAGGAGTCACTCCCCATGCGGCCCTGGAAGTTCCGGTTCTGTGCAGCCAGACACACCTCGTCGTCACCGAGAACGCCCATCCCCATGCCGATACAGGCACCGCACGTCGAGTTCGTCACCACGGCCCCGGCCTCGTTGAATACGCGAACGAGTCCCGCCTCGTCGGCGCGCGAGTAGATCTCTCGAGACGCGGGCGTGATGATGAACCGAGTCCCGTCGGCGACCTCGTTGCCTTCGAGTACCTCTGCAGCAGCGAGGAGGTCCTCGTACTTGCCGTTCGTACAGGAGCCGACGAACACCTGATCGAGTTCCGTCCCCTCGACGTCGTCGACATCGACGACGTTGGCGACCTTATGGGGGGTTGCGACCTTCGGCTGGAGGTCACTCGCGTCGAGACGATACGTCTCCAGGTACTCGGCATCAGGATCCGCGTGCCGGGGTGTGTACGGCTCGTCGGTGCGCGAGTCGACGTACTCGGTCACTTTCTCGTCGATCGGTGTGAACCCGAACTTCGCGCCCAGTTCGATGGACATGTTCGAGAGGACGAACCGGTCGTCGAGCGACAGCCGCTCGATGGCCGGGCCGGTGTACTCGATGGCCTTGTAGCGTGCCACGTCGGTCCCGTACGTGCCGGCGATGTGGAGGATGAGGTCTTTCGCGTCGACGGCGTCGCCGAACTCCCCGTCCACATCGAACCTGATCGTCTCGGGAACCCGGAACCAGGTCTGTCCGGTCGCGTACACGTACGCCATATCAGTGTGGCCGATACCGGTCCCGGCGGCGCCGAACGCACCGTGACTCGTAGTGTGTGAGTCCGTCCCCACGAGGAGTTCACCCGGGCGTACATGGCCGTTCTCGACGAGCACCTCGTGACAGATCCCCGTCCCGACCTCGTAGAAGTTCTCGATGCCCTGCTCCTCGACGAACTCCCGGATGCGGGATTTCTGGTTTGCGTCCTCGATGGTGTGCGACGGGGCGACGTGGTCCATCGGACAGACGATCCGGGAGGGGTCCCACACCTCCTCGACGCCCATCTCCTCGAGGTGGCCGATGACCCCCTCGGTCCCGAGGTCGTGAGACATCGCCATATCCACATCGCAGACGAGGTGATCGCCCGGTTCGGCAGTTTCCACCCCGGCCGCGTCGGCCAGAATTTTTTCCGCTATTGTCGATCCCATAGCGGATAGGGCACGTCGACTCACATAAAGATAGTTACTGTGAGGGACGTCGGATCGTCCGTTCGACAAGAATGACCCATTTTCGTCAACAAATTGATTTCCCGGAGATCATCGAGCCGTATCCCGTCAATAGTTTTATTATGTCCCCCTCAATTGTCTGCACATAGCATTTGACCATGCCTAAGGATACTACAAACCGGCGTGTAATGTTGAAGCGACTCGGTACCGGACTGACCACGGGCGCGTTGATCGGTATGGCGGGGTGTACCGGCAACGGCAATGGAAACGGGACCGGGAACGGCAACGGCAATGGAAACGGCAACGGCAACGGGAACGGCAACGGCAATGGCAACGGCAACGGGGGTCAATCCATCGAGTGGCGCCACGGAACCGGGTTCTCGGAGGCCGGGAACAACAAGGACGCCACCGACCCATCGCATCTCTGGGAGCTGAGCCGCCGGCTCGAGGAGTCGACCGACGGGCGAATCAGTATGCAGGTGATCGGTCAGGGCGAGATCTGTGGGTTCGCGGACTGTGGGGAGAAACTCCAGGCTGGCGTCGTAAACTCGGCGTCCTCGTCGCCGGCTAACTCCCACAAGCAGTGGCCGCCGCTGCACTTCTGGGTGATGCCGTACCTGTTCCCGGGGGACAACATCGCATCGATAAACGCGACCATGTTCTCCGAACAGCTCTGGGAGGAGTACTGGGTCCCGTTCGCACAGCAGTACGGCGTCCTGCCGTTTCTGCCCGAGGAGGGGCAGTTCCGCTGTGTATTTATCGGGACCGACGCAGCATCGGGCGTGGATGGGCGCATCCGTCTTCCGGAACAGATCGAGGACATGGACATCCGAAGAACGTTCAGTCGGATGTCCGCCCAGGCCATCAGTTCGTGGGGTGCCAACCCGGTCGAAATCGCCTTCGCCGACACGCTGCAGGGAATGCAGACCGGTGTCGTCGACGGGATGGAAATATGGCCGACGGCGCACGCCGCGTTCGGATTCCCCGAGGCGACCGCCCAGGCGGTCATCAACAACTGGGCGATGGGTATCGAGCCGAACTGGATTCGAGTGGACTTCCTCCAGCAGTTTTCGGAGGAAGACCTCCAGATGCTGGGCGAGGAAACCAAGGCGCTCTCCGAGGAGTGGGTGCGGGGAACCGACGAGTTCAACGAGCAGCGCGCCGGCGTCTCGGACCCGCCGCCGTCCGGCTCGAAGTACGCCGAGAACGACGTCACGGTCAACATACTCGACGACGACGAGCTACAGGCCTGGCAGGGCGAACTCGATCTCAAGGACAACCCCGACCAGTACTCGCAGGTGTACGAGGAGACGGAGCGACTCGACGCCATCGACGATGGACAGGCGTTCATCAACATGGTCTACGAGAAGGCCCGCTCCAGCAGCACCCCGACGACGACGGACGACTTCACGTACGACGTCTGGTGGCACGACTACCTCGACGAAATCCTGTAAGCGTTTTCAACGTTCGTCGTACAGATTATAAGTTATAAGTGAGAGTACAACATGAATCTGAGTGAATCATGGAACTGAACGTGTCTCGCATCGCACGCGACGTCGAACGCAATCTCGAGGGGTACGTAAGCACGGTGCTGATGCTATCGTACACGGCGATCATCCTGTACACGGTAGTCCTTCGGACACTGGGCATCCAGATACAGCAGCTGTACATCCAGGAAGTCGTCATCGGGGGTTTCATCTGGCTCGGGTGGCTGTCGGTGTCGTACGTCATTCGGACCGACGGTCACCTGCGTTTCACCTACTTCAGCAAGGACTACTCGGCACGGAAAACGTACGTCGTCTACGTCGTCGAGTGGATCTGCTGGCTGGTGTTTGCAGGGATCATCTTCTGGTTCGCTCTCGACGTGCTTCAGACGCGTATCGATTCCGGCGGGAGGATTACAGGGACGGACGTCCCGTCGTATCTGCTGTATCTCTCCGTGCCGGTCGGTTTCGGGATGATCCTACTCCGCGTTCTACAGCAGGCCGTGATCGTCACGAACCAGTTCCGAAGGGGCAAAGAAATAGGAATCGCGGAAAACCCCGAGGCTCAGGACGTATAGATGCTCGAGTTAACCATCGGGCAGGTGATGATCCTGCTGACGATACTGAGTGTCATCCTTTTCGTGTCGGGCGTCTCCATCGCACTGGTGTTCGGCATCTGGGCCGTCGGTTTCACTTACTTCTCCCCGATCTTCCCGTTCGTCAATATGTCGCTGGTCGCGTTCAACGAACTGAACACGTTCCCGTTCGTGGCGATTCCGATCTTCATCGTCGTCGGCTCGTTGATCAACAAGGTCGGGATGGCCACTCGAATCATCGATTTCACTCGCTCTATAGGCGGGTGGCTCCCCGGAAGCACCGGGAACACCTGTATCTACACGGCGGGCGTATTCTCCGCCATTACGGGATCGAACGCCGCGACGACCGCCTCCGTCGGTGAAGCGCTGTACGACGATCTCGTCGACGAGGGATACGACGAGGACTTCGCAGCGGCGACGATCGCCTCGGGCGGCACGCTCGGGATCATCATCCCACCGAGCGTCCTGTTCATCATCTACGGGATCACGTTCGGCGTGTCCGTCTCACAGCTGTTCATCGTCGGGACGATCCCGGGGATCATGATGATGATCAGCCTGTCGGCGACCGCGAGTATCATCGCGTACCGGCGGGGCTACGGCACGTCCGAGTTTTCGTTCAGTGTCCGAAACATCCTGCAGAGTACGTGGGGCGCCAGGAACGCGTTCATCACGATCGGGTTGTTGATCGGCGGAATATTCCTCGGCGTGTTCACGCCGTCCGAGTCCGCGGCGGTGGCGTTCACGTACATCCTGGGGGTCGGGCTCTTCGGTAGCTCGATTCAGAACCTCCGTGAACTCGTCGAGCCGTTCCTCACGTCGATCCAGGTCATGGGGATGATCATCCCGATCTTCGTGTCCTCGGTGATGATCCAGCAGGGGCTCTCGTTCTTCAACCTCCAGACGGTCGTCGCCGATCTGATCATGTCGCTCGGCCACCCTGCCCTGATATTCGTCGGTATGATCGTCGTGATGCTGATCAGCGGCTCCATACTCGACTCCGTCCCGAACATGATCCTCACTGCACCGCTGCTCGCGCCGGCGGCGTTTTCGCTGGGTCTGGATCCGCTGACCTGGGCGGTCGTGTTCATGATCAGCGACGCGATCGGCTTCATCACCCCGCCCTACGGACTGAACCTCTACATTATCAGCGGGATGGTCGATCTGGACTACATCGACGTCGCCTACGCGGCGCTTCCGTACCTGGTCGCGCTGTGTATCGTCTGGATCCTCTTCTTCGCCTTCCCGGAGTTGAACGTCCTCTCGCCCGTGTGAGGACGTGACCGCCACCGTCCGTGGCGGTCCGGTCGCTTTGCTGTTCGTCCACCCGGTCTCGAAGCCGGTGGTCGCTCCGTCCGGGAAAATCGATTTCGTTTGCCCAGCACCGGTTTCCGGGGAAATCCCATCGACGAGCCGGCCGAAGGAACTGTGGTCGGGTAGCAGGGCGTCCCGAAGTCGATCGGAACCGTTTCACGGTACGACCGCACGTCGGCCTGCGGCCGACAGAACCTGACGTATATCGGTCACTCCCCGGCCGGTAATGGAGAGGCGTATAGACACTGCTGCCGACACAACCATTATGTCCGCCGGCACGGATGCTCGTGCATGGCTAGTTCAGCGGAAAGAGAGTGGATGGCACAGGCGATCGAGTTTCTCTCCTCGCCAGTCCCGGAACCGGTCCTCGACGAGGGCGTTCTCGTGCTTGCGGACGTACTATCGGCAGCAGTCGCCGGCGCGGATACCGCAGCAAACGAGCGGGTTGCGACCGGGATGCAGGTTGCGGCCGGGAACGCGTCGATTGTCGGAACCGGACGGACGGCGTCACCTGGGAACGCTGCGCTGGTGAACGGGACGACGGCCATCTCGGCCGAGATCGAGGAGGGCCACAACAGAGGCGGACACGTCGGTGCGGGCATCGTCGCCGGTGGCTTCGCGCTCGGTGAGGCTGCGGACGCCGACGGGGAGTCACTGCTCGAAGGGATCGTGAAAGCCTACGAACTGTGTACCCGCATCGAACACGCCATCTGGTCGATGAAAGACCGTCTCGACGACGTGACGCCCTGGCATCTCCGCGACCCCCACGGCACATGGACGACGGTCGGGCCGGCGGTCGCGGGGGCGATCGCGATGGGATGTGACGACGAGACAGTCGTCGAGGCGTTCCGACTGGGTGCGAACCTGGCGGTGCTCTCGATGCACGACCCCTATCGGGAAGGCTCGCCAGCCAGGAACGTCACGTCGGGGCTCTCGACGCAGGTCGGGGTGAACGCTGCGCTTCTCGCCGACGCCGGACTCGCCGGCTCACGGGCCGCGATTCGGGAGGTGTACGACCCGCTCCGCGAGATGGACGAAACGTCGTTCGACCGGTCGTTCGGAGAGTTGGGCGAGGCCTGGTCGATCACCGAGAACTACTACAAATTCACGCCGTCCTGCTGGTACACGCACGCCCCGCTGGCGGCACTCGATACCGTCGTGGACGACGTTCGAGTCGACGAGGTCGAGTCGATCGACGTCTTCACCTACAACAGGGCCAGTGCCCTCGACCACACCGACTGTGCGACACCGACGAGCGGGAAGTTCTCGACGCCGTACGTTCTCGCCCGAAAGCTCATCGGTGACGGTGCGGACCTCTGGTTGGACGACTTCGACGAGTCGTCACTCTCCGACCCCGCAACGCGAGCGCTCGCCGACCGCGTCGGCCTTCATCGGGACCCCGAGTACGAAGACCGGTTCCCGGACCACCGGAGCGCACGGGTCGAGGTGACACACACCGACGGGACCACGCTCGAGGCGGAGTGCGTCGACGCGCCCGGGGATCACCGCAACTTCCCGGGGAACGACGCGCTCGAGGGGAAGTTCGAGCGCCTACTCGAGACCCGTCTCGACGCCGGAGCGACGGACGCCCTCGAAGTACTCCTCGACGTTCGTCACCGGAGTGTACGGGACGTCGGGGCGGCGCTACGAACCGCGTAGACGCCGAACGCATCGTATCGGCGGCCGGGTTCGGGTCGAGCGGGGTGATGGACGCTACCGCTCCGACAGGAACGACCGATTCGACGGCGGGGGCAGGGTCGATCAGGTGACGCCATCGACGATGAGATCGTTCCAGATGTCGAGCCGCCGTATGAGCCCGTCATCGACCTCGTAGACGTCGACGTACCGGACGCCGGAGAAGCCTTCGCCGTCATTGTCCTCCCCGTAGAGGGTTCCGATGCTTATCGCCGCCTGGTCCGTCTCGATCCACCGGTCGAAGTCCTTCGCGGCCCAATCGTATCGTGGGTCGTAGTGTGCGAGAAACGCCTCGGTTGCGCCCGGCCCCTCGAACCGCGCACCGGGGACCGTTATCACCGCGTCGTCTCCGACCAGTTCGTCGACGGTGTCCCGTCGTTCGTCCTCCAGACGGTTCAGAAACTCCTCGGCAATCTCTCTTGGCGTCGGCTCGAATACCATGTGGTGAACGTCTCCGGGGAGTTAGAACAAATACTTTGTGCGGAGGAGACACCGGCGATGCCGAAGCGGGGCCTGCGAACGAAATTTTATGTTGCTACACCCGCCAGTACTGTTCGATCGAACCCATGACTCGACAACTGCCGCCGAACCGCTGTGCCGACACGAGCGACGATGTCCGCCGAACGGTGCGGTGGCGTATCGATAGCGACCGATCCGTCGCGGGGTTGGGTGGGGTTTCTCCCGTTCGAACGTACGGGGGCGAGCGATGAGGCACGATCTAGTTATCGCCGACGGTACTGTCGTCATCCCGGGTGACGGGACGATACGTGCTGACGTTGCGGCCGATGATGGCACCATCTCGGCCATCGCGCGACCGAACACGCTGTCGGGTGCCAGGATCGTCGACGCATCCGACAAGTACGTCCTGCCGGGTGCGATCGATCCCCACACGCACCACGGCATCTATCGGGGCCTCGAAGCGGATGCCGAAAGCGAGTCCCGTTCCGACCTCGTGGGCGGCGTCACCACCATCGGGAACTTTTTCCGGCGCGCTGGATCGTACGAGGACATTATGGAGAGCTACTTCGCCGAGGCCGAGTCGAATTACTATCACGACTACTTCTTCTCGCTCGGACTCCTCTCGTTCGAGCACATCGACGAGATCCCGCTGATAATCGACGACCTCGGTATCACCTCGTTCAAGTGGTATATGAACTACAAGTATGCGGCGGCGGAGAAGTTCGGCGTCGACTGCGAGATGCGCGACGACTTCGGTGACGCACTCGTCAAGACACTGGCTGCACAGGACGCCCCGACGACGCTCGGCTACCACTCGGAGAACGTCGAAATAACGAACGCGCTTTCGGGTGGCAACGTCTACATCACGTCGGAAACCGAAGACGACGAGAGCGACTCTGGCGAGGGGTACGAGGTGATGGTCGAGGAGTTCCCCGACTACGCCGAGATGCAGAGTATGGTCGCGGGTGCGGCGCTGGCGAAGGCCCACGACTACGACGACAGCTTCTATGCGGTCCACATCTCCGCCGGTCGAACTGCCGACGAACTCGCGGCACTCAAGACGGCGGGATACGATCTCCGAGGCGAGACCTGTACACACTACCTCACACTGACGACCGAAGAGTGCGACGAGCGGATGAAAGTGAACCCTCCGGTTCGGGGGCAGTCGGACCGGGAAACGTTGTGGGACCGGGTGGCCGACGGCACCATCAGCTGTATAGGGACGGATCACTGTGCAAACGTCTCGGCGGACAAAATCGGGTCGGGAATCCGGGATAGTGCCCTCGGGTTCCCGTCGAGTTCGACGATGCTGCCGTTGATCCTGTCGGAGGGCGTCAACGAGGGTCGCATCTCGCTGGAGCGCGCCGTCGAAGTGACGAGCACGAACACGGCGAAGGCCTGGAACCTCTTCCCGAAGAAGGGGACGATACGCGTCGGGAGCGACGCCGACCTCGCGGTCGTCGACCTCGACGAGACCAAGACCGTCACACCGGAACTGCTGCAGGGTGCAGCCGACTACTCCATCTACGATGGGCGCGAAGTCACAGGGTGGCCGACGCATACGATCGTCCGCGGCGAGGTCGTCTACGAAGACGGCGAAATCGTCGGTGAAAAGGGGCACGGGACCCACATCGACCGGCCGATCTGATCGGACCCCAACGGCCGCGACGCTCGGATACCAGGCCCGTTGTCGTTCGCGTCCTTTGGCGACGGAGGCACAAGAGCAAAGCACCTCCCCGAGCAACTGTGACCATGTTAGCGAACGAGAGGGCCCGACAGTGTTAGCACCGGAGCGTGCGGACGGATACCATATCGTCGCACAGAACGAACACGCAGTCATGGCCGGTCGGTTCGCCGATAACTGGGGCACCGACCGCGTCGAAGCGCCGAAGCCGAACGCGGCAATGTGCGCGGCCGGGTACGCCCACGACAACGGCTGGTGGCCCTGGGATCTGTACCCGCACCTCCGGGAGGACGGTGCACCGGTCGACCTATTCGAGGTCCCGACCGAGAACTGGATACAGTTCTACGAACGGGGCATCGAGAACGCGGTCGAGATGGATCCGTACGTCGGTCTGTTGGTTTCGATGCACGGCGCCGGCATCCGTCGCCAGCGCTACGGGACCGCTCCGGGAATGACCGACCGACAGCAGCAGTATGCGGAGTTCGTCACCCGCGAGGAGAACCGGCAGCTACGTCTCGGGAAGGAGCTCCGTCGTTCGGACCGGTACGGCCCGTACGTCACGGACGAAGCGCTCGACATGCTCGACACGCTTCACCGTACCGGGACCTACGACGGAGACAACCCGCTGTGGCGGAGCTACTGTCTGCTCCAGGCGTGGGATCAGCTCTCCCTTCGGTTCTGTCTGTATCCGGCACTGGAATCGACGACGCTTGGACCCGTTCCAGCTACTGACGGCGATCAGGTGGACATCAGCGTTACACCGGTCGACGACACGACGGTCACGCTGGATCCGTATCCGTTCTCGGTCGACCCTCTCGTTGTCCCCGTCCGAAAGCGAGTGATCCCGGCCCGCGAGTACGCCACCGCGGCCGAACTCCGCACCGCCTACTACGAGGCCGACCTCCAGACGACCGACTTCACACTACAAGAGTAAACTCGCCGTTCGCGTTCAGTGTCCCTGACTTCGGCGTTTCCTGTGAACCGCCTCGGGGTCAAGTGGTTCGAGAGAGCTTCGCTCTCTCGTCATCCCGGAAGACTTCGTCTTCCGTACGACCCCGAGGCACTCGGCCTGCTCCGCCTGTAGATAACAGGACCGTCGTGAATACCATAGTTTCGTATTCGAATACACTTATGTTTCCAGGCGTTTTACGTTGTGTGTATCCTGCTAAAGACACTTTTCGAGAGACTGTCGAAGGGAGACGGATGCGGTGGGGGACGAATCGTTACAACCGAACCGGCCGACGTCGTCGGCTCGCCGACCGGGAGATTCCCGGCAGGGAGGCCGTCGGCCTCGAACCGTAGCCGTCGAACGACGAGTGGCCGGCGACCGAGGCGGTTGCCGTCGTTCCGGCGAGACCGAGGACCGTTCGTCGGTGCATATCGAAGATCGGTCTCGCCCGGATGAATGCGTTATCCTGACTCCCGGAAATGGAGAACGAGACGTCCGTGCCGCCGGCGTCGCAGCGCCGTGTGACCGACGGTCGAGTTCCCCTCGGGGAGTCAGGTCCCGAGGACGATGCCGGTCGAGACGGCCAGGAGGGTGACGTGGAACCCGGCGTGTGCGACCATCGCCGCCTCCAGGGAGCGACGCCAGAACAGCCACCCGAACCCGACCCCGACGACGGCGTTGATCGTGACGGTCCGGACGACGAGACCGGGCGTCAACTCGAGCGTCGCCGCCAGCGCCGGCAGGTGGCCGACCCCGAAGGCGACCGCCGACACGACGATTGCGGTCCACATCGTCGCCCGCGACGGCTCGTCGCCGGCGCCGCCCAGCGCCGACCGCACCCGCCAGCCCAGCCAGGCCAGCGGCGCCATCAGCCCCCACCGGAGGAGCAACTCCTCGGTGATGCCGCCGTAGAGGAGCCGCGTCGGAGCCGAGGCGGCCAGCGCCTGCAGGGTCTCGGCGTCCGTCAGCGGCGGGCCGGCCGGCAGCGTCACGAAGGGCGCGAACGCGAGTTCGAGCAGCAGTGCGGCGACGAACAGCCCAGCGCCGACGGCGAGAGCGAGGGGGAGCGCCTCGCGTAGCTCGCCCCAGTCGGGGGTCCCGCCGCTCCCCCAGGCGTAGACGTGCGAGCGGAGGCCCACCCGCGGCGCGGTGAGCGTCCCCAGCAGGACGAACACCACGAGCAGGAGGGTCGAGTTCACGGCGGCGACGGCGACGAGAGCAGGGAAGGAAAGCGACTCCAGGCCCGGCGTCGACCGGAGCGTCGGCGCGACGTTCACGGCGACGGCGAGGACGCCGACCATCCCGAGACCGAACAGGAGTCCACCGCCACGCCAGCGGGAACCCGAGGACGCTGTCGCCATCGCCGTCGAGTACGACGCCCCCGGTATTAGTACTCCCGCAGCGACGCCACGCGGCCTCCACGATGCCGCTTTCCTCGATGTTCGACGGTCGTCCGACCGCGTGACTCCAGACGGGGACCTAGCGGGCCGGATTCGTCCCGGTCGGGTCGGCCGACGCCTCCGGGCAGCGACGGGTCGGACCGGCTAGCTCAGGTCGGCCCGCCGGAAGCCGAGATAGCCGACGGCCAGCGGCAGGAGCGTCCAGGCCAGGAGGACGGCGAGAAAGACGGCCGGATGGAGGTAGACGGGCGCCGGGCCGCCGATCCGCGCCTCGATTGCGGTCCCCCCGCCGAGCAACAGCGCCTGCGTGAGCGCGTTGTACGCGCCGGTCGGACTCAGTCCCTGGAGGAGCAGGAGCCACGCCGGGACGACCCCGCCGGGCATCTCGCCGGTCACCAGCAGGTGGGCGGCGTTCGGGACGAGGTCCCACAGGAGCGTCAGCCCCAGATACGCGGTGATCGCAAGCGTCATCGCCCGGGCACGGGTCGCGGTGAGCGCCGAGATGCCGATGGCGATGCCGACGAAGGAGACCCCGAGCAGCGCGGTCAGGGCGGTCGTGCCGACGAACGCCACCAGCGGGAGGGTCCCGTAGATGGCCGCGGTGACGACCCCCGAGACGGCGAACCCGAGCACGAGTCCGATGGTGACGACACCGGCGCGTCCGAGGAACTTGCCCATCAGGACCTCCCCACGGGACGGCGGCAGTCCGAGCAGCACCTTCAGGCTACCCGACTCGCGCTCGCCGGCGATGGCGAGATACGCCGCGATCAGCGCCATGATCGGCACGAGCAGGCCGGCGAACTGCGAGGCGCCGCCGATGGCCGCCACCGCGCTGCCCTCCAACTCCGGGATCAGCAACGAGAATCCCGCCGACAGCGACGTCATCACGGCGATGACGGCGACGATTCCCCAGAGCATCCGCGACCCGAGTGCGTCGGCGAACTCCTTGCGTGCGATGGTCGGCCAGGTCATCGCGCTACCTCTCCTGAGTCGTCGGTCGCGGGTTTCCCGGACCCGGCGTCGGTCCGGTCCCCGGCAGCCTCCGGGGCGAGGGCCGGCGGCGCCGCTCCCGTGTAGGCGGCGAAGAGGTCCTCAAGCGAGGACTCCTCGATGGAGAGATCGAGGACGGCGGCGCCGTCCTCCCGGATACGGTCGACGACGGCTCCGTCCGGCTGTATCCGCTCCCCTGACCGTCCGGGTTCTCGTCCACGACGGGGGACCGCTTTCGGACGCTCTACACCGAAAAGCCGGAGACGAACCTCGTCGCGTCGCTCGACGAGGCACGGACGCGCTTCGACGCAGGAGGTGGGTGGTACCCGGATCAGGGGCAGGTCACTCAGCGGTGGCTACTCGACCGCGATACCGCCCTTCATACCGAGCGAGAGGTGCGGTTCGCAGTGATACAGAGCGATGCCCGCGGTGTCCATGGTGTAGGTAAACTGGACGCCGGAGCCGCCGACCGCCTCGCCCGAACTGAACTCGTAATCGGACTCCCCGAGCTGGTCGTCGGGTTCGGCCTCGACGTTGTGCGGGTTGCCTTCCCCGGTCCAGGACCACTCGATTTCGGTGCCCGTCGAGACGAGTACGGCAGAGGGGGCGTACGCGAAGTTGCCGCCGTTGCCCGCCGCTCCCGTCTCGATGGTCAGGGTGTCGCTGTCGCGGCGGTCCAGAAGCGTCCCCTCGTAGGTGTCGTCGGCGTCGCCGACCTCGGTTTCGGTGAGCCACTCGTCGATCGCCGGGTAGTCCTCGCCGGGGACGGTGTCGTCGCCGCCGTTTCCCCCGTTGCCGGTACAGCCGGCCACCCCGACGGCGGTCGAAACGCCCGCGATTCGAACGAAGTTCCGGCGACTGATGTCCATCGGTTCGGGAAACTACGCGACATCCGGGCTTAACCGCCCCGCCGATTCTCAGATGCTGGACATACGCTCGCTTCCGTGCGATTCGCCCGCCCGCGGTCAGCCGTCGAGTCGCTCCTCGACGCCGACCTTGAGGATGGACTTGGCTATCTCGGCGCCGCCGGTCAGCGGGTCGAGTTTCGTCTCGCCGGCGCGCTCGGCGTAGGTGATGGGTCGCTCGCGGATATCGTAGCCGCGGGCCAGCGGCCGCATGAGGAGTTCCGCGGAGAGCCCGGTGTTCTCGGTCCACTCGATGTCCTCGATCACATCACTTCTGTAGGCGCGCATCCCCGTGGTGGTGTCGTGGACGCGCTCGCCGAGCAGGGCGCTGGCGACGACGGCGAAGGCGTGGTTGCCGAACCGGTTGAACGCCGGCATCGCCTCGGCGCCGTGGTAGAGGCGGTCGCCGCTGACGACGTCGTAGCCGTCGTTGATGTCGTCGAGGAACTCGGGCAGTGCCTCCATCGGGTAGGTGTCGTCGCAATCGGTCGTGACGATCACGTCGCGGGTGGCGGCATCGAGTGCGGCCTCGACGGCGACGCCGTAGCCCTGCGGCTCCTGGCGGATGACGCGGGCGCCGTGCTCCTCGGCGATCTCGGGCGTCCGGTCGTCGGAGCCGTCGACGCAGACCACCTCGGCCCGGCCGTCCGTCACCCCGTCGATGTCCTCGAGCACCGTCCCGATGGCCGCCTCCTCGTTGTAGGTGCCCATCACGACGCTGAGGTCGTCGAAGGTGTACTCGTCGTCGCGCTCGTCTCCGGCGGCCGCCCCGTTTTCGTCCGTCGCGTCCGTCTCGAGGGAACTCATTGGGGAGAGCTATCCGACGGCGGCACTTGAACTTTTAGGTTTGCCTAAATCGACTGCGAGAGCGCCTCGTCGAGGTGGTCGGCGGCCAAAAGCGCCAGGGCGGCGATGGTCAGCGTCGGGTTCATCGCGCCCCCGGTGACGAAGACGCTCGAGGAGGCGATCCAGCAGTTCGAGAGGTCGTGGGTTCGGAGCCGGGGGTCGACGACGCTGGCCGTCGGGTCCGTGCCCATCCGGGTGGTGCCCATGTGGTGGGCGGCGGGACCGGTGTTGTCGGGACCGACGACGTACTCGGGGTCGACGCCCAGTTCCTCGAGGATGGACCGCTGGACCTCGTTTGCGCGTTCGAGCGTCCGGCGGGTGTGGTCGTCGACGTGCCACTCGATGCGGGGGACGGGCCGGCCGTGGTCGTCGGTCCGTTCGGGGTCCAGCGTGACCCGGTTCTCCGGGCGGGGGAGCTGTTCGGCCAGCGCGCCCAGCCCGAGATAGGTACCGTAGGCGTCCCGGAGTTGCGCCAGCAGGTCGTCGCCCCACTCCTCTGCGGTCAGCGCCTGCTCGACCGGCGACGGACCGGCGTAGTTGAGGAACTCCAGTTTGAACCGGCCGCCCGCCTCGCTCACGTCGTAGAACTGGTGGGACTCGGTGGTGTTGAAGCCGACGTGCTTCTGGCGGGTCGGGCCGTCGTACCGGCCACCCATCCCGGCGAAGCAGTGGTCCATGAAGTACCGGCCGACGGCGCCGCTGGAGTTGGCGAGACCGTCCGGGTGCTCCTCGCTCCGGGACAGCAGGAGGAGTCGCGGCGTCTCGACGCCACCACAGGCGACGACGAACGCCCGCGCCTCCTGTCGGCGCTCCTCGCCGTCCTTCCGGTAGACGGCGGCCGTGACGCGCTCGCCGGCGGCGTCGTGTTCGAGCCGCTGGACCGGGGCCTCGGCGACGACGCGGGCGCCCGCCCGCTCCGCGCGGTCGACGTGGCGTTCGGCGGTGTACTTCGCGCCCGACGGACAGACGGGCTGGCAGCTACCGTAGCCGACGCAGGCGCCGTCGCCGTCGTACGGTTCGGAGTTGCGCGCGTTCGGCACCGAGTGGGTCGTGATTTCGAGTTCCTCGCAGGCCTCCGCGAACAGCGAGTCGCTGTACGACGGCGGGAACGCGGGCATCGGGTGCGGCTGCTCGCGGGGCGGCGCGAAGGGGTTGTCCGAGGCGCCCGCCACGCCCAGTTCCGACTCCGCGCGGGCGTAGTAGGGCCGCAGGTCCTCGTAGTCGATGGGCCAGTCCCGCCCGACGCCGTGGCGGGACTCGGAATTGAAATCGTCCTCGTGGAGGCGCATCACCATCCCCTGCCAGTGCAGCGACGACCCGCCGACGCCCTTCACACGGGTGGCGTTGAGCGGGTAGAAGCGGCCCCCGGTGGTGTAGGCGTCGCGGGGACCGCCCATGTTCCAGACATCCTGTGGTCCGTAGGCCGGTCGAATCGACCGCTCCATCCGGCGCACGCGGTCGTCCTCCGGGAACCGGAGGCCGGCCTCGAGCACCACGACGTCGTGGTCGGCGGCGAGTTCGGCGGCGACGATGCCGCCGGCCGGCCCGGCGCCGATCACGCAGACGTCGGCGCTCACGGTCCCCTCCGGTAGCTCTCGGTGCCCCCGGGGTGGCCCTGGGGGTTCTCGATGCCGACCAACTCGCCCCCGGTCGGGGAGGCGTACAGCGCGAGCAGCAGGTCGTTGACGAGATAGTAGCGAACCCGCTCGGCGGTCGACCCCTCCGGGTCCTCCTCGGCGGTCTCCAGTCCCATCTCCCGCAGCAGCGAGTCGCGGTCGGCCGGCGGAAGGTCGGCGAACGGCGCGTCGTACCACTCGCTGGCGTGGGCGTCGACCTCCTCGGTGGCCGCGCGAACCCCGCGGGCGTGATCGTCGTCGGCCGCCGCGCGGCGCTCGGCGTAGGCCCCGACGAACGCCTCGATGCCCGACACCTCGCTGGGGTACACCACCTCCGCGACCGCGACCAGCGTCTCGACGTCCGGCGCGGGGCCACCGGAGGCGTCCGGCGACTCGCGCGACTCGTGGACGGCATAGGCGGCCGTTCCCGTCCCCACACCGATGGCCGCGAGCGCGCCGAGCGCGTCCCGACGGGACAGCTCCATGCCCGGGTCTAGGTTAGCCTAAACAAATGGGTTGTGGATCGGCGTCGTCCGAAGCGGGCAGACACCGGGCCCGAGTAGTCACCGCTTACGTCGGGGGCGGCGGCGGTGACGGCCGGCGCCGGGGCGTTATTACGATTATAATTAATGATATACACTGCTACCCCTCGGTCGCATGTACGAGATAAGCTGCACCGAGTGCGGACGGATCGGCTTTCACCCTTCGCGCGTCGCGGCCCAATCGCGGGCGGAGCGCCACGAGGCGGACACCGACCACGGGGTCTCCGTCGGCGTGATGGACGGGATTTGAACGGGCGGAAGGCCCCGGTCAGATTCGGCCCTCGAGCCACTCGACGACGTCGGTGACCTCCTCGGGTGTCGTGCCGTGGCCGACGCCGTAGCGCTCGAACCGGACCTCGGCGCCCCCCTCGGCGAGCAGGTCGGCGGCGCGTTCGGCCCGCTCGGGCGGGATGACCTGATCCATCGTCCCGCACCCGACGAACACCGGCTTGCCGGCGGCGTGGTCGACCGCGTCCTCGTGTTCGGCGGCGAGGTAGCCGTTCAGCGCCACCACCCACCGGTAGGCGTCGGGCCGCTCGACGAGCGCCGAGAGGCTCGTGATGGCCCCCTGGCTGAAGCCGAGCAAACCCACCCGGTCGGGGTCGAGGTCGTAGGCGTCGACGGCGCCGTCGACGAACTCGTGGACCAACTCGAGGCTCCGGCGGAACCCCTCGGGGTCCGGCTGGCTCTCGTGGAGACCGCCCGCCGAGAGGTCCAGGTCGTACCAGGTGTAACTGTTCGGCCCGCCCATCGCCTGGGGAGCGCGGACGCTGAGGACGTGCAGTTCCTCGGGCAACTGTGCGCCGAGCGGCAGGAGGTCCCGCTCGTTGGTGCCGCGGCCGTGGATCAACACGACCGCGGGCGCGTCCGTCGAGACGGTGCCCGGGCGGCTCTCGTGTACCAGCGACAACTCCTCGGGGTCGGTCATACCTCGCCGTACGGCGCCGGCGACCAAAAGCCGCCGGTAACCCGCGTCCGGTAGTGTTCAGATGAGTGGAATATTATATCAGACCGACCCGGTAGCTACCTAAGATCTGTCAGGGTCCGGCTGCTGAATATAGGCGGGGAATCCAACGCGAGACATATCGATATATCCGTCAGGTGGTAAGATACCCGTGCAAGATACAGAGGCTGAGTTCAGCAGACTGACTCTGTTTGTTTCGACTGTTCTGTGGTGAATTGACTGTCAGACCGGGGGGATAGTTATTTTTTAATCACGGCGACCGAAGTGCCGAATATGCCCGTCTCTGGCCCTCCGCGCTCGTTCGCAGAGCTCGACGATGCGATCCCTCGGTACGACTCATTCTTTACAGTCAGAGAGCACCGTGAGCGCAACCGGGCGCTTGCAGACAAGCACGACCACGTCACCTACCAAGATCTTGGAGATTCCTCTGGTGGAAACCCGCTATGGGCGGTAACCGTCGGCGATGGGTCACGGACCGCGCTGCTGTTCGGCGCGCCACACCCCAACGAACCGATCGGCTCGATGACGATCGACTTCTTGCTGCACGAACTCGCTGACAACGATGAACTGCGGGCGTCTTTGGACTACGAGTTCGTTTGTCTGCCGGTCGCTGATCCCGACGGTGTACAAAAGAACGAGGGGTGGTTCGATGGACCGTTCACGCTCGCCAACTACGCGACGAACTTCTACCGACCACCACCCCACAGGCAGGTCGAAGCGACCTTCCCCGTCGAGCACGAACAATACGTCTTCGACGACCCAATCCCGGCGACGCAGGGGTTAGCCGACTTGATCGAAACCCATCATCCCGACCTGATCTACAGCTTTCACAACACCGGCTTCGGAGGCTGTTACTACTTGTTCACCGAACCGCTTGAGCCACTGTGGGAACCGTTACGGGACCTCCCCGATGAGTACGGTATCCCACTAGATCTCGGCGAACCTGAGGTGTATGATTCGAAGGCGTTCGAGGAGCCGTTTTACTGCTTGCAAACGTTCGAGGACCAGTACAAGGACGCAGTCGGCGACGAACACACCGATCCGGAGGAGGTGCTGCTCGGAGGGAATGCATACGACCACGCCCACCAGTTCAACGAGGACGTCGTCGAGATAATCGTCGAACTGCCGTACTTCTACGAGCCACGGATTAGCGACGAAACCGAACTGGATCTGAGCCGCGAGGCGGTCATCCGCGAGGGGACCGAACGGCGACGTCAACTGCTCCGGGAATGGCAGGCCGCGGCGATGGCGGTCGAGAAGTTTCTACCCGACACGCCGATGGCCCAGGAAGCGACGGGAACGGCCTTCTTTTTCGAGGACCAGTACGACGACAAAGTCGAGTGGGCGGCGGCGTCTCCGGAGACCGACAAACCGGCGACGGCCGCTCAGGCGGTGGACGCTCGGTACGTCAGGGACTACCAGTTGCTTCCGTACGTCGGTATGTTGCTCCGTGCCATCGATCATGCGGTAATGGGTGCCGAGGATGAGGCACGCAACCGGCTGCTCGACGCAAAAGAGGCACTTGAAAACGTATTTCACAAGTGGATTGGAGAACTTCGGGGCGAACTCGATTACGAGACGCTCCCGATCTGGAAACTCGTCGCCATTCAGGCCAGAGCAGGCCTGTTCTGTCTGGACTATCGGCAACGCGAACTGGACGGGGACTCAGGCTAACACTGTTTCGATCATCCCTGAGGGAAAAGAACGACTCGGGAAGCAGGGAATTGCAACAATCCCTATGATTGACTGGCCACTGGGCTGTATGGTTCACTCATACATCAACTGTACCGACCGATCACTGGCCTTCAACATCGAGCTTCAACCCGTGCAAGACTCGCGCCCTGTATCTTGCACGCCACTCAGAACATCACTTGGAACTGATAGGATTCCCGTCGGTCAATAAGCATATCTACTTCCCAGGTGGTTCAGGGCGCATCACTCTGCAAGATACGCGCCCTGTATGCAGCAGCACTCAGTGGACATCAACGAAATCTGGCAGAATCTACGGCGGTACGTTCGCACGCTTATTTGAACACCGCCCCCGCACCCCACGACACCACCTACCGTGCGAACAGCTACCACAGAGTTTATGCCCGTGGTACGCCAACGGGGGCCTGTATGGCGACCGCAAACGACGACATCTTCGACGAGTTCCTCGACGAGCGAGGGCACGAAACCGAGTCTCTCTCCTGGGAGCGCGACTACAACAAGAAACGGTGCCCGGACTGCGGCGGGCTCCACGGGCTCGAGGCGTCGTCGTGTACGGTCTGCGGCTGGCAGCCCAACTGACCCGACCCGCGTTTTCGGCGTGCGACACCCGAAAGCGGCCGCTGTGGGTCGCTGGCGCCGTCGGTCGCAAGCACTCGTTTTATACGGCCGCGTGGCGTTAGACGAGTAATGACCCATTCCACCCATGTGACACGACTGTTCGGCGGCCCGGGCAGCGGGAAGACGACCGCGCTGCTCGACCGGGTCGACGAGATGCTCGACGAGGGGGTCGACGTCGACGACATCCTGGTCGTCTCCTACACCCGGGCGGCCGCCACCGAGGTCCGCGAACGCCTCTCGGAACGACTCGACCGCAGTCCGAAGTCGCTCCGTGGCAACGTCTGTACGATGCACGCGAAGGCCTACGAACTGCTGAACCTCTCGCGGGGCGACGTCGTCGGCGAGGACGACAAGGAGGCATTCTGCGAGGAGTACGGCATCGAGTTCGAGGACGAGTACAAGTCCGCCCGGCGGCGCTCGGCGCGGTCGACGACGCTCGGTAACAAGATCATCGCCACCTCGCAGTGGCTCCAGCGGACCGAACGCGACGTCGCCGACTGGTACGACGTTCCCTTCCAGTGGGACGACGAGGAGGTACGCCTCCCCCCAGAAATCGACGACGAGGCCCAGACGGGCAACAAGTACACGCCGACGTGGCCCTCCTCGGACGACCGGGTCGACATCCCCGAGGCCATCCGCGCGTGGCGCTCCTACAAGGGCGAGAACGGCGTCGTCGGCTTCGCCGACATGCTCGAGCGGGTCAAGCAGCGCTCGCTGGTCCCCAACGTCGACCACCTCGTCATCGACGAGTTCCAGGACATCACGACGCTGCAGTACGGCGTCTACGACGAGTGGAAACCCCACGTCGACACCGTCCTCATCGCGGGCGACGACGACCAGGTCGTCTACGCCTGGCAGGGCGCCGACCCGAACCTCCTTCTCGACGAGGAGGTCGACGACGATGTCGTGCTGCCGAACTCCTACCGGCTACCGTCGAAGATCCTCAACGTCGTCAACACCCAGATCGACCACATCGAGAAGCGCCAGGACAAGGACCTCAAGCCCCGCAAGCAGGGCGGTTCCGTCGAAGCCGTCCGCAACCCCTCGATGCTGGACCTCGTGCGGAACGTCCGCGGTACCCTCGAGGAGGACGGGGAGGGCAGCGTGATGTGTCTGTTCCGCGCCCGCTACCAGATGTTCCAGTTCATGGACGAGTTCATCGACGAGGGCATCCCGTTCAAGTCGCTGACCGACCAGCGGATGTGGACCGACCGCTTGCAGGGCTACGTCGACGCCATCGAGGCCGTCGACGAGGGCGACCCCATCGACGGCCTGCAGGCCCAGCGCCTCGGCGAGATGCTCGCCGACAGCGCCTTCGGCACCGGCGAACGGGACGACTACTTCGAGGCGCTGGACGAGCGCCAGGAGGCCGCCGGCGTCGAGGACCTCACCGAGATGGAACTGCCCGCGGCGTTCGTCGACGAGCACGCCCCCTTCGCGCCCGGCCCGGCCTCGGCCGGCGACATGCTCACGAAGGTGTCGAACTTCCAGGAGCGTTCCGTCGAGGCGTACTTCGCGGGCGACTACCGGGGGATGGACCCCTCCCGGCTCCGCCTCGGCACCATCCACTCCGCGAAGGGCCGGGAGGCCGACCACGTCTTCGTCGCCACCGACCTCACCGAGAAGGTCGTCGAGCAGATGGCCGCCTCCGTCGAGGACCCCGAGGCCGTCGAGGGCGTCACCGAGTTCACGAAGCACTCCGACCCCGTCCCGACGCTGACGGACAACGAGCGCCGGGTCTTCTACGTCGGGATGTCGCGGGCCCGCGAACGGCTCGTCATGCTGGAGAACCTCGTCGGCGGCGCGCCGACGCTTCCCATCGACGTGCTCCTGCACAACGAACCGGTCGACGTCCCGCTGGAGCAGGTGCTCGAACAGGCCCAGACGACCGGCGCCGAACTGACCACCGCGGACTGAGGCGGGCCGCCGCGACGCGTCCCGGCAGCGTCACGCGCCCGCGCTCCTACGGAATGTTCCACGCGACCCGGCTACCGCAGGGTCCGCAGCCGCCGTAGCCGCCCTATCGTCCGGTCGGTCAGCCGCGTGTAGACGTACTCGCTGACGCCGACGAGTCCGAGCGCCGTCGCGAGGAAGAAGGCTCCCAGCAGAAAGCGCCCCTCCAGGGCGTTGAACAGGCCGACGAGTCCGACCGGCGCGGCGACGACGAGCGTCCCGAGCAGTTGCAGCGACCGGACGATGCCGAGCGCCACCGCTCACTCGCCCTCCGGGTCGTCGTCGGCGCCCGACTGGAGCCAGCCCAGCGCCTTTCCGCCGACGATGTCCACCGGGTCCGGCCGGTAGACCATGCCGACGAGCAGGCCGGCGGCGACGGCCAGAAAGCCCACGCCAGCCAGCGTCCGCCCGCCGACGAGGAACTCGACGCCCAGCAGACCGATGGGCGCGGCCAGCGCCGCCGCGCCGAACAGCGCCAGCGTGTCGAGGACGTTCATACCCGGACATCGTCGTCGGAGCCCAAAAGCCCGCCGTTCGCTCGTCCCCGTCTTCGCGCGGGTACTGTCCGCCCGGCGACTCGCGGCTCCACTCGTCGCCGCTCGTCCATCCGAGTCCCCTCACTCCCCTCGGCGACTCGCGGCTCGATACCTCTCCGCTCGTCCATCGAGTCGCCTCGCTCCCCTCGGCGACTCGCGACTCGCGTCACGACACCCTTTCGACCCCCCCGGCCGTAGACGCGGTATGTTCACCGGCATCGTCGAGGAGACCGGCGAGGTCACGTTCGTCGAGGACGGACCCGAGGGGCGCCGCATCGGGGTCGCCGCGTCGTTCGCTCCCGACCTCGAACACGGACAGAGCATCTCGGTCAGCGGCGCCTGCCTGACCGTCGAGGCGGTCGAGACCGGCGACGGGGGCGGCACCTTCGAGCTGTTCTGCTCGGAGGAGACGCTGGAACGTACCTACCTCGACGGCGTGACGGCCGGCGACGCGGTCAACCTCGAGCGTGCGCTGCCCGCCGACGGCCGCTTCGACGGCCACTTCGTACAGGGCCACGTCGACGGCGTCGCCGAGGTGACCGGAATCGAGCGCCTCGGCGACGACTGGGTGTTCGGCTTCTCGCTGCCCGACGACCTCGCCCGCTACGTCGTCGAGAAGGGTTCGGTCGGCGTCGACGGCATCTCGCTGACCGTCGCAGACCTCGACGAGGGCGAGTTCACCGTCGCCATCATCCCCGCGACCTACGAGTTGACGACGCTGTCGGAGAAGTCGGTCGGCGACCCGGTCCACCTGGAGGTCGACGTGGTCGCAAAGTACGTCGAGAGCCTCACCGAGGGCTACCGCTGAGGGACATACTGCCGGCTGTAACTATCTAAACCAGTGGTGGCGAGACCCCAACAGAACGGCTACTGTCGAACGTCACGAAACGGCCGTCACGTAATTACAGCCGGCAGTATCAGTCGGCGTCGAACTCGGTCCGGTCGGGGGCCATCTCCTCGGGATTCTCGACGTCGTCGTGGACCCGCTTGTAGGTCCGGCGGTAGCGCTGCAGCTTCCGGTAGAGGATGTAGAGGAACAGGCCGGCGTAGACGACGACGAACCCGAAGAACAGCACGAGCGTCGGGACGCCGGGGACGACGAGACTGACCAGCCCCGGGACGATGCCGACCAGGGTGTTGTAGGTGGCGTGGATGAAGGCGGCGATGATGAGCCCCTTGATGATGATTGGAACCGCGTTGTCGCGGTTGAACTTCGCCAGCCCGAGGTAGTAGCCCGCGAAGGCGGAGTAGATGACGTGGCCCGGTCCCGCGAGGCTGCGGACGGCGGTGATCTGACCGCCGGCCTCGACGGCCTCGGAGAACTGCGCGAGGAAGTCCACGGCCATCGTGGTGATGACCGCGCCGGATCCCTGGAGGTTCTGGGTGATGTAGAGGACGTTCTCGATTGTCGCAAAGCCGAGTCCGGCGACGGCGCCGTAGACCGCGCCGTCGATGACCGAGTCGAAGCGGTCGTCGCGGTAGGCGTACAGCCGGACGGCGAGCATCTTCACGAACTCCTCGCCGGGGCCGACGACGAGGTAGTAGTAGAGGACGACGCCGAGGAGGCCTGCACCCTGGAGGCCGCTGAGCCTCGTGTTGACGACGGCGGCGAAGCCGGCGAACAGTATCGAGAGCACGAACGTCGCCGCCATCAGCGTCGCCGGTTCGTCGGTCGTGATGTCGGTCCGGTAGACGTACAGCGCCAGCAGGCCCGCCGGGACCACCGACAGCACGACCAACCCGAGGACGAACGGGTTGTCGATGATGATGGCGCCGGCGCCGCCCACGAGGAACGCGAGGAAGATGACGGCCCCGAGGACGTAGACGGTCCACCGCAGGAGCCGAACTCCGCCGCGATGGATGTTCACCGCCAGCCTGTCCAGCGCCGTCCGGGGCTCCCACGAGGCGACGTCGTAGAGGTCCTCGGACTCGTTCGCGCGGGCCTCGACCGGGTCTTCCATACCGTCACCAGACGCGGCAACGCCCTAACAGTTGTGACAGGGGCGCCGGCCGGAACCGACGCGACGCCCGGAAGTCGGGACGCTTTCGGTCCCTCGCCTCCAACGGCGGGTATGCACTTCGACCAGCGAACACAGCGGGCCCTCCGTGAGTTCGGCCTCTCGACGCCCGAAATACGCGAGATTTCGGCGGCCGTCGTCGAGGCGACCGCCGAGGCCGCCGCCGAACTGGAGGCGTTCTTCGAGGGCCGCGAGACCGTCTACTCCGACATGGAGAAGGCCCACTCGGCCGCCGAGTTCCCCGAACACGACCTGGAGTACGTCGACCTCTACACCCACGGCGCCGACCTCCGCGGGTACGTCAAGTTCGACGGCTGGGGCGCCTACGTCGAGGACGGCCGCGTCCTCGACGGGGACATCGTCGAGTTGACGCTGGGACCGACCGTCGGGGACCGCGTCCGCTTCGCCGCCGACCGCCAGCACCTATGACCCGTCCGCGACCGCGCGCGACCGGCCGCTGGCCGGGGGAGCGCCGATGAACGTCCGCGTCCGGGGCATCTACACCACGGCCCTGACGGAGTTGCTCGGCGCCGACCACGAGGTGGTCCAGGCGTCGCCGCCCATCCGCGAGCGGTTCGACCGCGCCTTCGAGGTCGCGCCGGCGGACGCGACCGTTCGGACGACCGACGACCGGCAGGGCGTCGGCGTCGCGGGCGACCCCGAGGCCGTCGGAACCCTCCGGGAGCGCCTCCGGGCGGTCGGCCGGGACGCCTTCGCCTGGCCGAACCCCGCACCGCGCGGGGCGGTGTTCTACGGCACCGTCACCGAGACGCTCGGTTCCGGCGCGCTGGTCGACCTGGGGCGCGTCGACGACCGCTCCGTCGAGGGATTTCTCCCCTACGACCGCGTCGAGGGCTACGTCGAGGAGGGCGACGACTACCGCGTCCAGGTCGCCTCGCCGGAACCGCCGTGGAGCGACGCCCGGCCGTCGCTGGCGACGGACCTCCGGGTGCCGGGCGGCCTGGTCGAACTCCGCCGCGGCGACGGCCGCGCGGGCGGGGAGACGGCCCGGATGGCCGATCTCCTGCCCGTCGACCCGCCGGAGGGGTGGGCGCCGCGGTGGGCGCGGGCAGCCGACGACGCCTCCCTCGACGCGATGGCGGCGGCGCTGGAACGGGCCGGCGACCGCGCCGAGGAACTGATGGCCGCGGTCGCCAACGCCGACGGCGAGGAGCCGGGGCGGGTCGTCGCACCGCAGGCCGGCGCCTGGGTCTGGTTCGGCCGCGAGTCCCGCTTCGAACTCGACGCCGTCCGCGAGCGGGTCACGACCACGATGCCCGGTCACCACCGGGTCAAGGCGGGCGCCGACGGCGCCAGCACCGCCGTCGACTTCGCCGAGGCGGTCCGCGGACCCACCGACGGCGACGCCGAGTGGACCGACGACGGGTTCCCCTTCGGGGCCGTCGCCGGGCAGTTCGGACCCCGAGAGGGCGGGTCCGTCGCCATCGCTCACGGCAAGCCGAGCGGCCGGACCATCACGCTCGGGCGCGGCGAGGTGGTGGAGCGGGACGACGAGGACGGCTCCGTCACCGTCGAGCGGGAGATGTCGGCGGGCGGCACCTACGACGCCCTCGACATCGAGCGGCGCGAGGGCGACGTCGCACGGACGACGTTCGTCGAGGGCCGGTGGTGGTACGCGACGGTCTACGAGGGCGAGGAGGGCCAGCGGCGCGGCACCTACGTCAACGTCTGTACGCCCGTGGAGGTGTTCCCCGACCGCGTGAAGTACGTCGACCTGCACGTCGACGTGGTGAAACTGCCCGACGGCGAGATTCGGCGGGTCGACGACGACGAACTCGACGCCGCCGTCGACGAGGGACTGGTGACCGAACCGCTCGCCGAGCGCGCCCGCGAGGTGGCCGTCTCCATCGAGAACGCGCTCCAGTGACGGCTCTTTCGTTCCGTCGACACGAGTAGTGTTGCCGCACACTACGGTTTATGTGGCGCCAGTTCCTACGCCCGTCCATGAGCAGCGAGGGCGTCGACGCCGAGAGCAAGGTGTCGGGGAACCAGGCGAACATCCCGGCACACATCCGTCGGGAACTCGACATCGACGACGGCGACCGACTCCGCTGGCACGTCGAGGACGACGGGACGATCCGCGTGCGGGTCCTCCAGCAGCGCAGCGGCACGTTCGACGAGTTCGGCGGCTACGACGGGGACCGGACGACGGCGGTCGAGGACGAACACGATGGGTGGGGCGTCGAGTAGATGCCGCGAGCGGTCGTCGATACGACGGTGCTCTTCGCGGCGGCGTACCGCCGCGACGGCGCCCACGACCGGGCCCTCCCCATCCTCCGGGGCATCGACACCGCGGCGCTCCCGGAAGCGGTCGTTCTCGATTACGTACTCGCGGAGACGCTGAACGGCCTGACGACACACGCGGGCCACGAGGCCACGGCCGACTTCCTCGACCGGGTGGAGGAGAACGCCCGGTTCCACGTCGACGGCCTGACGAGCGACGCGTTCGCCACGGCCAAGGCGCTGTTCCGGCGGTACGAACGGTTCTCGTTCGTCGACGCCTGTATCGTCGCGTACATGCAGGCGGAGGGGCTCGGGTACCTCTACTCGCTGGACGACGATTTCGACGCCGCCGAGGACGTCTACCGTCTCGACACACCCACCAACCCCTACCAGCCGGAGTGAGGAACGGACACCGGCGTTCGGTCCCCGCCGGGCACGCTCGACGCTCCGGGAATCAGTCCTGCAAGCGTCGCCACAGCGCCGCCGCTCCGAGGCCCGCGCCGGCCGCCAGCGCGCCGAACCCGGCGCCCGACCCGTCGGTGGTGTCGGTCCCCCCGTCGGTCGCGGGTGGATCGGTCGCGGACGGCGTCGGCGTCGACGATGCCACCGTCGGGAACGTGTAGATGGCCGCGCCCTCCTCGGGGTCCCCCGTCGAGAAGTCCCGCCAGCTACTGGCGACGACGTGGTCGCCCGCGCCCTGGGCCGTCCAGAAGTCCGTCGTCGGCGTGTCCCGCCAGTGGGCCAACTCGCGCGGCTTGCGGGGGTCGGAGACGTCGTGTACCTTCACGCCGCCGCGGTACCAGGCCGTGTAGAGGCGGTCGCCGACGTAGTCGAAGTTGTGGGAGGTGGTCCAGACGCCGCCGAACGTCGGGTCGGGGGTGGGCGGCGCCTCGATGCGCGAGAGCCGTTCTTCGGCCTCCCGGTCCCACAGTTCGACGCCGCCGAGGGCCGCTGAGGTGGCGTCGGCCTCGGTCGCCCACGCCTCCTCGTTGAGTGCGAGAAGCGGGCCGTCGGCGCCCCCCCGCGGGACGGCGAAGTGGTCGTTGCCGGGCAAGGAGTATAGCGCCGCCCGCCGTTCCGACTGCGAGTCGATGTCGGCCAGCGTCTCGATGTCGCGTCCCCGGAGCTGGACCAGCGGCGTCGGGTTCGACGGGTCGGAGACGTCGACGAGCCACGTCCCCGCCTCCCAGTAGGAGCAGTAGGCGACGCCGTCGGCGACGGTGACGTCGTGAATCTGCCGGAGGCTCGGGTGTACCTCCGCCCACCGCTCGTCGGCGTCGAGGACGGACCACCGGCTCAGTTCCTCGCCGCTCTCGACGTCAACGCAGACCAGCGGGTTCCGGTCGCCGTCGTTGCCGCAGAGGTACAGCGTCTCGCCGTCGGTGTCGAGGTTGTGGTGGAAGAAGTCGGTCTCGTGGGCGAGGACCCGCTGGGGGTCGGCCGGGTCGCTGACGTCGAAGACGACGGCGGCGTAGGGGACGCCATCCAGCGGTTCACCGGGGGCGCCGAGCGCGTAGTAGTCGCCGCCGAGTTTGCCGTCGAAGACGTCGACCAGCGGCCCGTCGGGATGCTCCGCCAGGAGGTCACGGCGCTCGGCCAGGAGCGTCGGGTCGGCCGGGTCGGCGGTGTCGACCACCGCGAAGCCGTCGGTCGTCGCCACGTAGGAGATGTCGCCGTCGGCGACGAGTTCCTTCGCGCCGGGCAGGGTGAGTCGACCGAGCGGTTCGAACGAGTCGTCGGCGTCGGTCGCCGTCTGTGCGCCCGCTCGCCCGGCCGAGAGCGCCAGCACCGTCGCACCACCGGCACGGAGGAGGTCCCGTCGTCGCATTGCCCCGCCTACGGCACCGCGACGCCTATCCGTTTCGGCTGCCGGAGAGGCTAAGTATCGGTAAATGTTACCATAACACATGGATGAATCGAGCCTCACGGAGACGGAACTGTCAGCCATCCACCGGGTCGAACTCGGCATCGAGTGGCTCCACCGGGCCCACGGGCAACTCGTTGCCTTCCACCACGAGACGGGTCACGCGATGGACCACCTGGCTGCGGCGGAGGAACTGTTCCGGGAGAGCGGCCACGACGGCCTCGCCGACCGGCTCCGGGACGACCTGTTGCCGCGGGGCGTCGTCCCCCGCGAGGAGGGGCCCGGCCGGTGGACCTACGAACTGCTGGAGGCCTTCGAGGCGGACCTCTACGCCGACGCGCGGACGTTCGAGGCGGCGGCCCGCGACGCCGTGACCGACGGGCGACGGCACGCCGCCGAGCGCCGCCAGCAGGCCGAGTGGCGGGCCCGCGCCGCCGATGGCGAGGCCAACTGGTAAGGCCCGCCCGTCCGGAGTCGGCGTATGATCGAGCCGGACTGTGAGGGCCGGGTCGCGCTCGTGACCGGGAGCGCGGGCGGCATCGGGCGGGCGTTCCTGCTGGGGCTGGCCGACGCCGGCGCCGACGTGGCCGTCCACTACAATACCAGCGACGCGGCCGCCGAGGCGACCGCCGAGACGGCCCGCGAGCGGGGCGTCGACGCCGTCACCGTCGGCGCGGACCTGACCGACCCCGGGGCCGTCGAGGCGTGCTTCGAGGAAATCGAGGCCGAACTGGGGTCCGTCGACGTCCTCGTCAACAACGTCGGCGACTTCGCGCCGGAGTACTGGAGCGATATCGACCTCGAAACCTGGCACCGCGTCATCGAGACGAACCTGACGACGACGATGCTGTGCTCGAAGCGCGCGCTGGGACCGATGCGCGAGGCCGGGTGGGGCCGCATCGTCAACGTCGGCTACGCCTCGGCTGGACGGGCCTACGTCTCCGCGAAGAACTTCCCGTACTTCGTCGCCAAGACGGGCGTCGTCATGTTCACCCGGATGCTCGCCGCCGAGACGCAGGACGACGGCGTGACGGTCAACGCCGTCTCGCCGTACGTCGTCGAGACGAGCGACGAGTTCCCCGAGGAGGCGCCGCGTGGCCGGTGGGCCGAGCCGTCCGACCTCCTGCAGGCACTGCTGTTCTTCGTCGACGAGGACTCCGCATACGTCAGCGGCGAGAACGTCGAAATCGACGGCGGGTGGCTCCCCGAGTCAGTCTGAGGCGGCCACGGATCGCCGGCCGGCACCGAGAACCGACAGTCCGGGGTGGTAACCGCACGTAGTTTCATGTGTCCGGGGGCGAACTACCCCCACACCCGAATGTTGCCGACGAACGACGGCGCCGACCGCGGACAGCTGCTCGTCATCATCGGACTGCTGCTGGGACTGGCGTTCGTCGCACTCGCGCTCGTTCTCAACGCGGCCATCTTCACCGAGAACTTCGCCACCAGAGAAGTGACCGACTCCGAACGATCCACCGCCTACACCTCGGGGATGGAAGCCGCCATCGAGGGCGCCTACGACCGGACGAACGACAACGCGACCCGGAAGGCGGTCCACGCGACGGCGACCTTCGACGAGAGCCTCCGGACGTGGGTCGACTCGCAGGCCGACGCGGCGGCAGAACGGGGGGCCGTCTTCGAGGCCGACTGGACCACCCACGACGGCTGGCGGCTCCGGCAGGACGCCGACGGCTCGTTCGCGCCGGACGACGACGCCGACGCGACTGACTGGACCGTCGCCGACGACGCGCACAACGTCTCGGCGTTCGAGTTGAGCGTGACGCGGGACGACCTCTACGAGGGCGCCGACACTGCAGCCTTCCACGTATACGTCTCCGACGGAACGACGGACTGGGAGCTGTACATCCACCAGTCGGGGTCCGACATCGTCGTCTCGCAGGGCGATCCCGCGACCGCCTCCGAGCAGTGCGCACGGACGACCGCCCGTGCGGTCGTCGACCTCCGTAACCACACCTTCGACGGGACGAACTGCGACGCGCTCGAGATTCCGGGAACTATCGAGGGTCCCGTCGAGATCGGATACGGGAACGTCCAGAGTTCGGCCGGCGACGAGCGCGTCGTCGGCACCTACACGCTCGTCGTCAACGGCACCGGCGCCATCGAGACGAACGGCTCGAACTACCCGGAGCGGTTCAACGTCGCCGGCAAGGTACCCCCGACGGCGACCGCGATCGTCTACGCCGTCGAGTACGACACCCACTACGAGCGTGACGACATCGTCTACGACCGCGAGGGCCGGTACGCGCCCCGGGAGGAGGCGCGCTAGAACCGCCGAGAGCCGGCAGTCGGTCGCCCCGTCCGCCCCTCGAAAGCAGTTTATACCCGCGCCCGGAAGGACCGCCAACGTCGACGCCGGATCGACACCCACCGATGTACAGGACAGCAGCCACCCTCGCGGCGGTCGCGCTCCTCGCAGCGACGGCAGCAGCGGCTCCAGCGGGCGGCTACGCCGTCGCCGTCGACGGCGCGACGACCGAAATCCCGACGCAGTCGGTATCCATCGGCGGAGAGACCTACGCCGTCGACCGGGTGGCCCTGCGCGAGCGCAACGGCACGGTCTCCGTCGAGGCCACCGGCCCGCCGGGTGAAGGATACGACGTCAACCTCTACGATTCGGCGGGCGACGTGCGCCGATCCTCGCGGAAGAGCGGCGGCGACACGACGACGACGTTCGACCTCGGCGTCGCCCCGGGGACCTACGCGGTCGTGGTCTACGACGGCGACATAGAGGCCCTCGCCGCGGTGGTCGTCGCCGGCTACGAGGTCGACCTCCAGACCCCCGACGCCGCCGAGACCGGCGACGCAATCGGGGCGACCGTCGAGTTGAACCGGACGGCCGGCGGGACCGTCGAGCGCGTCGAGGTCGTCCTCGCCGGCGAGCAGACCGTTCGGGTCCCCGCCGAACCGACCGGCGAGACGACCTACGAGGCGACTCTCCCCCTGGACGGGCTGCCGGCCGGGAGCTACGACGCCCGCGGGGTCGTCTTCGGGGCCGACACCTTCGGGAACGGCGAAAACGAGATACTCGGCCTCGGGCCGGGACGGACGCTGACCGTCGAGGGCCACGACGCCGCCCACTACGCCGAATCCGACGGGACCGTCGGCTCGTCGGGCCTCCGGGCGGCGGTCGACGACTGGCGGACCGGCGAGACGACCACGGCCGTCCTGCGGGACGTCGTCGACTACTGGCGGACCGGCGACCCCGTCGGCTGACCCCGTCGCCGGGGACGACGGCCGCAACCGACAGGGTTTCACTCCGCCGGTCCGTTCCCGGATTCAATGACCGACGACATCGTCGTCCGTGGTGCCTCCGAGCACAACCTCGAGGACATCGACGTGTCCATCCCCCGCGAGGAGTTCACCGTCGTCACCGGCCTCTCGGGGTCGGGCAAGTCCTCGCTGGCCTTCGAGACCGTCTACGCCGAGGGTCAGCGCCGCTACATCGAGTCGCTCAGCGCCTACGCGCGGAACTTCCTCGGCCAGATGGACAAACCGCAGGTCGAGAACGTCGAGGGACTGTCACCCGCCATCTCCATCGACCAGAAGAACGCCGCCAACAACCCCCGCTCGACGGTCGGTACCGTCACCGAACTCCACGACTACCTCCGCCTGCTGTACGCGCGAGTCGGCACCCCCCACTGCCCGGAGTGCGGCCGCGAGGTCGGCGAGCAGAGCGCCCAGCAGATGGTTCGACGGCTGCTGGAGCTACCGGAAGGAACGCGGGCGAAGCTGTGTGCGCCCGTCGTCCGCGACCAGAAGGGCGCCTTCGAGGACCTCTTCGAGGAACTCCTCGGCGAGGGCTACGCCCGCGTCGAGGTCGACGGCGAGGAGTTCGACCTGGCGACCGAGACGCCGGACCTCGACGAGAACTACGACCACACTATCGACGTGGTCGTCGACCGGGTGAAACTGCGGGAGTCGGACCGCTCGCGCATCACCGACTCCGTCGAGACCGCCCTCGGGGAGGCCGACGGCGTGCTGAAGGTCGTCCTCCCCGACCCGCCGGCGGACGCCGAGGTCGGCACCGAGGCACGCTCGACGGGCGACCTGGCTGGCGACGAGGACGACCGCGGGGTCGTCGAGTTCTCCGAGGAACTGGCCTGCACCCACTGCGGCATCGACCTGCCGGAGATCGAGACCCGGTCGTTCTCGTTCAACTCCCCGCACGGCGCCTGCCCGGAGTGTGAGGGTATCGGCGAGACCAAGGAGGTCGACGAGGACCTCGTCGTCAGAGACCGCTCGAAGCCCATCAAGGACGTCTTCGAGGCCTGGAGCTACAACCGGTCGTACTATCGGACGCGGCTCGACTCGGTGGCCGAACACTTCGGCGTGAGCGTCGAGACGCCCTTCGAGGAACTGGACGCCGACGTACAGGAGGCGTTCCTCTACGGTACCGACGGACAGGTCGTCTTCGAGCGGCAGACCAAGAACGGTACCCGGCGCAAGGAGAAGCGGTTCGAGGGAGTCATCCCGAACCTCGAGCGGCGGTACGTCGAGACGGACTCCGAAGGGACGCGGGACCACATCGAGAACTACATGGCGACGACGACCTGTCCGGCCTGCGACGGGACGCGCCTCAAGCCCGAGTCGCGGGCGGTGCTGGTCGCCGACACCGCCATCACCGAGGTCAACCGGATGTCCATCGGCGACGCGCTCGAGCACTTCGAGGGGCTGGACGCCGACCTCGACGACCGCGAGCGGACCATCGCCGAGGAGATACTGAAGGAGATACGCGCCCGCCTCGGCTTCATGGAGGAGGTCGGCCTGGAGTACCTGACGCTGGACCGGGAGGCCTCGACGCTGTCGGGCGGCGAGAGCCAGCGCATCCGCCTCGCCACGCAGGTCGGCTCCGGGCTGGTCGGCGTGCTGTACGTGCTGGACGAGCCCTCCATCGGCCTCCACCAGCGGGACAACGACAAGCTGCTGGACACCCTGGAGGGACTGCGCGACCTGGGCAACACCCTCCTCGTGGTCGAACACGACGAGGAGACGATGTGGCGGGCCGACAACGTCATCGACATGGGTCCCGGTCCCGGCAAGCGCGGCGGCGAGGTCGTCGTCAACGGCGACGTCGAGGACGTGATGGCCGCCGACGGCTCCGTGACGGGCGACTACCTCGCGGGCAGGCGGGCGATTCCGGTGCCCGAAAGGCGTCGGGAGGGCGACGGCCACCTCACCGTCCGGGGCGCCCGCCAGCACAACCTGAAGGACGTCGACGTCGAGTTCCCGCTGGGCTGCTTTACGGCGATTACGGGTGTCTCGGGATCGGGGAAGTCGACGCTGTTGCACGAGATCCTCTACAAGGGGCTGGTGCGGCGGATGAACGACACCGACGTCTACCCCGGGGAGCACGACGACATCGAGGGTGTCGACGACGTCGAGACGGTCCGGCTCATCGACCAGTCGCCCATCGGCCGGACGCCCCGCTCGAACCCGGCGACCTACACCGGCGTCTTCGACCACATCCGGGAGCTGTTCGCCGAGACGAAACTGGCCAAGCGGCGCGGCTACGAGAAGGGCCGCTTCTCGTTCAATGTCAAGGGCGGCCGGTGTGAGTCCTGCGGCGGCCAGGGGACCGTCAAGATCGACATGAACTTCCTCAGCGACGTCTACGTCCCCTGCGAGGAGTGCGACGGCGCCCGCTACAACGACGAGACGCTCGAAGTGACCTACAAGGACGCCACCATCTCGGACGTCCTCGATATGGAGGTCGACGAGGCCCACGAGTTCTTCGAGGGCCACTCGGGCATCCGGCGGCGCCTGAAACTGCTGAAGGACGTCGGCCTGGGCTACATGCGGCTGGGCCAGCCGTCGACGACGCTGTCCGGCGGGGAGGCCCAGCGCGTGAAACTGGCCGAGGAACTCGGCAAGCAGGACTCCGGGGACGCGCTGTATCTGCTGGACGAGCCGACGACCGGCCTGCACAGCGAGGACGAGCGGAAGCTCATCGACGTACTGCACCGGCTGGTCGACGACGGTAACACGGTCGTCGTCGTCGAGCACGAACTCGACCTGGTGAAGAACGCCGACCACATCGTCGACCTCGGGCCGGAGGGCGGCGAGGGGGGCGGCGAGGTGGTCGCCGCGGGCACGCCCGAGGCGATTGCGGCGGTCGACGACTCCCACACCGGCCGCTACCTGCGCGACCTGTTGCCGGGCGTCGACCTCGAGGGACCGCGGAGCGGACGGGCGCGACGGCCGGCCGCGGGCGACGACTGATTGGGGCTCGAACGCTCCGCGGCGGTGGAGGACCTGCGACTACTCATCGAGGGCCTCGACCACGGGCTCGCCCGCCGGGCCCCGCGGCACGGTCGCGGTCATCGTCGCCGCGACGCCGCCGAACAGCACCAGCAGCCAGTAGCCGGCCAGCCGGTACAGGAGGACGGCCGCGGCCGCCGCGGCGGGGTCGACGCCCGCCAGCAGGACCATGCCGCCTGTCATCCCGACCTCGTAGCCGCCGAGGCCGCCCGGCAGCGGGACGACGGTCGCCAGACCGCCGGCCGGGACGAGCACGAACGCGACGCCGACACCGATGTCGACGCCGACGGCCAGCGCACACAGGTACAGCGGCGCGGCGTAGAGGACCCAGGCCGTCGACGTCAGCGCGACGGCCGTGGCGACGGCCGTACGGTCGGCACCGACGTGGTCCACCGTGCGGTAGTACCGCGCCACGCCCGCGTCGACGGTCTCGGGCGTCGTCGCACGGCGGACGCGGTCCGAGAGCCGCCCGACGCTCGCCGCGACGACGCGCGCCGTCCCGCGGGCGAGTCGCCCGACGAACGCCCGGCGGTAGAGGACGATCGCGGCGACGGCGACCGTGCCGGCGACCAGGATGGCGGCGAGCGTCACCAGCAGGCCGCCGTCGGCGCCGCCGGCCCGGGAGGCGACGAGCGCGACGCCGAGGACGGTCAGGCCGACCGACGTGAAAAGCGAGACGGCCTCCCCGACGGTGCTGACCGCGATGGCGCGGTCGTAGCCCAGCGCGGTCGCGCGGTCGTAGGCGTAGGCGACGACGGCCGGCCCGCCGACGTGGCCCAGCGGCACGACCTGCTTGACGAAGGTGCTCGTGCCGTAGGTACCGAGGCCCTCGCCGACCGACAGGTCCGCGCCCGCCGCGCCGAACAGTCGGCGATACGCCTCGCTCCGGCAGACGAGCGCCACCAGCACCGAGGGGAAGCCGACGGCGAACAGAAGCGGGTCCGCACCGACGACGAGGCGGGCGACCTCCTGTGGGTCGACCGCAAGCAGGAACGCCCCGAGGACGACCGCCGCCGCGAGGAGTCCGAGGATGGTGCGGGCCATGGCGCTACCGAGGGGCAGGGGAAAGATAAACCTCACCGGATTTATGTCGTCCGTCGACGACGCTCGGTCCATGGTACTGGCAGACGCCGGACTCGTGCTCGCCGGGATCGTGTTGGTGTTCTTCGGCGCCGCACTCTCCGTGTACGCGGTCGCGCTCGTCGGCTTTCTCATCGGCGCTGGCGGCGCCTACGTCGTCGCGCCGACGGTACTCGGGGCGGTCGGGTCGAGCGGATTCGTCAGTCTCGCCGTCGCAGTCGCCGTCGGCGGCCTCCTCGGCGCGGCGCTCGCATACGTCGCACTCTCCGTTGCGACGTCCGTGCCCGCCTTCGTCGTCGGCGCCTACCTCGGTCTCTACGTCGTGACGCCGCTTTTCACCGGCGGCGGCCCGATCCGGTATCTGGTGGCGGTTCTCGGCGGCATCGCGGGCGCAGTGGTCGGGTTCACGCTGACGAAGTTCGCCCTGATGTTCGTCACCTCCTTCGTCGGTGCGGCGCTGGCCTCGGGGTCGCTCTCGGCTGCGGCGTTGCGGACGGCCCGCGAGGGACCCACCCTCGAACCGCTGCTCTTCGACCCGCTTTCGACGACGCCGGTTCTCGGCGCCGAACTCCCGCTGTTCGGCGCGCTGTTCGGACTCGGTCTCCTCGCACAACTGGGACTGTTCCGCCTCGGCTGGGTGGCCCGGCTGGCGACGGTGCTGCCCGGCATCGGCGACGTCTTCGGCGAGGGCGAGCGCAGTTAGCGACGAGGGCGCCGCCGCTGGCCGGTCGGCACGCGAAAAGAAACGGGGACCGCTCGACCTTACAGGTCGCGCGGCTGGACGGTCTTTCGGTCGTTGGCCTCGGCACGCCGTGCGGCGTCCTCGAGGAGCTCCTCGACCTCGTCGTCGAGGGCGTCGTAGAAGTCGGAGGCGACGTTCATGTCATCGAGCGCTTCCTTCACAGCGGCTTTGACGATCAGGTCTGCCATACAGGCTGCGGTTGATTCGGGGCCCTTATATAATTTCTCGTTCTATCCCGGTATCGTCGCTTCTACCGGCCGTTTAGCCGTGACATACCGGGAGGAAAACGCACAGTATTCGCCGCGGTACAGTCTGGATACTTACATTTTTCGGCCGTTCGGTCGCGCACCCTCGCCTCGCGCCGCGCGGCTGTCGCTCGCGCGCGCTCGGGGCGAAGACGGGCACCTGATTCGACAGGTTGGTGGTCGCGGGCGCGAACTCGGAGGTATGCGCGAGATACTCGATTCGGTCGCGGAAGGGAAGCTGTCGCCCGCCGAGGCGGAGGCCGAACTCCGCGGTTACGCCCGGACGGAGGCGGGGCGGTTCGACGCCGCACGCGAGGCGCGTACCGGGATTCCCGAGGCGGTACTCGCCGCCGGCAAGACGCCCCGGGAGGTGGCCGCGATGACGGCCGGCGCCGTCGAGACGACGGGTCACGCCCTGGTCACCCGCGTCGACGACGACGACGTCGACGCCTGTCGGACCCGCCTCGCCGACGAGTTCCCCGACGCGGAACTGACCCGGAACGGCCGGGCGCGAACCCTCGTCGTCCACGGTCCCGACTACGAGCCGCCGGAGCTTTCGGCGACGGTGACCGTCGTGACGGCCGGCACCTCCGACGCCGCGGCCGCCGGGGAGGCAGCCGTCGTCGCGGGGGAGATGGGCGCGACCGTCGAGTTCGTCGACGACGTCGGCGTCGCCGGCATCGCCCGCGTGCTGGACCGTCTCGAGGAACTGCGGGCCGCCGACGTGCTGATCGTCGCCGCCGGCCGGGAGGGTGCCCTGCCGACGGTCGTCGCCGGCCTCGTCGACGTGCCGCTGGTCGGCCTGCCGGTGTCGACCGGCTACGGCCACGGCGGCGCGGGCGAGGCCGCCCTCGCCGGGATGTTGCAGTCCTGCACCCCTATCACCGTCGTCAACGTCGACGCCGGCTTCACCGCGGGCGCCCAGGCGGGCCTGGTTGCGCGGGCGGTCTCCGCGGCCCGCTCCGGGTGACGGGAGTGCCCCGGCCGAGGGGTATATGTGCGTAGAGGCCCTGTTAACGAGTGCCGACAGTAGTCGGCGGCCAGAATGCCCAGGTGTGACCACTGTGACGCGCACGTCTCGGACCGGTTTGCCCGGGTGTTCGCGGACGAGGGCGGGCAGGTTCACGCGTGTCCGAACTGCTCTGCGAACGCCGGCATCGCCGAGGTCTCGAGAAACCGCGCACACGAGTAACGGCCGTGCGGCCGTGGAACTGTGTTCCAATCACAGGGTGCCCTTCGGTCCGCTGTCCAATGTCTGGTAGTGACCACTACGTCTACGTCGTAGAGTGTGCCGACGGCACGCTGTACACCGGCTACACGTCCGACGTCGAGCGCCGCGTCGCCGAGCACGACGCCGGAGAGGGCGCGAAGTACACCCGCGGGCGGACGCCCGTCGAACTCGTCCACACCGAGTCCTTCGAGTCACAATCGGCCGCCATGCAGCGCGAGTACGAGATAAAACAGCTCTCGCGGGGCGAGAAGGAACGACTCGTCGACGGCTCCTGAGGGGGGCGGTTCGTGCCGCCTCCCGGCCGTTTTATCCCCGCTCCCGCCGACCTCCCGGTATGGCTCCGCTCGATCCCGGCGACCCCGCACCCGACGTCGAGGCGCCGAACCAGCACGGCGAATCCGTCAGTCCCGACTTCGAGGTCCCGACGGTGCTTTACTTCTACCCCGAGGACGACACGCCCGGCTGTTCGATGGAGGCCGACCAGTTCGCCCGCGAGGCCGACGCCTACGAGGACGCCGGCGTGGCCGTCTACGGCGTCTCCACCGACGGCGTCGACTCACACCGCGCGTTCGCCGACGCACGGGGTGTCGAGTTCGACCTGTTGGCCGACCCCGACGGCGAGGTCATCGACGCGTTCGGCGTCGAGCGCGACCCCCAGGGTCGTGCGAAACGCACGACGTTCGTCCTCGCGGACGGCGCGGTCCACCGCGTCTACACCGCCGTCGCCCCGGACGGCCACGCCCGCGACGTTCTCATGGACCTGCTGGACGACGGCCTCGTGTCGCTGTGAGCAGGTCGCCTCGAACACCGGATTGATGTGGCCGCCGCCCGCACGGCGCCCATGACACTCGATTCCGACACCCCGGCCCCGGACGTGACGGCGCGAAATCAGGACGGCGACGACGTGACCCCGGCGTTCGACGACCCGACGGTCGTCTACTTCTACCCCCGCGACGGGACGCCGGGGTGTACGCTGGAGGCCCGCGAGTTCGAGGCCGACATCGACTCCTTCCGCGAGGCGGGCGCGACCGTCTACGGCGTCTCGACCGACGAGGTCGACTCCCACCGCGAGTTCGTCGACGAGGAGGACCTCTCCTTCGACCTGCTGGCGGATCCCGACGGCGAGGTGGCGGCGGCCTTCGACGTCGACGTCCGGGACGACTTCACAGACCGCATCACCTTCGTGTTGGCCGACGGCGAGGTGAAGGCGGTCGTCGACGCCGACACCATGCAGCCGGATGGCCACGCCGCCGACGTGCTGGCGGCCGTGCAGCGACTCGACACGTAGTCGTGGGCGACGCGAACGGCCGGCGGCCGCCGGCAGGTACTTGCTCGTCGCCCCGCTAGGCCAGGGCTCACATGATCCCGCCGCTCGTCCGCCGGTGTCCCGACTGCGGGTACAGGGGATGGAGCCGCCGCTTTGCGGTCGTGACCGTCGACGGAACGAGACGCGTCGAGTGTCCCTCGTGTGGCCACCGCTTCGAACCGCTCGACCACCCCTGGCTGAACTGAGGCGGCGCGGTGTTACGGCCGGACGCGAGCCTCGATGCGGTCTGCCGCCCACTCGATTGCCGCCCGCCAGCCGTCCCGACGCTCGCCGCCGCGCTTCGGCGGGTCGACCTCCAGCGTCAGCGGCGCGTAGGCGACGCCGTCGACGGTCGCCGCGATCCGCTCGCCGACGAACTCGGCGTTCGCGCGCTTCGATGAGACGCCGCCCGACTGCAACTCGTAGTACCGGGTAAAAAGCTGGACGAGACGGACCTCCTCAGCCAGGTCGTCCTCGACGAGGTGCCGGAACAGCTTCACCGTGTTGTTCGACGGGTCCGCGCGTCGCCACTCGAGTTCGACCAGTACCAGCGGATCGCCATCGCCGGCCACGTCGACGGGCGTCCGGCCGACGTAGCGTTCGGTCGTCCACGCGTGGCTGTCGAGCCGGTCGGCCAGCGCGTCCCGGAGGTGCTCGGCGGCGTCGTCGGCGAAGGCGCCCGCGAGCTCGAGCTCACGGGCCGGCGACTAAAAAAGTAGGACGCGGCACCTGCGATAGCGAGACGGTCACGGGGTGATTCGTCGAGTTTCGACGAGAACGACACCGACGACCGGGTGGCGGTTCGTCCGAAGGCGTCAGGCGAACGGGTCGGCAGCGGTATCGAGACGGGTCACCTCGTCGACCGCGTCGAACCCGTCGTCGAACGAGTAGAGGTATTCGAGGTTCCGCCGGTCCATCGCGGCGGCGATTATGCCGTCGGTGAGCGAGAGGGACTGGTACCGACGGAACAGGGACCGACCGGCGTCGAAATCGCTCTTCCGGGTACGAGCTATCTCGAAGCCGTTGCTCTCGATGGTCGCGTCGAGCGTCCGAACCGCGGCGTCGTGCGTGCTCCTCGCCTGCAGGTAATTGAGCACCTCCTCGAGGACGGTGTCGAACACGTAGCCGGTCGGGAACGATCCCTCGTCGAACTCGCGGGTGATATCCCGTGCAGTCTCGTGGTTCTGATCCCGCGACAGCCGGGCGGCGATGAGCACGTTCGCGTCGACCACTGACCGGTTCATCGGGAGCCACCGGGGATCAGGTCGTGGTCCTCCGCCGCGTCGGTCTCCTCGCCGATGTCGACCGGTTCGAGTTCGGAGAACGCGCCGTACCGCCGGTCGACGACCTCGATGGAGAGGTTCCCATCCTCGTCGACGCGCCAGCGAAGCGTGTCACCCGCGTCGATGCCGGCCGCACGCCGGACGGCAGCCGGGACGGTGACCGAGTAGCTGTCGTTGACCGTCGTTTCGTCCTCGACTCGCTCCGACATGGGTCGTTCTACGGACCGTCTGCGGAAGTAATTTCCCCCGTAATTAGCCCCGTGTCCACGGGACGAGCCTCCTGTTCACTCCCGAATGTCGATGGCCGGCCGGCCGGGTTCGGCCCGCCCGGCCACGTCGTCGTCCGCCTCGGCGGCGGCCAGCACCCGGACCTCGGCGTCGAACTCGCGTTCGACCAGCCAGGCGGCCGACTGCAGCGCCGTGTACTCGGCGTCGGGTGCGAGCGCCTCCTGCAGCGCCTCGCGTTCGGCCTGCAGGTCCTTGCCGTAGTCGGCGGCGGCCTCGCCGTGGCGCTTGATGTCGTCATGCTGCATCAACTCGCCGACGAGGTTGTCGGCGTCGCTCTCGAGGGCGACGGTCAGCGCCTCGTACTTCCAGTCGGGCGTGACGACGATGTCGATGCGCTCGGGGTCGTCGATGCCGGCGACGTCGCTGATCTCGCGGACGTCCTCGCGGGTGTTCTCGACGAGGCGGCGGCGGCGCTCTGCGGTCTCGCGGTCGGCGTCCGTGCCCGGCCAGTCGGCCTCCGCGAGGAAGCCCCCGTGGCCGAGTTCGTCCCACAGTTCCTCACAGAGGTGCGGCGCGACGGGCGAGAGCAGCTTCAGCGCCGTCTCCAGGCCGCGCTCGAAGACCTCGGCGTCGACGGCGGTGTACTCGCCGTAGCCCCGCAGCGTGCCGACGAGGTCCTGTGCCTCCCGGATGGCCGTGTTGAACGTCAACTCGTCGTACTCCTCGGTGGCGACGGCGACGGCGGCCTCGGTTTCGCTTTCGACGTAGTCGGCGACGGAACCGGGGGAGTCGGCGGTTTCCAGTTCGCCGGCCGTGAACGCCTCGGTCGTCTCCTTCAGCCGCGTCAGGAAGGCGTACGCCGAGCGGACGCCCTCCTCGGTCCAGTCGAAGTCCCGCTCGGGTTGGGCGGCCTGCATCATGAACAGGCGGGCGGTGTCGGCGCCGTAGGACTCGACGATGGCCTGCGGCGAGACGACGTTGCCCTTCGACTTGGACATCTTCTCGCCCTCCAGTTGGACCATCCCCTGGGCCAGCAGGTTCGTGAACGGCTCGCGGTGGTCGAGCCCCTCGTGGTCGGCCAGCGTCTTCGTGACGAAGCGCGAATAGAGCAGGTGCATCACGGCGTGCTCGATGCCGCCGACGTACTGGTCGACGGGCATCCAGTCGTTGGCCCGCTCCAGATCGAACGGTGCCTCCTCGAGGTCCGGCGAGACGTACCGCAGGAAGTACCACGAGGAGTCGACGAAGGTGTCCATCGTGTCCGTCTCCCGCGTGGCGTCGGCGCCACAATCGGGACAGGTCGTCGCCTTCCACTCGTCGGCCTCGTCCAGCGGGTTGCCGGTCGTGTTGATGAACTCCGGCAGTTCGACCGGCAACTCGTCCTCGGGCACGAGGACGGGCCCACAGTCGTCGCAGTGGACGACCGGGATCGGGGTACCCCAGTAGCGCTGCCGGGAGATGCCCCAGTCGCGCAGGCGGTAGACCGTCTCGAAGGCGGCGCTGTCGATGTCCTCGGTCAGCCGCGTTCGGGCCTCGGCACTGGTCAGCCCGGAGTAGTCGCCGCTGTTCACGACGACGCCGTCCTCGGTGTATGCCGACGCCTCGACGTCCGGCACGGCCGAGTCCTCGTCGGGCGCGACGACCGGACGGATGGGCAGGCCCATCTTCTCGGCGAAGGCGTGGTCGCGGTCGTCGTGCGCGGGGACGCCGTACAGCGCGCCCGTCCCCACGTCCGACAGCACGAAGTCGGCCACGAAGACGGGGATCTCCTCGCCGGTGACGGGATTGGTCGCCGTCAAGCCCGTCTCGACGCCGTTCGGCTCGTCGCCCTCCGGGTCGGCCTCGTGGTGGAGGAACTCGTGGACGGCCTCGTCCTCGCGGGCCAACTGCTCGCTGACGGGGTGGTCAGGCGCCAGCGCGAAGAACGTCGCGCCGTGGATGGTGTCGAGACGGGTCGTGAACGCCTCGATGGGGCCGTGGCCCTCGACCGAAAACTCCACGCGACTCCCCTCCTGGCGGCCGATCCAGTTGCGCTGCATCTGCCGGACGGAGTCGGGCCACCCCTCCAGGTCGTCGATGTAGTCGACCAGTTCGTCGGCGTAGTCGGTTATCTTCAGGAACCACTGCTCCAGTTCCCGCTGCTCGACGGGCGTGTCACAGCGCCAGCAGAGTTCGGTCTCGCCCTCCACCTGCTCGTCGGCCAGCACCGTCTCGCAGGACGGACACCAGTTCACCTCGGCGTCGCGGCGCTCGGCGAGGTCCTCCTCGACGAACCGGCGGAACAGCCACTGGTTCCACCTGTAGTAGCGGGGGCGGCAGGTCGTCACCTCCCGGTCCCAGTCGTAGCCGAACCCCATCGACTGCATCTGTCCCTTCATCGTCTCGATGCAGTCGAAGGTCCAGTCGCGGGGGTTGGTGTCCCGTTCCTTGGCGGCGTTCTCGGCGGGCAGGCCGAAGGCGTCCCACCCCATCGGGTGCAGCACGTCGTCGCCGCGCATGCGGCGGAACCGCGCGTAGGCGTCCGTGATGGTGTAGTTACGGACGTGGCCCATGTGCAGTTCCCCCGACGGGTAGGGGTACATACCGAGGACGTAGGTCGGGCCCGAGACGTCGTCGGGCGTCCGATACACGGAGGCGTCGTCCCACGCCTCCTGCCAGCGTCGTTCGACCGACGTGTGGTCGTAGCCGTCGTCGTGCATGGAGTCAGTTGTCCGGACCCAGTGTCGGTTCGGCCCTTAAGCTTTCCATCCGACAGCCCCGGCTGTCGGACTCCCGACGGCGGTCGGCAGTCGCGGGCGTGGTGGGCGACGTCCGGTAGCCGGTCCCCGTCGCTACGGGCGCAACACGCCGGTGATGACGTGGACGACGCCGTTGGACGCCTTGATGTCGGTGGCCGCGATGGTGGCCTGACCGTCGTTCAGGGTCGTCCCGTCGGTGGAGACGCTGTCCCCGTTCAGCATCCCGACGTCGGCCGGATTGACCACCGACGGGGCGTACCGGCGCCCCCTGGTCACATGATACAGGAGGATGTTCTCGAGGCCGTCGAGTTCGAGGAGGTCGCCCACCTCGACGCCGCGTTCGTCGGCCAGCGCCTCGAAGGCCGCGTTCGTCGGCGCGAACACCGTGTACTGGCCGCCGCCGCCGTCCAGCACGTCGTCGAGACCCGTCGTCTCGAGTGCGGCCACCAGCGTGCTGAACCGGCCGTCGGACTCGGCGATTTCGAAGATGGTGTTCGGGGCGCTGGCACCCCGTCGCGGTCCGTTCGCTCCCCGACCGCGCCCGTTCGCGGCGGCGGTTCCGGCCCCCCCGACCGCCAGGAGCGCGCCCGCCGTTCCGATACGCCGCAGTAACTGCCGTCGTTGCTGGTCTGTCATCGTCCTCGAAGAACGGAACGGCGGTCGTACTCGTAGTAACTGGGCCGTTAACGACGGAGGGACCGCGGAAACGCGCCCGTAACCGGCGAAAACGGCCGAAAACAGGGTGGAGCCGGCGTCGCTCCGGTCGACGCGGTGGACGCCGACCCGGGTACCGTATCCCGACAGTTACCGAACCTCGGTATCCACGAGCGCGTATGGCGTCCCCTCGCCGTCCTCGTTCGCCCGCTCGTAGACGACGTGGGCGGTGGCGACGTCCTGGATGGCCAGCCCGGTCGAATCGAAGACGGTGACGCCGTCCTCGGGCGTTCGACCGGCTTTCGCGCCGGTCACGATTTCGCCCAACTCGCCGTAGAGGTCGCCGTCGTCCAGCAGGCCACGGCTCCAAGGGACGTTGATCTCGCCGGAGTGGGTACACTGCTCGTAGTCGTCGATGACGACTTTGGCGTCGAGCAGGATTTCGGGGTCGAGTTCCTGCTTGCCCTCGGCGTCGGCGCCCATCGCGTTGACGTGGGTGTGCTCGCCGACCGCGTCGACGATGGGCGAGCGGACGGGCGTGACCGTCGAGAGGACGTCACATCCGGCGGCCTCGGCGATGGAGCCGCCGCGGACGTCGAACTCCTCGGCGAAGCGGTCGACGAACGCCTCGACGGCCGACTGGCGCTTGTCGGCGACGACGACCTCCTCGATGTCCCGGACGACGCTTATGGCCTCCAGTTGCGTGTACGACTGGACGCCGGCGCCGACGATGCCCAGCGACGTGGCGTCCTCGACGGCGAGGTGGTCGGTGGCGACGGCGGCGGCCGCGCCGGTCCGCTGGCGGGTCAGCGTCGTCCCGTCCATGATGGCCAGCGGGAAGGCGTTCCGCGGGTTCGAGTAGATCATCGTCCCCATCACGGTCGGCAGGTCGTACCCCTCGGGGTTGTCGGTGTGGACGTTGACCCACTTGACGCCGGCGGCGTCCCACTCGTCGGCAGCCATGTAGGCGGGCATCGAGCGGAAGTCCCCGCTGTACTCGGGTAACTCGATGTAGGACTTGGCGGGCATCTGGACGTTCCCGTGCTGGTAGGCGGCGAATGCCTCCTCGACGGCGACGATTACCTCCTCCGTACGGGCGTTGTCGGCGACGTCCTCGGGGTCCAGCAGCAGCGTCTCCATGAGGCAAAATTTGCACGGGTCCCTACTTAGCTTCCCGCCTTTTCGGGGAGCGGGGGACCCTCGTCCGGTAGCACCGGCTCAGTAGCGCCGGAACGTCGCCGACCCGACCTCGATGCGGACGAGCGTGTTCCCGGACCAGGCGTCCTCGCTGGCTCCGTACCGGCGGTTGATCCGGCGGTTCGCCGCCCGGGCCTCGGCCTCGTCGTCGACGACGTGTGCGGTCCCGCGCAGCGTCGCAGTCCAGTCGGGGTCGGTCGCCGGCCCCGCCTGCACCGCCAGCGACGCCTTCGGGTTCCGGCGGAGGTTCGCCAGTTTCCGACCCGTCGTCATCACCTCGACAGTGCCCGTCTCGTAGCGGAACCACAGCGGCGCGACGTGGGGCCGGTCCTCGTGGCTGGTCGCCAGGTACGCGACCAGCGGGTCGCCCGTGAGCAGTTCCTCGAGTTCCGGCGGGACGGGGTCGCTCATGGGTGGTGTTGGGGCGCCACGAACATACGTCGACCGGCAGTCAGACCCACTCGATGGCGCCGCCGAGGTCGAAGGGCAGGGCGCCGTGGAGGTAGCCCTCGACGTGGCCGTCCGGGCGGGCGCGGAAGACGACGGTCGGTTCGTGGCCGACGCCGGGTTGCTCGCCGCGGACGGCGGCCCACTCGTCGTCCCGGAAGGAGGTACAGTCGATGAAGAGCGCGGAGTCGGGGTGTTTCGCCAGCTGGTCGGAGCGTTTCGCGCCGCCGGTCTCCCTGACGGCGGCGACGGGGTGGTCGGCACCGGAGCGGCGCGCCGGCGGCTCCGGGCGGGTCACCTCGACGAGGTCCCCGTCGACCGCGAAGTCCAGCGCGTGCCCGCTTTCCTGCTCGACCTCGGGGACGAAATCGAGACCGGCGTCCGCGAGCAGCCCCGCGACGTTGAACTCGGCCATCGTCGCCCGCATCCGGCCGACGTCGTAGCCGGCGGAGGTGCCCAGTTTCGAGGCCATCGTGTAGCGGTGGGCGTCCAGCACCCCCGTCGAGAGCAGCGACTCGTAGAAGGCGAGACCCTCCTCGCGGGTCGCGTCGGGGAAGCCGGCGGCGTCCTCGGCGAAGAACCGCCGGGTCGTGTCCCGGCCGTCCTTCGAGCAGAAGACCGGCAGGAAGAACCAGGTGACGTACTCGAAGTCGGCGAGCCACGGGTCGGTGAGTTCGACCCGTGCGGTGAGCTCCCGCTGTGCCCACCGGGAGACGGCGTGGGGCGCCTCCTCGAAGGTCTCCTTGTCGGTCCGCCACAGCGGCTCGGGGGTCTCGGTGTTGCCCATCCAGTAGGCTCGGCCGGGACGGAAGCAGAACAGCGCGAAGTCGCCGTTGTCCATCTCGAGGCGGGCGGCGTCGTAACGGTCGTCGCCCACCTCGAACCAGGGGTCCTCGAGGCGCGCGCCGAAGGACGAGGCGAGCGGCGAGAGGAGTTGCTCCCGGACCCGCTCGCGGGTCCAGGTTTCGTTCGACCGGCGGAATCGGAGGGGACCAGCCACACCGGAGTTAGGGGTCGGCTGCGTTTACCGATTGCGTTCCTCGCGGGCAGCGACGGCCTGCAATCCCGAGATAGTATATAAATCCCCGGGCATCATCCCCGACACATTGATTATGTACAATTCGTAAGATAGGGTGTGGTTACCATGTCAATGGGTGCCTATGACGAAGACGAACACGAACGCCGCGAGCAGAAAGCCTCCAACGTCGACGCGTCCTTCGACGACGAGCGCACCAACTACGAGGGGGAACTGGAGTACGACTCCGGCGATTCGGCGGAAGCACTCATCGACCAGTTCAAGCAGATGAAGTCGTAACGGTCAGTCGGTTTCTCGGACGCGCAACAGTACCAGCGACGTTCCGGTGACGACGGTCACCGCCGTGACGTGGCCGACCAGCGCCGCGAGTAGCACCCGGTGTTCCAGAAGGAACGGCACCAGCAGTAGCTGGACGACGCCGAACAGCAGCGTCTCGCGGTCGGCGCGGCGCAGCGTCGCGGCCGTCTCGGGGTCGAACCGATAGCGGGCCGACCGCCACAGCCCGACCACCGACGCCCACCAGCCGGTCCCGATGCGGTAACAGACGTCCCACAGCACCAGGAGGGTGAGGTAGACGACCAGCAGCGGCGGGTCCGGGCCGAACAGCCGCTCGACGAGTCGGCCGCCGCTCCGGGGGTCGAAGACGAACAGGTGGGTGATCAGGGCGACGAACGCAAGCACCGCCAGCACGACCTCGATGCTGGAGCTGAACAGCAGCCGTCGGTACGGCTCGGGGGTCTCGGGGGCGCGTGCGGCCCGGCTGATGCGGAGCATCTCGACGCTGCCGACGGCGGCGACGACGACGGCGGCGGTGCCGGCGACGGCGGCCGACCAGAGCCCGTAGTAGGCGGCCAACGCGAGGACGGCCGTCTCGAAGACCAGAAGCTGGATGGCGATGGCCTCCCCCCGCGAGAGGTCGACGCCCGGCAGCGCGCCGATGATGCTCTCGTAGGCCCACGTCTCGCCGTAGTCGGGGTGCATCTACGCGCCACCCGCCGTGGGTGCGTCGGTCGGCGCCGCCCGCTCGCCCAGCGCCGCCCGGACCGCCTCGTCGAACGGCGTGAGGTCGACATCGACGTACCGCTCGATGCTGTGGTCGGTGACGACGACCGTGTTGCGGAGACCGGCCACGAGCGGCTTGGCCACGTCGAGGGAGACGTCGGTGACGAGCCACAGCCAGCCGGCCGAGAGCCGCGGCGACAGCACCGGCACCGGGACGACCAGCGGCGCGCGCCCCGTCGACAGTTCGGCGGTCCGGACCAGCATCTCCTCGTAGGTGAGGACGTCCGGGCCGCCGACCTCGAAGGTCCGCCCGCGGGTCTCCGGCACCCCGATGACGCCCACCAGATACTCCAGCAGGTCCCCGACGTAGATGGGCTGGCAGTCGGTGCGGACCCACTTCGGCGTCACCATCACCGGGAGCCGCTCGCCGAGCTGTCTGATCAGTTCGAAGCTCGCCGACCCCTCGCCGACGACGATGGCCGCCCGCAGGACCGTCAGGTCGTAGTCCCCCTCGCCGAGGATGTGCTCGACCTCGCGGCGCGAGGCGAGGTGGACCGACAGTTCCTCGCGGTCGGAGCCGAGCCCACCGAGGTAGACGACCCGGTCGACGCCGGCCGCCTCGGCGGCGTCGACGAACGTCCGGGCCGCAAGACGGTCCTTGGACTCGAAGTCACCGCCCGACCCCATCGAGTGAACGAGGTAGTAGGCGGCGTCGACCGACGGCAGCGACACCGGCGGTTCGAGCAGGTCGCCCTCGCGGACCTCGACGCCCTCGGGCGCGTCGTAGCGGTCGGCGTCCCGGACCAGTGCGACCACGTCGTGTCCCTCCGCCAGAAGGGCGGGGACGAGGCGCCGCCCGACGAAACCCGTCGCCCCGGTCACGAGTACGCGCATACGCCGTCTACGGCCGCCGGCGCCTTAATCCCATCCCGGCGTCGCCGGCGCGCCGCGCTGCTCCTCCAGCGCGCCGAGGCCGGGGTCCGCGTCGCCGCCCGCTCGCTCCGTCCAGGCCTCGATGGCCCGGCCGACCCACGAATCGGCTTCGAGGACCCGCTTTCGGGCGGTCTCGTAGCGGTCGCCGTCCACCTCGAGCCCGCCGGGGCGGGAGGCGGCGGCGACGGCGACGAACTCCGCGCGGTCGGCCGGGGTCGTCTCGCCGGCGACGACGCGGTCGACCCGGCCCTCGAGTCGGTCCGGGTCGGGATGGGCGAACACCGTCGCCCCGAGCGCGCCGGCGCCCAAAAGCGGGGTGGCGCCCTCCGGGTCGCCGTCGAGGAGCCGATTCCCGCCGAAGGCGGTCTCGACGCGCTCGCACTCCGTCCCGGCGCCGACCGCGAGGTTGTCGGCCGGGTACGTCCCGCAGGCGTCGGGGTACCGCGCCCCGCCGTGGATGCGACACTGCAGCGTCGACGGGTCGAGAAAGACGCAAGCCGAGAGCCACGAGGGGTCGGTCCCGAAGGGCGCGACGGGCTTGGGTACCTTCCTGAGACCGACGAGGAACGCGGGCCGACCGTCGACGGCGGCGAGGTCGTGGCCGTCGACCCGGACCGAACCCGCCTCCGCCGAGAAGAGCCGCGGCGTCAGGGCGTCGCCGAGACCGTCCCGGACGAACCGCCGCACCTCGTCGCTGGAGAGCGGCACCAGGTTGTACGCGTCGTCGAGGGGGTCGAACCGCCCCCGCCGCTCGTGGTCGAGGTCGACGGACTCGGGCGCGAGGGGCCGCCAGTCGACACAGCAACCGGCACAGCCCTCGCAGTCCAGCTCCATGTTCGATGTACGGTACCGATGCACAAACCACTTTTCGTCCGGAAAACCGCGGGTAACGTCACCTCGAACCGTCTCGAAATATTCTTGAATATCACTAGAATACAGCTACTATAATTCCCAGCAGTTTCGAAGTAACGTTTTTGTTCCACGAAGTCGTTAGATTGCGGTAGAGGTGATGTTCGTGTCGGAGCGCCAGCCGAACAGCGGCAGCTTCGGAACCGGCCGTCCGGTCGCCCCGGACGAACTGCAGCCCGTTGACCCGGCCGGTCCCTCCCGGTACGACGTCCTCCTCGGTTCCATCTCGGTCCTCCTCGCGGTCGCCTGGCTGGTCGGGCAGTTCTCCGGCGTCCCCGTCTGGGCGGCGATGGCCGTCGGCTCGCTCCTCGCGCTCCCGCTGGTCGCCGACGGCCTGGCGGTGAATCCCCCGCGGTGATTCCGGCGGCTTTTCTCCGTGGGCCCGTTAGCGGTGGCATGGCCAGCGAACCCTGCGACGCCTGCGGCGAGGACGTCCCCATCGGGGGCGGCATCTCCGGGATGTGGTCGTCGGACCCCCAGGGGACCGGCGGCATGACGCTGGAGTTCCCCGACGGCAGCGAGTTCTTCCTCTGTTTCGACTGCATCGACGACCTCCCCGAGGAGCCGACGGCGGCCGACGTCGCCGACGCCGTCGAGGAGTGAGTCGGTCGCCGGCCGTCGCCAGGGACGGGGAACCCGGTCCCCGACAGGAGGCTGGACGGCTCCGGTGGCGCCGGGACCGCTAGTTCGGTGGACGGCGGGCCGGCCTGCGTCCGACCGGGGGCGCCCGGAGCCGATGGGTTTAGGACCGTGCCGTCGCTCGATTCGGTGTGGACCCGTCCCGCATCGTCGAGGAGTTCCCCGCCCCGTCGTTCCGGGGTGCCCAGGAGGAGGCCCTCCGTGACATCCGTGCGGCTTTCGAGGCCGGCAACGACGTCGTGCTGGTGCGGGCGCCGACCGGCAGCGGCAAGTCGCTGCTCGCGCGCGCCATCGCCGGCTGTGCCCGGCGGGCCGGCGAGGGCGACCCCGTCGACCCCATCGGCGCCTACTACACGACGCCGCAGGTGTCGCAACTGGACGACGTGGCCGGCGACGAACTGCTCGAGGACCTCGAGATCATCCGCGGGAAGTCCAACTACTCGTGTATCCTGCCGGGCGAGACGGACACGCCCGTCGACCGCGCGCCCTGCGCCCGCGAGCGGGGCTTCGACTGCTCCGTCGAGCACCGGTGTCCGTACTTCTCGGACCGGGCCATCGCCTCGAACCGCCCCATCGCCGCGATGACGCTGGCGTACTTCATGCAGACCGCCGGCAGCGACGTGTTCGGAGCACGCGACGTCGTCGTCGTCGACGAGGCCCACGGTCTCGCGGAGTGGGCCGAGATGTACGCGACAATCGAGCTATCGCCGTCGACGGTGCCGGTGTGGGACGCCTGCGAACCGCCCGAAATCGACGACCTGGGCGACGTCGAGAGCTACGCCGAACGGCTGACGACCGTCTGCGAGCGCCGCCAGGAGGAGCTCCGCGGCACGGCCGAACTCTCGCCGGCAGAGGCCGAAGAGCGGGACCGACTCGCGGAACTCGTCCGCGACCTGGGCTGGTTCCTCGAGGACCTGCGGGACCCCGAGAGTCCGACAACGTGGGTCGCGGACCAGGCGCCCGCGGCGCGAGGCGCCGCGGAACGGCCGAGCGGGGAGCAGAGCGACCCGCGAGGGGGTGCCGTCACGGTCAAGCCGCTGGACCCCGCCCGCTACCTCCACCACACCGTCTGGGACCGCGGCACCCGGTTCGCGCTGCTGTCGGCGACCATCCTCGACAAGGAGGCGTTCTGTCGCGGCGCCGGTCTCGACCCGGCCGACGTCGCGCTGGTGGACGTCCCCCACACATTCCCGGTCGAGAACCGCCCGCTGTACGACGTGACGCAGGGGAAGATGACCTACGAGCACCGCGAGGAGACCCTGCCGGCGGTGGCCCGCACTATCGTCCGGCTGATGGCGAAACACGACGACGAGAAGGGGCTGATTCACGCCCACTCGTACGCCATCGCCGACCGACTCCAGGCGCTGCTCGACGACTTCGGCGTCGGCGGCCGCGTCCGCGGCCACGACGCCGAGACCCGCGACGCGGCGCTGTCGAGCTGGAAGCGGAGCGACGGAGCCGACGTCTTCGTCTCGGTGAAGATGGAGGAGGCCCTGGACCTGGAGGGCGACCTCTGCCGGTGGCAGGTGCTCTGCAAGGCGCCGTACCCCAACACCAACGACTCCCGGGTCGCGCGGCGCCTGGAGGACGGCCAGTGGGCGTGGTACTACCGGACGGCGCTGCGGACGGTCGTCCAGGCCTGCGGCCGGGTCGTCCGCTCGCCCGACGACCACGGCGCGACCTACCTCGCGGACTCGTCGCTGCTCGACCTCTTCGAGCGGGCCCGGACCGACATGCCACCCTGGTTCGAGACACAGGTCGACCGCATGAGCCGTCCCGAACTGCCCCCCTTCGAGACCGGCGCCGGCGAGGGGTCGGCGTCGACCGACGGACGGACGACGGGCGGGGACGCCGGCGGCCGCTCCCGGGGACGGACCCGGAGTCGGTCGGAGACGGCCGCCTCGGACGACGACGCCGGGAACATCGAGGACCACCCACTCTCCGATGTTTGGGGCGACGGCTGACGCGACGGTCAGGTCAGAAGAAACTCGCCGCGTAGGCTATCATCGACGTCATCATGAGCAGCGCGAAGAACAGCGCGAACAGCTTCTGCCGGTCCATACCGGCCGTTGCCGTCACGGTCGTATAAATCGCTCGCCACGTCGACGAGGCGCTCGTCGGGCGCGAGGAACCCGCGCCGCGGGGCGTCAGTCGACCGCCGCGTCGACGACGCCGTGGACGACGCCGGCGCTGTGACTCTTGACGACCCGCGACTCACGCACCTCGACGGTGCGGCCGGCGTCGGCGGCCGCCGCCCGGAGCCGTTCGACCGGCCGCTCGGGGAACTGCGCCTCCGGCGTCGCCTCGTGGAGGTGGACGGTTCCACCCGAAACGAGGGCGTCGAGGGACGCGTCCAGGTACTCGAATCGCTCCCCGGTCCCGTCGTCGGCGCGTGGTTCGGCGGCGTCGTAGTGGCCCATCACTACCCTGTCGGCGGTCGTCTCGACGTCGCGGCAGTCGCCCAGCACCGGCCGCAGGCGGTCCGCGACGCCGTTCAGCCGCGCGTTCTCGACGAGGAACCGGTAGGCCTCGGGGTCGATCTCGGCGGCCGTCACCTCGGCGCCGGCCCGCGCCATCGGCAGCGCGAAGTAGCCGACGCCGGCGAACATGTCGAAGACCCGCTCGCCGGCCTCGACGGTCTCGCCCATCCGGGCGCGTTCGGCCTTGTTGCCCGGCGAGAACATCACGTCGGCGAGGTCGAGGGCGTACTTCGTCCCGTGCTCGACGTGGACGGTCTCGGTCTCGCCGGTCCCGGCGACCACCTCGGGAGCGGGGTCCCGCCGGGTCCCCGAGATGCCGCCCCGTGCCAGCACGGTGTCGGCCTCGCCGTGCAACGCCAGCAGCGCCTCGCCGACGGTCTCGCGGCGCTCCTCGGGGAGGGCGTCGTCGGCCGACACGTCCCCGAAGTCGACGAGGACGACGCTGCCGACGACGGCCCACGACCCGGGTGCGGTCTCGATTTCGGCCGCCGAGAAGCCGCGGTCGGCCAGCAGGTCCTCGAGACCGCGCTCGCGGCGCGGGAGCCGAACCGACTCGACGGACTCGACGTCGGTGTCGGCCGGCGGCGCGACGACCGGGACGGCGACCCGCTCGTCGTCGTAGGTCTCGACGCTCCGGGTCGAGTCGTAGACGCCCTCCGCGCGCAGGCCGTCGATTGCCGCCTCTGCGCGCGGTTTGTCGACGATAGCCGCGAGGTCGGCGTCCCGATTCGGGCCGGCGTCGCCCACGCTCACTCCTCCGGCAGGACGTGCAGGCCGTTTCGGTGCTTGAGGACCGGCACCTCGTCGGCGTCGGGGTCGAGGTACTCGGGGCGCGGGACGGTCTTGGACTCGAAGGTGTCGGGGTCGAGCACCTGGACGGCGTGGTCGTCCTCGACGGCGACCAGCGTCGTCCGCTCGGCGTCGTCGCGCTCGCCGAGTTTCCGGGCGTCGGGCGCGATGCCCTCCTCGAAGTCGGCCTCGTAGCGCTCGCCGGTCTCCAGACGGCGGCCCTTCAGGTTGCCGTGGGCGCTCGTGACCAGCACCGGCCCGTCGCCGTCCCCGAGGTCGATGACGTCGCCGGGCGTGTACGGTGGCAGGCGGGCGGTGAACGTCACCCGGTAGACCTCGTTGCCGTCGCCGTCCTCGGTGACGAGCGTCGGCGCCTCCGAGACGGACCCACCCAGTTCGCGGACGACGTGCTGGGCGATGCCCTGCCCCATCTGGTTGGTCGATATCTTCATGTCGACGCCGTCGTCCGTCCGGGTCGTCTCGGTGATGAAGGCGTTGCGGTCGCCCGTCGCCTCCCGCTCGGCGATGTACTCCTCCGCGATCTCGACGGCGCGGTCGTTCTCCGCGTCGGTCGGCGTCCGGTCGGTCCCCCGGACCTGGACGATGGCGGCGTAGTAGTCGCCGGCGATGCGACCGCACCGGTCGCAGGTCTCACGGGCGACGTAGACCGGCACCGTCACCTCCTCGGAGACCGGCGCCTCGCGGACGACGCCGGTGAACAGGCAGTGCATCCGGATGGTGTTCTCGTCGACCTGCTCGGGTTCGACGCCCCAGTCGACCTCGCGGGCGTCGACGTGGACCGCGAGGCGGTCGGCGGTCTCCTCGACGGCGATGTCGGTGTAGTCGCGGGCGCCCACGTCCACCCAGCGGTTGCCGCGGTGGACGGCGCCACACTGGCTGCAGACCCGCACCTCGATGCGGTCGGGCGCGTCCACGAGGTCGAACTCCTCGAAGTAGCAGTCGTCACACAGAACCGCGTCGGGGTCGGCGGGGCCGCCCCCCGGCCCGCCGGGCAACTCGACGTCCGGCGGCCGCTCGATGGCGTCACCGCAGCGCGGACAGAACTCCCCCGACCCGGAACCGGTACTCATTGGCGGGCGTAATCGGCGGAGCCGTTTAAACGGCGCGTCACGCGACGGGGTTCCCGTTCGGGCGAACGAACTCGCCGATGCCCTCCGCGACGGCGGCGACCGTGGCCTCGTCCAGTTGTCCGACCCGGCGGTCGACGTCGTCGTGCTGGAAGACGTGGAGCGACCAGGGATTGACTTGACATCCTCCCACGGCTGAAGCCGTGGGATTCCCACGTTGGGATAGTAGGGTCTACGGGGCAACCTGCTCTTGTGGGCATACTCTGCCCGTGGATTTGTCGAACAGGCGCACCGATGGCTGTGCCAAGCAGCCGTTACTCCTATCCTTTTCAGGACTTGGAGTTACCGTCGCTCGCATATTCTCTGCCGCGTTCAAGTCACTATTAGCGACTAACTCGCAGTTCTCACAGACGTACAGGCCACGTTCGACACGGTTTGAATCGGCTTTCGTGCCACATTCACAGCACGTTATCGACGTGGCCAACTCATACTCATCGACCCGTTCAACCGCGATGCCACGTTCTTCAGCCTTGTACTCGATGTGACTAAGCAATGTTTCAAACGCCCAGTCGTGCAGGCGTTTGTTCCCGTGTCGTCCCCAGTCTTTGTCGTTACGGATGTTCTTCGGATGACCGACTGCTATCGCCCCAACACCACGATCAGCACATTCCTCAACGATGTCTTTCGAGAGCGCGTGCAGGAAATGCTCCTGTCGCCGGGATTTGTTTTGTCTGGCCCACTCTGCGTGGTTGCTGGGGCCGTTCTCACCTTCCGTGTCGTATTCCTGCTGTCGGAAGTAGTGGGCGTCCTCTTTCAGGGCGTTGCCGGGATACAACAGTGTTTCGTCACCGACAGAGACGGCCGCCGTGTTGCAAATGCCAAGGTCAACACCTGCTGTCTTCTCACCGGTCGTCTCAGGCGTCTCAATCCGCATCTTGCAGACGAAGTGCAGTTCCCACTGATCGCCAGTCCAGACAGCACGTACCGTTTGGACGCTTTCAACAGCGTCGAGCGTCTGCTCGTCTGCTTGGAGTGTGTATTCGCAGAGGATGTAGTCAGCGGCGTACCGCGACTCTTTCTGGTTCGTCCCTTTCGAGAGACGGATACGATTGTAGTGAGTGTCGAGTTTGAAGCCCTGGTTTTTCCACGTCACCGTCGAGCGTGGGTGGTCGTCGCCGTGTTTGCGGTAGCCGGGCGGGTTCGCGTCCGAGTCGTCCTGTTCGTACCACGAGACGAACGCCTCACCGAGTTCCTGAAGAACTCGCTGACTAGATTGTGAGTGCAAGTCCGCGTAGCGTTCGTGGGATTTGAGGTACGAGCAGAGTTCATCGGCGTCTGGAATATGGTCGATAGCATCCCAGATACGCGAGATCGTCCATCGCCCGACGTTCCATAATTTCGACGCGGCAAAGCCATGCGAATCGAGGTCATCACTGACTTGCGAGTGGTTGCGGATATTCGCTTTGAGTGTCCGAGTGACGACCCGATTCGCCATACGTAAGCATAGTATTTTCTCTTACATAAATATTGGTGCTCGGTGTTGAATATCCACCCGGGGCTACGACCGTGGAAAGATTCTCAGCTGTCGGCTTCATCCCCGCGCTGAAGCGCGAGGCTTTCGCCTCGAATTTCTGTAACTCGGGTAGCGGTCGAGGCGTCCCTCGACGAACGACTCGGCGGTCACCTCGACGGCCGCCTCGCGCACCGTCGTCGTGATGACGGCGACGGTGTACTCTTCCCCGAAGAACGGTCGGTCCTCGTTGGAGACGACCAGGTACGGTCGACGCCCGCCCCGGAACGACGCCGGCGCGAGGACGACGCTGCCCTGTGCGTAGGCCATCTACGCGTTCTCGCCGAGGTCGGGCAGGTCCTCGGCCCACTCGTCGTCCCGACCATAGCGGTCGTCGCCGTAGCGGTCCGCGATGGCGTCGAGGCTCACCAGACTGGCGACCCGCTCGGCCGTGACCTCGTCGCCCGCCGCCCAGTAGCCGTCGATACGGCGGACGAGACCCCGCTCTGCTAGCCGCGAGAGCGTCTTGCTGACGCTTCCATCGGGAACGTCGGTCACCTCCGCGAGTTCGCTCGCCGAGAAGGCGAGATCAGGATGGTCGACGAGCACCGCGAGCAGTTCGTGGGCGTTCGTCCCGGGCGAGACGGGCAACGACCGGCCGTCCTCCAGGTCCTCGATGCGGACGGGCACAGTACGTCAGTATTTGTCAGCAAACGACTTCAATATTCGGCTACGGTCAGCGACGGGGTTCACTCCCGTTCCCGACACTCCAACAGTTCGCCGTCCTCGCGGGGGTCGCCCTCGTCGTCCTCGACCCGCCGGACGACCCGTTCGTCGACGTAGTAGCGGGCGCCCCACCAGTAGTCGCCGTGGAACTGCGTCGCCTGGACGACGAGTTCGACGCCCGTGCCGTCGACGTCGAAGTAGGCGGTGTCGGAATCGCCGGGTTCGGTCAGCGGTTCGACGTCGTCGGACAGCGCCGCGACGCGTTCGATGTAGTGGTCGACCCGCTCGCCCGGGTCGTCGACGTGGGCATCGTGTTCGCCCGACTCGGCGGCGCGTGCGAGGACCTCCCGGAGCAGGTCGTCCTCGACCTCGGAGAACGGCACGACGTCGGCACTCTCGGGTGGTTCGGCGGCCGCCGCCTGTAACTGCAGCGTCGGGTGGTAGACGCCGCCGTTGCCGGAGACGGTGACCTCGTAGCCCTCGCCGACGGCCGTCACGTCGCCGGTCGTCGCCTCCAGGCCGTACTCGTCGACCCGCGAGTCGGGTTCGTACTCGACGACGGCCTCCCGGTAGTAGGCGTTCTCGTAGGACTCGACGAACGAGGCGGCGGTCTCGGCGTCCAGTTCCGCGGGCCACTCGACCCCGAGGTCCCGGGTCGTCGGACACTCCCCGGGCAGGTCGCGGTCCGTCCCGGTCGGAGAGCCGTCGCCCGTCGGGTCGCCGATACAGCCAGCGGTGCCGACGGCGACGGCACCCGCGGCCGCGAGCAGCGTTCTGCGTGAGGCGTCCATGGCGGTGCAACGGGGGGCGGTAGTCGTCGGCCTTGTGGAACGTCAAACGGCCGTTTCACCCACTCGCAGGGGCGACGTTGAGCCGGTAGAGGCGGGCCGCGAGCCGATGGACCGCGACCGCGGCGACGACCTCGGTCGCCGCCCCTATGTCCCCGCGGCCCCCAGCGACGGTATGGAGAACGCCACCGTCGACGAGTTCGGGTCCCGGCGGTCGACCGTCCACGCGCCGAACGGCGCCGTGGCGACCAGCCAGCCGCTCGCGGCACAGGCGGGCGTCCGGACGCTGCAGTCGGGCGGCAACGCCTTCGACGCCGCCGTCGCCACCGCCGCGGCGCTGAACGTCGTCGAACCCACCTCGACGGGGCTGGGCGGCGACGTCTTCATGCTGTACCGGGACGCCGACGGCGAGGTCGGCGCGATGCGGGCCTGCGGCGGTGCGCCAGCGGCCGCCACCCGCGAGCGGGTCCGGACGGCCGTCGCCGACGAGCGCGGCGTCGACCCGGCCGCGGCGACGATGCCCGAGGTCGGTCCCCACACCGTCACCGTCCCCGGCACGGCCCGCGGCTGGGAGGCGACCGTCGAGGAGTTCGGTCGGCTGACGCTCGCGGACGTGCTCGACCCCGCAATCGAGTACGCCACGGAGGGCTACCCCGCAAGCGAGGTGGTCGCCGACGCCTGGCGGCAGGCCGAGACGCTGTTCGACGCCGACCATGCCCGCGAGGCGTACCTCGTCGACGGCGAGCGCGCCCCGAGGCCGGGCGAGACCGTCCGCCTGGAGAACCTCGGGGAGTCACTGTCCGCCATCGCCGAGGCGGGCGCCGACGTCGTCTACGAGGGCCACATCGGCGAGGCCATCGCCGAGGAGGTCCAGGCTGCCGGCGGCTTCCTGACCGTCGAGGACCTCGCGGACTTCGAGGTGGAGTACCCCGACCCCGTCTCGACGACGTACGGCGACGCGGACGTCTACGAGTTGCCGCCGAACAACCAGGGGCTGGTCGCCCTGGAGGCGCTGAATATCGCCCGCGAGGTCGGCGCCGCGGACCACCCGGCCGGTTCGGCGGCCCGGACCCACTACCTCGTCGAGTCGCTGAAGCGCGCCTTCCACGACGGCCATCGCTACATCACCGACCCCGAGTTCGAGTCGGTGCCGCCCCTGGCCTCAGAGGAGTGGGCGGCAAAGCGGGCCGCCGACATCGGACCGGAGGCGGCCGACGTCTCCTTCGGCCTCCCGGACGCGAACGCCGAGGATAGTGCGGGAGACGGTCCCGCCGACCCCCGGGACCCGAACGTTCCCGAGGACGCCGACACGGTCCTGCTGTGTGTCGCCGACGGCGAGGGCAACGTCGTCTCCTACATCAACTCCCGCTTCGCCGGGTTCGGCAGCGGTCTCGTGGCCGGGTCGACCGGCATCGCGCTGCAGAACCGCGGCGCCTCCTTCTCGCTGGACGCCGACCACCCCAACCGGCTCGAACCCGGAAAGCGGCCGTTCCACACGCTCATCCCCGGCGTCCTGAGGCGCGGCGCCGACGACTGGTCGGCCTTCGGCGTCATGGGCGGCTACATGCAGCCACAGGGCCACCTCCAGACGCTGGTGGGGATGCTCGACGACGACCTGTCGTTGCAGGCGGCGCTGGACCGCCCGCGGTGGCGCTACCGCGAGGACGGTCGGCTGGCCGTCGAGGCCCGCACGCCGACCGAGGTCCAGCACGGTCTCCTGCGGCGCGGCCACGACGTGCAGGTGCTGCCGCCGTCGATGTTCGGCGGCGCCCAGGTGGTCCGGGACCGCGGCGGGACGCTGTCGGGGGCGACCGAGCCACGGAAGGACGGGACCGTGGCCGGGTACTGACCGCGCGAGGGGCTTAAGCACGTCCGACCCCAATTCGGTACATGGAGTGGCAACCGGACTGGGGGCTTCGCCTCCGCATGGCGTTCACGATGTTCCTCCTGTTCGGCCTCTACGTCGCCTTCGTCGGCGTGCTGACGCTGTACTTCGACAACCTGTTGATTCCGGTCGTCCTGCTGGGGTCCTTCTCGCTGGTGCAGTACTTCTTCAGCGACCGACTCGCGCTGCGGTCGATGGGCGCGCGCCGCGTCGAGCCCTCGGAGTACCCCGACCTCCACGACCGGGTGAGCCGACTCGCCCAGCAGGCGGACCTGCCGAAACCGGGGGTGGCGGTCGCCGACAGCAAGACGCCGAACGCCTTCGCGACGGGGCGGTCGCCCGACAACGCCGTCGTCTGCGTGACGACCGGCCTCCTGGAGGCGCTCGACGACGCGGAACTGGAGGGCGTCCTCGCACACGAACTCGCCCACGTCAAGAACCGCGACGTGGCGGTGATGACCATCGCCTCCTTCCTGTCGACCATCGCGTTCATCATCGTCCGGTGGGGGTGGCTGTTCGGCGGGCGCGACCGAAACCAGGCGCCGGTCCTCGTCGCCATCCTCGTCTCGCTGGTGGTGTGGGTGGTCTCGTTCCTCCTCATCCGGGCGCTGTCGCGCTACCGGGAGTTCGCCGCCGACCGGGGGGCCGCGACAATCACCGGCCGGCCCTCGGCACTGGCGTCGGCGCTCGTGACCATCTCGGGGCGGATGGACCGCGTCCCCGAGGAGGACCTCCGCGAGCAGGCAGAGATGAACGCCTTCTTCATCATCCCCATCTCGAAGGGGTTCATCGGCCGGCTGGCGCGGACGCATCCGCCGACGGAGAAGCGCATCGAGCGGCTCCGCGAACTCGAACGGGAGATGGAGACGCGGTAGCCGCTCACTCCGGGGAGACGGCCTCGTCGCCGCTCAGTAGTTCCACCACCTCGACCAGCAGCGCGACGACGAGCGGCCCGGCGATGACGCCGATGATGCCGACGGTGAGGACGCCGCCGACGAACCCGACGAAGTAGAGACTGACCGGGAGCTTCGCCTGCCGGCTGGCCAGCTGCGGCCGGACGATCAGATCCGGCACGAGCCCGATGATCACGGGACCGAGGATGCCGACCGCGATGGCCCGCTGTGTGAGCCCGGCCAGCAGGTCACTTGCGGCCAGCCCGACGGCGAGAAAGCCCGGCCCGAGAACGGGGATGAACTGCAGGATGGCCGCGACGACAGACAGGACGAAGGCGTCGTCGTAGCCGAGCGCGAAGAAGACGCCGAAGGCGACGGGAAAGGTCAGGACGGCGGTGGCCGCCTGGATGACGTACAGCGCGTACAGCGTGCCGCTGACCCGCCCGTTGAGCGCCCGGATGACGTCGTGGTAGTCCGGCGGCGTGATCTCGAAGGTGGCCTTGCCGACGGCACCCGGCCGCAACAACAGCCCGTAGAGGACGAGGGTGAACATCGCAAGCTCCAGAAGGATGGAGACGGCGTTGGCCGCGAGGTCCAGGGCGAACGCCCGGAGGCCGACGATCGCGGCGTCGGTGAGGCTGGCGACGTCGACGGGGTAGGTGAAGCCAGCCACCTCGATGGGGAGGGTGTCGGGGAGGTTCCGCAGCAGCGCCACGAGGTCGCCCCGGCGGCGGAACAGTGCCCAGCCGATGGGCGCAAGCAGAGCCACGACGACGAGGAAGGCCGTCGTCGTGACGAGGGCGCTCGCCACCCGGACGGGGACGCCGCGGCCGACCAGCCGCTGGCGGAGAGGGTAGAGCACGTACGCCACGGTGACGGCGAAGAAGACGACCTCGAGGACGTCCCAGAGCACCGCCGCCGTCAGGAGGCCGACGGCGGCGAGTAACCCGGCCAGGACGTAGCGCCGTTGTCGAAGCGATGCCATGCGCGCCCCGTTTTCAGCCCGGCGACAAAACCGTTTCCCGCCCGTAACGGGTCGCTTAAGTACACGGAGAGATACCACCGAGTAATGAGACGACGCACGTTCGTCGCCGGCCTCGGGGCCGGCGTCGCCGCGACGGCGGGCTGTCTGGGGAACCAGGGCACCTCGGGGGACGGGGTGGTGACCGTCGCCACCTACGAGTCCTTCGTGGACGGGAACGAACCGGCCGGGCCGTGGCTCAAACAGGCCTTCGAGTCCCGGCGTGACGACGACGTGACCGTCGAGTTCCAGGTGCCCGAGAGCGGCATCAACCAGTACATCCAGCGCGCCAGGCAGGGCGCCGACATCGACGCGGACCTCTACGTCGGCCTCAACGTCGACGAACTCATCCGGCTGGACGAACAGCTCGACGAAGCGCTGTTCGACAGCATCGATGGCGACCTCGAGGGCGGCGACCGGGTGCTCGAGGAGCTCCGGTTCGATCCCGACGGCCGCGCGGTCCCCTACGACACCGGCTACATCAGTCTCGTCTACGACGAGAGCGAGGTCGAACCCGAGACGTTCGCGGACCTCACCGCCGAGCGGAACCGCGGCGACCTCATCACCCAGAACGCCCAGCAGTCCGATCCGGGGCGGGCGTTCCTGCTGTGGACGATCCACGAGTTCGGCGAGGACGGCTACCTCGACTACTGGGCGGACCTGCAGGAAAACGAGGTTCGCATCCTCGGCTCCTGGGACGCCGCCTACAACGGCGCCTACCGCAACGGCGAGGCGCCGATGGTCGTCTCGTACTCGACGGACCAGGTGTACTACGGCGACACGACGCGACACCAGATCGGCTTCCTCAACGACCAGGGCTACGCCAACCCCGAGGGGATGGCCCGGTTCGCCGACGCCGGCGATCCCGAGGCGGCCGCCGACTTCATGGAGTTCGTGCTCACCAGCGAGGCCCAAGGCGAGATCGCGATGCGGAACGTCCAGTTCCCCGCCGTCGACGACGCCGCCCTCGACGAGGAGTTCGAACGGTTCGCCAAGGTCCCGCCCGAGCCGGTGACGTTCACCTACGAGGAACTGACCGGCAACCTCGAGGGGTGGATCGAGGACTGGGCCCGCCAGATCGCCGGCTGACCGATGGATTGGCTCCGGCGGGTCGAACTCCCGTTTCTCGTCGCCGGGTTCGCGACGACCGCGCTGCTCGTCGTCATGCTGTACTACCCGGTTGCGAGCGTCCTCGTCGAGGGCGTCGTCGTCGACGGCCGCCCGTCGCTGTCGCCGCTCGTGGACGTCCTCGCGGACCCCTTCTACCACGACCTGTTCGGCTTTACGATCTACCAGGCGATCCTGTCGACGCTTCTGAGCCTCGCGCTCGGCCTGCCGGGCGCGTACCTGCTGGCGCGCTTCGAGTTCCCCGGCCGGCGGACGCTGCAGTCCGTGACGCTGGTCCCGTTCGTGCTGCCGTCCATCATGGTCGCGATCGGCTTCGCCGCGATGTTCGGGACCAACGGGCCGCTCAATCGGGCGCTGGCCGCGCTCGGCCTCCCGAAACTCGAGCTCATGTTCACGCTGCGGATCATCGTCCTGGCGCACGCCTTCTACAACGCGCCGCTCGTGACGCGGATCGTGGCGGCCGCCTGGGAGGGCGTCGACGCCCGGACGGTCGAAACCGCCCGCAGCCTCGGCGCGTCGCCGCGCCGGGCGTTCGCCGACGTCGTCGCGCCACAGCTCGCGCCGGCCGTCCTCACGAGCGCGCTGCTCGTGTTCATCTTCACGTTCATGTCCTTCCCGATCGTGCTCGCGCTGGGCGGGCTGGAGCTGGCCACCGTCGAGGTGTGGCTCTACGACCGCATCACGCGACTCCGGCTCCAGGAGGCGGCCGCACTCGCGGTGCTGGAGGCCGTCGTGACGCTGGGACTGACCTACGCGTACCTCCACTACGAGACCGCGCAGGCGGCGACCCGGAGCGTCGCACCACGGGTCCGCCGGCGGCTGTCCGCGGTCCACCCGCTCGAGGCGTTCGCGGTCGGCCTCTACGGCGTCGGCATCGCGGTCGTCTTCCTGGGTCCGATCGCCTCGATGCTGCTCGCGAGCGTGACGAACCTCGGCGGCGAGTTCACCCTCCAGTGGTACGAGTTCCTCCTCGCTCGCCGGGACGTCGCGGTCGGAACGCAGTCGGACGTCGCCATCCGCAACTCGCTCGTCTTTGCGGTCGGGACGCTGGCCGTCGCCGTCCCGATGGGCGTCGTCGTCGCGCTGGCGACGGCCCGCGACACCCCGTCGGCGCGGGTCGTCGGGACGCTCGCAATGTTGCCCTTCGCCGTCTCCGGCGTCGTCGTCGGGTTCGGCCTGCTGCAGACGGTCGTCTTCGGCGTCGAGGTGCTCGGCCGCCGCGTGCAGGTGACCGGCGCCGTCGCCGTCGTCGCCGCCCACGCGGTCGGTGCCTACCCGTTCGTCGTTCGGACCGTCGCGCCGGCACTGTCCTCGATGGACGACCGCCTCGTCGAGACCACCCGCAGCCTCGGCGCCTCCCGGACCCGCGCGCTCGTGGACGTCGAGTTGCCGCTGGTCGCCCCCGCCGTCGCCGCCGGCGCTGCCTTCGCCTTCGCCATCAGCATCGGCGAGTTCAACTCGACGGTCGTCCTCGTGGAGGGCAGCGACGCCTACACGATGCCGGTCGCCGTCGAGCGGTACCTCTCGGCCCGGCCGCTCGGGCCCGCGGCCGCGATGGGGACGGTACTCCTGGTCGTGACGAGCGTCAGTTTCGTGGTCATCGAACGCGTCGGCGGGTACGGAGGCTTCGCCCGATGACGACCCGGAGGCCACGCCGATGCGAGTGACGCTGGACGCCGTCTCGAAGCGCTACGGCCCGACGACGGCGGTGTCGGACCTCACCGCGACCGTCGAGGACGGCGAGTTCTTCACGCTCGTCGGCCCCTCGGGGTGCGGCAAGACCACGACGCTGCGGCTGCTTGCCGGCTTCGAGGCCCCCACGGAGGGCGCCATCCGCTTCGACGCCGAGTCGATGGCGGGCGTGCCGCCGGAGGACCGCGGCGTCGGCCTGGTCTTCCAGAGCTACGCCCTCTTCCCCCACATGACGGTCGCCGAGAACGTTGGCTACGGGCTCCGGTTTTCCGACCCACCCGGCGGTCTCTCGACGGACGAGCGGGTCGCCGAACTCCTCGAACTCGTCGACCTCCCGGGGATGGGCGACCGCAATCCGACCGAACTATCGGGCGGCCAGCAACAGCGGGTCGCGCTGGCGCGGGCGCTGGCGCCCGACCCCGACCTCCTGCTGCTCGACGAACCGATGAGCGCGCTGGACGCCCGTCTCCGGGAACGGCTCCGGCGGGACGTCCGCGAGATACAGCAGGACCTCGGCGTCACGACGGTGTACGTCACCCACGACCAGGCGGAGGCGCTGGCCGTCTCCGACCGCGTGGCGGTCCTCTCGGACGGCCGACTCGAGCAGGTCGGCCGCCCCCGCGACCTGTACCGCCGCCCCGAGAGCCGGTTCGTCGCGGAGTTCCTCGGCGAGAACAACGTCTTCGACGCCGAGGTGGTCGACGGGTCGGGACCTGGAGGTGAAACGGAGGGGTCGTCGGTCCGGGTGCAGGGTCACGATTTCCGCCTCTCTCCGGTGGAGATGCCGTCCGACGGCCGTCTGACGTTCTGCGTCCGCCCGGCCGCCTTCCGGCGCGACGCCGGCGAGAACCGCATCACCGCCGACGTCCTCGACAGCGAGTTCCTCGGCGAGACCACCCGCGTCCACCTCGCGTGGGAGGGCCGCCGCCTCGTCGTCGCGCTCGACAATCCACCGGAGATCGACGAGGTGACGGTCGGCTTCGACCCCGACGACGCGTGGGTCCTACCCTGAGTCGTCCCAGAACCGCTCGAGGGCGAACTCGAACATGTCGGTGCTGACGGCGTCGAACTCCTCGCGCTCGGCCTCGCCGAGCAACTCGCGGACGCTGTCCCACGACTCGCGGGCGTAGCGCTCGTCGCACAGCACCCGGACGCCCCGCTCGTCGGGCCCGCGGATGACGCGCCCGACGGCCTGTCTGGCCTTCCGGACGGCCGGCACCGCCAGCGCGGACCGGAAGCCGTCGCCGAAGGCGCGGTCGTAGGCCGTCCGGACCGCCCGCGTGCGGGGACTCGCGGTGTTGATGATGGGGACGCCGCAGACGATGGCCGCCGAGAGGCGGTCGCCCCGGTAGTCGACGCCCTCCGTCAGCGTCCCGCGGAGGCTGGTGACGAGCACCTTCGGGTCGCCGTCGAAGAACGCCCGCTTGAGGCGCTCGGTCGCCACGTCGTCCGTCGAGGCGTCGACGAGCACCTCCTTGTCGCAGTCGTCGAGAACCGAGGCGGCCCACTCCGCCTCCCGATAGGAGGGCATCCCGACGAGGACGTTGCCGGGCGCGGCCGCCACCTGCCGGATGGCGCGGGCGTGGGCGTGGCGGGTCTCGGTGTCCTCGCCGGGATTGCCGCGGTTAGCGTAGGTGAACTTCGGCGTCGACAGCGCCATCGAGGCGCGGTTGGACTCGGGGAACTCCAGACCGTAGGTCCGCTCGACGACCGGCCGGTCGGCCTCCGACTCGAGGTGCCGGAGACCGGTCACCTCCGCGAAGACGTCCAGCGGTTCCAGCGTCGCGCTCATCAGGACGCCGCCGCCGAACTCGCCGAGGCGCTCGCCGATGGCGCCGGCCGGCAGGCAGTTGTGCAGCGAGTAGCGGGCGACGTAGGCCCGTCGCCACGACTCGGCCGGCCGGCTCTCGTCGATGGTTCGCTCCAGCCGTATCTCCCGGAAGAAGTCCGTGTGGTCGGCCCGGTACCACGTCGAAAGCGTCCGGCCGACCGCCGGGGCCGCCCGGCGGGTGTCCTCCTCCTCGAGGGTGTTCAGCACGCGGGCGACGACGGCACAGACCGTCTCGCTCCGGGTCCAGACCTTCGCGTCGAAGCCGTTGCGCTCGGCCCACGCCGTCAGTTCGTCGACGCCCGGTTCCTCCGGGTCCCGGAGCGGTATCTCGTCGTCCTCGAGGTCCGGGAGGTTCCGCCGCCAGCCCGGCCGTTCGGCGTCGAGGTGGTCGGTCACGCGGCGATCGAGTTCCTCCTCAAGCGCCGAGAGGAACCGGCGGGTGTCGCGCAACTCCCCGAGCGTCACGTCCGTCTCGTCCAGTTCCTCCCGAATCGTCGCGGCCGCTTCCTTCGCGTCGCGGCCGTGACGGGCGTCCTGGCCCGCCTCCTCCATCGCCGCCAGCGGCTGGATGACCCGCGACAGTTCCGCGCCGGCGTCCGAAAGCGCCCGGTCGGAGACATCGTCGCCGACCAGTTCCCGGACGCGCGGTTCGAGCATGTGCGCCTCGTCGCAGACGACGAACGTCTCCTCGTCGACGAGGGCGCCGGTGAAGGACTGCACCGTCGTCGGGTCGAAGGCGTGGTAGTAGTTGCCGACGAGCACCTCCAGTTTCGGCAGCAGCGCGCCCATCACCGAGTGCGGACAGGAGCCGTGACTCGCCGACAGCCGGACGAGGTCCTCGGGTTCGACGAGACCCACGTCCGTCGGGTCGAAGGGGACGGCCTCCGAGGGGTCGCCGTCCTCGGGCAGGTCCGCGAGGAACCCCGCGTAGAAGGGGCAGTACTCGACGTCGCCGTCGCCGCCCTCGGGCGTCTCGGGCGGATAGGGGGTCGGCTCGCCGGCGGCCTCGAGGTAGGTCGCGCCGCCGCCCTCGCGGGCGCCGGAGTCGGCGAGGCCGACCTGCTGGCTGCGCGCCTCGGCCGCGAGCGAGTCGGCGGTCGTCCCCTCGGTCAGCGCCCGGGTCCGCTCGCGGAGCCCCTCGCAGCGCTCGTAGACGTTGCCGTCGTCGATGTCGCCGGCGCCGGCGAGGTTGTACGGGCAGACGTCGGCCTTCCCGACGAGCGTCATCGCCGAGACGGGCCGCCAGTCGTCCGGCAGGTTCGCGTTGATGGTCCGGAGGTCCTCCTCGAACTGCCGCAGTTGCTGTTTGACGCTCGTGAGGACGAACACGCGCTCGAAGTCCGAATCCGGGTCCCGGACGAGGTCGATGCCGGCGGTCAGCGCCAGCATCGTCTTGCCAGTCCCGCAGGCGCCCTCCAGGGCCAGGAAGCCCGAATTGCGGGCCGTCTCGATTGCGGTCTCGATGCCGTCGACCTGCTCGTCGTAGGGCTCGTCGTGGCCGAAGATGGGGCGCCAGTCGGGGTCGGCGGACACGTCCGGAGGTGACGCGCCTTCGCCTAAAGACGTGTCGAACGGGAAGCCGACGGCGGCGCCCGCCGGGCGGCTTATGGGGCCGAACCACCACGTACCGGGTATGGAGTTCGACACCGACGCCTGGCGGACGGAACTGCGGTCCTACCGCGACCAGAAGGACGAGCAGTTCGCCGAGTCCCGGCAGTCGCCGCTGCCGCCAGACGAGCGAGCGGAGTTCGACGGACTGGACTACTTCGAGCCGGACCCCGACTACCGGGTCGAGGCGACGGTCGAGACCGTCGACAGCGACGAGACGGTGACGATGGAGACGTCGACCGAGGGCGAACAGCTGTACCACCGGGCCACTCGCCTCTCCTTCGAGGTGCCCGACGCGTCCGGCGAGGCGACGGAGGCGACGCTCGTCGCCTACCAGCGCGTCGACCACGACGGCGGGTCGCTGTTCGTCCCGTTCCGGGACAAGACGACCGGCCAGCAGACCTACCCCGGCGGCCGGTACATGGAACTGCACCACGACGGGAACCTGGAGGACGGCGCGGAGGTGCCGCTGGACTTCAACCTCGCGTACAGCCCCTTCTGTGCGTACAGCGACGCCTACGAGTGCCCGCTACCGCCGCGGGAGAACTGGCTGGAGATTGCGATTCCGGCCGGCGAGCGGTACGAGGGTTAGGGCACGACCCCGGCGGTCAGCAGCGTCCCGAACTCCCGGTAGCGCTCGACCATGTCCTCGCGGGACTCCCAGTCGTCGGTCGGGAACTCGCTCGCCGGCGGAATCTCCGTCTCGCGGTCCGGGATGGTGTCCTGTTCGGCGACGACGAAGCCGGCCGCCCTGAAGGCCTCGCGGTAGTCCTCGTAGTCCCACAGCGTCATCTCGATGTCGATGTTCTCCTGCCACTCGTGGGTGTGAACGTTCTCCTCGAAGTAGTTGACCGCACAGTAGAACGTCCCGCCGGGCCGGAGCACCCGCCGGAGTTCCTCGAGGGCGCCGACCGGGTCGGGGGCGTAGTAGAAGGCCTCCATCGAGAAGGCGTGGTCGACGCTGTCGTCGGCGAACGGCAGCGACTGGAAGTCCCCGACGACGTAGGCGACGCGTGGGTCGTCGGTGTAGCTCCGGGCGTTTTCGACCATCTCGGGGGCGCCGTCGAGGCCGTAGGCGCGGGCGGCCCCGTCGGCCTCCCGGAGCGCGCGGGCGGCGTAGCCGCTGCCACAGCCCAGATCGAGGACGGTGTCGCCGGTCTCGACGGGCATCCGCGCGAGGGCGTGTTTCGCGGTGTGCCAGTGGCGCTCTTCCATCCCGCGGTCCCGGCCGTCGGCGGCCCAGGCGTCGAACTCGGCTCGGACGCTCATGCCGGCGGTTCGACGCGCGGCGGGTTAACCGCCACGAACCAACGCGGAGAACAGACGTTATGGTCGCGGCCGTGCTCGGTCCGGCATGGCCCGGTTCCGCCCGCACCGTCGCTTCCGGTTGGCCGACTCCGCCCAGCAGGTCGTCGGCGGGTTCCTGCTGGCCGGCCCGTTCGTCGTCACCGAGGAGGTGTGGGTGCTCGCCGAGAGCATGAACGTCTATCAGGCGCTTTTGACGGTCGCCATCGTGTTCACCATCGGCTACGCGGCGCTGTACAAGGCGGCCGACCGGGACCCCGAGGACGACTTCGAACTCGCCGGCGTTCCCGCCAGGTTCGCCTCGCTGATGCTCGTCTCCTACGGTGCGGTCCTGGTCCTGGCGGTCGCGTTCGACGCGCCCGGAACCTTCCTCGCCGACCTCCCGCCTCGACGGACCGCCGTCGTCACCGCGAAGGCGGTCGGCATCGGCGCGGTCTTCAGCGTCGTCGGCGCCGCGACGGCCGACTCGGTGTTCTAGGGCGGGCGCGCCTGACAATGATTTAAGATGGCCCCGGCCCCGTACCTCGGTATGGACTACGAACTCGCCATCGAGAACGCACCCGACACCGTACCTGGCGGGACGGGGGTTCTGCTGGTCCACCCGTCGACGGGCGAGACGGACCGAATCGACACCGACTTCCTGAAGTCCGACACCGACCACCTGCTCGTCATCTCGACGCGGACGACGGCCCGGGAGGTCCAGCAGAAACTGGAGTACTACGACGTCGACGAGACGAAGGCCGACATCCTCGACACGCTCTCCGTCGAGCGGGGCTACTCCCGGCGACCGTCCGATCACGTCCACTACGTCTCCTCGCCGGACGACCTGGCCGGCATCGTCGACATAACGAGGGAGTTCCTCGCCGACAACGAGGGCAAGCGGCGGGTCAGCCTCGACTCCATCACCGAGATGGCCTACTACGCCGACGAGGAGCGGGCGATGGAGGCCGTCGAGGAGATACTCGACCTGCTCGCCGAGTACGACGCCGTCGGTCTCTTCCACCTCTCGGCGGAGGTCCACGACGAGGAGGCGGTCACCGAGTTCCAGGCGCTCTTCGACGGCGTCGTCACGCTCTCGGAGGACGGCACCGTCTACGCCGACTTCTAGAGGACGTCCTCGGCGGTCCCGACGGCGCGTCGCTGCCCCTCGACGAGGTGCGTGAAGTCGGCGCCGGCGACGAGGAAGTCGATCCCGAGCGACCCCAGCGAGCGTATCCCCTCGGGCGTGGTGCCGAGCGTGCCGACTGGGACGCCGGCCGTCTCGCCCGCCGACAGCACCGCCTCGACGGCGGCGACGAACTCGGGCGCCCCGAAGTCCGGGAAGCAACCGAGCGACGTCGAGAGGTCGGCCGGCCCGACGAACAGCGCGTCGACGCCGTCGACGGCGGCGATGTCGGCGGCGTTCTCGACGGCCGCCTCGCGCTCTATCTGGACGACGACCGACAGGTCGCGGTGGCCGTCGGCGACGTAGGACTCGAAGTCCCGCCCGTAGTCGGCGGCCCTGGCGGCCGCGACGCCGCGGACGCCCTCGGGCGGGTACCGGGTGGCCGCGACGGCCTCGCGGGCCGCCGCGGCGTCGTCGACCATCGGCACCAGCAGGCCGTCGGGCCCGAGGTCCAGCAGGCGCTTGATGCGGACCGGATCGTTCCAGGGGACCCGGACGACCGACCGGCAGTCCCGCGCGGCGACCGCACGCAGGCAGTCGGCGACCGTCTCCAGGCCGAGCGGCGCGTGTTCGGTGTCGACGACGGCGAAGTCGACGTCGCCGCCGGCCGCTATCTCGGCGACTGCGGGGTCGCCGAGCGAACACCACGTCCCGACCGCGTCGTACAGGTCGTCCATAGTCGATACGCGGCCGCCGCCGGCAAAACACCTCGGGCCGTGTTCCGTGCTGTCACGGGACAAAAAGAACCGGAGAGTCGGGGCGGTACGATTACGGGCCGGTTGGCCGACACGCCGCCATGGGAGCCGAGACGGACTACGGCGTCATCGACCGCCGCGTCGGCCTCGTCGGCGGGACGGGACTGGTCGTCGGCAACGTTATCGGCATCGCCATCTTCGTGCTCGCGGCGCCGCTGACCGCCGACGCCGGCCCGAGCGTCGTGCTGGCGATGCTCGTGGCCGGCGTCCCGCTGGTCTTCAGCCTCCTCACCGTCCTCCAGCTCGGCGGCGCCATCCCGGTCGCCGGCGGGACCTACGTCTACGGCTCCCGGCTCGTCGCGCCCTTCTGGGGATTTGCGACGCCGTGGGTCGTCGTGCCCGGCGTCTGGGCCGGACTCCTCTTTACCGCCCACGGGTTCGCCGACTACGCCGGCTACTTCCTCCAGCTCCCGATGGAGACGATGATGTACGCGATCCTCGCGACGTTTCTGGTGGTCAACCTCCTCGGCATCCGACTCGTCGCGTGGCTCCAGCTCGGCATGGTCGCCGTCCTGGTCGCCGGCATGCTCGCTTTCATCGTCCCGGGCGCGCTCACGGCCGACCCCGGTAACTTCACCCCGACCTTCCCCGAGGGCCTGGGCCCGTTCGTCGTCGCCGTCGTCGCGCTGCACTTCCCGTTGCGGGGCTTCAGCATGGTCATCGAGATCGGCGAGGAGATAGAGAACCCCGCGAAGAACATCCCCCGCGTGCTCGCCATCTCGGCGCTCGTCGGGCTGACGCTCATGGTCGCGCTGCTCGCGGTGTTCGTCGGCGTCGCCGGCTGGCAGGGCGTCGGCGACCTCGACGCCGCCGTCGCCGCCGTCGCCGGCGACTTCCTCCCCGAACCGCTCGTCGCCCTGGTCGCCGTCTCGGCGTTGCTCGGCTCGCTCACCTCGGTGAACACCACGTTCGCCAGCTACTCCCGGACCATCATGCGCGCCGGCCGCGACGACGTCGTCCCCTCCGGGCTCGCCGACCTCAACGACCGCTTCGACACCCCGCACCGCGCGGTGCTGCTGCTCGGCGTGCCGCCGCTCGTCCTCGTCCCGTTCACCCCGTCGCCGGTCGTGCTCTCGGTCGCGCTGTCTCTGGCAATCCTCTTTGCCGTCTTCGTCGGCGGACTGGCGCTGTGGAACCTCCCGAGGCTCTTCCCGCAGCGCTACGAGCACTCGCTGTACCGGCTCCCGATGCCGGTGCTGCGCGTCACGGCCGTCGGGAGCGTCTGCTCGGCGATCCTCCTGTGGCTCGCACTCGGCACGCGGCTACCGCGGGTCGCCGGCGCCGTCTTCGCGTGGCTCTGTCTCGGATGGGTCGTCTTCCGGCTCCGGGTCCGTCGGTACCGCGCCCGCGGAATCAACCTGCCCGAACGGATGCGGACGCTCCACGACCACGAGTCCGGGTAGCGCAGTCCTTTTCCGGCACAGCCGCGTTGTGACGCGTATGAGCGACGACTTCGACCGCGAAGCCGAACGCGAGAAACTGCGCGAGCAGTACGAGCGCGACCAGGCCAAGCGAGAGGCCTCCGAGCGGATGAGCGAACTCCTCCTGCAGGGCGCGACGATGACGAACCGCCACTGCCCGGAGTGTCACTCGCCGGTGTTCACCTACGAGGGGACGGCGTTCTGCCCGACCTGCCAGCGCGAGGTCACCGAGGACGGCGAGTTGGCCGGCGAGGCCGGCGCCGACGGCACCGGCGCGGACGCCGAAGCCGACGCCGGCACCGCCGACGCCGGGACGACCGCCGACCCCGCGGCCAACGGCGAGACCGTCGAGACCGACCCCGGCGCCGACGATGCGAGTCCCGATGCGGCAGCCGACTCGACGCCGGCCTCCGACCCCACCGACGAGAAAGCGGCCGAGGAGCCGACCGCCGACGAACCCCGCGAGCCGGAACGGCGCGAGCCCCGCGAGGAGACCCGCCCCGCGCCGGCCCGCGAGCGCCGGCCCGCCAGGGTCGACCCGCCGGCCCGACGCGAGGAGCCGGGCGACGCCGGCGAGCGCCGCGACCTCGCCGACGCCGAGGCCGCGCTGGTCCGCGAGATAACCAACCTGACCCGGCGGGCCGAGGAGACCCGCGACGTCGGCCGCAAGCGGGACTTCTTCGCCGCCGCACGCGAGGCCGCCGAGACGCTGGAGACCGTCCGGCGGCTGTAGATTCGGGCGCCGTCCGCGGGAAATTCCGCCCGACCGGCTGCCGTACATAAGTCTTTCCCCGTTGTCGGCGGTCGCGCCACAGCCTCGTCCCCAGTTTATATTTCCCGGTCGTTGCCCCGGTTGCATGTCGACCACGACAGAGAACGCACGACCGACCGGCCCGGCGAGCGGAAGCTGGCAGGCCGGCGTCCTCGGAGGTATCGTCGGCGCGGCCGTCATGGGCGCGCTCGTCGTCGTGATGAACCCCCCGACCGTCGGGGTCGCCATCCCGTCGCTGTACGGGCTGGCGCCGCCGCAGAACGCGGCCGCGGGGCTCGTCGTCCACGTCTCCCACGGCGCGGTGCTCGGCGTCGTCTTCGCCGGCATCGTCGGTGCCGCGGACCTCGACTCGACCGGCAAACAGGTCGGCGTCGGCGCCGTCTGGGGCGTCGTCACCTGGGCCGTGCTCGCGGCGCTCGTGATGCCCGCCTGGCTGGGCGCGGTCGGGTCGCCGGCGAACCCGCCGTTGCCCAACTTCGCGCCGCCGTCGCTGCTGTGGCACGCCGTCTACGGGGTCGTCCTCGGCGGCGTCTACGCGGGCGTCGAGGGCCGGTTCTGACCAGTAGCCGCCGAAATACGGGACGGTCGCGGCGCCCGTCCATCGACCGACGGCGCCGGACGGGACGTCCGTCGGCGGTACGTCCCCGGGGTCGTTACTCGTAATGCGTTTCGAGGTAGTCGACGATGTCGTCGCTCTCGTACATCGTCACACCGCGGTCGGTATCGACGAGATACGGAATCTGGTCGTCGCCGCCGGCCGTGAGTTCGGCGTGCGTAACCTCGTTCGTCACGTCACCGCCTTCGTCGCCCGGCAGACGCGGGTTGTGGGCGACGAACGACAGACCGAGGTCGGACATCGTTTCGCGAACCTTCTTACAGTACGGACATCCCTCCGATTGGTACAGGACCAGCATCGACCTACGCCGGAGTAGACGGCCGACGTACATCACGTTTCGGCTCCCGGTCTCCGCCGATGTACGGACGCGTCGTCGGTCGGTCCGTCGAGGAGCCAACGGTTCTGACGGCAAGTTCGTCGTCGGGAAACGCACACCGGCGGCGACGGAACCGCCAATCGGCGTCGACGTCCGGACGCGCCCTCACTCCTCGTGGTAGAGCTGCCACTGGGTGTCCTCGGCGTCGGTCTCCAGGATGCCCTCGACCTTCTCGCGGCGGAGTTCCTCGAGCTGGCCGGTCGCACCGGCGAGCCAGACGAGGAACTGCCGTTTGAAGCTTCGACGAACCGTCTCGGGCGATTTCGGGGCGTAGACGTAGACGTGACCGCCCTCCCTGAGCAGGCGGCGGCGCTTCCGGAGGACGCCGAGTTCGACGAGGTGGTTGAGATGGCGGGCGGCGACGCTGCGGTCGTAGTCGGTCCGTTCGGCTAGCTGTCGGACCGTCTGGTCGCCGCCCTCCATGACGCAGAGACAGATGTCGAGTTCGGCGTCGGACATGTCGAAGACCGCCCGGAGCAGGTCCTCCAGCGAGGGCTCCTCGACCGCAGCGTCGACGTCGACGCGGGACATCGCCGACCCACAGCAGGCGAGTCGGCCGTCACCGAGGCCGACGTTCCCGCAGGTCTCACACTCGAAGGCGTCGACATCGCCCTCCGGGAGGTCCATGCGCGGTCGTTGCGGACGAACCCTAAGAAGCGTACCGCGGGTTGGTGCGCGTGACGGGAACCGCAGCGAGGGGCCGTCTGTCGTCAGCAGACGGGCTTGGGGTCGATACCCAGCCCCTCGAGGCTGTCGACGTACTCGCCGTAGGCGGCCTCGATGGCGCGGCCGGCGGCCGTCTCGGCCCGCTCGCGGTCGGCATCGTCGCAGACGCCGGCGACGACGGCGGCCCCCGCCTCGACCCCCTCGTCGGTCTCGGCCCGCAACTCGCGGAAGACGTCGGCCGCCCCGGCCTCGCTCTCGTTGATGAAGAAGCTGATGACCTGCAGCAGCGTCCGCGAGGCGACGAGCGGGCGCGCGACCAGCCCCGCTGCGGCCCGCTCGACGGTGTCGTCGAGTTCCCGGAGGTAGGCGTGGAGGGCGTCGGCCGGCGGGTCCGGCGCCGCGACGTCGCCGAGGGCACACACCCGGTCGTAGTGGTCCCGCTCGCTGGCCGCGACCTCCCGGAACGCCTCGCGGGCGCGGTCGTCGGCCTCGTCGTCGGTCCACGCCTCGAAGGTCGCCACCGCCCGGGCCTCGGCGGCCGCGGCCGTCTCGAGGACGCGCTCGCGGTCGAGGGCGGCGTCGGTGACCGCGACGAGCGCCTTCTCGGAGCCGAGTCGTTCGAGTGCGGTCGCGTTCGATTCCCGGACCGTCTCGAGGAAGTCGGCGCCGTCCATACGCCGACTGCGGCCGCGGGCCACACAACTCTGTCGGCGGGGCAGCGGCTTATTACGCCGCAGATCCAACCGCCGTGCATGGCTCCCGACGCGGCAGCGGCCGACGAGATTGCGCCCGAGACGCTGGCCGACCGCATCGAGGCCGGCGAGGACGTCGCCGTCCTCGACACCCGCAACCGCGACGAGATCGACGCCTGGCACGTCGAGGGACCGGGCGTCGAGATAACTCACGTCCCCTACGTGAAGTTCCTGAGCGAGAACGCGACCGGCGACCCCGCCTCGCTCGTCGAGGACGACGGCTACGTGGTCGTCTGCCCGGAGGGGGAGGCCAGCGCCGAGGTCGCAGCGATGCTTGCGGCGGCGGGCGTCGACGCCGTCAACCTCGCCGGCGGCATGGAGGGGTGGGCGCGGGTCTACCGCCACGGCCGGATCGCCGCCGACGCCACTGACGCGACCGTCCACCAGTACCGCCGGCCGGCGAGCGGCTGTCTGGCCTACCTCGTCGAGTCGGCCGGCGAGACCCTCGTCGTCGACCCCCTGCGAGCGTTCGCCGACCGCTACGCCGCGGACGCCCGCGAGTCGGGCGCGACCGTCGAGTACGTCCTCGACACGCACGTCCACGCCGACCACTTCAGCGGCCTCCGAGGGCTCGCGGAATCGACCGGCGCGACCGCGCTCGTCTCGGCGGGCGCCGCCGAGCGCGGGATGGACGGCGGCGTCGAAACGGTTGCCGACGGCGACGGAATCGAGGTCGGCGACGTCGCGGTCGAGGTGCTGGCCACGCCCGGCCACACCACCGGCGCGGTGTCGCTGCGGGTCGACGACCTGCTGCTGTCGGGCGACTCGCTGTTCCTCGACGGCGCGCCGCGGCCCGACCTCCAGAAAGGCGACGACGCGGCGCCCGAGTTGGCGCGGACGCTGCACGCGACGCTGACCGAGCGGCTGGCCGACCTGCCGGACCGGACGGTGGTCGCGCCCGGCCACGTCCCGCCGGGGCGGGCGGGCGAGGGCGGTACTCACACCGCACGGCTCGGCGACCTACGGGAGCGGCTGTCGGCGTTCTCGACCGACCGCGAGGCCTTCGTCGAGCGCGTCGTCGCCTCGATGGACGACCCGCCGGCCAACTTCGAGACCATCGCCGCCGTCAACCTCGGACGGGAGTCCGTGGACGAGGCCACTGCCTTCGAGATGGAACTCGGCCCGAACAACTGCGCGGTTTCGGCGGACTGAGGTTTTCGAGAGACGGGTATGCGGCTCGTCGCTCGCGGAATCCGAGGGTATTTCTCGCTGGGCTCCGGATTCGAACGCCGTATGGGTTCCAGCGGACGACCGTGGCTGGGACGGGTCCTTTTGACCGCCTCGCTCGCTGCGACGGCAGCGTTGAGCGGGAGTCGGCTGCTGGGCTACGACCCGCTGCCGTGGGGACGGGTAGCCGTCTTCCTCGTCGGGAGCCTCCTCCTCGCCGGCCCGCTCGCGTGGGCCGTCCACGCCCGACTACCGGCGGCACGGCGCGAGCGCCTCGGCTACGTCGTCGCCGGCGTCGCACTGCTCTGTCTCCCGTTCGTTCTCGGCGTCGGCCTCCTCTCCGGGGCCCTGCTCGAAACGTTGGACGCCGCGGTTTTCGGGGGCGTAGTCGGCTTCGCGGTCGCCGTCGCCCTCGAGCGGACCGTCCTCCCCGACCGGCTCCGCGGCACCGAACGGTAGCTACTCGCCCGCCGAGTCCGCGTACTCGCTTCCCGTCACTTCCCGGATGCGCTCGGCCGTCACCTCGCCGACGCCGTCGACCGCCCGGAGGTCGTCCTCGCCGGCGGTCATCACCGCCTCGACGCTGCCGAAGTGCTCGAGTAGCGCCCGCGCCGTCACGGGACCGACCTCGGCGACGGAACTGACCACGTACTCCTGGCGTTCGGTCAGCGTCTTGCCGCCCTTCTCGCCGTGGACCGACACCGCGCGGTCGTCGGTCTCCTGCTCGCGGCGGGCGATGACCTCCAGCAGGTCGGCCGTCTCGTCGGCGTCGTCGGTCCGCAGGACGCTCGCGCCGAAGTCGACCGCGAGCGAGGCCAGGGCCCCGCGGACGGCGTTGGGGTGGACGTTCCGGGCCTCGTACAGTCGCTCGCCCTCCACGACGACGACGGGCCGGGCGTAGAAGCGGGCGGCGTCGCCGACCTGCTCGAACATCGAGCGGTCGCCGCCGACCAGCGTGTCGAGGAAGTCCTCGACGGACTTGCGCTCGACGACCACCCGGTCCGAGAGGACGTAGTCGCCGACGGCCAGCGTCTCCAGGCGCGTCTCGACGCCCTCCCGGGTCGAGAGGTCCCGGGCGATGTGGGAGTCCAGTTCCCGCTGGTCGGCGACCACCTCGACGCCCTCCCCGCCGGGGGCGGCCTCCGCGACGGTTCCCTCGGGGTCGGTCCCGTCCTCCTCGTCCGCCTCGCCCGCGAAGTCCGTGAGGCCGGCCTGGCCGTCGTCGTCGGACGCGGCCGTTCCGTTGTCGTCTTCCACAGCGTTCTCGTCGGCGCTGGACGCCTCCCCGTCGCCACCGGCATCCGGCTCCTCGGCGTCGCTGTCGTCCCCGGTCTCGTCGGCCTCGCCCCCGCTGTCGAACTCCGCGAGGCCGGCCTGTTGGGCGATTTCGGCCTCGATTTCGCCCTCGAGGTCCTTCAGTTTCCGGAGTTCCTCCTCCATCTTCTTCTCCTCGTTTCTGGACATCCAGAAGAACGCCTCGTCGCGGGTGTCCTCCGCGAGCAGGACGACGACGCGGCCCTCGCTTGCGCGGCCGGTGCGCCCCTTCCGCTGGATGGAGCGGATTCCCTTCGGGACGGGTTCGTAGAACAGCACGAGGTCGACGTCGGGGACGTCGAGTCCCTCCTCGGCGACGCTGGTGGAGACCAGCACCTCGAACTCGCCGCTCCGGAAGGCGTCCAGCGTCTCCTTCTGCTCCTTCTGGGTCATGCCGTCGGAGCCCTCCTTGTCACCCTGCCCGACGAAGCGGCGCGTCTCGAAGTGCTCGCCGAGGAACTCGGTGAGGGTCTCGGCGGTGTCCCGCGATTCGGTGAAGACGATGACGCGCTCGCCGTCCTCGATGCCGAGCGTCTGCGCGAGCAGGATGCGCGTCCGGCGGAACTTGGGGTGCAGGTCGTCGAACTCCTCGGCACGCCGCATCGCCTCCTTGACGCGTGGCTCGGAGACGAACCGCTGGCTGGCCTTCGAGGACCCCGACGAGCGGGCGGCATCCCGCTGGCGCTCGAAGTAGCGGCGAAGCGACTCGACGCTCTGGGTCTCGACCAGTTCGACCGCCCGCCGGAGTTTCATGATCTCGGCGTGGGCCGACATCCCGGAGTAGCCGTCGCTGTCGTCGTTGTTGATGAGTTCCTGCAGTTTCGCCCGGATGGCGTTCAACTGCTTCTGGGACATGTTCGGGTCCGTCGATGTCGTCACGCCCAGTTGCTTGAGTTTCTCCAGGCGGTCCGAAACCACGTCGTTCAGCGCGTCCCGTATCTCGATGACCGTCTCGGGCAACTCGACGTGCTCCCACTCGACCGACGTGTGGTGGGTGTGGGCCTTGACGTCGGCGTCCTCTTCGGTCATCACCGCCACCTCCCGCAGTCCGAGGTTGTCGCAGACCGTCAGTATCTCCTCCTTGTCGCCGCCAGGGGAGGCGCTCATGCCGGTCACCAGCGGCGCGTCGGCGTCGGCGTGGTAGCGGTCGGCGATGTAGTTGTACGCGTAGTCGCCGGTCGCGCGGTGGCACTCGTCGAACGTCAGGTGTGTCACGCCCGCCAGCGAGACGCGGTTGCCGACCAGGTCGTTCTCGACGACCTGCGGCGTCGCACAGACGACGCGGGCCTCCTCCCAGAGGTCGGCGCGGTCGTCGGGGCGGACGTCGCCGGTGAAGACCACGATTTCGTCGTCGGGCACCTCGAGGGCCTCCCGGTAGAAGGCCGCGTGCTGCTGGACGAGCGGCTTCGTCGGCGCGAGCAACAGCGACTTGCCGCCCTTCTCGGCCAGCCGGTCGGCCGTCACCAGCAGGCTCACCGCCGTCTTGCCCAAGCCGGTCGGCAGACAGACCAGGGTGTGGTCCCCGCTGGCGGTGTCGGCCAACTGCAACTGGTAGCGCCGCTCCTCGATGAGGCCGTCCTCGAGGAGCGGACCCTCGACGTACTCCACCTCGTCCGTGGCCGTCGCCATCTACCGGTCGTTCGTCGCTTCGCCGCATAAGGGTTCGGCCAGCGCGGTGAAAGTAAACGACCTTTCTGCACGGAGGTCTCGCTTCGTTACCGACCTCGTGACTGTCTCGTTCCGTTTCCGCCGCCGTGACGACCGCTCGCGTTCGTTCAGTTTCTCTCCCTGGCCTCGAAAACCCTTTAGCCGACGACGGGTGAAGGGGACGTAATGAGCGACCTCGAGGAGGAGTATCAGCTGGACTATTTCCACGAGGAGGGGTTCGTACGCCGGGAGTGTCCGTCCTGCGGGGACCACTTCTGGACGCGCGACACGGAGCGGGAGCTGTGCGGGGAGCCGCCGTGTGCCGACTACGAGTTCATCGACGACCCGGGCTTCGACGAGCCGTACACCCTCGAGGAGATGCGGGAGGCGTTCCTCTCCTTTTTCGAGGAGCACGACCACGAGCGAATCGACCCCTATCCCGTGGCGGCGAACCGCTGGCGGGACGACGTCCTGCTGACGCAGGCGTCGATTTACGACTTCCAGCCGCTGGTCACGTCGGGGAAGACGCCGCCGCCGGCCAACCCCCTGACGGTCAGCCAGCCCTGCATCCGGATGCAGGACATCGACAACGTCGGGAAGACGGGCCGGCACACGATGGCCTTCGAGATGATGGCCCACCACGCGTTCAACGCCCGCGAGGACCTCGACGATCCGGACCAGTACGCCTACCAGGGCGAGGTCTACTGGAAGGACGAGACGGTGCGGTACTGCGACGAACTGCTGGCGGAGATGGGCGCCGACATCGAGGACGTGACCTACATCGAGGACCCCTGGGTCGGCGGCGGCAACGCCGGCCCCGCCATCGAGGTCATCTACCGGGGGCTGGAACTGGCGACGCTGGTCTTCATGTGCATGGAGCAGGACCCCGACGGCGACTACGAACTGAAGGACGGCAACAGCTACTCCTTCATGGACACCTACATCGTCGACACGGGCTACGGGCTCGAGCGGTGGACCTGGATGTCCCAGGGGACCGCCACCGTCTACGAGGCGGTCTACCCCGAGATGGTCGACTTCCTGAAGGACAACGCCGGCATCGAGTACACCGACGAGGAGGCCGAACTCGTCGGCCGGGCCGCCCGGCTGTCGGGGCAACTCGACATCGACGACGTCGACGACGTCGAGGCCGCCCGCGACGACATCGCCGACGCGCTCGACGTGGAGACGGACCGGCTCCTCGAACTCGTCGAACCGCTGGAGGACGTCTACGCCATCGCCGACCACTGCCGGACGCTGGCGTACATGCTCGGCGACGGCATCGTCCCCTCGAACGTCGGGACGGGATACCTGGCGCGGATGGTCCTGCGCCGTACCAAGCGGCTCTGTGACGGCGTCGGCGTCGACGCGCCGCTGGACGAACTGGTCGACATGCAGGCCGAGCGGCTCGGCTACCGGAACCGCGACACCGTCCGCGACATCGTCCGCACGGAGGTCGAGAAGTACCGCGAGACGCTGGAACGCGGCACCAGACAGGTCGAACGGCTCGCCGACGAGTACGCCGGCCGCGACGAGCCCGTCCCACTGGAGGAGGTCATCGAGCTGTACGACAGCCACGGCATCCAGCCGGAGACCGTCGAGGAGATAGCCGAAGAGCACGGCGCCGACGTGGAGATTCCGGACGACTTCTACTCGCTGGTGGCGGCCCGTCACGGGAGCGAGGAGGCCTTCGAGGACGACGAGGACGGCGAGGACGACCGGGTCGCCGACCTCCCGGAGACCGAGAAACTGTTCTACGAGGACCCCGAGCGGACCGACTTCGAGGCGGTCGTCCTCGACGTCGTCGAGCGGGAGACCGACGGCGAGACGGTCTACGACGTGGTGCTGGACCAGACGATGTTCTACCCGGAGGGCGGCGGCCAGCCGGCCGACGTGGGGACGCTGTCGACCGACGACGTGACCGTCGACGTGACCGACGTCCAGGAGGTCGACGGCGTCGTCCTCCACCGGACCGACGAGAGTCCGGGGAAGGGCGAGTTCGTCCGCGGACAGATAGACGGCGCCCGCCGCAGGCGACTGATGCAGCACCACACCGCGACCCACATCGTCGGCTACGCCGCCCGCGAGGTGCTGGGCGACCACGTCCGGCAGGCCGGCGCCCAGAAGGGCACCGACTCCTCGCGGTTCGACATCCGCCACTACGAGCGAATCTCCCGCGAGGAGGTAAAGCGCATCGAGCGGGTGGCGAACGAAATCGTCACCGACAACCTCGCGGTCGAACAGGAGTGGCCACAGCGCCACGAGGCCGAGGAGGAGCACGGCTTCGACCTCTATCAGGGCGGCATCCCGCCGGGCGAGCAGTTGCGGCTCATCCACGTCGCCGAGGACGTCCAGGCCTGCGCGGGGACGCACGTCACCCGGACGGGCGACGTCGGGACCATCAAAATCCTCTCGACGGAGCGGGTGCAGGACGGCGTCGAGCGGCTGACCTTCGCGGCGGGCGACGCGGCCATCGAGGCTACCCAGCGGACCGAGGACGCCCTCTACGGGGCCGCCGACACCTTCGACGTCTCCCCGCAGGAGGTGCCCGGGACCGCCGAACGGTTCTTCGAGGAGTGGAAACAGCGTGGCAAGCGCATCGAGGACCTCAAGGAGCAACTGGCGGCGGTCCGCGCGGAGGGCGGCGCCGACGCCGAGGAGGTCGACCTCGGGGAGGCGTCGGCCGTCGTCCAGCGGGTCGACGCCGACATGGCGGAGTTACGCGCGACGGCCAACGCCCTCGTCGAGGAGGGGAAGGTCGCCGTCCTCGGGAGCGGTCACGATGGCGCGACGTTCGTCGTCGCGGTGCCCGACGGCGTCGACATCGACGCCGGGAGCGTGGTCGGCGAACTCGCCGGCCGGGTCGGTGGCGGCGGCGGCGGCCCACCGGACTTCGCACAGGGCGGCGGTCCCGACGTCGACGCGCTTGACGACGCGCTGGCGGACGCGCCCGACGTCCTGCGGCAACTGCGCGAGGCGTAGCGGTTTCGTTTCAAACGAACAACCTTTTCCCGCGTCCGGCGGACACCGCGAGCATGGCGGAACCGTACACGGGGTCGATTGCCGCGTTCCTGGTCGCACTGCTCGTCGGCGGACTGGCCATCTACGTGAGCGCGAACCTGGTCGTCGGGAGCGACGACTACGGCCACGCGGTCGTCACCGCGCTCCTGGGCGCCATCGGGTGGGCGCTGACGTCCTGGATACCGCTCGTCGGACCGCTTCTCGCGCTCGTGGTCTGGGTCGGCATCATCAACTGGCAGTACCCGGGCGGCTGGGGCAACGCCGCACTCATCGGCGTCGTCGCGTGGCTCTCGGCGCTGGTCATCCTCTACGTGGTCGACGCCGCCTTCGGGCTGGGCGTCGGCGCCTTCGGCGTCCCCGGCGCGTAGGCCGACGGACCGGCGGCTGCGGGGCGTCGCGCTCGAAGAAGGGGCGGCGTCGTTACTCGTCGTCGCCGTCGTCGCCGACGTCGATGCCGACGTCCTCGATGCGCTCCTCCAGTTCGTCGAACCGCTCGGCCTGCTCCTCGAACTGCTCGGAGAGCTGGTCGAGCTGCTCCTCGAAGCGGTCGGCCAGCTCCTCGGCCTGCTCGGAGACGCGCTCCTGGGCCTCGTCGGTCTGGTCTTCGAGCTCCGCCTCGAGTTCCTCGAACTGGTCGACGAACTCCTCGACGGTGTCGACGAGCTGGTCCTCGACGCCCTCGTTGAGGTCCATCAGGACCTCGAGCTGTTCGTCGAGGCTCTCGGCGGCGTCGTCGCTGAACTCCTCGTAGCTCTCGGTGAGCGACTCGTACTCCTCGTCGACGGTGTCGAAGGCCTCGTCCTGCTGGTCCTCGAGGGTGTCGAACGTCTCGTCGACGGAGTCGCGCAGGTCGTCCAGCGTCGCCGACTGGGAGGTGACCGACTCGGCGGCGTCCAGCGACGTGTGGATCGACTGCCGGGTCATGTTGAGGACCTGCGTCTGGACCTCGCGCTGGGTGTCGACACCGCCGTACAGCGTGTCGCTCACGTCGCTCGGCACCTCGAGGGCGCTCTCGAGGGCGTCCTCGGTCTGTCTGATGGTACTCCGCTGCAACTCGAACAGGGTCGCCAGGGGTGAGTCGTCGTCGCTCATGGCTGTGCGTCGGGGTAGTGCACCGACCCACTTAAAATTTGCCCCTGAAAACCATATGATGTATCTAGATGGGTTCAGATGGTATTCAGGTTCTCTCGAAGGTTTCCGAGCCGGTGGCACGCCTCGGTCGAAGAACGTAGATTAAAGTTACACACCCATCATACCGAACTGTGACCGGTAGCGAGGCCCCCGAGGACCCAGGAGCGGACGCGGGCCTCCGGAGACAACGGGTGGTGACCCACACAGCGTGAACTCCCTGGCCGGCATCCTGCCGGGTCTGCCCTACGGCCTGGAGTGGCGACTGCTCCTCATCCCGCTGATAACCGGCATCATCGGCTACGGGACCAACTGGGTCGCCATCCAGTTGCTCTTTCACCCCATCGACTTCGTCGGTCTCCGGGTGCCGGGCATGAAGGAGATCGCCCCGGCGTTCCCCCGGAAACTGAAGCAGATCCCCGGCGTCGTCGAGGGACGCCTCGGCTGGCAGGGCATCATCCCCTCGCGGTCGGCCCGGATGGGCACCATCGCCGCCGAGAAGGGCATCGCCAAGATAGCCACCGAACGGGAGTTCTACGAGGAGTTCGACCCCGAGCGCATCGCCACGCACATGGTCACCAACTCCAAAGACGAGATGCGGGAACTCACCGAGGACGTGTTCCGCGAGGAGTACCCGGAGCTGTGGCACAACACGCCCACCCCGGTCCGGGAGCTCGTCCACGCCCGCGTCCAAGAACGGCTCCCCCGCATCGCCGACGAGATAACCGACGAGATCGGGGACAACATCGACGAACTGCTCGACATCAACCTCATGATAACCAACCACCTCGACGAGAACCCCGAACTGCTGAACCGGCTGTTCCTCGAGGTCGGCGACCGGGAGCTGAAGTTCATCATCAACTCGGGGTTCCTCATCGGCGGCCTGCTGGGCTGTCTCACCATCCCGCTTTTCCTCTACATCGAGAGCGACCTCGTCCTCCCGGTTGCCGGCATCCTCGTCGGCTACGCGACGAACTGGATCGCGCTGAAGATAATCTTCCTGCCCATCGAGGAGCGGCGGGTCGGCCCGTTCCGGCTCCAGGGACTGTTCATCAAACGGCAGCCGGAGGCCGCCGAGAAGTACGCCGAGATCGTCGCCGACGAGATCGTCACCATCGGCAACGTCGCCGAGAACCTCATGTACGGGAGCCAGTCCGACCGGACCAGAAAGATGATACGCGACTCCATCCGCCCCGAGGTCGACCGCGCGGTCGGCATCGCCGGACCCGCCATCCGGCTGACGACCGGCAGCGAACAGTACGAGGAGGTCCGCGAGACCTTCGCAAGCGAGAGCGTCGACCGGACGATAGAACCGCTGCAGGACCCCGAGTTCAACGAGGAGCGCAGCGAGGCCATCCGGCAGCTGATCACCGACCGCATCAAGAGCCTCGACCCACGGGACTTCGTCGGCCTGTTGCGCCCCGCCTTCGTCGAGGACGAGTGGATGCTCATCCTGCTGGGGGCCGTCCTCGGGTTCGTCGCCGGCTGGATTCAGCTCGCGGTGGTGACCGCCGCATGAGCGAGGGACCCGACGCGTCGGACCCATCCGATGGCAGCCGGGCGGACCCCGACGACGGACGCGATACCCCCGCGACGGACGACGGACCGGACGATGACCGCCCCGAGGCGCCCGACGTCGACGCCGAGGCCGAACCCGACATCCCGCCGGAGGAGGTCGACCGGGTCTTCTCCGTGATGGACGAGGCGGTCACGAACGACGCCGTCGAGGGGTCGCAGGTCGAACGGCTCCTCTCGGTGCTGGAGCGGGCGCTGGCGAGTCCCTCGGAGACGAACCCGGAGACGCTGGCCGAACTCGTCTCCATTCTCGAGGAGATCGTTCTCGACCCCGACGACCTCGAGGAGGTCAACGTCGACGGACTGCTCGGCGTCCTCGAGGAGGCGGTCAGCGGCGCGACCGCCGCCGACTCCGAGAACCTGCGGGACGTCTTCGGCGTCCTCGAGGAGGGCTTCACCGACCCGACGTCGCTGGACCCGAAGGACATCGAGCGGTTCCGGTCGGGGCTGGAGGGCGCCATCGTGGACCTGACCGACCCCGCCGGCGGGAACCTCGGCGGGTTCTTCCCGATTCCGGGGCTGACGGGCGTCGACCCCGAGGACGTCGACCCCGACGGCGACGGCGACGCGATGGACATGTTCCGCATCGCACGGGTGGCGACGGCGATGACCCAGCGGGCGACGGGCTACTCCATGGAGTCCGGCATCCGGACCGGGACCCGGATGGCCTACGCCGCCGCCACCGCCGAGTCGCCCGCCGACCTGCTGACGGAGACGCGGGCCATCACGCTCGACGAACTCCAGCGGGCCGGCATCGACATCGGCGACGAGCAGTCCGACTGGCTGGAGGCCCACGAGGAGGAGATAGCCGACCGCCGACCCCTGACGGCCGAACGGCTCCGCGAGCGCGGCGAGCGACTGCTCTCGAAGTCCGCCGAGGTGGGCCGCGACGAGTCGCTGCACCCCGCCTACCCATCCATCCTCGACGAACTGGCCGCCGACGAGGCGCGCATCCTGCGACTCCTGGCGACCGACGGGACCCAGGCGTACATGGACGTCCGGGACCGCGGCTACATCCCATTCCGCTCGCGGCTCGTCGCCGAGCACATGACGATGGTCGGCGCCGACGCCGGCTGTCGGCTCCCCGAGCGGACGCCCATCTACCTCCAGAACCTCGAACGACTCGGTCTCATCACCTTCTCGGAGGACCCCATCGACGACCTCAAGCGCTACCAGGTGCTGGAGGCCCAGCCCCACATCGAGGCCGCCCGCGAGTCCGCGAAACGCCCCAAGACCGTCTACGGAAGCCTCTATCTGACCGACCTGGGCGTCGACTTCTGTGACACCTGCCTCCCGGTCAGCGTCGACTTCGAGCGCTCGCGGGCGCGGTTCCGCCGCGAATCCGGCGAGTGAATCCGCGCCGGACGGTCCGGCCGCTCCGGCCATCGTGGACTGTCGTCTCGTGACCGTCCGCCGGCGTCGGGCGCGTCGTCAGGAACGCGCTCGCTGTCGCGTTTCGTCGACGAATATCTCGTCGTCGCCCGTCACCCGCACGGTGTGGTCCGGGAGTTCGAACTGGAGGGTCCACGAGTCGCTGGGATGGGCGGCCAGCAGCCGTATCGCGTCGGTATCGACGTGATCCTGCAGGACGACGGCGAGGTCGTCGGCCTCTCGCCCCTCCGCCTCCGCGATAGCCTGGATTATCTTCCCGAGTACTGCATCCCCCATACTCGTCAATTCGTTTCCACGAGTATAACTGTTTGTGCTGTGGACACATTCATCACACGGCGATTCGGTCCGTCGGCGTCGGGACCGAAGTCAGAAGGAGACCTGGTCGGGGCCGTCCTCCCCGATGGACGGCGAGTCGCGGTCGGAGTAGTTCGCCCGGCCGATGGCTTTCTTCGAGACCGCCGAGTAGGTCACGGTTCGGGCGTCATCGGCGCTCTCCAGCGTCGTCTCGCCGTCCAGTCGGCCGAGTGCCTCGCCGAACGTCTCCTCGCCGTTCGCCACCTCGAGTTCGAGGTCGCCGTACTCCTCGATGAGTTCCGCGGCCGTGGCCGGATAGCTGTGGGCGTCGATCTTCTCGTCGGCGTTGGCGAGCAGTCGCATACCGGAACTGGCGACCGATCCTTCATCAATGTTGTCTATAATTTCCTCCCCCGGATATAATCACATCTAGGACGCGGGACCGAAACGCCGGGGCTTTGCCCCCCGAGCGCGGAGGGTCGGCATGGTCGTCGCGGACCTCCACGTACACACGACGAACTCCGACGGAACGTTGACGCTCTCGACGCTGGCCGAGGCCGCCGAGGCGGCCGGCGTCTCCGCCGTCGCCGTCACCGACCACGACCGACTCCACCCCGACATCCGGGCGCCGGTCGCCGCCGTCGGCGAGCTGACCGTCGTCCACGGCATCGAGTTGCGGGTCGAGGCCGGCGACGAACGGGTCGACCTGCTCGGCTACGGCGCGCGCCGAACCGACGACCTCGAGTCCCTCGTCGAGCACCTCCAGGCCGACCGCATCGAGCGCGGGCGGAGGATCATCGAGCGCGTCGAGGAGCGGGTCGGCGTCGAGTTACCCGTCGAACCCCGCGAGGGGCTGGGTCGGCCCCACATCGCCCGCGCCATCGAGTCCGCGACCGAGTACAGCTACGAGGGCGCCTTCGAGGAACTCATCGGCGCGGACTGTCCCTGCTTCGTCGCCCGCGACGTCCCCTCCTTCGAGGAGGGCGCCGCCGTCCTCCGGGAGGCCTGCGGACTGGTCTCGCTGGCGCACCCGTTCCGGTACGACGACCCCGAGGCAGCCCTGGAGTTGTGTGCCGATCTCGACGCCGTCGAGCGGTTCTACCCCTACGGCCGGGAGGTCGACACCCGCCCGCTGGAGCGGGCCGTCGAGCGATACGACCTGCTCGTGACCGGCGGCAGCGACGCCCACGGCGAGACGCTCGGCGAGGCGGGCCTGGACCGGACGGAGTACCGCCGGTTCCGCGCCGCGCTGTAAGACGCACGTTCGACGGCTGGCGTCCGATAACGCTGGGTTCAAACCGCTCGGCGTCCTATCCTGCTACATGCAGTGTCACTACTGTGACGAGGAGGCCGCCGTCGCCGTCGAGAAGGACCACGTCAAGGTCGGCCTCTGCGAGCAGCACCTCCGCGACCGGATGGAGGAACTCTCCGACTCCGAGTGGCTCGAGGAGGTCGAGTCACAGGTCGACGATTCGCTGAAGGACTGACGACCGGCTCTTTTCGGCGCGTTCGGGGCACATTTCCGTGGTCGCGTGCTACGCCCGGCATGCGCGTCTCCGTCATCGGCGGCTCCAGCATCGACGAGGCGACCTACGGGACCGCCCGCGAGGTCGGTCGCCTGCTCGGCGAGCGGGGCCACACCGTCGTCTGTGGCGGCCTCGGCGGAACGATGGAGGCCGTCTGCCGGGGGGCTCGCGAGGCCTCGAGCGAAGCGAGTGGCCTCGAATCGGGCGAGCGGGGCGGCAGCCCCGCGAGCGGCGAGCACGACGCCGAGACCATCGGCATCCTGCCCACCGCGCGCCGCGCCGACGCCAACGAGTGGGTCACGACGCCCATCGCAACCGGGATGGGTAACGCCCGCAACGTCGCCGTCGTCCTGAACGGCGACGCCGCGATCGCCATCGACGGCGCCGCGGGAACCCTCTCGGAACTCGGCCACGCGCTGGACTTCGGCCGCCCCGTCGCCGGCCTGGACACCCACGCCGTCGACCTCGACGGCTTCGAGACCGTCGAGACGCCCGAGGCCGCCGTCGACTACGTCGAATCCGCTGCCGACAGCCACAGGTAGACAGAACAGGGCCGACACCGAGAGCGCCCGTCGTTCAGGCCTCGGTCGCCGACCTGACCGGTCCCTCGCTGTGGTCCGCGGCCCGGACGACGAACTCACGGAAGGGGAGCCGTTCGTCCCAGGTCCGGAGCCGTGCGCGGTAGGCGCTGGCGGTCTCGGCCGCCTCAAGGGCCGCCTCCCGGTCGCGGAACCGCAACGTCTCGGCCGGGAACGGTCGTCCGCCGGTCCGGGCGCAGACGAGGTAGTACCGGCCCGACGGGTCCGCGAGGGCCTCGAGGCGACGCCTGATGTCCGCGAGCGTGCGTCCGGCCGTCGTGTCGGGCCGATCACTCATCGTCGGACGTCCACCGGTCGTTCGGCGGCGATAAACGGTGCTCCCTCGTCCGCCAGCGCGATGCCGCCACAGTCGTCTCGGTAGACCGTCCACGCCGGGAGTTCCGGGATGCCGTGGTCGGCCGGGTCACCGAACCGATGGGCGAGGACCCACTCGCGGGCCCGCATCTACGCCACCCCTGTCCCGTCGTTCCTCGCGGAGAGTCGACGACTGCGGGGCCGCGACCCGCGCTTCGGGTCGCCTCGCCGCGTCGGTGCACCACACGCCACGGTCTCCGTCGCCATGGTTTTAGGCTAGCCTAAAAATTGATAGCCTTTTCGGTTCCTGCGCCGAGCGATGGCGGAGTGGGAACTGAAAACGGGTGGACGGAAGCGGTCGTGCCGTCGGAGCAATCGAGGAAGAGGGGGGTGTTCAGTCGCTCTGGATGCGCGGCGCCAGCATGTAGGTGACGTGACCGTCGCCCTCGGCGAAGCCGAAGTGCATCTTGACGGGGAACTCCTCGCCGAGTTCCATCGTCACCTCGGCGTCCTTCGGGATGGCCTTGTTCATGTCCTTGAGGTAGTCCAGCGAGAACAGCGAGCGGGCCTCGCCGGCGGTGAGGTCGATGAGGTCCTCGCGGCCGAGTTCGAGGTGGACGTCGTCGGTGTCGCCCTCGGCGTCGACGTAGAACTCCTCGTCGTCGGGGTCGACGCCCAGCGCGATGTGGTCGCTCACCATGTCGGCGGCCGTCACGGCGCGGGCGATGTCGCGCCCCTCGATGACGATCTCGGCCGACAGGTCGAGTTCCGGCAGGTCCGGCTCCTGGCGGATGGAGTCGGGGTCGATGAGCGCCAGCGTGTACTCCAGGCCGTCCAGCGAGATGTGGAGCTTCCGGGTTTCCTCGTCGAGTTCGAGGTGGACGAGCTGGTCGGAGTCGGCCATACCGACGATGTCCTCCAGACGGTCGAGGTTGACGCCGATGACGCCGCCGTCGGTCTCGTAGGACTCGAAGGCCTCGGCCGACAGCTCCAGGTCGACCATCCCCACGTTTGCCGGGTCGACCGCGCGGATCGTGAGGCCCTCCTCCTCGAGGCGTATCTTGCACTCGTCGACCAGCACGCTCACGGAGTCGAGCGCAGCCCCGAGCGTGTCCGCACTCACGATAGCGTTGAACATGGACGGTGGTTCTGTCCGCCGGTTTAAAAAATCTCTCTTGTACGTGTGCGGGCGCGAGGCCGTCTACAGGACCCGACGGCCGCTCTCTCGACGGACGCTATCGGGTCCGAACGACGGCGCGACGGGACGCGAACCGACGCTCGGACGAGTCTCAGATACCGCTGCTCGAGTGGGAGCCGCCGCCACCGCCGTTGCGACCGAGCAACACGTAGAGGACGAGTCCGAGGAGCGGGGCCAGAAAGACGACCACGGCCCACAGGAAGGCGGGGTGCTCGCTGTTCTTTTGGGCGTCCTTGTAGACCCAGACGGCGAGACCGATGAATATCGCCAGGAACACGAGCCAGATTACCAAGACGAGTCCGGCACCGCCGTTCTGCAAGGGGAGGGCTGGAATCATGCATGGGGCCGTTCCCCCAGGAGTTACAAAACGATTTCGTTCGTCGTCCGAACGATCACTCGAGCAACAGCAACTCGGGCGTCTCGAGGTACTCCTTGACGGTGTTGACGAACTGCGCAGCGTCGGCGCCGTCGATGACCCGGTGGTCGATGGACAGCGACAGGGTCATCACCTTCCTCGCCTCCACCTCTTTGCTCACGGCGTCGCCGTTCGCACCGTCCGAGGCGCCTTGCGCCTCGCGCTCGACGACCCACGGCCGCTCCTCGATGGCGCCCAGTCCGAGGATGGCCGTCTCGGGGTAGTTGATGATCGGCGTGGCGTACTCGCCGCCGATGGCACCGAAGTTCGTGATGGTGAAGGTACCGCCCTGCATGTCCTCGCGGGCGATGGAACGCTCCCGCGCGCTCTCGACGAGGTCCCGCATCTCGTCGGCGATTTCGAGCATCCCCTTCCGGTCTGCGCCCTTCACGACCGGGACCATCAGGCCCGCGTCGGTCGCCGTCGCCACGCCGATGTTGTAGTCGCCCCGGACGAGGATCTCCTCGTCGTCCTCGTCGAGTTGGGAGTTGAGGATGGGGTGTTCCTTCAGCGCGGCGACGACGGCCTTGACGACGAACGGCATGTAGGTCAGTTTCGTGCCGCGCTCCTCGGCGCGCTCCTTCAGTCGGCCGCGGGCCTCCACCAGCCCCGTGACGTCGACCTGGTCGTGGTGGGTGACGTGCGGTGCGGTGAACTTCGAGCGCTCCATCTGCTGGCCGATGGTGCGGCGGACGCCCCGGTAGGGGATGCGTTCGTCCTCGCCGGCAGCCTCCACGGCGGCGGACTCGCCGCCCGCCGAGACGGCCTCGGCGTCGGCGGCCTGGGCCCGCTGCTGGGCCTCGGCGTACTGCTGGACCTGCGCCTCGGTGACGAAGGCCTCGCCGTCCTTCCGCTCGTCGGTCGGCACGGCGTCGAGGTCGACGCCCTCCTCCTCGGCGAGTTTCCGGGTGGCTGGCGCCGCCAGCGTGCGGTCGCGGTCGGCGGATTCGGCCGGCGTCGCGCCGTCGGCGTCCGTCGGCGTCGTCGCCGCCGCGTCGCCCTCGTCGTCGACCCGCCGGGTCGCCGACTCGACCGCCTGCCCGTCGCCGGACTCGTCGGCTTCGCCGGCCGCGCCGCCGCTCTCGGCGGCCGCCCGGACGTCCGCCTCGGTCACGCGGCCGCCGGGGCCGCTGCCCTCGACGCTCCCGATGTCGACGCCGAGTTCGCGGGCGACCCGCCGAGCGGAGGGCGCCGCGAAGACGCGGCCCTCCGTCTCGCTCACGTCGCCGGCGTCGGCCGTCTCCGCGGGCTCGGCCTCGGTGGTCGCGTCGCCGGCCTCGCCCGCGTCGGCCGCCTCGTCGGCAGCCGCCGCCTCGGCATCAGTGGGTTCCTCCTGAACCGCCTCGCCCTCCACGTCGAACGTGATGATGACGTTTCCGACCGGCACCATCTCGCCCGCCTCGGCGAGTATCTCGCGGACGGTGCCGTTGACCGGCGCCGGCACCTCCACGACCGCCTTGTCCGTCTCCACCTCGGCGACGGGCTGGTCCTCTTTGACCGTATCACCCGGTTCGACGAGCCAGTCGACTATCTCCGCCTCGGTGAGCCCCTCGCCCACGTCGGGAAGTTTGAACTCGCGTACCATGGGTCAGGCGTCGGCCACCTCCCGGATGGCGTCTTCGATGCGTGCGTCCTCGGGCATGTAGTAGTCCTCCAGGGCGTACAGCGGGTACGGCACGTCGAAGCCGGTCACCCGCTCGACGGGCGCCTCCTGGTAGTACAGCGCCTCCTCCTGGATGGTGGCGGTGATTTCGCCCGCGAGGCCGCCCGTCTTGGGCGCCTCGTGGACGACGACCGCCCGGCCGGTCTTCTTGAACGACTCGACGATTGTCTCGGTGTCCATCGGCTTCAGCGTCCGGAGGTCGATTACCTCCGCGTCGATGCCCTCCTCGGCCATCGACTCGGCGGCCTCCAGCGAGGGCCGGGTCATCGCACCCCAGGTGAACACCGAGACGTCCGACCCCTCCCGGCGGACCGCCGCCTCGCCCAACTCGACCGTGTAGGGATCGTCGGGTACCTCCTCCCGGAAGGCCCGGTAGATGAGCTTCGGTTCGAGGAAGACGACCGGGTCCGGATTGCGGATGGAGGCGGCGAGCAGTCCCTTCGCGTCGTAGGGCGTCGACGGGATGACGACCTGCAGGCCCGCCTCGTGGGTGTAGAAGGCCTCCTTGGACTCGGAGTGGTGCTCCGGGGCGCGGATGCCGCCGCCGTAGGGCGCCCGGATGACCATCGGCAGCGTGAACCGACCGCGCGAGCGGGTCCGAAAGCGGGCCGCGTGGGAGACTATCTGGTCGAATCCGGGGTACATGAACCCCGAGAACTGCAGTTCGGGCACCGGGCGCAGTCCGTAGGCCGCCATGCCGACGGCGGTTCCGAGGATGCCTGCCTCCGCAAGCGGCGTGTCGATGACGCGCTCGTCGCCGAACTCCTCGTAGAGACCCTCGGTCGCCCGGAAGACGCCGCCGTTCTTGCCGACGTCCTCGCCCATCACGAGGACGTCCTCGTCGCGCTGCATCTCTCCTTTCAGTCCGTCGCGGACGGCCTGTACGAGCGTCAGGTTCTGGGTTTCCGCCTGCTGTTCCGTGCTCATTCTAGTAGCTCCTCGTCGCCGTGGCGTTCTCGGAGCGCCTCGAGGTACTGCTGCTGTTCCCGAAGGCGCTCGGGCATCTCCTCGTAGACGTACTCGAACATCTCCGCGGGGTCGGGCCGTTCGATGCCCTCGGCGGTGTCGATGGCGTCGGCCACCTCGTCGGTGACCGACTGCTCGATGGCGTCGATCCGTTCGTCGTCGAGGACCCCCTGGTTCCGCAGGTAGTTCTCCAGGCGGGGGATGGGGTCCTTGGCCTTCCAGCGTTCGACCTCCTCTTCCTCGCGGTACACCGAGGGGTCGTCGGCGGTCGTGTGGGCGCCGAACCGGTACTGGACGGCCTCGATGAGCGTCGGCCGCGTCGCCCGTCCGGGCGCGTCGTCGGCCGCCGGACCGGGGTTCTTCGCCTTCTCGAGGGCCTCGCGGGTGACCTTGTAGACCGCGAGGGGGTCCATCCCGTCGACCTGGACGCCCTCGAAGCCGTAGGCGTGGGCCTTCTGGGCCAGCGTCTCCGAGGCCGACTGCCGCTCGCGGGGCACCGAGATGGCCCACTGGTTGTTGTTACAGAAGAAGACCGTCGGCGTGTCGAAGACGCCCGCGAAGTTCAGTCCCTCGTGGAAGTCGCCCTCCGAGGTCGCGCCGTCGCCGAAGTAGCAGATGAACGCCTCCTCGTCGTTACCCTTCAGCTTCGAGGCCCAGGCCGCACCCGTCGCGTGCGGAATCTGAGAGGCGATGGGGACCGCCACGGGGAAGATGTTCAACCCCTCGAGGCTGTTGCCGCGCTCGTCGCCCATCCAGTAGCGGAGCGTCTCGTGCAGTTCCAGACCCCGGACGTAGGCGGCGCCGTGCTCCCGATAGCTCGGCACCATCCAGTCGTCGGCGTCGAGGGCCGCGGCGCTGCCGACCTGTGCGCCCTCCTGGCCAGACAGCGGCGGATAGGTCCCCATCCGCCCCTGTCGCTGGAGGCTGACGGCCCGCTCGTCGAAGTGGCGGGCGAGCCGCATCTGACGGTACATCTCGATCAACTCCTCGTCGTCGAGGTCGGGGACATCGGCCCCGTCGACGACACGTCCGTCCTCGTCGAGTACCTGCACTCGGTCGCGGGGGTCTCGCTGCAGCGTACTCATGACTCCCTCCGTCGCATAGAGAGACTGTCCGAGGCCGGCGGCATAGTGTTTACGTAAAATTTGCCACGTTCGGCGGCGGCGGTAGATCGCCATCCGTCGGCTCGGGGCGACTCCGAGGTCGGCGGCGGCCCGACGCCGACACGACGGGAGCGGCCTACGCCATCTCCTCGAGGTCGACGCCGGGACCGATGAGGTACCGACCCGGTGCGTCCCGGTCGTAGAGCATCGTCCCCTGACCGGTCCGGCAGGTGCCGACGCTCCCCTCGAGGTAGCGCGGGTCACGGGGCGTATCGGCCCACGACTCGGGGAGTTGCTCCTCGATACTACCCGCCCCACCCGCCTCGAACCGGTCGTTGGAGTCCATCGTGGTTTCGCCTCGTGGTACGATCGCACACCGACGGGGAAAGGTATTGTGACAGACGTTTCCAAACGTCGCGGGAGCCGCGTCGCGTCTCGCTACGTTCCGTCGGGCGTGTCCCGCCGACCGCTGTCGAGACCGGACGCGTCGAGGCGTTCTCCTGGGCTGCTACGGCTCCTGGGCGAGCGTCACGTTCTCGGCGAGCCACGCCGTCGCCTCCTCCAGCGTCGCGGCGTCGTCGCCGGTGACCTTCAGGCGGTTGTGGCCGGCCCCCCGGTCGGGGTAACAGCCGACCTTCACGTCGAAGCGCGTCTGTACCTCGTCGAGACGTTCGACGAGGTTCGCCTCCGGCTCTTCGGTGTAGAGCGTCCGAAAGCGGGCCGTCCCGTCGAACTCCCCCTCGACCGCCTCGAACATCCGCTTCATCTCCGACGGAATCCCGGGGAGGACGTAGACGTTCTCCAGAACGCATCCCGGTGAGAGCCCCGCGTGATTGATCAGCGGCCGGGCGCCCTCCGGCAGCAGCGCCTCCTTTTCGGCGTCGACCTCCAGGTCGGGGTACTCGCCCGCGATGGCCGCAAGCGTCCGCTCGACGTCGGCGCGCGCGAGGTCGTTCTCCGTCATCGGGCGGTCGAACGCCGCCGCGACGGCCTCCATCGTCACGTCGTCCGGCGTCCGACCCAGCCCGCCGGTGACGACGACGGCGTCGAAGGCGTCGCTGTACTCGGCGGTGGCCTCGGCGATCACGGCACGGTCGTCGGGTACGGTCAACACCCGCCGGACCGTCGCCCCCCGCTCGGTGAGTTCCCGCGCCAGCCAGGTCGCGTTCGTGTTCTCCGTGTCGCCGTCGAGTAGCTCGTCGCCGACCGTGAGCAGCGCCGCGTCCATGGCCGTGCTTCGGCGATCACGACAGTTAGGCTTTCGCTGTCGGGGGGCGTGCGTCGCCTGCGAGGTCCGGGGCCGAAACGGTGCGACTCCGGCGCTGACCGGCCGAACGGAACGGTCCTATCCCGACCGCCGCTCCGTCTCGACGTCGACGAAGGAGGGGTAGTCGGTGTCGGGCACGTAGGCGTCGTCACAGACCGTCGCGCCGACGCAGACCTGCCGCTCGGGCGGCCAGACGACCTCGATTTCGCCAGTACGGGGCCGCACCAGCACCTCGAGTTCGTAGTAGACGGTGCCGCCCTGCGGCCCGACGACGGTCACCCGGAGTTCGGCGTCGGTCGGGCCGTCGATCGGAACCGTGGCGTTGCCCGCCGCCAACGCCGAGGGCGTCAGCCGCCAGTCGACGGCCAGCGACTCGCCGTCGACCGACCGGGTCGTGCGGGCTTCCTCGTCGCCGGCGTCGACGGCGACGGTGGCGCTGGTCGACCCCGCCGGCGCGCCGACCGTCGTCCGCGCGCGAAACTCGTCGGTCCGGACCCGCTCGGCCGACTGCAGCGTCGACTGGATCTCGTCGGCCGGGTCCGGCGTCCACGTCCCGCGGTAGCGGAACCGGTGTGGCGTCCGGTCCGGGTAGGTGTCGAGGACGGCCCAGGTCGTCTCGGCGTCGCGGTCCAAGGCGTAGACGGTGCGGCCGTCGAAGCCGGGGTCGTTCCGGAGCGGCTGGAACGGGTGGTTCATCCACGGGCCGTACGCCGGCGGGAGCAGGACGACGGCGTCGTCGGGCGGTCGCGGCTCGAAGGGCGCGTAGGCCTGCTCGTAGTTGTCGGTGTAGGCGGCGTTCCGCTCGACCGGCTGGTCGAAGGCGGCGACGGCCGCGCCCCCGACCACCGGCGCCGAGACTGCGAGCGCCGCGACGGCGACGGCACGGCGCTGGGTCGTCGAGAGCCCCTCGACCGCCCGGAGCGCCCGGACCGCGCGGGCGACGGCGTGGCCGCCGAAGACCGACAGCGGCAACAGCAACGCGAAGTGATAGAAGGGACCGAAACTGGCGAGCAGGCCGTCCCGGGGGTCCGTCGGTGTCGCCAACAGGTTGGCGTTGCCCCAGAAGTAGAGGTTGCCGACGGCGACACTGACGACGAGGCCGACGAGCACGGCCCGGAACTGTCGGTCCGACAGCCACGTCCCGGTGGTACCGCCGGACGCGCCGGCGGTCCGCTCCGGCGCCGACCGCGCGAGAACCACGCCGACGGCCGCGAGCGCGGTCCCGAGGGCGCCGAGCGGCCCCCACCGGGTCGCCAGGTACCACAGCACATAGGCGTTGGACTCCAGCGCCCGCGCAGGGGTGTAGACCATCTCGTGGTTCAGGATGCGGCGCTGGCCGAACCCGAGGCCGTCCAGCGGCGCGAACGCCTGGTAGGGAAAGAGCAGGGGGTCGCCGGTCACGACCGCATTGTACCCGAGTGTGACGCCGACCCACGCGAGGCCGACCGCGACCAGCGCCGCGTACGGTCGGACCGCACGCTCCCGTTCGGTCGCCAGCACCCACAGCGAGTGGACGGCGAAGGGGGCGGCGAACAGCACGGCGGTGTAGGGCCGCGCGAAGAAGGCGACGCCGCTGGCGAGGCCGGCGGCGGCCGCCCACCGGACCGACCGCACCCGACAGGCCCGGACGTACGCCGCCGCGAACGCGAGGTTCAGGCAGAACGTCGTCGCGTACGGGAGGAACGACGCCGAGGTCATCAGGAACATCGGTGCCGTCAGCAGGAGGCCGCCGGCCGCCAGCCCGGTCGGTCGGTCGAAGGCCCACCGGCCGAGCGTGACGACGAGGGCGGCGCTCGCGGCGGCGACGGCGGCGAGCGAGAGCCGCGGTTCGCCGAGCGCCATGCCGACGGCGAAGACGGCCGGCGGGACGGGACTGTACTTCGAGTACAGCCCGCGGTCGCTCTCGACGAAGAACCACGGCCGGAACGGGCCGTCGACGGGCGGCCGCAGGAACAGTTGCCCGTCCAGGAGCATCGCGGCCTGCTGGAGATACACCCCCTCGTCGTGGTTGACTGAGAGGTACGGGAAGAGTACGAGCGCGACCGCGAGGACGACGCCGCCGGCGACGGCGGCGACGGCGAGCGTCGGCCACCGGCGTCGGAGCCGCGTCCGAAGCTCGCCCGCCCGCATCTCAGACGTCGACGCCTGCCTCGCGCATCAGCTCGAGGGTCGGCTCGAGGTCCGACAGCTCCGTGAGGTCGACATCCGGAGGGTTCAGTTCGTCGATGGGCGGCAGCTCGCCGATGGGTTCGACCTCCGAGATGAGCGGGTACTCGAAGGTGGTCCGGGCGAAGTAGTCCTGGGCCTCCGCCGACAGCAGGTGCCGGACGAAGTTGGCGGCCATGTCATCGTCACTGGCGGTGTCGACGACGGCGGCGCCGGCGACGTTGAAGATGGTGCCCGCGTCGTTCTCGGTGAAGGTGGTCGACAGCGGCGCCCCCGACCGGGCGTCGAGGACGCGCTGGATGTAGTAGTGGTTGGTGAAGCCCGCCGAGAGGGTGCCGTCGGCGATGGCCTGACAGATCTGGAACTCGTCGGGGTACCGCTGGACGCCGGAGTCTACCATCCCCTCGAGCCACTGGCGGGTCGTCTCCTCGCCCTCCAGCAGGCGCATCGCGGTGACGAACGCCTGGAACGAGCCGTAGCCGGGCGCCCAGCCCATCTCGCCGTCGAAGCGGTCGGCGTCCGGGAACGCCATGACGTCGTCGGGGATGTCGCCTTCCGAGAACGCCTCCGTGTTGAACGGGATGGAACGGGCCCGTCCCGACGTCCCGGTCCAGCGGTTCTCGTCGTCGCGGAACTCCTCGCCGACGAGGCCCGCGACGTCGTCCGGCAGCGGCGTCGTCCGGCCGGCCTCCGCGAGGAGGCCCAGCGCCCCGGCATTGACCGAGTAGAACACGTCGGCCGGGCTGTTGTCGCCCTCGGTCTGGATCTGGCTGACCATCTCGTTGGCCGACCCGTACTTGACGTCGAGCGTCAGGTCGGCGTACAGCGACTCGATGTAGCCGATGAGTTCGCCGACCAGCACCTCACCGCGGCCGGAGTAGACGGTGACGGTCCCCTCCAGTGGCGGCATCTCCTTCATCGAGGTGCCGCCGGGGGCGTCCCGGCCCTCGCGCCCGGAGCCGATCTGTCCGGGCGCGATGTCGTCGCCGTTGCCGTCCCCGTTGCCTCCCATGATGTTGCTACAGCCGGCGAGGCCGACGGCGCCGACCGAGGCCGTCGCCGCGAGGAACCGACGACGGGAGCTCAATCCGCCGTCACCTCCGCTTCCGGGACGGCACGGTCGGCCGTCTCCAGTTCCTCGAGGCAGTCGAGCCACTCCAGCATCGTCTCGCCGACCAGGTTGAGGAAGGCGCCGTTCTGGTAGGCCTCGAAGTCGCCCTCGGCGAGCTCCTCGCCCATCGCCTCGAAGACGCCGGCGTAGCTGTCGGCGTCGGCGCCGACGCCGTGGATCTCCTCCCAGACGTGCTCGTTCAACTCGAGGCCCGCGACCTCGTTGTGCAGGTCCGAGAACGTCGAGCGCGGCGCCTTGTTGTGCTCGCACAGCGGCGCACCGTTGTAGATGCGCTTGCCGAGCACGTCGCAGGCGCGCTTGAGGAACACGCCCGACCAGATATCGTCGAACCGGCCGACGTCCCACTCGTTGTCGTCCATCGGCAGCTGGTAGAACGCCGGGATTACCTCCCGCCGGAACGCGAGGTTCATCGAGCAGACGGTGAGGTAGTTGCCACGGGCGGCGACGAAGTCGCCCTCGAAGTCCGCCGCCGAGGTGCGGGTCTGGGCCTGGCCCTGCAGGTCGCCGTCCATCAGGATGCGGACCGCGTCGAGGTCGGGCACGTTGGTCCACAGCCCCTGGGAGGCGACCACGTCGTCGACTGCGACGGGTTCGGTCTCGACGGTCTCGTCCATCGCGCTGTAGGGGTAGCCCCGCGGGTAGAGTCCGTGCTCGTCGGCGTTCTGGTACAGCACGTTCACCCACTGCTCGTCGGAGGCGACGGCCTCGATCTCGCCCTCGAAGGCGAGGTTCCGCAGGTGCCGCCCGAAGAAGTCGTACTCCTCGTGGGGCAGCGTGTCGTCGTCGATGAGGAAGCCGTACTCGTAGTCGCCGGCCCACAGGTACAGCAGGCCGAAACTCGTCTCGGCGTGGCTCGCCGCCGGGATGAGGTCGGCGTACTCGGAGAGACCGCGAGACTCGAACCAGGACTCCCGGCGCGGTCCGTCGAAGACCTCGCCGTCGACGCCCAACTCGTCGAGCATCGCCTCCATCCCCTCGACATCGCAGAACTCCTCGGTCACCAAGAGGAACTGCAGTCGGTCGGTGTCGAACCCGTGAGCCCGCGCGTTCTCCACGTAGGCGCGGACGCACTCCGGTTCGCGGACCGTCGGCACGATAACACAGATGTCGGTCATCTCGCTCGCCAATATTTTAGGGAGACCTAAAAGCCTGCCGGAACGCGTTCGATGCCCCTCTCGCCTCAGAGCCGGGTCGCACCGAAGACCGCGATACCGATGGAGACCGCCCCCACGACCACGACGACGACCATCGGGTCCATCCCGAAGAACTGCTGGTCCGAGGCCGGGGCGGGCGTCGGCGTCGCGGTCGCCGTCGGCGTCCCGTTCTGCGATTCGGCCGTCGGTGTCGCGGTCGCCGTCTGGTCGTCCGGCGCCGACGTGGGGGTGGCGGTGGGGTTGTCGACCGTCGGCGGCTCGAGGGTCGGGGTGGCCGTCGGGGTCGGCGTCGGGGTGGCCGTCGGGGTCGGCGTCGGGGTGGCCGTCGGGGTCGGCGTCGCCTCGGATGGCGGCGGTCCGAGTTGCTCGCGGGCGGCCGACTCGCTGTCGCAGCCCTCACAGACGGCGAAGTAGTGGGAGGTCGCCTCCAGCGTTATCGTCTCGTTGGAGCCGAACGCCGTCCCCTCGACGACGAGGTCGGCCTGGTACCACCCGGCGTTGCCGGGGTTGCCGGCACAGCCGTCGAGGGTCAACTGGAGCACCTCGCCGACCTTGTAGTCGTTGCCGGAACTGGAGATGTCGAAGTCGGCGGTCCCGCCGCTGAAGGAGGCCCCGTACTCCTCGAACTCCTGTTGGCTCCCGTCGGAAGCGGTGGCCGAGAGGGTGTACGGCTGGCTGAAGAAGCCCCCGCTACAGCCGGTCACGTTGCCCGACGAGAGCGTGAACGTGACGCCCGTCGGGTTCTCGAACCCCGACCGGCTCTCGCCGAAGTTGTCCGTCAGTTCCGACTCGAAGGTGTAGCTCACTTCGCTGGCGCCCGGCGAGGGGTTGTCCGGGCTGACGGTGAAGTCCGTGCTGTCGTCGCCGTGACTCGCCACGACGGCGCCGGGAGCGAACCCCGAAACCGCCACGACGACCGCGACGAAGGCGAGAACGGTTCGCGTGCGTCGAGTCATTACGCTATCACTACAGAGGAGGGTGATAAAAACTTTCGACGGACACGTTGATGGACTCGCCGGGCGAAGCGCCGCCATGCGCGCTCGCATCCGCTCGTGGTTCCTCGCGCCGACCGGACGGCTCCGGGCGCCGTGGCGCCTGCTCGCCGTCGGCGTCGCCTTCTTCCTCGTCAACCTCCTCGTCGTGGGGCTGGCGCTTTCGGCCGGCTACCCCGTCGATCCGACGACCGCGACCGGGGCCGGTCTCGCGGCCGCACTCGGTGTCCTCGTCGCCAACGGCGCAGCCGTGACCGCCGTCGTCGTCCTCGCGGCCCGCCGCCTCGACCGGCGCGTCCTCGGCGACATCGGCTGCCGAATCGACGACTGGTGGTGGGCCGACCTCGCCGCCGGCGGCGCCGTCGGCGTGGGTCTCGTCGGCGGCGGCTACGCGGTCGGTCTCGCAATCGGCGTCTACCGGGTCACCGTCGCGCCGGCGGCTCCCTCGGCCTACTCGCTTCTCGTCTGGCTCGCTATCGTGGCCGCCGCGATGGTCGCCGTCGGCGTCTACGAGGAACTGCTGTTGCGCGGCTACGTCCTGACGAACCTCGCGGAGGGGCTCACGGCGTTTCTCGACGGCCGCCGGTCGGTCGTCGGCGCGCTCGCACTCTCCAGTGTCGGCTTCGGTTTTCTCCACGGGCTCAATCCCTCGGCGAGTCGGCTCTCGCTTGCGACCATCACGCTCGCGGGGCTCATGCTCGGTCTCGGCTACGTCTACACCGGGTCGCTGGCCCTCCCCGTCGGCGTCCACGTCACCTGGAACCTCACCCACGTCCTGCTCGGACTGCCGGTCAGCGGCCTCGTCGTCCCCGTTCGGCTCGTCGAGACGACGGTCTCTGGCGACCCGCTGGTCCACGGCGGCGCCTTCGGACCGGAGGGTGGCCTGCTCGGGCTGGGAACGACGCTCCTCGGCTGTCTCGTGGTCGTCGGCTACGCCCGGCTCACGGGACGAGGGTTCCAAGAAGAGATCGCGGTGCCCGCGCTCGGTGACGGTTAGCCGCCGAGATAGGACTCGCGGATGTAGTCGTCGCCCTTCAGTTCCTCGGGCGTGCCCTCCCGGACCGCCTCGCCGTTCTCCAGCAGGTAGATGCGGTCGGCGTGCTCCAGGGCGAACGTGACGTTCTGCTCGGTCAGCAGGATCGTCACGCCGCGGTCGACGATCGGATCGAGCGCCTCGGCGATATCCTTCAGGATGACCGGTGCCAGTCCCAGCGTCGGCTCGTCGAGGACGAGCAGGTCGGGGTCGCCCATCAGCGCCCGCCCGATGGCGAGCATCTGCTGTTCGCCGCCCGACATCGAGCGGGCGTTCTGCTCGCGGCGCTCGTCGAGCCGCGGGAACAGGTCGTAGACGAACTCCTTGCGCTCCTCGATGACGTCGTCGTCGAGCAGGTAGCCGCCGAGCTCGAGGTTGTTCTCGACGTCCATGTAACCGAACAGGTCCCGCTCTTCGGTACAGTGGATCATCCCCTGCTCGACGAGGCCGGTCTGGCCGACGTCCGAAACCTCCTGTCCCCGGTAGCGGACGCTCCCGTCGTAGTCCAGAAAGCCCGACGCCGTGTTGCAGAAGGTCGTCTTGCCCGCGCCGTTCGGCCCGATGAGCGAGACGATCTCCCCCTCCGTGACGGTTATGTCCAGCCCGCGGAGCGCGGTCACCTTGCCGTAGGAGACCGCGAGGTCGCTCGATTCGAGCACCACCTCGCTGCTGGTCGTGGTGTCGGTCTTCGACTCGAACTGGAACTCGTCTTCGGCGTCCGTGCTCATATCTCGTCACCTCCGAGGTAAGCCTCCTGAACTTTGGGGTCGTTCTTGATCTCGTCGGGCGACCCCTCGGCTATCTTCGAACCGAACTGGATGACGAACGCGCGGTCGATGAGGTTCAACAGGCCACGCATGTTGTGGTCGACGACGATAAGCGTCATGCCGTGGTCCCGCAGCGACAGCATCACGTCGGTCAGTTCCTGGACCTCGTCGGCCGAGAGCCCGGCGAACGGCTCGTCGACGAGCATCACGTCGGGCTGGGTCGCAATGGCGCGAGCCAACTCCAGCTTCAGCATACCGGCGTGGGGCAGTTCCGAGGGCGTCTGGTCCATCACGTCGCCGAGACCGACCCGGCGACATATCTCGCGGGCCAGCCGCTCGGTCTCGCCGCCCATCCCCGACAGCGTGAACAGTTCGTCGGGCGCCAGCGCCAGTTCGATGTTCTTGACCACGGCGCGGTCCTCCAGCGGGGCGAACTCCTGGAACGTCCGGGACATCCCCTTCTTGACCATGTCGTGGGCCGGGATGCCGGTCACGTCCTCGCCCTTGAAGTAGACGCTCCCGCCGGTCGGCGGGTACGTCCCGGTGACGCAGTTGAACGTCGTCGACTTCCCGGCGCCGTTCGGCCCGATGAAGCCGAGGATCTCCTGTTCCTGGACGGCAAACGAGAGGTCGTCGACCGCGACGAGCCCCCCGAACTCCTTGCGGAGGTCCCGTGCGACCAGGATGCCGTCGTTCGGTCCGTAGGTCTCCTCCTCGACGTCCGCAGCGCGCTCGGGTTCGGAGCTCATCGGTTATCACGCCCCAGGATGTCCTCGATCTCCTCACGATACTTCGCCAGCGTGCTCTCGGAGGCCGAGCGGCCGGTCTGACCCCGCGGCTCCTCGCCGCGACGGCGCGCCATGTACCGCTTGCCGGCGTCGGCCAGTTCCGGAACCACGCCGCGTGGCAGGAAGACCAGCACGAGCATCCCCAGCAGGAACGTCGGGAGCGGCGACAGCGACGGGACGAAGGTGCTGGTGGTCAGCCTGGCGAAGAAGACCAGCATCGCACCGACCACGCTCCCGACGATGGTGCCCATGCCGCCGATGATGGCGACGACGATGACGTTGATGCTGAGGTCGATGCGCCCCGCTCCGAAGACGCTCTCGGTGTTGGGATACGACGACGGCCCGGCGTGCATCCACACGGCGGCGGCGAAGCCGCCGACGGCCGCCGAGAGGACGAACGCGAATATCTTGAACTTCGCGGGATTCAGCCCGACCGACCGGACGGCGTCTTCGTCTTCCCGGATGGCGGTGAAGACGCTGCCCGCAGCCGAACGGGTCACGGCGTACGTGACCGCGAGGACGACGAGCAGCGCGACGAACGAGAGGTAGTATCTGCCCAGCGCCTCCGTCCAGGCCGCCTGGGCCGTGATGATGGCGTCGGATCCGAGCCCGACTATCTGTGGGGGACGCTCGACCAGACCGCTGGTCCCACCGAAGCCGTCGGGAGCGAGGTACGGGAAGCCACCGCTGAACAGGATGAAACTCTGGTACAGCAGCAACGGCGCGATGAGCGTCACCAAAGAGAGGTACGGCCCGTCGAGCCGGAGGGCTGGCACGCCGATAAGCACGCCGCCGATGGCGGCGACGAGCGTCGCCACGAGGATGCCGAAGAGCACGTTCAGGATGGTGATTTCGAAGACGCTGTGCTGGGTCGTGACGACGGCCGTCCCGTAGCCGCCCAGCGCGAAGAAGAACGCGTGCCCGAAGCTGAGCTGACCGGTGTAACCCGAGACGACGTCCCAGCTGATGGCGAACATCATCAGATAGAGGACGTACGTGAAATCCAGCAGTTCGCTCGGCTGCAGTATCGTCGGCAACAGCCCCAGGAGGACGATCCCGTAGATGCCGAGCCGGTGGCGCAACGAGACGTCCTGGAACATGAGCTTCTCCTTGACCGCCTCCCGGCGGCGCTTGTCGACGTCACCTTCGAGTGGCGTTTCGGTAGCCATTATTCTGCAGCCTCCCGTCCGAACAGTCCCTCGGGCTTGACGAGCAGGAACACCAGCAGCAACGCGAGCGAGGAGACCCCCGCGAGCCGCGAGCCGTTCGGGACGAAGTTAATCGTGAATATCTCGAAGAAGCCGATGATGTAGGCGCCGACGACGCTCCCCTTGATCGAGCCGAGACCGCCGAGGATGACGATGGCAAAGGAGAGGATGAGCGGCGCCGGCGGCTGGATGGACATCAGCCAGCTCCCGTTACCGAGCGAGCCGGCCAGGAGCACCCCGGCGTAGCCGGCGAAGGCACCGGCGAGCGTCCAGGTGATGAGGTTGATCTTCTCGGCGTCGATGCCGACCAGCGCGGCGCCCTTGTCGCTCATGCTGACCGCGAGGATGGCGCGGCCGGTCCGCGTGTAGTTGACGAAGTAAAACAGCAGCCCGATGAACAGCCAGGAGGTGACGAAGATGAAGACGTCGTTCAGCAGGCTACCGCCGAGACCGAACGCGGGGTCCCTGATGACCGGACTAACCGGGATCGACAGCGGGTTGTCGATGCCGATGAAGGTGAAGATACCGCTGTTGATGATGATGCGGATCGAGTAGATGAGGAAAAAACCGATGACGAAGGTGAGTATCAGGACGGTCACCGGCCGCTTTCGGACGTACCGGATGATGCCCAGGTACGTGACGGCGGCGGTGGCAGCCCCGGCGGCCGCCCCGACGACGAGCCCGACCCACACCGGGAGCGCGACCAGCCCGGAGCTGTTGGTCACGAGGTAGGCGGCGAAGGCACCGACAGTGATGAACGCGCCGTGGGCGAAGTTCAGGATGCCACCGACGCCGAAGATGAGCGTGAATCCGATGGCGATGATGGCGTACAGCGCGCTGATGAACGTCGCCGACAGCACGGCCTGGCCGATGGCACCGAGCGTGACCATCAGCCACCACCTCCGATCCAGTCGGGAACGGCGTAGTCGGCGGTCCTGTTCTGCTCGGGGTAGAAGGAGTGCATCGTCCCGTAGTCCTCACGGATTTCGGGGTCCTTCTGCCACTGCTGGAAGACCGGCACGCCCGTCTCCTCGACGGAGGTCCACTGCGGTTCGTGGGCGTACGTCGCGTCCTTCGGCGTGAACTGGAACTCGTTGAGGATGGTGCTTCCGGTGAACGTCTTCTCCTCCATGTACGGGATGATGAGGTCGTCGTCCGGAATCTCGCCCTCGATGCCCTCGCCCTCCATGGTCGCCCGGAGCGCCTGCTCGGTGAGGGTGATCGCGTCGTAGGTGAGCGCCCCGCTGTAGATGGGGACCGTGTCCCACTTCTCCTGGTACGCCTGCACGAAGTCCTGGGTCTGCTCGGTGTTGCTGGTCTGGGGCGTCATCGCGTTCATCGAGAAGACGAACTCGGTGTTGCCGTTCGTGGACTCCCAGTAGCTGAAGCTCTGGCTCGGGACATGGATGCCGCCGAACTCGAAGTCCCGCTCCTGGTTGGACCACTGGTTGACGGCGCTGGTCCCGATGAGCGCCAGCCCGACCAGCGAGAGGTCACAGCCCTCGCTCTCTATCTCGTTGAAGATGGGCGACCAGTCGCTGATGCCGCCGACCCGCTTTTTGACCGGCACGTCGATGACGTCGCTCAGGCGGTTCGACAGCCGGTCGTGATACGGGTCGAACTCGCCGACGTTCTCGGTCATCAGCGCGACCTGCTCCCAGCCGTACTTGTCCTTGTTGTTCTCGATGAACTCCAGCATCGCGTCCGCGAGGTCGAGCAGGTGGAGCGGCCCCGCCCGGAAGTGGTACTTGAACCGCTCGTACTCGGTCTCGCCGCCCTCGCCGGTGATGTCGTCGTTGGACTTCGAGACGAGTTTGCCGGCCCTGGGGTCCGCCGAGGCGGTCGTGATGTGGATGGTCTGCTGGTTCGAGATCGACGGCAGCGTCTGGATGAGCGCCGATCCGAGGAAGATACCCATCGTGATGTCACAGCCCGCCTGCGTGACGAGCCGCCTGTGCTCGGAACGGGCCGTGGCCGGCGAGACGTTCGTGTTGCCGAGTTCGACCTCGACTTTCGCGCCGAGCATCCCGCCGCTGTTGTTGAGCTGTTCGGCGGCGAGCCGTGCGGCGTCCCACATCGACTCCCCGAGCGGCAGGTTCATCGGTGCGAGGATGCCGATACGGACCGTCTCGCCGGAGAGCAGTCCGTCGCCGTCGCCGACGTCGTCCTGGCCGGTGTCGTCCTGATTTCCGCCGTCGTTCCCCGACCGGAGCCCGCTTCCGGGATACGGGTTCTGGGGCGACTGACACCCGGCGAGCCCGGCGGCGACGGCGCCACTTCCGCCGTATTTCAGGATCGAACGGCGGTCGAGCCGGCCGCCGTCGTCCTGCTGTTCGTCGTCTGGTGCGTCTGCCATGTGTAGCCCAAGTACCGAAGTTCAACGGATGGGTGTTTCGCTGGTTTTCTCCGGGCTTTTATGAAGAATCCGGCTATTGTCGCTCGCTATCGCCACTGAACGGCAGTACGCCGCCGGTATCAGAGGGGTCGGACACGTACCGTGGACGATCCGAAACGGGCCGGTCCTCGTCGACGGAGCCCGCGGCTGGACGGCGTGATAGCGGCGGCGAACGGTCGGGAAAACGGCGGGATCGGCCGTTATCGTCGGCGGACGACGAGCAGTGCGACCGCGAGCAGCGCCACCAGCGCGACGACCGGCGTAAAGCCCGGCGCTTCGCTTATCGTCGGCGTGTTCCGGACGGCGCCACCGGCGCCGTCACCGCCGACGTTGCCCCGCGTCCGGGTGGCCTGGCTGCCGCCACCGCCCGGGGCGCTCTCGTCGGTACCGGTGGCCCGGACCCGCGTCTGCGTGGGCGTGCTGGGCGCCTGCGTCGCGGTCGGCGTGGACGTGTCGGGGACCTGTGTCGCGGTCGGCGTCGGGGTAGCACCCGACTCGGTCGGGGTGGGCGTGGCCCCGTTGCCGCTCGGGGTCGGCGTGGGCGTCGCGCCGCCGCTTTCGCCGCCGCTTCCCGCCTCGTTCGGCGGCGGCCCGAGCGTCTCGCGGGCCGCCGCCTCGCTGTCGCACTCGCAGATGTAGATGTAGTTCGAGTCCGCGAGTATCCCCGCTTTGTTGGCCTCCTCGGACGGCTCCTGGTCGGGCCCGTTGTCGGCCTCCGTCCCGTTGATGAACCCCTGTATCTGGTACCAGCCGGGTTCGCTGGTCATCTTCAGACAGGGCCCGTCGTTGGAGCCGGCGCCCTGGGCGGCCACGATGGCGTCCTCCGGGGCCGCGTACGGCGGGTCGCCGCCGAGGTCGCCCCAGTCGTAGAAGTCGATCGTGAGGCCGCCCTCCGCGAGGGTCGAACTCTTGCGGGACTGGATGAGGTCCTCGTCGATCTGCGTCCCGCTGTCGTTGTTGCCGTAGTCGAGACCGAAGACCTTGGTGTTCTGGGTGACGTCGCAGTTGCTGTAGTCGATCCAGTCGGCCTCGAGGATTATGTTGTCGATGAACGCACCCTCCTCGGCGCCGACCTCTCTGAGCGCCTGTGCGCCCACGGCGTTGTATTCGATGCTGGCGTTGTAGCCGTTCTGTCCGCTGTGGACCGGGTGGTTCCCCGGGTAGTGGTCGGTCCGCATCGGGAGCGTGACCGTGAAGTTCGCCTCCTCGGTGAAGTCCTCCGCCTCCGCTTTCGTGTGCTCGTCGGCCGCGACCGGTGTCACCGCCGCACCGAGAACGACAGCAGCGACGGCACCCGCTACGACGAGGGCTGCCGTAAGAGTCGATCTGGCCTGCCTCGGAATCATGGACGATTGTTCGTGCGATAACGTGTCTAATGGTATCGCTCCGCATACGAGGGAATTTATATACGCCGCGATACGGCGGCGCTTCGGACGCGTCACACCGCCGGACAACGGGAATCGTCGACTCCGCTCTCGACCGATTCGGCGTCGCCGACCGCACCGAAGACGCGTCACTGGAGCCGCCGAAAACGAAGGAAGTAGAAGTCGTCGGTTACCGCCGGCGGACGACGAGCAGCGCGGCCGCGAGCAGCGCGACCAGCGCGACGACCGGCGTAAAGCCCGGTCCGTCGCTTATCGTCGGCGTCGCGCGGTCGGCGTTCTGGTTCTGGTTGTTCTGGTTGTTCTGGTTGTTCTGGTTGTTCTGGTTGTTCTGGTTGTTCTGGTTGTTCTGCTGATTCTGGTTGTTCTGGTTGTTCTGCTGATTCTGGTTGTTCTGCTGATTCTGGTTGTTCTGCTGATTCTGGTTGTTCTGCTGATTCTGGTTGTTCTGCTGGTTGCTGGCCTGCGTCGGCGTGGGCGTCGGCGTCGCTGTACTCGGCACCGGGGTCGGGGTCGCCGTGGGCGTGCTCCCCGACTCGGTGGGCGTCGGCGTCGCCCCACCGCCGCTCTGGGTGGGCGTCGGCGTCGCCCCACCGCCGCTGTTACCCGAGTCCTCCGCGGTCGGCGGCGGGCCGAGTTTGTTGCGGGCCTGCTGTTCGTTCTCGCAGTCGCAGATGTAGACGTAGTTCGAGTTCAGGTTGATACCGCGACGCTGCTTGTTGTCGGGTTCACACTGGGAGTTGCCCTCCTCGGTGCACTTGGTGGCGATGCTGCCGTTGGTGAAGCCCTGGAGCTGGTACCAGCCGGGTTCGCTGGTCATCGTCAGGCAGGGACCGGCGTTGGAGCCGACACCCTGGGCGGCCACGACGGCGTCGTCCGGCGAGAGGTACGGTGGCCCGCCCCCGAGGTCGCCCCAGTCGTAGAAGTCGATCGTGAGGCCACCCTGCGCGAGTGTCGAGCCCTTGCGGTGTTCGACGAGGTCCTCGTCGACGCGGGTGCCGCTGCGGGTGTTGCCCCGGTCGATGCCGAAGACCTTCGTGTTCTGGGTGACGTCGCAGTTGCTGTAGTCGATCCACTCGGCCTCGATGATGATGAAGTTCATCCAGAGACCGTCCTCGGCACCCTGTTCGGTGAAGGCCTGCTGGCCGGTGGCGAAGTACTCGATACTGCCGTTCTGCTGGTTCTGACTGCCCGGCAGATGGTCGGTCTGTGTCGGAAGGTTGATCGTGAAGTTGACGCCTCCATCGCTGGTATTGTACGTCGGTGCGTCCTCGCGTTCGTGCTGGTCGGCCGCGACCGTGCCGGCAAACGCCAGCACCGTCACGCCCCCGACGGCCGACACTGCCAAAACGACCGCCAGAAGCGTCGCCGAAACTCGTTTCGTACTCTCGTCCATGCGGTACCGGACGGTTCTGGTCTAGTATGTAATAGCTGTCGCAGGGAATGTACAGCGTTTTAAATAAATGACCGAATAGAGCCGGCGAAACGCGCCACTTGTTATCGTCTGTCGTACTTCGGTCGAGGAGTCGTCCCCCCTCGGCGCCCGACGCTCGGGCGTCGAAGCCCCGTCCTGGAGCTGTTTCCGGCCTCGTGGCGATAGTTAGTAACGCCTATACGACGGCCTTACGTTGCCTCGCGTATGCAACGACGCTGGGCCGCGGTCTGTATCGCCTTCTTCGTCGTCATGGCCGCGAGTGCGTACTCGGTGATGGCGCTGGCCGAGGCGCCGACCGTCGACGTCGAGGGCGAGCAGTACGGCGACGGCGACACCCTCCAGGCGAACGGCACAACCTACACCGTGACCGTCAGCGAGGGGGCGGGCGATCTGGCCACCAACCGGACCGTCGAAAACGAGGAGACGTTTGCGAACAACACCGCCATCGACTACCGGAACGGCAGCTACAACGTCAGCATCGAACCGGGCAACGATTCGGAGTCGTTCACGCTGGTCGAGGAGTTCGACGTGACGGCGGTGCTGGAAGCCGATTCCGAGGTCGAAAACAGCACGTTCACCCGCGACGACGGTACCGAGGTCGTCGTCTACCGCAACGGGACGACCCGGCCGCTCGAGGAGTACCTCGACCCCGAACGGGTGACGTTCTCCGAGGGCGACACCATCGAACACGACAACACAACCAAGACCGTCGCCAACGTCACCTCCTCGGAGGTGCTCGTGACCTGGGAGGGCCAAGAGCAGACCACCGTCGGGCTCTCGGAGGGCAAGGTGTTCGCGCTCGGCGACACGGAGTACGTCGCCACCTTCCCCGACAACAGCACGGTCGTGCTCTCGACGGACGTCGAGGGGTACGACACCTACGAGAACAACGTCGAATACTACCAGGAGCGGACCAGCGGCCTCATGTACGTCATCATCTTCAGCGCCAGTTCCGTCTTCCTCATCGCGGCGCTGGCGTTCCTGCCCCATCGCGGCTGACCCGTCGCGTTTCCGAGACCGCCCTCCGCAGCCTCTCGACCCGCGTCCCGTCCGCGACGTCGGTGCTCGACTCACGCTAGAGCATCCCACGAACACCGCGCTTCGAAGGCTTTATCCGCGAACTCGACCTGATTCGACGTACTATGAGTGACAAGCCCGCCTCCATGTACCGGGACATCGACAAGCCCGCGTACACGCGACGGGAGTACATCACGGGCATTCCCGGCTCGAAGGTCGCCCAGTACAAGATGGGCAACATCGACGCCGACCCCGACGACTACGACGTCCAGATCAGCCTCGTCGTCGACGAGGAGGTCCAGATTCGCCACGGCTCGCTGGAGGCCTCGCGGCTGTCGGCCAACCGCCGAATGTTGAAGGAACTCGGCGAGGACGGCGACTACAAGATGATCCTCCGGAAGTTCCCCCACCAGGTCATCCGGGAGAACAAGCAGGCGACCGGCGCCGGCGCCGACCGTGTCTCCGACGGGATGCGGCAGGCGTTCGGGAAGATCGTCGGTACCGCCGCCCGCATCCAGCAGGGCGAGCGCCTCTTCACCGTCTGGTGTAACCCCGAGGACGCCGAGGTCGCCAAGGACGCCTTCCGCCGCGCATACAACAAGATTTCGCCGCCCTGCACCATCCGGGTCGAGCGCGGCGAGGAACTGCTCATCGCCTGACGCCGGCTCGTTCTCCGTACGGTTTCGTTCTCCACGACCCGACAGCGGCCGTTCCGTTCCCGGGCACGACCCCGTCGGTCGACCCGCCGCCGAACCACCGCATACAAGCCGACCCCACCCCTGGACGGCCCCATGAACCTCCCGGAGTCGACCTGGACGGACGTCCGTGACGCCGACGCCGACCTCGCGGTCCTGCCCGTCGGCAGCACGGAACAGCACGGCCCGCACGCGCCGCTCGGGGTCGACTTCATGACCGCCGAGGCCGTCGCCGAGGCGGGCGCCGACCGCTACGCCGACGAGTACGACGGGCGGGCGCTCGTCGGCCCGACCATCCCCGTCGGCGTCGCCGAGGAGCACCGCGCCTTCGACGGCACGCTGTGGGTCGGCGAGGACACCTTCCGGGCCTACGTCCGCGAGACGATGGAGAGTCTCGCCCACCACGGTCTCGACCGCGTGGTGGTCGTCAACGGCCACGGCGGCAACGTCGACGCCCTCCGGGAGGCCTGCGGGCGGTTCACCCGCGACGGCGACGGCTACGCGGTCCCCTACACCTGGTTCGACGCCGTCGCCGTCGAGGAACTGGGCCACGCCGGTCCCGCGGAGACGTCGTTCGTCCGGCACCTCCGGCCGGAACTGGTCCACGAGGACCGCACCGAGGCGGCGGCCGACGGTGCCGCCGAGACGTGGGGCGAGTGGCTCCACGGGACGAACCTGGCGTACGATTCGGCGGAGTTCACCGACAGCGGCGTCGTCGGCGACCCGCGCGACGGCGACGCGGCGCTGGGCGAGGAACTGCTCGAGGAATCGGCGGCGGCGCTGGCGGAACTGCTCGATGCGGTTGCCCGGCGGTCGCCGTAGTTACTCCCCGTCCTCGTCGTCGGCCTCGGCGTGGGCGTCCTCGAGGGCGCCCCGGAGTTCCGGAATCGTCGCGGTGAGTTCGCTCACCTGCTCGTGGGCCGCGACGATGTCGTCCAGCAGGTCCTCGAGATCGGCGATTTCGTCCTCAAGATCGTCGGCGTCCTCGAAGGCGTCGGCCTCCTTTCCGACGGCGAACCACTTCTTTGCGTCCCGGAGGTTCGCCTCGGCGTCGCCGGTGTCGAGGGCACCCTTCAGGCCGTTGAGGACGCCCAGCGTGTTGTCGGCGTCGGCGTCCCAGACGTCGTCGGCCTCGGGGAGCGCCGCCTTCGCGTCCGCGAGACTGGATTCGACATCCTCGCGCATCTCGCTGGCCGCCTCGTCGAACAGCTCGTCGTCGTCGAGTGTCGCCTGGCTCATACCGACCTGTTCGTCGGGCTATTGGTTAAAAACACGCCGGAAAGCGAAAGTGAAAACCGACCGCAAGAACGGGGACGGTCGGGCACGGCGCCGCCGGCCGCCGGTCGGCTCACTGGGGGTCGACCTGGGGATCGTCCGTGCCGCCAGCCCGTTCGGGTCCGTCGTCGGCATCGTCGCCGCTGCCGACCGCGCGGCGTCGTTCCGGCGCGAAGTCCAGTTCCTCGTCGATGGCCCCGAGGACGAACAGCGCGTAGTAGCGGAGGAACACCTGTACGAGGGCGTAGACGGCCAGTGCGACGACGGTGAACGCGAGCCCGCCGAACGCCGCCACGACGACGATTCCGGCCGTCGCTCCGAGTCCGAACCCGACGACAACACCGAGGATGCCGCCGACGATGACCGCGGGAATCATCGCCAGGAACGCGGCGATGACGACGAGAAGGCCGCCGATGTAGGCCAGCACCGCGACGGCGACCGCGTAGGCGAGGAACTGCTTGGGCGCGCCGGCAAGCGTCGACCAGAACCGCCGCCAGCCGCCGACGACGCCGGTGTCCTCGAGTCGCATCGTCGGGACGACGAACGCCGTGGTAAAGGCGGTGACCAGACTCGTCGGGATGCCGAGGAGACCGAGGACGACGCCGAGGTCGGCGGCCCCGAGCAGGTACTCCGTCGGCGTACCGCCGGTTCCGACCGAGGCGACGAGCAGCCCCGCCACGAGCGCGAACCCGACGAGGCCCACCACCAGACGGAAGACGGCCAGTCCGAGCGCCTGCCCGAGATGCGTGCGTATCTCCGCGAGAGTGTCGACCTCGCCGTCCCGGAGCCACGCCAGGAACGGGAACTCCAGCATGGCGCCGACCAGAAGGAGAAGCACCCAGACGACGATCAGGGCGGCGACGATGACCGCGAGGACCTCGAGGACCGCCTGCGGGATCTCGCCGGGAAACTCCGAGGGTTGCTGCGGCGAGAACTCCCCGCCGGTGCCGGTGCCGCCGGCGCCGCCGGTCGGCAGACCGATACCGGGAGTTCCGACCAGGATAGCGACGAAGGCCACCCACAGCCACTCCCCCAGTCCGCGGGGGCGGTACTCCCTTGTGGCGGTTATCGCGTCGCCGAGTGCGTCCAGCGCGTGGAGGGTCATACGCCCGGTTCCGCCGAGCGAGAACTTAAAACACCGGGGTAAGGCGGCACGCCGATTCCGTGACGGTCAGCCCTCGCGGAGTTCGTCGACGCTCATTCGGGGGTAGTCGCCGTCCATCGCCATCGAGGTCCGGACCGTACAGCCCTCGTAGGCGACGACCATCTCGACCTCCACGAACCGGCCGGTCAGTTCGGCGTAGTCGGCCGACCGCTCGGCCAGTTCCGCCGCCAGGACCTCCTCGAGGATGTCGACGGTCACGGACTCGCAGAACGGCTGGTTCTCGATGGCTTCCTCCATCGCCCGTTCGAGGCTGTCGGCGCTGTCGGGCGAGACCGGCGTGCCGGCGAACTGGTGGTACAGCGTCCCGAACTTGATGCCGGCCTCGAAGCAGGCCTCCTGTGGCGTCGTCGGCTCCATGCCGGGGTTCGGGCGTGCGGCCACAAGTCGTTTCGCTCTCGGAACCCCTTTAGGTCGTGGCCGCCTCCCTCTCGTATGGAATACGAAGCCAGCCTGGACCGGGCGCTGGAGGCCGTTCCCGACATCGAGTCGGGCGGCGACCGGCTCTCGGTCCCGGACGCCGACGCCCAGCCAGACGGCGCGTTCACCCGCTTCAACAACCTCGAGGCCGTCGCCGACGCCCTCAACCGGAGCACCGACCACCTCCACCGGTTCATCCAGCGGTCGCTTGCGACCTCCGGGAAACTCGAGGCGGGCGTGGGCCGCTACAACGGCGAGTTCTCCGAGCGGGAGTTCGAGGCCGCCGTCGAGGAGTACACCGAGGAGTACGTCCGCTGCAGCGAGTGTGGGCTGCCCGACACCCGCCTCGTCCAGGAGGACCGGACGATGATGCTGCGGTGTGACGCCTGTGGGGCGTTCCGGCCGGTTCAGAAGAAGAGCGGGTCGGCGACCACCCAGCAGACGAAAGACGAGGTCGAAGCCGGCGAGACCTACACCGTCGAGGTCACCGATACGGGCCGGAAGGGCGACGGCGTCGCCCACCGCGGCGACTACACTATCTTCGTGCCGGGCGCCAGCGAGGGCGACGTGGTCGAGATATTCATCGAGGACACCAGCGGCAACCTCGCGTTCTCGCGGTTGGCGTAAGCGAGGGCCGACCGGAGAGAGGACCTCGGAATTGCGAACGGGGAACGAAGTGACCCGCGAGCAGCGAGGCCGCAGGGAGTGTAGGGCTGATCGCCGGGAGGACCTCGGAATTGCGAGCGGGGAACGAAGTGACCCGCGAGCAGCGAGGCCGCAGGGAGTGTAGGGCTGATCGCCGGGAGGACCTCGGAATTGCGAGAGGGGAACGAAGTGACCCGCGAGCAGCGAGGCCGCAGGGAGTGTAGGGCTGATCGCCGGGAGGACCTCGGAATTGCGAGCGGGGAACGAAGTGACCCGCGAGCAGCGAGGCCGCAGGGAGTGTAGGGCTGATCGCCGGGAGGACCTCGGAATTGCGAGAGGGGGAACGAAGTGACCCGCGAGCAGCGAGGCCGCAGGGAGTGTAGGGCTGATCGCCGGGAGGACCTCGGAATTGCGAGCGGGGAACGAAGTGACCCGCGAGCAGCGAGGCCGCAGGGAGTGTAGGGCTGATCGCCGGGAGGACCTCGGAATTGCGAGCGGGGAACGAAGTGACCCGCGAACGTCGACTACGGCAGTGGAAGCAGGTTCTTGCCCAGTTCCAGGCTCTTCTCGACGGTCGAGGCGGTAAAGGAGAGCGTCGATGCGGGCGAGGGGAACCGGTCGCCGAACACCCACCGGTAGCTCTGGACGGGCGTCAGCGTCCCCATCGCTATGAGCATGGTCGCGGGGATGTCGACCGTGGCGTGTCCGATCGGCCGGTAGCGGGGGTTGTAGCTGTCCGTCGAGACGACCCACGCGGCGGGGTACTCCCGTATCTGGAGGTGCCGGCCGCGCTCTCGTTCCCGGTAGACGGCGGTCGCGCCCTTGTGTATCGACCACGGGAAGTTCGACCGCCGGAGGTCGATGTCCGCCGGGAGTGCCGGTTCGACGGACTTCGAGAGTCGGACCTCCTCGCCCTCTTCCAGCGAGCGGGCGAGGGTGATGGCCTCGTCCCAGTCGCCGGCGATGCGCTCGTCCATACGCCCCGTAGGAGGGGCGAGGACATAAGCGACAGCAATCGGGAACGTCGGGAGACGGGTCGAACGCCGCTCGGGAGTGCCGGGGAACCGGTCGGTAAAGTGGAATGCTGTATCGGGCTGACGCGGTAGCTACCGAATCCCTATCAGGAACTGGCTGCTGAATATAGATCATGAGTCTGTCGTGACGCAATCAGTGATTCTGAACCCTCAGGCCCGTGAATCCAGTTTTCATACTCGTATCGAACTCCTCGCCAGAACCCCTTTGTAAGCCGCCGGCGACGTGCGACTGATGGGTCGGCCAACTGACCTGACTCCGCGAGATATTGACTTCTACTACGCCCACCGTGTACAGGATGTCTGGGCGGCTGTTCACGCCTGTGAACGAGTTCATGAGGAGGGGGAAAATCGTTTCGAGGCAGTCTGTGGCCTCGCCTCAGGGGATGTGTCGACAATCTCCTCGGAGGACGTGTACGACTCCGTCGAGGAAGCGTTCCGTTCGGACACGAACCCGTGTGCCCTCTGTCGCGAGACCGGAGCGTTTGCTCTGGACAGCAATAGCTGAGCTACCGACCACATTATCCGCCGCCCGTACCGCATCAAATGGTCTGTGCTTGGAAGGCGCACCGTGCAAGATACGCGCCCTGTATTCAGCACGCCGCCGAAAATATCGACGCGAACTGGTAGAAGCTACAACGGTACATTCGCACACACATCTGAACACCGCCCTCCCGCCAGCCCCACGCATTATGTACCGCCGACGTAGAAGGGTAGCCAATGGCCGACGACGACGACCGACAGCGACCCCTGCTCGACCCGACGCTGTTCGCGCCGACGGAACTGCTCGCCGAGGACGTCGACCACAGCATCGACGTCGGCGACACCAGCGTCGAGGTCCACCACACTCTCGATGTCGACCACGAAATTCCCGTCCGCCGGATCGAGTTGGGCGTCCTCGCCTTCGCGCTGCTCGTGGTCGGGTTCGGCGTTCTCACGCCGGTCGGCGCAACCGTCCAGGTCAGCGCCGCGCTGGCCGTCGTGCTGGTCGGGAACGTCCTGGTGCGGGCGCTCGGTCGCTGAGCCTCGCCGCCGATTTTATCACCGGACCGCGCGACGGCACCGACATGGAGGTCCGCGAGGAGGTACGGCGGATATACCGGGAGTCGGTCGGCATCCTCTCGGTGAGCCTCCTCGGCGGGCTGTTCGCGGGCGCGGTGCTGGGCAGCGACGCGATGCGGGCTGCGTTCCGGCAGTACCCCGGCCTGCTGCTGTTGCTCCCCGCCTTCCTCGCCACGCGGGGCAACGTCTACGGCGCCTTCGGTGCGCGGCTCTCCTCGGGGCTCCACCAGGGGCTCATCGAACCGGACCTGGCGTACGACGAACGGCTCGTCAACGCCGTCGTCGCCTCCTTCGTCAACGGCATCGGCATCTCGGTACTCGTCGGCGCCCTCTCGTGGGGGATCCTGCAGGCGCTCGGCCGCGAATCCGCCCGGCTGGTCGAGTTGGTCGGCATCACGTTCGTCTCGGGCGTACTGACCTCGGTCGTCCTCGTGTTCGGCCTGCTACTCCTGGTGTTCGGCAGCTACGAGTTCGGCCTCGATCCCGACAACCTGATCGGCCCCATCGTGACGATGCTGGGCGACGTCTTCGGCGTCGTCTTCCTCTACGTCGCCGTCGTCGTCGTTGGGGTGGTGCTGTGACCGACGAACTGGGCACCTGGCGGGCCCGGAGCATCGTTGCGACCATGTTCCCGCTTCTGGTCGCGCTGTCTGTCCTGGAGATGGGGTCGGGCTACGTCCTCGAAACGCTCGAGTCGACCTACCTCGACAATCCGACGCTCTTGGTGCTCGTGCCCGTCATGATAGGGATGGGCGGGAACCTCGGCGCCATCTTCTCGGCGCGACTCTCGACGCGACTGCACCTGGGGACGCTCTCGTTCGACCCTCGCGACGAGGCGCTGTGGGCCAACGTCGCCGCTATCATGCTGCTGGCGGCGACGGTCTTCTCGGCGCTGGGCGTCGCCGCCTGGGTCGTCGGCCGGACCATCGCCCGCCCGATGGCGTTCGTCGACCTGTTCGTCATCTCGGTCGTCAGCGGCCTGCTGCTGGCGGCGCTCGCCGTCGTCATCTCCGTCGCCGCGACGTACGTCTCCTACCGGCGCGGACTCGACCCCGACGACACCACCATCCCCGTCGTCACGAACGTCTGCGACATCCTCGGCGTGCTCGTCCTCTCGGGCGTCGCAACGCTCGTGCTGTAGCCTCACGCCGCCAGGTCCCGGAACTCCGCCGCGGATGTCCGGGTCCCCTTGGCGATGACGACGTCGCCGGCGGAAAGCGTCGCGTCGGCCGCCGGCGCGAGCATCCAGTCGTCGCCCCGGCGGATGGCCAGCACGTTCAGGCCGAGTTCGGCGGTCGGGACGCCGTCGGCGACCCGCTCGCCGTCGAGGGCGCTGTCCTCGCCGACGGCGACCCGGACGAGGATCTCGTCGGACTCCTGGACCGCCAACTCGACGACCGGGTGGACCGACAGCCCCCGGAGGACGCCCTCGGTGATGTCGAGGGCGGCGTCGCTTATCACCTCCGTCGAGACGCCGAGGTGGATGAGCCCCCGCAGCGCGACCGGGTCTTCGGCGTCGGCGGCCGCCCGGAGCAGCCACGCCTCGAACCGCGACCGCAGGGCGTCGACCTCGACCTCGAGGTTGCGCACCTCCTCGGCGAGGTCGTCGTTGTCGAAGAGGATGCTCCCGTAGGCGAGGTCGACCGCCAGTTCCGAGAGGTTCTTCATCAGGACGATGGAGTCGACGGCCCGCTCGAGGTCGTCGATCTCCGACTCGGGCAGGTCCGGCGACTCGAAGGCCTCGCCGGTGACCGTCTCGTAGACCTCGCCGACCGTCCGCTCCGGTCCCCGGAGGATACAGCGGTCGCCGGCCCGGACGGTGGTGTCGGGCCCGGGGTTGAACAGCCAGTCGTCCCCGCGGTGGATGGCGATGACGCGGACGCCGGTCTCGCTCTCGAGGTTGATGTCGAGCAGCGTCCGGTCGGCGTACGGCGAGTCGGGCGCGACCGTGCCGCGGACGAGCACCTCGATGGCCTCCGGGAGCGCCGCCCGCATCGCATCCGGCAGCCCGATGTCCTCGAGGACGATCTTGGCGATGTCGCCGGCGGCGTCGCTGATGCGGTCGGCGCCGGCCGCCAGCCCGAGCACCGGTGCCAGCGCCTCCACCTCGTCGGGGTTGCGGGCGGCCATCATCAGGCTCATCCGCGCGCGCAACTGCAGGACGTCCATCTTCTCCTCGAGGGCGAGCACCTCCCGTGCCAGGTCCGCGTTGCCGTGCAGCACCGCCGAGTACGAGAGGTCGATGAGCAGTTCGGAGGTGTCCTTCATCTCGACCAGTAGCTCCTTGACGTTCATCGGCTCGTAGGCGACGCGCTCGGCCGGGGCCTCCCCCTCGAAGCCTGCCATACCGCTCCAATACGGAGCGGGTATGAAAAGGGTTGGTGGGCCGCGAGGCGCGACCGCAGGGAGCGCCTCGGACTGCGCGAGCGGGGAGCGGAGCGACCCGCGAGCGGCCGGACGGTCGCCTCACGCTGTTCGGCGACCGCCGAACGAGCGAGGCACGACAACCGGCCCGTCGGCTTATCCCGCTCGGACCCGAAGGTGGGTCGATGAGCGGCCCGAGCACCCTCGAGGTGGACCTCCACGTCCACAGCGAGGCCTCATACGACGGCCACGAGCCCGTGGAGATGATACTCGAGCACGCCGCGGACATCGACCTCGATGCCGTCGTCGTCACCGACCACGACGTCATCTCGGCCTCGCTGGAGGCCGCCGAGCGGGCCCGTGAGTACGGTCTCGTGGGGGTTCCGGGCGTCGAGGTGTCGACCGCCGACGGCCATCTGCTGGCCATCGGTGTCGAGGAGATGCCGCCGGTCGGCCGGCCGGTCGGCGAGACCATCGACGCGGTCCAGGGGGCCGGCGGCGTCGCGGTCGTCCCGCACCCGTTCCAGCGGACGCGTCACGGCGTCCGCAAGCGCCGCCTCAAGCGGGTCGACCCCGACGCCATCGAGACGTACAACGCCTGGCTGTTCACGGGCTACCGGAACCGGCGGGCGCGGGCGTACGCCGGCCGGTACGGCTACCCCGCCGTCGGCGGCAGCGACGCCCACTCGCTTCTGACCGTCGGCCGCGCGTTCACCGAGATTCGGGTCGAGAGTCCCATCGCCGACGTCGAGAGCGCCGACGTCGTGGAGGCCATCCGCGCCGGCGACACCGCCATCCGCGGCCAGCGGGCGTCGCTGAAGCGCTGCAGCGGCCACTACACGAAGGCGGCCGCCCGGAAGACGGCGTGGGCCGGCCGGACCGCCGCCAGGAAGGGGTCCAACGGCGCTCGCTACGCCGTCTCGGCGGCCGTCCCGTTCGTCTGACGGGGGCCGTCGACGCGGCGAACGCTTTTGGCCGCCGCCGCCGAGATGGGGGCCATGAACCCGGTTTCGACCGCCGGTGCGGTGCTCCTGGCCGTCGGCCTCGTGGGGTACGGCGTCGGCGTCGCCGTCCCCTACCCCGGCCGGGCCTTCTCGCTGACGGCCGTCGCGCTCGGCATCGTCCTAGTGGCCATCGGCCCCTCCCTGGAGGAGGCGACGCCATGACCGTCCGCGCGGTGGTCTACGACGCCGGCGGCACCACCGAGTACGACGACATCGCGGCCGCGAGGGCCGCGAGCGGCACCACCTGGGTCCGCGTCGACGAGGCGACGACGGCCGAGATCGAGGCGGTCGCCGACGCCTTCGACATCCACCGTCTCACCGTCGACGACATCGTCAACGGGGTGCGGCCGAAGACCGAGGAGTTCCCCGAGTACACGTTCGTCCTGGTGAAGACCGCCGAGTTGACCCGCGGCGAGACGACCTTCGAGGAGGAGGTCCGCGACGAACCCGTCGGACTGTTCTTCGGCGACGACTGGCTGGTCTCGCTGTCGACCTACGACGACGACCCCATCGGCCGGGTCTGGGAGGCCGTCGTCCGGGGCGACGAGCGCCTCCTCCAGCGCGGGCCGGCCTTCACCGCCTACCGCGCCATCGACGTCGTCGTCGACGAGTACTTCGCGCTACTCGACCACGTCGGCGACGCCATCGAGTCCATCGAGGAGGACGTCCTCGACGCGAGCGGTGCCGACGTCCTCGAGGAAATCAACGCCGTCCGGAGGGACCTGCTGTCCTTCCGCAAACTGGCGTGGCCGACCCGGGAGGCGCTGTCGGTGCTGGCCCGCGGCGACCCCGCACACGTCGAACCCGAGACGGAGAAGTACTTCCGGGATGTCTACGACCACCTCGTCCAGGTGGTCGACCTCATCGAGACGTACCGCGACCTCGTGGCCGGTGCCCGGGACATCTACCTCAACACGCTGTCGCAGTCCAGCAACGAGGTGATGAAGGTGTTGACCGTCATCGCCACCATCTTCCTGCCGCTGACGTTCGTCGCCGGCGTCTACGGCATGAACTTCGCCGGCGGACCGTACAACATGCCCGAACTCGGCTGGCGGTTCGGCTACCCTGCCGCGATGGCCGGCATGCTGTGTATCGGGCTGGCGATGCTGTGGGCGTTCCGCCGGAAGGAGTACCTCTAGCGGGCCGCCTCCCGGGCCGCCAGTGTGCCCGGCCGCCACACCGGGCGCGGGCTTTTGTCGGTCCGTCCCCGACCACCGGTATGAGCGACACCGAACCCGTCCCGACCGTCCGCGTGTACGCCGACTACGTCTGCCCGTTCTGCTATCTCGGCTACGCCTCGCTGGAGGAGTACCGCGAGACCCGGGAGGCGCCGCTGGAGACCGACTGGCAGCCTTTCGATCTCCGTTCCCGGAAGCGGCGGTCCGACGGCAGCATCGACCACTCGGTCGACGACGGAAAGGACGAGTCCTACTACGAGGAGGCCCGGAAGAACGTCCGACGGCTGGCCGAGGAGTACGACGTCGAGATGGCGGGCGAACTTCGCAAGGACGTCGACAGTTACGACGCCCAGCGGGTCGCGCTCCGCGCCCGCGAGGAACACCCCGACGCCTTCGAGGCGTTCCACCGGGGCGTCTTCGAGGCGCTCTGGACGGAGGCCCGCGACGTCGGCGACGCCGACGTACTGGCCGAGGTGGCGGCCGACGCCGGCCTCCCCGAGGGCTACGTCGCCGAGACGCTGGCCGACGACGACAGCGCGACGGCCCTGGAATCCGCCTTCGAGGCGGCCCAGGAACGAGGAATCACCGGCGTCCCGACGTTCGTCCACGACGAGTACGCCGCCCGCGGTGCGGTGCCACCGGAACAGCTCCGCCGGCTGGTCGAAGGGGCTTAAACGGCCGGCACAGCGCGGCGTGAGGCCTATTCCCGGCCGCTCGAAGCCTCGCCCGTCCCGAAGATGAACACGACACGCCTGCACGCCGGCGACGACGGCCGGTACGGCCAGTTCCGGGTCGACGGTAGCCTCGTCGTCTACGACCGGGAGAACCCCAGCGCGTGGGTCCACGTCGAGTCGCCCGCCACCGTCGAGACCTAGGGGAACTCGACGCCGGTCGCGTCCTCGGAGACCCGCCAGAGTCGCTCGGCGGTCGCCTCGTCGTACGACTGGCTCGCCGAGTGCTGTTTCTCGGGGGCGCCGCGCATGTTCAGGAGGCCGCCGGGACCGACGTAGTCGCCGCCCTCGACGTCGTCGGCCGTCGCCGCGTACAGCAGCGGCCACGCGCCGGCCTCGGCCGACTGGGCCAGGAGAGCGTTCGCGGCCTTCATCGCCAGTTTGCGGACCCTGGACCCCTCGGCCTCCGGACCGCGGTACTGGAGGTTCGTCGCCGCGTAGCCCGGGTGACAGCCCACGCTCGTCAGTTCGTCGCCGTACCGCCGGTCGAGTTCGTACGCGAAGAGGAGGTTCGCCAGTTTGCTCCGGGCGTAGGCGTCCCACTTGTCGTAGTCCTCGACGCCGTGGAGGTCCTCGAAGTCCATCTCGCCGCGGGCGTGCATGCCGCTGCTCTGGGTGACGACGCGGGGGTCGGGCGCCTCCCGCAACTGCTCGAACAGCAGGCCCGTCAGCGCGAAGTGTCCGAGGTGGTTGACGCCGAACTGCGTCTCGAAGCCGTCGGCCGTCTCGCTGCGGGGAATCGCCATCACGCCGGCGTTGTTACAGAGAACGTCGAGTCGGGCGAGTTCCTCGTCGGTCCAGGCGGCGAACGCCCGCACCGACGACAGATCCGCCAGGTCAAGTTCCCGGACGGTGAGCGACGCGCCCGGGTAGTCGTCGCGTATCCCCTCGCGGGCGCGTTCGGCGTCGTCGAGGCTCCGGCACGCCATCACGACGTGGGCACCCGCGCCGGCGAGTTCCCGGGTCGCCTCCAGTCCGATGCCGCTGTTGGCGCCGGTGACGACGACGGTTCGACCGGTACAGTCCGGCAATTCGTCGGCAGTCCAGTCGGCCATACGCCCACCTCGGGGGCCGGCCGAATACGTCTTCCGCGACGGCGGCAACCGGAACTGCGTTCACTATTTATATGCCCGTTCATGTCAGGCGAAACGCCGATGCGTGCGGGACCGCCGGATACTGGTATGCGTCAGGCACACCTGCGAGCGCTGCTCGCCGTCGCCGCGTTCTGTCTGGCGGTCGGTGCCCTCGGCGGCGTCGCCGCTGCCCAGGACCTCGGCGACTCGGAAATCGACTCGAACACCTCCGTCACGGTCGACGACCAGGGCGGGTTCGCCAGCGTCGAGTGCGTCGGCTCCCCCACCGAGCACGACTGCGACAAGCGCGGCGCGCTCGACGCCGGGCCTGTCGCAATCGACTACGAGGGGTTCAACGACGACAGCCTCGAGAAGCGCTCGTCGAACTTCGGCGACACCTTCGTCATCACGGTGGGCGACCGGCAGTTCACCGTCGCGTTCACCTGTGACATCGGTCTCGAAGCCCCCGAGGGCAACCCCTGTCCGGTCGAACCGCCCGACCCCGGCGGCAACTGAACCGACAGCGACCGCCCCGGTCCTTCCGTTTCACGTCCCGACACGGCCCACAGAGTATAGGCCGCTCGCGTCCGAACCCGTTCTCGAATGCCGGCTATCCAGACGAGAGAGCTGTCGAAGCGGTACGGTGACGTGGTCGCGCTCGACTCGCTCTCTTTGGCCGTCGAGGACGGCGAGTGCTACGGCTTCCTCGGGCCGAACGGCGCGGGCAAGTCGACCACCATCAACATCCTGACCGGCCAGCTCGTCCCGGACTCGGGTGAGGCACGGGTCGCCGGCGTCGACCCCGTCGAGACGCCCGTCGAGGCCCGGCGACGCGTCGGCATCCTGCCGGAGAGCGGCCGGCCCCCCTCGTTTCTGACCGTCCGGGAGTACTTCGAGTTCGCCGCCACGACCCGCGGGCTCGAGGAGTCGACGATGGACGAGCGGGTCGACCGCTGGGCCGAGCGCCTCGAGTTCGCCCACAAGCTCGACACGCTGTGCACCGACCTCTCGCAGGGCGAACGGCAGAAGGTGCTCATCACGCAGGCGTTCATCCACGAGCCGCGGGTCGTCTTCATCGACGAGCCGCTGACGAACCTCGACCCCATCATGCAGGAGCGGGTCAAGGAGTTCTTCGAGACCTACCGGTCGGCCGGCAACACGCTGTTCCTGTCGACGCACTTCGTGGAGACGGCCGCCGAGGTCTGCACCCAGGTCGGCATCATCAACCGCGGGCGGCTGCTGGAGGAGCTGCGGCCCCGCGGGATGGACGGCGACGCCCTGCTCGACCGGTTCTTCACGTCGGTCGACGAGGACGTGACCGAGGCCACCCTCACGAGGTCGGCATGAGCCTCTCGACGGGCTACCTCCTGCGGCTGATGGCCATAGAGGAGTGGCGACTGCACAGCCGCACCTTCGGCGGGCGACGGTTCGCGCTGTTTCCGGTGTTCGTCGCCGCCGTCGCCGGCGGCACCGCCGCCTTCTTCGCGCTTGCGGACGCCGAGACCGGCCTGCTCGTCGACGGCCTGCACCTGGTCGTCGCCGCGCTCGGCCTGCAGGTCGGCACCGTCGGTCTCGTCGGCCGCGACGCCCTCGAGGACCTGCTCGGGGAGACGACGCTGCTGCTGTTCTCGGCACGCACCCTCCCCGTCGAGCCCCGAACGCTCCTCGTCGCCTTCCTCGTGAAGGACGTCGCGTACTACGCCGTCCTCTTTCTGCTGCCGCTGACGGTCGGACTCGTCCCGCTGGTGGTCATGGCGGACGTGGCGGCGACGCGGCTCCCGCTGCTTTTCGTCACGAGCGTCGGCGTCTTCGCGGTCGGCGTCGCCGCCAGTTTCGCGCTGGTGGGCATCCACACCCGCTCGCGGGTCGCCTCGGCGCTGGTCGCGCTGGGCGCCGTCGCCGCGCTCGTCGTCGACGGCGGTCGCCTGCTGGCGTTCACGCCGTACGGTCTTCTGTCGGGAATCACGCCGGCGGCCGTCGTCGGCAGCGTCCTGAGTCCCGTCGCGCTCGGTGCGGTCGGTGTCGGGCTGTTCCGGTTCGACCGCCGGACGCCGACCCGGACCGCCGACGACCGCTTCGGGACGCTGCACCGGGCGCTCGGCGCGGCCGACACGCAGGGCCTCCTGGCGAAGTCGCTGCTGGACGTCGTCCGCTCGTCGGGCGGGCTCTGGAAGGTCGTCTTCTCGCAGGGGCTGGTCTTCGCCGTCCTGGCCGTCCTGCTGGCATTCCTGCCGGACGTGGTGCCGGTCCGACCCGAACCCGGCCTCACCATCGCCGGCGTGCTCGCGCTCGGCTCGTTCACGACCTACAACTGGCTCTGCCAGTTCGACGACACGGACTTCTACCTCCGGTATCCGGTCGAGCTATCCGAGGTCTTCCGGGCGAAACTGCTGGGCTTCTGTCTGCTGGCGCTGCCGTCGGGGCTGGCCTTCCTCGGCGCCGGCGTCCTCGTGTTCGGCACCGGGACGATGCTCGTCGGCGTCGCCGTCTTCGCGCCGCTGTGTCTGTACGTCTTCGGCGTCACCACCTACGTCGCCGGGCTGGAACCGACCGAACTCCTGTTCGACACGCCCGTCTTCGCCGGCTTCACGCTGGCGATGATGGTCGTCCTCATCCCGCTGGTGGTCGCCGCCATCGCGTTCACGCTGGCGCCGACGGGGCTGGCGCTCGGCAGCGTCGCCTACGCCGCGCTGTCGGGGGTCGCCGGCATCGCGCTGTACCGACGGGCCGGGCCGCGGTGGGAGCGGAAGGCACTCGCCGGGACGGACTGAGCGGCCCGGGCGTCCCGGTCGACGAAGACGACCATCCCGTCGAAGGACGACCCGCCAGTGGTCCGGTGGAGGAAGCCGTACCGCTCGTAGTCGTCCGGGATTCGCTCGCGGAGGTCGTCGTCGACCGCCAGCCGTCCCGCTTCCCGCCGGCACTCGACGGTCCTGTCGAGCGTACAGTCGGCCTCCGCGACCACCACGGGCGGTAGCTCCTCCGGAACCGCGTCGGCGCTGCCCGCACAGGTCACCGACGCGCCCGGGCCTTCGAGGTACCACGCCAGCGGGAGCGTCCGGGTCCAGCGGATGCATTCGGGGCTCCGGAACCCGCCGTCGCCGACGAAGTCGTCGCTGCCGTAGACGAGGACGTCGGGACCGGACTCGTGGGTGGCAGCGACGGCGGCTATCTCGTCGACCGGCTGGCGCATCTCCTGCTGTGGCTGGGCGAACTGCACCAGGTCGTTGTCCGGGCTGGTCGGCTGGACGAACGCGGCCGAGGCGCCGACGACGGCCACCTGCCCGACGACGAGGACGAGGAGGACGCCGACGATGCCGGCGCTGATGCGGTCGGCGTCGGCCAGTGCCTCCCGGCCCACCTCGATTAGCGTCCCGAGGCCGACCGCCGCCGGCACCGAGAGCGGCACCAGGGCGTTGACGATTATCCAGGCGCCCCAGATGTCGGTCCCGAGCGGGTAGCCGACGACGCTGGCGAACCCCCAGTAGCTACAGCCGAGGACGAGCTTTCGGGCCTCCTCGCGGCGAGTCAGTTCCGCGAGAAAGCCGGCGACCGAGAGGACGACGAGTGCGCCGGCGTACTCGACGCTCGTCGACACGAACCGCTCGAGGTTGCTCCGGTAGGCGGCGAGGTCCTTCTCCTCGCCCTGGCCGAACCAGTACTCCATCCCCGTCCGGATGTCCGTCCACATCGTGTCGAAGGTGGCGCCGAGGTTGCCGGTCCAGAGTCCCGCGTCGCCGCCACGGGGCGCGTACAGGAAGACGACGACGGCGACGGCGACGGCCGCGGCGCCGAGCAGATAGGCGCCCGCCGCGTACAGCCGGCGTTTCGCGGGGTCGCGGCGGTATCGCTCCCGGCGCGCCTCGACCCACTCGCCCAGCGTGGTCCGGGCGCCGACGGGCGGCGCGAGACCGACTCGGCTCCCGGCCAGCAGCAGCCCCGTCGCACCGAACCAACAGAGGACGTAGACGACGGCGTTCTCCTTGGCGCCGAAGCCGAGCGCCAGGAACGACGCTGCGACGAGGAGATAGCCGTGTCCGTCGCCGTCGTACCACCGGACCAGCGCGGCGAAGGCGACGAAGCAGAAGGCGGCGACGAACACCGTCGACCGCGCGAACCGCGAGTAGTACAGGAGGATGGGGTCGACCGCAAGGAAGACGGCGAGCGCGACGACCTCGACATCGTCGAGGTGCTGGCGGAACCACAGCGCCACGAGCGGCAGCAGGCCGCCCACGAGGGCGACCGGCGCCCGCATCACGAAGTCCGAGGCGCCGAAGACCGCGAACAGCGCCGCGTGGAGGTGCTGCATCAGCGGACCGTGGATGATGTACCGGTAACTGGTCGCGCCGGTTTCGAGGTAGTCCAGCCCCCACCAGGCGACGCGGGCCTCATCGAAGTGGGCGACCCGCGACCCCAGCAGGACGAACCGGGCCACGAGCGCGAGGACGGTGATAGCGACGACGGCCCGGACGGTTCGGTCGCCGCGGTTCATCGACGGGCGTCGGGGGCGGACGGGCGGGCGGTCGAGCTATCCTGGCGGGCGACGACCCCGCGGGGGCGACAGCCGGCGGGCGGTCGACCCCGGGACGGACGGGGGCCAGCGGGCGGCCGAACCGGGCGAGGACGGGCGGTCATGGGCGAGCACTCGGAGAGGTCGGGCAAATGTCTTTTCGTCCCGTCTCAGCGGTCCAGGCCGTAGAGGGCGCCGAACTTCGAGTCGGCGTACTCGAGGAAGTGGTCGGCGGTGAACGGCTCGCCCGTCGCCCGCTCTATCAGGTCGTCGGTGGTGTAGCGCTGACCGTGGGCGTGGACGTTGTCGGTGAGCCACTCGTGCAACGGGCCGAACTCGCCGCCCCGGACCTTCCCGGCAAGGTCGTCGATGTCGGATTCCGCGGCGGCGTACAGCTGTGCGGCGAGGACGCTGCCGAGCGAGTAGGTGGGGAAGTAGCCGAACGAGCCGTGGCTCCAGTGGATGTCCTGCAGACAGCCCTCGCCGTCGGCGTCGGGCCGGACGCCGAGGTACTCCTCCATCCTGTCGTTCCAGACCGCCGGCACCTCCGCGACGTCGAGGTCGCCGGCGATCAGGTCGCGCTCGATCTCGAACCGGAGGATGATGTGGAGGTGGTAGGTGAGTTCGTCGGCCTCGACCCGGATGAGGTTGTCCTCGTAGACCTGGTTCGCGGCCTCGTAGGCCTGCCGCGAGGTGAGGTCGGTCCCGTACTGCTCGTTGAACCGGGGGACGAACCCCTCCCAGAACGCCTCGGTACGACCGACGTGGTTCTCCCAGAGCCTCGATTGGGATTCGTGGACGGTCAGCCCGCGGTGCTCGCCCAGCGGCGTCCCGTAGTCGTCCGTCGAGAGCCCCTGGGTGTAGGTGGCGTGACCGAACTCGTGGATGGTCGACCCCAGCGAGTCCAGCGGCTCGGACTCGTCGAACCGCGTGGTGACGCGGGCGTCGAACTGCGTGCCGCTGGAGAAGGGGTGCGGCGCGGTGTCGAGGCGGCCGTGCTCGAAGTCGTAGCCGAGCGTCTCGAGCGTCTCGCGGGCCAGCGCCATCTGGTCGGCCTCGGGGAACGTGCCCTCGACCGTGTAGAGGTCGGCGTCGGTCTCGCGGATGTCGTCGATGAGCGGGACCAGCCTGTCGCGGAGTCGCTCGAGAACGCGCTCGGCCGTCTCGAGGTCGATGTACGGCTCGTAGTCCGCGAAGAGGACCGCGTAGGGGTCGGCGTCGGGGTCGATGTGCTCGGCGTACTCCCGCTTGAGGTCCAGCAGGCGCTCGACGGTGGGCGCGAACGTCTCCCAGTCGTCGTTCTCCTTGGCCTCCTGCCAGACCGGGTGGGCGTCGCTCGTTGCCTCGCTTATCTCCTCGACGAGGTCGGTCGGGACCTTCGCCTTCCGGTCGTACTGGCGGCGAATCTCGCGGACGACGGCCGCCTGCTCGGCCGGCAGGTCGGCGCCGTCGAGGTCCTCCAGCCAGGCGCCGACATCGTCGTCGACGAGCAACTCGTGCTGCATCCCGGAGATGGCGCCGCGCTGCTTCGCCCGGGCCGGGGTGCCCCCCTCCGGCATCATCACTTCCTGGTCCCACGAGAGGACCATGTTGGCGTCGCCGAGGTACGTCGACCGGCCGTACTGCTCCAGCAGGTCGTCGTAGGCCTCGGGGACCGAGGATTGCTCCGTTGCCATGCCCGACACTGCGGGTTCCCGCGTCAAGAAGCCACGGTTAGCGGGTCCGTCTCGGGGTCGGGGACCGCCCCCCGGTTAGCCCCACGTCTCCGCGACGCGCCGGTATATTTCCGCGCACCGCTCGACCACCTCGAAGGAGACGGACTCGTCGGCGGTGTGTGCCTCGCCCGGTTCGGCGGCCCCGCAGACGACGGTGGTCGTTCCGGCGCGACCCGCCAGCCACCCGGCGTCCGTCGCGTGCGGTTTGACCACCGACTCGGGCGTCCCCGCCTGGGCGGCGTCGGCCGCCGAAAGCACCGCGTCGGCGAACTCGCCGTCGTCGCAGGCCATCGGCGGGAGGTCCTGGTCCACCTCGAGGGAGACGCCGGGCACCGACTCGACGGCGCCGAGGTCGGCCCGCTCGCCGGGCACCGTCCGCTCGTCGACCGTGAACGCACAGCGCTCGGGGACGACGTTCCAGGCGCTGCCGCCCTCGATCTCGGTGACGACGACGCTGCCCTCGAGGTCGTGGCCCAGCACTGTCGCCCCCGGCACCGCCGCCGACCGGACGAGCGAAACCGCCTCCGTCGCCCGGTAGATGGCGTTCTCGCCGGCCTCGGGTTCGCTGGCGTGGGCTGCCGTCCCCGCTGCGACGACGGTGGCGCCGCGACGGCCCTTGTGGGCGACGGCGACGTCGGTCACCCCCTCGGCGGAGTAGCCGGTCGAGCCCTCGCCGACGACGGCGTAGTCCGGCGCGAAGCCGTCCTCGATTGCGGCCCGACAGCCGACGCCGCCGGACTCCTCGCCGACGAAGGAGGCGAAGACGAGTTCGCAGGCCGGGTCCGCGTCGGCGAAGGCGACCATCGCGGCCGCGAGACTGCCCTTCATGTCGGCGGCGCCGCGGCCGTACAGCCGACCGTCCCGTTCCTGGAGGACGTACTCGCCGTCCTCGCGCTGGGAGTCGTCCGGTTCGACGACGTCGTGGTGGCCGACCAGCGCGAGCGACGTGTCGGCGCCGGTGTTCCGCCGGGCGACGACGTTGCCCGCCCCGTCGCGGGCGAGGGCCGCGTCGGTGTGTTCGGCGAGCCAGGACTCGATTCGGTCGCCCGCCGTGGTCTCGTCGTCGTGGCTGGGCGTGGCGACGAGTTGGCGGGTCAACTCGCGGACAGACATCGTCGGAGCGAGGTGGCGAGGGGGCTTCAGTTCCGGGGTCGGCTTCGTCGCGGGCCGGTCGGACGCCCCGCCGCGTGGGGGTCGTGAACGACCCATCATCGTATTTATACGCCTCGGTACCCCTATTTCAGGTATGAATATTCTGCCGGACACGAGCGCGGTCGTCGACGGCCGCGTGTCGGAACGCGTCGAGCAGGAGGGCTTCGACGGGACCGTCTACGTCGCGGAGGCCGTCGTCGGCGAACTGGAGGCCCAGGCCAACGACGGCCGCGAGAGCGGCTGGGAGGGCCTCGAGGAACTGCAACGGCTCGCCGACTACGCCGATTCGGGCGACATCACCGTCGAGTACGTCGGCCGCCGGCCCGACGCCGTCGAGAAGCGGGACGCCGGCGAGGGCGAAATCGACGCCATCATCCGTGAGTTGGCCGCCGAGTACGGCGCGACGCTTCTGACCAGCGACATCGTCCAGAGCGAGGTCGCCGAGGCCAAGGGACTCGCCGTCGAGTACGTCGAACCCCGGACGGACGACGGCGACGATGACGACGAACTCGCAATCGAGCAGTACTTCGACGAGGAGACGATGTCGGTCCACCTCAAGACCGGCGTCGCGCCGATGGCCAAGCGCGGCACCGTCGGCGAGATGAGTTACGAGCACATCGGCGAGGACGTCCTGACCGAGGAGCAGATGCGGTCGTTCGCCACCGACGTCGTCGACACCGCTCGCTCCGCCTCGGAGGGGTTCGTCGAGCTCTCCCACCCCGGCATGACAATCGTCCAGATCCGTGACCTCCGCATCGCCGTCGCGGAGCCGCCCTTCTCGGACGCCATCGAGGTGACCGCCGTCCGTCCCATCGTCAAGACCGAACTGGACGACTACGAGTTCGCCGACGAACTCCGGGACCGACTGGCCGGACGACAGCGGGGCGTCCTCATCTCGGGGTCGCCCGGCGCCGGGAAGTCGACGTTCGCACAGGCGGTCGCGGAGTTCCTCAACGACGCCGGATTCGCGGTCAAGACGATGGAGAAACCCCGTGACCTCCAGGTCGGTCCCGAAATCACGCAGTACACCGAACTGGGCGGTTCGATGGAGAACACCGCCGACTCGCTTTTGATGGTCCGGCCCGACTACACCATCTACGACGAGGTCCGCAAGACCTCGGACTTCGAGACGTTCGCGGACATGCGGATGGCCGGCGTCGGCATGATCGGTGTCGTCCACGCGACCCGTGCCATCGACGCTCTCCAGCGACTCGTCGGCCGCGTCGAACTCGGGATGATCCCGCAGGTCGTCGACACCGTCGTCTACATCGAGGCCGGGGAGGTCGACACCGTCTACGACGTCTCCACGGAGGTGAAGGTGCCCCACGGCCTCGTCGAGGAGGATCTGGCCCGGCCCGTCATCGTCATCGAGGACTTCGAGACCGGCAAGCCGGCCTACGAGATTTACACCTTCAACCGTCAGGTCGTCACCGTCCCGCTGGAGGGCGCCGACGGCGAGGCCGAGTCCAGCGGCGTCGAGCGCGTCGCCAAGCAGGAGATCGAGCGCGAAATCCGGTCGGCCGCCCGCGGCCACGTCGAGGTCGAACTGAAGGGCGGCAACGAGGCCGTCGCCTACGTCGAGGACGACGACATCTCCTACGTCATCGGGAAGGGCGGCGGCCGCATCAGCAAGATCGAGGACCGCCTCGGAATCGACATCGACGTCCGAACCTTCTCGGAACGCCCCGGCGGCAAGAGCGCCACGAGCGGCGCGGGCGGCGGTGGCGGCACTGCTGGCGAGGTCGTGACCCCGGAGGTGACCAATCGCCACGTCGTCATCCCGCTGGGCGCCCACGAGGGCGAGACCGTCGAGGTGCGGGCCGACGGCGAGTACCTCTTCACCGCCACCGTCTCCCGGGGCGGCGAAATCCAGGTCTCGCGCGGGTCCGCCATCGCCGAGGAACTGGAGGCGGCCATCGACCACGGCCGACAGGTGACCGTCGTTCCGCAGTAACACCCACTTTTTACACGACCCCCTCCGGGGGTCGGCAAAAACGTGGGGAAAATATGCGCGCATGCTCCTTTCGGCGGGCCTTCGGCTCGCCTCCAGTCCGCGCGCGCTACGGCGATTCGGCGCCTCCGGCGCCTCATCGCCGGGAACCGCCTCGGGGGCGACCTGACGGACGCCCCCTCGGCGGATGCTATCCACTGTATTCGGTCGAGCGTCGAAACCGGACGTTCCGTATCGGCAGTCTAAACCCGAGAACTCCCGGTCGGAGTTCGTCACCGGTCATCGCCGGTGAGTCGAAGCGATAGGAAATCGAAACCCCCGGCCAGTATCCGCCGAGCGGGGCCTTCGAAGAAGGCCCCCGAGGCGGTTCCCGGCGACGAACGAGCGAAGCGAGTGAGTCGCCGTAGCGCGCGACGACTAACGCTCAGCCGACCGCAGGGAGGCTGAGCGGCTGGAGGAGCGCGCGCATATTTTCCCCACGTTTTTGCCGGCCCTCTCGCTGCGCGAGAGGGCCGTGTAAAAAGTGGGTGTTAGTCGTCGGAGGCGGCCGCGTCGGTGCCGCCGTCGGCGGCGGCCTCGACCGGCGCCTCGATTTCGTAGAGGTTCTGCCGTGCGTCTGCGAAGTACACGTCCTCGGTGACGATGTCGATCTCTTCGAGGCGTTCGAGCGCGTACCGAACCGTTCGGGCCGACAGCATCGACTCCTCGACGATGTCCTTCTGGGTCATCGGCCCGTTGTACTCGAGCACCTTGTAGACGAGTTTCGCGCTTGGTGGGAGGTCCGAGAGGTCTTCCCCGTCAGAATCGGCCATCTGTGCCCAAAAATAGGGTAGCCATGTGTATAAAGATTGAGCCCAACGTGTGGGGTATCCGACGGCGACGCGCCCGCTCGGCCGCGGCGTCGGAACGAACCGCTTTTGCCGCCGGACGGACGAAGGTGGAGTATGGCAACCGATACGGCCGAGCGCCGGGCCGCACACGTCCGCGGCGTGACGGTCACGTTCCTCGCGTGTCTGGCCGGCGTCGTCGCGGCGGTAATCTCCGGGAGCGTCGCCAGCGGCGCGACGGACCCCCTCGGCGTCTACGTACTCGCCGCCGCCATCGTCGCGCAGTTCCCGCTCCACCGGGCGCTGGAGGCGGCCGGCGTCGACCTCGACGTCGAGGAGTTCGGCGCGAAGGACTACCTCTACGTGGCCTTCATGACGTTCGCGCTGTGGTTCGTCTGCTGGACGATCCTCCTGACGACGGGAACGACCGTCTAATGGCCGACGACAGCATCGCCGTCGTCGACCTGGACCGCTGTCAGCCCGACCGGTGCAACTACGAGTGTGCGAACTTCTGCCCGCCGAACCGGACGGGCGAGGAGTGTATCGTCACCCGCGAGGAGCGCCACGGCGAGGACGGCCTCTACGCCGGCGCCCCCGACCAGGTCTCCATCTCCGAGGAACTCTGCCTCGGCGAGACCTGCGGCATCTGCGTCGAGAAGTGCCCCTTCGACGCCCTCGAGATAATCAACCTGCCGCAGGAACTCGACGAGGAGCCGACCCACCGCTACGGCGAGAACAGTTTCGCGCTGTACGGCCTGCCGGCGCCTCAGGAGGGACGGGTCACCGGCATCCTCGGGCCGAACGGCATCGGGAAGACGACCGCCGTCCACGCGTTGGCCGGCGAGATCACGCCGAACCTCGGCCGCTTCGACGAGGAACCGGACTGGGAGACGGTACTCGAGGCCTACCGCGGCACCGAACTGCAGGGCTTCCTCCGGGACCTCCAGGATGGCGAGGTGACCGTCGCCCGCAAGCCGCAGTACGTCGACCGCATCCCTGACAGCTTCGACGGGAAGACCGAGGAACTGCTGGCCGGCGTCGACGAGCGCGGCGTCGCGGACGAACTGGTCGAGCGGCTCGGCATCGGCCCCGTGGTCGACCAGCCCATCGACACGCTGTCGGGCGGCGAACTCCAGCGGGTGGCGCTGGCGGCGACGCTGGTCCGGGACGCCGACTTCTACTTCCTCGACGAGATCACGCCGTACCTCGACATCGGCCAGCGGGTCACGGCTGCCCGACTCGTTCAGGAACTCTCGGCCGAGGGCCGCTCGATGCTCGTCGTCGAGCACGACCTGGCGGTGCTGGACCTGCTGGCGGACGCCCTGCACGTCGCCTACGGCGAACCCGGCGTTTTCGGCGTCGTCACACCGCCGAAGTCCACGAAATCGGGCATCAACGAGTACCTCGAGGGCTACCTGGAGAACGAGAACATGCGCATCCGGCCGGAGGCAATCGAGTTCGAGGAGCACGCCCCCCGGACGGTGTCCCACGGCGACACGCTCGTCGAGTACCCGGACCTGACGAAGTCCTACGGCGAGGGCGAGTTCACGCTGGAGGTCGAGGGCGGCGAGATACGCGAAAACGAGGTGCTCGGCATCGTCGGACCGAACGGCATCGGGAAGTCGACGTTTGCGAAACTGCTGGCGGGGCGGCTCGACCCCGACGAGGGAAGCTTCGACGCCGCGCTGGACATCTCCTACAAGCCCCAGTACGTCGAGATCGACCAGCACATGCGCGTCGACGCCTTCCTCCGCTCCATCACCGACGAGTTCGGGACCTCCTACTGGAACACCGAGATCGCCCAGCCGCTCCAGCTGGAGCGGATCATGGAGCAGAACCTCACCGACCTCTCCGGCGGCGAGCGCCAGCGGGTCGCAATCGCGGCCTGTCTCTCGAAGGAGGCCGACCTCTATTTGCTGGACGAACCCTCCGCACACCTCGACGTCGAACAGCGGGTGCTGGCGACGCGGGCCATCCGGCGCTACACGGAGAAACACGACGCGACCGCGATGGTCATCGACCACGACATCTACATGATCGACCTGCTGTCGGACCGGCTGCAGGTCTTCGACGGCGAACCCGCCGCGCACGGCCGCGCCGGTCGACCCGTCCCGATGCGGGAGGGGATGAACGCCTTCCTCTCGAACCTCGACGTCACGTTCCGCCGCGACGAGCGGACCGGCCGTCCCCGCATCAACAAACCCGGCTCCCAGAAGGACCGCGAGCAGAAGGCCGAAGGCGAGTACTACTACGCGCCGACCGACGAGTAGCCGCGTCGACGGACCGGCGGTGGTAGCCGCTCCAACGGGACCAGCAGCCACCGGACGGGGAACCGTTAAACGCTCCAGCCGAGTACGGCGAGCGTATGGTGCTGCCGGAGGGTCGGAAGTCGCTCGGCGTGCTCCTGGCGGTCCTGGGAGCGGCCGCCGTCGTCGGCGCGCTCCTGGCGGGCGGCGTGCTCCTTTCGCAGGTGCAGGCCTCGGGCTACACCCACACCGTCACCCCCGCCGAGGACGCCCGCTGTGACGCCGGCGGCGCGCCGGCCGACGCCCGCTACGAGTACGCCGACCTCTCGCCGAAGGGCCAGACGGTGGTCGACAGGGCCGTCTCACGACCCGAACAGCCCGTCCGGACCGGGGTCGCCGTCGGCGACTTCCAGTACGGCGGTCTGCTCGATCCGGGACCGCCGCAGTACGTCCTGGTCGACGGCGACTGTTACCGGCTGACGGCGAGGGCCGTCGGCGTCGCCGACCCCCGGACGTTCGTCTTCACGACCGTTCTGGTCAGCGTCGCGTTCGTCGGCGTTTTGGGACTGCTCGGCGTCCTCGGCGGCGGTCTCCTCTATCGCGCGTACGACTGACGGCCGGGTCGCCGTCCCGGCGACGACGGCTGCTTCCTCCCCGACGGCCCCGTTTCAGACGTACTCGGGGAGCCGACGCGAGCGGGCCGACCCCTCGACGAACGGCAACGGCGCGAGGTCGGCGTCGACCTCCTCGCCGTCGATTCGGACCGTCACGGCGTCGGCCTCCAGCCCGTAGTCGACGACGGCGAGCGCGATCGGCGCCTCCACCGTCGGACCGTGGCTGCCGCGGGTGACCTCGCCGACCGAGGCGTCGCCCTCGAAGACGGCGGCGCCGGCGTCGGGGACCGCGTCGGGCCGGAGACCGACCAGTTTCCGGGAGGGTCGCCCCCGGTTCTCGATCTTGGAGACGACCTCCTGGCCGACGTAACAGCCCTTCTCGAAGTCGAGGGCGTTGCGGACGCCGACGACGTTGGGGACGGAGCCTTCGAGTTCGGTGTCGAACAGCGGCGTTCCCGCCTCCAGCGTCAGGTCGTCCCAGGTGTCGTAGCCGAAGGGCGCGGCGTTGAGTCCGTGGTTCACGAGGGCGTCGAAGACGCCGGCGGCGTCGTCGGCCGCACAGACGACCTCGTAGCCCTCCTCGCCGGCCAGGTCGTCGGTGCGGACGACGGTGACGCCCCAGTCGCCGACGGTCCCGCGGACGAAGGCGAGCGGGTCGTCCGGCGTGCCGGGACCGGTCAGCACGGAGGCGATCTTCTCGGTGGCCTTCGGACCGTGGACGCCGAAGACGCCGAGGTCGTCGGTCGCGGCCCGAACCTCGACGTCCTGGATGAACGTCTTCTCGGCCCACTCCTCGGCCAGCGGTTCGGCCCGCTGTGGCGGGACGAAACAGAGCAGGCGCTCGTCGGCGTTGTAGACGTAGAGGTCGGTCTCGATGGCGCCCTGCGGGTCCAGCAGGAGCGCGTAGACGCCCCGGCCGTCCTCGGGTGGGACGCGGTTCGAGACGGCGTTGTCGACGAACTCGACGCGGTCGTCGCCGGTCACCTCGACGACCCCGTACCCCATCTCGACGACGCCGACGACGTTCCGGACCGCGCGGTGGGCCCGCTCGGGACGGCCGTAGTTGGCCACGACGCGGCGGCCGCCGCGCTCGGCGAACGTCGCCCCGTGTGCCTCGTGGATGTCCGCGACGACTGTCATTGCCGGTTCAAGGCGCCGCCGCGGTAAAACAGCCGCGGGTCCGTCCCGGGTCGGCGGGGAGTCTCAGACGCCGAGCCGCTCGCGGACCCGCTCGAACAGCGACCGCTCGTCGGTCTCGTCGCCGTCGGACTCCGTGTCGGGGTCGGGAACGACGCGGTCGTCGGGGTAGATACGCATCGGTTCGTCGTCGTTCTCGACGGTGATGAGCCCCGCCTGCTTGAGGTCGGCCAGCGCCGATTCGAGGTCGTCGATGTCGACGTCGGCGTCGGAGCGGAGTTCGAACACCGTCATTCCTTCTTCGGTCCGCTCGACGAGCGCATCGAGCACGGCGACCTGCGTGTCCTCGCGGTCGCGGTACTCCCCCTTCGCCTGCATACGTGAGGGTTTTGCGCGGAGGTCTCTTAACCGTTCGCCGGGTCGGTCGCCGACTCGCGTCTCAAGTTTTATGCCCCCGAGACGGCCACACCACCACGATGGGACTGAAGTGTTCGCTACTGGGCCACTCCTTCGAGCCCGCCGACTTCGAGCAGGAACGGAAGGAGCAGGGCTCCGAGGTCGTGACCGTCCACCGGGAGATAGAGCGCTGCGTCCGCTGCGGGGAGGAACGGGTCGTCTCCGAGAGTACCGAAGTGACCGCGGTCGTCGACGAGGAGGAGGTCGACCTCGACGACGACGGAGGTGGCGAGACGGCCGTCGGCGGGGCCGTCGACAGGAGCGGCGTCGCCGACGCCGGCGAGACCCTGGAGGGCGGCGAGTACGAGGCCCGCGACCCCGCAGAGGAGGACGCCGAGATACTCACCGACGAGGAGCCCGAACGGGAACCGGGCGCCTGGCCCGACGACCCCGACGAGTCGTGGGACCCCGAGGAGGCGCCGACGCCGGCCCCCGAGGAGGACGCCGGTGACGGCGGTGACGACGCCGATGTCGACCCCGTCCAGCCGGACGAGGAGACCCTCTCGGGTATCACGGTCCCCGAGGGGACCATCGTCTGTACCGAGTGCGAGTTCAGCGTTGAGGCCGACTCCTCCTACCGGGACGGCGACCCCTGTCCGGAGTGCGGCGCGTGGCTGACGAGCGAGCGAAATCGGTAAACCATCGGCTTCCGATACCACCACCATGGAAGAGTACAAGATGCGTCGCGGCGAGTACCTCGAGGAGCGCGTACCGGACCTGGAGGGCACCATCGAGGAGTACTTCGGACCCATCACCGGGACGGAGGAGTTCAAGGGGAGCGACCTCTACGTCGTCGAGGAGCCGGACAACCCCGTCTTCGACCGGGTCGTCGCCGGGGCGGTCTCCTACTCCGGCAAGAAGGACAAACTCGCCGTCGACTTCCACGAGCGCGAACTGGAGGAACTGATGGAGACGGGCGACGTCGACGCCGCCGGCGACGCCAACGACGCCAAGAACGACTTCCTGCTCGAGTGTACCGGCCGGGACGCCAAGTCCCGCCGCGAGTCGATGAAGCGGGCCGTCGAGGACGACGCCGAGAAGCCCGACAACGTCTGATTACATCACCGACGGCGCGCGCCTCTCGTAGGCACCCTCGGCCAACAGTGCTTCGAGGCTCTCGTAGGGAACGAACGCCAGGAACTCCTCGTCGGCGTCGTAGCAGTCGATGCCGTGGTCGCGCTTCTCGTAGGCCGCACACTCCAGTTGGCCGTTCGGGAGGATGGCCCGGTACATGCCAGACCGTACGCCCGCGGTGGGGGAAGGCGTTTCGCCGGTTACCATCACCGATTTGTAGTAACGGAGAATAACACGACACATGAGCGAGACGCGCACGCCGGCCCCGGTCGACCGCCCGGTCGTGTTGACGATTGCGGGCAGCGATTCGGGCGGCGGTGCCGGCATCCAGGCCGACCTGAAGACCATCGAGGCGACCGGCGGGTTCGGCACCTCGGCCGTGACCGCCGTGACCGCCCAGAACACGACGGGAGTCGAGTCCAGTCACGTCCTCCCCGTCGAGGAACTGGCGGCACAGATCGACGCGGTGCTCTCGGACTTCGACGTCCGGGCGGTCAAGACCGGCATGCTGGCGACGGCCGAAGTGGTCGAGACGGTGACGGCGTACGCCGCCGACCTGGAGTGTCCGCTCGTCGTCGACCCGGTGATGGTGGCGGCGACCGGCGACCGCCTGCTGACCGAGGACGCGGAGGCCGCCTACGAGGACCTGCTCGCCGAGGCGACGCTCGCCACGCCGAACGCCGACGAGGCGGCGGTGCTGACCGGCGTCGAACCCAGCGACGAGGCGGGCGCCCGTCTCGCGGGCCAGCGCCTGCTGGCGATGGGCGTCGACGCCGCCCTGGTGAAGGGCGGTCACGTCCCCGGCGAGGAGGTGCTGGACACCCTCGTGACCGGGGACACCATCGAGACGGCGCGACACCCCCGCGTCGACACCGACGCGACCCACGGGTCGGGGTGTGCGCTGTCGGCGGCCATCGCCACCCGACTGGCCCACGGCGAACCGCTGGTCGACGCCGTCGGCCGTAGCGTCGCCTTCATGGAGCGGGCCGTCCGGTACCACCACGACGTCGGCGAGGGGCCGGGCGCGGTCCACCACCTGGTCGCGCTCCGGAACGAGGCGCGGCGGCACGAGACCGCCGAGTCCGTCGCGGACCTCGTCGGGTGGTTCGAGCGGGAGAACGTCCGCACGCTGGTCCCGGAGGTCGGCATGAACGTCGTCGGGGCGACGCCGTACGCCGAGTCGACGGCCGAGACCGCCGCCGTCGAGGGGCGCATCACGAAGACGCTGGAAGGCGTCCGGGCCAACCGCGGCGTCCGGTTCGGCGCCTCCAGCCACGTCGCCCGCTTTTTGCTCGCGGCCCGCGAGCACAGCCCCGGGTTGCGCTTCGCGGTCAACTGCCGGTTCGACGACGACGTCGAGGCCGCGCTCGAATCGCTGGGGTGGCCCGTCGCCGAGTACGACCGTGCGGCCGAACCGGACGACGCCGCCGGCACGATGGACTGGGGCGCCGAGCAGGCGTTCGCCGGCGCCGGCGAGCGACCGGTCGCCGTCGTCGACCGCGGCGACGTGGGCAAGGAGGCGATGACCAAGCTCGTCGCCGGCGAGGCGGGGACGCTCGGCGAGCGACTCCTCGAGTTGCGTGCGACCCTGTCAGAGCTCGGTACTGGCGCCGACGACGGAGACTGACTCGCTGGTGCCGTCGACGGCGGTGTACTCGCCGTCCTGCTCGACCTCGACGGGTCCGAACTCGTAGCGACCCGTACTGGAGAGTCCCTCGGGTGCCTCCGTGAAGTAGGTGAGTTCGCCGTCGCCGCTGGCCTGCAGGATGACGCGCTTGCCGTTCTCGGTCTCCTCGACGGCAACGGCGTCGCCGAAGGCGGTGTCGACGGTCCAGGCGGCCGGAATCGTGTCCGCGACGCGGCCGTCCTCGGTCGCAACCACCGGCCGACGTCTGAAGCGGGCGACGGCCCCGACCGCTTTTGACGGTCCGGCGGTTACGAGCCGTCGATGACCGACCTGCTGTACCTCCCCGACGCCGACGACGTGACCTCGTTCACGGCGACGGTGGTCGAGGCGACCGACGAGTACGTCGTCCTCGACGGCACCTACTTCTACCCCGAGGGCGGGGGCCAGCCACCGGACCACGGCGAACTGTCGTGGCCGGGCGGCCGCGCCGAAATCGAGGGTGCCCGGAAGGACCACGGCGACGTCCGCCACGAAGTCGCCGAGATAGCGGGCGACCCGCCCGAGGCGGGCACGACCGTCGAGGCTGAGATCGACGCAGAGCGCCGCGCGACCCTCTCGCGGATGCACACCGCACAGCACGTCGTCAGCAGGGTCGTCCTCGACGAGTACGGCGCCGAGACGGCGGGCAACCAGGTCGGCGCCGAACGCTCCCGAATCGACTTCGAGCCCGCCGACTTCGACGACGCCGATCTCGAACGAATCGAGCGCCTGTCCAACGAGGCCCTCGACAGGGACCTCGAAGTCGAGAAGGAGAACCGCCCCCGCGAGCGGGTCGAACGCGAGGTCGACGAGGGGCGGGCGCTGCTGGGGCTGATTCCGGACTCGGTGGACCCGCTCCGGGTGGTCGAAATCGAGGAGTTCGACATGTGTCCCTGTGGCGGGACCCACGTCGATTCACTCGGCGACGTCGGCCGAATCGAAGTGGTCGACCGGACCTCGAAGGGCGCCGAGGTCGAGCGGATCGCCTTCGAGTTGCGCGAGAACTAAGCCGGGGGCGCTACGTCTCCTGGATGTGGCCCTTCAGCGTCTCGACGGTCTCCTCGTCGAGTTCGAGTTCCGGGTGGGCGTCGGCGGCGTGAGCCTCCGCCTGTTCGAGTATCTCGGCTTCCGTCTCGGCCTCGATGGTCGCCTCACAGCCGTCGACGACGCAGTGGAGTTCCTTCGACATGGCCTCTGCTAGCAGGTAGCGCGCTCGCATAACGCTGGGTCGGTCGTGCGCCACGGTCGCGATACCGGGGCGGCGTCCCCCGACGGGCCGCCGGCCCGACCGCCGTTCCGTCACGCTTTACCTCCCGGCCGCCGCCGGTAGCCACATGGCATCGGGTATCGTCGGGGAGTTCTTCGCGCTGAAGGAGGAGGCCGAGGCGGACGTCCTGGCGATGCAGTTGGGCGATTTCTACGAGTTCTTCGGCGAGGACGCCCGCCTCGTCGGCGAGGAACTGGACCTGAAGCTCTCCGAGAAGGGCTCCGGCGGGGAGACCTACGACATGGCCGGCGTCCCGGTCGACGACCTCGAACCGTACCTGACGGCGCTGGTCGAGCGGGGTTACCGGGTGGCCGTCGCCGACCAGCGCGATGACGACGGCGACGTGACCCGCGAAATCGCCCGCGTGGTCACCCCCGGGACGCTGCTGTCGCCGGACGGCGACGACGCCCGGTACCTCGCCGCCGTCGTCGCCGCCGACGACGGGTACGGCCTCGCCTTCTGCGAGGTGACGACGGGCCGGTTCCGGACCGCGTCGGTGTCGGGACCGGACGCGACGGGGCGCGCACTGACGGAACTGTACCGGTTTGCGCCCGTCGAGGTGCTGCCGGGACCGACCGCTCGCAGCGACGACGACCTGCTGGCGACGCTGGACGAACGGCTCGACACCCGCATCACCCACCACGAGACGGACGCCTTCGCGCCCGGCCGGGCGAGACACGCGCTCCGCGAGCAGTTCGGCGAGGCCGTCGACGCCGTCGGCCTCGACGACGGGGCGGCCGTCGCGGCAGCCGGTGCCGTCGTCGACTACGTCGCCGAGACGGGCGTCGGCGCGCTCGCGTCGGTGACCCGGCTGGGCACCTACGCTCCCGACGACCACGTCGCCGTCGACGCGACGACCCAGCGCAACCTCGAGTTGACCGAGACGATGACCGGCAGCGGGCAGTCGCTGCTGGCGACGCTGGACCACACCGAGACGAGCGCCGGCGGGCGCCTGCTCCGGGAGTGGCTCACGCGGCCGCTGCGACGGCGGGGCGAACTCCGGCGTCGGCAGTCGGCCGTCGGCGCGCTGACAGAGGACGCCATCGTCCGGGAGCGACTCCGGGAGTTGCTCGCCGACGCCTACGACCTCGAACGGGTCGCCTCCCGGGCAGTCTCTGGCAACGCCGGCGCCGACGCTCTCCTGCGGGCCCGAGAGACGCTGGCGCTGGTGCCCGAGTTGCGCGAGGCCGTCGCGGGGTCGTCCCGGCTGTCGGAGTCGCCGGTGGCGGACCTCCTTGAGGAGCTGGACGGCGACGCAGTCGACGAACTCCGCGAGGAACTGTCGGCGCTGGCCGACGACCCGCCGAAGACCCTCCACGAGGGCGGCCTCATCGAGCGGGGCTACGATGAGGACCTGGACGAACTCGTCGCCCGCCACGAGGCCGCCGAGGAGTGGTTCGACGGCCTCGCCGACCGCGAGAAGCGCCGCCACGACCTCACGCACGTCACCGTCGACCGGAACAAGACCGACGGCTACTACGTCCAGGTCGGCAAGTCCGAGACCGACGACGTGCCCGAGAGCTACGAGGGCATCAAGACGCTGAAGAACGCCGAGCGGTACGTCTTCGACGAACTGCGGGAGCGGGAGCGCGAACTGCTCCGCATGGAGGAGGAGCGCGCCGACCGCGAGTACGAGGCGTTCTGCCGACTCCGGGAGTCGGTTGCCGAGTCGGCCGAGTTGCTACAGGCGGTCGGGCGGGCGCTGGCGGAACTGGACGTCTTCTGCTCGCTGGCGGCCCACGCCGCCCGACACGGCTGGTGCCGGCCGGAGTTGACCGACGAGCGGGTGCTGGCGGTCGAGGCGGGCCGGCACCCGGTCGTCGAGACGGACGTCGAGTTCGTCCCGAACGACCTCTACCTGGACCGCGAGCGGCGCTTCCTGCTCGTCACGGGACCGAACATGTCCGGCAAGTCGACGTACATGCGGCAGGCCGCACTGGTTACGCTGCTCGCCCAGGTCGGCTCGTTCGTCCCCGCCGACGCCGCCACGGTGGGGCTGGTCGACGGCGTCTACACCCGCGTGGGCGCGCTGGACGAACTCGCCGAGGGCCGCTCGACGTTCATGGTCGAGATGCAGGAACTGTCGAACATCCTCCACTCGGCGACCGAGGAGTCGCTGGTGGTGCTCGACGAGGTGGGCCGCGGCACCGCCACCTACGACGGCATCTCCATCGCGTGGGCCGCCACGGAGTACCTCCACAACGAGGTCGGCGCCTTCACGCTGTTTGCGACTCACTACCACGAACTGACGACGCTGGCCGAGGAGCTACCGCGCGTCGAGAACGTCCATGTGGCCGCGACCGAGCGCGAGGGGGACGTGACCTTCCTCCGGACCGTTGAGGAGGGACCGACCGACCGCTCCTACGGGGTCCACGTCGCCGAATTGGCGGGCGTGCCGGGCCCCGTCGTCGACCGCGCCCGTGACGTCCTCGACCGCCTCCGGTCCGAGCGGGCAATCGAGGCGAAGGGCGGCGGCGACGGCCCGGTCCAGACGGTGTTCGACCTCGGGAGCGGCGAGTTCCGGGGCGGTGACACCGACGGGAGCGGCGACGGTCCCGACCGGGAGGCGACCGCCTCCGACGGCGGCGACGGGACGGCGCTCGACCCCGAGACCGAGGCGGTCCTCTCGGAGTTGCGCGAGGCCGACCTCGATACGACGCCGCCGGTCGAGGTGCTGTCGACGGTCCGGGAGTGGCAGCGCCGCCTCGACGACGAGTGAGACGGAACCGCGGGAACGGTTGGCAGGACCGAAACACCCGATTCCAGCGTTCAAACGCTCTCTCCGTCGCGTTCGACGATGCACGTTTCAACCCGCCGTAAATAGGAGGGAGCGAACACAACCGGCTGGAGCTACTGGTTCTAGTCGCTATGAGTGACACGTCGACACCGCTCGACTCGCTGTTCGAGACCCAGCGGACCCTCATCGACCGGACCATCGAGACACAGGAGAAGCTCAATCGACAGGGGCTGGACCTGACGCGGGAGGCGGTACGCCCGCTCGTCGGCGTCGCGCCCGGTGCCGACGAGGACGCCGAGGACCAGCTCGAGGACGCCTTCGACCAGATAGAGGACACGCAGGCGGAGCTGTTCGATGACATCCAGGGCGCCGCCGAGCGCGGCGTCGACACCTCCGAGGAGGTCACCGGCTGGTCGGTCGACCTCTTCGAGGGGGGCTTCGAGCGCCTCCGGGAGGCCGGCGAGGACGTCGAAGCCGAGATAGAGGAGACGGCCGAAGCCGTCGAGGAAGAGGTCGAAGACGCGGCCGAGGACGTCGAGGCGGAGATAGACGAGGCCGCCGAAACCGTCGAGGAGGAACTCGAAGAGGCCGCCGAAACCGTCGAGGAGGAACTCGAAGAGGCCGCCGAAACCGTCGAGGAGGAACTCGAAGAGGCCGCCGAAACCGTCGAGGAAGCCGCCGACGAGGCCGCCGAGACGACGGAGGATACCGTCGAGTCCGCCGGGACGACCGCCGAGGAGTTCCTCGATGACCTGGAGGCCGACGTCGACGCCACCGTCGAGGAGTTCGAGGAGTTCCGCTCGACGCTGGCGGCGGAGTCCGAGGTCGTCGACGACGACGCCGTCGAGGGGCTGGTCGAGTCCGGAATCGGGACGCTCTCGGACCTCGCCGAGGCGGAGGCCGAGGCGGTCGCCGACGCCGCCGACGCGACGGAGGCCGAGGCAGAGGAACTGCTCGACGTCGCCGTCGAGGCGGAAGGCGAGGCCATCGCCGACCTGGAGGGCATCGGCAAGACCTACTCCGACCGTCTCGCCGACGCGGGCATCCGGACCCAGGGCGACCTCGCCCAGTCCAGCGCCGACGAGGTGGCCGACGCCGCCGGCGTGAGCGAGGACCGCGCCGGCGAGTGGGTCCAGCGCGCACAGCAGCAGGCCTGACGGCCCGACGAATCGGGGGCGGGCGACGCGGCCCCCGGCCGGACCGACAGAGTATTTCCTTCGGGCACCGACGACTAGGCGGATGGCGACCCAAGGCGTCGCCCGGTCCCGGCTCGACCGCCTCGAGGAGCGTCTCGGCCGCCTCGACGAGTTCCTCGACCGCCACTGGCTTTCGCTGCTGGTCGCCACGGTCGTCGTCGTGTTCGCCGGGGCGACGGCCGGGCGGTTCCTCCTGACTCCCTTCGCGGTGAACCGCGACTCGGCGCTGTTCCAGCACGCCGGCTGGTACGTCCTGCAGGGAGCGACGCCGTACGTCGACTTCTTCGACGTCAAGCCGCCGCTGATCTACGCCGTGACGGCGGTGCTGGCCGCGCTCTCGGGCGGGAACATGGCCGTCCTGCACCTGCTGAGCGTGGCCGTCGGCACCGCTGCCGTCGGCGCGGGCGTCGTGCTGGTGGGCGTCCTCACCCACCGGCTGACCGGCGACGGCACCGCCGCCTACGCCGCCGGCGTGTCGCTGTTCGTCTTTCCGACGGTGTACGCGTTCCCGAGCCTCGGCATCCGCCCGAAGTACCTCGCGTTCTGCTTCGGGATGGGAGCGCTGGTGCTGGCTGTCGACGACAGGCCTGGAGCGAGCGGCGCCGCCGCCGCGGCGAGCGCCGGCTTCTGGCAACTGGGGGTCCTCGTGGCCGGTCTCGTCGTCGCCGTCGGCTACCGGCGCGGCGGCCGGCGCGGGGCGGCCCTGGCGGTCGCCGGCGGGGTCGCGGTCGCGGCCGCCGTCGTCGCGCCCTTCGTCGCCGCCGGCTTGGTCGTCCCGCTGGTCGTCGAGACGGTCGTCGCGCCGGTCTACGCCGTCGAGCGGTACACGCTCGCGGGTCGGCTCCTCGAGGCCATCGTCGAGGTGGGAGTGGCCGGCGTCGCCCTCCTCGTCGTCGGCGCCTACGGCTGGATTCGGGGACTCGACCGGGCGGGACGGTACTGGTGGGTCGCGGTCGGCGGCGCCGCCTACGCGCTGCAGGCGCTCCTCGAGATGCAGGGCGCCATCGAACTGGTGTTCCTGTTCGCGTTCGTCGGGGTCGGCGCCGGGGCGGTCGTCGCGGGGCGGCGGAGCTCCGACCGGCGGCTCCGGGTGCTGGCGGTCGTCATCCTGCTGGCGGCGGCGAACGGCTACTGGGCGGCCGGCCCGGTCACGCCCATCAAAGACGAGGTCGAGGCCGCACAGGAGTCGGTCGGCGTCTCGGACTACGAACGGCTCCCCGAGCGGCCCGCCGACGCGCCGTCGATGTCGACCGTCTACTGGGAGAAGCGACGGCCCGAGCGGTGTCACTACCGGTTCGGGAAGAAACAGCGGTACTTCGCGGCGGAGACCGGCGGCAGCCTCGAGAAATCGCGGTGCGGACAGTGGCCCTTCGCGTCGCCGCCCCGCGAGTGGTTGCTGGAGCGTGCGCTGCCGGGGTGAGCCGTGCGGCGGCCGGAGAAGCGGGGCGCCTACATCACCCGCGTCTTCGAGTCGACATCGAACCGGTAGAGTTCGGGTTCGCCGGCGAGGTGGGCGGCGATGTCCGCCTGGAAGGACTCGAAGTGGTCGCTGGACATGTGTGCGTCGACGGCGTCGGCGTCCTCGTACTCCTCGACGACCCGGACCGTGTTGGGCGACTCGACGTCGGTCGTCACGCAGTAGTCGACGACGCCGTCCTCGGCGCGGGACTGCTCGGCCAACTCCTCCAGCAGGTCCAGGGCGGCTTCCCGGCTGTCGGAGGCGATGGGCATCTCCGCGTGCATCACTATCATACACGTCACCGAGGACGAGCAGCGACAAAAGCGTTCGTGCCGCGGGGTCGCCTGGATTTATACCTCGCCGCCCGAAGTATCGGTAGCATCCCGACATGACCCCGGACATCCGCGAACTCGACGCCGAGACCCGCGACCGGATCGCGGCCGGCGAGGTGGTCGAGCGACCCGCCTCGGTCGTCAAGGAACTCGTCGAGAACGCCCTCGACGCCGACGCGACCCGAATCACCGTCGAAGTCGAGGCGGGCGGCACCGAGCGAATCGCCGTCGGCGACGACGGCGTAGGGATGTCCGAGACCGACGCCCGGAAGGCGATAGAGGAGCACACGACGAGCAAACTCCGGGCCATCGACGAGTTGGACGCCATCGGCACGCTGGGCTTTCGCGGCGAGGCGCTGCACGCCATCGGATCGGTCTCGCGGATGGCGATACGGACGAAGCCCCGTGGCGGTAGCCGGGGGACCGAACTCGTCGTCGAGGGTGGCGACCGCCTCGAGTGCGGGCCGGTCGGCTGTCCCGAGGGGACGACCGTCGAGGTGACGGACCTGTTCGGCAACGTCCCGGCCCGCCGGAAATACCTCAAGACGGCCGCGACGGAGTTCGACCACGTCCAGTCGGTCGTGGCGGGCTACGCGCTGGCCAACCCGGACGTGGCCATCACCCTGACCCACGACGGCCGGGAACGCTTCTCGACGGCCGGCGACGGCGACCGGCGGAACGCGGCACTCGCGGTGTACGGCCGCGAGGTGGCCGCCTCGATGATACCCGTCGGCGCGGCCCGCGAGGACGCCGACGCCGTCGACGGACCGCTGGACGGCGTCGAGGGGCTGGTCAGCCACCCCGAGACCAACCGCGCAGGCCGGGAGTACGTGACGACGCTGGTCGACGGCCGGTACGTGACCGCGAGCGTCGTCCGCGAAGCGGTCGTCGACGCCTACGGCGCACAGCTCGCGCCCGACCGGTACCCCTTCGCCGTCGTCGACATCGACGTGCCACCAGGCGGCGTCGACGTGAACGTCCACCCCCGGAAACTGGAGGTGCTGTTCGCCGACGACGAGGGGGCCCGCGAGCAGGTCCGCGAGGCGGTGCGGTCGGCGCTGCTGGCGGAGGGTCTCGTCCGCTCGCGGGCGCCGCGCGGACGGTCGGCGCCGGAGCAGACCGAAATCCCCGACGACGCGAGTTCGGGGTCGGCGGAGCGTCCACCGGAAACGGGGGCGGGTCGGGACGCGGGGGACGCTTCGGGTGGAACCGCCGACGCGACGAGTCGGGACACCGGGAACGGCGGCGAGACGGGGACGGACGCGGGTGCGCTCGACGACGCCGGCGAGACGGGGCCGACCGGCCGGGCAACTCCCTCGTCCGCACCGCCGAGTGAACCGGCCGACTCCCCCGGCGACGGGGCGACGAGCGAGGAAGCGGACGGCACCGACGGGCGGACGGACGCCCCCGGCAAGCCGGCGTTCCGGGAGGCGCCGACCCAGCGGACCCTCGGCGGGGAGGCCACGACGGGCACGCCGGAGGACCTCGAACGGCTGCCGTCGATGGAGGTGCTCGGGCAGTACGACGACACCTACCTCGTCGCGGAGACGGCCGACGGACTGCTCCTGGTCGACCAGCACGCCGCCGACGAGCGGGTCAACTACGAGCGGCTCCGGGAGCGGTTCGCGGGCGACGTGACGACCCAGGCGCTGGCCGACCCGGTCGAACTGGAACTGACGGCCCGCGAAGCCGCCCTCTTCGAACGCTACCGGGACGCGCTCGCCCGTCTGGGGTTCCACGCGAACCGGGTCGACGACCGAACGGTCGAGGTCACGACCGTTCCCGCGCTCGTCGCCGAGGCTGGCGACCCGTCGGTCGTCCGCGACGTGCTATCCGACCTGGTCGGTGGCGAAGGGACGGCGGAGGGAACCGTCGAGAGCATCGCCGATGACCTGCTCGCCGACATGGCTTGCTACCCGTCGATTACGGGGAACACGTCGCTGACCGACGGGTCGGTCGTCGACCTGCTTTCGGCGCTCGACGAGTGTGAAAACCCGTGGGCGTGTCCGCACGGAAGGCCGGTACTGATCCAGATCGACTCGGACGAGATCGAGGACCGCTTCGAGCGGGACTACCCCGGTCACTAATCGGGGCACTTACGAAACAAATCCCGGCATTTCGCCACAGGAGTGGATATTTAGGTAAAACGCGATTCATATATAATATTTTTATAGTAGTGGTCCGTGACACGGCATATGAACCGCGAGACGGATAGTACGAATCCGCCGGGGGCATCTATTTCTCTTTCGATACCCCCTTCGGATCCGGATTTATTCAAACACAAGGCGACGAGCGATGTCCTTCTCTTTTTGACCAACCACCGGTTCAGTGACTTTTCACTGCGCGAACTCGCAACGCAGATCGGTCATTCCCACCAGTCCGTCCGACGGGCAGTGAACGTTCTCAGTGCGAACGATCTGGTCGTTGAATCTCCGGAAAGCAACCGACGGCTCGTCGAGATCAACAGACAGCGGCTGTCTATCCCGAACGATCCGATCCTCCGAATCCCCCAATCGGGGTATCACCGACCGGTCAAAACTGCGGTCACGAGGCTTCGTGAGAGCGTCGACGACCTCGTCGGCATCGTCCTGTACGGAAGTGTCGCTCGGGGCGACGCTGACCGACGGAGCGATATCGATCTCTGGGTGTTGACTCGCTCCGGGCGGGCCGAAAGCCAACGAGAAGCGAATGCGATCGCCCGTGACCTCGAAGACACGGAGTTCGATGGTGATCGGTACGCGTACGATATCGACGTCGAGACAGTCCAGTCGATTCCGGCCTACACCGAGGATATCCGGGAGATCGTCGTTTCGGGGATCCCGGTCTACAAGACGAGTGACTTCGAAACCGTCGAAAACCTCCTCTTGGAGCACGGAGCGACCGATGAGTAACGGTTCGGACCCGTCCGCTGTGCTCGCAGCACTCGACCGCGCACAGGATGCCTTCGAGATGGTCGGACACGGTCGGACAGCGTTCGAGGACGGGATTAGTGCCGACGAAGACTGGAAGACACAGCTGACGAAAGCGTGTCGCCTCCTCAAGGTCGTCCAGTCACAGGATGGGTACTACACGGCCGTCATCGAGGTCTGTTTCGGCGCGATCGAACGGTCGATCGAGGCGTACGCGCTCTCGATGACGAACGATACGCTCCAGGACTTTCAGGATCACCAGTTTGCCTACGAGCGTGCCCACCAGATCGGGCTGTTCGAGCGAGAGACTGCCGAGGCGATGAACGACCTCTACAGCGAGAACCGGACCGAAAGTTATTACGGCGGCTGGCGTCCAACCCAAGAACAGGCGGAAGCAATGACCGACCTCGCCAGTGCGGTCCATCGGTTCGCAGTGAGTCAGATTCGGGACGGTGGCGTCTGTCTGTGTGACTGACTGCGCTCGACAGGTCAGGAGTACGATCGACCGGGATACACCCACCGAACGGACGCCATCGGCCTCACTCTCCGAGTCGTTCGAGCGCTACTTACAGGACAAGGAGAAAGGACGCGGCTGCGAAGGCGGAAACTACCGCCGAAACGCCGCTTGCGACTCGACCGATTTGCGGAGTGGACCGCCGGCGGGTGCGTCTCGACCGTCGAATCGGCCCGCGAATTGAAACCGATGGAGCGCGAGGTGCCCGCTATGCAACTGACGACGCTCGGCGGGGCGGCCCTCCGGCTGGCGCCGCGGGGAACCGAACGGCTCGAGACGGCCGACGCCCTGTCGGTGGACGTCGAGGGCGCGGAGTGCAACGCGGCGGTGGCCGCGAGCCGACTGGGCGCCGACGCGGCCTGGCTCTCCCGGCTCCCCGACGACCCGCTGGGGCGACGCGTCGCGGGTGAACTCCGGGGCCACGAGGTCGAGGTGCTGGCGCCGTTCGGCGGGGGTCGACAGGGCCTGACGTTCTTCGAGCGCGGAGCGACGCCCCGCGAGGACGGCCGCGTCGACGACCGGGCGGGGGCGGCCGTCGAGGGGCTGGACTTCGACTCGCTGCCGACCGAGCGGGTCGAGGTGGCGGACGTCGCCTACGTCGCGGCGGGGACGCCGACGACCTCGACGGGGCTGGCGGAGGCGACCGCGAAGTTCCTGAAGACGGCGCGGGACGGTGGCGCGACGACCGCGCTCGGCCTGCTCGACGCGGCGGCCGTGGCGGACGATTCGGACACCGACACCCTCGAGGGGCTGTTGCCGGCGGTGGACGTGCTGGTGGCGACAGCACCGGCCGTCGAGGCCGCCTTCGGTCGGAGCGGCGAGCCGACGCGAGTGACCCACGCGCTGGCCTCCAATCGCGGCTTCGAGACGGTGGCACTGCTGCGGGACGGCGACGCGGCGGCCTGGCACGACTCGACCGTCCACGAGTTCGCGCTCCCGGCCGTCGAGACGGTGGACGTGACCGGTGCCGTCGACGCCTTCGCCGGGGCGTTCCTGGTCGGCCTCGTCGACGGCGAGGTGAAGACGGCGCTGCGCGGGGCGGTCGCCGCCGACGCCCTGGTGAAGACGACGCCGGGGGCACTGCCGGTGTTCACCCGGTCGGAACTGGAGGCGGTCGGCGAGACCGTCGAGCGGCCCTAGCGGGCGGCGAGCCACCCGTCGACGGCGTCCTCGACGACTGCCTCCCGGACGGTTTGGGGGGCGGCGTCGTCGCCGAGGGTGACCCACCGGATGCGGGCGCCCTGGACCGCCGCGAGCAGGTGGGCGGCAGCACGCGTCGCGTCGACGTTCCTGAACGTGCCGTCGTCGACCCCTCGCTCGACGACCGCGGCGACGGCGGCGTGGACCCGGGCGTCGTTCTCCGCCAGCTGCTCGCGGAAGGCCTCGTTGTGGGGTGCCTGTGCCCGCAGTTCCAGGAGGGCGGTGTGGAACGCGCGGTGTTCCTCGATGCCCCGCTCGTCGCCGAAGAGGAACATATCGACGAGCTCGACGAGCTGGTCGCGGGGGTCGTCGGTGTCGGCGTCGGCGACCCGCTCCTCGAACCGTTCGAGCAAGTGGGCGAGCAGCTCGACGAGCAGGTCCTCCTTGGTGTCGAAGTGGTAGTGTAGAAGCGACTTGCTGCAGTCGCACTCGTCGGCGATGTCCTGCATCGTGAGCGACGCGTAGCCCTGTTCGCAGAGCGCCCTGTAGGTCGCGTCCATGATGCGCTCGCGGGTCTCGGCCGCCATTGTTGACTGACTAGTCAGTTAGGCTTTTTAATGCTTGCGGGTTTCGCGGTCGAAGGACCGCCTCGACCGGGAGCGCCGGCGTGATATTGTGTCCCACGCTTAGCCACGAAATTTATATCCCGCTGTCGACGACCGGGGAACATGAGGTTTCGAGCAGCAGCGTTGGCGATGCTACTGGTCGCGTCGGCCGTCGGAGCGGCGGCGGCACCGGCCGCGACCCAGCAGGCCGAAGGTGAAGCGTACAGCGGGGCGCTCGTCGAGTTCGAGACGACGAGCGCCGCCGTCTCGGACTACGCCGTCGACGGGTCGGTCGTCGTCGAGAACGTGACGGCCCAGTCCGCAAGCGAGTCCGGACTCGGGCTGGACGCCGGCCTCGAGAGCGTCACGAGCGTGAACGGCTCCGTGGCGGGCGTCGACCTCGGCGCCGACGCGGCGGCGACGGTGACGACCGAGAGCGGCGCGGAGATGGAGGCCCACGACAACCAGCGTGGCGTCCTCCAGATCCACGCCGGCGGCGAGAGCCAGGTCGTCCAGGCCGACGTCAGCGGCGAGGCCGAAGCCGAGAGCGACGAGCGCGTCGTCGTCTCGAACGGCGACGGCAGCCAGGGCGCCTTCATCGTCGTCGGCGACGGTGAGACCACCGTCAACGAGGAGGGCGACGTCGTCGCCCGACTCGAGGGCGACAGCCAGCTCGTCTACCGCCAGTACGAGGGCGAGCGCACCGATTCCGACCGCAAGCAGGAGCGGATGATCCGGAACGGGACCGCGACCGCCGAGGTGTACGTCCACGGCGCCGCCGAGAGCGGCAGCGACGCGGAGGACAACGCCACGAGCGTCGTCGAGTACGGGCAGGACACCACCGTCGAGGTGCAGGAACACAGCGAGAGCGAGATCAACGTGACCGCCGAGCGCTCCCAGAGCCAGGGGAAAGTCGTCATCACGACCGTCTCCGAGGAGGCGTTCGGCAGCGCCGAGAGCACCGAGGTGTTCGTCGACGGCGAGGCTGCCGCCGAGGTCGACTCCTACGGCGAGGTTCGGTCGGCCGCCCAGGGCGGCGAGGAATCGGCCTACATGGTCCGTCAGGACTCCAGCGCGTCGGCGGCCACGGACGTCGTGGTCGGGGTCAACCACTTCTCCGAGCGGTCGATCAGCATGCAGAGCGACGGCGAGACCGGCGGCGACGGCGGTCTCTCCGGCGCAGATGGCCCCGGGTTCGGCGCCCTCGTGGCGCTAGCGGCCCTCGGCGCGGCGTTCGTTGCAGCCCGGTACCGAGCGTAAACGACAATCCTTAAGTTATCAACAAGTCAATTCAATGACGCGTATGAACATCAGAGCGACTGCCCTCGCAGCCCTGCTGGTCACGTCCGTGATCGGCGCCGCCGCGGCGCCGGCGGCGACCCAGCAGGCGGAGGGCGAAGCGTACAGCGGGACGTTCGTACAGTTCGAGACGGCGAGTAGCGCGGTCACGGATTACGCGGTCGACGGATCGGTCGTCGTCGAGAACGTGACCGTCCAGTCCGCGAGCGAGACCGACGGCGGCATCGGTCTCGACGCCGGCATCTCCTCGAGCATCGTCGGCTCGGCGGTCGAACTCGAGACCCAGGCCGACGCGGCGGCGACGGTGGCCTTCGGCAGCGGCGCCGAGATGGAGACCCACGACAACCAGCGTGGCGTCGTCCAGCTCACGGCCAGCGACGGCGACCAGATCGTCCAAGCCAACGTCAGCGGCGAGGCCGAAGCCGAGAGCGACGAACGCGTCGTCGTCTCGAACGGCGACGGCACGCAGGGGACCTTCATCGTCGTCGGCGACGGCAACGTCACGACGGGCGACGACGGCCAGGTGACTGCCCGGGTCGAGGAGGACAGCCAGCTCGTCTACCGCCAGTACGACGAGGAACGGAGCGAGTCCGACCGCAAGCAGGAGCGGATGATCCGGAACGGGACCGCGACGGCCGAGGTGTACGTCTACGGTGCCGCCGAGAGCGGCGCGAACGCCTCCGACGACGCGGAGGACAACGCCACGAGCGTCGTCGAGTACGGGCAGGACACCACCGTCGAGGTGCAGGAGCGCAGCGAGAGCAGCGTCAACATGACCGTCGAGCGCGCCGAGAGCCAGGGGAAGGTCGTCATCACGACCGTCTCCGAGTCCACAGTCGAGAACGCCGAGGACATCGAGGTCTACGTCGACGGCGAGGCCGCCGCGCAGGCGGACTCCTACAGCGAGGTTCGCTCGGCGACGAACGACGGCGAGCAGTCCCGGTACCTCGTCCGGCAGGACTCCAGCGCTCAGGCCGCCGCGGACGTGGTCGTCGGCATCAACCACTTCTCCGAGCGGTCGGTCAGCATGCAGAGCGCCGAGGGCAACGAGTCGACCGACGACTCGATGGACGACGGCAACGAGTCCGACAGCGAGGACGACTCGGCGGAGGGCGACCAGGCCGACGACGGCACCAGCGGTGACGGTGCCGGCTTCGGCGTCGTCGCCGTCGTCGCCGCGCTGGCGGCCGCGCTCGTCGCGGTTCGCCGCCGTCCGTAACCCCCAGCCGTCCGGTTCGGACGAAACGTGACGTTTTAACACCCGCTTTACTCGCCCCAGTCGTGCGAAGGCGGGTCGATCCGCCGATACTGCTTGTCGTCCCGACCGTCGAGGCGGCCGTCGCTGACTGCCCGCTGTTAGATCACCCGTACTTAAGTGATGTCGAACGGAGGATCCGGTATGTCCCGTCTACTGCGGCTTCTCGTCGTAGCGATGATCGTGGGGTGGTCGTTCGGGTCCGTGGGGATCGCCGCGGCGCAGTCGGAGACGACGCTCACCGTCTCGGTCGTCGACAGCGACGGCGATCCCGTCGCGGACGCGGACGTTACCGCCACCTGGGACGGCGGTAGCACCACGGAGACGACCGCCGCCAACGGCCGGGCGTTCGTCGACGTCCGGGAGGGTGCCGACGTCGAACTCAACGTGACCCACCCCGACTACGTCCGCAATCACCCCCTCGTGGTCTCGGACGCCGCCGAGGAGGACGTGACCGTCGACGTGGCCCGGAAGGGTCGCTCGACCGTCGTCGTGCGGAACGCCGACGGCCAGCCGCTGGACGGGGTGGCCGTCGAGTTCCAGAAGGGACAGTTCCGCATCGACGCCCGGGGCGAGACCGACGAGGACGGCCGGTTCCGAACCGACACGATAGAGCAGGGCGTCTACGAGGTCACCGCCGTCAAGCCGGGATACTTCGAGCGGGAGATAGAGACGACCGTCGAAAGCGACAGCCGACGGGAGATCGAACTGGAGCGCGGGACGGTCCAACTGGAGGTCACCGTCGTCGACGACCACTTCGAGGACCCCCGGACCATCGAGGAGGCGAGTGTGAGCATCGACGACGAGGAAGGCGAGGTCGCCGTCGTGCGGACCTCCGGCGGGACGGCCTCGCTCAGCGTCGACGTGAACAACCGCTACACGGTCGCCGTCCGGAAGGACGGCTATCTGGAGCGCGACACGACGGTCACTGTCCGCGAGCGGGATCGCTCGGTCGAGATCGCCACCCAGCGCGTCCCGCGGCTGACGCTCGAACCGCGGAACGACCGTGTCGTGGTCGGCGAGAGCACGACGGTCGAGGTGGTCAACGCCTACGGCGAACCCGTCGCGGGCGCGGCGGTCCTCAGGAACAACGAGACGGTCGGCGAGACCGACCGCGAGGGCGAACTCGTCATCACGATACCGGCGGCCGGCGACCAGACGCTCCGCGCGACGCAGGGCGACCTCGAATCCGAACGCGTCGTCGTCGAGGGCGTCGAACCCGCCGAGACCGACCCGTCCGGGACATCGGGGACGGCGTCGACCGCGACGGGGACGGAATCAGAGGGTCCCGGCTTCGGCGTCGTCGTCACCCTTGTCGGTCTCGTCGGGGCGGCACTCCTGGCCCGTCGCCGCTGACGACACCGGGGCGTTTTACGTCGCCCCAGCGCAACGCCCCCGTATGGCCGACGGGGAGACCGACGGCGATGCCGGCGTCCGGTCGATCCTCCGGCGGTTCCTGGCGCTGGAACGGGACGTGCTCGTTCTCTCGGTTGCGATGTTCGCGTTCAGCCTCGGCTTCCAGATGACGAGCCGCTACGTCCCGCGGTACATGTCGGCGCTGGGCGCCGGCGCGGTCGCCATCGGGCTGTTCGGCACGTTCGGGAACCTCGTGAGCGCGGTCTACCCCTATCCCGGCGGTGCCGTCTCCGACCGGATCGGCTCGCGGCGCGCGCTGACGCTTTTCGGTCTCGCCTCGACGGTCGGGTTCATCGTGTGGCTGTTCGCCGAGCGGTTCGGGACGCTCACCGTTCCGGCGGTCGGGACGACCCTCGAGGTGGCGGGCCGAGAGGTGGTCGTCGGCTGGCTCGACCCCGCCGTCCTCCCGGTCGGTATCTTCCTCGGACTGCTGTTCGCACAGGCCTGGAAGTCCTTCGGCCTCGGGGCGACGTTCGCCATCGTCAAGCAGGCGGTCGAACCCGACCGGCTGGCGACGGGGTTCGCAAGCACCGAGACCTTCCGCCGGACCGCGTTCCTCGTGGGGCCACTCCTGGCAGCGGCCGTGCTCGCGGCCTTCAGCTTCGAGACGGGGTTCCGGGCCGTGCTGGCGATTGCCGCCGGCTTCGGTCTGCTGGCGACGGTCGCACAGCACCTCCTCTACGACGCTGGCGAGGACGCGGTCGGCAGGTCCTTCGAGGGACTCGGGACCGTCCTCGCCGACCTCCGGTCGATGCCGGAACCGATGCGGCCGCTGCTCGTCGCCGACACCGTCGTCCGGTTCGCAAACGGGATGGTGTACGTCTTCTTCGTCATCGTCGTCACGGAGTTCCTCGCGGTCGGCGTGACGCTGCCCGTCGTCGGCCGGCTCTCGCCGGAGTCGTACTTCGGCGTCCTGCTCGCGGTCGAGATGCTGGTGGCGCTGGCGGTGATGGTGCCCGTCTCGCGGCTGTCGCGCCGCGTGGGGCTGAAACCGGTCGTCGCCGTCGGCTTCGCCGTCTACGCGGTCTTTCCCGTGCTGCTCGTCAACGCGCCGGCGGACCCGTTCGTCGTGGCGCTGCTCTTTGCGGTCTCCGGGTTGCGGTTCGCGGGCCTGCCGGCGCACAAGGCGCTCATCGTCGGGCCCGCCGAGACCGGCGCCGGCGGGCGGGTGACCGGCACCTACTACCTCGTCAGGAACGTCGTCGTCATCCCGTCGGCGGCCGTCGGCGGCGCGGTCTACGCCGTCTCGCCGCGTGCGGCCTTCACCGTGGCGTCGGCCATCGGGCTGGTCGGGGTGGCGCTGTTCCTCCGCTTCGGCGAGGAGTTCGAGGCGGCCGTCGCGGGCTAGGCCGCCCGGAACTCGCCGTGCTTGACGCCGAGACCGAACGCCAGCAGGCCGAACACCAGCATCGAGGGTGCGACCATCATCAGGATAGTCCGGGTGGCCATCGGTATCGGGCTGGCGATGAGTCCGCCGACGCCCACCGCGACGACGGCCAGCAGGGCACCGAGCGCGACGGGGAGGGTGAACTTCATGCCCGACGCTTGGAGTCTGGACGACATAATATCCCCGTCTCCGGCAGTCCCGCCCGGACGGGCTACGGGAATCGAATCGTCTCCGTCGCGGGGTCGACCTCGACGCGGCCGCCGAGCGGCAGCGGCGCTATCGGCGTCGTGTGGCCCCAGTCGAGACCGAGCACGACCGGCGCCTCGGGAGCGTAGCGGCCGACCGTCTCGACGACCGTCCCGTAGATGCGCTCGCGGTAGGCTTCCCGCTCTTCCCGCGGCGGTTCGGTGAGGTGGCTCCGGGTCGCCGGCCGCCCGAGCAGGACTGCGTCGAACCGCTCGAGGAGTCCACGCTCGCCGAGGCAGGTCAGCGTCGCGGCGACCTCCTCGGGTTCGGGAATCCACTCGGAGGTCTCGAGACACAGCACCGCCCCCTCCAGCGCCTCGACGGGCGGGAGGTACCGGTCGGTCGCCAGGTGCCACTCGACGATGGCGCGGTTACCACCCCACAGTCGGCCAGAGACGGCCCTCTCGCCGCCAGCCCACCGCGGTCCGGGGTTCGGCTCGTAGGTCGGCGGGGTTCCCATCTTCGAGGGGTCGGTCCACCACGCCGCGGGCTCGTCGGTCCACTCGTCGCTGGCCTCGAGTTCGCCCAGCGAGTCCTCGAAGAACGCCCGCCGGCAGTAGCGTTCCGTGTACTCCGGCAGTTCGCCCGGGATAGCGAGTTCGTTCATCAACTGGGCGCCGTTGTAGGAGACGACGCCGGCCCGCCACAGGAACAGGCCGAGGTTGGTGTTGTCGCTCATCCCGAAGAATCGCGTGGGGTTCGCCCGGAGCACGTCGGCGTCGAGATGCTTCAGGATCCGGAGCTGGTCGGAGCCGCCGATGGTGGCGACGACGCCGACGACGTCGGGATCGCGGAACGCGGCGTGGATGTCGGCGGCCCGCGCCCGCGGGCTGTCGTCCAGGAACGCGTTGCTCTGGCGGGCGGTCGGGTAGACGACCGGCTCGAGGTCGAAGACGTCGCGGAGCCGCTGGAGGCCCAACTCGAAGACGTGCGAGGCGTCGTGGGCACCGCCGCTGGAGGGCGCGACGACGGCGACGCGGTCACCGGGCGACAGCGGCGGCGGCGTGACGAACTCGTCCATGGCGGGCCGTCGGCCGAGGCCGGCAAAAACCTTCCTCGCGGGTGACAGAGAGTGACGTGGCCCGATCAGCTAATCGAGAAGCCGCCGTCGACGACGAGGCCGTGGCCGGTGACGAAGGAAGCTTCCTCCGACAGCAGGAAGGCGATGGCGTCGGCGACCTCCTCGGGTTCGCCGAGGCGCTTCAGCGGGTACTGCTGGGCGGCCTGCTCCTTCGCGGCCTCGGGGTCGTCCTTCGACTCGAAGTACTGGTCGCCCAGCGGCGTCTCGATGAAGCCGGGGCAGACCGCATTGGCGCGGACGCCGTCGCGGCCGGCCTCGGCGGCGACGGCGCGGGTGAAGTTCAACACGGCGCCCTTCGTCAGCGAGTACACCGACTGGCGGGCCATCCCGAGGAAGGAGGCCAGCGACCCGACGTTGACGATGGCGCCCGACTCCTGGGCCTTCAGGTGCGGCAGCGTGGCCCGACAGCCGTTCCAGACGCCCCGGAGGTTCACGTCGAGGACGTACTCGAAGGTGGTGTCGGTGACGTCCTCGACGGTCGCCGGCGGGTGGCCGATGCCGGCGTTGTTGACCACGCAGTCGAGACCGTACTCCTCGACGGTCGTCTCGACGACGGCCTCGAACTCGTCGGCGTCGGTCACGTCGAGGTGGTGGAAGACGGCGTCGCCGCCGGCCTCCTCGACGGCCGCGACGGTCGCCTCGCCGCCCTCGTCGTCGATGTCGGTTGCGACGACGAACCCACCGGCCTCGGCGACGTTCAGGGCGGTCGCTCGTCCGATGCCCGACCCCGCGCCCGTGATGAACACCGTATCGTTCTCGAATCGCATAGCCGTACGATGGTAGGGCCGAGTATAAAACCTCGCTAACGGCGGAGCGGGGCGTGGACGCGCGACCCCGAACGCCGCCGACGGACCGCCCCCGAAGGACGGGCTTTTGACGCTCGCCGCTCTCGGTACGGTATGGACGCGTACATAGAGGGCGTCCGGGTCGCCGAGACGCCGGGCGGACTCGCGGCGGTCGTGACCCTCGGCGTCGACGGGACCGGTGACGTGCTGCCCATCTTCATCGGCGTCGAGGAGGCCACGAGCATCGCCCGCGGCCTCGACGCCGAGGACATCGGCCGACCGCTGACCCACGACCTCTTTCTGGACGTGATGGAGGAACTCGGCGGTCGCGTCGAGCGGGTCGTCGTCACGGACCTGGAGGACGACACCTACCTCGCGGACCTCCACGTAAACACGCCGCGGGCCGACGCCGTGGTCGACGCCCGCCCGAGCGACTCGCTGGCGCTCGCGGCACGGACCAACGCCGACATCGAGGTCACCGAGACGGTGTTCGAGGCCGGCAGCGAACCGCTCGAGGAGTACGACGAACTCGACGACGTCCGGGAGCTGATGCCATGAGCGACGGCGAGGATGTCGACGAAATCGTCTCCGAACTGTTCGCGGTCATCGAGTCCCGGAAGGCCGAACTCCCCGAGGACTCCTACACGGCCTCGCTTTTCACCCACGAGAAGGGCGAGAACGCCGTCCTCGAGAAACTGGGCGAGGAGACGACCGAACTCGTCCTCGCTGCCAAGGACGACGACGACGACGAACTGACCCACGAGGCCGCCGACATCGTCTACCACCTGCTCGTGCTGCTGTCGATGAAGGACCTGGACCTGGCCGACCTGCGGGCGGAGCTCCGCGAGCGGCGCTGACCCTACGCGGCGTTCGGGTGGGTGTCGATGTGGTGGACCGCCGACGGCGACAGCAGCCGGCCGCTCGGCAACTCGACCCAGCCGTTGGCCCGTACCGTCGCCGCCCCCTCGTGGAGGACCGTCTCGCCGTCGGGGTCGGCGTAGACGACCACTCGGTCGTGGTCGTCCTCGAAGAACTCGCGGAAGACGTCTGCCATCGCCCCTGCGGTTGCGAGCATACGTCCGGATTTTCCTCGAGCGGAAAAAAGCGTACCGGGTGGCTACTGGCGCTCGAAGCGGTACGTGACGATTTCGCTCGTGTCGTCCCACTCGAAGTCGCCGGGGTGGACCTGCTCCATCCGGGCCCTGTAGGCCTCCAGCGACGGCGACCCCTCGCGTTTCGCGTCGGCGTCGGTGAGGTCGCCGAGCGTGCGCTCCTCGACGGCCGTCACCTCGAAGACGGTGCCGTCGAGTTCGAAGGTGTCGCCGGCCTCGGCGTAGCGGTTCGAGCCGCCGCGGCTGAGCTGTGTCACGTCGCCCGCGAGGGCGGCCTCCTGGACGCGGTCGTTCGGGAGCAGGGCGTCGGGGTCGATGCGTGCCATACCGCACCTGGGGGCCGCGGACACTTAACCGGCGAGGAGCCCACCAATAGCGCCGCCGATGGCGCTGTCGACGGCGAAGACGAGTGCGACGACCGCGGCGACGGCGAAGACGCCGAGGCCGCCGACGATGCCCGCCGGGCCGCCGACCGCGGTTCCGACGAGCGTGACGAACGCGGCCAGCGCGACGGCGGCGACGAGACCCCCGAAGGCGCCCGCCAGCAGGCCGTGCCAGGCACCGCTTGCGAGACCGCCCCCGGCGAGGGCGCCGGCGGTCAGGCCCGCGATCAGTCCCGCGCCGACGTGGCCGATCACCGGCAGGGCGAACGCGAAGAGGCTGGCGACGACGCCGACGACGAACCCGATGAGAACCGCACTCCAGTCGGTCATGGGTGTAGTTGGTCGCCGGCGGGCAAACCGCTGTCGGCCGCGGGGCGGCCACGCAGTGAGGAGTCCTCGGCAGCCACGCTTCGCCCCCTCGTCGGCGAATCGGGCGGATACGCGGCGCTTATACGGTCGGATACACAAACCGGGGTATGCACTTCGAAGACCTTCCGACGACGCCCCGGTCGGAGGAGCTGGTCGACAAGGCGTTCTCGCGGGCGGCGCGGGCGGGGCGGGCCAAGCAGGGCAAGGAGGCCCAGGAATCGATGCTGCAGACGGCCGCGAACATCCTCTCCGACAACCTCCAGAACGTCGTGACGACGTGGCCGGACTTCGACGACGTCGACGCCTTCTACTACGAGTTCGCCGACGCGACGCTTTCCGACACCGACGTGGGGGGCGTCGATGCCCTCCGGCAGGACCTCTCTTCGGTGATGAGCGCCGGTCGGCAGGCCGAAAACATCAAGGAGGAGTACCAGGGCCGCATCCGGACGGCAGACACCGAGACGGCCCGGAAGCTCCGCAAGCAGGCCTTCGCCCGCCTGGCGGACGTGACCGAGGGGGTCGCCGACGAACTGCTGACCATCGGCGAGGCCCGCGACGCCTTGCACACCCTACCCGACATCCGCGCCGACGAGCCGGCCATCGTCGTCGCCGGCTACCCCAACGTCGGCAAGTCCTCCTTCGTCAACCGCCTGACGAACGCCGACAACGAGACGGCCGCCTACCCTTACACCACGACGCGGCTGAACGTCGGCCACCTCGAACGGGAGCACGTCCGCTACCAGCTGGTCGACACGCCCGGCCTGCTCGACCGGCCGGCCGAGGAGCGCAACGCCATCGAATCGCAGGCCGTTTCGGCACTGACACACCTGGCCGACGCGGTGCTCGTCCTGCTCGACGCCAGCGAGGAGTGCGGCTACCCGCTGGAGCGACAACTGGACCTGCTTTCGGAACTGGAGGCGGCCTTCGACGTCCCGGTGCTGTCGGTCTGCAACAAATCGGATCGGTCGCGGGACGTCGAGGCGGACCACTACATGAGCGTCGAGACCGGCGAGAACGTCGACGGGGTGCTGGAGGCGGCCGTCGAGGCCATCGGGTACGAGCCCGAGTTGCCGTTCGAGGAGTAGCGTGGTTCGGAGCGAGCGAGAACCACGGAGATACGAACGGCGACCGGCGGGAGCCGTGAGTAGGGAGACGCCAAGCGTAGCGAGGCGTCTCCGAAACTCCGAGCGGGGAGCGGTAGCGACCCGCGAGCAGGGCGGTCGAGCGTAGCGAGGCGTCTCCGAAATTCCGAGCGGGGAGCGGTAGCGACCCGCGAGGAGTAGCGTCGCTGCTGTATCCTCGTGCGACGCCGGTCGACGGTACCGTCGACGCCACCGTCCGTACCCGTCCATTGAAGATTGTAACCTTCGTTCCGGTTAGTCTCGACGTTCGTAAGCCGCGAATATTGCCGAACCGGCCGAGGGAGACCGCAAGACGTGGCGAACACGCCGGATTTATATCTGTGGGCAGTCGATAGTCTGACGTTATGGGACAGACGCTCACCGAAAAGATTCTCGATGACCACCTCGTCGAGGGCGACCTCGAGACGGGAGAGGAGATCGGGATCGAGATCGACCAGGTGCTCACACAGGACACGACGGGCACGTTCGTGTGGCTGCAGTTCGAGGCGCTCGGCCTGGACGAGGTCCAGACCGAACTCGCGGCGCAGTACTGCGACCACCAGACCTACCAGTTCGACTTCAAGAACACGGACGACCACCGCTTCCTCCGGTCGGCCGCGGGCAAGTACGGCGCCTACTTCAGCCGCCCCGGTAACGGCATCTGCCACAACGTCCACAAGGAGAACTTCGCCGCGCCCGGCAAGACGCTGCTCGGCAGCGACTCACACACACCGACGCCCGGCGGCCTCGGCCAGCTGGCCATCGGCGCCGGCGGCATCGACATCTCCGTGGCGATGGGCGGCGGCGCCTACTACATCGAGATGCCCGAGGTCGTCGAGGTCCGCCTCGAGGGCGAACTCGGCGAGTGGGCGACCGCGAAGGACGTCATCCTGCACCTCCTGCAGGAGCTTTCGGTCAAGGGCGGCGTCGGCAAGGTGCTGGAGTACACTGGCCCCGGCGTCGAGACGCTGAGCGTCCCCGAGCGGACGACCATCACGAACATGGGCACGGAGCTCGGCGCGACCTCCTCCATCTTCCCGACCGACGAGAAGACGAAGGACTGGCTCTCGCGGCTCGACCGCGAGGAGGAGCACGTCGACCTCCAGCCCGACGAGGACGCCGAGTACGCCGACCAGATCACGGTCGACCTCTCGGAAATCGAGCCGCTCATCGCGACGCCGTCGATGCCGGACAACGTCGTGCCCGTCCGCGAGGTCGCCGGCACCGACGTCGACCAGGTCATCATCGGCTCCTGTACGAACGGCGCTTACGAGGACATCCTCCCCGGCGCGAAGATGCTGGAGGGCCGCACCACCGACCGGAAGACCGAGATGATCGTCGCACCCGGCTCCAAGCAGGCCTCCGAGATGCTGGCCCGCGAGGGCTGGACCGCGGAGATGATGGCCGCCGGCGTCAACTTCTCCGAGGCGACCTGCGGCGCCTGTATCGGCATCGGTCACGTTCCGGCCTCCGATTCGGTCTCGCTGCGGACGTTCAACCGCAACTTCGAGGGCCGGTCGGGCATCGAGGACGACAACGTCTACCTCTGTTCGCCGGAGGTCGCCACCGCGGCGGCCATCGCTGGCGAGATCGTCGACCCGCGCGACCTGGCCGACGAGCTCGGGGACCTCGAGGACCCCGGCTTCGAGATGGGCGACAAGTACGGCCCCGGCATGGGCAAGGACGACCCGGACCTCATCGCCCCCGACGAGGCCGTTGACGACGAACTCATCAAGGGTCCGAACATCGGTGACGTGCCGCTGAAGGACCCACTCGACGCCGAACTCGAAGGTCCGGCCCTGCTGAAGATGGAGGACAACATCACGACCGACCACATCATCCCGGCGACCCAGGACATCCTGATGTACCGGTCGAACATCCCGAAGCTCTCGGAGTTCACGCTGTCGCGGGTCGACGAGACCTTCGCCCAGCGGGCGCTCGACAGCGACGGCGGCTTCCTCGTCGCCGGCGAGAACTACGGGCAGGGCTCCTCCCGCGAGCACGCGGCGCTGTGCCCGATGTACCTCGGCGTCGAGGGCGTGCTGGCCCAGAGCTTCGCCCGCATCCACAAGGCGAACCTGTTCAACTTCGGTCTCATCCCGCTGCAGATCGACGAGGCCGACTACGAGAACATCGAGCAGGGCGACGACATCGAAATCGTCGACGACGTCGCCGAGGCCGTCTCCTCCGGCCAGGAGGAGTTCACCGTCCGCATCAACGACGAGTGGGAACTCACCGCGACGCTGGACGCCTCCGAGCGCGAGCGCCGCATCCTCGCCGACGGCGGCAAGCTACCGCACGTCAAGAAGCAGCACGAGGAAGGCTCCGGCGCCGCGCCCGCCGACGACTGAACCGTCACCTTCTCCGTATTTTTCGCGGCGAACAGCGACGGCTGTGCCGGGCGTCGAGCGAGCGACGCGAGCCGACGGCTCCGGGGAGCGTTCGGTTCTGGTCGCAAAAGCGCCCGGTACGACCGCCCCAGGGGGGTGAGGGATGGTGTGGGGCGGTCGCTACCTGGCGTGTGAAAGCGGGGTGGGGGGTGGGGATGCACCCAAATGGGTGCGTCCGATTCTTTACGCTGTAGGTACATGAATCTTCTGGCCTGACGGCCGAACGCCCGGCGCGGGACCGACCTGCCGGTAGGCATTTATCGGTCTCGGCGCTACACCCCGGCGTGACCACAGCCACGGCGCGGACCGAGACGGCGGTCCGCGAGGCCGTCCGCGCGGACCTGCTGGAGGTGTTCCGCATCGAGAAGCGGTCGTTCCCGCAGCCGTGGCCCTACGCTGCCTTCGAGCGGTTCCTCGGTGAACCGGCCTTCCTGGTCGCGGACGACGGCGGCGTGGTCGGCTACGTCGTCGCCGACACGATGCCGAACCACGGCACCTCGATGGGCCACGTCAAGGACCTCGCGGTCGACCCCGACCGCCGCGGGGAGGGCATCGGTCGACTGTTGCTCGGCGAGGCGCTGGGCCGGCTCTTCGTCGAGGGGGCCGGACGGGTAAAACTCGAGGTGAGGGCGGACAACGAGGCCGCACAGTCACTCTATCGTGATTTCGGCTTCGAGACCCACCACGTCATTCCCGCCTACTACGACGACGGCGAGGACGCCCACATCATGGTCCGGGGCCGGTAGGGACGCAGGCGTTTTGCGGCTGGAACGCAGAGGGCGGGTATGGGATACGCCTGTCCGGTCTGTTCGGATCCCCAGGCCGACACGGGACACCTCGCCAACCACCTCGCGTTCACCGCCATGCTCGGCGACGAGGGCCACGAGGCGTGGCTGGAGGAGCACGCCCCCGACTGGGGCGAGATGGGCGAATCCGAACTCGCCGACGCCATCGCCGACGGCGTCGAGGAGACGGAGTTCCCGCAGGTCTTCGAGGACACCGCCGGTGGCCTGGACGACGGCGGCGACCCGCCGGCCGAACGCTCCGGCGCCCTCTTCGAGGAGGAAGGACACGACCACGACCACGGACACGGACCCCGGCCCGGCCGCGAGCACGCCCACGGCGGCGAGACGATTGACGAGGAGACGGAAGCCATCCTCGAGGAGGCCCGCGAGATGACCCGGGAGATGCTCGGCGACGAGGCCGACGAGGACGGCGACGCGGACGAGACGGGGAGCGAGGATAACAACGGGTAACATCCCTCCGGCCGTACCGGCGGGTATGCGCAGGGAGGGACGGCTGGCACCCGAGACGTGGGCCGACGCCCGCGACCGTTTCGAGGCGTTCGGACCGACCGCCCAGACGGTCGTCCGGGAGGTCGCCAGGGCCATGGAGTTCGACCGCGAGGAGTACGACGAGCGCGTCACCGCCGACGTGGTGGAGACGGCGAGACAGGCCATGTTCGCCGAGCAGTTGGCGGTCCGGGTCGACGACGAAGACGCCTTCGCCGAGTGGCGCGAGACCTCGACGGTCGAGGTCCGCGTGGTCGGTCACGACGAGGCCGAGCGGGTCGCCTGGCACGTCGCGCCGGCCGCCGACCGGGCCGTCGCCGCGACCTTCCAGTCCGAACCCGAGGCGGCCGTCTCGACCGTCCGGCGGATGGCGTTCAACCGAATCTACCGCGAGGAGCTATGCGAACGATAACCCGGAACGCGGTGCTTGTCATCGTCGGCCTGCTGGTCGTGTTGCTCGCGCTCGGCGCGCTCCCGAGTCTCATCCAGACCGGCGACCCCTACTACGTCGAGGCGACGGTCGTCGACGGGTCCGGACCGGCCATCGCGGGCGAGAACATCTCCGAGCGGCGCTTCCCGTACACCTTCGGCGCGATTGCGGCCGCCGAGTCCGGCGCCGACCCCGCCCGCTCGGAGCCGTACTACACCGGCGTCGTCGGGTTCAAGGAGGCGTTCACGCACACGCCGTTCTCGGAGTTTTCGGAGTTCGAGACCCGCAACCCCGCCGCGGTCGAGCGAGCCGACGACTCGCCGGTCGGCGACATCGCCTACCTCCGGGCCAACGGCACGCGCTACCGGCTCGAAATCGTCCGGGTGCCGGAGGCGAGCGGATGAGCCGCGACCCGAGTCCCGCCGACCACGAGTGGCGGGTCGTCGAGTCGGCCACCGAGTACGAGACGGGCTGGTACACCGGCGGCTACGACCTCGTCGAGTTGCCCGACGGCCGCGAGAAACGCTACTACTGGGCGGAGCTACCGCCCGCGGTCGTCGTCGTCGCGGTCGTCGAATCGCCGTCGTCGCTGGGGCTGCCGCCCGTCGAGTCCGACGGGCCGGCGGTCGTGATGGTCGAGCAGTTCCGCCCGACCATTCGGGAACTGTGCTACGAACTGCCGGCCGGCATCGTCGAGGACGGCGAGAGCTACGCCGAGGCCGGCACCCGGGAACTCGAAGAGGAGGTCGGCATCGTCGCAGACGAGGTCGAACTGCTGGAGGAGTTCTGGTGTTCGACGGGCGTGTTGCGCCACGAGCGGGGCATCGTCACCGCCGAGGGGTTCACGCCCGGCGAGCGGAAACTCGACGGCAGCGAGTTCCTCGATGTCCGGACCGTGCCGCTCGATGACGCGCTCGACGTCGCCCGCGGCGGGTCGGCCAACGACGCCACCATCGAGGGGCTGCTGCTGGCGGAGGCGGACGGCTATCTGTAGCCCGGTCGCTTAAGCCGCTCGTGGCCCTTCCGTCGGTATGGACGGCGAGATTTCGGCCGAGGAACTGCGCGAGCTACTCGATAGCGGCGCGGACGTCCGGGTCGTCGACATCCGATCGCCGGCGGCGTTCCGCCGCGGACACATCCCCGGCAGCGAGAACGTCCCCTTCGAGGCGCTGACCGACCGCATCGAGTCCGTCGCCGACGCCGAACGGGTCGTCACGGTCTGTCCCCACGGGCAGGCCAGCGTCCAGGCGGCCCGCCTCGTCGGCGCCTTCGAGGGTTTCACCGGCCGCGTCGATTCGCTGGCGCCGGGCATCGAGGGGTGGCCCTACGACCTGGAGACCGACGGCGAACGGGAGTCGGCGCCGGACGAGGGGCCGGAAGCGCCGTTCTGACCGCTGGCGGCGCTCGCGAACGGCGAAAAACGGGAGAACGGCGCTCGACGCGCGGTCAGAGGGCGGTCATGCGACGTTGTACCCCTTCTCGCGAAGGAAGTCCTCGACGCGACCGAGGTGGTTGCCCTGGAGTTCGATGGCGTCGTCCTCGACGGTACCACCGCAGGCGAACTTCGACTTCAGGTCGCTGGACAGCGAGTCCATGTCGACGTCGCGTGGATCGAACCCTTCGATGACCGTTACCTCCTTACCGTATCGGCGCTCGTCGATGCGGATGTTGATCTCCTGGGACTCCTTTGCGACGTCCTCGCAGACGCAGAGTTCCTCAGGGAGCCCGCACGTCGAGCAGACTTCCGACATTACAACCCGGGTCTACACGACGGCCGTATTAAACACTATCGGGACCCTGTATCCGGCTTTTTTAGTCGATGCGGCAGTCGAGACCGCTCCTCGAGCAGGTCGGCCAGCAGGTCGGCGGCCTCGGCGGCATCGGCCTCGTCGACGCCGTGGCCGTACCTGGCGCGCTCGTGCAGTTCCCCGAGCCGCCTGGCCCGCTCGTCGCTGTGAGCGAGGAACGCCCGGGCCGTCTCGCCGGGGGCCCGCTCCCGGCCCGCCCGCTCCTCGAGGTGGACGACCCGGTGGAAGGCGCCGGTGACGACCGCCTCCGGCGGGCCGTCGGGGAGCCGCCGCAGCCACAGTTCCCGGTAGAGGCGGCGGTCGGCGCCGGTCCGGCGACCCACGGCGGCCAGCCCCGCCAGCACGACGAGTCCGAAGCCCGCCTGCTCGCGGCTCGGCAGCGGTACCGCCGGGACGGTGGGACCGTCGCCGCCGCTGCCGCCGGCGGTTTCGTCGCCGCCGGGCGTCGGGCCGGCACTGCCGGAGTCGTTCCCGGGCGACGGGGCGCTCCCGTCGTCGGTGGGCGTGGCGGTCGGCTCGGGGGTCCCGCTATCCAATTCGGAGTCGCCGGAGTCGTTCGTGTCGACGGCCGGAGCGCCGTCCTCGCGGGCGGCGGCCAGCCGCTGGCGCTCGGCCCGCTCGCGGGGCGTCGACGGCGTCGGGTCGAACTTCACCCAGCCCTGCTCCGGGAAGTAGACCTCGACCCACGCGTGGGAGTTGTACCCCCGGACGACCCACTCGTCGTCGGCGACCTGCTGGCCCGGCGTGTAGCCGACCGCGAAGCGGGCGGGAATCCCCTGCGTTCGCAGCATTGTCACCATCGTGGTTGCGAAGTAGGTACAGTAGCCGGCGTCCATCCCGAAGAGGAACCGGTCGGCGACGTTGCCGCTCGGCCGATCGACGTCCAGCGAGTACTCGTAGTTGTTCTCGAGGTACCGTTCGACGACGCGGGCGGTGTCGTAGGGGTTGTCGGCGTTGGCCGTCAGCCGGGCGGTCCGCTCGCCGACCCGGTCGGGGGTGCTGGCGGGCAACTGGGTGTAGCGCCGCTCGATTCCGTCCGGGTACTCCGTGCCGGCGGCCTGTAGCTCCGCCGCCCCGGCGGTCGGTCGCTCGCTTATCACCTCGTAGGACTCGCCGGCCTGCAGCGGGCTGGCCGGCTGGAAGGAGCCGGCGGCGGTCACCTGGACCGGGACGGGAACGTCACGGATGGCGGTCGGCTTGTTCGCGGCCGGCAGCGTCGCGATGGCGGTCTCGGCAGTGTAGGTCTGCCGGAGGGCCCGCGTCCGTCCCGGTGGTTCGGGGAGCGGCCCCCGGTAGTTCCGGCGTTCGCCGGTCCGGACCCAGCCGCCGCCGGTGTAGCGGTCGTAGGTGCTGACGCGCCAGTAGGCCGACTCCTCGGCCTCGACGGTGTAGCGGACCCCGGGGGACAGCTCCACCGAGCCGGCGACGGCGAGGCTGTCGCCCGCGTAGACGAGACTGGACTCCACCGTGGAGGTCTCGCTGCCGATCCCGTCCGTCGAGACGAACGACCCCGCGGCCCCCGGAACGACGCCGACGAAAAGCGTCAGCACGACCATCGTCGCCAGGACGACGACGACGCCGTCGGCGTTGCGGAGCCGTTCGCCCCGGCGGTCGCAGTCGCCGAAGGCGACCGACAGCGTCACCCCGAGGACACCGACGAGCGTCGTCGTCGTCGTCGCGTCGCCGGTCAGCACGACCAGTCCCAGCCCGGCCCCGGCGACCCCGCTTGCCGCGACGTAGCGACGGCGAACGGCCAGATACCACGCGAGGAAGACGGGTGCCGGCGCCGCCGCAAGCGCCCAGACGTCGGCGTTGACGATGCGGAGCACCGACAGCCCCGACAGCAGCGCGACGGCGTCGCCGAGCATCGGCTTCAGCAACGCGAGAAAGCCGAAGCCGCCCGGCAGCGAGGTGACGTAGAGGTACATCCCTGCGGCGATGCCGACGATGCCGATGGTCGCCGCGGTTCGCGGTCGGATGAGGCGTGCCAGGACGGTCCCCGACAGCACCGCCCCGCCGACGACGTAGTAGAGCGACTCGGGGTCGCCCGTGATCACGAGAATCTCGTGAAGCACCGACAGGAAGGCCCCGAGGGTGAGGCCGATCCCGACGAGTGCGACGCCCCTGGCGACCGGGACGCCGTCGACCAGTCCGGCGAGGCGCCCGCGGGCGTCGCCTGTCGTGGTGCTGCTCACGCCACCACCTCCCGCCCGCGCCGCTTTCCGGCGACACCGTCGAACGACAGTTCGCGGTCCGAAAGCGAGAGCCTCGCCCGGTCGTCGTCGCCGACGACACGGACCTCAGCCCCGCTGCGGCCGTCCGCATCGACGGACCCGGCGCCCGTGAGCGCGAGCAGTCGGAGCATCGCGGTCGTCTCGCCCGGGTGGGCGACGCACCGTCCACCGGGGGCGACGACCGTCACCGGAATCCCGGCGTCGTTGAGGAAGGCAACGACGCTGGCGACCGTCGAGGCCATCGCGTCCACGCCGTCCGACTCGGCCTCCCCGACGACGGTGACGGCGTCGACGACCGCGTCGCTGTCGTACTCGGCGACGACGAACTCCTCGGACCCCCGCTTCGCGCTCGCTCGCCAGTGGATGTCCCGCATCGTGTCGCCCCGCGTGAACTCCCGGAGCCGGTCGAAGGAACGCCGCTCGTCGCCGCGGACGCGCCGGACGAGCGCGGATAGCTCCCCGCCGTCGACCTCGTAGACGTTCGGGTACACCAGTGTGGTCGCGGTCGCCTCGACTTCGACCTCGACGGCGAACAGCCCCAGCGAGTCGGTGAGCCGGCAGGTCGCCGGCCCGAGGCGGTGGTCGCCCCGCCGTTGCAGACCGACCTCGTACTCGAAGCTGCCGCCGTGCCCGACCGACACTGCCGGGTCCGCCCCGGTCGTCAGTCCGTCCCCGACGGCGTCGCGCACCCGGCAGGGGACCGCCGACTCGACGGTGACCGCGACGGTTCGGCGCTCGCCCGGGAACCCCGGTTCGGGGACGGACCGCTCGACGGTCGGCGGATCGGCGCGGGAAAGCTGGACGGCGCCGGCCGCCACCGCGACCAGTGCCGGCACCACGACGGCGTTCAGCGAGCGGGCTCCCGTCGTCGCCCCGGCCAGGAAGGCCAGGCCGGCGATGGCGGCGACGGCGACGCCGCGACGGGTCGGCCGCAGCTCGCGAAACTTGTGACCCATCGACCGGGTCACTCCTCGACGGGGACGTCCTCGAGGGCTCGCTGGACGACGCTCTCGGCGTCGTCGGCGCCCGGGTCGGTCCGAATCCGGTGGGGGAAGACGACCGGCGCCGACGCCTGGACGTCGTCGGGGACGACGTACGAGCGCGAGTCCAGAAGCGCCTGCCCCTGTGCGGCCCGAACCAGGGCGATGGAGCCGCGGGGACTGGCGCCCAACTGGGCGTGTTCGCGGGTGTAGTTCGCCAGCCGGGTGACGTAGCTCCCGACGGCGTCGCTCACCTCGACGTCGGCGGTCGCGGTCCGTGCGGCCCGCAGGTCCTCGGCCCTTGCCACCGGGCGGATGTCCTCGATGGCGTGGCCGCCGACCGCGCGGTCGATGACCGTCGCCTCCTCACTCTCGTCGGGATAGCCCAGGTGGAGTTTCAGCATGAACCGGTCGAGTTCGGCCGCCGGGAGTTCGTAGGTCCGCTCGCGCTCGACGGAGTTCTGCGTCGCAATGACGACGAAGGGGTCCGGGACGCCGTGGGTCTCGCCGTCGACGCTGACCTGCTCTTCCTCCATGGCCTCGAGCAGTGCGGCCTGCGTCTTCGGCGGCGCGCGGTTTATCTCGTCGCCCAGCACGACGTTTGCGAACACCGGGCCGGCGCGGAACTCGAACTCGCTTTCCTTCCGGTTGTAAACGTTCGCGCCCGTGATGTCGGCCGGCAGGAGGTCCGGTGTGAACTGCACCCGGTTGAACGAGCAGTCGAAGGACTCGGCGACCGCACGCGCAAGCATCGTCTTCCCCACCCCGGGTACGTCCTCCAGCAGGACGTGGCCGCCGCCCAGCAGAGCGGTCACGAGGTGTTCGATGGCTTCGTCGTTGCCGACGATGACCCGCTGGACGTTGTCGATGACGGCACGGGCCGTCTCGCCGGCCGCCTCGACGCCGGGACCGGACCGCGCCGTCGCCTGGTTCGTGGTGTCGTTCATGGAGGGCCTACCGGCTCCGGGGACAACTTCGGCATACGTCTTTCGGTCGCTGCGGGCCTGACATTGTGCCCCGAAAGGACCGAAGCGACGTAAGGGTCACGGGGGTTGTGTGTATGTATCACAACGGAGCGGTACCGAGGGACCGCCGTTCCGACGGATCTGGGGAGCGCCGTCGCTCGTCGGTGAAAAAATAACCGCAGTACAGTTCAGTCGCGCGAGGCGACGTGTTCTTCCGGGCTACGGGGGCCTTACAGGCGGGTGAGGTTGGCCGCGCGCGGGCCCTTCTCCGCCTCTTCGATGTCGAATTCGACTTCCTGCCCCTCTTCGAGGTCCGGACCGCCGACGTCTTCCATGTGGAAGAACACGTCTTCGTCCGCGTCGTCAGTCGAGATGAAACCGTAGCCGCCAGTGTCGTTGAAGAAGTCAACTTCTCCGTTCGCCATTGCGAGTAGAGGAAGACGGGTCAGACGGATAAGGGTTCCGAATATCTCCCCATCGTGATACGTCCTCTCGGGAGCCCGGAACGACACCCCTCCAGGGACGGGTTCGGGAGCCTCACCAGCGCTTGCACGACGCACACACCAGGCCGCCGTCCTCGTGCCAGCGCCGGTCGGTCTCGTCGCCGCAGGTCTCGCAGGTCGCCCCCTCGGGCGTCCAGTCGAACGTCGGGACGGCCCCCTCGACGCCCTCGCCGTCGGGTTCGTCCGCTGCCTCGGGCGTCGGGTCGTCGTCCGTCGGGGACGCCGCCGCCGCCCGCTCGCTTTCGGCGTCCTCGGTGTCGGCGTCCTCGCTTTCCGCCCCGCGTGCGAAGTCGTCGAGCGAGGTGTCGCGCATGGTCGATACAGGGCCGCCGCCGGCTTATATCGTCCGGGACGGACACACACAAGTAGGAGGCGCCGAACCGTTGGGTATGGCAGAAGTCGAAATCCAGTCCGGCCTCTACGAGAACACGGTCGGCCTCGTCGAGCGGTTCCTCGAGGTGGCGACCACGGACCCCATCGCGGCCGCGATGTTGCTCTCGGGTGCGCTGTTCGTCACGCTCGCGGCGGGCGTTTTCGGCGTGCTGACGCTGGGTGGCGTCCTCTCGACGCTCAGGCGCGCGCTCCCGAGCGGCCGAGCACCGCCCCAGCGAGCTCGATAGCCGCATCGAGGTCCGGTCCCAGCGGCGCGCCGGCGACGAAACTGTCGGCGTACTCCAGCACCGCCTCGACCCGTTCTTCGACCGTCGCCGGCGTCCCGGCGATACAGAAGGCGTCTATCATCCCGTCGGTCACCGCCTCGAAGGCCGCCTCGAACTCGCCGCCGGAGATCAGTTCGCCGATTTCCCCGGCCAACTCGGCGTCGACGCCGTGCCGTTCGAGGACCGGCGGGGCCGCCCCGGCCGCGATGAACGCCACCGGCGGGCGGGCGGCCCGACGCGCCGCCTCGCCGTCCTCGGCGACCGAGACCGCGGCGTAGGCCGCGAAGTCGAACTCGCCCCGACGGTCGGGCCGGTCGGCAAGCCCCTCCTCGACCCGCTCGTGGGCCCACTCGAAGTCCCGCGGGTGCGACCCGTTCAGCAGCACGCCGTCGGCGTGTTTTGCCGCCATCCGTATCATGTGCGGTCCCTGGGCGCCGACGTAGACCGGTGTCGATCCGAGTTCGTCGGCGAAGTTCAGGCCGGCGTCGTGGGCCCGGAAAGTCCCGTCGTGGTCCACCCGCTCGCCGTCGAAGAGGTCCTGTGCTACCTTGAACGTCTCCAGCACGCGCCGGAGCGGCCGCTCGTGGTCGTAGCCGAGGTTCGCAAGCGTCGATCTGTCGCCGGCGCCGACCCCGAAGACGGCCCGCCCGCCGGAGGCCTCCGAAAGCGTCGCCACTCGGGAGGCCAGCGCGACCGGGTGGCTCTCGTAGGGGTTCGCGACCCCCGGGCCGAGCGCGACATCGTCGGTCCGGCGGGCGATTCGGTCCAGGGCGACGAACGGGTCGCGGTTGTTGTAGTGACACGAGGCGAAGACCGCATCGAAGCCCTCCGCTTCGGCGCGTTCGCCAAGTTCCGCGATTCGGTCGACCGGATGCTCCGGCGTGAGTTCGATTCCTATCATCTGATGCGGGGTTCCTCGTGTTCGCCGTCTTCGTTCCGGACGCTCTTGTAACGGCGGCGTAGGGGCAAAACCCGTCGGCCTACCCGTCGCCGAACTCCCAGCCGCGGAGCGCCTCTCGCACGATGTCGTCCTCGTCGGCCCGAAAGAGGTCGTCGCTCTCGCCGTGGTCGCCGAACTCCCAGCCGCGGACGACCACCGCGGGCGTGCCGCCCGCACCCTCGCCGGCGACGAGGTTGGCGGTCGCGGCCAGTTCGTCGACGACGGCCTGGACGGTGACGCCGAGTTCGCGGCCGTCGCGGTCGTGTTCGCCCCGCCAGTCGCGGGCGGCGGGGAGGCCGTGCCACCCGACGGCGACGCCGCGCTGGCCGTAGCGGAACGGTCGGCCCGAGGTGTCGGTGACGACGACCGGCACCTCCAGCGCCGCCGAGAGCCGCTCCGCGGAGACAGTCGGCTCTTCCGGCAGCAACAGCAGGTCCGCACCCGGGACGTTCGAGCGGTCGATGCCCGCGTTGACCGTGACGTGGCCGAACCGGGTCACCGCCAGCAAGAAGGGCGCCTCGGTGAGCAACTCCTCGCTCTCCTCGAGGACCGCCTGGGCGAACCGGGGGTCCTTCGGTTCGCCCGTGAGGCTCTCCAGCCGGTCGGCGATGGCAACGGCGCGGTCGCTCGCCGGGAACGCATCGAGGTCGGCCTTCCGGCCCTCGGCCTTCGAGACGACGGTACTCGCCACGCAGAGGACGTCGCCGTCCTCGAGGTCGACCCGCTCCTCGATCAGCGCGGCGAGGTCGTCTCCCTCCCGGACCTCCGGCAATCCCTCGACGGCGAACGCTTCCATACCCGCAGTGCGGGAGAGCGGGTCAAAAGGGTCGCGGTCCCGGCCGAATCACGCCCGCCGGACCTCGACGTCCAGGTCACCGGCCTCGACGTCGACCGCCAGGAACGTGGTCTCGCCCGCCGGCCAGGCGCCCGTCGCGCTGCCGGGGTTCAGCAGGCGGTAGCCGTCGACCCGGGTGTCCAGCAGGCGGTGGGTGTGGCCCGAGACGCCGACGGTCGGGCGGTCCGCGGCGGCGTTCTCGGCGACGATTCCGGCGACGCGCTCCTCGTAGCCCGCGTCCGGGCCGGTGCCGTGCGTGACGACGAACCTGACGCCACCGAGGTCGGCGGTCGCCACCTCGGAGAGACCGTAGTTGCCGTCGGTGTTGCCGCGGACGGCGGTGAGGTCGGCCGCGAGGTCGGCCACCGTCTCGTAGGCCGGCCGGGAGTCGAAGTCGCCGGCGTGGATGGCGTGGTCGGCGTCGGCTATCGCCGCCCGGACCCACTCCGATATCTCGGGCGCGCGTGACTTGACGTGCGTGTCGCTGAGGACGACGACCTGCATACCGTCCCGTAGGGCGCCCCGGACGTATAACCGCCCGTGGCTCCTGTCCCCGGTCATGGAGGAAAAGGCCGTCGTCACCTGCTTTCTCCGCCACGGCACCGAGGTGCTGCTGGTCCGCCGCAGCGGCGCCGTCGGCTCCTACCGCGGCCGGTGGGGCGCCGTCTCCGGCTACGCCGAGGGCGTTCCCGAGGAGGCCGCCCGCCGGGAGATAGACGAGGAGGTCGGCCTGCTGGACGCCGTCGAGTTCGTCCGCTCGGCCGACCCGCTGGCGGTCGACGACGAGGGCCGCGGCACCCGGTGGCTGGTCCACCCGTTCCTCTTCGACTGTGCGTCGACCGATGTCGACCCCAACGAGGAGATAGCCGCCCACGAGTGGGTCCAGCCGCCCGAAATCCTGGCCCGCGAGACCGTGCCGCGGCTCTGGGAGACCTACGAGGCGGTCGCGCCGACCGTCGAGACGGTCGCCGGCGACGCCGACCACGGATCGGCCTACGTCGCCCTGCGCGCCCTGGAGGTCATCCGGGACGCCGCCGCGGCGGCCGCGGCGACGGGCGAGGGCGCCGACGCGGTCCTCGAAACCGCCGCCGACCTCCGGGCCGCCCGGCCCTCGATGGGCGTCGTCCGCAACCGCGTCAATCGCGTGGTTGCGGCCGACGACCGGGACCCGGCCGCGCTGCGGGACCGCGCGGCTTCGGCCTGCGAGCGCGCGGTGGCGGTCGACGCGGAGGCGGCCGCCGAGGCCGCCGCCCGGATCGGCGAGCGGGTCCTGACGCTCTCGCGGTCCGGGACGGTCCTGGAGGCGCTCCGTCGGGCCGACCCCGAGGCGGTCTACGTCGCCGAATCCCGCCCGGCGCGCGAGGGGGTCGGCGTCGCCGAGGAACTGGCCGACGACGGCGTCGCCGTCTCGCTCTGCGTCGACGCCGCCGTCGGGCACGTCCTCGCCGAGTACGACGTCGACACCGTCCTCGTCGGTGCCGACACGGTGCTGGCCGACGGGGCCGTCGTCAACAAGGTCGGCACTCGACCCGCGGCCCTCTCGGCGGCCGACGCCGGCGCCGACTGCTACGCCGTCTGCGCGCAGGACAAGATAGTCCCCGAGACGGACGCCGACCTCGAATCGGGTCCGCCCGGGGCGGTCCACGACGCGGCCGGCGCCTTCGACGTCCTGAACCCGACCTTCGAGGCGACGCCAGCGGACCGGTTCACCGGCCTGATAACCGAGACGGGCGTGCTGTCGCCCGAGGGAATCGCGGCCGTCGCCGACGAGCACGCCGCCCTGGCCGAGCGTGCCGGGGAGCGGACGGGAGCGGACGGCGGGGACGACGGGACCGACCGTTAAGCCGGTCGGGACCCAAGCCGGACCGACGGCAACCACGATGTCCATCCGACTCCTCACCTACAACGTCCGGTACGCGACGCTGGACGGCGACCCGAACGCCTGGCCGGAGCGCCGCGACGGCGTCGCCAGCCTCGTCCGCTTTCACCGTCCCGACGTGGTCTGTCTGCAGGAGGTCTGGGAGACGCAACTGGCCGACCTCGAGGCGCGACTGCCGGGCTACGAGTGGGTCAGCGAGCGGACCTCCAGCGGCGAGCACACGCCGGTCGGCTACCGGGCCGACCGACTGTCGGTTCTCGACCGGGAGGTGTTCTCGCTGTCGGAGACGCCCGAAGACCTCCACGCGATGGACTGGGAGACGACGGTCCCCCGCGTGACGACGGCGGCCCGCTTCCGGGACGCCGAGACTGGCGCGGCCGTCGTCGTCGCCAGCACGCACCTCGACCACGACAGCGAGCGGGCCCGGCGGGAGGGGGCGGCCCTGCTCGCCGACCGGTTCGGGGACCGACCCCCGGCCGTGGTCGCGGGCGACTTCAACTGCACGCCGGACGACCGACCCTACCGGACGATGACCGAGGCCGGATTCCGGGACGCACGCGCCGTCGCCGACGCGCCCCACGGCCCCGAGACGACGTTCAACGACTTCGAGCACCCACAGGAGGGCAAACGTATCGACCACGTCTTCGTCAGCGACGACGTCGATGTCGGCCGGTTCGCCGTCCTCGCGGACCTCGACGACCGGGGGCTGTACCCCTCCGACCACTTCGCGGTGCTGGCGGACCTGGAACTACCTCCCTGAGGGCGCGGCGGCGCTTTCCCGCGGACTCCGCAGGACCGCCAAACGGGTAATCGGCCGGCGGGCGAACGGCCGCCCACGAATGAGCACGTCAGCACACGACTTCGAGTTGTCCAACGTCGCGGCCGGTCCCGACCCATTCCGCCTCTCGGAGGTCGCATCCGACGAGGGCGTCGACGCCGTCGTCCTGCTGTTCCAGCGGGACTACCACTGCACGAAGTGCCGGAGCCAGGTACAGGACGTGGCCGCCCGTTACGAGGAGTTCGAGGCCGAGGACGCCGTCGTCGCGGCGGTACTCCCGGAACCCGACGACCGCGCGGCCGACTGGCAGGACAGCTACGACCTCCCGTTCCCGCTTTTGGCCGACGCCTCGAAGGCCGTCAGCGACGAGTACGACCAGCCGACCCGGTTCGGTGCCCTGGGGTCGCTGCACGACCTCGTCGGCCGGATGCCGAAGGCGGTCGTCTTCGACGCCCGCTCCGGAACCCCGGAGGTCGCCGCCGTCGACGAGGGGTCGACGCCCGCCGACCGGCCGGACGTCGAGGCGTTCCTCGCGGCCGTCCGGGACCTCGACTCGGCCGCGCTGTGAGACCCGCCGGGGAATCGGATGGAAAGGCCCTTGCGGTTCGCTCCGTCTATTGTCCGCACGAGACGTGACGGGACAGCAACCAGGAGGTCGCGACGCGGGGGCGTCGTCCTCGCCGGCAGTGTCCCGGTTGCGTGCGTGGATGAGTGACTGACCGTGGCCGACTACCTCACCGTCGTCGCCGTCGCCTTCGTCGCCCAGCTGGCGGTCCTGCCGGGCGAGAAGGTGCAGTTCATCATCGCCGGGCTGTCGACCCGGTATCACCCGCTCGGGGTAGTCGCCGCGGCCGGCGCGGCCTTCGCCGGCTGGACGGCGCTCGAAATCTGGCTCGGCAGCGCGCTCCGGTCGGCGTTCCCGACGGTCGTCCTCGACGCGGTCACCGCCGGGCTGTTTCTGGTCTTCGCGGTCCTGCTCGCGCGGTCGGCGCCGGCGTCCGACCGGGAGGTGCCGACCGAGACGGACGGCGGTCGCCTGGCCGTCGACGACGTCCGCGTCCCCGTCGTCGACCGGACGGTCCCGGACGCCCTCGGCGGCTATCTGCCCATCTTCGTACTCATGGCTGTCGGCGAGGTCGGCGACAAGACCCAGCTCGTCACCATCGGGCTGGCCGCACAGTACGGCGCAACCTCGGCTATCTGGGTCGGCGAGATGGCCGCCATCGTCCCCGTCAGCCTCCTGAACGCGTACTTCTTCCACCGGTTCGCCCACCTCTTCGAGATGCGGACGGCCCACTTCGTCGCCGCCGGTCTCTTCGCGTTCTTCGGGCTGGACACCGTGCTGGCGATACTGACCGGCTTCTCGGTGTGGGAGACGGTCGTCGAGACGGTCGCGGAGTTGCTCGTCGCGCTCGCGTAGGGTCGAAACGCCCCGTCGTCGGTGACGGCGGCACGGTGTGCGGCTACCGGGGGTCGCACCACGGCGCCGACGCGATGACGGAACCGATACGGGTTCCCGTCGAGATGGAACTGGGCGTCCGCGAGGTGCCCGACCGCCACCGGGCTACGGCGCGTAGGTTCCCTCGAGCGTCGCCTTCTCGACGATGTGGCCGGTGACGGCGTCGGCGACGTCGTCCCGGGTGGCCGACGGCGGCAGGCCCAACTCGGCGTCCAGCGCGTACAGCCGGAACCGGTAGGTGTGCTCGCCGTCGGGCGGGTTCGGGCCGCCGTAGCCCTGCTCGCCGTAGTCGTTCTGCCCCTCGACGGCACCCTCGGCGTCCCAGTCCTCGGGAATCTCCTCGGTGTCGGGCGGGACGTCCCACACGAGCCAGTGGTCCCAGATGTGACCCGCCGGTTCGACGGCGTCGGGGTCGTCGACGAGCAAAAGGAGCGACACCGTGCCGTCGGGGACGCCCGCGATGGACAGCGGGGGATTGACGTTCTCGGCCGTGTAGCCGTACCTGTCGGGAATCGGTCCGCCGTCGTCGAACGCTGGACTGGAGATGGTGAGTTCTGTCATGGGTGTCGGGACCCCTGTCCCGTTCGTAGTTCGGACCGTGACACAAAAGCGTGGGTGGTGGTCCCGGCCGGGCGCGGAGGGACGGGTTTTTGCGCCCCGGCGCCGGAGAACCGATGGTGGCGATGACGAGCGATTACCCCCGCTGAGCCCCTTGTGATGAGGGATTCATCCGAGCCACCGCTCGACTCGACCGCCAGTGGCCACGCCGTCGGCGCGTTCGAGAGTGGGTTCAGAAGAACTTGAACAGGTCGTCCCGCTGCTGCTCGTGGAGGTGGTGTCGGACGGCCTCGTTCAGCGGGTCGATACTGCCGCGTTTCGCGGAGACGGGCGCCAGAACGTGGTCGAACTGCTGCCAGGGCGGGTAGAGACCGAGGCGCTCGGCGAGTTCGTTCAGGCGCTCGTCGCGGTCGTCGACCTTGTCCATCTTGTTGACGGCGACGACGGCCGGCACCCCGACCTCCTGCAGGAAGCCGAACATCTCGACGTCGTGGGGGATTTCGTCGGGGCCGGAGTGGCGGTCGATGATGTCGACGGCGGCCTTCCCGTCGACGACGAGGATGCCGACGAGGATGTTCTCGGCGTACTCCTCGACGTAGCGGACGACGTCGGTCTTGATGCGCTCGCGGACGTCCTCGGGGACGCCGGCCATGAAGCCGAAGCCGGGCAGGTCGGTGACGACGAAATCCTCGGCGGCCCAGTCGAAGTGGTTCGGTTCCGTCGTGACGCCGGGGCTGCCGCCGGTCGCAAACGAGTCGTGGCCGGTGATCTCGCGCATCAACGTCGACTTCCCGACGTTGGACCGCCCGACCAGCACGATTTCGGCGTCGCGGTCCGGGCGCGTGTCGAACATACCGTCGGTTGGCCGCTGGCGCTGATAAGGCGACCGGTCCCGTCGCCGGTCGGTAGCGTTATCGGTGCGGGGTTCGACCCTCGGGCGTGCGACTCGTTCAGGTGACCATCCCCGCCGGCAAGCGGGAGGCGGTACTGGACCTCCTCGACGAGGAGGGCATCGACTACGTCGTCACCGACGAGACGAGCGGCCGGGAGTACACCGCGGTCGCGTACTTCCCGCTGCCGACCAACGCCGTCGAGCCGATACTGGAGGCCCTCCGGGAGGCCGGCCTCGAACGGGAGGCCTACACCGTCGTCGTGAGCGCGGAGACGGTCGCCTCCGAGAAGTTCGAGGCGCTCCAGGAGGAGTACGCCGAGCGCGAGGAGAGCGAGGAGCGCATCGCCCGCCAGGAACTGGAGGCCCGTGCCAACGACCTCGCGCCGTCGCTGCCGACGTACCTCGTGATGACGGTGGTGTCGGCGGTCATCGCGACGGCCGGTCTCCTGCTGGACTCGCCGGCGACCGTGGTCGGGTCGATGGTCATCGCGCCGCTCATCGGGCCCGCGATGTCGGCGGCGGTCGGCAGCGTCGTCGACGACGCCGAGATGTTCCGCCGCGGGGTCGTCCTGCAGGCGCTCGGCGTCACGCTCGCCGTTGCCGCGGCGACGGCCTTCGCCATCCTCGTGCAGGCGACGAACCTCGTCCCGCCGGGGCTTGACCCGCTGGCGCTGTCGGAGGTCGAGGAACGGCTCTCGCCGAACTTCCTGTCGCTCGCGGTCGCCATCGGCGCGGGCGTCGCCGGCGCAATCAGCCTCACGACGGGCGTCTCGACGGCGCTGGTCGGCGTCATGATAGCCGTGGCGCTCATCCCGCCGGCCGCGACGGTCGGTATCGGCATCGCCTACGGCGAACCGGCGCTGGCGCTCGGGTCGGTCGTCCTCGTCGCGGTGAACGTCCTCTCGATCAACCTCGCCGCCCTGGTCGTCCTGTGGTACTCGGGGTACCGCCCGGAGCAGTTCTTCCGGCAGGACGAAGCCCGCGTGGCGACGCTCAAGCGAGTGGCCGTCCTCGTGGCCGCCATCGCGGTGCTGTCGCTGTTCCTCGGCGGCGTCACCTACGACTCCTACCGGACGGCCCAGACCGAACAGGAGATACGCGGCGCGGTCGTCGCCGAGTTGAACGGCTCGGCCTACCAGGCGTACGAACTCATCGAAATCGAGGTCAGCAACGAGGCCCAGCGGGTGCTCTTCCGGCAGCCGCGGAACGTCACCGTCACCGTCGGCGTCCCGCCCGACGCCCCCCGTCCCGGGCTAGCCGACCCCATCGAGCAGCGCCTCGCGGCCCGCCACGAAGTGAACGTCACCGTCGACGTGCTCTACCTCGAAATCGAGCGGAGCGGGTAGGCTCAAACGGCCGTTTGAGCTTACGTCGTTTATAAGCGCTATCCGGTCGTCCACCGTCACGTATGCAGCGAGACAGACTCCCCATCCTGGTCGTCGTCGCGGCGCTGCTGGCCGCGACGCTGGCCGGGGCCGCCCTGGTGGCGCCGACCGGCGCCCAGGACCCCGACGCGAACGCCGACCGGACCATCTCCGTCGACGCGACCGGCGACGCCGACGCCGCCCCCGACGAGGCCGTCGTCAGGGTCGCCGCGACCGCCGCGGGCGACGACCCCGGCGCCGTCCGGGACAACCTCTCGGCGAACGCCGACGCGCTCCGTTCGGAACTGGCCGCCGCCGGCGTCAACGAGAGCAACTACGAGACCGAGGAGTACCGCATCCAGGAGTACCGACGGCCGCCCGAGGAGGGCGGCGAGACCCCCGACTACCGGGGCATCCACGGCTTCGTCGTCACACTCGACGACCCCCAGAAGGCGGGTGACGTCGTCGACGCCGCCGCGAACGCCGGCGCCGAAATCCAGGTCGTCCGGTTCACCCTCTCGGAGGAGCGCCGCACCGAACTCCGCGAGCGGGCAATCGAGAACGCGATGGACGACGCGCGAGCGCAGGCCGTCACCATCGCCGACAACGGCGACCTGCAGGTGACGAGCGTCGCCCGCGTCGACGCCTCCCAGCAGCAGTACCGCCCCGTCGCCTACGAGTCGGCCGCTCCCCGCGCGGCCGACGCCGGCGGTGCCGACACGTCCGTCGAGACCGGCGAGGTCTCGGTCAGCTACCAGGTGCGCGTGACCTACAACGCGACCCGCGCCTGAACCTCCGACGTTCGGTTTCGCTTCGTTTTCACCCGATTACCTACCCGGGATAGCCGTGAGACCCGGCGTGCGAACGTACCGCCGTAGATTCTACCGGATTGCGTTGATGTTCACGGAGCGCTGCTGAATAGAGGGCGCGTATGCAGTATAAGTTCTCCCGATTGATCTCCCGCACTCGCCCCCACACCTATATTCATAAGCCCGATAAATTGTCGTATATGAACGTAGATTGGCAAAACTCAGGTGGTATTGTTGCGCTTGGTTTGTTGGCAATTGCGTTGGTGTTGACGCTGGCCGGGATCGAGACTGTCGCAGGATACGAAGTGCTTTCGGCTGGACAATCGGCCTTCGGATTCCTCGCAGCGGGGAATTTCAGTCTTGGTGTGCTCTCTGCAGGCATCTTCTCGGTCGGAATCTTCTCCGCAGGTGTCTTTGCGGTCGGGATTTTTTCAGTCGGTATCTTCGCCATCGGACCGTTTGCATTCGGAATCTATGCCGTCGGATTCTACGCGACACAACGCTACGTTGCATCCTCAGAAGCGACTTCCCAGGAATAATCGGTGGTGGGTGCTGAACTTATCCCTCTGTATTCTGCTCTATTGAAAATGCGGTACGGCAGTAGGATCATAACGTTTTGGCGAGCTTCTTGAGGTTGTTGAGAGCGAACAAGAGAACGATCTCACGGAACTGTCGGTACCAGAACCGCGAACGCAGGGCGGAGTCCTGTGTTCGCTTGACCGTCGAGTAGGACGTTTCTGCCATCCATCGCTGCGTGTAGCCCTTTGCCCGGATGAGTGCGTTATTCGCAGTTGCCTTCGCTGTTGAACCGCGGTAGTGAACGAGGTAGTCGATGTCCAGTGCAGCGACCTCGTACTCAGTGTGCCAGTCTTGGAAGCCGTTATCGGCGGCGACGGCCCGCAGGTCGTCCGCGTTCCGGCGGACGACCCGCGGGCCAGCCCTTGTATCGTGTTCACGCTCGATACAACAGTGGACATCCAGCACCGCCAACGATTCTGTATCGGTCAGCGTCGTCGCTTTGATCGTCTTGACGCTTCGCCCACACCGCTGGAGGTAGTGTTGTGAGGCTTGTTCCCGTTCAAAGAACGTGCTGTCTAATGCGGCGTGACCAGACTGCGGGTGTTGCTGCGCGGAGATGCGCAGCAACGCCCGCCAGACGTACATCGCGTAGCGGTCGAAGGAGTGGTAGAACGTGGTTGGATCAGGCGGTGCGTCTGGGTGGATGCCGAGCCGATCACACACCGCTGGCATGAGGCTCACTCGATCAACGAGTTCGGCGTAGCTGTGACCTTCTTCTTTGCGAATACAGTGCGCGACGATGTGGGCCTCGCGGGCAAGCCCGCCCGAGTCGGGCTTGCCCGCTCGATTCCCCAACGCTTGTTTAGCTACACGTAGTGCTGTCTCAACGAGGTCGAGCAACGCGACGCCCATAATCGCCTTCTCGACCTCATTTCCTCAAACCGTTACGGAGTAATCCTGCCGCTGTCTTCCATTTTCAATAGAGCACTGTATTCAGCAACTGGCTCCTGACAGATGTTAGCAAGCTACCGGGTCAGTCTGATATAGCAATCCACTTTCCTGAACAGTACTGGCGACCGTCGGTCTCCGTCGCCCGCCGGTGACCGCCCGGGCGGTCCGACGGCTATTTGACCGCCGAGGCGCACCCCCGGATATGGACGAGGCGCTGGGGCCGCCGCCCGCGATGGCCGGGAAGGCCGACGAGCTGACACCGATGCTGTCGCAGTACCTCCAGTTGTGCGAGCGCTACGACGACGCACTCGTGCTGTTCCAGGTCGGCGACTTCTACGAGACGTTCTGCGAGGCCGCCGAGGCGACCGCGCGCATCCTCGAAATCACGCTCACCCAGCGGGAGGACTCGACCGGCACGTACCCGATGGCAGGCATCCCCATCGACAACGCCGAGTCGTACATCGAGACGCTACTGGACGCGGGCTACCGGGTCGCCGTCGCCGACCAGGTCCAGGAACCCGAGGAGACGACGGGCCTGGTCGACCGCGCGGTCACGCGGGTGGTCACGCCCGGAACGCTGACGGAGACGGAACTGCTCGCCGACGCCGACAACAACTTCGTCGCCTGCCTCACCGAGGGGTACGGGCTGGCGCTGCTCGACGTCTCGACGGGCGAGTTCTACGCGACACGGCTGGACCGCCTCGAGGCCGTCGAGGCCGAACTCGAGCGGTTCGACCCCGCCGAGGCCGTCGTCGGACCCGACGCGCCGACCGACCCGTTCGGCGCCGACTGCATGGTGACGCCCTACGAGCGGTCGGCCTTCGACCTCGGGAACGCCCGCGAGACGGTCGAGGCGTACTTCGGGTCGGCGTCGCTGGCCGACGAGTCCGAAATCCGGGCCTGCGGCGCGCTGCTCGCGTACGCCGAGTACGCCCGCGGGACGAGCACCGACGGCGACGTCGAGCGACTCGACTACATCAACCACCTCACCCGCTACGACCCCCGCGAGTACATGCTGCTGGACGCGGTTGCGCTGCGCTCGCTGGAGGTGTTCGAGCCGAGACACGTCCACGGGCTGGAGGGGGCGGCGCTGGTCGAGACCGTCGACGAAACGGCGAGCGCGCTGGGCGGCCGGACGCTCCGGGACTGGCTGCGCCGGCCGCTGCTCGACGCCGACCGCATCGACGCCCGCCTGGACGCCGTCGAGGCGCTCGTTGCCCGGGTCGGCGACCGCGAGCGGGCGACGGATCTCCTGGCGGAGGTCTACGACCTCGAACGGCTCGTCTCGCGGGTCTCCCGCGGCCGGGCCGACGCCCGCGACCTGCGGGCCCTGGAGTCGACGCTGTCGGTCGTGCCCGACCTCCGGGAGTGTATCGCGGCGGCGACCGACGACAGCGATCTGCTTTCGGCGATCCACGACGACCTCGACGACTGCCCCGAGGTGCGGGACCTGATCGACCGCGCTGTCGTCGACTCCCCGCCAGTCGAGATAACCGAGGGCGGCGTCGTCAGGGAGGGCTACGACGACCGACTGGACGAGTTGCGGGCGACCGAACGCGAGGGGAAAGCGTGGATCGACGACCTCGAACAGCGGGAGCGCGAGCGGACGGGCGTCGACTCGCTGAAGGTCGGCCACAACTCCGTGCACGGCTACTACATCGAGGTGACGAACCCGAACCTGGATGCGGTGCCCGACGACTACCAGCGGCGCCAGACCCTGAAGAACGCCGAACGGTTCTACACGCCCGAACTGAAGGAACGCGAGGACGAGATCATCAGCGCGACCGAACGGGCCGACGAACTCGAGTACGAACTGTTCCGCGAGGTCCGCGAGGAGGTGGCCGAGGCGACCGAGCGCATCCAGGCGACGGCGGCCGCCGTGGGCCGACTCGACGCCCTCTGCTCGCTCTCGACGGTCGCCGCCCGGTACGACTACTGCCGGCCGACGGTCGAGAGCGAGGGGATCAGCATCGATGGCGGCCGCCACCCCGTCGTCGAGCGGACCGAGGCGGCGTTCGTCCCGAACCCGACCGACCTGCCGGCCGACCGACCGATGGCGGTCGTCACCGGGCCGAACATGTCCGGGAAGTCGACCTACATGCGGCAGGTCGCGCTGGTCTGTGTCATGGCACAGATGGGGTCGTTCGTCCCCGCCGAGCGCGCCGAGTTGCCGGTCGTCGACCGGGTGTTCACCCGCGTCGGCGCCTCCGACGACATCGCGGGCGGCCGCTCGACGTTCATGGTCGAGATGACCGAACTCGCCGCCATCCTCGAGGACGCCGGTCCCGACTCGCTGGTCGTCCTCGACGAGGTGGGTCGCGGCACCTCGACGGCGGACGGCTACGCCATCGCACAGGCGGCGACCGAGTACCTCCACGACGAGGTGGGCGCGTTCACGCTGTTTGCGACCCACCACCACGAGTTGACCGACGTGGCGGCCGAACTTCCCCGGACGAAGAACTACCACTTCTCGGCCGACCGCACGGCCGACGGCGTGGCCTTCGAGCACGACCTCCGGGAGGGACCGGCGACGGCCTCCTACGGCGTCGAGGTGGCCGAGATGGCAGGCGTCCCGCCGCGGGTCGTCCAGCGGGCCGACGCCCTGCTGGGCGAGGAGACGACCGGGGCCCCGGACGACCCCCCCGCTTCGGGTCGAACGGCAGACGCTACCGTCTCCACCGCCGACGCGACCGCCTCCACCGACGGCGGCGAACTGCCCGAGGAGCTGCTCGCCGAACTGCGGGCGGTCGACCTCGCCGACACGACGCCGCTGGAGGCGCTGAACCTGCTGGCACGGCTCCAGAAGCGCGTGGAGTAGCCGGGTAATACTTATCCAGTATTACTCGAAATCCCTTACCATGCCACGAGTAACGACGAAGGGGCAGGTGACGATTCCCAAGCGGATACGCGAAGAACTCGGCATCGAACCGGGCGACGAGGTGACGTTCGTCGAGACGGGGTCGGGATACGAGATACGGAAGGAGGCCCCGACGACGGAAGCCGGCGGGGACCCCTTCGAGCGGCATCGTGGCGCGGCGGGCGACGGGGCGATGCCCGAACGGATGCGGCGACTCCGCGGCGAGTACCCCCGTCGAGTCGAGAACGACGGAGAGGCGGACTCGTGACGACGACGGTGGTGGACACGAACGCGTTGCTCGCGCTCCTGTACGACGACGAGTACGCCGACGAGAGCGAGGCCGCCCTCCGGGAGGCCTACCGGGAGGGCCGTCTCGTCGTCCCGCCGGTGGTCTACGCCGAACTCGCCGCCGACGGCCACTTCGAGGAGTCCACCGACCTGGACGCGTTCCTGTCGGATTTCAGCATCCGGCTGGAACCGCCTTCCAGCGACGCGACGTTCCGCGCCGGCGAGTCGTTCCGCGAGTACCTGGACCGGCGGCCCGACGGCCTCGCGTGTCCCGCCTGCGGAACCGAGCGGACCGCCGACTGTCCCGACTGCGGCGAGTCGCTCGCCGACCGGCAGCACATCGCGGCGGACTTCCTCGTCGGCGCCCAAGCCAGTGTCGACGCCGACGCGCTCGTCAGCTTCGACGCCGCGTTCTACGGGACGTACTTCCCGTCCACGTTGGTCCTGACGGAGTAACCGCCCGCCGTCGGGTTTTTGTCGGCCGCCACCCACACGCCGGCAGTGACGCTGCTCGACGACCTCTCCGGCCACGAGTTCGAGGACGCGGTGGCGTCGCTGTTCCGCGCCCACGGCTACGAGGACGTCGCGGTCGCGGCCCGGGTCGCCGACGAGGGCCGCGACGTGACGATGCGGGACGGCGACGCCGCCTACGTCGTCGAGTGCAAGCACACCGACACCGTCTCGCGGCCGACGGTCCAGAAGACCCACTCGGCGGCCGCGACCTACGACCACGACGGGCCGACCCGCGGGATGGTCGTCACCTCCGGGCGGTTCACCGGCCCGGCCGAGACCTACGCCGACGAACTACGCGACAGCGGCGACCCCCACCCGGTCGAACTCGTCGACGGCGACGACCTCCGCGAACTCAGCGAGGCCGTCGGGATGGACCTCTACAACGGCCGCATCGAGATTCTCTGCGAGGAGACGCTGCCGGTCGGCGAGCCCGCACTTGCCGTCGCCGAGGCCTTCGAGACCGTCGCCAACGCGCCGCCGCGGGCCGAACTCCCGGCACCGGAGACGTCGGTCGTCTACCGGCCGGTCGTCGACGTCGAGGCGGTCACGCGGGCCACCTTCGAGACGAGCGTCGGCGTCATCCACCGCATCGACCGCCGGGACCACCTCGTCCTCGAGGCCGACCGGGAGGGGCCGGAACCGGCACCGGAGGGCGTCGTCGAGTTGGTCGGCGTCGATCCCGTCGACCTCGGGCGCGAGCGGGACCGCCACGGCGGCGAGGCCCGCCGGTTCGGGGCGACCGAGGCGGAGTACCGCGAGGCCGCCAAGGAGACGCTGTGTTCGGCCCTGGAGACGACGGTCACCTACACCGGTGACAACAACGTCACGTACCGGCGGGAGTGCCGTCCCTCGCCCGACGACGTCGAACTGCACCGGGTGCGGCCGCTGTACGTCCCCCGGGTCGAGGCGAGCGTCGAACTCAGCGGGTACGAGCACGGTCTCGCGTACGACGCCGCCGGCCCGCGGCGGGCGATTCGCCGGGACGCGGTGCGGCGCTGCGTCCACTGCGGGGCGTCGGGCGAGGGGGAGACCTACACCTACTGCGAGAACTGCGGCAGCGTCAGTTGCGAGGCCCACACCGAAACCGAGCGACTCACCGGCGAGGTCGTCTGTACCGGCTGTTCGGTCACGGCGGAGTTCTTCTACGCCGAGAAGCACTTCTTCGACGAGAGCAACGCCGCCGCGTTCCGCGAGGAGTACGAGGCGATGCCGCCCCACCGGAAGGCCATGGAGAACCCGAAACTGGCGGCTGCCGCGGCGCTCGCGGTCGTTCTGGTCGTCCTGCTGGTCGTCGCCGTGGCCGCGCTCTAGTCGCCCCGGGGAGTCAGCGGGACGAACTCCAGGCCCTTCTCGGCCAGCAGGGCCTCGGCGCGCTCGGTGACCGAGGGAGCGACCAGGGCGCCGCGGACCTCGGCGTCGGCGTGGAGGTCCCGCTGGAGCGCCTCGACGTAGCGGTTCAGTTGCCCGACGGCGTCGGGACCGACCCGCCGCCGCTTCAACTCGAGGACGACGGTCCGGCCGGCGTCGTCCTCGCCGTAGACGTCGACGGCGCCGGCAGGCGTCTCCCGCTCGGTCGCCAGCGGCGTGAAGCCGGCCTCGACGAGTTCCGGGTCCTCGAGGACGCGCTCCTTGAGGTCGGCCTCGGTGCCGACCACCTCCAGGCTCTCGGGGTCGGAGACGTCGAAGGCGGCGGCGTGGGCGACCGCCGAGAAGCGGACGACCAGCGACTCCTCGGGGGTCGTCCGGTGGCTCTCGACGACCACCTCGCCGTCCGCCGCGCGACAGCCGTGCTCGCAGCCGGGGGGCTGCCAGTTGACCGGCTGCTGGCCCTCGTCGGTGTGGACCAGCGCCGCGCCGTCGGGCTTGAGCATGACGTGGCGGTCGCCCGGGCCCAGTTCCGAGGCCGCCCGACCCTCGTAGTCGACGGTACAGCGCCCGAACAGCGTGACCAGGGCGCCGTCCTCGACGCCGTCGGTCACGAACCCGGCGGCGGTTTCGGCGTCCGGGGCCGCGAGCGTGCGGGCGTCGGTCGTCGCGTCGTCGGGGGACACACGCCCGGGTAGCGGTGTCGTGCGCTTAAGCGCCTCGCTCGTCGTCGAGGGGATAGACGACGGTGCCGCGGCCGGGGTCGAGCCACCGCAGCGCCGCGAGGACGGCGCCGGGAGCGGGGGCGGCGACGGCACGGACCGCGCGGGCGCCGGCCAGCCACCCCCGGAGGTAGGCGGCGTCGCGTGCGTCGTCGTAGCCGACGAGGGCGGTCCGCGGGCCGGCGCGGTCGTCCCGGAGCGCGAAGACGAGGTAGCGACGGACCGCGAAGTCCGGGTCGACGACGTACAGCGCCTCGTGTTCGACGGGGTCGAGACGGGCACACGCCTCCTCGAAGGTCAGGCCGGTCGCAAGCGGGTCCGGGTCGACCGCGGTCCGTCGCTCGTCGGTCAGGCGGCCCCCCGACGGGTCCAGCAGGTCGGCGGCGCGCTCACGGACGGTCCCGTCGTCGGGCGGGCCGCCGAACGGCGTCTCCGGCGTGAGGTCGGCGGGGTCGACGCCCCAGTGGGCGTAGTGGAGGTCGTAGCCGTCGCGGTCGTAGGCGACGAGCGTCCGGTGTCCCATGGGGCGGGTAGCCGCGCCTTCGGCCATAAACTCGCGGCCGACTCAGGCGTAGCCGTCGGGTGCCTCGATGCGGTGCCCCGGGCCGAGTCCCTGCAGGACCTCGATGGCGTCGAGGAAGTCGGCGTTCGTGATTTGGCCGACGAACCGGCCGTCCTCGACGACCAGCACGCGGTCGCTCCCCGCCTCGCTCATCGTCCGCAGCGCGTCGAAGGCGTCGGCGTCCGGTCCCACCGACGGCGGTGCCGCGCCCATCAGGTCGGCGACGGTCCGCGACCGCCGTTCGGCGGAAGGCACGTCGCGGACCGCCGCGAGGGCGACGAGGCCGGTCACGGTGTCGCGGTCCACGACGGGGTAGGCCGTCGTCCGCTCGGTGACGACGCGTTCGAGGAACTCGTCGACGGTCGTGTCGGGCGCGACGGCCCGGACGTCGGTCGACATCAGGTCGCGGACGATCATGTCGGCGAGCAGGTCCCGGAGGACGGTCGCCCGGGACTCGGCGCCGGCGGCGACGTAGACGAACATCGCCACGAGCAGCAGGATGGGCGCAAACGAGAAGACGGCCGCCAGCGCGAGCAGGAGGGCCATCCCCTTGCCGACGCTCGCGGCGGTCCGGGTGGCGTCGGCGTAGGGGCGCGACCGGGCGAGGAGTGCCCGCAGGACGCGGCCGCCGTCCATCGGGAACGCCGGGAGCATGTTGAACACCGCAAGCGTCGCGTTGATGACCGCGAGCCAGCCGACGACGAAGACGACGACCGGCGAGGCGGGAATCACGAACAGGAGCCCGTAGCAGACCGCTGCGACGAGGAGGCTCATCGCCGGACCCGCCAGGGCGACGTAGAACTCGACGTTCCAGTCCTCCGGGAGGTCCTCCATGTGGGCCATGCCGCCGAATATCCACAGCGTGATGGAGGTGATGGTGATGCCGTACCGGCGTGCCGTCCAAGAGTGGCCGAGTTCGTGCAGCAGCACGCCGACGAACAGGCCGACCGCGGCGCCGACGCCGAGGACGATGGGGGTGTTGCCGGCCTGGAGCGCGGCGAGGTCGACGGGGTGCGGCGATATCCACTCCACGGCGCCCGCGTAGAACGCCAGTTGTTCCGGGCGGCTGATGAGCCACGCCAGCACGGGCAGAAAGACGAGGAAGGTGACGTTCAGCCGTATCGGGATGTCGGTGACGGTGCCGACCCGGAAGTTCCACATGGGTCGTACCGACACGGGGGAGCGAAAAAAGCCTGTGGGGCCATCCACGCCGCCACCGGGTCAGCCGGTCAGCGCCCGGAGTCGCTCGCGCAGTTCGCTCGGGCTGAACGGCTTGGCGACGTAGTCGACCTCCTCGCCGACCGCCGCCACGAGGTCCGACTCGTCGCGCCCGGTGAGAAAGACGACGGACACCGTCGAGAGCCGGTCGTCCGCCTGCACCCGGTCGTACAGGTCCAGGCCGTCGGTTCCGGGCAGCATCACGTCGAGCAGGAGGACGTCCGGGGGCGGTCCCGACTCCAGCCGTTCCCAGCAGGCGGTTCCGCTCTCGAACGCCTCGACCTCGAACTCGCCATCGAGCGTCCGGGTGACGAGCGTGCGGATGTCCTCGTCGTCCTCCGCGAGGACGACCCGTCGCGTCTCGCCCATACCGTGGTCTGAGCCCCGCCCGGGTTGTATCTATCGGCATCGCGCGACGGCGGTAGGTTCCGAAAAAACGAGCGACGAAGGCCGTCCGGGTGCGGACTACTTGCCGCGTTTGTCGTTGGCGCGGATGCTCGGGCGGGTCTTCTCGGTGCCCGTGCCGCGCTTCTGCTGGCCGCGGCCGCGCTGGCCGGCGGAGGTGCGGCCGCGGAACGCCCGGCCGCGCTGGCTGTCGTCGCATATCCAGTTCAGGTCGTCGTCGTTCTCGATGGCGCCGTGCTCCGGGTCCAGCAGGATGACCTCGAACCACTTCTGGGAGCCGTCCTCGCCGACCCAGTAGCTGTTGAGGACGCGCAGGTTGCGGAACTTCCGGCTGACGCGCTCCTCGCCGATGCGCTGGAGGTTCTTCCGGCGCGTTATCTTGTTGACGCCCTGGCGCTTCGAGCGGCGGCCGGCCTTGAAGCGCTGCTTGCGGGCGCTGCCCTTGCGGACAGACACCCGGGCGACGACGATGCCCTGCTTGGCCTTGTAGCCGAGCGAGCGGGCCTTGTCCAGCCGGGTCGGGCGCTCGATTCGCTCGATGGCGCCCTGGTCGCGCCACTCCTGCTGGCGCTGCCACTGCAGTTCGGCGAGCTTTCCTTCCTTCGGCGTCTTCCACGCCTCGCGGATGTGCGAGTAGAAGCTTCGTGCCATGTGTGTTCACCACGGGCGTTGCGTGGTTCAATTTCCCCGAGCGGGGAAATCACATCCCGACCTGCGTAGACAGGCGCCCGCTGGTGCCCGTCGTCCAGCGAGTTGTCGTGAATTCCCCGCGATATCGGTTAAGCGCTTCGAAAGCCACTGCGCTCGCGGCCGGGCGCGGTAGCACCACTGCCGACGAGGCCCGCTTTCGCAGGCCCCTCTCTGCCGGACGACCGAGTTTCGTATTGCGACATACAGTTTATACCGGCAGGTCGGGAGGAGATCCGTCACGAACGGAAAACCGGCGGAGAACGGCTCCGAATCGCCTTCAGGCCGTCTCGGCGACGCCGTCGAAGGTGTCGGCCGCCAGCGCCGCCGCCAGCGCCGTGCGGTCGACGTCGGGGGTCTCGTTGGGATACTTTCGCTCGAAGTGACCGAGCAGGTTCTCGACGTCCCGCTGGAGCAGTTCGCGGCTGTTCTCGTGGTCGGTCGGCACCGCCTGGGGCCAGTCGAATATCGTGACGCCATCGCTGGCGACGAAGACGTTGTACTCGCTCATGTCGGCGTGGACGTAGCCGGCCCGGTGGGCGGCGGCCATCTCCTCCAGAATCAACTCCAGGACGCCGACCACCTGTCCCGGGTCGAGTTTCGCCCGCGAGAGTTCGACGCCGTCGACCTTCTCCATGACGATGGCGTGGCGGTTCTGGTCGACCGGCTTGGGCACCGCAACGTCTGGATACAGTGCCTCGAGCGCCTCGTACTCCCGTTCGGCGGCCTTTCGGGCGGTGTAGAGCCACGACCGGTGTTCCTTCTCGGCGGTGTACTCCCGCTCCTTCTGGACCTCCCGGAAGTTGGTGTACCCCTCGCGGTGGTACTTCAGGGCGAGCGGTTCGAACGAGCGGGCCTCGTAGACGTCGCTCTCCTTGCCGACGCCCAGCGGCGCGCCGACGCCCTCGACGGTGTCCCGCTCGGCGAAGGCCCGCAGCGCCAGGGCGTCGTACCCCTCGAACGTCAGCCGATACCCCGTGTACTGGATGGTCTTGCGCTCGACGAGGCCGCGGTCCATACAGCGGTCGATCCGGTAGTCGACCTCCTCCTCGTCGAGTCGGGAGAACTCCGGGATCTTGCCCGCCGCGACCCACTTCGAGAAGCGCATCCCGTGTTCGAGCCCCGACAGGAGGTGGAAGTCCTCCGGTTCCAACTCGGCCATCTGCGTGGCGACGTTCTGGACCATCTCACCCTACGTAGCGCGTGCACGCCCAAAAGCGCCCCGCGTGCGGCGTCGTTTATCTGATAAACCACATATCGGGATATAGAAATCGCTGGCGCCGGATAGAGACCCACCCGAATCGAGTCGTTCGTCCACTGCACTCCCGTGTGCTTTGACGATTCGGGTGAACGTCACCGATATCCGCTAGCCATGTGAAGTATTCAATCCATGTTCGTGCGAGCTGGAGTCCCGACTGAGCATGGAGGGACCACACATGAGCGACGTACAACAGCCGATATCGACCGAGACAGCACTACGGTTGCTGGCCGAACAGCAGCGACGAAGCATCCTCCGCCGGGTGACTGACACGCCCGACGGGACGACCGTCGATCAACTCAGGAGCCACCTGGGAGGGAAAGACGCGGGAGATCCGGCCGGGAACGGGAGCGCAGGAGGTGACGGTATCCGTCTCCACCACGTCCACCTGCCGATGTTACGGGAAGCGAACGTCATCGACTACGATGCCGAGCGGGGAGTCGTGCGTCGAGGTCGGAGATTCGACGACGTGCTCTCCCTGCTGGAGGTGATCGAAGACCACCGGGAGGAGACGCCGACGGAGCTGTCCTGACCGCCGCAGTCCTCCCACGACGGGCGGGGGCTGGCCGAATAGAGGAACCGTCAGGTGTGCCTCAGCAGTCTACACACTACTCGTCGTCTCCGGTTATGGGGGATCGTCGATCCGGATTTCGACGCTGCCGTTCGATGTTACCGTGACGCCGGTACCGGCGTACCGAAACGAGACCGTCACTGACGAGGACCGTCCGTCGAGCAGCGTATCGAGTGCGTCCGTGTCGACGGTCCCGTGCAGGGGCGGCAGATCGGTCGTCCTCCGGCCGGTCGCCGCAGCAACCGCCTCGACGAGGGTCACACTTGGCCGCCCCGCCTGCGTCCAGTCGTGTCGAACCGTCGTCGGTCCCGCATCTACACTCCCGTTCCGTTCGGTCGTATCCGAATCCTCGTCCCTGTCGTTGCTCATCGTGTACTCCTTGCTGAATCTCGAAGGCCTCGATACCGTTTGGCGGGGTTCGACACCCGTCGGTATAGTCTTGTTGTGATTGTTCGGGTTAACAGAATGAGTTCACTCATACTCGTTCCCGAGTTGCCAGGTGAACAGCGCCTTCAGGACGACCACGAGGCTGTTGTTCCGGCCCGTCCCCCAGATGGCGGTTTCGTCGCGCGGTTCGGGCGGGTGTGCACCGTTGCCGTCGACGAGCACGCTCACGAGGGTCTTCTTCCAGTCCACCATCAGGAGACGACCGGCGGGCGTATCCGACCAGTCCCACAGCGACTCGAACAGTTGTGCGTCGGGGACCGCCTCGGCGAGTTCGTCCTCGGCGGACTGGGACATCTCCGCGAGCCGAATCGACGCTCCACGAGCATTCGTACTCGACAGGGCCTCGGCGATGTCGTCGGTCAGGAGCGCCTCGGCCGTCATGTAGACGACCTCGTCGTCGGCCGTCGAGACGAAATCGACCACGCGCTCGGAGACGGTGTCCCGGCCGGTCACCGTCCAGACCCCCCGCTGTTCCGCGGTGTTAGTTTCGGTTTCGAGCCTGTCGAGGGCGTCCGTCAGCGCGGTCACGCGGTGGTCGTACTCCTGCTGGAAGTGGCGGCCGGCCGTCTCGGTGGAGATGGCCCAGTAGCGCTTGGGACTCGACTGTTTGACGTCGACGAGGCCGCGGCCACGGAGTTCGTCGGCCGCGTCGTAGACGCGCGTTCGCGGCACGTCGGCCAACTCGCTCACCTCCTGGGCGGTTCCCTCGCCGAGGCTGACGAGCGCGACGAACGTCCGGGCGGCGTAGGTACTGAGGCCGAGCGCTTCGAGTTGTTCGACCGCCGTGGACCGTGTCCGATCCGATGGGTCGCGGGTCATTGACGCGTCACCGGTCTCGTGAAAACCACCGAGTGAGGTGGTTTCGGCGTGTAGCGACAGAGAGGTTGGGACCAGTTCTGCGGCTCCACGCCACTTCCCTCTCCGTGCTGCCCGTACATAGAATTACTGTGATTAAGTGAGTGAACGCCCCGGACGGTCGGGGTGCTGGGGGGTGTACGCCCCGGAATTCCCCAGAGTTGTGTGATGATTCGAGTTACACACTACAATCACGGTGCGACGTACTAAACCCCTGGGGGACCAAGGAGGTGATTGCAGTCGGGTTGGGACCAATGGACGACACCTCAAACCAGGACCAAGCGATAGAACTGCTCCAGCAACTCGGGCTCAAGGAGTACGAGGCCAAATCGTTCGTGGCGCTCGCACGCCGGCAGCGCGGGACGGCCAAGGACATCAGCGAGACCTCCGAAGTGCCCCGAACGCGCGTCTACGACGCGATTCGCGTACTGGAATCGAAGGGGCTCGTTGAGACGCAGCACTCGAACCCGCAGGTGTTTCGCGCCGTCACGATCGACGAGGCCGTCGACACCCTCCAGTCGGAGTACGTCGAGCGGACGGAGACCCTCCGGGACGCACTGGGCGGGCTCGAACCGACTGAAGAGGACCGGACGGTGGACGCGACCCACGAGGTGTGGGCTCTCTCGGGCGATCAGGGTCTCACGAGCCGGACACGGCAACTGGTCGAGGATGCGACGAGCGAGGTGATTCTCGTCATCGGCCACGAGGGTATCTTCACCGACCAGTTGGCCGGGCAGTTGCGAGCGGCTCGAGAACGCGGAGTCAACGTCATCGTCGGGGCAGTAGACGAGGAACTCCGGGACGAGATTCGGGACGCACTCCCGGGCGTCGAGGTGTTCGTGTCGGGGCTGGACTGGTTGAGCGGGTCGCCGTTCCCGTCCGACGACACGGAGATAAGCCGGCTGTTGCTGGCCGACCGCGAGGCGATTCTCGTGAGCTCCTTCACCGAAACCGACGTGGACGGCCGTAGGCACGAACAGGGCGTGTTCGGCCGCGGGTTCGACAACGGGCTGGTCGCGATAGTTCGGCGGCTGATGGCGACCGGGTTGCCGGTCGGCGACGACCCGGGCGACGGCCGGCACGATTAGTAATCCGCGGCGCTACGAGTCGGTCGAAATCGCCCGCGCCGCGGTCGTCTTGAACGCCGCGACCACCTCCCGGCCCACCTCGATGTCGAGTTCCTCGACGCTCTCCTCGGTCACGACCGACTCGACGGTCACACCGTCGGCGACATCGACCGTCACGGTGGCTATCGCCGCCTCGATCGTGAGGTCGCTGACGACGCCCGGAAGCCGGTTCCGGAGGCTCGTGGCCCCCTCCGAGCGGGGGTCCATCAGGACGACGGCGTCGGCCCGCACGGCTATCTCGACGTCCGTCGTTCCCGCCGGGACGCGGGCGGTCACCTCGCCGGCGGGCGTCCGGACCGTCGCCAGTTCGCCGTCCTGTTCGGTGACGGTCCCGGAGACGACCGACTCGGGGACGGCCGTGACGCCCGAGAGTTCGACCCGTAGCCGCTCGAAGCGCTGGATGAGGTCGACGGCCGCCGGCGTCAACTGCGTGCCGCCGCCGTCCTTGCCGCCCCGGTCCCGCCGCGTCAACTGACCGAGGGCCTCCTCGAGTTCGACCACGCGCCGCTGGAGGTGCGGGTACGACCGGCCCAGTTCCTCGGCGGCGGCGTGCATCGACCCGTGGCGGTCGATGCCGCGGAGCATCTCGACGTCGCGGCCGGTGACGGTCGTCTCCCCGACGGCGAGGTGGGGTTCGAAACCTTTCCTGAGAGTCATCGGTTGTCGTTCCTGGTCCGTACGGGTGCCATCAGTATACCAACTCCCCCGAGATGAACTTCCGGGTGCGCTCGTCCGAGGGGTTCTCGAAGACCACCTCCGTCGGGGCCACCTCGGTGATACTGTCATCGAGCAGTACGGCGACCCGGTCGGCGACGCGCTCGGCCTGGTGCATGTCGTGCGTCGCCACCACGACCCCGATGCCCCGGTCGCACGCCTTCCCGATCGCCTCCTCGATGACCGCGGTGTTCCGCGGATCCAGATCCGACGTGGGTTCGTCCAGCAACAGGACATCGGGGTCGTAGGCCAGGGCGCGAGCGAAGGCGACCCGCTGGGCCTCCCCGCCCGACAGCGAGCCCGCGTGCTGGCCCATCCTGTCGGCGAGTCCGACGACGTCCAGGGACTCCCGGACCGCGTCGGCGGTGCCGTTCGAGCCGACGACTGCGCGGAGTTCGTCCCGGAGCCGGTCGGCCCACGACCGGCGGACCCGGAGTCCGTACTCGACGTTCCGGGCGACGGAGGCGTCGAAGAGGCTCGCCGCCTGGAAGACCATCCCGACCCGTCGGCGCAACGAGAGGCGGTCGTCCTCCTCGATGGCCCAGGCGTCGGTGCCGTCGAACTCGACGGTGCCGTCGTCGGGTTCCAGCGAGAGCGCCAGCACCCGAAGCAGCGTCGTCTTCCCGACCCCCGACGGGCCGATGACGGCGAGGACCTCGCCGGGGTCGACCTCGATAGAGAGGTCCTTGAGGACCCACTCGCCGCCGTAGGCCTGCGAGACCTCGACGGCCCGGAGCATCAGCGCTGCACCCCTCTGTCCCCGTACCGGACGACGACGGTGTTGATGGCCAACACGAGCGCGAGCAGGATGCCCCCCAGCACCATCGCTGTGCGGTACTGTCCCTGACGGGCCTCCAGTTGGATGGCGGTCGTCAGCGTCCGCGTCTTCGAGATGCCGTCGGCGCTCGTGATGTTGCCGCCGACGATGAGGACGGAACCCACCTCGCTGATGGCGCGGCCGAACCCCGCAAGGACGGCCGTGGCGATGCCGTAGCGCGCCTCCTTGATGACGACGAGCGCCACGTCCAGGCGCGTCCCGCCGAGGACGTGAGCGGCGTCGCGGACGTTCTCGTCGACGCCGGTGATGGCCGCCAGGCTGATGGCCGTAATCGGCGGCGTTGCGAGCACGAACTGGGACATGATCATCGCCTCCTTCGTGAAGACGAGTTCCAGCGGCCCGAGCGGGCCCTGGTTGGAGACGGCGAACAGCACGAGCAGGCCGACGACCACGCTGGGAAAGCCCATCCCGGTGTTGATGACCGACCTGACGAGCCCCTGGCCGGGGAAGTCGGTGAACGCCATCGTGATGGCGACCGAGAGGCTGAACAGCGTGCTCAGCGTCACCGCGGTGAGGCTCACGTACAGCGAGACGTAGATGATGCTCGAGACGTAGCCGTCCCTGAACGGCAGGTCGACGACCGGCAACAGCAGGGCCGATTCCAGCGGCACGCCTACTCGTCGGCGCCGTCGCTACTCCACCCTTCCGGAACGTACTGCTGGAAGTCGGGGTCCTCCGAGACCGCCTCGGGGAAGAACAGCTGTTCGCCGTTGACCTGGTACTCGGCGATGGAGCTCTGGACGTCGGGACTCGTGATCCACCCGACGTAGGCCATCGCCAGGTCGTAGTTGGCGTTGCCGTGGACGCCGGGGTTGACCGGCATGATGCCGTAGGGGTTGGCGAGTATCTCCGGGCCGTCCTCGATGGGGCCCTGCACCAGGATGACGAGGTCGATCTCCGAGCGCTGTGAGAGGAAGGTCCCGCGGTCCGAGAGCGTGTAGGCGCCCTGCTGGTTGGCGATGTTCAGCGCCTCGCCCATCCCGCTGCCGGTCTCCTGGTACCAGTCGCCGCCGGGGTCGGCCGCCGCCGCCTCCCAGAGGTTGAGCTCCTTGGTGTGGGTCCCGGAGTTGTCCCCCCGCGAGACGAAGGTCGCCTCCGCCTCCGCGATGGCGGTCAACGCCTCCGTCGCCGAGTCCATCCCCTCGATGCCCGCCGGGTCGTCCTCCGGCCCGACGATGACGAAGTCGTTGAACATGAGGTCCCGGCGGTTGACCCCGTAGCCGTTGCGCATGAACTCGTCTTCGAGACCGCGGGCGTGGACCATCACGATGTCCGAGTCCCCGTTTCGGGCCGTCTCGAGGGCGGCGCCGGTTCCCTTGGGCACCGGGTCGACGGTGACCCCGTACATCTCCTCGAAGTCGGGGTGAATCGCGTCGAGCAGCCCCGTGTCGTAGGTGCTCGTCGTCGTCGTCAGGGTCAGCGTCTCGCCGGCGACGCCCGGCTGACTCCCGTCGCCCCCGCCGAGTTGGGCACAGCCAGCCGTGCTCGCCAGTGCTCCCGCGCCTATCGCCGTGATGAACTGTCGGCGTTGTATCGGCATGGAAACATCGTTGCGCCCGGCGTCGCATATAGCTTCCCCCGTCGGGTAACCCGAATCGATTACCCCCGTGTCGAGGACACCTGCGGTCCGCCCTCGCTGGACTCGTTTCTGCCGGTAGTGGCGCCCTGTCGAGCACGAAGCGTAGACACGAACGGTTTCGCCGGGGAACGGATCCGAACTCCGAATTCGGGTATCGTGAAGACGGGGGCCGCTCCCGGCGGCTACGTCAGGCGGGCCTCGAACGCCGCGAGGGTTTCCCCGACGGCCTCGTCGGCGGCCGGGACGCGGTCGGTCAGTGAGCAGAAGCCGTGACACAGCGACGGCGCGTGGTGGTGTTCGACGTCGACGCCGGCGTCCGCCAGTCGGTCGGCATAGGCGACCCCCTCCGAGCGGAGCGGGTCGTGGCCGGCCGTGGCGACGACCGGCGGCGCCACCCCGTCGAGGGCCGGCGCCCGCAGCGGGGCCGCCAGCGGGTTGTACCGGTCGGCGCCGCTGTCGAGGTACTGCTCCCAGAACCACGCCAGGTCCGCCCGGGTGAGCAGCGGCGCGTCGGCGTGCTCCCGGCAGGAGTCGGTGTCGAGACCCGGGTCGAGCATCGGGTAGAGGAGCAGTTGTGCGGCCAGCGAGCGGTCCCGCTCGCGCGCCCGAAGTGCGGTCGCGGCGGCCAGCCCCCCGCCGGCGCTCGTCCCACCGACCGCGACGGTGCCGTCGCCGCCCAGCGACTCGGCGTGGTCGTCGGCCCACTCGAAAGCGGCCCACGCGTCCTCGACGGCCGCCGGGAAGGGGTGTTCCGGCGCCAGCCGGTAGTCGACCGACAGGACGAGACAGCCGGCCCGCTCGGCCACCTCGGTGCAGACGCCCTCGACGGAGTCGAGCGTCCCGAGCGTCCAGCCGCCGCCGTGATAGAAGACGACCGTCGGGAGCGGTCCCGCCGCCGGCCGGTAGCTCCGCACCGGTAGTTCGCCGCCGGGGCCGTCGATGGCGAACGCCCGGACGGTGCAGTCGTGGGCGGCGTCGCTCGAGAACAGTTCGTCCTCGAGCCGTCTTGCGCCCTCGACGGACAGCGCGTGCCACGGCGGGACGTCGGGGAGTTCGTCGAGGACCGCCTCGAGGTCGGAATCCATACGGGCCGCTCGGCTGCCGGGAAAAAGCCACTTGTGGACGCCAGCCCACGTCGGCCCATGGACACGAGCCGCGGGTACGCCCGGGAGTGCGACGAGGCCGACCCGCTCTCGGCCTTCGCCGACCGCTTCGACGCCCCGGGCTGCTACATGGACGGCAACTCGCTGGGGCCCGTCTCGCGGGACGCCGAGCGGACGCTCGAACGGGTCCGCGAGGAGTGGCGGGACCTCGCCATCGAGGGCTGGACGGACGGCGACCCGCCGTGGTTCGACTACGCCGAACGGCTCGGCGACCGGCTGGCGGGGCTGGTCGGCGCCTCCGCCGGCGAATGCGTCGTCGCCAACTCCACGACGGTCAACATCCACGCGCTCGTCGACACGTTCCTCGACGGCGGCCGCATCGTCGTCAACGAACTCGACTTTCCCTCCGACCACTACGCGCTCCGGGCGCAGTTGCGGCGCCGGGGGCTCGACCCCGACGACCACCTCGTCGTCGTCGAGTCCCGCGACGGCCGCACCATCGAGGAGGCCGACGTGGTCGACGCCCTCGGCGGCGACGTCGACCTCCTGTTCATGCCCTCGGTGCTGTATCGGTCGGGCCAGTTGCTCGACGTCGAGCGACTGACCGAGGCGGCCCACGACCACGGCGCGCTGGCGGGGTTCGACCTCGCGCACTCCGTCGGCGTCGTCGACCACGACCTCTCGGCGGCCGGCGTCGACTTCGCCGTCTGGTGTCACTACAAGTACTGCAACGCCGGTCCCGGCGCGCCCGGCGGTCTGTACGTCGACGAGCGGCACTTCGACCGCCGGCCCGCACTGCCGGGGTGGTGGGGCCACGAGAAGGCCACCCAGTTCGAGATGAACCTCGAGTTCACGCCGGCGGCCGACGCCGGCGCCTACCAGATCGGCACGCCGCCGGTGCTCGCCGTGGCGCCGCTGGAGGGCGCACTCGACGTCGTCGAGGCGGCGGGCATCGGGACCATCCGGGAGAAGTCGGTCGCGCTCACCGACTACCTGATCGGTCTCGTCGACGAGCGACTGCCGGCGTGTTCGGTCGGGACGCCCCGCGACCCGGCCCGGCGCGGCGGCCACGTCGCCGTCGAGCACCCCGACGCCGAGCGGGTCAGCGCCGCCCTGAAGGAGCGCGACGTGGTGGTCGACTACCGCCCGCCGAACGTGATCCGGGTCTGTCCGTCGCCGCTGTACACGGGGTTCGAGGACGTCCACCGGGCGGTCGAGCGGCTCCGGTCGGTTCTCGACGAGGGTGCCCACGAGACGGTCGACCTCGACGCCGACGTGACCTGAGTCGGGGCGCGGGCGAGGCCGCGGGGCCGTCTACCGACACCCGTCCGTCGCGGTCGTCACTTCTCGTCCTGCAGGTCCTCGGCGTACGCCCGGACCACCTCGTCGTCGAACTGCTCGAGCATCCGCCGCTGTCCCTCCCGGTCGCGGCGGCGGCGCTCGTCGGCGTCGACCTCGCGGGCGAGGTAGCCGGCCTTCAGTTCCGCCAGCGCGGTCTCGGCGAGGTCGGGGTCGACACCGTCGACGAGGACGTCCTCCTCGAACCACTCGCGGGTGTGCTCGTCCCAGTCGTCGCCGCCGTAGCGGCCCTCGTGGACCACCCAGTCGACGTACTGGTCGGCGACGCCCGGCCAGTACCGCGCGGCGACGTCGTCCCGAATCAGCGAGACGGCCGCGCGCGCGCCGTGGCCGGCGTTGACGAGCGCCTGGTGGACGGTCTCGGTCGTCATCCACCCGGCCCCGTAGAGCCCCTCGATGGCGGTCCGGCCGTGGTCGGTTTCGGCCATGCCGAACTCGTCGCCGGTCTCTATCTCGTCGACGAACGGCGCGAACATGTCGCCGTCGTAGGCCGTCGCCGCCAGGACGTACCGGGTCCGGTACTCGCCCTCGTCGCTCTCGACGCGGAAGCCGCCGACCCCGGGCGCCTCGCCGCCGTCCTCCGTCCGCGGCTCCTCGATGTCGACCCGTTCGACCGTCTCGACGGCCTCCTCCCGGACGACGCCGCCCTCGTGGGTCACCTGCGCCCGGCCCAGCGCGAGGAACCGCTGGGGGGTGATGCCGCCCGGGAAGCCGAGGAAGTTCTCCAGGACGGCGCACTGGCCGATGGCCGACTTGCCGCGAGCGAGAACGAGCGTCTCCAGGCCGTACCGCGCCAGGAACACCGCCGCCGACAGGCCGGCGGCCCCGCCGCCGACGACGACGGCGTCCCACTCGACCGCCGACCCGGGGGCGGCCGCGGCGGTCCGTCCCGGCCCCACCGTCATTCCAGGTCCCCCCGCACGATGGCCGCGACGCGCTCGCGGTCGAACAGCGGGTCGGCGGGCCGCTCGCCGAAGCCGGGGAACTCGCCGAACCGGTCGGGGTACTGCTGGGTGGCGAACAGTTCCGTCTGGAACAGCGAGAGGATGGGCCCCTGCTCGGCGCTGCCGCCGCGGTATATCTCGCCGTTCCGGACGGCGGTCACCTCGCTGCCGACCGGGTGCTCGCGCATCGGCTCGACGAACTCCGACTCGAAGGCGTCGGGGTCGTCCTGCAGCCGCCAGTGGAAGACGACGAGTTCGGGGTCGGCCTCCAGCAGCGCCTCGTAGTCGATGCGCGTGAACACGCCCCGGTTGTCGTCGGTGTACTCCGCGAGGGCGTTGCCGACGCCGAGGTCCCGGTACTGCTTGGTCTCGTAGCCGAGCCGGGTCGGGTCCATCGCGAAGAACTCCCCCTTCGTGGGATCGGAGCCGCCGGCCAGCAACGCGACGGACGGCCGCTCCTCCGCCGGCGGCAGCCGTTCCTCGATGCGGGCCTGGACGTCCGCGTGGAGGTCGACCCAGGCGTCGTAGCGGTCCCGCCGCTGGAAGACCTGCGCCACGCGTTCGAGGACCTCGTACAGCGAGTAGAACCGGTAGTCCCGCGGTAGCTTCCGGCGGGCGAAACTGCCGAAGAAGGGTGCGACCCGCTCGCTGATCCTCTCGACGTCCTCCTCGCTCCAGTCGAAGTAGAATTTCGGGACCCGGGGGTCGAGGAGGTGGAGGTCGGCGGCCATCTCGTAGAAGGTCTCCTCGTCGATTGAGCCGCCGCCCCGGATGTCGGTAACCCCGTCGGCGGCCGGAACCGGTACGTCCGGGAGCTGGCCGTAGAACAGTTCCCGCATCGGCGTGAGGTACCTGCCGGGACGGTCGAGCCCGACCAGCCCGTCGCCGACCCCGAGCGCGAAGGCGACGTCGGCGTACCCCATCTTGTAGGTGACCCACCGCTCGGGGACGGACTCGAAGGTGACCTCGCCGACCGGCTCGATGCTGGCGGTGTAGGGCGTCTCGACCGTCGAGGTCGGCGTTCCGGTCGTCGAGTCCGCCGGTCCCGGGGGAGGGTCGTCGCCGCCCCGTTCCGCGCAACCGGCCAAGAGCGCCGCGCCCCCGGCCACGCCGGTCAGTACCGACCGCCTGCTCCGCCGGGTCACCGCGACCACCGCCGGCGCGCGAGCGCAGTTGCGACCACGGACGCGAGCGCCACGACCCCCACGAACGGGCCGAACCCGTCGCCGCTCCCGTCCGTCCCGGTCGCGGCCTCGGTCGGCGTCGCCGTCGGTCCCGCGTCCGCTCCCGCGGCCGCCGTCGGTGTCGGCGTTGCCGTCGTCGTCGAAGGCCGTTCGGTGCCGGCCTCGATCGCCGTCGGTGTCGGCGTTGCCGTCGGCGTCGGGGTCGACGTTGCAGTCGCCGTTACCGTCGGCGTCGCTGTTGCCGTCGGGGTCGGGGTCGGTTCGGACGGCGGCGGACCCAGTCGGGATCGGGCCTGGCTTTCGTTCTCGCAGTCGCAGATCCAGACGTAGTGGGAGGTGTAGGTCTCCGATTCGTTCTCGGCGCCCGTGAACATCGACTCCATCAGGTACCAGCCGGGGTCGTCGGGGTTCTGGAGGCAGTCGGCGACCGAGAGGACCAACTGGTCGCCGGCCGCGAGGTTGGTCGACGTGCCGAGCGGGTCGCTTCGGTCGTTGAACTCGATCACGACCTCGTGGGTGGAGCGCTGCGTGCCGGCGACGTACTGGAACAGCGACTCGTCGACGGTCGCGCCGCCGGCGTCGTCGTCGCGGTCGATGCCCAGCGACCGCACGTCCGAGGTGTAACACTTGCTCGGGACGCCGGCGGGGTACCGGAAGGCCGCCTCCTCGAGGTAGCCGATGTCGACGGTGTTGACCGACAGAAGCGCCGCGGAGGCGTTGTTCTCTCCGGGTTCGTGGTCCGCTGGGCCGTCGAAGTCGACCGTGTAGTTGCCGGTGCCGCCGTGGCTGGCGCTGGCCCCGCCCGCGAACGCGACGAGGCCGAACAGTACCACGACGGCACAGGCCGCCAGTCGTCGCCACCGGTTCGATCCGCCGGAGGCCCGCCCCCCGAGGGACGGGTCGCCGGCGCCCGGTTCGGACGCTGTGCGTTGGCCGGCAGGAAGCCAGCCGTTCCGAGGGTTCCGTTCGTCTGTCATATTTTTAGGCTAGCCTAAAAAATAATAGTAGTTCCGGTTTCGGCGCAACCGGGTCAGGTCCGGCCGTCGGCGGACGGTTCCGTGGCGCGCTCGAGGAACCCGTCGGGGAGGGAGTCGACCTCGCCGGCCTGGATACCCCAGAGGTTCGCGTACAGGCCGTCGGCGGCCAGCAGTTCCTCGTGGGTGCCCCGCTCGACCACCTCGCCGTCGTCCAGCACGACGATGCGGTCGGCGTCCTTCACCGTCGACAGGCGGTGGGCGATGACGAGCGTCGTCCGGTCCTCGGCCAGCCGGTCCAGCGAGCGTTGGATGAGGTACTCCGTCTCGGTGTCGACGGCGCTGGTCGCCTCGTCGAGCAGGAGGATTTCGGGGTCCTGCAGGACCGTGCGCGCGATGGCGATGCGCTGCCGCTGGCCGCCCGAGAGCTTGACGCCCCGCTCGCCGACGCGGGTGTCGTACCCCTCCGGGAGTCGCTCGACGAAGCCGTGGGCCTCGGCGGCCTCGGCGGCGGCCACCACCTCCTCGCGGTCTGTGTCGAAGCGACCGTAGCGGACGTTCTCGGCGACCGTGCCGTCGAAGAGGAAGGTCTCCTGGCTCACGTAGCCGATTGCCGACCGGAGGTCCGCCAGCCCGACGTCCCGGACGTCGTGGCCGTCGACCCGGACCGCGCCGTCGGTGGCGTCGTACAGCCGCAGGAGGAGCTTGGCGACGGTCGACTTGCCCGCGCCCGTCGGCCCCACGATGGCGACCGTCTCGCCCGGTTCGACCGAGAGGTCCACGCCGTCGAGCACCACCTCGCCGTCCCCGGTCTCGGGTCGCTCCCCGGTCGACTCCTTCGAGCCCCGGAGCGGGCCGCCGTACGCGAAGGTCACGTCGTCGTACTCGATGCGGCCGTCCGGGTCCTCCAGCGGGTCGGGGTCGGGCCCGTCCTCGATGCGGACGGGCACGTCCATCAGCCCGCAGATGCGCTTGCCGGAGGCCTTGGCGTTCTGGTACCAGTCGACGACGTTCGAAAGCTGGGCCATCGGGCCGGTCAGACGCTGGGTCAACAGCACGAACACGACGAAATCGCCGGTGGTCAACTCGCCGGAGAAGAACAGCGGCGGTCCCGAGAACACCCACAGCCCGCCGAGGACGAACGTCGCCAGCAGCGCCGCGCCGGTGATGAGCTGCATCCCCGGCCGGTAGAAGTAGCTCAGTTTCAGGACGTCCATCTGGGCGTCGAAGACGTCCTGGGAGACGCCCCGGAGGCGCTCGTTCTCGTAGGACTCGGTGGCGGTCGTCTTGACCAGTTCGATGCCACCGAGACCGTTCTCGATGCGGGTGTTCAGATCGCCGACCGTCTCGCGGTGACGGGCGTACCGCGGTTCGATGAGCCGGACGAACCACCAGGTGAAGCCGACCAGTAGCGGAACCGCCCCCAGCGTCACCAGCGCGAGCTGGTAGTTCGTGTACAGCAGCACGGCGAGGATGCCGCCGACGATGACGACGATGCGGACGCTGTCGCCGAGGGCGTTGTCGAAGAACGTCTCCAGGTTCGAGGTGTCGTTGTTGAGGATGGACATCACCTCGCCCGTCTCCTTGTTGTCGAAGAAGGTCATGTCCAGCCGCTGCATCTTCTCGTAGGCGTCGACGCGAATGCTGTACATCACGCCGTGGGCGAAGAAGTTCATCGCCACGCCGCGGACCCACTGCAGGACCGCGCCGCCGAAAAGCGAGACCCCGACGACGGCCGCCGACAGCCGGAACTGCGCCGCCCGGTCGGTCGGAAGCCACGCCGCCGGCACCAGCGGCAGCGTGTAGGCGCCCTTGCCGTTGAACACCGCGTCGATGGTCGTCCCGAGCACGACCGGCGTCACCAGAAGGGCGCCGTACGCGAGGACACTGCCGACGATTCCGACGAGGAGCCACCACCGCTGGCCCGCCGCGTAGCCCCGGAACAGTCGCACGAGCGGCCGCTCCACCCGGTTCCGGTAGGCATCCAGTTCGGTCTCGAACGTCTCGGCGCGGCTCATCGCTCGCCGCCCCGGTCGACGCGTTCGGTCGGGCGCTCCCGGTCGTGACGGGGCCGCAACGGCTCGATGCGCGGCCCGCGCGGCGTCGACTCCACCTCGGCTTCGATTTCGAACACCTCCGCGAGCAACTCCTCGGTGACGACCTCCTCGGGCGTCCCGCGGGCCCGTATCTCGCCGTCCTTGAGCGCGACCATCTCGTCGGCGAGCCGCGCCGCCTGCTCGATGTCGTGCAGGACGACGACGACGGTGATGTCGCTGTCCTCCCGCAGCGTCTCGACTATCTCCATCACCTCCAGCTGGTGGTGGAGGTCGAGGAACGTCGTCGGCTCGTCCAGCAGGAGGACGTCGGTGTCCTGGGCGAGCACCATCGCTATCCAGGCGAGCTGTTTCTGCCCGCCGCTCAGCTGTCCGACCTCGCGGCCCCGCAGGTGCCCACAGCCCGCCAGTTCGATGGCGCGGTCGACCGCCCGCTCGTCCTCGGCGGTGACGCTCTCGAAGAAGCCGCGGTGCGGGTACCGGCCGTGGTACACGAGGTCCTCGACCGTGATGCTGTCGGGCGAGGTACTCTCCTGTGAGAGCAGGCCCACCCGCCGGGCCAGTTCCTTCGCGTCGAGGGCGTCTATCTCCCGGCCGTCGAGGAGGACCGACCCGGCGTCGGGCGCGAGCTGGTCGGCCAGCCCCTTCAGGAGCGTGCTCTTGCCGGAGCCGTTCGGCCCGACGAGTGCCGTGACCGCCCCGTCCCGGGCCGCGATGGTCTCCCCGTCGACGACCGGCGTCTCGCCCGTCGGGTACGAGAGCACGAGATTCTCGCCGGCGAGGCTCGCCTCCTCCGCGTCGGGGGCCGGTTCGTGGCCGTTCGTCCGCGGGTCGGACGCCTGCTCTCCCGGCATCATATCTCACCCATCCGTTCCTGCCTGCGCATCAGGTAGAGGAAGTACGGGCCGCCGACGAGTCCCGTCACGATGCCGACGGGTATCTGGACGGGGCTCAGCGCCAGGCGGGCGCCCACGTCGGCGGCGACCATCAGCGCCGGCCCGGCGAACAGGCAGCCGACGACCAGTTTCCGGTAGTCGCTGCCGACGACGTTGCGGACCATGTGCGGGACGATGAGGCCGACGAAGCCGACGATGCCGGCGACGGCGATGCTCGCGGCGGCGGCCAGCACCGCGACGCCCGACAGCGCGAACCGGACCCGCTCGACGTTCATCCCCAGCGAGGAGGCGGTGTTCTCGCCGAGCAGGAGGACGTTCAGCTGCCGGGAACTGACGAGCGCCAGCACCATCGCGACCACGGACCACGGCAGCGCCATCCGCACCTGCTCCCAGTCGGTGCCGGTGAGCGAGCCGGTCGTCCAGGCGATGGCCGACTGGACGACGCCGATGCTGTCGGCGAAGAAAAAAAGCGCCGTCTGCAGCGAGGTGAACACCGTCCCGACGATGACGCCGGCCAGGACGAGCCGCACGGGGCTGGTCCCGTTCTTCCAGGCGATGGCGTAGACGACGAGGAAGGCGGCGATGCCGCCCACGGAGGCGATGACCGGGAGCAACGCCGAGGCGTTCAGTACCACCGCGCCGGCAACCAGCGGGAGCACGATGGTGGCGGTCATCCCCGAGAACACGACCAGCGTCAGCAGTATCATCAGCCCCGCCCCCGAGGAGACACCGAGGATGAACGGGCTGGCGAGTTCGTTCCGGGTGACGGCCTGGAAGATGGCCCCCGAGACGGCGAGGTTCATGCCGACCAGCGCGGCGACGAACACGCGCGGCAGCCGGATGTTCCAGACGATGAGGCTGCGCTCGTTCATCTCCGGCACCTCCCCGCCCAGCAGGAACGCCTCCCAGGCCTGCCAGCTGAACACCACGTCGGGGTTGAACACGGCCCGCCAGGCCTCGACGATGGTCATCGAGTACGCGCCGAAGCTCACCTGCACGAGTCCGCTGACGACAACGACTGCGACGCTGCCGGCACAGAGGGCCGCGAGCGAGCCGTCGAACCAGCCGAGCCACGCCTCGCGCCAGCCGCTCGCGCCCGCGTCCGACCCCGTCTCCGTGGCCATCTACCGGCTCACCTCCGCCCCGTCGAGTTCGGCGGCACGTTCGAGTACCAGTTCGTCGTCAACGGCGTCGAGCACCCGCCCGGTTCCGAGCACCTCGACGAGTCGCTCGACGCCCCGCTCGGCGGCCGCCTCGACCTCCTCGTCGGTGCGGCGCGTCTCGAAGGCGCCGTCGATGTAGCGCTCGCGGAGTTCGACGAACCGCTCCTCGTCGACGCCGCCGTGCATTTCGTTTTCGAACCACTCCCGCCAGCGGTCGCGGTCGGCCCACTCCCCCGAGAACTCGGCGTCGGACCTGAGCCAGTCGTAGTGGGGGGCGACCTCGCCGGCGTACCCCCGTTCCCGCCGTCGGTCCTCGAGGAGGCACCGGGCGACGTGGGCGCCGTGGCCGGCGACGACGATGGTCTGTGCGCTCCGGTCGCCGGCGGGGGAGGCGACGTAGAGCCCGTCGACCGGGGTCCGACCGTCGTCGTCGGGGTAGGTCGGGTCGAACCGCTCTTCGAGTTCGCCGTGGTGCTCCTGCTCTTCGAACATGGCCTCGACGCCCAGCCCGCGGAGGTAGGAGCCGTCGTACCACGTCGCGGCGACGACGTACTCGGCGGTGTACTCCCGCCCCGCGCCGGTCTCGACGACGAAGTTCGAGTCGGCCCCCGCGCGCTCGACCGAGTCGACCCGCTCCTCGAGGCGGTCACAGCCCGCCTCCCGGACGTGGGCGTGCATCAGGTCGTAGAAGACGTCGACGTCGACGCCTGCGGGGAACCCGAGATAGTTCTCCAGGTAGGCACACCGCCGCAGGGCCGCGCTTCCCTTGTCGAACACCGCGGTGTCGAGGCCGTACCGGGCCGTGAAGAGAGCCGTCGAACAGCCCGCCGGCCCGCCACCGACGACGACGACGTCGTACTCGGTCGTCCGCTCAGATGTTCCCATTGACGATGTCGGCGACCCGCTGTCGGTCGAACAGCTGTTCTCCGCCGAATTCGTCGGGGTACAGCCCCTGGGCGGCAGTTTCGAGCTGGAAGAGGTGGATGATGGGGCCCTGGTACGTCATCCCGCCGTAGACGACGCGGTCGTTCCGGACGGCCGCGAGTTCACTCGCGACGGAGTGGTCCCGCATGTGGGCGGTGACGTTCTCGTCGACCCACTCCTGGGTAATCTCGCCGGGGAGCCGAATGGCGATGACCTCGGGGTCGATTTCCAGCAGCGTCTCGTAGTCGATCTTCCCCCCGCCCACCTGTGCGTCCGTGACGTCGTTCTCGGCGAGCGCATCCCGGACGTTCAGGTCGTTCCAGTGTTTGGACTGGGTCCCGGAGCCGATGCGGTACGGCCAGAACTCCTCCGGCGGGGTGCCCGCCGGGACTAGGACAGCGACGTCGAGCGTCTCGGCCGGGAGCCGCCCCTCGACGTCGGCGAGTATCTCGTCGTGGTACTGCTCGAACGCCTCGTAGCGTTCCCGCTCGTCGAAGACCTCCGCGAGCTTCTCGAAGGCCCCGTACATCGAGTAGTACTCGTAGTCGTGCCAGCCGTAGACCCGCGTGAACGTCGTGTTGCCGAAGAACGGCGCGACGTTCTCGCCGATCTCGTCGACATCCCCCTGGTCCCACTGGATCCGGTTTATCATGAACTCGGGGTCGACGACGTGGATGTCGGCGTCGAGTTCGTAGAAGACCTCCTTGTCGGTCCCATCCTGCCACAGTTGCGTGAGTTCGCTCTTGTCCACCGAAACGCCCGGAAGTTCCTCGTAGTGGTGCGCCCCGAACCGCCGGCGGATGCCGATAGCCTCCAGGCCGTCGCCCCGACCGAGCGCGACGCCCATGTCCGCGTAGTCGCCGGTGTACGGGAACCACGTCTCGGGCACTTCCTCGAACTCGACGGACCCGACTGGCTCCATCGACACCGAATACGACTCGTCGACCGTCCCAGTCGGCGTCGGGTCGTCGCCCTGGTTCGCCCCGCCCGGACTGTCAGGCCCGCCCGTACAGCCCGTCAGCAGCCCGCCCCCGACGACCGCGCCGGCGTACTCGATGTAGTCACGCCGAGCCGGCCCCTCGGCCGTCCCGGGGGCGTCCTCGGCCATCGTCAGGCCCCTCCGTTGACGATGTCCGCGACCGCGTCGCGGTCGAACAGGTCGCCCGAGTAGACCTCGGGGAAGTACAGTTTCGCGTACCGCTCGGTCAGGAATAGGTTGTGCAGCGGCCCGGCGTAGATGGGCCCACCGCGGAACACCCGCCCGTCCTCGACCGCCGTCAACTCCGAGGCCGTCTCGTGGCTCCGCATGAATGCGAGGACGGTGTCCTCGAACTCCTCGCGGCTCTTGTCCTCGTGGCCGCGCACGAGTACCGAGTCGGGGTCGACCTCGAGCATCGTCTCGTAGTCGATCTGCCCCCGGTCGGTCGTCGAGAGACCCTCGATGCCCGTCCCGGCCAGCGCGTCCGTGATGCCGAGGTCGTGGAACTGCTTCTTGTTCGTCCCCTGGTCGCTGACGCGGTAGGGGTAGAACGCCTCCGGCTGGTCGGGAGCGGCGAACGTCAGGAGGGCGTTCGGCCGGTCGTCCGCGGGCGGGAGGTCCGCCTGGATTCGGGCGATGAACTCGTCGTGGAGCTCCTTGAGCCGGGTGAACTTCCCGTGTTCCTGGTGGACGCGGGCGACCTTCTCGAAGGCACCGTACAGGTCGTAGTAGCGGTAGGTGTGCCACTCGTCGGTCCGCCGGAAGATCGTGTTCCCGACGAAGGGGGCGACCTTGCCGGCCAGTTCCTCGACGTCGGCCTCGTCGAGACCGAAGAAGGTGTTGTTGACGAGCCACCTCGGGTCGATGAGGTGAACGTCGCCGTCCAGTTCGTAGAAGATCTCCTTGTCGATGCCCTCCTCGCCGTTCAGCTTGGTAATCGACTCCGTGTCGACGTCCACGCCGTCGAGTTCGTCGTAGTGGTCGGTGTGGAACCGCGACGGCAGACCCAGCGAGAGGACCGAGTCGCCGTGGCCCAGCGCCACCGCCATGTCCGCGTAATCGGGGAAGTAGTGGGTGACGCGCTCCGGTGGCTCGTCGAACGCCACCTCCCCGGCCGGCGCCATCTCGACGGTGTAGGAGCCGCCGGATTCGGTCGCCGTGTCGGTCCCACCTGTGGGCGTCGGCCCCTCGCCGTCCGGCGTCGAGTCGGACCCGCCCAGGTCGGTACAGCCAGCCAACAGTCCGCCGCCGACGACCGCGCCGCCGTACTTCACACAGTCGCGCCGCGTCGCCCCCTCGTACTCCGGTGTCTCGTCTGCCATACTTTTTAGGCCCGCCTAACAATACAAAACGGTTCCGAACTTTAGGCAGACCGAAAACAGTCAGTGAGGCGCCCCGCAGCGGGGACACATCGGCGGTGCGCCGTCGGGTAGTTCGAGTCCGCAGTGGGGACACTCGCCGTCGCCGTCGGTCGACCGAATCGCCGCGACGGCCTCGTCGGTGCCCCGCCGAATCGACTCGACGGTTCCGACCCCGTCCGGCGTCCGCCCGGTATCGTCGCCGAGGGACGCGCGTGCGAACCGCACACGGTCGGTCAAGAACGGCGGGGCGTCGTCGTCGGCCACCCCGCCAAGGCCCGGCACCGGGTCGGCCGGCGCACCCGACCGTGCGAGCAGGGCGACGGCCTCCACGGCCCGCCCCTGGACGTACGGACTCTCGTCGGCCAGTCGGGCCCGGAGCGGGTCGGCCGCCTCCGAGAGGTTCTCCGGGTGCTCGCAACCGACGGCCGCGAGCGCCGTACAGAGGTGGTACCGGACGAGAACGCGGTCGTCGTCGAGGTGTTCGGCCAGCGACGGGACCAGGTGCCGGAGCCGGTCCGGGTCGCCCAGTGCGACGCAGGCGAGGCCCTTCGCCAGTTTTTCCCTGACCTCGGGTTCGTCGAACGAGAGGCCGACCCGGAGGTCGGCCAGCACCGCCGGGTCCTCGACCGCGCCGGGGGCCTCGAGCGTGACGTAGCCGAGGGCCTCGGCGCACCGCCCCCGCACGTAGTAGAACTCCCCGTCGTCGGCCAGTCGGTCGGCGAGCGACTCGACGGCTGGCAGGACGACGTCGGGTACCGACTGGGCCAGCGCGACGAACAGTTTGGCGGTGGTCAGTCGGACGGCCCGCTCTTCGTCGTCCAGAAAGGTCGCGAGCGTCCCGGCGAAGTCTCCGAAGGCCTCCGGCCGCTCCTCGGCGAGGTTCCGGAGTTCCCGCAGCGCCCGCTTGCGGGCGTCGGCGTCGTCGAGTCGGCCCAGACACGCCGCCGCACCCTCGCGGTCACCGGCCGCGAGGAGTTCGGCCGGGCGGCCGGGCGACGGCGGCTGGGCGGGGTCCGTCATCGGTTCCTGCTCCGTGCCCGGCCTTCGGCACGGCGGCGTATAGTTCGTCCTCATCTGCAGGCATCCTCACGTCGGGCATTGACCCGGCGTCGAGTCTCGTCGAACGGAAGCGCGGCGGCGACGTCGCCGGAGCGGTCGCCGACGAACCGGAACGCGAGCGAGCCATTTAGGTCCCCCGACGACGCAGGGACATCCGTGCGCCTGGAGAACACCTACATCGGCGTCGAGGGGGTCGGCGAGACCACCGAGCGGCGTCTCTGGGAGCGGGGCGCCCGCACCTGGTCGGAGTTCGACCCCTCGCTGTGCGGGTCGACCACCGCCGACCGCATCGAGTCGTTCATCGAGACCGCCCGCCCTCGCTTGGCGGCCGACGACTCGGAGTTCTTCGAGGAGCAGTTGCCCTCCGCCGAGCGGTGGCGACTCTACGAGGACTTCCGAGAGTCGGCCTGTTTCTTCGACATCGAGACGACGGGACTCGACCACGACCGCGACAGGGTCACCTGCGTCAGCGCCCACCGGAACGGGACCACCGAGACGCTCGTCCGCGGCGACGACCTCACCCGCGGGAACCTCCGGGAGTTGCTCGACGCGCCGCTGCTGGTGACGTTCAACGGCGCCCGCTTCGACGTGCCCTTCCTCGAGACGTCGTTCGACCTCTCGGTCGACGCGCCGCACCTCGACCTGATGTACCCCTGCCGGCGGGCCGGGCTGACGGGCGGGCTGAAAACCATCGAACCCGAGGTCGGCGTCGAGCGCGACCGGCCGGACATCTCCGGCGAGGACGCCGTCCGCCTGTGGCGCGAGCACGAACGGGGCGTCGACGGGTCCCTGGAGACGCTCGTCTCCTACAACCGCGAGGACGCGGTGAACCTGCGGACGGTCGCCGACGAGACCGTCGACCGCCTCGACGGCGAACTGTTGCCGTAGCGCAACCGCTTTGCCGCCGCCGGCACAACGCCGGGTATGGACTGGCGGCTCGTCCCCGAGGAGATGCTCGACGGCGCGGTGTCGATGGCGCTCGACGAGGTCGCCGCCGAGACCGTCGCCGCCGGCGGTCCGGCGACCGTCCGGCTCTACCGGTGGCTCCCGAGCACGCTCTCTCTGGGCTACGGCAACGACGCCGACGTCGTCGACTGGGAGTTCTGCGAGGAGATGGGCATCACGGTCACGCGCCGGCCGACCGGCGGCGGCGCCATCTACCACGGCTCGGCCGAGGACATCGCCTACTCAATCATCGCGCCCGCCGAGGAGTTCTCCGGCGACGTCACCGAGAGCTACCGACAGCTTCTCGAACCGGTCGTCGAGGCCTTCGAGACGTTCGGCGTCGACGTCTCCTTCGCCGACGACGAGCGGGAGGCAATCTGGTCGCCGGCCTGCTACCTCCGCGAACTGGACCCGGCCCACGACCTCGTCGGCCCGGACGGCCGGAAGATAGCCGGCAACGCCCAGTACCGGACCCGCGACGCCATCGTCCAGCACGGCTCGCTGTCCTTCGACGTCGACGCCGAGACCCACCTCGGCTGTTTCGAGGACCCGCCCGTCACCGCCGACGAGTTCGAGGAGCGCGTCTGTGGCGCACTCGAGTTCCGCGAGCACGACGACGTCGTCGAGACCGGCGTGGGGGCGCTCGGCGGCTACGACCTCCACCGCTCGCGGCTGGTCGCCGACCTCGAGGACGCACTGTCCGAGTGGGCCGGCGCCGAGGAGGGCGAGTGGACCGACGCCGAGACCGACCGCGCCGGCGAGATTCTCGACGCGAAGTACGGCGCCGACGAGTGGGTCCGTGGACGCACCGACCCGCTGGATTGACCGGGGCTCCCTCGTCGTGTGACTGGCGTTGTTTTTAGCCACATCGCCCCCCAGTTTCGATGTTCTTTACAACAACGGCAGCGTCGATATCCGCGGCCCCGGAGCCGCGACGTTCCCGTGGACCGAAACCGCTTTGCCCGACGCCGGCCTCGCCACGATTCCATGACCCTCCTCGACGACGCCGAGTCGGTGGCGGTCGACGCCTGTCTTGCGGGCGGCGAGTACCTCCGCGACGTCTACCACGACGGTAGCTCCGAGGCGAACCACTCGGCGGTCGACACGAAGTCCAGCGCCGACGTCGGGGCCGAACGGCGCATGCTGGACGTCCTGTGCGAATCGTTCCCGGGACACGCCGTCGACGCCGAGGAGTCCGGCCACCACTCGGGCGACGACCGATACCGATGGGTCGTCGACCCCCTCGACGGCACGAACAACTTCGAGGCCGGACTGCCCGCGTTCGCCTCGGCGGTCACGCTGCTGGTCGAGGACGAACCGGCGCTTGCGGCGGCCTACGTTCCCATTCCCGACGACCTCTACGTCTGCCGTCACGACCGGGGGCTGCGGTACGGCGCGACCCCCGTCGACGGCGCCGAGACGCCGGCACCGGCGCCCGAGGCCGCGACGGTGATGTCCGTCATCGGCCACGACGTCAAGCGCGACCCAGAGGCCAGCGCCGTCTCCGAGGCGATAAACCGCGACGTCGAGGCGACCTGCAAGCGACGCCTCGAAAGCTGGAGTCCGACGGTCCACTGGGGACTGCTCGCCCGCGGCCGCATCGACGGGGCCGTCTGCTATCGCCCCGACGCAGAGGAACAACTGCTGGGCGAACTGTTCGTCGAGTCGGTCGGTCACGAGACGGCGGCCGGCGACGACGGCGAGTGGTTCGTCGCGGCCCGGACCGAACGGCTGGCGGCCGACCTCCGGGCGGTCGTCGAGGACGCGCTGTAGCCTACTGCATCGTCACGTAGGTGAGGACGGCCAGCGCGAACAGCTGTAGCGCCCGCAGCGACAGCAGCGCCCGCTGTGCGATGGGGTCACCCGAGTAGAGCATCCCAGTGCTGAAGAAGAAGTAGACGGCCAGCAGGTTCTCGACGAGCAGGACGGCCGCGAAGGCGATGAGTCCCAGCGTCAGCGGCGTCCGGAACGTCCGGTAGTTGCGCACCCACACGGCGATGAGCCCGAGCAACAGCACGACGCTGACCGCCGAGAGCCCGCTCGCTATCATCAGATTTGTGTTCATTGCCATTGTCGTTCCTCCGTCGTCACGTCGGTCCTCGCCACGGCTCACTCGCCCTCCATCCGTTCGGTGATGCGCTCGAACTCCTCGCGGTGACGGTCGAATCGGTCGGTGAGGAAGTACAGTTCGCCGTAGTCGTCCCCGCCGGTCTCGACGACGTCGTGGTCTTCGAGTTTTGCAAGGTGGTATCTGACGGTGTTGTACTCGAGGTCCAGCGCCTCGCTGAGTTGGTTCGCGTTCCGCGGTCGGTCGTCGATGGCCCGGACGAGTCGCGCCCGGTTCTTCCCGCCCCGCGTGCCGGCCAACAGGTACCAGAGCGCTTTCTCCATCCAGTGTCCACCCGGGATTCGACCAGTGACGGTATATACGTGAGGGTCACGGCTCGACGGTCCTGGAGACCCACCCCGAGGGACCGCTCGGGAACGCGTCGGTCTCGTCGGACGGCTGGACGGTTCCGTCGGTCTCGATGGCCCGGACGACCACCTCGTGTTCGCCGTCCGGCGGGTCGTAGGTGTGGACCCACTGTCGCCAGACGTCGTCGCCGGGCAGCGGCTCCGAGAGGTCCGCCTCCGTCCAGGTGTCGCCGCCGTCGATCGACACCTCGACCGACCCCACGCCGCGCGTGCCGGCGTAGGCGTGGCCGCCGACCCGAATCAGGCCGTCGTCGAGCGATTCTTCGAGGTGGAGCTTGGCCACGGTGTTGACCGGGCCGGTACCGTGCCAGCCGCGCTCCTCCCAGTAGCCGTCGGCCTCCTCCTCGAGGATCTCGATTTCGGTGATCCACTTGACGTTGATCTCGCCCCAGTGGCCGGGGATGAGCGCGCGAGCGGGGTAGCCGTGGCCCGCCGGCAGCGTCTCGCCGTTCATCCCGAACGCGAGGAAGCCGTCCTCGAGTGCCGACAGCGGGAACTCCTCGTAGAAGTCGTCGGCCGCCCGGAGCATCACGCAGCACTCCTCGGCCGGCCCGGCCGGTTCGACGAGGTCCATGATGGGCACGCCCGTCCAGAGGGCGTTGTCCATCTTCCGGCCGTTGAGGCGCTCGCCGACGCACCGGAGGCTGACGAACCTGTTCTCGGCGTCCATCTCCCGGACGTCCGCGTAGGTGTAACTGACCTCCTCCTCGACGGCGCCGGTGACCGTCAACTCCCACTCGGCGGCGTCGAGGGTCGGGTCCGTCGCGTTGATGTCGACCTCGTAGAAGTCCTCGGAAACGAGCGCCTCGAGCCCCTCGACGTCCAGCGACTGACCCTCCGCCTGGCTCAGCCGCTGGTCGATCTCCGCCTGCAGTACGCTGTTGACCTCCAGCGGTTCGCCGGCACCGGACGGCTCGGTGAAGCCGCCCCGCCCACCGAGGAGGTAGCCGCCGCCGACGAACGCGAGCGCGCTCGCGGCGCCGCCGAGGACGCGACGGCGCTCCTCGGAGACCGTCTCCAGGTCGGGCAGCGAGGCGAACGCCGCGGCAGCGAGGACGCCCCCGACGGCGAGGCCGGCGACCGCCGAGGGCAGCGGCACGGCCGTCACCGCGTAGGCGGCGCCAGCGGCGAGTGCGCCGCCGACCGGCGGTCCCACCGGCGGCAGGTCGGTCCGGCGAGCGACGCCGAGGCCGACCAGCGCCGCGGCGGCGAAGACGGCCGTCGAAATCGCCAGCGCCGCGACGATGTTGAGTTTGCTGCCGAGGTCGCCCAGCACCGTGATGGCGTACCTGACGACGACCGCCGGCATCTCGCGGGCCAGCAGTCCCGCTATCGGCCCGGCGACGAACGACGGCGTGAACGCCGCCACCGCGAAGGACCCGGCGACGCCAGCCGCGCCCGCACACGCTGCGACCAGCAGCGCCCACGCGCCAGGTAGCCGGCCCAGTACGCCGGTTCGTGACGAGTCGTTCATCCGTCGTCCGCCCCGCGTCGGAAACTATCCATTCGTTCGACACATGGACTCCAGACTGTTGTAGGTTGCCACACGAGCACCGCTACCCCTCATCGTCCATGGAGTCGCCGTCGTCCATCGACTCGTTCATCGAATCGCCGTCGTCCATCGATTCATCGTCCATACCTTCGTCCTCCATGGACCCGTCGTCGTCCATCGATTCATTGTCCATGGAGTCACCGTCACTGGAGTCGTCCATCGATTCATCGTCCATGGAGTCACCGTCACTGGAGTCGTCCATCGATTCATCGTCCATGGAGTCACCGTCACTGGAGTCGTCCATCGATTCATCGTCCATGGAGTCACCGTCACTGGAGTCGTCCATCGAATCGCCGTCGTCCTCGCTCGACCCGAAGTCGGTACAGCCGGCGACCAGGACGGCCCCGACGCTGCCGGTAACCTGTAGCGCCCGTCGTCGCGTCGTGTGTTCTCGCATCGTACGCCGACCGTGGACGACCTCGGTATAGTGTATTTTTCAAAGTCGGTGCGTCTTCCGTGGGAAGTCGGTTGCAGGTCTCTCTAGAATTCGGCGTCGCCGGTTGTCGCCGGCCGCGTCGGTCGCGCCGGTGTCGGCCCCCGAGGGTCGGCACCCCGCCGCTCCCGGGATATTCAAGTCGACCCGTACAGTAGGCGGCGACAGTGGCAGTCTCCTTCGACCTCTTCGGGACGCTCGTCGACGCCGACCGGCCGACCGACCCGGCCGCGGCCGTCGCACGGGAACTCCGTGAACGCGACGTCGCGGTCCCGTCGGACTTCGAGGCGGCATACCGGAAGACGCACGTCGACGCCCCCGAGGGCGCCGAGGTGCCGCTGCCGGCGCACGTCTCGGCGGCGCTCGCCTCCCGCGGGGTCGACGCGCCGAACAACGCCGCACGCCGGGCGGTCGTGGCGGCCTTCGACCCCGAGGTCCGGCGACGACCGGGCGCAATCGAGGCCATCGAGGCGGCCCGCGAGCACGGGCCAGTGGGTCTCTGTTCGAACTGCAGCGTCCCCGAGTTGGCCCGCCGGGCGCTGATCCGGGCGGACCTCCGGGACGCTCTCGACTGCGTCGTCACGAGCGTCGCCTGCGGGTGGCGCAAGCCGGACCCGCGGGCCTTCGAGACGGTCGCCAGGCGGCTCGACGTCCCCGTCGCCGAGTTGACTCACGTCGGCGACGACCCGGCGACCGACGGCGGCGTCGTCGACGCTGGCGGCCGGTTCGTCGACATCGACGAGACGCCGCTGTCGGCGCTCGACGCCGAACTGGAGGCGCCTCGGTGAACTCGGTCCCGCCCGTCACCGTCGCCGTCGGCCTCGCCGTCGCGCTGGAGTGGCTGTTCCGGGAACCGCCCGCCCGCTACCACCCGGTGGCGCTGTTCGGCCGCGTCGTCGAGGGGGTCGACGCCCGGCCGCCGGGGTCGTCGAAGCTCGCCGGCGCGGTCGTCGCGGTCGCTCTCCCGACGGCCGCCGCAGTCCTCGTGTACCTCCCCCTGTCGGCGACGGCTGGGCTGTCCGGCGTCGTCGTCGCGGGCCTCGCCGGCCTCGTCCTGTGGTCGAGTTCGAGCTTCGGGCTCCTGCTCGAGGCGGGCGAGCGAGTGATCGAGCACAGCGATGCGGACCCCGAGGCCGCACGCGAGTCTCTGCCGGCGCTCGTCGGCCGCGACCCCGGGTCGCTGTCACCGGCGCTGATCCGCAGCGCCGCCGTCGAGAGCCTCGCGGAGAACCTCTCGGACGGCCTCGTCGCGCCGGTGCTCGCGTTCGTCCTCCTCTCGTTCGTCTCGCTGCCGGCCGCCGCCGCGGCCGCCGCCTTCGTCAAGGCCGTCAACACGATGGACTCGATGCTCGGCTACCCCGGCGACTTCGGGTGGGGCAGCGCGCGACTCGACGACGCGGTCATGTTCGTTCCCGCGCGGGTGACCGCCGCCCTGCTCGGTCCCGCGGCCGGGGACCCGGATGCGCCCTGGCGTGCGCGCCGCTACGCCCGGAAACCGGCCTCGCCCAACGCCGGATGGCCGATGGGGACGATAGCGGCCGCCCTCGACGTCCGCCTCGAGAAGCCCGGCGCCTACGTCCTCAACGATATTTCGAACCTCCCGACGGTCGCCGACGGCGAGGCGGCGCTCGCGGCGGTCCGGCGTGCCGGCGTCGTGACGTATATACTCGCGGCGGCCGTCGGAGTGGTACTGTGGCTGTGACCGATATCGGGGCGGCGTTCCGCGGCGGCGTCGCCTTTCTCACGCGAATCCCCGTCGGGGCCGGCGAGGAGGAGTGGCGCCGCTTTCAGGCGGTCCCGGCGGTGTTCCCGCTGGTCGGCTACCTCGTCGGCGCCGTCGCGGCGGTGCCGTTCCTCCTGTTGCCCGCCGAGGCCGCCGCCCTCGCGTACGTGACCGTGCTGGTCGCACTCGTCGGCATCACGCACCTGGACGGCGTCGCCGACCTGGCCGACGCCGCCGTCGTCCACGACGCCGACGGCCGCCGAGAGGCACTCAAGGACACGACGACCGGCGTCGGCGCTATCGTGGCCGTCACCCTCGTCGTCGCGGGGCTGGCGCTGGCGGGGCTGGCGCTTTCGGGTCTTCCGCCGCTGCGGGCGGCGGGAATCGTCGTCGCCGGCGAGGTGGGCGCCAAACTCGGGATGGCGACGGTCGCCTGCGTCGGGTCGGCGAGCCACGAGGGTCTCGGCTCGGGGTTCACCCGGGCCGCCGACCCCGCGCTGCTGGTCGGCCCGGCCGTCGTCGCCGTCCCCGCGGCCCTGCTGACCGGGCTCTCGCCGGCCGCCCCGGTTGCCGTCCTCGCCGGACCGCTCGTGGCCGTCGCCGTCGTCCGGTGGACCGACGGCGCCCTGGGCGGCGTCAACGGCGACGTCTTCGGCGCGGTGAACGAACTCGCCCGCCTCGTCGCACTGCACGCGGGGGTGGTCGCGTGGACGCACTTCTGATGTGCGGCGGCCGGGGGACCCGACTGGACCACGGCGAGAAACCCCTCTACGCGGTCGGTGGCGACCCGATGGTCGACCGGGTGCTGGCCGCTCTCGAGGCCAGCGGCGTCGAGGCCGTCCACGCCGTGACGTCGCCGCACGTCCCCGAGACCGCCGCCCATCTGGAGGGCCACGTTCCCCGAATCGAGGCCGGCGGCGACGGCTACGTCGAGGACCTGACGGCCGCCCTCGAGCGCGTCGAGCTGCCCGTCCTCACCGCCGTCGCTGACCTGCCCCTCCTCTCGGCCGAGTTGGTCGACCGGGCGCTGTCGGCACACGGCGAGGGCTCGCTCGCCGTCTGCGTGCCGACGGCTCTGAAGGAGGCCCTTGGCGTCAGCGTCGACGCGACCCGCGAGCGGGACGGCCGCCCGCTCTCCCCGTCGGGGCTGAACGTCGTCGGGTCGGGCGACGAACGCCTCCGGGTCAGCTACGACGCCCGCCTCGCGATCAACGTCAACCGACCCGCCGACGCGGAACTCGCGGAGGTGCTCGCCGATGGACCCGGATAGCGTCGCCGACGCCGGGCGGGTCCCGCACGGCTCCAGCGACGACCCCGCCGTCCTCGATTTGAGCGCGAACGTCAACCCCGAGACGCCGGACGGCACGCGGGCGGTCTACGAGGAGGCCCTCGCCACCGCCCGCTCGTACCCGGACGACGGCTACCCCGAGTTCCGGGCGGCGGCGGCCGACTACGTCGGCTGTGACGTCGAGAGCGTCGTCCCGACGGCCGGCGGCCTCGCGGCCATCCGGCTGGCAATCGGCGTCACCGTCTCCCCGGGCGACGGCGTCCTCGTCCCGTACCCCTCCTTCGGCGAGTACGCCCGCGAGGTCGAACTGGCTGGCGGCGCCCCGGATTTCGTCCCGCACGACGAGGTGCTCGATGCCGACCCCGAACCGTACGCGATGGCGGTGGTCTGTACGCCGAACAACCCGACCGGTGACTGTCCGGACGCCGACGCTCTCCGTGCGTTCGCCGACCGCTGTGCCGACGCCGGGACGGTCCTGCTCGCCGACGAGGCGTTCCTCGGCTTCACCGACCGCGCGTCGCTGGCCGGCCGCGAGGGCTGCGTCGTCGCCCGCTCGCTCACGAAACTGTTCGGTCTCCCGGGGCTCCGGGCCGGCTTCGCGGCCGCCAGCGGCGACGTCCTGGATCGACTCCGGACCGCCCGGCCGACGTGGTCGCTCGGCGGGCCCGCCGCCGCCGTCGGCGCCCACGCCATGCGGGACTCGGCCTTCGTCGAGGCGACGCGCCGTCGCGTCCGCCGCGAGCGCGCCCACCTCCGGGAGGGCCTCGCGGCGCGCGGCTTCGAGGTGTTGCCCTCGGAGGCACCGTTCGTCCTCTGTGACGTCGGCACCGACCCCGCCGACCTGCTGGCGGACTGCCGGGAGCGCGGCGTCGTCCTGCGGGACGCGACGACGTTCCGGGGGCTGGAGAGCCACGTCCGGGTCGCCGTCCGCGACCGCGAATCGACCGACCGGCTGTTGGCCGTCCTCGACGACCGATGACCTTCGAGTACCGCCGCACCGACGACCGCCTGACGCTGCGCCGCCCGGGGACACGGTGGCTCTCGAACGGCTTCGATGGCGGCTACCGGACCGCCGACGCCGCCCACAATCTCACCGTTCCGGAGGGGTTCGACCGGACCGACCTCGACGCCTACGCGGCCGAACGGCTGGGCGAGTCGCCCGCGGGCCCGACGCTTCTGACCGGCGTCAGCCAGCGCCACGCCCGCGGTGCCCGGCGCGGCCCCGTCACCGCGGTGGCGACGGCGGGGCTGTCGAACCCCGCCGCGCTCCCGATGGACCCCTCGGCGGACGCGCCGCCGGCCGACCCGGAGACCGACTGGCGGCCCGGCACGGTCAACGTCTTCGTCGGGACGACGGCGGCGCTCGATTCGGGCGGCCTCGCGGGGCTGCTGGCGACCGCCGTCGAGGCGAAGGCGGCGACGCTGCTGGACGCCGCCGGCGTCCCCGGGACGACGAGCGATGCGGTCGCCGTCGGCTGTGACCCGACCGGCGAACCGTCGGCCTTCGCCGGCAGCGCGACGGCGGTCGGCGGCGCCGCGCGGGCCTGCGTCCGCGAGGCGATTTCGGCGAGCCTCCAGGCGCGCTACGACGGCGAGTCCCCGCCGACACCCACCGAGGCCCGGTACGGCGTCTCGACGGACGCCGCCGCCGAGGTGTTCGAACCGTAGCGGTCCCCGTCCCTCCCCGCGTCGGCCGGTCACTTCCGGGCGACGACCACCAGGTGCTCGGCGTTCTGGTCGTACTCGGCGCCCTCCCGGTCGCCGTAGACCTCGACCTCGTCGAACCCCACGTCCCGGAGGAGTTCGGACAGTTCCCGCGCCGAGTAGAGGCGGTGTGAGACCTCGAACTCGCGGACGTCGCCGTCGTCGACGACGACCCAGCGGTTCTCGATCCAGCTCCAGTCGTCCCGCACCTCGTGTTCCTCCAGCAGGTACGTGCCGTCGCGCTCGGACCAGGTGCGCTCGCGGAACTTCCCGGCGAGCACCTCCTTGCTCGTCAGCGACATCACGAGCCGCCCACCGGGGCGCAGCGACTCGTAGAAGTTCCGCGCGGTCCGTCGGTCGTCGTCGCGGTCCTCGAAGTAGCCGAAGGAGGTGAAGGCGTTGACAACGAGGTCGAAGGTGTCCGGCCGGACGAACTCGCGCATGTCGGCCTCGACGAACTCGGCGTCGACGCCGGCCTCGTCGGCCCGCTGGCGTGCGGTGTCGAGGTACGCCGCCGTCGCGTCGACGCCGGTCACGTCGAAGCCGCGGTCGGCGAGTTCGACGGCGTAGCGGCCGACCCCGCAGGGCACGTCGAGAACGCGACACGGCGCCTCGACGCCGGCCAGCGCACACAGCGCGTCGAGTTCCTCGTCGGCCGCCTCGAGCTTCTCCGGCGGGAACATCAGCCCCTCGAGCGTCTCCCAGAAGGACGGGTCCCCGTGCCACGGTGCGTCGGGCATGTCCGGCGGTTCGGCCACCGACGGCATGAACGCGGCGGACGGTTGACAACTGTTGGCACGGAGGTCCGACGCCGAACGGGTACGTACTGCTCCCGAGAGCTACGTGGCTGCCCGTACGCCTCATAGCAGCCCTCTTGTCGCCGCGAGAGCGAGGCTCGGGCGGGTGACCGTCGATGGCACGCACTCGACGCCGGCGACGACTACGGGAGGAACCGCTCGAAGGGAAGGGTGATCGGGGATGCTAGGGGCCGAAACGCTGGCCGACCCGAACGTCCTCGTCCTCTGTTTCCTCGCGCTGTTCTACGTCGGGGTGAAGGCCCTGGCGCTCTACGACAGGTTCGTCGGCGTCGACGACGGCCGTCCCGACGGCGCGGCCGACGGCCCGCGTCCCCGGTGATCGGCCCTCCGGGCGGTCGCCGCCGCTCGCTCCCGGGAAGCGGCTCTCGATAGGATGCCGTCCACGGGACGTGGACCGTCGTGAGCGCGCGATACCGAAAAGAAGCGACGTCGCGGCGGCGTCAGTCCGTGATGACGGTGCTGGAGTCGCCGACGGAGACGTTGGGGTCGCCCTGGTCGACGGCCCGGAGGTTCTGGCCCGTCTCGGTGGTCTCCTCGGTCCAGGCGCCGCCGGCGTACTCGAAGACGTGCCCGCTCTCGCCGACGGCGTAGCCGGTTCCGTCGGCGACGTCGATGTCCCGCAGCGTCGGGTCCCCGAGGACCGTCTTCGTCCACGCGCCGTCGTAGCGGTAGACGACGCCGCCGCTGGCGGCCACCCAGACGTCCTGCGGGCCGTCGCTGTCGACGCCGTAGAAGCTACCGTTCGAGTCGGCGATGCCGATCTTGTCGAAGGAGGTCCCGTCGATGGTGGCGAAGACGTTGCCGTTCGTGTTGATGACGTGGCCGGACGTGACGTCGTAGAAGTCGATGCCCGCGAGCGCGTAGCCCTGGCCGACCCCCACGGAGTTCCACTCGCCGCTCTCGCCGTTCTCGAAACTGTAGGAGACGATGCCGGAGCCGTCGGCGACGTAGACGTTGGCCTCGCCGGCCTGGCCGGTGACGGCGACGTCGAGGAAGTTGTTGGTGTTGTCCTGCGGGGAGCCGTGGTCGTTGATGTTGCCCGTCCTGACGTTGTACTCGCCGACGGCGCCGGAGGCGCCGACGAACCACAGGCGGTCGCCGTCGTCGGTGACGTCGGCGCCGTAGAGGTCCCGGCCGTCGCCGGTGACGCCGCCGTCGGTCACCTTCCGCCAGCCCTCCTGGGTGCGCTCGAGGACGACGCCGTTGTTGCCGACCGCGTAGGCGCCCTCCGACGTGTAGGCCACGTCGTGGAGGTCGCCGTCCGTCGGCGTCTCCTCGACGGTCCACTCCGCCGGCATCGCGGAGACGGCCGGCGCGGCCGCGGCGGCGCCGACCGCGCCGATGGTCTTCAGTACTGTCCGTCGCGTCCAGAATTTTCGGAACATTTCGTTTTGATGTTCCGAGTCACGGTATTAAATCCTCGTATTCTTTCTAGAATAGAAATAAGTAATTAGTACTGCTGTGGGATACCGTTCCCTCTGGAGGGATGGGTACAACCTCCCGGTCGGCGGCCCGCCGCAGGGATTTTGATGGCCGCTCCCTACGTACCCGCATGACCGACAAAGAGACGCCGGGCGGCGGCCGGACGCCGGCGGCCCGCGACATCGTCCCGGCCGCACCCGAGGCGTTCGGCCTCACGCAGGTCTGGTGGGGCGACGGCAAGGGCAAGACGACGGCGACGCTGGGGATGGCGTTCCGGGCGGCGGGCCACGGTTTCCGGGTCCACGTCCTGCAGTTCATGAAAGGCGGTGCCGACAGCGTCGAGGACGTCCGCGGGGAGTACAACGCCGTGGCGGCGATGCCGGGGCTGACCTGCGAGAACCTGGGCCACTACGGCTGGCACGCGATGAACGACGGGACCGACGAGCGCGACCACGCCGCCGAGGCGCGGGCGGGGCTCGAACGGGCCCGCGACCTGGTGGCGGCCGCCGACGCCGCCGACCTCACGACGCCGTTCGCACTCGATTCGGACCCCGACGAGGGGATGCACATGCTCGTCCTCGACGAGGTGCTGTACGCCGCCGACCGGGGGCTGGTCGACCCCGACGACGTCGTCGCCCTCGTTGAGGACGCCCCCGAGGGCCTCGAACTCGTGCTGTCGGGGAGCCACGAGCGCCCCGACTACCTCGTCGAACACGCCGACCTGGTGACGAACGTCCGCAAGGAGAAACACCCGATCGACGCCGGCCAGCGGGCGCGGAAGGGAACCGAGTACTGAGCGGTCGACTCGAAAAACCGCCAGCAGACGGCCGTCTGACGCGCGACCGACGCGAGCACAAAGCCCATTACGGACCCCGCCGGAGTGACGCCCGGAGGATGGGTGGGCGCACGCTCCTTCCCCTTTGTGCTCCCTTTCGGACGCCTACTCGAAGAGGTCCGTCTCGTACTTGACGTAGTTGCCGAGCCAGCCGCCGAGCGCGCTGAACGCGACGGTGTAGAGGGCCGACAGGACGATCACGACCAGGACGACGACGAGGAACACGCCCGCACCGCCACCACCGCCACCACCGGGGCTGACCGCGATGAACCCGAAGAGAGCGACCGCGACGAAGAGAAACAGGGCGATGGGAATCGCGGCGACGACGCCCGCGTAGGCGCCGACGCGGGCCCCCCCGCCCCGCTCGCCGCCCTGGAGGTAGCCGGCCACGGCTCCGCCGAGCACCGGCGAGAAGGGAACGAACGAGAGGACTATCGAGACGACGCCGCCGATCAACGCGTTGAGGAGGGTATCTCCTTCGGCCATACATCCGGCTGGACGGGGGCAGCGAATAAAAGCATCCCCGACACCGACCGGGCGGGCCCCAGGACGGCACCGGAGAGGGGACGAAGCGTGTGGGTCCACCGGTGCGGACCGTTACGACTCGATGAAACCGCCGGCCGCGTCGAGGACCTCGGACCTGCTTCTGGTCGTGTCGAAGGCCTCCGGGAACGGGTCCTCGTTGTTGAGGTCGTTGAGGTAGGACGCGTGTCTGGCCTCGACGGTGGCGATGGTCGCGCCCGCCTGGGTGAGTTCGGCGCTCTCGATGAACTTGATCGCGCCGTCGTAGGCGGAGACGCCGGTGTTCTCCAGCACCATCGCGATGCCGATGAAGTCCGCGACGGTCTCGAAGCCGAAGTCGTACTCCAGTTCCCCGGCGGGATCACCGCCGAGGTCGTTGATGACGCTCGTCAGCGTCTCGGTGTGGGTCGCCTCGTGCTCGCCGATGGTGACCATCCGGTCGTAGGCCTGCTCCATGTCCCAGGGGTACTGCTCCAGGTCCTGCTCGTCGTCGTAGGCGGCCTCCCGGAAGTCTTCCTTGCTGAACTCCTCGGTTCCGCGCCGATAGAAGACGTCCTCGAGGTGCTCGAGCGTCAGCGCGTAGTTGAGCACCGCGATGTCGTCCTCGAAGGAGTCGTCCTGGGCGGCCGCGCCGCCGGCGCCGGCGCCGAGCGCGAGCAGTCCGGCGCCGGCCCCCGCGGACTTCCTGAGGACGCCGCGCCGGGTGTCCGTCCCGAGTTCGCCACGGGCTGCCGCCACGATACGGTCCGCAATCGCCGTTCCGTCGATTCCGTCGGTCATGGGTTGCCGTGCCTCCGGGGCACGCCCGATGGTTCGGACGACCCTCAAAGAGGCTTCGCCGGATTCCGTCCGGACCGCGACCCAAATTGCGCCGTATTCGACGGTCGTACTAACCCGACGAGCGGCGCCTTGGGACCGAACAGTCTAGAAGGGGAAACCGCCGGTCAGTCGCCGCGGACGTCGACGACCAGCACCGGGACGTGCGTCTCCCGGAGCGTCCGCTCGGTGACGCTGCCCAGCAGGGCGCGCTTGACGCCCGAGCGGCCGTGCGAGCCCATCACCACGAGGTCGATGTCGTTGTTCTCCGCGTAGCTTGCGACCTTCTCGTGGGGGCGCCCCGAGGAGACGTGTTCGACCACCTCGAGGCCGCGCTCGCGGGCGCGGTCTGCGACGTAGCCGGTCGCCCGGTCGGCCGCCTCGCGGACCTCCTCCATCTCGTCGAAGCGTCCCGCCTCGATGCGGTCTAGCTGTTCGCCGCCGAGCGTCAGGCTCATCGAGTCGATGTCGACGACGTAGAGGGCATGCACCTCCGCGTCGTACTTCTCGGCGAGGTCGAGCGCGTGCTCGACGGCGGTTTCGGCGACGTCACTCCCGTCGGTCGGAACGAGTATCTTTTCGTACATTGGTCAGTCGTCGGCGGGGGTCTCGCCCCCGTCTGTCACGACGTCTTCGGCGGTCTGTTGCTGTCCCATCGGCTCGGGACTGTGGCACTGCCGCACCAGGTGCTTGGTCTCCATCGGCGGCTCCGGCGTCGCAAGCGAGACGGCGATAGTGACGAGGAAGACCAGCGGCGTCCCGACCAGCGCCGCACCGATGGGCGGGACGTACTGGGCGTATATCGGCACCAGCGCCTGCCCGCTGCCGCCGGCGATGTCGGCGAGGAAGCCGATGTAGGCCGGCAGGACGCTGTTGACGACCGAGGCGATCCACAGGAGCAGGCCGACGATCATGCCGGCCAGTGCGCCCTGGCGGTTCGTGTTCTCCCACCACAGGCCGAGGAAGAACATCGGGAACAGCACGGTCCCGGCCAGCGAGAAGGCGTAGGCGACGAGTTCGCCGATGAGCGCCGGCGGGTTGAACGCGGTGACGGTCACCAGCGCGCCCATGCCGACGATTGTCGCACGGCCGATGAGCACCTGCTGGCGCTGGGTCGCGTCGGGGTTGACGAGTTCCGTGTATATGTCGTGGGCGACCGCCGACGAGGCCGTGATGAACAGCCCCGCCGTGGTGGCGATGGCGGCGGCCATCCCGCCGGCAGCGACCAGTCCGACGAACCACGGCGGCAGGTCGGCGAACTGTGCGGCCAGCACGACGATGACGTCACCCTCCGCGCCGGACATCGCCTGCTGACCGCTGAACACCGCGTCGGGGCCGATGCCGTTGACCTGCGCGAAGAGGTCGACGCCGAAGGCCGCCATCGCGGGAGCGGCCCAGTACAGCAGACAGATGAAGAACAGCCCCGAGACGGTCGACCAGCGGGCGGTCCGCTCGTTTTCGACCGTGTAGAACCGAACGAGGACGTGCGGCAGCCCGCAGGTACCGACGACGAGCGAGAAGGCCGTGGCGACCCAGACGTAGTAGCCCGCGTTCACGAACGGTTCGGAGAACTCCCGCCCGAGGTCGTTGATGAGCGCACCGTACTCGATCTGCGGCAGTATCGTCGAGTACCCCTGCGTGAAGCCGACGACGTAGACGCCCGCGAGGAACGCCACGATGAGGATGACGTACTGGACGGCCATGTTCTTCGTCGCGCCCAGCATCCCCGACAGCGCGAGGTAGCCGACGGTGATGGTCATCATCACGACGATCATCGGGACGATGTCCAGTCCGAAGACGTACTGGCCGACGAGCCCCATGCCGCGGGCCTGCCCGACCGAGTAGACGTACGCGATGAGAAGCGTCGTGAACGCGGCCAGCGCGCGGGCCGCAGAGGAGTTGAACCGGTCGCCGACGAAGTCCGGCGCGGTGTACTTCCCGAACCGGCGCATCTGGGCGGCCAGGAAGATGAGCAGGATGAAGTACCCGGTCGTCCAGCCGACGATGAACGCCAGCCCGTAGAAGCCCGACAGGGCGACGAGCCCCGCCAGTCCGAGGTACGACGCCGCCGACATCCAGTTGGCGCCGATGGCCATCCCGTTCTCGATGTTGCCGATGCCGCGGCCAGCGACCCACATCCCCTCGGTGTCGGCCACCTTGAACACGTAGCCGATGACGAGGAACGACGCCATCATCAGGAAGACGAGGATGGCGGGAACGAGCTTGAACGAGATGTTCAGCGCCTCGGCCTGCAGGGGGATCACTGCTCGACACCCCCGTCGGCGGCGGCGGCCTCGCCGGTCGCTTCCTCGCTTTCGACCGAGGCGGGCTCGATGCCGTACTTCTCGTCGAGTCTATCCCTGGAGCGCGCGTAGACGGCCGCCAGCACCAGCGACCCGGTCGGCGCGCCGACCGCGACCAAAAAGTAGTGCAGCGGGAACCCGACGACGGGCATCGTCGTCGTCATCGTCTCGGGGGCGAGGTAGGTCGCCGTCACCGGGCCCCAGACGACGAGCACCCAGGCGACGAACGTCCCCCAGACGATCTTCAGGTGGTCCCGCATGAACGGCGTCGAGGGGCTCAGGAGGTTCACCTCCGAGTCCAGGTAGTCGGTCCGTTCGTGATCCTGTGCGGCCGTCGAGACCGCCCCGCCGTCCGTCTCGACGCGCTCGTCGGTCCCGGACGGATCGGGCTGTTCGCGTGAATCGTGCGTGTCCGTGTCTGTCATAGATGTGTCTCACTCGTGGGTCGATCGGTGTCGTCTCGTGCGGTGGTGGCCTATCGTTCGAAAGAGCGGTGCGCGGTCAGTCCCCTCGCACCTTCGCCTCGATGTCCTCGACGACGTCAGGGTTCCGGAGCGTGCTGGTGTTACCCAGTTCGTCGCCGTTGGCGATGTCCTCGAGCAGCCGGCGCATGATCTTCCCCGAGCGGGTCTTCGGCAGTTCCGGCGTGAATATCACCTTCTCCGGGCGGGCGATGGGACCGATGGCGTCCTCGACGCCCTCGATGATCCGGTCGCGCATCTCCTCGCCCTCCTCGTAGCCGTCCTCGAGGATGACGTAGGCGTAGACGGCCTCGCCCTTCATCTCGTGGTCGCCGCCGACCGCGGCGGCCTCGGCGACGCCCTCGACGCCGACGACGGCCGACTCGATCTCCATCGTCCCCAGGCGGTGCCCGGAGACGTTGATCACGTCGTCGACACGTCCGAGGATGGTGATGTAGCCGTCCTCGTCGATCTTCGCGCCGTCCTCGGGGAAGTACACCCACTCGTCGAGTTCGGGATCGGAGTAGTCCTCCCAGTACTCGGAGACGAACCGCTCGTCGTTGCGGTACAGCGTCCGGAGCATTCCGGGCCAGGGGTTGTTGACGGTGACGTAGCCGGCCTCGCCGGCGGCGACCTCCTGGCCGTCGGCGTCGACGACGCGGGCGTCGATGCCGGGCAGCGGCGGGCCCGCCGATCCGGGCTTCATCGTCCCGATACCCGGCAGCGTCGTTATCATCATCCCGCCGGTCTCGGTCTGCCACCAGGTGTCGACCACCGGGCAGGACTCGTCGCCGATGTGCTTGTAGTACCACTTCCAGGCCTTCGGGTTGATCGGCTCCCCGACCGTCCCCAGCAGCCGCAGGCTCGAGAGGTCGTGCCGGTCGGGGTACTCGCTGCCCCACTTCATGAACGCCCGGATGGCCGTCGGCGCGGTGTACAGCTGGTTGACGCCGTAGGTCTCGACGATGTCCCACAGGCGGTCCTTCTCGGGGTAGTCCGGCGTGCCCTCGTACATCACCGAGGTCGTCCCGAGCGCGAGCGGCCCGTAGACGATGTAGGAGTGGCCGGTGATCCAGCCGATGTCGGCGGCACACCAGTAGGTGTCCTCGGGCTTGACGTCCAGCACCGCGTGGGAGGTCCAGGACACGTACGAGAGGTAGCCGCCGGTGGTGTGCTTGACGCCCTTGGGCTTGCCAGTCGTCCCCGAGGTGTACATGAGGAACAGCATGTCCTCGGCGTCGCGGGTGACCGGCTCGACGGTGGCGCCCTCCTGGTCGGCGACGAGGTCGTCGTAGTCGAGTTGGTCGGCACCCAGTTCGTGGTCCAGTTCGTCACCGAGGCGGTCGACGACCACCGTGGTCGTCCCGTGTTCGACGCCCGCCAGCCCCTCGTTGGCCTTCGAGATGTGGTCCAGGGCGTCCCCGCGGCGGTAGTAGCCGTCGCAGGTGACGAGGAACTCCGAGTCCGCGGAGTTCATCCGGGTCGCCAGCGCGTCGGCCGAGAAGCCGGCGAACACCACCGAGTGCGGCGCGCCGATGCGGGCACACGCCAGCATGGCGATTGGCAACTCGGGGATCATCGGCATGTACATCGTCACGACGTCGTCCTCCTCGACGCCCTGCTCGCGCAGCGCGGCCGCGAACTCGTTTACCTCGCGGTGGAGCTGTTCGTAGGTGTACTCCCGTGTCTCGCCCAGCTCGCCCTCCCACTGGATGGCGAGTTCGTCGCCGCGCTCGTCGAGGTGTCTGTCGAGGCAGTTCGCCGAGGCGTTCAATTCGCCACCGGTGAACCACTCGTAGAACGGCTCGTCGTCGTCGACGAGTACCTCGTCGTAGTCGGTCTCCCAGTCCAGCAGGTCGGCGGCGCGCTCCCAGCACTCCGGCCAGTTCTCTTCGAACTCCTCGTAGATCGAGGGGTCCGAGACGTTGGCCTGTTCGACGAACTCCGTGGGAGGCTCGAACGTCTCCTGCTCGGCGAGTCGAGCCTCCAGTTGTGTTTCCTCCTCGGACATTCCATTCGTTGAACTGTCGTCCCACCTAATAAGCGGGGAATCTAAGCATGCCAAACGACCGTGTGGAACCGACCCCGTTCGGGCCGGGGGTACCCGCTCGTTTCGAGTCGAGCGGCACCGACACGCCCCGGAACCGACGCCGCGACGCGACGCTTCCGAGCGGTCGGAACGCCGCGCTCGACGCCGTCGGCCCCCCGGTTCGAACTGTTTAGCCCGGCCGGGGCGTGTCGGCACCGATGTGGTCACGGGTGTGCTCGAAGAACGACGACAGCAGCTTCCGCTCGGCCTTCCGGAGGTGGTTGTGCAGCGTCGGCGAGGAGACGCCCATCGAGTCGGCGACCTCCTCGGCGGTCGACCCGCGGGGCCAGTCGAAGTAGCCGGCGAAGTACGCCGCCCGCAGCGCCGCCCGCTGTTTGTCGGTGAGGCGGGCGGCCAGCGAGTCCTGGAACTCCGCGACCGTCTCGACGGGCTGGTCGACGGCCTGCTTTGCGCGGAGGTCGGTGTCGGGAAAGGAGGCCTGCACGCCCTCGACGACGCTTCGGACGTCGGTCTCCTGGGCGATTTCGGCCCGCAGCGTCGCCTCGCCGGAGTCGACGACCGCCGCCCGGATGGTCGCGCCGAGCTCGGTCAGCGTCAGCGCGGGCGAGGCGCCCTCGACGGTGAACTCCAGCAGCGAGTGGTCGTCGTACTCCCGGATGTAACGGGCGTCGGCGACGCCGTCGGCCGCGACGGCGGTGTCCAGAAACGGGTCCGGCCGCGCCCCCGAGAGGGTCACGTAGAACAGGAGCGTCGTCTCGCCGACGGGCACGACGGCCTCCAGCGTACACGAGCAGTCGTGCTCGCGGGTGGCCGAAACGAGGAAGGCGCCGTCGTCGGTACAGCCGAACTCCAGTTCGACGACGGTGTCGGCAAGCAGGAGGTTCCGGCGCTCGATGGCCGTCACGGCGTGGCCGAGGCGGGCGCCCAGGTCGGCGAGCAGGGTCCGCTCGCGGTCGCCGAACGCCGCGTCCCGGTCGGTGAACACCACGAGGACGCCGTAGGTGGTCTCCCCGTAGGCGAGCGGGACGACGCCGGCGGCCCGCGCCGCCGAGACGGTGCTTCGGTCGAGCGGACCGACGACGGCCTCGTCGAACTCGCCGCCCGTGACGCGCGGCGTCTCCGTCTCCAGGGCCGTCTCCAGGGCCGACCCCTCGACGTCGACGGGATCAGCGCTTTCGTCGGCGGGATCGATCCCCCACTCGCGGGGCTGCACGCGGGAGTCGCCCGGGTCGGTGCCGCCGACCCACGCCGAGACGTAGGCGTCGCTGTCGGCCAGCGACGCACAGACGGCCGCCTCGATCTCCTCGCGGGTCGACCCCTCGATGAGTTCCCGGCCGGCGGCGTTGATGTCGGCGACCAGCGCCTCCAGCCCCTCCAGCGTCTCGCACCTTCGCGCGAGGGCGCGCTCGCGTCGGACCCGTTCGGTGACGTCGGCGCTGACGGCGACGAAGAACTCGACGTCGCCGTCCTCGTCGTGGACGGGCGCGACTGTCTGTCGGACGTGGACCCGCTCGCCGCTCTTGCGGCGCGTTGTCAGCTGGCCGGTCCAGGCCTCGCCGTCCAGCGCCGTCTCGCGCAACTCCTCGTAGAAGGCGTCGGCGTCCTCGTCGGAGCTGAGGAGGTCGCCGGCGCGCCGGCCGACCGCCTCCCCCTGGGTGTAGCCGGTCAGCTCCTCGAAGGCGGCGTTGGCGTAGCGGAGTTCGCCGGTCGCGTCGGCGAGACAGACGGGCTGGCCGGCAGCGTCGACGGCCCGCTGGAAGGCGCCGGCAGCCAGGCCCTCGCCGGCTTCCGCCCGGCTGACGACGGCGACGAACCCCTCGAGACGGCCGCTATCGCGGCGGGCACAGACGAGCGTCGACAGCCGGACCCGGTCGCCGTCCGTCCGGCGGAACCAGCAGTCCTCGACGGTGAGGTCGTCGCGGCCGGCGTCGGCGAGCAGTTCCTTCGGGCGGGCGCGCTCGCGGGCCTCGTCGGTGAACAGGCTGCCGAAGGGCGTCCCGGCGAGCGTTCCCGGCTCGTTGCCCGTCAGCGCCTCGACGGCCCCCTCACAGCCCAGGATGCGGCCGTCGGCGTCGAGTTCGACGACCGCGGCGCCCGTCGCGTCCTCGAAGGACGACCCGCCCCCCGCCGTGACACGCCCGTTCGAGTCGGCGAAGGCGGCCGCTATCTCCCGTTCCTCGAGCGGCTCGACGTAGGAATCGAGCGCCCCAAGTCGATCCCAGCCGCCGACGGCGCGGACTGCTCGGGGATCGACGTCCTCTTCGACGAGCAGCCGGCGGGCGAAGTACCGCCGGAGGTCGTCGCTGGCGACGCCCGCCAGACTGTCGTCGCCGGTCGCGGCGGCGGCCCGGTCGGCGACCTCGGCGACGAGCATCTGGACCCGTCGCGGCGTCACGTCCACGAGCCGGGCGTCGGGGTCGGCCCCCGCCGTCGCGGCGTACTCGTCGATTTCGCGGGCGAGTCCCTCGGGGAGGTAGGCCCGGCGGCGGCGCTCGCCGTCGCCGTCTCGGACCGACAGGAAGTGGTGGACCTCGCCGTCGAAGCGCCGCCGGCCGACGTCGCCCGGCCGGACGCGGACCTGTTCGGCGGGAGCGATGCCGGCCTCGGCGACCAGCCGGACCACGAGCCGTTCGCGGGCGGTGGTCGCGGCCGCCAGGAGCCGGTCGTACGCCTCGCGGTCGAGTACCCCGCCCATTTCGAGAACGTAACGTATTCCGAAACCTTGGGTCTTTCGGGGGAATCGAGCCCGAGCGGGCCGCCGCCTCGCGGGAGAAGCGGGGAGGAAACTGCCGATTTCGCCGTCGACGCGCCCGGGGCAGCGTTTCGGATTCGGTACTCGGTGCGAAATCAGCCGTCGGACTCGAGGTACGACCGCGTCTCGCCGGCCAGTCGCGCCCGGAGTTCGCCCACGATTTCGGGGTTTCGCAGCGCACTGATGTCGCCCAGTTCCTCGCCGGTGGCGATGTCCTCGAGCAGCCGGCGCATGATCTTCCCCGAGCGGGTCTTCGGGAGTTCGGGAGTGAACACGACGTGGTCGGGGACGGCCACCTCGCCGATGGCCGCCTCGACGGCCTCCGTGACCGTCGCCCGGAGGACGGCGTCGGCCGCCTGCTCCCGCTCGGTGCTGACGTACGCCAGCAGGTCGCCGCCGGCCTCGACCGCAGCGGCCTCGGCGACGCCCTCGACGCCGACGATGGCCGACTCCAGTTCCATCGTCCCCAGGCGGTGCCCGGCGACGTCGATGACGTCGTCGACCCGTCCCAGTAGCGTGACGTAGCCGTCGTCGTCGACCTTCGCGCCGTCGCCCGCGAAGTAGGCCCACTCGTCGAGTTCGGGATCGGAGTAGTCCTCCCAGTACTCGGAGACGAACCGCTCGTCGTCACCCGCCAGCCCGCGCAACATGCCGGGCCAGGGCTTCTCGACGACGAGATAACCAGCCTCGCCGGGAGCGACCTCCTGGCCGTCGGCGTCGACGACGCGGGCGTCGATGCCGGGCAGCGGCGGCCCCGCTGCCCCCGGCTTCATCGTCCCGATACCGGGCAGCGTCGTTATCATCATCCCGCCGGTTTCGGCCTGCCACCAGGTGTCGACCACCGGGCAGGACCCGCCGCCGATGTGTTCGTAGTACCACTTCCAGGCCTTCGGGTTGATCGGCTCCCCGACCGTCCCCAGCAGCCGCAGGCTCGAGAGGTCGTGGGACTCGGGATGGTCGGAACCCCACTTCATGAACGCCCGGACCGCGGTCGGCGCCGTGTAGAAGACGTCGACGCCGTAGCGCTCGACCAGTTCCCAGATGCGGTCCTTCTCGGGGTAGTCCGGCGTCCCCTCGTAGATGATGGTCGTCGCACCGAGCGCGAGCGGCCCGTAGACGATGTAGGAGTGGCCGGTGATCCAGCCGATGTCGGCCGAACACCAGTAGGTGTCCTCCGGCTTGACGTCCAGCACGGCGTGTGTGGTCCAGGCGACGTGGGCGAGGTACCCCCCGGTAGTGTGACGGACGGCCTTCGGTTCGCCCGTCGTCCCCGAGGTGTACATCACGAAGAGGTCGTCCTCGCTGTCGCGGGCGACCGGTTCGACCGTCTCCGACCGGTGGGCCGTGACGAGGGCGTCGTAGTCGTGCTGGCGGTCACCCAGCGAGTGCGGCAGGCCCCCACCGAGGCGGTCGACGACCACCGTCTCGACGTCGTGGTCGACCCGCCTGACCGCGCGGTCGGCCTTGCCCTTGTGGTTGAGGGCGTCCCCGCGGCGGTAGTAGCCGTCGCAGGTGACGAGAAATTGCGAGTCGGCGCTGTCCATCCGGGTCGCAAGCGCATCGGGCGAGAAGCCGGCGAACACCACCGAGTGCGGCGCGCCGATGCGGGCACACGCGAGCATGGCGATGGGCAACTCCGGAATCATCGGCAGGTACAGCGTCACGACGTCGTCCTCGCCGACGCCCAGCTCGCGCAGCGCGGCCCCGAACGCCTCGGTCTCCCGCTTCAGGTCCCCGTAGGTGTAGGTCTCGGTCTCGCCGCGCTTGCCCTCCCACCGGATGGCCGCGTGGTTCTTGCGTCCGGCCTCGACGTGGCGGTCGATGCAGTTGTGGGCGGCGTTGAGCCGCCCGTCGACGAACCAGCGGTACCGCGGCGCCCCCGAGTCGTCGAGCACCGCCTCGTAGTCGGTCTCCCAGTCCAGCAGGTCGGCGGCGCGCTCCCAGCAGGCCGGCCAATTCTCCTCGAACGCCTCGTAGATCGAGGGGTCGGTGACGTTGGCCTGCTCGACGAACTCCCCCGGCGGCTCGAACCGTTCGCGGCTCTCGAGCCACGCCTCCAGTTCGACGTCGACCCCGTCGTCCATCGCCCGTTCATCGGGCTGTCACCGGGATAAGCGTTCCTCCGTCGGCGGCCGATCCCGTTTGCGGCCCGACCTCGACCCCTGGGACTGGAACGGGACCGTCACGTCGACCGACTCCCCCAACCCTATACCCTCCCACGACGACGGGTCGACCATGACCGAGCAGTTCGGCAACCGGAAGCTCAATCGCGTGTACCGCGAGGGGATGTTCGAGGGCGAGACCCCCGAATTCCCCGTCAGCTACGAGGAGTTGCGCGAGCGGGCCCACGAGGCGATGAGCGAGGAGGCCCGCGCGTACATCCACGGCGGGGCGGGCGCCGAGGAGACGTTCCGGGTCGAGCAGGACTTCTCCGAGTGGCGCATCGTCCCCCGGATGCTGCAGGGCGTCGCCGAGCGCGACCTGACGACGACGGTGCTGGGCCAGGAGATCGACTACCCCGTGATGGTGACGCCCTTGGGCGTCCAGGGCATGGTTCACGAGGAAGGAGAACTCGCCACGGCGGCGGCCTGCGACGACCTGAACGTCCCCTTCATCCTCTCCTCGCTGTCCTCCAACTCGATGGAGGACGTCGCGGAGGCGCTGGGTGACACCCCCAAGTGGTTCCAGTTCTACTGGTCCAGCGACGAGGCCATCGCCCGCTCGTTCCTCGACCGCGCCGAGGACGCGGGCTACGACGCCATCGTCGTCACCGTCGACGCGCCGACGCTGGGGTGGCGCGAGCGGCTCATCGACCGTGGCTACTACCCCTTTCTCGAGGGCCACGGCGTCGCCAACTACTTCTCGGACCCCGAGTTCCGCAGCCAGCTCGAGGCCCCGCCCGAGGAGGACCCCCAGGCCGCCGTCGACCACTTCCTCGACATCTTCGGCGACTCCTCTTTGACGTGGGACGACCTGGAGTTCGTCTTCGAGCACACCGACCTCCCCGTGCTCATCAAGGGCGTCCTCCACCCCGAGGACGCCCGCCTCGCGGTCGAGCACGGCGCCGACGGCGTCGGCGTCTCCACCCACGGCGGCCGGCAGGTCGACGGCTCCATCACCGCCCTGGAGGCGCTGCCCGAGATCGTCGAGGAGGTGGGCGACGAGGCGACCATCACCTTCGACTCCGGTATCCGCCGCGGGTCGGACATCTACAAGGCGCTGTCGCTCGGCGCCGACGCCTGCCTCGTCGGCCGGCCGTTCGTCTACGGGCTGGCACTGGGCGGCCGCGACGGCGTCCACCACGTCCTCGAGAACCTCGTTGCGAACTTCGACCTCACGATGGGGCTGGCCGGCCGCGACGCCGCGAGGGACCTGGACCGCGACTCGCTGCGACACGAGTCGGAACTGCCGCCCTGAGACGCGGTCGTAGAACTGCTCGCGGACCGTCGGGGTCAGTCCTGTCGGCGTGACTCGACTGTCGGATGGAGCGTGCTTGTCGAGGGCAGGATACTCCGTCAATTTCGTTAGAGGTAATCGTGGGCCTGCTGTATACAGGGCGCGAATCGGTCACGTATCCGTAGGCCTCTGGGGTCGGTGAGAGTAATCGCTCTGAAGCGCACCTTTATTCAAGATGATTTTCAGGAGTTGGCCCATTCAGTTCTTTAGATCTGTCCATTTCTCACATTGAAACCTTGTCCCGGCTTTAAGTATGTCACTAGCAAAACACCCCGAACGATGGGAGAACCACAACAATACGAGACCACTGCCCTCAATCTCTCTGGCAGTCAGTATACCGTCGAACAGACGGGAACGGACGAGAACTTCCAACCTGAGTATGAAGCCAGGGATGTCACTGGTAACACGATCTTCCGCTGCACCCACCAGATGTACGAGGGGAACGATACCTTCCCCTTCCTCGACACCGACGGAACTGAATTATTTACTGTCGAAGCCAGCGGTAATTGGGATATCGCCGGCGACTATCTGCTCACCGATAGCCAGACTGGAAAAGAACTCGTCGTTCTGGACAACGACTTTTCGCTCTTCCAAGATACCTGGCGAATCCGCGACGCTGAAGACGAGTTGCTTCTCGCCGAGATCAACTCACATGGCGCACTCTTCACTGTGGGTCGAAAGATTCTGCCAGTGGGCCAGTGGATCGGACACAAGTTCGAGATAACTGATGCGGAAGGCACTGCTGTTGGGACCATCGAGAGCGGCTTCGGCGTGTTTGACCAGTACGAAATCACGATTAGCGATAGCAGTTCGGTGCCAATCGACCCGATCGTGGCGGGAACAGTCGTTATCGATGCAATTCAGGAAAACTGACTGAGATCGACGTACCCTCGGACGTTCGACTTACTCTCCCGACTTTCCTCGGTTATGCCACACGCCCAGTGAATCGATATCGATTTGATTGCTGCATACACCCTCTGTATTCACACGCGACTCTCGTAGTATTCGTACAATTCGTAGTCGGCCACGCTAAATTCCAACCCTACATGCACCGTCACACCTCGCCGACGGTCACGTAGAAGGGAACGGTCTCCTCCCGCCGGTACTCCTCGGCCTGCAACTGCCGGACCGCCTCCCGGCCCATCTCGCGCCACTCGCTGCGGAGCGCGTCCAGTTCCTCCTCGGTGCCGGCCATCGTCTCCCGGCGGTCGCGCAGGCCGTCGGCGCTGGCCTTCCGGCCGACCGCCCGGACGTCGGCCTCGCTGTAGGGCGGTTCGACGACGAGCGTCTGGTCGTACCGCTCGGTCGTGACGTTCGAGAGGCCCTCCGCCCGCAGGAGGTCCGCAGCGCCCTCGCCGAGGCCGACATCGGTGTCGACCCCCTGGATGTACCGCTCTCGGGCGCGGGCCGCCAGCGCGCGCTCGGCGTCGACCGTCGACCGAACCGAGACGGCGGCGTTGTCCGGTTCGATGCAGGCGACCCGCGCGCTCGCCACCCGAGAGAACTCCCGGACAGCCCGCCGGGGGGTCGGGAGGTTGATGAGCAGCGCCTGACAGACCACGAGGTCGACGGCGTCGTCACGGACGGGCAGGCAGTGGGCGTCGCCGCGAATCGTCGGTCCGTCGAGTTCGGCCAGCAACGCCGCGTCGCGGTCGCAGCCGATCACCTCGCCGGGGCACTCCTCGCGGAGGACGCGGGTCAGCGCCCCCTCGCCGCACCCGACGTCCAGCACCCGCTCGCACGAATCGAGGTCCAGCGCCGCCAGCGCCTCGCGGCCGTCGTCCCACATGCCGCGGCGGGTCTCCCGCAGGTAGTCCGCCGAGAAGCGTCGCATTGGCGGAGCGAAGACGGCGAGCGGCAAAAGCCAACCGGACCGGGCGGGTCGCCCCGCACTACTCCTCGCGGACCGGAGGGTCGCCCCGCGCTACTCCTCGTACAGTTCCCGGACGCGCTCGACGTTCCAGGCGTAGGACTTGCCGTCCTCGGTGGGAGTCTCCAGGACGAAGGGCACGCCCTCGACGGCGTCGTGGTTGACGAACGCCCGCATTCCCTCGTCGCCGATCTTCCCCTCGCCGACGTGGGCGTGTTCGTCCTTGTTCGTGCCGCAGTCGTGTTTGGAGTCGTTGAGGTGGACGCACTCGAGGTGTTCGAGACCGACCACCTCGTCGAACTCGGCGAAGGTCTCGTCGACGCCCGCCGGCGTCGAGAGGTCGTAGCCGGCGGCGAACATGTGGGCGGTGTCGAGACAGACGTCCAGGTTCAGCGAGCACCGCTCCAGAACGCCGGCGAGTTCCTCGAAGGTGCTGCCGAGTTTGGTGCCGCCGCCGGCGTCGGACTCGACGAGGACGGTCACGCCGTCGGGGACGTCCAGCACCTCCAGCGCGGAGGCGGCGTTGTCCAGGCCACCCTCGACGCCCGCGCCCGTGTGGGCGCCCAGGTGGACGTTGACGTAGGGTATCGACAGTTTCGCGGCGGCGTCGAGTTCCTTCTGCATCGAGTCGATGGACTTCTCCCGGAGGTCGTCCTTCGGGGTACAGAGGTTCACGAGGTACGACGAGTGGACGACCCACGGGCCGACATCGTGCTCGACCGAAATCTCGCGGAAGCGCTCGGCCTCCTCGTCGCCGACGTTCGGGTCCTGCCACACCTGCGGCGAGTGGGTGAATATCTGCCCGCAGGTGCCGTCGTATTCGAGTTGTTCCTCGACGGCGTTGTGGACGCCGCCGGCGATGGAGGTGTGTGCGCCGATGTCGAGCATACGAACGCTCGGGCGGGCCGGACGATAGGGGCTTCGGAATCAGTCGTCGGGTCCGGGGCGCCGGCTACCCCGACCCGTCGGTCGCCTCCGCCCGACGGGCCGTCTCGACACCCGTGACCTCGAAGCGCGCGCCGCCGTCGGCGCTCTCGACGACCGACACCCGCCAGCCGTGGGCCTCGGCTATCTCCTTGACGATGGCGAGACCGAAGCCGGTTCCGTCCTCCTCGGTCGAGTAGCCGAAGGAGAACACGTCGTCGCGTGCCTCGGCGGGGATGCCGGGGCCGTCGTCTTCGACGTAGAACCCCTCGCCGGAGTCGAGGGCACCGACGCGGACGGTGACCGTACGTTCCCCGTCCGCCGAACCGTGTTCGACGGCGTCGTCGGGAGCGTCAGCGACCGACGGCTCGGAAGCGTCCTCGCTTCCGGCGTCGTCGGCCGACGGCCGACTGCTCGTGGAGCCGTGCTCCACGCTGTTCCGAAACAGGTTCTCCAGCAACTGCTGGAGTCGGTCGGGATCGGCCTCGAACTCGAGGTTGTCCTCGACCCGGACGGTCGCCGCCCCCGTGTCGACGACCTCCCGGGTTCGGTCGACGACCGACGCGAGGGACACGTAGTCCGTCCGGGAGATGGGCTGGCCCTCGCGGGCGAGCGTCAGCAGGTCCTCGACGAGCGTCTCCATCCGTTCCAGCGCCGACTTGGCGGCCTCGAGGTCCTCGTCGTCGTGGCTCTCCAGCGCGAGGTCGACCCGTCCCTTGGCGACGCTGAGCGGGTTCCGGAGGTCGTGGCTGACGACGCTTGCGAACCGCTCGAGGCGCTCGTTCTGCCGTTCCAGCTCCGTCCGGTACTGCTCGCGTTCGGTGATGTCCGTCAGCGTGATCTGCCGGCCGGTCCGGGTCCCCGAAGTGGAGAAGGGGTTCGTCGAGAGCTGGTAGTACCGCATGCCGCCGACCCGCTGGATGTCGACGACCGCCTCCTCTGCGTCGAGGTGGTCGGCCAGTTCCGGGACGACCGCGTCGACGCGCTCGTCGACCGTCAGTCCCGGGAACAGCTCCGAGGCCTCGGCGTTGTAGTCCCGGACCTGGTCGTCGTCGTCCAGCACGATGACGGGGTCGTCCCGCTCGCCTGCCACCCGGATCGTCTGGAAGTCGTCGAGATACACGAAGAGGACGCCGACCGAGAAAGCGGCCACACCCAGCGGCTCGTAGGTGAAGTCCAGAAGCAGGGGACTCGTCGCGCCCGCGAAATCGAGGACGACCGGCAGGCCCGTCAGCCCGACCAGTGCGACGAGCGGCCGCGTCTCGTGGCCGACCTGCCAGAACAGTTCGACGAGCATGAAGTAGCCGACGGCCGACAGCGCGTACGCAAGCCCCATCACGAGCCAGTGGAGCGGCCCGTTGGTGACCGTGAGGTGGGGAAACGGCGTCTCGACGAACGCCGTCCGGAAGTAGAGCCCGTGGACCGGATTGGCGAGCTTCACCGCCACGACGGCGAGAAAGACGCCACCCGCGAGCCGGCGGAGGGTCCTCGAGCGGTGGAGCCGCCGGCCGGTGTAGGCCGAACAGAAGTACAGCCACGGGCCGACGGTCCCGAAGCCGATTATCAGCCCGGCGTAGTGGAAGGCGAGTTTGAGCCCCGGCGTCGGCGCGAGCAGGAAGCCGACGTGGGCGCTCGCCCAGGCACCGCTGGCAATCAGGAGTGCGACGAGACCGCGCCGGGTGTCGGCGTGGTCGATCCGACGTGCGCGGGGGATGCCGAGGAGACAGACCGCGCTGGCAACCCCGAACGCGAGGACGTAGGCGAGGAAGACGGGGTCGACCGGGAGCCAGGAGAGCGTGGCCACAGTACCCGGTCTATTACCGTCCAATAAATAACTGTTCACCCGAAATCCGGGCGCGTTGAACGCCCCGCCGACGATCACTCGTCGGCCGTCCCGCCGGCGTCCTCGCGGAACTCGAAGCGCGCGCCGCCGTCGGCGCTCTCGACGACCGACACCGTCCAGTCGTGGGCCTCGGCGATGGTCTCGACGATGGCCAGCCCCAGCCCGGTTCCCTCGTCGGTGCCGGAGTGTCCCGATTTCAGGATGGCCTCGCGCTCGGTCTCGGGAATGCCGACGCCGTCGTCGGCGACGTAGAAGCCGTCATCGAGCCCGCCGACGGTGACGGTCGTCGCCGCGTCGCCGTGTTCGGCGGTGTTGGTAAAGAGGTTCTCGAGCAGTTGCCGGAGCCGCTCGGGGTCCGCTCGGACGGTCGGGGCGTCCTCGATGGCCAACTCGAGGTCGCCGGTCTCGACGGTGCGCCACGCCTGTTCGGCGGCGCTTCGCAGTTCGACCGGCGTCGGGTCGCTCTTGAGTTCGCCCCGCCGAGCCAGCGTCAGCAGGCCGTTGACCAGTTCGTCCATTCGCTCGTGGGCGCGCTCGACGGCCCGGTAGTGGTCCTCGTCGCCGGTCGCCCGCGCGAGGTCGAGTCGCCCGCGCGCGACCGACAGCGGGTTCCGGAGGTCGTGACTGACGACGCTTGCGAACCTGTCGAGGCGCTCGTTCTGCCGGGCGAGTTCCTCGGCCCGCTCTTCGAGTTCGCGCTCGCGCTTCTGGCGATCGATTGCGACGACGGCGTGTTCGGCCAGTAGCTCCGCGAGCCGGCAGTCGTCGGTCGAGAAGGCCGCCTCCTCGGTGGCGACCGCCTGGAGGACGCCGTAGTCGCCGAGCGGAACGCTGAGCGCCGACCGGTACTCGAAGTTCGCCGGCGCGTACCGACTGGCACGGAGGTCGTCGACGACGCGCGTCTCGCCGGTCCGGGCGGTCTCGGCGGCGAGGTTGTTCTCGCGGTCGATCGGCGTCTCCTCGTAGTAGTCCGACAGCGAGACCCCGGAACTGATCGCCTGGGGCACGAGGACGCCGTCCTCTATCTCGTCGATGAGCGAGAGGTCGAACGCCAGAATCTCCTCGGCGGCGTCGATGACGATGTCGTAGATCGTCGTCCGGTCGGGTGCGGCCTTCATCCGTTTGGTCACGTCGTGGAGCGCCTCGATACGGCGGTTCTGCCGTTCCAGCTCCCGCTGGTGCTGCTTCTGTTCGGTGATGTCCGTGTAGATGGCGTAACCGCGGGTCTCCGTACCGCCGACGTCGTGGGCGACGACGTGCAGGATGAAATCACGGAGGCCGTCGGTCGTGCGGCGACGAACCTCACCGTAGAAGCCCTCGCCGGTCTCGACCCGTTCGTTGTAGCCTTCGGCCTCCGTCTCCTGGCCCTCCGGGACGATGTAACCGTCGACGTTCTCGCCGCGGAGCCGTTCGCCGTCGTAGCCGAACACCTCCTCGAAGGCGGTGTTGACACGCTCGACGATCGGTTCGCCGTCCTGCATCGTCGTCTCGACCGCCGGATCGGGGATGTTCTCGAACAGGGCTGCGAGGTCGTCCCGTTCCCGCCGCAGGGCCGTTTCGTTTTCCGCCCGATCGAGGGCGGCCTCGGCGTTGGCCGCAAGGATGGTCGCAAGCCGGATTTCGGCGGGAGCGAGGGCGTCCGTCCCCGAGGCCGCGACCGCGAACACCCCGTGGTCGCCCAACGGGAGGTACGTCTCGCCGTCGGTGCCGCCGGCCCGTCCGGCATTCCCGGGGCTCGCGTCGCCGGTCCGGTGGGTCCGTTCGACGGCCGCCGGCGGCTTCTCGGTACGTCCCTCGTGCGGTCCGGTCGCGGCGACCAGCTCGAGGCCGTCGTCGTCGAGATAGACGGCGGCGTCCGACGCGTCGACGATCTCCCTGGCGGCCACGGTCGTCAGTTCGGCGATCCGTTCCGGATCGGTTTCGGCCATCAACTCCCGGGTCGCATCGTGGAGCCGACGGAACCGACCGTCCGCTCGACGGTCCGTCCCGGTCGCGGAACGCTCGATTCGGTCGGCCAGACGTTCGGCCGACTCCCCGCCCGTCCTCGGAAGGTAGTCGGTGACGCCGGCGGCGATGGCCTCGCTTGCGACCGCCTCGCTGCCCCGATCGGTAAAGAGGACGAACGGGAGGTCGGGCGCACGCTCGCGGGCCGCCCGGAGGAGTTCGATCCCGTCGGCGTCCGGTAGGTCGTACTCGGAGACGACACAGTCCGGCCACCCGAGGTCGTCGAGTGCGGTCGCCGCGTCCTCGACCGCCCGAAGGTCGAAGCCCCGCCGTTCGAGACGGCGTGCCGGCTGGCTGCGGGAGTCGTCTCCCCGCACGTACAACACCCTCGTCCCCTGTGTCACGTCCGAACGTAGCGGTGGGCTCGGATTTAATTCTGCGCATGGTTTCGACGCTCTTTACGCCTCACTCCCAGCGAGCGGGCCCGGCCCGGCGTCGGGCGTCAGCGGCCGGAGAGCCGTTCCGGCAGGGTGGCGGCATCGCCGACGCGGTACATCGCGAGGCCGACGAGGAGGAGTGCCGCCCACAGCCCCGGCTGGAGCAGGCCCGCGATGGGTTTCAGCGTCGGCGTGGCCGACGGCGGGAACCAGTCGCCGAGGAGGTTGACGATGGCGTAGAGGCCGTAGGCGTGGACGGCGGCCAGCCACAGGCCGACGACGGGGACGATGGGGTGGCCGTCCTCTCGCCGGAGTTCGGTCGCCAAGAGTGCGACGACGACGGGGAGGAACACCGCGAGGTCCTGCGTGTACGCGCGGGGGGCGACCAGCGGGATGGCGGCGACGCCGAGCGCGAACGTTTCGCTCTCGACGCCCTCGTCGACCGACAGCAGCGCGAGCGCGGAGATGACGGCGGCCAGACCGACCCGGATCACCATTCCGGCTGTCGAACCCAGGTAGTAGAACGGCCGGTAGTACGGCGGCAGCCACAGCCCGGGCGGGTAGGGCGCCCGCGAGTCGCCCCACCCCTTCCCCCAGGTCAGCACGTCGTAGTAGCGCAGGTGGGTCTCGACGCCGAACACCGCGACCGACAGGACGGCGAGCGCGAGGCCGGTTGCGACCGCGCCGACGAACCGCCGGCGGTCCTGCAGGAGATGGGCGCCCGCGGGCGCGTAGATGAGCTTCAACGTACCCGCCACAGCCGTCGCAAAGCCGCTGGCGTAGGCCGCGAGCCGACCGGTCCCGTCGCGCTCGTCGTACAGGAGACCAGCCAGCGCGAACGCCAGGAGTGCGGCCAGAAAGACAGACACCTGCGCCAACTGCATCGAGACGATGACGGGGGCGAATCCCCCGATGGCCCACAGGAGCAGAGCGCGCTCGTACCACGCGAGCGAGAGACCGTACCCCGCGATTGCGGCCTGCAGGCCGACCCAAAGCAGGCCGACGGAGACGACGTTCAACAGCGCGCCGGCCTGGTAGAACGTGATGTCGGCGAACGGGAAGTCGGTGAAGGGGACGAACAGTAGCACGAACACGGGCGGGTAGAGGTAGCTCCCGTGGTAGCCGCCGTTGTCGTTTTGCACGTACAGCGGGTCGCCGGCCTGCCAGTTGTTGACCGCCTGCCGGTAGGCACCCAGATCGAAGTACCGGAACTCCCCGGCGATACCCGTCGACTGGAGCCACCAGTGGAGGGCCGGGTACGCGAGGAGGAACGCGAGTACCGCAAACGAGGCGGCGACGAACCACGGACGGCGCCGCCGGAGGGACCACAGCTGCCGGAGGGCGGACATGGGTAGCGTTGAACGAACGACCGGCATACGTCTTTCGAACGACGCCCGCCGCGTCGTGCGGGCACGGTCACTCGATCCGGTAGCTGGCGACGTCCTCGGCGCCGCAGTTGTCGCAGACGTCGCTGTCGGGCCCGAGCGTGGTCCCGCACCGGCGGCACTCCCGCATCTCGGGCGAGGCGACGAACAGCCGTCTGACGCGCGTGAGTATGGACATGGATCGAACGAGTCTCGAACGTGCCGACACGGCTCCCCGGCCGTGTCCCGGCGCCGCTACGTCCGACCTCACTCCCGCTTTGGACCCTCGACATATAAGGAACCGAGACGTTTCAATCGGGGGCCAGCGGCGGGGCTGTACACGTCCGTGGGTAGCTGTGAACCCGAACTTTCCTGTGTCCGCCCGCCCACCTGCCGACGATGAGCGACGGACCCACGACCGTCGAGACGCTGGCAGGTGACCCCGCAGGCTGGCCGGCGGCCCTGCGGGATTTGCTCCGGGACGCGAGCGAGGAAGCGGTCGACCGCGGCGCGCTGCTGGCGGAACTGTCCGCCGGGGCGGCCGACGACGAGAGCGCGGAGCAGCGACTCGCATTCCTCGAGACCGTCGGCGTCCTCGACTGTGCCGGCGACGGCTGTTCGCCAGGTGAGGTCGGCCGCGAATACCTCGACACACACGACGAGACCGTCCTCTACGAGGCGCTGTCGGACTCGGTGGACGGCTTCGAGACGGCACTCGAGGGGCTCGCGGTCCGGCCGCTCACCGACGTCGAGATAGCCGACCTGTTGTCGGCCACGCTGGCGGCCGAAATCGAGCCCGCGGAGGCCGGACGGTACGGCTCGTGGCTGTGCGCGCTCGGGTACCTCTCCCGCGAGGACGGCGTCAACGAGCTGACGCGGAAGGGCCGGCGGCTGGTCGCCACGACCGACGACCTCACGCCGCCCGGCGCGGACGCGGATCGGTCGGGGCGATCGGGCCCGTTCGACAGTGCCGGCTCCGAGAGAGGGCGGTCGGCGGGCGAGTCACCCGAGGGCGGGGGCGTCCGACAGTCTCCGGCCGCTGACGCGTCCGGCTCTCGGGATATCGAAACCGACGACGAAACGGACGAGGACACACCGGAATCCCTCGAGAGCGACCTTCGCGCCCGGTACGACGACACCTGCATGGTCTGTGGCGAGCGGCGACGGCGCGGGGACGACGGGGGCTACTCGGAGATTCACTTCCTCATGCCGCTGGCCGCACCCCACGACGGGCCGGCCGACCCTGAAAACGCCGTCGTGGTCTGTCCGAACCACCACGCCGACTTCGAGCACGGGACGGTGACCGTCGACCCGCGGACGCTGACCGTCGGACACGAGTACGACGGGTCGGTCACCGGTCGGACGCTCCTGACGGCCGACGACCACGAACCCGGCGCCCAGTACCTCGCGTACCACAACGACGTGGTCGCCGGGGAGTGAGCGGCGCAGAGGTGGGCACAGTAGCGGTCGAGAACGGGAGAAGGGAACATACGCTCGGAACTCGTTTCGATCGAGATCAGCGGAGTCGAGACGGTCTCGTGACACGAACGGTACTCGTAGGCGACGTGGTGCGGCCAGCACGTCACACAGACTACCCCTGACCAACTACGAAAACCGCGAGACGGCAGAGGGCGGCGACATGACTCCAGTTCTGTTCCAGTTTCGAGGCCCGTCCGACGAAATCGAAAACAGCTCTTTCAGCGCCGCTAACGGCGAGGAACAGCAGAAGCTGGTTCTGCCACAGTTCGACTGAAAACGTAGTCCGCCCTCCCCGATTTGAACGGGGGACAAGTCGATCTACAGTCGACTGCTCTACCAGTCTGAGCTAAGGGCGGTCCACTCGGAACGAGACGACTGTCGGACTTAACGGTTTTGACCTCCGTCGGACTCGTGTCAGCGACTCACGCGCCGACGGACGTCCGTCAGACAACGCGGGAAGATTGAAATACTGTCACACACAATCGTCGGACGAGTAATGAGCAAGATAACGTTCCGGGCGGACGACGACCTCGTTCGCCAACTGGAGGAGTTCGACGCCTCCAAGAGCGAGGTCATGCGCCAGGCCCTCCGGGCGTACCTCGACGGGAACGAGGAAACGCCCGTAAACGCGGGTGAGCGCTCTGTAAGCGCCGGGACGGGGCCGTCGACCGCCGAGGAGTCGCTCGACGACATCATCGCCGAGCGCGTCGACGCCATCGTCGCCGAGCGACTGGAGGGGTCGTTTACGCGTCGAGAACCCCAGGACGTGAACGTAAACATCACGCTGGATGGCGATTCCGACAGCGTGTCACACGAGACGGGGGGCGAGCGTAAGACAGAGGAGGGGGAGCGCGAAAACGCGTCCGACGCGACGGCCGATACGTGTAAACAGTGCGGCGAGGACCTGCCGCCGTCTGCCGTTTACTGCTCCAATTGCGGCGAGAAAGCGTCCCACAGAGTGTTCTGCGAGTGCGGGGACGAACTCCGCTCTGACTGGGGATTCTGCCCGAGTTGTGGCCGTCGGACCCCTGCAGCCGACGTGTTGAGCGACTCGTAAACGCCGAAAATACGCTATACGGGTCGGTAAACGACGATACTACGAATTTGTCTTACGCCGCCCCCAACATTTAAGTTCCTACCTTCTGTGCATACATCTGCGTAAGACGGTACGTCTTACATCGGGGGCAATCGGCGCGTGTGCGCCGCTGTCGCGGCCGTTTTCCCGGTGTAAACGCGAACCAGTTCGCGTGTGCACCGCCGTCTTACCCACAAACAGAGGGGAAGAACAATATGGAGCGTGTGACACTACGGATCCCGAAGCAGCAGATCGAAGAGGTCGAACGCATGGTCGATACGGGGGAGTTCCCGAACCGGAGCGAGGCGATTCGCTCCGCCGTGCGTGAGATGTTGAACGAACAGGACGCCGAAGCACGGGACGAGAACCGCCCGTGGGCGAAGGTGTAGACGATGCAGGACATCGTCAACTCCGCACTGGAGAACGCCGAGGCCGAACAGCGGGACATGGACGCCGACCTCGACGGCGACGGCGCCGAGTTCGGTGACCCCCGCATCGTCATCGTCGGTGCCGGCGGTGCCGGCAACAACACCGTCAACCGCCTGTACAACATCGGCGTCGACGGCGCCGAAACCATCGCCATCAACACCGACAAACAGCACCTGCAGATGGTGGAAGCCGACACGAAGATCCTCGTCGGCAAGTCCCTGACCAACGGGCTCGGGGCCGGCGGTGACCCTTCGATGGGCGAACGCGCCACCGAGATGGCGCAGGGCACCATCAAGGAGGTCCTCGGCGAGGCCGACCTCGTGTTCGTCACGGCCGGCATGGGTGGCGGTACGGGTACCGGCGCGGCGCCGGTCGTCTCGAAGATCGCCAAAGAGCAGGGCTCCATCGTCGTGGGCATGGTCTCGACGCCGTTCAACGTCGAGCGCGCCCGCACGGTGAAAGCCGAGGAAGGCCTCGAGAAGCTGCGCAACGAGGCCGATTCCATCATCGTGCTGGACAACAACCGCCTGCTGGACTACGTCCCGAACCTGCCCATCGGCAAGGCGTTCTCCGTGATGGACCAGATCATCGCCGAGACCGTCAAGGGCATCAGCGAGACCATCACCCAGCCGTCGCTCATCAACCTGGACTACGCGGACATGACCTCGATCATGAACCAGGGCGGCGTCGCGGTGATGCTCGTCGGCGAGACCCAGGACAAGAACAAGACCAAGGAGGTCGTGAACGACGCGATGAACCACCCACTCCTGGACGTCGACTACCGCGGTGCATCCGGCGGGTTGGTCCACATCACGGGGGGTCCCGACCTCACGCTGAAGGAGGCCGAAGGGATAGCCCAGAACATCACCGAGCGCCTCGAGGCCTCGGCGAACGTCATCTGGGGCGCCCGCATCCAGGACGAGTACAAGGGCAAGGTCCGGGTCATGGCCATCATGACCGGCGTCCAGTCCGCCCAGATCCTCGGCCCGACCACCCAGAAGCAGGCCGACGCCTCCCGGGAGGCCATCGAGGGCGTCGAGACCGAAGACGAGTTCGCCTCGACGCCGCCCAGCGGGTCCGAGTCCGGTAGCGGCGGCTTCGGCGTGGGCGAAACCGACGGCGGTCGCTCGGAAGTCGAGCAGAACAACGGCCTCGACGTAATCCGATAAGTCCGAGATCTTATACTAATTTTTTGCAAGCCGTACAGCGGTTAGCTTCGATAGCTGTCGGGAAACTCGACTGACAGTATCGGCGTAAAACATCGTGTATGACGCCCGGCTGACGGCGCCTCAGTCGTCGCCGGGTAGTTCGCCGCCCAGTTCCTCGACGAGTTCGCACTTCCGGCAGGTGGCGTTGTTCGTCGGTGCCCCGCAGCGCTCACAGCGCCCCTGGGGGGCGTCGGCGTCGTCGCGGTAGGCCTCGGCGGCCAGCCGCGCGAGTTCCTCGTACCCGGACATGATGGAGTGGCGCGTCCCGGGATGGTCCTCCTCGAGGTCGTGGAGGTGCTGCTGGATTTCGCCGCGATAGGCCTCGCTGGCGTGGGGGCACTCGGCCATGTGGGTCGGGAGCTCGGCGAGGTGCGCGTAGAGGGCGACCTCCTTCTCGGGGATGTCCCGCAGCGGCTTCGCCCGCGGGACGAAGGGGTCGTCGTCAACCTCTCGGTCCTCGAAGCTGCCGAGCGAGGCGTCGAAGTGCTTTGCGATCTGTCGGACGTCGCCGGACAGGAGGTTCATCATCGCCGTCTGTGCCTCGTCGTCGAGGTTGTGTCCGGTCAGGAGTTTGTCGGCGCCGTACTCCTCGGCGTACCGCGAGAGCGCGTCCCGGCGGAACACCCCGCAGTAGGCACACGGCGCCATATCGAGCGGGTCGTCGGCGGCGACGTCGTCCATCTCGAGGTCGTACTCGTCGGCGTAGCTGACCACCTCGTGTTCGATGTCGAGGTCGTCGGTCAGTTCCAGACACGCCTCCAGCGAGGCGTCCCGGTAGCCGTCGATGCCCTCGTGGATGGTGACGGCGACGAGTTCGACCCGGGGGTCGGCGTCGAAGGTGTCGTGGAGGAGCTTCGTGAGAACGACGCTGTCCTTGCCCCCCGAGAGCCCGACGAGCCAGGTCTCGGGGTCGTCCGGTGTGGCCGACTCCGGGAGCAGCGCGTCCTCGCGGATCCGGCGGCGGACCCGCGAGTCGACGGAGCGACGGAAGTGCTCCTCGCACATGTGCAGTCCCGAGTAGGCGGCGTGCATCACCGCGTCCGAACCGCACTTGTCGCACTCCATTGGCGGTCCCTTGCCGACTGGGTGGGATACGGGTTTCGACTCCGGGCGGAGCCGTCGGCGAGGCCGCTCATCCCCCCTCGCCACGCCCGACAGTCGGCCGCTCCGCAGGGGCGTCGGCGGCCGGCAACTCCAGGACTACCACGGCGCCGTCGTCGTTCTCGATTCGGACGTCGCCGTCGTAGGCCTCGACCATCGCGTCGACGAAAAAGAGGCCGAACCCGGAGTCGGCCGCCTCGGTCCGTGACTCCCCCCGGCGGAGAACGGCGTCCTGCCGGTCCGGCGGGATACCGACGCCGTCATCGGCGATCCGGACGGTCGCACGGTCGTCGTCTACCTCGGCGCTCACCGAGACCACCAGCCCCTCCGGGTCGTTGTGCTCGATGGCGTTCGTCACGACGTTCTGGAGGACGTCCGCGAGCACGTCGTCGGCCCGGACCGGCACCGTCTCGGGGAGGTCCGACTCGAAGGTCACCTCCGGGTAGGTTCGTTCGAGGCGGCCGAACTCCTCGCGGAGCAGGTCGGCGACGTCGACGACCTCGAGATCGGCGCTCTCCTCGTCGCCCAGCGTCGACAGGACCGTCCGGACGCGGTCGACGAGTCCGGTGATGTTGTCGGCCCACTCGACGACGGTCTCGGCGTGCTCGCGGTTCCGTCCCTCCAGTTGGTCCTCGAGATACGACGCCCGCGACCGGACGACGGTCATCCCGTTGAGGACGTCGTGTCTGATAATGCCGTTGACGAACTCCATCTGTGACGCTCTCGTCCTGAGTTCCTCGGTCCGTTCCCGGAGCAGTTCCTCGCGGTCGCTCCGGTCGAGGGCTGCTCCGGCGTTCAGCCCCAGGATGCCGGCGCGCTGGCGGAACGCTTCCGCCAGGGGTTCGGGGTCGCGCTGTCCGACGACGAGAAGCCCCTGGCTGCCGAGCGGGACCGCGACGACGGTGCCGAGGTCGGCGTCGAACGGCGACCCCTCGTCGATGTGTCGCGGGTCCCCCTCGCGGAACGCCTCCATCGCGGGGTCGCCGCCGGAAATCGTTGCCAGCTCCTCGACGCGGTCGATCCCCAGACGGACCGCGGCGTCGTCGGTCATGGCGGCAGGCCGATGCCGGTCGCGCTCGGCCTCGTAGTGCCACAGCACCGACACCGGCTTGTCGAGTATCTCCTCGGCGATGTCGACGGTCGTCTCGGCGACCTCCGTGCGGGTGGTCGCGTAGGTGAGCCGGCGGCTCGCCTCGTGGAGTTCCGTCAGACGGCGTTCGCGCTCGTGTCTGTCCGTGATGTCCATCGTCGCGCCGATCACGCGGTCGACCTCGCCGGCGTCGAAGACCGGCGAGAACCACGCCTTCAACACCCGATCGCCGATACGGACGGTCGCGTGGCCGGACTCTCCCTCGAGAGCGCGCCGGGCCGTCGAGGCGACGCCCTCCGATTCGATCCCCAACTCGAAGACGGAGACGCCCTCGAGCGTCTCCGACTCGATGCCGAACTGCGAGAGGCCCTGTCCCTCGATGAAGACGATGTCTCCCTCGTCGTCGACCGTCAGGAGGATGATCGGAGCGTTCTCGACGACGGTCCGGAGGCGGCGGGTCTGCCGACGGAGGCGTCGCTCTCGCTCCCGCCGGTCGCTTATGTCCCGGACGATGCAGACGAACCCGCCGTCCTCGATCGGCGACAGCGTCAGTTCCTGCGGGAACGTCGTCCCGTCGGCGCGTTTGCCGGTCGCCTCGCCGCGCCAGGCGTCGCCGCCCGCGAGCTTCGGCAGGGCCTCGGCCTCCAGACGGCGCCGCTCGTGGTCGGGATAGCAGGTCTCCCAGGACCGCCCGACCATCGCATCGGGGTTGTCGTGGCCGTGCATCTCGACGTGGGCGCGGTTCACCGTCCCGAACTCGTCGCCGTCGACGACGGCGACCCCGTCGGTCGCCTCCTGGAGGGCCTGCCGTGTCCGGCGGCCCCGTCGGTGCTGTCGGCGCCGCCGGGCGTCGGTGTAGCCGGCCACGAGACCGCCGCAGGCGCCGATGGGTGCCATGAACGCGGTGGCGAACGCGCCGAGGGAAACCGGGTCGTCGACGAGGGTGGCGACCGTGATGGCGATGACGACGGCGAAGACGACCGCGCTGGCGGCGATCCAGGCAGCGATTATCGCAACGTCGCCGGGCGTGTACTGGCGACGGCGAAGCGCCACCCCGGTGGCGACGATGCCGCCCGCAGCGAGAACGGGCGGGGCCATGGTCACGAGGCCGGTGGTCCGCTGGAGGCCGGCGAGACCGACCGGCAACGCCAGGAGGGCCAGTCCGACCGCGACGACCGACCACCCCCGGAGCCGGTTGCCGGTCGTCGCGGTGGTCGCGGTCGTCTCCCCCTCGGCGCCTGACATGGTCGTGCTTTGACATCGACTGAAAAAACGCTTGGGTCCTCCGTGACCGTTTTCTCGCGTCGCCGACTACGGGAAGGCGATGAGCCTCAGTCGCGAGACGGCCGTCGCCCGCCTTCGGGAGATAGTCGAGACGGTCTCGACCGAGCGAACGGCCGTGCCGGTCCGGGAGGTGTGGGTCTACGGCGACGTCGTGCTCGGGGTCGACCCCGTCGATCGGCTCGACGTCTACCTCACGAAGGACCTGCTGTTCAAGGACGCCCCCGACCGGGAACCGGAGTTCGAGGAACGGCTCGGCGTCGAGGGAGTCGGCAAGACGGTGTCGGCGGCGTGGGCCGAGGAGCACCCCGACTGCGTCCGGGCCACCGCGAACGGCCACGCCGCCCCCGAGAAGTGTCTCGCCGCCCACCTGCTGGAACCGGACGAGCCGATTCACCTCGAGGTGTGCAACACCGGCTTTGAGAACAACGTCACCCAGCGACTCGAGGGCGCCCGCGCCCGCGAGGACTACACCCAGCTACTCGACCCCCGGGCGGCGTGTCTGTGGGTCGACGACGGCGACGAGGACGGCACGACGAGCGAGGGGGCCTTCCGGAAACTCGCCGAGGGGGAGTTCGTCTTCCCGACGCTGTCGGATTCCCTGGAGATGCTCGGCATGGGGGAGGACGAGGCCGACGAGGCGGCCGCGGAGCTACGGGCGTATCACGAGGAACAGGACGGCGTCACCGTCCGCGGTGACGTGGTGTAGTTACCCCGGAAAAAGGTGAAGGTCGGCTCGGACAGGCAGCTCGATTCCCTGCTCGGAACGACCGGAGGGAACGTGTCGCGTACTCCAGAACCACTAAGCGAAGAGCGGTCGATTTCCGGGAGTGATGCCCTCCGGATTAGGCCCCCTCGCCCGCGAGCTATCGGTCCCGTACTACGAGGACGCCTACTCTGCACACGACGTCTTCCACGCGATGCGGGTGCGCGATGTCGCGCTCCGGCTCGCCGATCGCCACCCCGATAGCGTCGACCGGGGCGTGGTTGCCGCAGCAGCGTGGCTGCACGACATCGGTCGGCCGCTTGAACGCGTCGGGGATATCGACGACCACGACGAGTGGGCGGCCGACGAAGCCACAGCCCTGCTCGACGACGCGGACGTGACGCCCGGACGGATTGCAGCCGTCGAGCACTGCCTGCGGGCACACAGCATCCGAGCGAGTTCACCCGAGCCGGAGACGGTCGAGGCGAAACTGCTCTTCGATGCCGATAAGCTCGACGCGACCGGGGCGGTCGGGCTCGTCCGGCTGGCGTGTATCGTCGGGGAGCGGTCGGGACGCACCGGCGACCAGTACGCAGTTATCGACGACGCCAGTAGGTTCGACGGTCCCGGCCCCGACCTGCCGGACATCGGCCTCCTGCGCGAGTGGGCGCGTGAGCGCCTGGACGCGCTACACACCGCTCCGGGACGACGCCTCGGGGAGGCCCGGTGGGAGTTCATGACGGATTTCTTCGCCCAGTTCACGCGCGAGACCGGGGCTACCGAGAGCTGACACAGTCGTCCGCTGTGGTCGGTCCTTCCGCTGTGCCGAACGGTTCACGGTGAGACCGCCGCTGGTTGGCGTGGCGAACACGGAGAAGAATCGCCGTTCAGCGTAGGTCGGGCACGAGCGCGGCTTCGACTTCTTCGGCGTCGTAGCGCTTGCGGGGACCGCCGTCGGCGCGGATTCGGTCCGTGGTGTCTTCCTCGGGCATGACCGGAACCATCGGCTCGATCTCGTCGGGGGTCATCTACCTGCACCCAGATCCTACACGGTCTTAAATCTTAATGATTGTTAGTCAAAATTGCGGCAAGTACTGCCTGGGCGCGTTCCGAACACTTATATCCGAATCCGGTCCACTCGAAACCAAGATGGTCGAGGCGTTCGCGGTGGCGTCCGGGAAGGGCGGAACCGGAAAGACCACCAGCACGCTCGCGCTCGGGATGGCGCTGGCCGAGGAGTACGACGTGACGGTCGTCGACGCCGACACGGGGATGGCGAACCTGCTGTTTCACGCCGGCCTGGCCGACGTCGAAACCACGCTGCACGACGTCCTCGTCGAGGGCGGCGCTCCCGTCGAGGAGGCGACCTACGACCGCTTCGGGATGCGGGTCGTCCCCTGTGGTACGTCGCTGTCGGCGTTCGAGGCCGCCGACCACGAACGGCTCCGGGACGCCGTGGCGACGCTGGCGGCCGACACCGACGTGCTCCTCTTGGACTCACCGGCGACGCTCTCCTCGAAGAGCGCCGTGCTCCCCATCGTGCTGGCCGACCGGGTCGTGGTCGTCCTCCAGCCGACCATCCCGGCCATCTCGGACGGGCTGAAGGTCCAGGAGTACGCCCTCTCGTACGGCTCCGACGTCGCGGGCACACTGTTCAACCGGGTCCAGAGCGACATCGAGACGGTCCGCGAGCGGGCCGACAGCTACTTCGAGGGACCGCTGCTGGCGACGGTGCCCGAGAGCGACGTCGTCCGGGAGGCCCGCTCGGCGGGCGAACCGCTCCTGGCGTACGCCCCCGATTCGGCGGCCGCGGCCGCCTACCGCGAGGCGGCCGCTCGCCTGAATCCTCGGGACGGCGACTCCGGCGACGTCGCCGAGCGGTTCCGGGCCGCCGTCATCCCCGACCCACCATGATTCCGGACGGCGAGTTGCTCCGGGCCCGCGTGGTCACCGACCTCGCCGGACCGCTCGAGGATGCCCTCGACCGCAGGCTCGACGGCTACGCGGTCCTGTCGCCCCGGGAGACGCTGTTGTCAGACGACGGCGACCGCGGCGTCGTCACCTTCGAGGACGGGGTGCCGACCCTCGTCTACCACGCCGGCACCGACCGCGGTGGCCCGCCGGCACTGGCCGACATCGGCGCCGGTCCCCACCGGCTCGAGCTGTACGGTCTCGACTCGACGCATCTGGCGGTCCCCCACACCACGGACGAACTCCGGGTGCCACCGGGGATGCCCGCCGAGCGACTGGCCGGCGACGCCGACCTCGCCGACCGCACGCGCCGGGTGGCCGACGAACCGACCGAAACGGACGAGGCCGACGCCGTCGCCGCCTTCCTCGAGGACGAGGCGGCCATCGAGGACATCCGCGAGACCGCCCGCGAGGAGGCCCAGAGCCGGGCCGACGAGTGGGACTTCGAGGACGCCCTCGAGGAGTGACCCCCTGGCGGGGCGTCCGAGGGCCGGACGGAAAGCCCGGCTCGGTACGCCCGAACGGGGCCGTCGGTGTCCCACGAACCGGAGAAAGGTTGAAACCGAAAGGCGATGCAGACGGCGTATGGCCGCGACCGACTCCATCGACATCAGCGGTATCGACCTCACCGACGACGCCTACACCGTCGAACAGAGCCTCGTCCGGAACAAGTACAAGGCGATGGACGCCGCCGGGAACGTCGTCCTCCGGGGCAAACAGAAGATGTTCAAGATGAAGGAGGAGTTCCCGTTCACCGACGGCGACGGTAACGACATCTTCTCGGTGAAGGCCGGCGGCATCATCGATGTCGCGGGCAACTACGTCCTCTCGGACGCCCAGACCGGCGAGGACCTCGTCGTCCTCGACAACGACTACTCCATCTTCCAGGACACCTGGAAGATACGGGACGCCGACACCGAGGCAAAACTCGCACAGATCGACTCCCGGGGCGCGCTGGTGACGCTGGCGCGGCACTACCTCCCGTTCGGCGCCCTCATCCCGCACAAGTACGAGATAACCGACGCCAACGGCGGCCACGTCGGCAACATCGAGGGCCAGATGTCCATGCGTGACCGCTACGAAATAACCGTCGACGACGCCAGCAACGTCCCGAAGGAGGCCGTCATCGCGGCGGCAATGGTCATCGACGCGATTCAGGGCAACTGACGACCCGGTCAGGAAGCCGACCCGACAGCCCACCCCGGCGTTCGCCACCGCCGCGGATTCGGCCGGCGGCGTCTCGCCGATCAGTCGTCGGCCGATTCGTTCTCTGCTCTCGCTACCTCCGGCCCGTAGGCGGTCTCACAGACCCCACAGCGGGAGGTCATCGAGACGGGATCCCAGGTGAGCGTCCCCTCGTTACAGTTCGAACACGGTGCGTAACTCGCCGAACCGATGAACGTCGGGTTCTGCGTCGACATTACGTATACGAACGTTTGGTGTAAACGGATAAGAGTTGTCTATAATCACCCTAAAATAGATATTTCAGGCTGCATGGTCAAGTAAAAAGAGATGAAGAACTCGAACGTCCACAACTATTTCCAGGAGGTCGCTCGCCGACCACGCTCAAGATGCTGGCGTGCATCGTCGTTGCATGGACTCGAAACGCTTCCTCTTCGTCTCAGCCGACGCCGCACTGATCACCGACCTCGCCTGGCAGGTCCACCGGGAAGGCAACGACGTGAAGTACTACATCGAGGCGGAGAGCGACAGGGAGATCGGCGACGGCTTCGTCCCGAAGACGGACGATTGGCGCGCCGAGGTAGAGTGGGCCGATGTCGTAATCTTCGACGACATCTGGGTCGGCTCCGAGGTCGGGACCGGTGGGCTCGCCAAAGAGCTCCGCGAGCAAGGGAAAGCAGTCGTCGGGGGGACGCCGAACACCGACCGCCTCGAGGAGGACCGCGGTTACGCGATGGAGGTCCTCGAAGAACACGGTGTCAACACTGTCGAACACCACGTCTTCGAGGACTTCGAGGCAGGGATTCGGCACGTCCGGGAGAATCCCGCGCCGTACGTCATCAAGCCGCTCGGCGAAGTCCAGAACGTCAAACGACTCCTCTACGTCGGCAACGAGGACGACGGCAGCGACGTGGTCGACGTCCTGCGGGCCTACGAGAAGGCGTGGGGTCACCGGATGAAGGGGTTCCAGCTCCAGCGGAAGGTCGAGGGCGTCGAGATCGCCATCTGTGGGTTCTTCGACGGCGAACGGTTCGTCGACCAGGTCAACTTCAATTTCGAGCACAAGAGATTGTTCCCGGGGAACATCGGCCCGTCAACGGGCGAGATGGGAACGTCGATGTTCTGGGGCGGGCGGAACAAACTGTTCGAGGAGACGTTCGGGAAGCTCGAAGGCTGGCTCGCCGAGGAGGGCTACGTCGGGAGCATCGACATCAACTGTATCGTCAACGCGACCGGCATCTAACCCCTGGAGTTTACCCCGCGGTTCGGATATCCGACCATCGCGCTGCAGGAGGAGTCCTTCGAGTCGTCGACTGCCGAGTTCTTCTACGACCTCGCGCACGGCAACGACCCCGAATTGGAGGTCCACGGCGGGTATCAGGTCGGGGTTCGCGTCGTGCTGCCACCCTTCCCGTTCGACGACGAGAAGACCTACGACGAGAACTCCCGGAACGCCGCGGTCGTGTTCGACACCGAGAGCCGCGACGGGATTCACCTGGAGGACACCAAGCGGATCGACGGCCAGTGGCGCGCCGCCGGCGAGAGCGGCATGCCGCTCGTCGTGACGGGGAAAGGCGGGACGATGGCGGAGGCCCGCTCGCGGGCCTACGACCGCATCGACGACATCGTGATGCCGAACATGTACTACCGCGACGACATCGGCGAGCGCTGGATGGACGGGGAGGGCGACCGCCTCCAGGCGTGGGGCTACCTCGGGCCGTAGCGGCGGCCCCTCGTCCCGTCCCTCGCGTTCGGAATCGGACGACGGTTCTTATACGCTCGGGCGAGTAGCCCCGGCCATGAACCGACACGTCGCAGTCCGGGACGGACCGTCGGTGCCGGCCGGTTCCGTCCGCGTCCGGTCGGCGTCCGTTCCTGCCCGGTGTGGGGGCGGTCGGCGTCGGAGAGGGGGTCGTCCGTATCGAACGCGGGTCGAGGGGGAGTCGCGGTGACGCTGCACGCGAACCTCGCCGTGGTGTTTCTGGCCGGTCTCGCCACGGCGCTCGCGACCGGTCTCGGCGCACTTCCCTTCTTCTTTTTCGAGGAGATAGGCGACCGGTGGAACGTGGTGCTTTGGGGGTTCGCTTCCGGCATCATGCTGTCGGCGTCGGTCTTCGGTCTCCTCGTGGAGGGGCTGGCCGAGGGGACGCCCCTCGAACTCCTGGTGGGGGTCGCGAGCGGCGTCGTCCTCGTCGTCGTCGCCCACGACGTCCTCCTGAACGTCGACGTCGACCCCCGACAGTACGAGGAGGCCGACTTCCGGAAACTGCTGCTCATCCTGGGCGTGCTGACGGTCCACAGTTTCCCCGAGGGTGTCGCCGTCGGCGTCTCGTTTGCGGACCTGAACCTCGGCACGGGTCCCGCGCTGCTCGGGTTCACCGTCCCCGTGCTGGCGATATTCATGACCGTCGCCATCTCCATCCACAATGTCCCAGAGGGGACCGCCATCGCCATCCCGCTGCGGGCGATGGACGTCCCCGAACCGCGGATGGTCTGGTGGGCGGTCTTTTCGAGTCTGCCCCAGCCGGTCGGTGCCGTCATTGCGTTTGCCTTCGTCCGGCTGGCCCGCGAGTTCCTCCCGTACGGCTTCGGCTTCGCGGCCGGCGCGATGATCTACCTCGTCCTCTCGGAGTTCGTCCCCGAGGCGCTTTCGACCGGCGCCGGTCTCCCGCGGGGCGGCCGCCCGGAACTCGTCGGCGGTCTCGTCGCCGGCGTCCTGCTCATGGTTCCGCTGCTTTTCGTCTGACCGCAGCGACCCCCGCCGTGTTTTAGGCGTCTCGGCGCGAATCGAACGGCCATGAACCGGAGTCAGGCCTCGCTCCTCCTTTTGATCGCCGTCCTCTCGGCGGTCGCGTTCCTCGTCGTCCTGCCGTTCGTCGAGTACGTCGCCGCCGCAGCCATTCTGGCGTACGTCCTCCACCCGATTCACGTTCGGTTCCGACGGCACGTCCCGGCTCGGCTGTCGGCGGTCGCCGTCATCTCGCTGTCGCTGATCGCACTCGTCGCCCCGGTCGCCTACGTGCTGTACGTGTTCGTCGAGACCCTCCGGGACATCGCCCGGGGCGAGACCGGACTCGACGTCGAGACGGTCGAGGCCCGGATTCTGGACCTGACGGGGATCGAGGTGCAACTGTCCGACCTCCTCTCGACCGGCGCCCAGCGACTGTTCGAGGTGCTCTTCGACGGGGTCGGCGGTCTCGTCGCCGGAGCGACGAAGGCGCTGATGGGCGTCGCGCTGATGACGTTTTTGCTGTACTACCTCCTGCTGGAGGCCCCGGCGTTTCTCGCGTGGCTCCGGGACCTGGTTCCGCTCCCCGAGCGGGTCACCGACAGCCTGTTCGAACGCCTCGGCGCGACGACCTGGGGCGTCGTCGTCGGTCACATCTCCGTCGCCATCGGCCAGGCGATACTCGCCGGCGTCGGCCTGTGGCTCGCCGGCGTCCCCTCGCCGGTCTTCTGGACGTTCGTCATGGCCGTCCTCGCGTTGCTCCCGCTCATCGGCGCGTTCCTGGTGTGGGGACCGGCGTCGCTGTACCTGGTCGCCGTCGGGGACCTCACCGCCGGGGTCGTGCTGGCGGCGTACAGCCTGACGGTGGTGAGCCTCTTCGACAATTACGCGCGCCCGATATTCATCAACCGACAGGCCCGCCTGAACCCGGCAGTCATCCTCGTGGGCGTGGTGGGCGGCATCTACGCCATCGGCTTCACCGGGCTGTTCATCGGTCCCATCGTCGTCGGCGCGCTCGCGGCGACGCTGGAGACGTTCCGCACCGAGTTCGAGGCGCTCTGAAGGTCACGCCTCGACGGGAGTCTTCACGACGGTGACCGGCCGGTCGGCCATGTGGACGACGCGTTCGGCGACGCTACCGAGCAGTCGGCGGTACTCGCCGGGGCGGTTCTTCGAGCCGATGACCATCAGTCCGACGTCGGCTTCCTCGGCGTAGTCGAGGATCTCCTCGTGGGGGACGCCGTGTCTGACGACGGCCTCGTGGGGGACGCCCGCCTCGACTGCTGCGGCCGTGATTTCCTCGACGGCTTCCCGTCCGGCCTGTTCGAGTGCCTTCTCCAGGCCCTCGAACTCGTGGACGTACTCGTCGCCGGGGTAGGAACTGTACGCCTCCGCGTCGACGACGTAGAGGACGTGGAGTTCGGCGTCGTACCGGCGCGCCGCGTCGAGGGCGTGTTCGATGGCCCTGTCGACGCCGGCGCTCATGTCCGTCGGAAGGAGCAGTCGGTCGTACATCGGTCGGACCCACGACCCCGAGGGTGGTAAGCCCTCGGGCAGGGTCCCACGCCGTAGGAACCCCGTGATTCTCAGACGTCGGGAGTGGACGACCCGTATTAGGCCACCCGACTCGAAGGACCGACGACGCATGACGGACTCGAAGCCCTGTGCCGGTCCCGGCCCGACGCACGACGGCGGCTACCCGCCGGTCCTGGAGGTGCTGGCCGACACCGACCACGCGCCCACGGAGTACACCTTCGTTCCCCGGTCGGCGGGTGAGACCGAACGGATGACGACCTGGATGACGGCGCGTGCCGACGCCGTCGCCGACCTCGAACGCTGGCGGTGAGTGTCCCGAGAGCCGAATCAGCGTCACGCAACCAATGTACGAACGTATCCTGTTCCCGACCGACGGAAGCGAGGGTGCCGAGGCGGCACTCGAACACGCAATCGACCACGCGGTCACCTACGACGCCGCGTTGCACGTCCTCTACGTGGTCGAGGAGAACGTCCCGGTCCTGGAGGCGGGCGACGTGACCCTCCTCGACGCGCTCGAGGCCGAGGGCGAGCGGATACTCGAGGCGGCCAGCGAACGGGCGACGGCCGCCGGCGTCGGAACCGTCCAGGCGACGGTCGGCGGCGGGTCGCCCTATCGGACGATACTCGAGTACGCCGAGGACAACGACATCGACCTCATCGTGATGGGGACCCACGGCCGGCGGGGAATCGACCGGTTTCTACTGGGCAGCGTCACCGAGAAGGTCGTCCGGACAGCCGACTGCCCGGTCGTGACCGTCCGGCGCCACGAAACCGAGGAGTGAGTCTCCGCCGGTCCGCTGCGCCCGCGAGGTGCCCAGATGTGTTCGCCCAGCGGGCGTCGGACCGGACCCGTCGCCCCGCCCGTGGACGCCGACCAGCCGTCGGCCGGCAGCCGAAGCTACCGTCCGCGGCGGCTAAAACCCCGACTCGATTCCCGGCATCCGGGAACCGTCCCGGGGCCGCACGTCGCTCACGCCAGCCGCCGCGAGGAGTTCACAACCACCAGCAGGCTGCTGGAGGCCATTGCGACGGCCGCGAACAGCGGGTTCAACAGCCCGAGCGCCGCCAGCGGGATGGCGACGGCGTTGTAGCCGAACGCCCACGCCAGGTTGGTCTTTATCCGCCGATTCGTCGCCGACGCGAGGTCGAAGGTCGCCGGGACCGACCGGAGGTCGTCGTCGACGACGACGGCGTCGGCGGCCTCCGTCGCCAGCCGCGTCCCGCCGGCCAGCGCGACCCCGACATCGGCGGCCGCCAGCGCCGGCGCGTCGTTGCTGCCGTCGCCGACCATCGCCACCGTCCCGCGCTCCCGGAGGCGTCGGACGGTCTCGGCCTTCGCGGCCGGCTTGACGCCGTCGAAGACCTCGTCGACGGCCGGTTCCTCGCGGAGACGGTCGGCGGCGGCCCCCTCGTCGCCCGTCAGCACGACCACCTCGCGGTCGGCGAACGCCTCGGCGACCACCGGCCACGCCGGTCGCGTCTCGTCCCCGACCGCGAGGACGCCCGCCGCCTCGCCCGCCCACCCGACGACGACCGGGACCGCACCGTCGCGGCGTATCTCCTCGGCGCTGTCGGCGACCGGCGCGGGGACGGTCCAGCCCCGCTCGGCGAACAGCGACGGGTGGCCGATCAGGACGGGGTCGCCCTCGACCCGTCCGGCGACGCCGCGGTCGTACGCTTCGACGGCCGTCGCCTCGACAGTTTCGTCGGCAGCCTCGACGACGGCCGCCGCGACCGGGTGCGAGGAGTACCGCTCGAGGGCGGCGGCCCGCGCCAGGAGGCTCCGGGCGTCGCCATCGGTCTCCACGTCGGTCACCGCCATCTCGCCCGTCGTCAGCGTCCCTGTCTTGTCGAAGACGACCACGTCGGCGTCGGGAGCGGCCTCGAACAGCGCCGGCGTGGCGACGACGACGTTCCGCGCCGCGGCCGCCCGGGTACCGGCGGCCACGGCCAGCGGCGTCGCAAGCCCCAGCGCGCAGGGACAGGAGACGATCAGTACCGTCAGCCCGGTCAGGAGTGCCTCGGCGGGCGCGGCGCCGGTCACGAGCAGGACCGCCGTCGTCGCGGTTGCGACCAGCGCGACCAGCGGGACGAAGACCGTCGCGAGACGGTCGGCCAGTCGCTGGGCGCCCGGGCGGGTGCTCTGTATCCGCCACAGCGACTCGACGATGCGGTCGAGGGTGCTCGCGGCCGCCTCGCCGGCCCGGACGACGACGGGCGCGTCCGTCACGACAGTCCCGCCCCGGACGTCGTCGCCGGGTCCCTTGCGGCGCGGTAGCGACTCGCCGGTCACCAGCCCCTCGTCGACGGCGGCCGACCCCTCGACGACCGTCCCGTCGACGGGGACGCGGTCGCCGGCCCGGACCAGCAGTTCCTCGCCCGCCTCGACGGCCGAGACGTCAACCACGTCGCCGCCCGGGTACCGCGTCGCCTCCTCGACGCGGAGTCGGGTCAGTTCCTCCAGCAGGTCGCCGGCCCGCCGCTTGACGCGGGACTCGTAGTAGGTGCCCGCGGTCACGACGAGCACCACGGCGATGGTCACGTCGAAGTACAGTTCCGTCCGTCCGAGGAGCAACGCCACGGTGCTGTAGGCGTAGGCGCCGACGGCCGCCAGCGAGACGAGGAGGTCCGTGTTCGGGCGGCCCGACCGGAGACCGACGTAGGCGCCCCGCAACAGCGGCCACCCGGTGTAGAACAGGACGACGGAGGCGAACAGCCAGATGTTCGCGCCGACGTAGAGGAACCCGAAGCCGCCGAAATCGACGACGGGGGCGTACCCGAAGTACGTCGGATAGAGGAAGAGGACGTACCACAGCATCGCCATCATGCCGAAGAAGCCGCCGCCGACGAGAAAGCGGACCACGACATCGTCGCCCTCGTCGGCCGTCTCCTCGGGGTCGTGGACGTCGTAGCCGTACCCCGAGAGCCGGTCGGGGAGGTCCTCGGCGTCGACACGGTCGGGTTCGTAGACGACGCGGAGCAGTTCCGTCGCGTAACTGGCCTCGACCGCGTCGACGCCGTCGAGGTCGGACCCGCGGTCCTCCAGGAACACCTCACAGCTGGAACAGTGCATCCCCTCGACGCCGAGGAACGCCTGCTCGTGGCCCTCGGGGACCGGTTCGCTCCCGGTGGCTCCGTCGTCGCCCTCGACGGCCGACCCTGCCTCGTCGCCGAGACGGCGCTGGACCTCCAGACACCCCCGGCAGCAGAACGCCCCGTCGACTCCGGGGTCGGTCACGGGCGGGTCGGGCGTCGGGAGGTCACACAGCCTACAGGACATCGCCGAGGGGTCGGTGGGGTAGTGAGGGGTGCGGTACGTCGACGCCGAACAGCATCAGGCCGTGCGCCAGCAGGACGTAGCCGAGCACGACGAAGGCCCCGCCGAGCGCCCGGTTGAGCCGGCGGCGCTGGCCGGCGTCGACGGCGTCGAGAACGGTCCCGTAGGCGAAAAGCGTCGGTATCGTCCCGATGCCGAGGACGAGCAGCGAGAGTCCGCCGCGAAGAGGGTCGCCGACGGCGAACGCGTACAGGTACGCCGGGTAGATGATGGGACACGGGAAGAGCCCGTGCAGCGCCCCGAGGACGACGATGCCGGGACCGGCCGCCAGCCGGTCGAGGCGGTCGGTCGCGGCCGCGACGACCCGTCCCAGCGGTGCCCCGTCGGGGACGAGTCGGTGGAGCCCGCCCGCACCGCCGAGCAGGTACGAGACGCCGACGGCGACGATGCACAGGCCGACGAAGACGCCGACGCCGCCCCGGAGGCCGTCGCCGACGCCGCCGAACCCGGCCGCGGAGTCGAAGACGACGGCCCCGAGCAGGCCCGCGGCGGCGCCGATCGTCGCGTAACTGCCGGCCCGGCCGAGATTGAACAGGGCGTGCTGTCGGACCGCCCGCGGGGTGACGTGGCCGGGGCGGCGGCCGCCGTCGGCCGCCGTCGCGTCGATCCGCCGGGCGTACAGCGTCACCAGCGGCCCGCACATCCCGAGACAGTGGGCACCGGCCAGTAGCCCGACGACGAGGAAGACGGCGAGGTCGGCCCCGACGACGCTCTGGACGACCATCGCGTCAGGCCGCTGTCCCGTGTCCGCCCCCGGTGACCGGCGAGAGCGCGACGTACAGCGAGCCGAAGATGAGCAGGACGTTCACGAGGGCGACGGCGACGACCGGCTCGCCGCTTGCGACCGCGAAGACCCCCACCGGAACGAGCGCGAGGAGCGCGACCAGTGCGCCGCGGCGCGGTGTCAGTTCCATGCCGAACGGGTTGGCATCACCGACGTAAAACTCTGTGCCCGACTCCCGACGGCCGGGACCCGGGGTAGTTTTTTTGCAAACAGTCCCGCAACTCCCAGTGAACATGTCCGCGGACACCGAACGAACGCTCGGGCACGACGACTTCGACCCGGTGGGGACGGTCGTTCTCATCCTCATTTACTTCCTGATACTGGTGGGGATGTGGACGTTCACCTACTTCATCGAGTTCCTCGGCAACGGGCCGACGGTGATAGGATGAACATCCACACCTACGAGAAGGCGTGGCTCGTGGCTTCGCTCGTGCTCATCGTCGGCTTCATCGGGACGGTGACCTACGGCGCGGCCGTCGCCGGTGTGTCGATGGTCGACGCCTCCGGTGGCACCATCGACGCAAACGCCGTGAGCGACGACGAGCGGTTCGCCGACCCGCGCGTCGAGCGGGTCGGCGACGGCGAGTACGAGGCCTACGTCGTCGCCCAGCAGTTCATCTTCCGACCGAACCCCATCCGAGTGCCGGCCGACAGCCGCGTGACCTTCTACATCACGTCGCCGGACGTGATTCACGGCTTCGAGGTGGTCGGCACCAACGTCAACACGATGGTCATCCCGGGGCAGGTCGCCACCATCACCGTCGAGTTCGACGAACCGGCCGAGTACGGCGTCCTCTGCAACGAGTACTGCGGCTCCGGCCACCACGACATGGAGGGGAAATTGATCGTCGTCCCCGAAGACGAGTACGAGGGGGGTAGCCAATGAGTGCCGACGGCGAGCTCGCGGGCGAGCAGCTCTTCCTCGACCGGTTCCCCGCTGAGGCTCGACTCGTCCGAGCGACGCTGTGGAGCGCCTTCGTCGCCCTCGGCATCGGTGCGCTGGGCGGGCTGATCCAGGCGCTGCACCGGACCGGCTACGTCCGAATCATCGAGTCGGCGGACTACTACACCGTCCTCACGCTGCACGGCGTGTTGCTCGTCATCTCCTTTACCATCTTCTTCCTCGTCGGCGTGTTCACATGGGCGATGACCAGGAGCCTCGACCGGCCGGTCGTCAGCGAACGGTTCTCCTGGACCTGGTACCTGCTGATGGTCGCCGGGACCGTGATGGCGGGCGTCGCCATCCTCGCGGGGTTCGTCGATTCGATACCGATGAGCGCCGACGTCCTGTTCACCTTCTACGCGCCGCTGCAGGCACACCCCCTGTTCTACGCCGGTCTCGCCGTCTTCATCATCGGCACATGGATGGCCGGCTTCGACTGGTTCCGGATGTGGTGGCGCTGGCGGAGCGAGACCGACGACGAGCGCATCCCGCTGCAGGCGTTCATGGTCCTGACGTCGATGTTGATGTGGTACATCGCAACGCTGGGGGTCGCAATCGAGGTCGTCGTCTTCCTGCTTCCGTGGTCGCTCGGGCTGATAGAGCAGGTGAACCCGCTGTTGACCCGGACGCTGTTCTGGTTCTTCGGCCACCCAGTCGTCTACTTCTGGCTGATGCCGGCGTACCTCCTGTGGTACACCGTCCTGCCGAAACTCGCCGGCGGCCGGCTGTTCAGCGACCCGCTCGCGCGGGTCGTCTTCGTGCTCTTTCTCCTGCTGTCGACGCCGGTCGGCATCCACCACCAGTACGTCGATCCCGGCATCGCGGAGGGGTTCAAGTTCATCGCGATGACGAACACGATGTTCCTGCTGTTGCCGAGCCTCCTGACCGCCTTCACGGTCGTCGCCAGCATCGAGCACGGGGCCCGCCAGCGGGGCGGCGAGGGCTACCTCTCGTGGCTGGGCGAACTCCCGTGGCGGAACCCCGCCTTCACCGGGATGGCGCTGGCCGGCCTGATGTTCGCCGCCGGCGGCTTCTCGGGCATGGTCAACGCCGGCATGAACATCAACTACCTCGTCCACAACACGCTGTGGGTGCCGGGCCACTTCCACCTCACCGTCGGGACGGCCGTCGCCCTGACGTTCATGGCCGCGACCTACTGGCTGCTGCCGCAGTTGACCCGTCGGCGCATCTACAGCCGCTCGATTGCGTTGCTGCAGGTCGTGCTGTGGTTCGTCGGCATGACGCTGATGTCGAACGCGATGCACCGCGGCGGCCTCATCGGTATCCCGCGACGGACCGCCGAACCCCAGTACTCCGGGTTCGCCTTCGACGCCGGCTTCAGCACCGTCGGCGAACTCCGCCTCCAGATAGCGCTGGGCGGGACGCTGCTGTTCGTCTCGACGGTGCTGTTCCTGGGGAACGTCATCGTGTCGCTTCTGGAACGGCCGATGACCGGCGAGTTCGACGACACGCTGCCGCCGGCGCTGTCCGGCCCGGATGACGGCCCGGAGGTGCTCGACAACCTCGCGCTGTGGACCGCCATCGCGCTGGTGCTGGTCGCGCTCGCGTACGGCCTGCCGCTCGGGGCCATCGTCGCCGACGGCGGGCTGTTCGGTCCCGGCATCTCGCCGTCGCCGGCCTGGCTCCCGGAGGTGCTGCCGTGAGCCGCCGCATCTCGCAGGGCGGGCTGCTCGTCATCCTCGCGTTCCTCGTTCCGGTCATCGTCGAATTGCGGACCATCGCGGGACTCCTCGGCGTCCGGCTCTCGACGACGGGATACCTCCTGACCGCGGCGGCGCTGGTCGTCGGCGTCCTCGGTGCCGTCGCGGTGTGGAACCTCCGCTTTGCGAACGCCGGCCCGGACGGCTCGGAGGGGGTCTGACGTGGCCGCGACCGGGCGACTACGGCGCGTGGACCGCCCACGGCTGCCGACCACGCGGCGGACCGCCGCAGGGACCGTCGGCGCGCTGCTCGTCGTCGAGTGTCTGGCCGTCCTCGCGTACCTGCGGGTGACGGGTACGGGCGTTCTCGCCCCCCGGTACACGCTGTACCCCTTCGTGTGGATCAACGTCGCCGCCTGGGTCCTGCTCCGGCGGCCGCGCGTGGCGGCCCCGACCCGTCGACGCGTCACCGCGGGCGCCATCGCCGTCGCGTACTTTCTCCTCTTGGCCTACGCGGGCGGCCTCGTCGGCCACGGCCACCCGGGCGTGGAGCTACCGACCCGAATCGCGTGGCTGTCGCCCGGTTGGGGACCGGCACTGCTGTACTCGGGGAGCCTCCTCGACGTCACGGTCATCCCCTTCGAGGTCGCCGGCTACGCCGCGCTGGCGGTGCTCGTCTACACGGTCGTCCTCGCGAGCGCCCGGTCGGCGCTGGCCGGCCTGCTCGGGGTGGCGACCTGCGTCGGCTGCGTGTGGCCCGCCGGGGCGGCGCTCGTGGCCGCCCTCGGCGGCGTCGGGTCGCCGCTCGCGGCCGCGATTCCCGGCATCGCCTACGACCTCTCGACGGTCCTGTTCGTCGCCACCGCCGCCGTCCTCCACTGGTCGGCACGGCGAGCGGCGTAGCCGGAACGGACACCGAGGGCGGTCGTCGGTCCGTCTCGAGGTGGGTTTCTCGTCGTCGCCTCTCGCCGGACAGCCCCGGGGCGCCGTGACGGTCGAGTACGTGACGGTCGAAGGAAAGAGACGGAACGCCGTCGTTCGGTAGCGCTATCGCGCCGTCTTCGGCGTGGCGCGCCGCACCGCGACCGTGACGACGAGCAGCAGGCCGCCGAACAGGACGGTACTGACGGCCAGCGCCGAGGCCGTCGCGGGGACCGCACCGGCGAAGACCGGCCACAGGGTCGCCAGTCCGACGACGACGAGACCGAGGGCGATGGCGGCCACCAGCAGCGCCACGGCCGGCATCACGCGTTCCGGTTGCACGGGCGGGTCGTCGGCGAGTCGTCGGTCGAACAGTTGGCTCATACCTCACGGTACGCGCCGAACGGACATAAAAGAGCGACCCGCGTCCCAGCGGCTGGGACCGGGGGCAGGCGCGGGACCGCCCCTCGCGTCGCAAGCCTTGTTAGGCGCCGCCGTCCATTCGAGTTCGATGCTCGACATCGACGGGGGCGACGGCGGCGGGCAGGTCGTCCGGACGGCGGTGACGTTGTCGGCGCTGTCCGGCGATGCCGTCCGGATCGAGAACGTCCGCGGGAACCGCCCCGAACCCGGCATGAAACCACAGCACGTCGCGGCCGTCGAGGCCGCCGCCGGGCTCTGCTCGGCGACCGTCGAGGGCGCCGAGCGCGGCGCCGGGACGCTCGTCTTCCGGCCCGGCGCGGTGCGGGCCGACGAGGTGGCCGTCGACGTCGGCACCGCCGGCAGCGTCGCGCTGGTGTTCGACACGGTCCTCCCGCTCGCGGCCGCGCTGTCGGAACCGGCAACGGTGACGGCGACCGGCGGCACCGACGTCGAGTGGGCACCGCCGGTCGACTACCTCCGGCGCGTGAAACTGCCGCTGCTCGGCGGCGTCGGCCTGGACGCCGACCTGTCGGTCGCCTCGCGGGGCTTCTACCCCGTCGGCGGCGGGGAGGCGACGCTGACGCTCCGGCCGTCGTCGCCGTCGCCCCTCTCGCTCGTCGAGCGGGGCGACCTCCGGCGAGTCGAGGTCTACTCGGTCGCCGACGAACGGCTCGCCGACGCGGAGGTGGCCGAGCGCCAGGCGGCCGCGGCCGCCGAGGGCGTCGACGCCGCCCCCGTGGGCACGCGGGTCACCTACGCGGACGCCGACTGTGCCGGGTCGGTGCTCGTCCTCGTCGCCGTCTACGAGGGGAGTCGCGCCGGATTCACCGCGCTCGGCGAGGCGGGCAAGCCCTCGGAGGAGGTCGCAAGCGAGGCCGTAACGGCGTTCGATCGGTTCCACGACGGGTCGGCGGCCGTCGACGAACACCTCGCCGACCAGCTTCAGATCCCGCTCGCGCTGGCCGGCGGCGAGGTGACGGTTCCCGAGGTGACCCCCCACGTCGAGGCGAACGGGGCCGTCCTCGGGGCGTTCGGCCACGACCTCTCCGTCGTGGAGCGCGACGACCGCGTCGTCGTCTCGGGGTGAAACGGGCAGGGCGTCGGTGTCGCGCCCTATACCACGAGATCGGACAGGGCGGGACCGTAGAAGAGAAGCAGCAGCCCCGCCGCGACGAGCAGGAGAACCCACACGATCGTCATGACGCCGAGCCGGCGGAACACTCTCCGGTCCCGGTCGGTCGCCTCGTCGTCGGCGTCGGTCTCCGGCGCGCCCGTTTCGGTACTCATACGTGGTGTCTGACGCTCGGGTAAGTTAAAACCCGACCCGCGGGACCCCACCGCGGCCGGAGGCGCCGCCACCGGAACGACGATGCCGTTCCCGCACGAAATCCGACGCGATGGGATTTCACACCTTCGACGCCGGGCGGGCCGACGCGCTGGAGGACCGCTCGCGGTTCCGGTACTGTTCGGCGGAGGAACTGCTCGGCGCCGCGGCGCTGGCGGGCGACGACACCGTCGTCGACATCGGCAGCGGCACCGGCTTCTACACGGACGTGCTGGCGGGGGTCGCAAGCGAGGTCTACGCCGTCGACGTCCAGCCGGCGATGGCCGCCTACTACCGCGAGAAGGGAGTTCCCGACCCTGTCTCGCTCCTTTCGGCCGACGCGGACCGACTGCCGCTCGCCGCCGGCGCCGCCGACGTCGCCGTCTCGACGATGACGTACCACGAACTCCCCGACGACGCACTCGACGAACTCGCCCGCGTCGTCCGCCCGGGCGGGCGACTGGTCGTCGTCGACTGGACTGCCGCCGGCGAGGGCGAGGACGGCCCGCCGCTAGCCGAGCGGTTCGACGCCTGGACGACCGGCGCCGCCGTCGACGCGGCCGGCTTCTCCGTCCGGCGTGCAGAATCCAGACGGGAGACGTTCCTCCTGACTGCGGTCCGGTGAGGCCGGCGGGGCCGCGAGCGGCCCCCCACGACGGCCGTGAACCGTCGGGTGGTCTTTTGTCGCGGGCGCCGTAGCGGCGGCCATGTCCCCGACCGTTGCGGCCTGCCAGACGGCCGTCGACGACCTCGACGTCGAGTCGAACCTCGAGACAGTCGTCGCCCGCGTCGAGGCCCTCCCCGACCGCGTCGACGTGGCCTGCTTCCCGGAACAGGCGCTGACGGGCTTCGTACCGGACGACCGCATCGCCGAGACGGCGCTCGAACGGGACGGTCCCGAACTCGACCGCCTGCGCGAGGTCGCCGGCGAGGCCGGCATCGACCTGCTGGTCGGCTACGTCGAGCGCGACGACGCGCTGTACAACGCGGCGGCGTACCTCCGGGCCGACGGCCCGACGACCGTCTACCGCAAGCGGCACCTCTGGGCCGGCGAGCGCGAACTGCTGGAACCGGGCGAGTCGCTCGTCACGCTGGAGACGCCGCTCGGCCGGACCGGCCTGTTGACCTGCTACGACCTGAACTTCGTCGCCGAGAGCGCAACGCTTGCCGACAAGCGTGTCGACGCACTCCTGGTCGTCGGCGCCTGGCCGGCGACCCACAGCGACAACTGGCGGCTCCTGCTGCGGGCGCGCGCGCTGGACGGCGTCCGCTGGACCGTCGGGACCGGGCGGACCGGGCGCCGCGACGTCGAGGGCGCCCGCGTCACCGACTACGCCGGTCGGTCGCTGGTCGCCCGCCCGGACGGCGGCATCCGGGCCGAGCTCGACACCGACGAACGGGACCTCGTCGTCGACCTCGAGGACGGCGTCCTCGAGCGCCAGCGGGACCTGGTCGGCGTCTTCGCCGAGTGACCGGGGACACGCCTTTCAACGGCGGTCCCGAAGAACTACGGTATGGCAAAGCACGCCACCGGAGAGTCGGGTGGTGACCGCGGCGAACCCAGCGACCAGTGGCGCGACTACCAGGGGGCGCCGACGGGGACCGACCGCGAGTGCGACAACTGGCGGGCGGAGGCGGCGCTGCGCCTCCTGAACAACAACCTCGACCCCGAGGTGGCCGAGCGGCCGGAGGACCTCGTCGTCTACGGCGGCACGGGCCGGGCGGCCCGGTCGTGGGACGCCTACGACGCCATCCTCGAGGAGTTGCGGTCGCTGGACGCCGCCGAGACGCTGCTCGTCCAGTCCGGCAAGCCCGTCGGGCGCTTCGAGACCGGCGAGGACGCCCCGCAGGTGCTCATCGCCAACTCCAACCTCGTCGGCAGCTGGGACAACTGGGAGCACTTCCACGAACTGGAGGCCGAGGGGAAAATCATGTACGGCCAGATGACCGCCGGCTCGTGGGCCTACATCGGCACGCAGGGCATCATCCAGGGCACCTTCGAGACGCTCGCGGCGCTGGCCCGCCAGGAGTACGGCGAATCCGACCTGGAGGGGCGGGTCGTCGTCACGGGCGGTCTGGGCGGGATGGGCGGCGCACAGCCACTGGCCGTGACGATGAACCGCGGCGTCTGCATCGCCGCCGAGGTCGACGAGGCCCGCATCGACCGCCGCATCGAGACCGGCTACTGCCAGGAGAAGACCGACGACCTCGGCGTCGCCATCGAGCGGGCCGAGCGAGCGGCCGAGGCCGGTGAACCCTACAGCGTCGGCGTCCACACCAACGCCGCCGACATGCTGGAGGCGATGCTCGACAGGGGCTTCGTCCCCGACGTCGTCACCGACCAGACCAGCGCCCACGACGAACTCGAGGGCTACTACCCGTCGGGCTACACCGTCGAGGAGGCCGACGCGCTCCGGGAGTCCGACCCCGAGACCTACCGCGCCGAGAGCCTCGACACGATGGAGCGTCACGTCGACGCCATCCTCGAACTCCAGGCGCGGGGCGCCGTCGCCTTCGAGTACGGCAACAACATCCGCGGGCAGGTCCAAGACCACCGCAATCACGAGACGGCGTTCGACTTCCCGGGGTTCGTCCCCGCCTACATCCGCCCGCAGTTCTGCGAGGGGAAGGGCCCGTTCCGCTGGCTCGCGCTGTCGGGCGACCCCGCCGACATCCACCGCACCGACGAGGTCATCCGCGAACTGTTCCCCGAGAAGGAGGGCCTCCAGCGGTGGATAGACCTCGCCCAGGAGCAGGTGCAGTTCCAGGGACTGCCCTCGCGGGTCTGCTGGCTCGGGTATCGAACGGACGACGACGGGATGACGGAGCGCGCCCGCTTCGCGCTGCGCATCAACGACCTCGTCCGCGAGGGCGAGATATCGGCGCCCATCGTCGTCACCCGGGACCACCTCGACGCCGGCAGCGTCGCGAGCCCCAACCGCGAGACGGAGGCGATGCGGGACGGCACCGACGCGGTCGCCGACTGGCCCATCCTGAACGCGCTGGTCAACTGCGCGGCCGGCGCCGACATCGTCAGCGTCCACGACGGCGGCGGCGTCGGCATCGGCAACTCGCTGCACACCAACAACCACGTCGTCCTCGACGGGACCGATCGGGCCGAGGCGGCCGCCAGCCGGGTGTTCACGACCGACCCCGGGATGGGCGTCATCCGGCACGCCGACGCCGGCTACGAGGAAGCCCTCGAGGAGGCGCGGGCCTCGGGCGTCCACGTCCCGATGGACGGGGAGGAATGACCCGGTTCTCGCCGTCCCGGCCGTGGGACTCGACCGCGAGCGACCCCAACGACGAGACGTTCGGCGACGTCGTCGAGCGGGTGACCGTCCCGAACCTCGAGACCGGCCTCGACGCCGACGTCGTCCTCGCCGGTGAGCCGTTCGACGCCGCCGTCATCGGCCGCCGCGGCGCCGCCAAGGGTCCGAACGGCATCCGCAACGCCCTCACGGGCGTCAAGACCCACAGTTTCGACGCCGGCCCGCTCGCCGACGACCTCGAGGTCGGCGACCTCGGCGACGTCGACGTCTCCTCCATCGACACTCGAGCCATCCAGCGACAGGTCCGGGAGGTGACCGCCGACATCCACGACACGGACGCCCTGCCCGTATTCCTCGGTGGCGACAACTCGCTAACCGTCGCCAACGCCGGCCCGCTGGTCGACCGCGGCCGGGTCGGCGTCGTCAACTTCGACGCCCACCTCGACGTCCGGGAGGTCCGCGAGACGCCCACCAGCGGGACGCCCTACCGGCAACTGTTCGAGGAGGGACTGGACGCCTACGCCTGCGTCGGCGCCCGCCACCACGAGACCTCGACGGCCTACGCGGAGTACCTCGACGAGCGGGGCGGCGGGGTCGTCACCGCCGAGGCCGTCGGCGACGACCCCGGGGCCGCCCTCGAGCGCGCGATGGCGGCCGTCGCCGACGTCGAGCACCTGTTCGTCAGCGTCGACTGCGACGTGCTGGACGCGGCGGCCGCCCCCGGCGTGAGCGCGCCGACGCCGGGCGGCCTGACGACCCGGGAACTGTTCGAACTCGTCCGGACGGTGGCCGACGACGACCGCGTGGCCGGCTTCGAGGTCGTCGAGTGTGCGCCGCCGCTGGACGAGGGCGACCGCACCGTCGCGGCGGCGGCCCGGACCGTCGCGCACTTCCTCGCGGGCTACGCGGGAGGCGAGGATGACTGACGCGGCGCCCGACGCGGTGGTGTACGGCGCCGGCGAACTCGTTGTCGGCCCCGCCGGCGAGGGACCGGCCCCGGCGACCGACGGCTCGCCGCCGGACCCCGACGAGGTGCTCGACGTCCGCGAGGACGCCGCCGTCGCCATCGTCGACGGCGAGGTGGCCGCCGTCGGGCCGACCGGCGCGGTGACCGACCGCTACCCGCCCGAGGCGGCCGACACTGCCATCGACGCCGCGGGCCGGGCCGTCCTGCCGGGGTTCGTCGATAGCCACACCCACGCCGTCTTCGCCGGCGACCGCTCCGACGAGTTCGCCGCGAAACTCCGCGGCGCCACCTACCAGGACATCCTCGCGGAGGGCGGCGGCATCCTTCGGACCGTCCGGGCGACTCGGGCCGCCGACGACGAGGCGCTGCTGGAGCGCCTGCTCGGCCACCTCGACGCGATGCTCGCCGGCGGGTCGACGACCGTCGAGGTGAAGTCCGGCTACGGACTCGACGTCGAGACCGAACTCCGCCTGCTGTCGGTCGTCGAGCGGGCCGACGAGGCCCACCCCGTCGACATCGTGCCGACGTTCATGGGTGCCCACGCGGTGCCCGAGGGCCGCGAGACGGCCGAGTACGTCGAGGAGGTCGTCGACGAGCAGGTGCCCGCCGTCGCCGAGCAGGGCGTCGCCGCATTCTGTGACGTCTTCTGCGAGGAGGGGGTCTTCTCGGTCGAGGAGTCGCGCCGGGTGCTGGAGGCGGGCCGCGAGCACGGCCTCGCGCCGAAGGTTCACGCCGAGGAGTTCGTCAGGCTCGGCGGGGCCCAACTCGGCGCGGAGGTCGGTGCCGTCAGCGCCGACCACCTCCTCCACGCGAACGGCGAGGACATCGAGGCGCTCCGGGATGCTGGCGTCGTCCCGGTGATGTTGCCGGGGACGGCCTTCGGTCTCGGCGGCGACTACGCCGACGCGCGGGCGTTCCGGGACGCCGGCGCGCCGCTGGCGGTCGCCACCGACTTCAACCCGAACTGTTACGCGCCGCGGATGGGCTTCGCCGCGACGCTCGCCTGCGTCGAGATGGGGCTGTCGCCCGCCGAGGCCGTCCGGGCCTGCACCCGCGGCGGCGCCCTCGCGCTCGGGGCGGACCGGGCCTCGGCGTTCCCCGACGGCCCGCCGCTGGACCCGAAGGCGGGGACCCTCGCGGTCGGCGCGCCGGGGGACCTGCTGGTGCTGGACGCGCCGACCCACGTCCACGTCCCGTACCGCTACGGCGATAACGTCGTCCGGACGGTGCTGAAGGGCGGCCGGCCCGTCGTCGGCCCCGAGGCCGAACGGGAGGCCGACGCGTGACCGTCACCCTCGACGGCGAATCGCTGACGGTCGCCGAGACGGTCGCCGTCGCCCGCGAGGACGCGACCGTCGCCGTGAGCGAGGCGGCCCGCGAGCGGGTCCGGGCGGCCCGCGAGCGCGTCGAGGACGTGACCGCGGCCGGTGACCCCGTCTACGGGCTCAACACCGGCTTCGGCGAACTGGTCGACACGAAGATTCCCGCCGAGCGGGTGCGGGAACTGCAGACGAACCTGCTTCGGAGCCACGCCGCGGGCGGCGGCGACGAGTTGCCCCGCGAACTCGTCCGGGCGACGACCGTCACGCGGATCAACGCCCTCCTGAAGGGCTACTCCGGCGTCCGGGAGGTCGTCGTCGACGGCCTGGTCGCGCTGCTGAACGAGGGCGTCCACCCCGTCGTCCCGGCGCGGGGGAGCCTCGGCGCCAGCGGCGACCTCGCGCCGCTGGCGCATCTGGCGCTCGTGCTCCTCGGCGAGGGCGAGGCCGACGTCGACCGCGACGGCGAGCGCGAGCGAGTCGACGGCGCGGCGGCCCTCGATTCGGCCGGCCTCGACCCCCTCGAGTTGCGCGAAAAGGAGGGGCTGGCGCTCATCAACGGTACGCAGGTGACGCTGGGGGCGGCGGCGCTGGCGGTCCACGACGCCGAGCGGCTCTGCCGGGCCGCCGACGCCGCCGGCGCGCTCACCACGGAGGTGACGATGGGGACGACGGCGGCCTGCGACCCGGCCATCCACGAGTTGCGACCCCACCGCGGGCAGGCGACGAGCGCGGCGACCGTCCGGGCGCTGGCCGGCGACTCGGAGGTGGTCGATTCGCACCGCAACTGCGACCGGGTGCAGGACGCCTACTCCGTCCGGTGTCTCCCGCAGGTCCACGGCGCCGTTCGGGACGCCGTCGCTCACCTCCGGGAGGCCGTCGCCGTCGAGTTGAACAGCGCGACCGACAATCCGCTCGTCTTCCCGCGGTCGGCGGTCGACGACCGCGCGTCCGGCACCGACCGCGCCGGCGTCATCAGCGGGGGGAACTTCCACGGCGAACCGCTGGCGCTCCGCCTGGACTACCTCGTCGGCGCGCTGACCGAGTTGGCGGCGGTCGCCGAGCGCCGCGTCGACCGGATCCTGAACCCGAATTTACAGGAGCCGCACCTGCCGCCGTTCCTGGCCGACGACACCGGCGTCGAGTCCGGGCTGATGATAGCCCAGTACGTCGCCGCCGCCCGGCTCAACGAGTGCCGGGCGGTCGGCCGCGCCGTCACCGACAACACGCCCGTCAGCGGCGGCCAGGAGGACCACGTCAGCATGAGCGCCACGGCGGCGCTGGACGCCCGGCGCGTCCTCGAGGCCGCCCGGTCGGTCGTCGCGGTCGAACTGCTTGCGGCCGCCGAGGCCGCCGAGTACCTCGACGACGACCTGGCGCTGGGGACGGGGTCGGCGGCCGTCCACGACGCCGTCCGGGGAGTCGTCGCGCCGCTGGAGTCGGACCGGCGGCTGGACGGGGACATCGCGTCCGTCGACGCGCTGGTCGCGGAGGGGCTGCTCGAAGAGGCAGTCGCCGAGGCCGTCGAGTGGCCCGGACGCTGACGGGCGCCCGCGAGGACCACGGTCAGTCGTCGTTTCGTCGCCGGTCCCGGTCGGCGGGGACGTAGGTCCGGCCGACGCTGCTGCCGCCGAGCCACTCCCCCAGCGAGAGCTGGCGCTCGAGGCCGCCCTCGCGGGCGGATTCGACCCGCCGTTCGGTCGTCTGGAAGTAGTTCACCACGGTGACGAGCAGGATGCCGCCGGCGGTGTTGCCGAGCAAGACCGGCAGGACGAAGCCGGCCATCCCCGGAAGAAAGGCCGCCTCGCCGAGGTAGACGAGGTACATCAGTTCCGTGAAAGAGACGACGACGTGAAAGAGGTTCCCGAGCGGGATGACGAGGAAGGCGACGTAGACGAGCAGGAACCGGGAGACGCTGTCCCGGACGGAGTAGTCGAGCCAGACGACGCCCGCGACGACGAGGCCGGCGAAGGCACCCTTGACGAAGAGGTCCAGCGCCGGCGTGGCGAGACCCTTCTCGGAGAGCGCGACGGCGGCGTCGGCGGCCGCCGGGTCGAGGACGCCGGTGTAGGCCAGCGCGAGCGCGCCGAGGGCGCCGCCGGCGAAGTTGCCCAGGAGGACGACGAGCCAGGTCCAAAGCAGGGCGGGAAAGCTCGCCAGCCGTTCGAGCACGAGCGCGACGGGCGGCAGCGTGTTCTCGGTGTAGAGCTGGTAGCCGCCGAGGATGATGTAGATGAACCCGAGCGGGTAGAGGACGGCGCCCAGGAGGGGATCGTCGGGGTACTTCGCCGTCATCGACGCGTACGCGAGGAAGGTGATGGTGATGGAGAAGCCGGCCGCGAGCGCGCTGAAGAACAGCTCCCGGGTGCCGGTTCCCATCTCCTCGTCGGCCGCCGCGACGATGCGCTGGAACACCTCGTCGGTCTCGAAGCGGTCCCGGACCACGGCGCCGGCGGCGGGCGCGCCGCTGCGGGACCGCTCGACGGCCTCCCGGACCGTCTCGTCGTCGGACTCGGGTGACGAATCGCTCATCGGGTCGGACGTGCGGCCCCACGGTCAAAAGAGTCCTCGCTTCCTCCCCCGAAACCGCCCGAGTTTTGTCGCCGCGCATCGATACGGTTCGTATGACGATCCGGACGGTCGCCGTCGCGGTCGGACCGGACGACGAAAAGCGGGCCGAGAGCCTCGCGACGGCCGCCATCGAGGTCGCTGGGGGCGCCGAGGCCGTCGTCGTCCTCCTGCACGTATTCACCGAGTCGGCCTACGAGGAGGGCGTCCGGGAGGCGGGCTACGACCCCGAGGACCCGCCGCCGGCCCACACGCTCGCCTCGCGGCTCCAGGCGGTCGACGCCATCGCCGCGCTGCTCGAGGCGGCGGGCGTCGAGCACCGCGTCCGCGGCGAGGTCGGCGACGAACCCGAGGGTATCCTCCGGGGCGCCGAGGCCGTCGGCGCCGACCGCCTCCTCATCGGCGGTCGCCGGCGCTCGCCGACCGGCAAGGCGGTGTTCGGCAGCACCGCCCACCGGGTGCTGATGAACGCCGGCTGTCCCGTGACGTTCGTCCGGGACGGAGCGAGTGCTGGCGACGAGTAGCCCTCATAGTGATTACTGCGAGTCTCTCCCACCGCGATGGTCCGTATCAGTGACGGGGGACGCTACGTCGGCGTCTTTCGACACCGTCGCTGAAACTATTCGCAGTAACCACTATCAGCCGAAGCGGTCCCGGAGCCTGACCCGGTCGAGCTTTCCCGTCGCCGTCCGCGGGAACGAGTCGACGAACTCGACGCGGTCCGGTACCTCGTGGCTCTCCAAGCGTCCCTCACAGCGCCGACGGACGTCGGCGGCCGACACCGACGCCTCGCCACGCGTCTTGACGACGGCCGTCACCGTCGCGCCCCGCACCTCGTCGCGGGTGTCGACGATGGCGACCTGCTCGACGGCGTCGATCTCGTGGATGACGCCCTCTATCTCGCGGGGGTAGATGTCGCCACAGCCGGTCGTGAACATGTTCTCGAGGCGGTCGACGACGAAGAGGAAGCCCGCCTCGTCCATCCAGCCGATGTCGCCGGATTTCAGCCACCGCTGGCCGTCCCGCTCGACGAACTGCTGATTGGTTATTCGCGGCGTGTTGTACCTGGGGGCGACCGTGTCGCCGCGCCAGAGGAACTCGCCGCGCTCGCCGCGGTCGACGGGGTCGCCGGTCGCGGGGTCCTCGATGCGGACCTCGACGACCTCCCTCGCCGGCCGGCCGACGCTTCCGGGCTTGCTTCCGCCGGGAGTCGGGCGGTTGAACGCCGCAAGCGGCGTCGTCTCGGTCATCCCGTAGCCCTCCAGCAGTCGGCAGCCGAACGTCGCCTCGACCTCCCGGATGCGGCGCTCGGGCATCGGCGACCCGCCGACGCCGATCGTCTCGAGGCTGGACACGTCGTAGGCGTCGGGATCGCCGTCCTCCAGGAGGTCCAGAAGCATCGTCGGGATCAGGAAGGTGTAGGTGACGTCGTGGCGTTCGATCGCCGACAGTGCGGCCTCGACGTCCCACTCCGGGAGGAGGTGGTTCTCGGCGCCGAGGAGCAAAAACGGGGTCGTCGTGACGTTCAGTCCGGTGACGTGGAAGCACTGACACGCCGTCAGCGCGACGTCGTCGCGGGTCCACTCCTTGTAGTGTACGAGCGCGCGGGCGTTGGCCGCGAGGTTGCCGTGGGTATGGTAGACGCCCTTGGGGGCGCCCGTCGTCCCGCTGGTGTACAGCAGTTCGGCCAGTTCCCCGTCGCGTCTCGGTTCGACGCGGCGGGTCGAGTCACCCTCCGCGAGGAGGTCGGCGTAGGCGACCGTTGGCGTCGCCGTCTCCCCGGTGTCGCCCCCGCCGTCGGTCACGACGACCGCCGCGCCGCTGTCCCGGATGACGTAGCCCACCTGCTCGTCGGTGAGCCGGGTGTTGACCGGCAGCGGAACGGCGCCGCGTTTCATCGCGCCGAGATACGTGGCCACGAAGGGGACGCCGTTCGGCACCCGGATGGCGACGCAATCGTCGACGCCGACGTCGCGGCTCCGCAGACCGGCGGCGACGCGGTCGGCGTCGGTCGCCAGTTCCTCGAAGGACCGCGAACGAGTCCGGTCGGCGACCGCCGTCGCCGTCGGCGCGTTCCGCGCGGCGGCGTCGACGTGGTTGGCGAAGTTCACCACTCCCCCGTTCGTCGTCCCGGTAGAAGTCGGTACTGCCCCGCGTGCGAGGTACGTATTTGAAGGGTGACGTGTACTTTTTCTGCCCGTTTCGTCCGCGGCGGCGGTCGCCACCACCGACGGGGAACGGAGCGGTTTCTGTCCGGTAATACCAAACAGCGGTCACTCCGGCGTGAAGATGAACTTCGCCTCGATTGCCCGAGCGGACTGCTGGACCGTCTCGGCCAGCCCGGAGCCGCCGGGGTCGTCGTCGAACTCGCCGCTGGGTGCGTACACCGCGACGGCGCCGCGGACCCGTCCCTCGGCGACGACGGGGGCGGCGACGCCGGTCATCCCCGAGATGAGTTCGCCCTCGTCGACGGCGTAGCCGTTCTCGCGGACGGCCTCCAGTTCCGTCCGCAGTTCCGCCTCGTCGCGTACGGTGTTGGCCGTCCTGGTCGGGAGTCCGGACGCCGAAACGAACCGCTCGATCGCCTCGTCGTCCCGGTGGGCCAGGATGGCCTTCCCGGGCGCGTTCGTGTGCAGTCGAAACCGGGTCGGGTACGGTCCCGGCGCCCGTGCGGGGCGGTCGCCCTCCCGCCACCCGGTCGCCAGCAACACGGCACAGCGGTCGTTCTCCTCGGTGACCAACTGGACGTACTTGCCGTCGACCTCCTCGTGGAGGGCGTGGGCCTCCCGGCGCCCGTTGACGAACAGTTCGTGGCGGTCCCGTGCGGTCTCGCCGAGGTGGAGGAACTTCGTACCGAGCCGATACTGCCCGTCGTCGTTGACGACGTACCCCACCTGCTCCAGCGTCCGGAGGTGGTCGTAGGCGGTGCTCTTCGGGACGTCGAGCGCCCTCGCTACCTCCGTCACGCCGGCCGAACCCCGCTCGACCAGCGTCTCGACGACGTCGTGAGACACCTTGACCGAACCGACCGGATACCCCGTCATCACCCCTGGTTCGATCCCGAACGCCTTAGTTCGTCCGGCATTGCCGGACACACGCCGCCGGGAGAAGATATAGAAGTATGGATAATACAAATTATAATACCTGTCTGAGATATTATAATATAGCGAGAATATGGTCGAATTTGGGTCATCGTATGATTTGCATCCGATAGCTAAAACGAGGAATAATAATCCAGAAGGCCTGAAATAGTCCATCTAACGTTCGAGCGATATTCGGGGTGATTCGAGTGGAGATAATATAATAAATTATATATTTTGGCATAAAGGACCGAATATTTCTCACAGTAAGGTTAACCGTAGGGACTCGCTGTACCGAGTAGCGGTTGCCAGCCACTACCATGACAGAACACAGCGACACCTCGATGACGCGACGGGGCGTAATGAAGGGCGTCGGCGGCCTGGCCGCCGTCTCGATGTCCGGCGCCGGCGTCGCGGAGGCCCAGGAGATACTGGGCCAAGACGTCCCGGCCGACCCGCACACGCGGGACACGTACCGAGCGATAGTCGACGCCATCGTTCCCCGGACGCCCGAACTCGGCGAGGAACTCGGCGAGGAACACGTACCCGGTGGACTCGACGTCGAACTCGAGAAGTTCCTCATCTGGGACTTCAACCACTTCCAGGAGGTCCGACTGGAGACGCTACAGACGCCGATCGAGACCGCACGGGTGGGTGGTGGTCCGCTCGGCGGTCTCGGCGACGGGAATCCGCTGGAGGACACCCTGGGCGGCCTGACCCCGGGAGACGAGGGAGGCGAGGACGTGCCCGTTGTCGATCCCGTACTCGAGCTGGTCGACGGCCTGATGGCGCCCGAACTGTTCCAGCTCGACCTCGATACGATCTCGTCGGGATCGGAGCTCGGCGCGCTGGCCGACCTCGCGGGGCTCGACGCGGTCGGCGAGCTGACCGACCTCCTCGCGGTGGAGGACGTCGACGAGTTCGGCGAACTGCTGGACTTCGGGGCGGCCGACCGACTGGCAATCGACTTCGCTGACGCGCCGATCCCCGAAGATGCCGAGGGAATCGCGGAGTTCGACCTCCTCGTGGAGGCGGGCAACGAGGTAACCCAGCGGGTGATCCAGAACTACCCCTACGCGAACGTCTTCCCGTTCGTCTTCGACATCGTCGCCGCGGAGTTCCTCCTGCGGGGCGAAAACGAGGACACGCCGTCGCCGAACCCCGAGTTCGCCGGCGGCGGGACCTTCGTGCGACTCTCCCGGGAGGACCGCCTGCGCTGTCTGTGGAAGATCGTCGACGGGGGCGTCATCGACCGTCTCGACGGCATCCTCTCGCCGATGCTGCCCGCCGTCGGCATCCTGAAGTTCGTCGTCATGGCCGTCAACGGCCTGCACGGGTTCGGCTACTACACCGAGTGGTCGGGACTCGGCGACACGAAGACTGCCACCCCGAGCGAGCGCGAGATGCAGGTCGACCCCGGCGCGGTCCAGAGCCGGACCCAGACCGACTATCCCGGCCCGGCGGACGGCTACGCCGCCGACTGGCGCCACGCCGTCGACGGCGGATTCGACGACGACTGGGAGACCGGCGAGACGCCGGGGCCGGTCGACGGCGAGTTACCCGACGAGGCCGCGGACGATGCCGAGGGGGTACCGGGAGGTGAGGCGGAATGAAGGACCCGGACGTCGTCGTCGTCGGTGCCGGCGCGGACGGCCCGGTCGCCGCCTGGAAACTCGCACGGGACCACGGCGTCGACGTGCTGCTTCTGGAGGCCGGCCCCTTCTTCGGCAACGAGGAGTGGCCCGAACCGCACGTCGACTCCGGCGGGACGGTCAGCACCGACCCCGACGACCTCGACGGGAAACTGCTCGACGAGCAGTTCACCCACCGCGAGGCCGAGGCCAACGACCCGACCTACGGCTACCTCCGGGTCGGTCCCTCCAACAGCGCTCGCGCGCCGTGGTTCCGGAACCTCCACCAGAACGCGTTCATCTGGCAGGTCTCCTGTGTCGGTGGCACGTCGATCCACTACTTCTCGAACCACCCGCGAGGCTACCCGACGGCGTTCAACGACCAGCCGCACTGGCCCGACGAGGTCAGCTACGCCGACATGGTGCCGTACTACCGGCTCAACGAGGAACTGACCTCGACCCAGCAGGCGCCGATGACGGCCCGCGAGGAGGTGTTCATCGAGGGCGCCAGCGAGGAGATGAGCGGCGAGTACCCGCTTTTGGACGGTCTCAACGTCACCGAGACCGGCTGGCGCCCCCAGCCCAACGCCGTCGAGGTGCCCGGCAAGGAGACCGCGACCGGCGAACCGCTGGACTCGGACTACGAGGGGTCGTTCAGCTACGACGACGGCTTCCGCGGCGACACCCTCGTCGGCGACCACTTCCAGGGCTCCTCGACGCCCGTCGACGCGCCCGTCCGGGAGAAGGCCCGGAAATCCAGCAACATCGGCTACGTCCCACGCGCGCTGGACACCAACGACAACCCCGACGTGGGCAACGTCGCCATCCGGCCGAACACCTACGTCACCGACGTCCACACCGCGGAAGGGGCCGGCAACCTCGAGGCGACGGGCGTCGAGATACGGGATACGTGGTCCGGCGCCACCCAGACCGTCGAGGCCGACACCGTCGTGCTGGCGGGTGGCTGCATCGAGACGCCGCGGTTGTGGCTCAACAGCGGCCTGCCGGACGACGGCTGGGTCGGCAAGGGCCTGACGACCCACTGGTTCGACTGGGTCGTCGGCGTCTACGACGACGAGACGGTCGCCGACATCAACCCCGAACGGGAGCACATGGACCCCTACGTCGGCCAGAACTCCGCCGTCCGGTTCGACAAGCCCGGCGTCGGCGGTCTGGAGGACATCGGCATGTCGCCCGGCCTGGTCTCCTTCGCGGACTACCTCTTCACCGAGGCCGGCTACTCCTTCGACACGCCCGTCGACCCCGACGAGCCGTGGGACACCCGCGGCTACGTCGTCGGCAAGGAACTGAAGCAGCGGATGGCGGACTACCGAAACACGAAGGCCATCCTCGTGTTGACCGACGACCGACCGCGACAGGAGAACGGCGTCTCGCTCGACGACACCTTCTCCGACGAGCACGGCCCGGTACCGAAGGTCCGCTGGGAGCCCCACCCCGACGACGACGAGCGGCGCGACGAACTCGCCCGCATCGCGGCGAACATCCACCGCAACGCCGGCGCATCCCACGTCCACCGTTCGGAGTGGCCGCCGCTTCTGCTCCACATGCAGTCGTCGATGCGCATCGGCAAGGTGCTCGACTTCGCCGGCGAGGCCAAGAACGTCGACCGCCTGTTCGTCGCCGACCACTCGGCGCTCGCCAACGGCGTCGGCGGCCCGAACCCGACCAACTCCGGGCAGGCCAACGCGCTCCGCATCGCCGATCACATCGGCGACCGCTACTTCTGACCCCCGCGGGTCAGTTCCAGGGCGCCGCCTCGAAGTCGACGTAGCGCTCCTCGCGGTCGATGCCATCTATCTTCGCCACGTCCGCGTCGTCCAGCGTCAGGTCGAGCGCGCCGTAGTTCTCGCGGATGTGGGCCGGCGTCGCTGATTTGGGGATGGCGCTGACCGACTCCTTGCCCAGCAGCCACGCGAGCGCGACCTGTGCGGCCGTCGCGTCGTGCTTCTCCGCGATTTCGACGAGTTCGGGCACCGCCGTCACCTCGCCCTTCGCCAGCGGCGTGTAGGCGACGAGGTGGTAGCCGCCCTCGCGGGCGTGCGCCCGGAGTTCCTCCTGCTGGAAGAGCGGGTGACACTCGACCTGGTGGGCGAAAAGCGGCGCCGAAAGCCGGTCGAGCGCCTCGTCCAGTTGCTCCGGCAGGAAGTTCGAGAGGCCGACGTGCCGCGTCAGGCCCGCCTCGTACAGTTCGTCCAGCGCGGCGAGCGTCCCCTCGGAATCGTAGGCGCCGATGGGCCAGTGGACGTACAGCAGGTCCAGCGTCTCGACGCCGAGGCGGTCGGCGCTCGCGCGGGCGTGCTCGACGAGATCGTCGCGTGCGAGATTGTCGGGGCTGACCTTCGTCGCCAGGAACACGTCCTCGCGGTCGACGTCGGCCCGTCGTATGCCCCTGCCGACCGCCCGCTCGTTGTCGTATCCCTCGGCGGTGTCGACGTGGCGGTAACCGGCGTTCAGGGCCGTCTCGACGCTTTCGGCACACGTTTCGGGGTCCGTGTTCTCGTAGGTGCCGAGCCCGATTTCGGGGAGGGAGTCGACTGCCATGCCCCCCGTTCGAGCGGGACGCTAAAGGACCTCCCGGACGCGACCCCGACCGGTCGGCTCGGCTACAAAAACGCCGTTCAGCGAGCGCTTTAGTGGCTCTCGGTCCACTCTCGACGTGAATGGACCCCGACCGCTACCTCGCCCGCCTCGGTCTCGACCCCGAGGCGGCGTGGCCGCCGACCCGCGAGACGCTGGCCCGCCTGCAGTCGGCCCACGTCACGACGGTCCCCTTCGAGACGCTGTCCATCACCGGGCCACCGCACGCGGCGGCCGACGGCGAGGGCGTGACGCTGTCGGTGCCGGCGCTCTACGAGAAACTGGTCGAACGCGAGCGCGGCGGCTTCTGCTACGAACTGAACGGGCTGTTCGGCTGGCTGCTCGACGAACTGGGGTTCGAGGTCGACCGTCTCGCGGCGGCCGTCCTCGGCGACGACGGCGACCCGCGGCCGCCGGCCAACCACCACGCGCTCCGCGTGACACTCGACGAGCCGTACCTGGTCGACGTCGGCCTGGGAGTGCCGAAGGTCCGGGAGCCGGTGCCCATCGGCGGCCGCGCCGCTCCCGACGCGGTCGGCGTCGAGTGGCGAACCGTCGGGAGCGACCGCCCCGACGCCGATTACGTCGCCCAGGCGCGGGAGCCGAGCGACGCGACCAGTGAGAGCGCCGCAACCGACGACGGCTGGTCCGACCGCTACCTCTTCACGACGGCGCCGCGCGACCTCGACCACTTCACGGCGACCTGTGAGTACCTGACTGCGGCCCCGGAGTCGCCGTTCACCGGCGAGCCGTCGGTCAACGTCGGCACCGAGCGCGGCCACAGGCGGCTGACGACCGACTCGCTCGTAGAGGTGGTCGACGGCGAGGAAACGGAGCGTCCGGTTGCCCCCGACGAGTGGCTGGACGTGCTGGAACGGGAGTTCGGCGTCCGCTACGGCTGAGCGTCGGCGCCCCCGGCGTCGCCCCCGTCAGCCGTTCGGACCGCCCTCGGTCCGGCGGGCCGCCTCGGTGACGTCCTGTATCTCGACGCGGCCCTCGGGGACCCGCTTTGCCACGAGCAGTTCCTTCCCGGCGTCGGCGCCGTCCTCGGTCTTGTCGACGCTGTAACCGAGGTATCGACATTCCGAGCGGGAGAACTCGACGACCGAGTACCCCCAGTGGTGGCTGTCGAACAGTTCGACGTGGGGGTTCATCGCCTCGACGAGCCACGACAGGAGCGGTTCGGTCAGTCGGCGGCGGAGCCCCGAGTCGACGCCCAGCGCCTCCGCGACGTTCAGCGAGGTGGTCGGCGGCGTCATGAACTCGACGCCGACGCGGTCGGACTCGAAGGCGGTGCCGAGGAGCAACCCCCGGAGCGTGTCGTCGTACCTCGTCTGCTGGTAGCCGGCGATGTAGCAGTGGGCGTCGCCGGTCAGCGTCACGAAGTTCTCGACGTCGTTCGCGTCGAGATGCTCCATGACCTGCCGTCGCTCGCGGACGTAGCCGTCCCAGCCGCCCTGGACGGGAAACAGCGTCAGCGGTCCCGCGCCGACCTTCAGCGGTATCGTCAGCACCTCGTCGGTCCAGACGGTCCAGGTGGCGTCGCTGTCGGTCACCGCCTCGAGGAACCACTCGCGCTGGTCGTCGCCGAGCATCGAGCGGTCCTCGGGTTCGTACTTCGGGGCCGTCGCCTCCCTGGTGGGGACGCCGCCGGGGACGTCCTTCGGCGGGTCCCGGAAGAGTCGCTCGTCGGTCATCACCAGGTCGACCAGGTCGCCGAACCGGAACGTTCGCCACAGTTCGAAGCGGTCCTGGAGTCGGTCGGCCTCGGGGTGGTAGTTGATGCGGCCCGGCATGTACTCCCACCAGGCGTGCATCGCGTCGGCGGTCAGCCGCGTCATCGCCTCGGGGTCCTCGGAGAGGGGGTGGTCGGCCCGCGGGGCGTCGACCTCCTCGTCCCAGTAGATGTCGTTGGCGATCTCGTGGTCGTCCCACGCCGGAACGAGGGTGTGGCTCTCCAGGGCCCGCTGGAGCAGGCGGTCCGAGCGGTAGCTACGGTGGAGGTAGCGGTAGTCCGCGAGGTCCTGGGTCCGGCCGTCGCCGACCGGCAACTCCAACTCGCGGTCCGGCAGGTCGGGGCTCCCGACCCCGGTGAAGGCGCCGTCGGTCGACTCGTAGATGAAGTCGCCGACGTGGACGAGGAAGTCGACGTCCTCCTCGGCGACGTGGCCCAGGGCGCCGAAGTAGCCGTTGGCGTAGTTCTGGCAGGTCATCACGGCCAGGCGGAGCGACTCGACGGCGGCGTCCGGGTCCGGCAGCGTCCGGCAGCGGCCGGTTCGACTGGCGACCCCGTCGTGGACGAACCGGTAGTGGTACCGCTCGTCCGGCGAGAGAACGCCGTCGAGGTCGACCTTCACCGTGTGGTCGTGGGCGGCGATGGCCTCGGCGTCGTCGACGACGCCCCGGTAGCAGGGGTCGTCGAACTCGGGGTCGTCCTCGCGGGCGACGACGACGCCCAGCGGCGCCTCCGGGTCGAACGCTCCGGGGTCGACACGCGTCCAGAGGATGACGCCCTCGGGGGTCGGACCGCCGGAGGCGACCGACTGCGGGAACACCTCGCCGTCGTCGACGGATTCGACCTCGTAGACCGACTCGTCGTGGGCCTCGTGGGGGTCCTGCGCGAACGCGAGGTCGGCTTCCGAGAGCAGCGAGACGAGTTCGCCGTGGTCGTAGGCGACCGACTCCCGCTGTGGGTTGCCGTCCGGTCGGTCGCCGTCGTCGCCGTCGCCGGCCTGTCCACTGATCGTCACGCGTCGCCGTACGGTCCCGGTCGTTGAATCCGTTGTGGCTCCGGCGGCCGCCCGGCCGGGCGGTCAGGTCGAGAACCCGACGACCGTCTCCTCGCTCGTCGTACCGGGGACCGCCAGCCACTCCTCGCCGTCCCGACTCGCCTGGAACGGCCCGACGGTGTAGCGGCCGGTCGCCGACGGTCCCTCGGGAACCTCGACGAAGTACGTGACCGACCCCTCCGCGGCGGCCGTCCCCTCGAAGTAGACCCACTGGGTGTCGCCGGGCGCGCCGTCGTCGGTGCGGGTCGCGTCGCCGGCGACGACCTCCCACGATGCGGGGATGCGGTCGCGGATTCGCACGCTCCGGTTCGACTCGAAGGAGAGGTCGATTCGGTTCGTCTGCCCCCCGGTGAAGACGGCGCCGTCGTCGGTGCGGGCGCCCTCGACGACCAGCGAGTCGGAGACCGGCCCGTCGTAGCGGTCGATCTGCGTCGGCCGGCGGGCGCCCCGCTCGGTCCGGTCGTCGGACTTGCGTATCTCGAAGGCGTCGGCGACGATGGGCTCGCCGTTTTCGTCCGTCTCGTGGGTGACGTACTCGACGCGGATGCGCTCGTCGTCGACGTCGAGCCGTTCGACGCCGAAGTGCCGGTTCGTGCGACGCGCGAGGAACTCGCTCGGCGTCGTGTTCCCGAAGCCGTAGTGGGAGGTGCCGCCGGTCCCGTTCGTGACGAACGTGGTCCCGACGTCGGACTCCCAGTCCCAGGCGTCGGCGGGCGCGTAGTCGTCCCGTCCCGGCTTCGCGGCGATGGGTTTCGTCCGCTCCCAGACGTGGTTGTCGCCGCAGACCACGAGGTCGACGCCGTACTCGTCGAACAGCGTCCCCCAGCGGTCCCGCAGCAGGTCCCGGGGGGCGTGGTCCGGCGAGTCCGTCCAGAACGGCCCGTGGAAGTAGACGACCTTCCACTTCACGTCGTCGTCGGCGACGGCGTCCTCGAGCACCCGGCGGATGTAGCGCTCCTGGACGTCGCCGTAGGTGACGCCGCCGAACTCGCAGGTGGGGTCGTAGATGGGGACGAACTCCTCGGCACGGCTCACGTCGCCACAGCCGTCCGTCGTCGTCGAGAGGCCGACGAAGCGGGTGTTGTCGTAGTCGAAGTGGTACCACCGCTGTTCGTGCTGTAAGTCATCGAGACCGAGGGAGTCCTCGATGGGCATCAGGTCGTTGAGTCGGCGGTCGTACTGGGCGAGGCCGGTGCCCGGTTCGGCCTCGTGGTTGCCGGGGACCGTCATGAAGGGCGTCTCCGCGTAGACGGACTCGAAGGTCTCGAAGTACAGTTCCCACGTCGAGGGCTTGCCGTTCGCGTACGAGATGTCGCCGGACAGTATCTGGACGTCGGGGTCCAGCGAGGCGGCCGTCGCCATCACCTCCTCGGGGTCGTCCGTCGAGGGCCGCTGGAAGGGGTTCTCCGGGTCGGCGATGCCGTGGTCGCCGACGCCCGTGACGGTGAAGCCGTCGGCGTCGTCCGGCGCCGTCGAGACGGTGAACGGTCCCGCCCGGCGGTCGTCCAGCACCGCCTCGTACTCGTAGGTCGTGTCGGGCGCGAGGCCGGTGACCGCCGCAGTGTAGGCGACGGCCTCCCGGCCCGGCACCGGCGAGCCCTCGGCGTCGACGACCGTCGTCGACCCGCCCGGTCGCCCGATTTCGACGCGGGCGTCCGTGGCCGGGGCGCCGGTCCAGCCGACCCGGAGCGTCGAGGCCGGGTCCCGGCCGCAGGCGACGTGGACGCCGGACGGTCCGTCGGGCGTCTCCGCCTGCCCCGCGACCGAGGCGACGAAGAACGGCGCCGTCGACAGCCCCGCGACGCCGCGCAGGACGTCCCGCCGGTCGAGCTCGGTCATCGTCGCTCCCCCTCCGTCGTCGGGGTCGCGTCCGCGTCGGGGACGTCCGGCGGGCCGCCCTCGGTGTCCGTGAGGCCACCGTCCGCGGCGCCCGAGAGGAGCGAGGTGACGTCGGTCGGCGAGCCGACGAGTTCCTGTATCTCCACCTCGCCCTCGGGGACCCGGTAGCTCCGCAGCAGTCGCTTCGGCGTGTCGGCCGAGTCGACCGTGCGGTCGACCTCGTAGGCGGTGTAGATGGCCTCGTCGTCGGTGAACTCGACCGTGGTGTAGCCGTGGCGCGACCAGTTGAACCACTCGACGTGGGGGTTCTGTGACTCGACGGCCGCCTCGACGGCGTCCTCCTCGAGTTCCGGCGGCGTCGGCGTCTGGGCCGCCAGGTTGTCGCTGGAGACGCTGGTCGACATGAACTCGACGCCGACGCGGGACGCCTCGGCGCCCGGGAACGGCGCCTGCTGTTCGAGTTCCCGGTAGTCGGTCTTCAGGTAGCCGGCGACGTAGGCGTGCATGTCGCCGGTCAGCGTCACCAGGTTCAGCGCCCCCTCCCGCGAGCGGGCCTCCCGGTCGAGTTCGCCCATGACGAGCTGTCGTTCGTACTCGTAGCCGTCCCAAGCGTCGTAGTTGACGTAGAAGCTGCCCCCCTCACCGAGGTTCGTGGCCTTCAGCGCCGCGTTCAGCACGGAGTTGCCCCACACCTTCCAGGTGGCCGGCGAGTTCGTCACGCCGTCGAGGAACCACTCGCGCTGGTCGGTTCCGAGCATCGTCCGGTCGGGGTCGTCGACCTTCCGGGAGGGCGGCGTCGCGGTGTCCCGCTGGCCGAACGCGTCCTCGGGCGGCGGCGACCGGTAGAGCCGCTCGTCGGTCATCAGGACGTCCGCCAACCGGCCGAAGCGGAACCGACGGTACAGCCGGAACCGGTCGTGGAGGTCGTCGGCGTCGGGGTCGTAGTCGACCCGGAAGGGGAGGTACTCGACGAGCGCCTTGATGCCCTCGACGTAGAGCCGTCGCATCCGCTCGGGGTCGTCGCCGTAGGGGTGCGAGGCTGTGTTCGGGTAGCTCTCCTCGTAGTTCCACCACCGGTTGTTGACGATCTCGTGGTCGTCCCAGGTCATCACGAGCGTGTGCCGCGAGAGCGCCTCGGCGAAGAACTCGTCGCTCCGGTAGACCTGGTGGAGGTGCCGGAAGTCCGCCAGCGTGTGTGCGACGCCATTCCCGGAGGGAAGCTGGATTCCCCGGCCCTGGACGTTGCCCCCGCCCGCGTACTCGTAGATGAGATCGCCGAGGTGGAGGAGGTAGTCGGCGTCCTCCTCGGCGACGTGGCCGAACGCCCCGTAGTAGCCGTCGAGGTAGTTGTTACAGGAGACACAGGCGAGCGTCAGGCGGTCGGGGTCGGCGTCCGGTTCCGGGAGCGTCCGCAGGCGGCCGACCGGCGAGGCGTCGCCGTCGTAGACGAACCGGTAGAAGTAGAAGCGGTCGGCGTCGAGTTCGCCGTCGAGGTCGACGTTCAGCGTGTAGTCGTCGTCGGGCGAGAGAGCGGCCGCGGGCACCCGGAAGTGCTCGGTGTCGGCCGTCGAGAAGTCCGCGGCGTCGTTGGGCGTCGAACGGTCCGGCGCCGGCGTGACCTGCAGGCCGACGTCCGCCCCGGCCTCGTAGGCGGCCTCGTCGACGCGCGTCCAGACGATGGCGCCGGCCGGCGTCGGACCGCCGCTTGCGACAGACTGCGGGAAGGCCGCCTCGCCGGTCCGCTCGACCGCGAAGAGGTCGTCGTCGCCGCTGGCGGGGTCGGGTTCGGCGTCCGTCGCCGCCGCTCCGGTCGAGAACAGCGTCGCCATCGCGCCCACGGCCGACCCGGCCCCGGCCGCCTCCAGTATCGCCCGTCGTGTGGCGGTCGTCCCCCTGCGTCGCTCGTTGCTGTCGTCGGGCATCACCGTCGTCTGTGGCAGGATGTCGTAAAAACCCTCTAACAGAACCGTCGAAAAATACGTGCCACAGGACCTCTGTGTCCATATATCGTCTTCCCTGTTCCGGAACGTAGTACACCGTTCGGGTACGTATCACACGCCGCCCCGCTGTCCGGTCACTCGTCCCCGGGAGCTACCCGCCGTGCCGACTGGCTATATAGTCCTATTTAGTGCAGGGTTCCCAAACACCCCCATCTATGAATCTACTGTACGAACTATATCGATATTAGCACGGTATTTAATCCGTCACGGCCGACGGACAGACGATGGCAGACGGACACGCTGAAGGTCTGACGCGACGCAACGCGCTCAAAGCATTAGGTGGGGCCGGCGCGATTGCCGTGGCCGGCTGTACGACCGAAGGGGGCAACGGCAACGGCGACTCGCTCTCCGGTGAAATCACCATCACTGGGTCGAGCACCGTCTTCCCGCTGATGGCGGCTATCGCCAAGGAGTTCGACCAGGAGCACGAGACCAACACCACCGTCACCCCGACGGGGTCGGGAGGCGGGTTCTCGAACAACTTCTGTCCGGGCAACGCCGACTTCAACAACGCCAGCCGCCAGATCAAGCAAGCGGAGAAGGACCTCTGTGAGGAGAACGGCGTCGAGTGGACCGAACTCACCGTCGCGACGGACGCGCTGACCGTCGTCGTCAACCCCGAGGCGGACTTCGTCGACTCGCTGACCGTCGAGGAACTCGCCCAGATATGGAAGGCCGACGCCGTCGAGACGTGGAGCGAGGTCCGCGAGGAGTTCCCCGACGAGGAGATAGAACGGTTCGGTGCGGCCGACACCTCCGGCACTTACGACTACTTCATCGAGAACGTCCAGGGGTCGGATGCGGGCCACACCGACGACTACCGGGCGACGGAGAAGGACAACGTCATCGCCGAGGGCGTCGCCAACGACAAGTACGCCATCGGCTACTTCGGGTTCTCGTACTTCTACAACAACCCGGACCAGCTGAAGGCGCTCGCCATTGACAACGGCGACGGCCCCGTCGAGCCGAGCCTCGACACCGCGGCCTCCGGCGAATACCAGCCCCTCTCGCGGTCGCTGTACACCTATCCGGCCATGGCCTCGCTGTCCGAGGAGCACGTCGCCGAGTTCGCGCGGTACGTTCTCGAGCGTGCAGCCAGCCAGTCGCTCGTCGCCGACCAGGTCGGGTACGTTCCGCTCACCGACGAACAGCAGCAGAGCCAGCAGGACACACTCGAGAGCGCCATCGAAGAGGCACAGGGCTGACATCCGAGATGGCTCCCGTATCGCCGGTTCCAGCCGAGAGCACGCCCGCCGAGGATGGGGACGTTGAAGTCATTCCCCGTCGAGGTGTCTCCGCGTGAGCAGCGATACAGACGAACTGGACATCACGCGGGAGGTCGGGTTCAAGCGCGTAAAGGAGTGGAGCTACGGGGGGTTCTTCGCAGTCTGTGCGCTCGTTACGGTGCTGACGACCATCGCGATATTCGGGACGCTCCTGTCCGACTCCATCAGCTTCTTCTCGGAGGTGGCCGTCCTCGAGTTCCTGACCGGTCTCGAGTGGAGCCCAAATCCGAGAGGCGCCGGCTTCTCGTGGGGTGTCGTGCCGCTCGTCTACGGCACGCTCGTCGTGACGGTGACGTCGGCGTTCGTCGCCATCCCCATCGGGACGCTGACCGCCATCTACCTCAGCGAGTACGCGAGTTCCCGCGTACGGTCGATACTGAAGCCGCTGCTGGAGGTGCTGGCGGGCATCCCGACGGTCGTCTACGGCTACTTCGCGCTCGTGTACGTCACCCCGCTGCTGCAGGCGACGCTCTTCCCGGAGATGAACATATTCAACCTCCTGTCGGCGTCGCTGATGGTGGGTATCATGATAATCCCGATGGTCTCCTCCATCAGCGAGGACGCGATGAGCGCGGTCCCGGACGACCTCAGGAACGCCGGCTACGGTCTCGGCGCCACGAAGTTCGAGGTTTCGACCGGCATCGTCGTGCCCGCCTCGATTTCGGGCATCGCCTCCTCGTACATCCTCGCCATCTCGCGGGCCGTCGGCGAGACGATGATCGTCGTCATCGCAGCCGGGTCCCAGCCCCGGCTTCCGGAGGTTCGGGAGGCCGCTTTCGGCATCCCGTTCGTCCACCCCGCCGACGTGCTTCTGGACTCGGGGGCGACGATGACCGTCGCGATGGTCAACATCGCGGGCGGTGACCTCGTCGGTGGGACCATCTCGTACGACGCGATGTTCGCCATCGGACTGACGCTGTTCTTCATCACCCTCGTCATGAACGTCGTAAGCGACCTCATCGCCGAACGATACCGGGAGGCGTACTGAGATGGCCACGCAGGACTCCACCGCCGACCGGACCGACTTCGGTGAGGTGAGCCGCGTCAGGGGGATCGCGTTCAAGTACCTCTCGTTCGGTGCCTCCCTCTTCGGCATCGTCGCCCTGGCGACGCTTCTCATCTACGTGTTCGTCGACGCGTTCGGGCTGGCGAGCGTCAGTCCCGGCTGGCTGCTGACGTACTTCCTGACGCTCGTCGTGCCGTTCGTCGGCTTCTGTCTCTACAGCGCCGACGACCGGTCCGTCACGCGGCGCGTGGTCGTCGCCCTCGGTGGCGGCCTCGTCGCGACCGCGGTGGTCTTCGAGGGCATCGAACTGCTGGTGTCCATCCCGCGGCTCAACTGGCAGCTGGCGTACCTCTTCGTCGTCGTCGTGCCCGTGACGGCCTACGCCGTCTACACCGCCAGCCGGGAGCCGACCGGCGCCGCCGGATTCGGCCTCGTCGGCCGGTTCTACGGCGGCACGATGGTCGGCATCGCGCTCGGCATCCTCTTTCTGGTGTTCGACCCGCGCCTGTGGATGCTGATGTACACGCTGGGCGTCCTTCCGGCGGCCCTGGTGTTCGGGTACAGCCGGCTGCGCCCCGAGTCGTCCGCATCGCTGTTCGTCGTCCCGGTCGGCCTCGTCGGCCTCGTGGCTGCGGCGTTCGTCCGGAACGTGAACCAGGTCTACCCCACGCGGCCGCTCATCTTCCTGTGGACGCTCGTGATACCGGTCGCGGCGGTGGCAGCCGCTCTCGTGCTCGCCCGCGACGGGAGCCGCCGGGCCGCCCTCGGAGTCGGCGCCGTCGTCGTCGCCGCCGGTGCCGCAGGCCTTCCGGTCGGCGCGGTCGGACTTCCGGCGGGGTCTGCGGTCGCCGTGTTCGCGGTCGCGGCGGCGCCGACCGCCGCCTACGTCCACCAGGTCGTCCAGCGGGGCGAGGGCAGGGTCGGCCTGCTGTTACCCGTCCTCCTGGCCGGTGGGGCCGTGGCCGGTGCCGCCGCCGTCGGGACCTTCGGCTTCACGGGTCCCGACTCGTGGCTCACCCTGGAGTACCTGACGACCGCCCCGGACTTCTCGACCCCGGAGAACGCCGGGCTGTACACGGGAATCGTCGGCTCGGTCATCATCATCGCCATGGTCGCGGTGCTGTCGTTCGGGCTGGCGGTCGGGACCGCGGTCCTGCTCGAGGAGTACGCCTCCAACACCGGCGTCGTCGGCACCGTCACGCGGCTCATCCAGGTCAACATCACGAACCTGGCAGCCGTCCCGTCGGTGGTCTACGGCCTGCTCGGCCTCGGCCTGTTCGCCAACCTGCTCGGCCTCGGTCTCGGCACGGCCGTCACCGCGGCGCTGACGCTGTCGCTTCTCATCCTGCCCATCACCGTCGTCTCCGCACAGGAGGCGATTCGTGCCGTCCCCGACGAGATGCGGCGCGGGTCGGACGCGATGGGGGCGACCCGCTGGCAGACGACCAAGAACGTCGTCCTGCCGGAGGCGCTGCCCGGCATCTTCACCGGCGTCATCCTCAGCCTCGGCCGAGCAATCGGCGAGACGGCGCCGCTCATCATGATACAGATGGGGACCGCCGTCTACAGCGCCCCGAACAGCCTCTTCAACAAGTTCTCGGCGATGCCGATGCAGATTTACGCCTGGTCCGCCCTCCCACAGGAGGCGTTCCGCTACGGCGTCCTCGCGGCCGGCGTCGTCACGCTGCTCGTCGTCCTGCTGAGCATGAACGCGACCGCCATCATCCTCCGCAACCGCACGGAGAGCGACCTGTAGCGCTCCGCAACGAGCCCCGGGCGGCCCACGCCCCACCCCTCACGGCTGGCGTCCACCCCACCGACACCGCCCGTGTTCCCTCTCGGCGGGAGCGGGCTCGCTGTTATATATCCGTCCGGCGCGTCCCTGCTCCCATGTCCCTCAGAACTATCGGTCTCGCACTGGTCGCCGGTGTCGCCGCCTTCCTCCTCGTCGGCGTCGCCGTCACCGAACTCCTGGCCGCTCGAATCGAGTTCTCGCTGTTCGTCGGGATTCCGGCGGGCATCGTCGCCGGTGCGGTCGTGACCGCGCTCGTCGCACTCGGTGTCGGCCGGGACGACGCCGGCGCTCGCCGGATCGCCGTCGCCGCCGGCACCTTCGGGGCCGCGTTCCTCGTGACCACCGTCGCGGTCGCGGTGCTGGTCGGCATCGGCGTCGTCCTCTCGATGGCGGCCGGCGTCGTCGTCGGTCTCGTCGCCGCCCTCGTTGGCTACCTCCGTGGGCCGGGCGGCCGGTCCGGGACGCCCGTCTGACCACCTCACTCGTCGTCCAGCCGAAGTTCGTGGGTCTCCTCCCAGTCGCGCTCGTCGACGACGGTCACCGACGAGTCGCCGAAGACGTAGAGGTAGTCGCCGACGTAGGCGGTCCGGTGGACGCGCCCCTCGGTCTCGACGGTCGTCTCGACGTCGAGGCCGTCGCCGTAGTCGAAGACGTACGCCTCGTCGCCGGCCGGCAGGAAGAAGACGCCGTGGCGGCGGTCCATGAGGAACGCGTGGTGGCTCTCGGCGACCGCCGACCACCGGGTGTCGAGGATGCGGTCGGTCTCGACGGTCGGGTTCGACGGGTCCGAGACGTCGAAGACGACCAGTTTCACCTTGCCGTCCTCCTCGCCGATACCGAGGACGCGGTCCTCGGAGAGGGGGTGGAGGTACGACGAGAAGCCGGGAAGCTTCAGTTCGCCCTCGACGGTGGGCTCTTCGGGATTCGAGAGGTCGACGACGTGGAACGGGTCGACCCGCCGGAAGGTGACGACGTAGGCCTCGTCGCCGACGTAGCGGACCGAGTAGATGCGCTCGGTGACGCCCATCCCCTTCGCGCTGCCGACCGTCGACAGCGACCCGTCGAGGACGTAGAGGTCGTTCTCGCTGTCGGACCCCATGGCACCGGAGACGGTCGTTGCGATGCGGAGTCGGCCGTCGTGTTCGTCCATCGAGAACTGGTCGAGCGGGTGGCCGGGGACCGAGCCGGTCGCGCCGGCCTCGACCGTCGGGGACTCGCCGTCGGTGCCCTCGACGTCGAAGGCGACGATGCCGGTCTGCTCGAACTGCCGCTTGTTGTCGGCGGCCCACGCCCGCATCTCCTCGTGGAGTTCCCGCTCGGCCTCGCGGCGCTCCTCGGAGTCGAGGCCGGCCAGCCAGGCGTCGATGGCGCGCTCTATCTCGATGCGCTTGGCTCGCTGGCTCAGTTCGTACTCCCGTAGCTGTTCGATGCGATTCAGCGTCGCCTCGTCGAGGCGGTCGGACTGGTTCTCCAGCAGGAAGCGGGCGACCATGTCGGCGCGGTCGACTCGCTCGGGGTAGGTGACGTAGACGCGGTCGGTCGAGACGTAGACGACCGACCGGCCGCCGGTCCCGACGAACGACGCCGTGTCGTGGACGGCCCCGTCGGTCGGGTCGAGGAGCGAGACGGTGTAGGTGGTGTCGACCGGCGTCGGCTTCTCGGGGCGGTGGATCGCCGTGCAGTCGACGGAGACCCCCTCCATCGGCTCGACCGGACAGGGGTCGTCGACGTCGACGCCGTCGGCGGTCACCAGATAGACCGTGCCGGCGTGGAGCCGGGCGGTGACGACGCGGTCCGACAGTTCCTTCGACCAGGTCCGTTCGGGGTCCTCGCGGTCGCCGACGTCGTAGCCGACGACGGTGTCGCCCTCGAAGACGAGGAGGGTGTCGCCCGACAGCAGCAGTTTCCCGGAGACGTCGAGCCTGCTCGCCACCTCGGGGGCGGCCGGGTCGCTGGCGTTTATCAGGCGGACGCCCGATTCGGCGTCGGGGCGTCGCCGGTCGTCGCCCTCGCGGACCACCCGCGGGTGGCGGTCCGGCGGCGAGTAGTAGATCGTTCCCGGCGTCGTCTTCAGGACGTCCGGTTCGTCGATGCCCTCGACCTGGACGTTCGTGTCGGAGGCGCGGCGCTCGCCGCCGTCGTCCCCGCCGTTCCCGGCGGCCTCCTCGGCGACGGTCCCCTGCGGTGCGGCCGTCGGCGCGTCGCGCGCGACGTCGTCGGTCGTCTCGACCTCCCGGACGTCGCCACCCGCGCCGGCTCCGCCGGCCCGGAAGGCCCGGTCCGGTCGCCCGGTCGACCGGAGGTACGAGCGAAACTCGGCCTCGGAGGCGAACGTCCCAACGGAGGGACTCGCCTCCCCGTCGGGTCCGGGGTCGTCGACGGGGCCGGGACGGTCGTCGGGCCGGTCCGGCGAGGCGACGTCCTCGAGGACCACCGCCCCGACGCCGCCGGCGACGAGGGCGACGGTGACGATGGCGGCCACCTGGACGGTCGAGAGTGCTGTCGTTCGGCTCATGAACGCCGCTATGACAGCTACTGATAAACCACTCTCCTAAGGACAAAGAGCGGTTTGACCCTTGGTCGGCGAGAGTGCGGATTGCTGGCCCCCAACCGCTTATTACCCACAAGCGCGTCTTTTTGCGGGAGATGAACGACACTGGGGGACCGGCGGCTCGCGTGCTGTTCGTCACCGAACGGCCGGCCCGGTGGCGGGGGGCGCGAGCCGCGCTGGAAGCCCGCGACGGCCTCTCGGTAGCCGTCGCCGAGGGCGTTCCCGACGGGCGCATCGCTCCCGATGTCGACTGCGTGGTCGGAATCCACGACGACGCCACGGACGGACTGGCGTTGCTGGAGGCCGTCCGGGAGTTGCGGCCGTCGCTCCCGTTCGTTCTGCTTTCGGGAGTCGACGACGGCCGGGTCGCAAGCCGGGCCGTCTCGGCCGGCGTCTCGGAGTTCGTCCCGGCGTTGGACCCCGGCGCGGAGGACCTGCTGGTCGACCGCGTCGAGGGTGCCGTCGCCGAGCGGCGCCCCGCCCGCGACGGCGGCAGCGTCCCGATGCCCATCGACGACGTCGGCATCCGGGAGGAACTCCGGCTGAAGGAGCGCGCCATCGACGAGGCGCCGGTCGGCATCACCATCACCGACCCGGACCGCCCGGACAACCCGATGATATACATCAACGACGCCTTCGAGGAGCTGACGGGCTACGACAAGGCGGAGGCAGTGGGACGGAACTGCCGGTTCCTCCAGGGCGAGGACTCCGACGGGGAGGCCATCGACGCGATGCGAGAGGCGGTCGACGAGGGGGAGCCTGTCTCCGTCGAACTGCTGAACTACCGGCCGGACGGCGAGCCGTTCTGGAACAAGGTCGACATCGCGCCGGTCCACGGCCCCGACGGCGAGGTGACCAACTTCGTCGGCTTCCAGACGGACATCACCGACCGCAAGGAGGCCGAGATGGAGGCCAGGCGGCGCCGCGAGGAACTGGAGCACCTGCTCGTTCGCATCGACGGTCTCCTGCAGGACGTGACCCGGGAACTGGTACAGGCCGGCTCCCGCCCGGAGATAGAGCGCGCCGTCTGTGAGCGCGTCGCGGCCGACGACACCTACGAGTTCGGCTGGATCGGCGCGCCGGACTACGCCACCGAGACGATCGTCGCCAGCGCACAGGCCGGCGAGTGGTCGCCCACCGAGGAAGCGCTCGCGGCCGACCTCTCGGACGAGGAGGGAGGGCCGACGGTGGCCGCCTACCGAACCGGCGAAATCCAGGTCGTCGGGGGAAGCGAGGATCTCGCCGACCTCGCCGCGAGGACGCCGTGGCTCGATGCCGACGACCTCGGCGGAGTCGCCGCGATTCCGCTGTCGTACGGCGAGACGACCTACGGCGTGTTGACGCTGTACACCACCGACGGGGCGGCGCTGAACGAACACGAGATGGTGGTCATGGCGGCGCTGGGGCGGGCGGCGGGGACGGCCATCAACGCCCTCGAGCGGGGCCGGATACTCGCCTCCGACAGCGTGACCGAACTCGTCCTCGAGACGACCGACAGCGACCTCTTCTTCGTCGAGCTATCGAAGGAGACCGGCTCGTATCTCGAGTTCGACGGGTCGGTCCACCGCGACGACGGCTCCGTCCTGACGTTCTTCACGACCGACGCCGACGCCGAGGCGGTCCGGGACGTCGCGGCCGGCTACCCCGACATCGAGTCGGCCAGCCCCATCCACGAGTTCGACGACGCCACGCTGTGGGAGTTCGGCCTCGCCAACGCCTCTATCACGGCGACGCTGGCCGAGCGCGGCGTGAAGATCAGTTCGATAACCGTCGCCGACGGCACCGCCGAGATCTCGGTAGAGCTCCCGAAGGAGAACGAGGTGCGGGCCATCGTCGAACTCGTCCGCGAGCGGTACCCCGACACGAAGATAGCCGCCCACCGCGAGCGCGAGCGGCCGCCACAGACCCGGCGCGGCTTCGTCGCCGACCTCGAGGAGCGGCTCACCGAACGGCAGCTGACGGCGCTGCGGAAGGCCCACGTCAGCGGCTACTACGAGTGGAACCGCTCGGTCACCGGCGAGGAACTGGCGACGTCGATGGGCATCGACCGCTCGACGTACCACCAGCACCTCCGGGCCGCCGAGCGGAAGCTGACGGAGGCGTTCTTCGAGCGGGCGGTCACCCACGGCTGAGGCCGGCCCAGACGCCCTCCCGGAGGTCCATCCACGTCACGACGGCGACGTGCGGCAGCGTCAGGACGGCGACGAATACGAGATACAGCGCCGCCAGTTCCGCCGGCGTCGAGGGCGTGGCCGGCACGAGGGCGCCGAACCCGACGAGGAGCACGAGCGACAGCGCGGTCAGCGGCGCGGCCTCGCGGGCGAACCGCCGGAGGCCCGCCCCGACGGTCGCCGTCTCGCCGTCGGCGGCCGCGACCCGCAGGACGTGCCGCAGCGAGTGCCAGACACAGAAGTAGACTCCGACCGCGACGAGCGGCGGTACGGCGAGGAAGAACGTCCACAGGAGTGCGGTCTCGCCGGCGTCGACCCGCCAGCCGCGGGTCGCGCCCGCCTGCCGGTAGCCGGCTGCGAGCGTCCCGACGGTGACCGCGAGGAAGGCCGCCCCGCCGACCAGCCGCGTTCCCGGCGCGAACAGCCACGTCACGGCCAGGTCCGCGCCGAACAGTTCGACCCACGTCCCGACGACCGCCCGGTAGCGGCCCGGGAACGCGACGAGCGGGACGAACATCGGCAGGCCGCCCCGGACCACGAGCGTCGCGGCCCGTAGCGGCCGCGACCGGAGGTGCTCGGCGCCGACGAAGGCCACGAGGGCGTGGACATCGCCCTGCCCCCAGTGGAACCACGTCACGGCGACGAACAGCAGCGCCGCGGGGACGGGCGCGGTCAGCCACAGCACCGCGTAGGCACCGCCGGCCAGCAGGTAGAGTGCCCCGACCAGCGCCATGGACTCGGGCAGCGAGCGACCGCCCAGGCGGGCGGGAACGAGGTAGTCGACCGCGCCGTGGGGCAACCCCAGGACGACGACGCTGGCCGCGAGCGGCAGGTACCGGAGCGTCGGGCCGGGGGCGACGCCGGCCACCGCCGAGACGGCCGACAGGGCGACGACGACGCCACAGACCGCCCAGGCGGGGCGGGTGGCGACCCGGTCGAAGGCCGCCCGCGCGTGGGCGGTTGCGGTCACCTCCATCGGTCCATCACCCACCGGAACAGCACCAGTCCCTGGACGACGAACAGGTTCGTCACCGCGAAGAACAGCGCCTCCTCTATCGGCAGTCCGAGGATGGCCAGTCCGGTCGTGTGTTCGGCGGAGATGTGCCAGATGCCGGTCGCGATGGCGATGCGGTCGACGACCCAGAGGTAGACGGTCGGGACGGCGACCCCGACCGCGAGCACGCGCCGCTGGTGGTACAGTTGCGGGGCACCGACGACCCACTGGAGGAGGAGGACGGGCGCGCTCCAGGCGAGGATGGCGCCGAGGTACAGCGTCGACGGCGTCGACAGCAGCGCTAGGCCGGCGACGCCGAGGCCGACGGCGACGGCGCCGGCGAGCAGTCGCGGGGCGACCGACAGCGCCTCCCGCCTGACGAGCGAGCCGAGGTCGCCGCCGCGCAACAGGCCCGGTTCGGGCCACCCCTCCCGGAGCGTCAACTGGCCGAGCCACAGTGCCGTCAACACCGGCTGTAACACGAAGAAGAGGTACTCGCCGAGCGGGGCCAGCCAGAGGTGCACGAGCGTGCGGCCGTCGCCGTAGCCCCAGACGCCCCGCGAGATGAGGTAGTTGTCCCACGGCGTCGTGTAAACCACCGCGAGCAGGGTGACGACGGCGACGCCGACCCAGTAACTCGACCCGCCGACCGACCAGACGGTCCGGCGCGGCGTGCGGGTCCGGGTGACCACCGCCGCGGCCGCCAGCATCGACAGCGCCGGGACGAGGAAGGCGACGTGGAACTGCAGGTACGAGGGGCCGCTCACCACGGTCGGTCACGGGTCGTCGGTCCGACCCGCGCCGGCGTCGCCGGCGCCCCGATGTGCGGTCCGCTGTCGCGGCTGTCGCTGTCGTCGCGGCTGTCGTCGCCCGATTCCGCCGCGCGTCCGGCGAGTGGTGTCGTCGTCATGGTGTCAGTCGGCGGGGCGTCCCGTGTCCGTCGCCCGGTCGGTCGCCGCCGCCGCGTCGTCGAGCGCCTCGTCGCTCGACAGGAGGACGTACCCGAACCCGAGTTTCGCGGTCAGATCGAGGACCACGAAGCCGGCCGTCTCGACGACGGGGCCGGTCGCGCCGAGGCCGCCGGTGCCGGCCAGCCACCAGACGGGATAGCAGAGCCAGGTGACCGCCACGAGGTTCCGGAGGGTCCGGAACGTCGACCGCAGTGCCGCCGACAGCGGGGCGGCCCGCGCCGTGAGCGGCCCGAACAGGTAGTACAGAAGCGAGAGCAGAACGCCCGTCGAGACGGCCCACCAGACCAGCGGTTCCCCGGCGGGCGCGTAGACGCCGGTGGCCGTCGATAGCGTCGCCAGCACGCCCGTGACCACCATCAGGCCATCGAGGCCGACGAGGACGGCGAGTTGGCGTCGCGTCGCGCCGGCCAGCAGGCCGAGGCCGACGAACAGAAGCGGCGTCGTGAACATCCAGTCTGTGTAGCGCGCCCAGTACACCTGGGTCGGGCGGCCGCCGAGTTCGACGGCGGTGACCCCGAACCCGACCGCCATCGCGAGGTAGTTCACGAACGCGGTGGCGGTGGCGAAGACGACGACGACGTAGAACTCCCGGCGCCGACGGTCCTCGACGCCGCGGCCGTCCGAAAGGAAGTACAGGGTGCCCACCAGCATGCCGACCGCCCCGAGCCACAGGCACACCTGCTCGGCTCCAGGGGTCGGCATGGGTACCTAGTACTACTCGACCGACCCCAATGAATCGCTTACCAAACTGGTTGGGGACGCCGGCGCCGTGGGGGCGGTTCCGGAAGGCCATTGCTCGCCGGCGTCGAAGCCGGCGGCATGCGAATCGGCGTCGGCAGCGGGAACCCGGTCAAGCGGCGCGCGGTGGAATCGGTCGTGGAGGAGGGGGACGCCGGCCCGACCGTCGAGGCCGTCGCCGTCGACTCGGGGGTGAGCGAACAGCCGACCGGCCACGCCGAGACGGTCGCCGGGGCGGAGAACCGCGCGCGGAACGCCCTCGCGGCGGGGTACGACCTCGGCGTCGGCATCGAGGGCGGCGTCGCCGGGTTCGACGGGGCTCCGGGGCTGTACCTCGTCATGTGGGCCGCGGCGGCCGACGGCCGGCGACTGGAACGCGGCGCCGGGCCCGCCATCCGCCTGCCGGTGGAAATCGCCGAACGGGTCCGGGACGGCGAGGAGCTGGGACCCGTGATGGACGACGTCCTCGACGAGACGGGCGTGGCGCGCGGCCGGGGGGCGTCCGGCGCGTTCACCAGCGGACGGATCACCCGCACGGAGGCGCTGGGGACCGCCGTCGCGGGTGCGCTCGGTCCCTTCGAGACCGACCTGTACCGCTGACCGCGAGCCCGAACCGCACCGCCGACCGCCGGGCTATCGGCGGTAGCGGTCGAGCCGTTCGGGCAGTTTCTCGGCGACGGTGCCGCCGAGGCGGGCCCGGAGCGTGCCGAGGATGCCCCGCGGCACGAACAGGACGAAGAGGATGAACACCACGCCGAGATAGAGGTCGGCCCGGCCGTCGACGAAGACGTTGACGAACCGGAGCAGCGTGAAGTCCCCGACGCCGGCCGAGAGGACGCTCGCGGGCAGTTCGTCCCGGAGGAACCGGGCCAGTCCGTGCGATTCCGTCGAGAGGACGCCCGCGGTGGTCTCGTGGAACAGGTGGCCGTACAGCGGGCCGGCGAGCGTTCCGAAGCCGCCGATGATGGACGCGAGCAGCGCGTCGGCGGTGACGAAGAGGTCGAAGGTGTTCGACGGCGCCACGGACCGACGGTAGCCCGCGAAGAGACCGCCGCCGACGGCCGCGAAGAAGCCGCTGAGGCCGAAGGCGCCGAGCTTGTACCAGAAGGTGTCGTAGCCGACGGCCTCGGCGCGCTCCTCGTTTTCGCGGATGGCGACCATCACCCGGCCGAACGGCGAGTGGATGACCCGCTGCATCGCCAGGTAGCACACCAGGACGACGACGCCGATGGCGTAGTAGGAGACGAACGCCGGTTCGAGGTCGATGCCGAGACCGAGGACGTTCTCGAAGCTGTCGCCGGTGAGCCGTCCCAGGCGGACCTGTCGCGGGTCGGCTATCACGCCGGGGAGCCCGCCCAGGAAGTCGGGGAGACCGGGGTAGCCGACCGCGAACCCCTCTCGGCCCGCGGCCACGCTGGCGCCGTCCCGGGGGTTCGAGCCGACGTAGTCCCAGTTCTGGATGAACACGCGGGCCACCTCCGCGAAGCCCAGCGTCACCATGGCGAAGTAGACGCCCGTCAGCCGGAAGGAGACGGCGCCGACCGCCAGGGCCACGATGAAGGCCAGGACCGCGCCGACGAGGAGCAGCAGCAGGAACGGCGTCTCCGCCGCCAGGCCGGGCACCTTCCCGGACCCGGCCAGGACGACGAAGTAGGCACCGATGCCGTAGAACATCGCGTGGCCGAAGGAGAGATAGCCCGTATAGCCGCTGACGAAGTCGAAACTCATCGCAAAGAGGCCGATGTACAGCACCGCGACCATCGTCGTCACGCGCGGCAGGAAGACGTTGAGTAGCTGTCCCAGCGGGATACCGGTTCCCGGAAGGACGACCGACAGGCCGACGAGGAACTGGTAGACGAGCGGGTAGGCGACCAGGAGCGCGACCACGGCGACGTGGGCGGTGTGCGTCGAGAGGTACCGCCGGAACGTCCCCAGCGTGGAGTCGTTGCGCCGTGCCGCGGCCGCCTCCGTCCCGGCGGTATCGGTGTCTGTGTCGGCGGTCTCGCCGTCGGCGGCGTCGGCACCCTCGGGGGCGGGGTCGGGGTCGCTAATGGCCGCCCACCTCCTCGACGCCGAAGAGACCGGTCGGGCGGACGATCAGGACGGTCACGAGCACGGCGAACAGCACCAGTTCCGGCAGGCCGGGGAAGTCGACGACGTTGATGAACAGCCACGACATCAGCGCGTCGACGAGGCCGACCAGCATGCCGGCGACGACGGTGCCCTTGAACGAGCCCAGGCCGCCGATGATGACGACGATGAACGCGATCAGCAGCGTCTCGACGCTCAGCGGGACGGTCGCGCCGAACCGGGGGTCCCACATCAGGAGGACGCCGGCCATCCCCGCCAGTCCGGCGCCGACGCCGAAGACGACGGTGAAGGCCCGCCGGATGTCGATGCCGAGCGCCTGGGTCATCTCGGGGTCCTCGCTGCCGGCGCGGATGTAGAGCCCGTACCGCGTCCGGTTGAGGAACAGGAAGACGCCGACGACGAGCAACAGGCCGACGAGCGCCTCGAAGGCGAACAGCGCCCAGCGGGTGTTCACGCCCAGAATCTCGTAGCGGCGGGCGAAGAACGCGGGTGCGGTCCCGACGGCGTCCTGCCACGTCGTCTGTGGCTGGAGGCCGGCCAGCGTGACGACGATGCGGGCCGCCTCGTCGAGCACCAGCACCAGTCCGAAGGTGAGCAGTATCTGGAACAGCGGCTCCCGGTCGTAGATGGGCCGGATGAGCGCGAGTTCGACGCCGGCGCCGAAGGCCGTCAGCACGGCGAAGACGGCCGCGACGGCGACGAAGAACAGGGCGAACCGCGCGATCCCGCTCGTCCCCGAGGACACCGCCGCGACCATGATGGCCCCGCCGAGGTAGGCGCCGATCATCGTCAGCGAGCCGTGTGCGAAGTTCAGCACGCCCATCAGCCCGAAGATGAGGCTGAGCCCGCTGGCGATGACGATGTAGAGTGCGGCCTTCGAGACGGCGCGGATGCCGATGTCGACGGGCGCAAACAGCGGCACGGCGTCGACGGCTGCGACGGCGGCCGTCATGCCGAGAGGTACCTCCGGATGGTCTCGTCGTCGCGGGTGACGTCCTCGGTCGATCCCGACTCGACGACGGTCCCGTGGTCCAGCAGGTAGAACCGGTCCGCGAGGTCCATCGCCAGCGGGAAGTTCTGCTCGACGAGCAGCACCGTCGTCTCGGTGGCGACCGTCGACAGCGCGTCGGCGACGGCCTCGACGATCTGCGGCGCCAGTCCCTCGCTCGGTTCGTCCACGAGCAGCGTGTCGTTGTCCCCGACCAGCCCGCGCGCGATGGCGACCATCTGCTGTTGGCCGCCCGAGAGGTCGCCCGCCTCCCGGCCCCGGTGGTCGGCCAGGTCCGGGAACGCGTCGTAGGCCGTCTCGAAGGCGGTCTGGACGGACGCGTCGGGCGGCGTGGCGATGCGGATGTTCTCGTCGACGGTCAGGTGCGAGAACATTCGCCGCTCCTCGGGCACCCAGCCGATGCCCATGCGGGCGACCTCGTGGGTCGGCCGGCCGGTGACGTCGACGCCGTCGTAGGTGACGGTGCCCCGGCGCGGCGGCGTCAACTGGAGGATCGAGCGCAGCGTCGTCGTCTTGCCGACGCCGTTGCGGCCGATGAGCGCGACCGTTTCGCCGGCCTCGACGGACAGCGAGACGCCCTGCAGGACGTGGCTTTCGTCGTAGTAGCTGTGGACATCGTCGACCTCCAGCAGGCTCATGCGGCCTCACCCCCGGCGGCGTCCCCGCCCGTCGCCTCGCCGCGCTCGTAGCCGCCGAGGTAGGCGTCCTGGACGCGCTCGCTGTTCCGGACGGCCGTCGGGTCGTCGTCCGCGATGAGCGATCCCTGGTGGAGGACGGCGATGCGGTCGGAGACTTCCATCACCACGTCCATGTTGTGCTCGACGAGCAGGACGGCGTGGTCCTCGGCGATGTCCTCGACGAGGTCGGTCAGCGCGCCGATGCCGTCGCTGGAGACGCCCGCCGTCGGTTCGTCGAGCAGGAGTACGTCGGGGTCGCCGGCCAGCGCGATGGCGACCTCGAGGTTGCGCTTCTCGCCGTGGCTGAGCGTCTCCGCGACCGCGTCGGCGTCGTCGGCCAGTCCCACCCGGTCGAGGATGTCGTAGGCCTCCCGCTCGTACTCCGGGAAGGCGTCGACGTTGCGCCAGGCCCGCCAGGCGTCGCCGTCGCCGTGGGCCTGGGCGGCGATGCGGACGTTCTCCAGCACCGTCGAGGCCGCGAAAATGTTCGTTATCTGGTAGGAGCGGTGGATGCCGGCGAGCGCCGTCTCGTGGGGGTCGTAGTCGGTGATGTCGACGTAGTCGCCCGAACCGCGGTACTCGACGGTGCCGGCCGACGGCGACAGCACCCCCGTCAGGAGGTTGAAGAACGTCGTCTTGCCGGCGCCGTTGGGGCCGATGAGCGAACAGCACTCCTCGCCGAGTTCGAAGTCGACGTCGTCGACCGCGGTGACGCCGCCGAAGCGCTTCGTGAGTCCGTTCGTTCGAAGCACCATCTTACAGCGAACAGTTCATGTCCGGGTCGTCGGCCGGGAGCGTGGTCTGCTCGGCGGGGATGCGCGCCAGCGGTTCGCCGGGCTTGATGGGCGCGTTCCAGCTCTCCTCGTCGTTGGGAACCGGGTAGGCGACGGTCATCGCCGAGCGAGCCTGGTTGTTGTACTCCTGGTAGGTGTAGGCGTCCTCGCCCTTCGGCGTCTCGGCGATGGTCATCCCGCGCATCTCGGCGGCGATGTCGGCGCCCTCGGTCGACCCGCCGGTCTCGACGGCCTGGGCGATGGAGGAGGCCGCAGCGAAGGTGCCCGACGTGAAGAGGTCCGGCACCTTGCCGTACGTCGAGGTGTAGCTCTCGACGAAGGCGTCGTTGATCTCGTTGTCGTACTGGTTCCAGTGGTACCGCGTGGTGAACGGGCCGAGCTGGGCGTCGCGGATGTCCTGGGCGGTGAACCCCTCGCCGAGCACCCGCTGTGCGACGCCGCCGACGGCGGCGGTCGATATCTCGGTTGCGAAGCCGCCGAACATCCGGAGCCCGTAGTCGCCCGACAGCCCCGTCTCGAGGAACGCCGGCAGCGTGACGACGGTGAAGCCGCCGATGACGGCGTCGGCGTCGGCCTCGACGGCGTTGCTGTAGAGCCCCTCGAAGTCGCCGGTGCCGGTCCCCCGGGGGACGAACCGCTCGCCGACGATCTCGATGCCCTCGCTCTCGAGGACGCTCCGGTAGTTCGACGCGACGGCGCGACCGAACGAGTAGTCGGCGGCCATGATGAACACGCGCTCGACGTCGGTCTCCTGGGCGACGTATCGGCCGCCGGAGCGGGCGTCCATCGCCGTGTTCTCGCTGGCGCGGAAGAGGAGTTCGTTGCAGAACTCGCTGCTGGAGGTGATGCCGGCCGACGCCGCCGGCCCGGCGACGTACGGGACGTTTGCCTCCAGCACGACGGTCTCGATGACGCGTCTGGCGCCGTCCGAGGAGGCGACGCCGAACAGCATGTCGACCTCCTCGTCCAGCACGAGGTCCTGGGCGACCGTCTGGGCGGTGTCCGGGCTGAACTCCGAGTTCTCGATGACCAGTTCGTAGGTCACGTCGCCGGCCTCGACGGTCTGGGTGCCGGCCTGGGCGACGTCCAGCGGATCCTGGTCGTACTTGTAGGCCAGCCCCGAGAGGAACCCCCACAGGGACTGCTGGCCGTAGTACTGGAGGTCACCCGTCAGCGGCTGCATGACCCCGATCTTGACCGTGCCGGAGGCGCCCGCGTCGCCGGTGGTGGTGCCGGTGTCCGTGCCGTCACCGTTTCCGTTCCCGTCACCGTTTCCGTTACCGTTACCGTTCCCGTTGCCGTTCCCCGTACAGCCGGCCAGCCCGATGCCGACCGTGCCTGCCGCGGCGGCCTTGATCCACTGGCGTCGTGTCTGGTTCCTCGCCATGGGAGAGACGTTCACACAGTCGGGCAAAAGGGGGGAGGTTCACATGTCAACCGCCGCGTGCCATCGAGACACCTCCCGGTCGATGCGATTCCGGGGCGTCGAACGTAGTGCCGGGATTTCGGAGGGGCCACGTCCGGGACGTCGAACCGAGTGACGGCGACCTGAAACGATCTCACTCACCGACGACGGCCACGAGCCGGTCGGCGACGTCGTCGATGGCGCTGCGCCCCTCGTCGACGTACTCGTAGAGGCTCAGAAAGCCGTGAATCTGGGCCTCGTAGTGGAGGTGTTCGACGTCGGTCCCGTCGGCCGCGAGGCGGTCGGCGTAGGCGGCGCCCTCCTCGCAGAGCGGGTCGAAGCCGGCGGTGAGGACCGTCGCCGACGGCAGCCCCGAGAGGTCCCGCGCGCGAAGCGGGAAGGCGTAGGCGTTGCCCACGTCGGCCGGGCCGGTGAGGTACTGGTCGAGGTACCACTCGACGCTGTCCATCTCGAGGAAGTAGTCGGTCCCGTAGTCGTCGTAGGAGTCGAACCACCGGACCGACGGGGGGTTCACCGAGGGATAGACGAGGAGCTGGTGTGCGAACTCGGGGCCGTCGCGGTCGCGGGCGGCGAGTGCGACCGCGGCGGCGAGGTTGCCGCCGGCGCTGTCGCCGCCGACCGCCACCCGGTCGGGGTCGGCCTGGAGGTCGGCCGCGTGGGTCGCCGCCCACTCGGTGGCCCGATAGCAGTCCTCCAGCCCCGCCGGGAAGGGGTGCTCCGGAGCGCGTCGGTAGCCGACCGAGACGACGACGGCCTCGGCTTCGTTCGCCAGCAGCCGGCACGGGCCCTCGTAGGCGTCGAGCGACCCGCGGACCCAGCCGCCGCCGTGGAAGTAGACCAGCAGCGGGAACGGTCCCTCCCCGTCGGGGACGTAGACGCGGAGCGGGACGGGACCGTTCGGACCCTGAATCTCGAGGTCGGTGACGCCGCCCACGTCGGCCAGCTCCTCGACGGCGAAGAGGTCCTCCAGCAGCGCCCGCCCCGCCGCGACCGACAGCGTCGAGGAGGGCGGCGCGATGCCGGACTCCAGTTCCGACAGCAGCGCCTCCGCCTGGGGGTCCAGTTCCGGGTCGCGCTCGGTCATGGTCGTCCCTCTGCCGCCCCGGTCGGTCGTCCCGGTCGGGTCGTCGTTCGGGTCGCGGGTCTGTGAGCGTGCTGTGGTCGCATACCACGGTGTTGGCGACGGTGCTATCAAAAACGAGAGGTTCGAGTATCAACCGCGGGCCGTCGGCGCGGCGTCTATCGACGACGCCCCGTGAGCGTCTCGACGATTTCGGTCTCGTTCTCCTCGACGACCGAGAGGTGGCCCAGGTCGGGGTAGACGTGCGCCTCGGCCGTCGGGACGTGCTCGGTCAGGTACAGCCCCATCTGCAGCGGGACGATGGTGTCCGCCCGGCCGTACCACAGGTGGACCGGAACCTCGACGTCGCCGAGGTCGAACCCCCAGGGGCTGCCGTAGATGGCCGTCTCCCGGACCAGCGGGTCGAGACCGTGGTTGCTCGTCGATTCGATCATGCTGGCGTGGAGGACCTTGCCGACCTCTCCCCGCCACAGCGGGCCGTCGGCGGGCGCGGCCGACTCGGCGACGTCTTCGAGGAACGCCTCGCGGTCGCGGCGCACCCCCCGGGACAGGAGCCACAGGCCGGCCTTGCTCGCGGGCGGGACGGCCCGCGCCGCGTAGTACCAGAGCCGCTGGCGGAGGCCGACCGACGCCATCGGCGCGAGACCGCAGACGATTCCGGCCCGCTCGACGCGGTCGGGGCAGCGGGCGGCCGTCACCGCGGCGTAGGGACCGCCGCCGGAGACCCCGAACACCGGGAACGTCCCGAGACCGAGCGCGTCGGCGACGTCGCGGACGTCGTCGGGCCAGTCGGTCAGTTCGCGGTCGGGGTCGGGCGTCGAGACGCCCATGCCCGGACGCTCGGGCGCGACGATTCGGACGCCGTACTCGCGGCCGACCTCGTCGAACATCGCCCCGAAGACCCGCGAGTTGGGGAAGCCGTGGAAGACGACGAGCGGCGTCCCGTCGGGGTCGCCCACGTCGGCGTAGCCGATTTCGCGGCCGTCACGGACCGTCACCGTCCGAGGGTTCCGTGCGATGTCGGCGGCGACCTGCAGGGCCTTCGAGTCGGGGTCCGTGTCCGGGTCCGCACCGTCGTCGGAGAGGAACTCGCCGAGCGTCCGCCGGAGGCTGCTCATGTCCGAACCTACCGGGACGAGCGAGTAAACGCTTCCGCCCCTCCTCAGCGGTCGTCGACGTGTTCCAGCGCCTCGACGAGGCTCCGGAGCACCTTCTTCTCGCCGCGGCGCATGTTCTTCGAGACGGCGGTCGTCGAGACGTCGAACTCGTCGGCCAGCGTCGACAGCGTCGCCTCGCGGGGGTTGTCGAAGTAGCCCGCTTCCGCAGCAGTGCGGATGGTTTCCTCCTCGACGGCCGACAGCGACCGACAGGCGTCCAACATTGCGGTCGCGGCCTCGGCGTTGGTCATCACGTCGAACAGCTGGTCGAGTTCGAGATCCGACCGCGCGAGCACCTCGTAGTCGTTGTTCTTGTCGAGTTCGTACAGCGTCTCGTCGGCGGTGCCGCCGTCGTCGAAGCCGACCTGCCACTGCTCGGAGCCGTCCTCGATGTGGAACGGGCCGGTGATGTAGCCGCCCTGCTCGTGGATGGTCGTCATCGCGTCGGTCTGTTCGATGACCGCGCGTATCGTCGCGGTGTCGCCCCGGCGGGTGAACAGCCCGTAGTCGGTCATGTTCTCGTGGTCCCGCAGCGCCGACAGGCCGTTGTCCAGGGCCCCGCGGTCGGCGCCCTCGACGACGAGCCGCGTCTCCAGTTCCTCGGCGGCCGAATCGAGCTGCCAGTGCATCGTCGAGAACGTCACCTCGTGGTCGACGGTGGTGTCGATGAAGGGGCAGTCGAACTGCTCCATCTCCATGGTGACGTCTAACATGAGTTCCCTCTTTCGCGTCCACGTACATAATCGTTCACCACGGTTCAGCCCCGCTCGTCGGGTTTCTCGCCCCCGGTTCGGCCCCCGAACCCGCCCGCTCGCCCGGTCACGGTTCCGTCCTCCCCGTCGGCCCGAACCGCTCCTCGACGGCGGCCCGGTCGACCGTTCCGGGACCGTTCGTCGGCAACTCCTCGACCACCTCGAGTGCGGTAGGCACCGCGTACTCGGCGACGCGGGTGGCGAGGAACGACGCCAGTTCCGCGAGCGTCAGCGACGCCTCGCCGACGACGACGGCGTGGCCGACCGCGCCCAGTCGCTCGTCGGGGACGCCGAAGACGACCGCCTCCTCGACGGCCGGGTGGTCGGCGATGGCGGTCTCGACCCGCCGGGGGTAGACGTTCTCGCCGTCGGTGACGAACATGTCGTCGGTCCGGCCCTCGACGTGGAGGTAGCCGTCGGCGTCGACCCGCGCGAGGTCCCCCGTCGAGACCCAGGCGCCGAAGGTGTCCTCGTCGGGCGACCCCCAGTAGCCGGCGGCGGCGGCCGGTCCCGCCAGTTCGAGTTCGCCCACCTCGCCGGGACCGAGCGGCTCGCCGTCCCCGTCGACGACCCGGGCGTCGACGCACATCGCGGGTACGCCGACGCTCTCGGCCTTCTCGGCCGGGGCGTCGGTCGGCATCACGAAGTCGTTCGGCCCGCACTCGGTGAGCCCGTACCCCTGCGAGAAGTCGACGCCCCGGTCCCGCCAGGCCTCGATGGTCGGCAGCCGGCAGGGACCGCCGCCACTCTTGACGAACCGGAGCGTCGAGAGGTCCGTCTCGTTCCACTCGTCGTGGCGGGCCATCGCGCCCAGCGTCGTCGGCGTCCCGACCAGCACCGTCGACGGCTCCCGCTCGACGTCGTCGAGGGCGGCGGCCGGGCCGACCTCCCGCCGCAACAGCACCGTCGCCCCCATCTGGAAGAAGGGCAGCGTCAGGACGTTCCAGCCGCCGGTGTGGAACATCGGGAACACGATAGGCGTCACGTCGTCGGGGCGGATGCCCCACGAGACGACGGTGTTGTAGGCGTTCCAGTGTATCGAGCCGTGGTCCAGCACCGTCTCCTTCGGCGTGCCCGTCGACCCGCCCGTGTGCAACAGCAGGTGCGGGTCCGAGAGGGCGGCCTCGACGGTCTCGACGTCGGTCCCGTGGTCGGCGGCGGAAAGCGGGTCGTAGCGGTGGTCGCGGTCGGTCGGCAGCGACCGGACGACCGGGTCGGCGTCGGTCCGCCGGAGGGCGTCGATGAGGTCGGTCTCGAACGGCGTCTCGACGACGACGACGGCAGGGTCGACGTCGCCGAAGACGGCGGCCAACTCGCGCTCGGCCAGCCGGTGGGACAGCGGCGCCAGGAGCGCCCCCGTCTTGGCGGTCCCGAAGAACAGGTCGACCAGCTCGATTCGGTTCCGCGACAGCACCGCCACCCGGTCGCCGGTCTCGACGCCCAGCGAGCGGAGCGCGCGGGCCGTGCGGCTGGCGCGGTCGTCGACGTCCGCGTAGGTGTAGGTCGCCCCCTGGGCCGGCTCCTTCACCGCGATTCGGTCGGGCGACAGCGCCGCCCGCCGGCCGCTGGGGTCGCCGACCCACTCGTAGGCCCGGTCGCCGTGATCGTGGGGGACCGCCCGCCCGCCCGGTTCAGACATGCCGGCCCGCCGGTCGTCTCGGCCGCCCCCCGCCGTTCCGTGGCACAGTTCCCGATACACCGGTCTCCTCGCGTCTCATGTCCACCTCCTTTCGGCCATCGGGCATCAAACGCCGGATTCACATATCAACCCCCGGTTCTCGGCGGCGGGTTCTCGCCCCCGACGGTCGGTGGTTCGCATGTCAACCCCGGAAGCCATACCGCTCGGCGTTCCACACCGTGGTATGAGTTCGGAACCGGACGCGAGCGACGGCGAGCTTTCGCCGCCGCCGATCACCGAAGAGCGGGTGCTGACGCTCGACGACGAGCGATTCACGACCGACAACGTCGCCGTGGTGACCGGCGCGGCGTCGGGTATCGGGCGGGCGACGGCCATCGCGCTGGCGGTCAACGGTCTCACCGTCGTCGGCCTCGACGTCGACGAGGCGGGTCTGGACGGGACCGTCGAGCGGGTCGAGGAACTCGACGCCGACGGCCGGGCGGTCGCCGCGGCCGCGGACCTGACCGACGACGGAGAGACCGAGGCGGCAATCGAGGCCGCGAGCGAGGAAGGGCAGATCCGCTATCTGGCCAACATCGCCGGGATGCAGCACATCGCCTCCCTCGCCGAGTTCCCGATGGACGTCTACGACACCATGAGCGGCGTCATGCTGCGTGCGCCGTTCCTGCTCTCGAAACTCGTGATGCCGCACGTCCGGGCGACCGAGGACGGCGTCGGCGCCATCGGCAACATGTCGTCGGTCCACGGCCACTACGCCACGCGGGACAAGCCGGCCTACATCACCGCGAAGCACGGCCTCAACGGACTGACGCGGGCCATCGCCGCGGAGGGCGACGGGACGCTGCGCGGCTTCTCGATCAGCGCCGGCTACGTGCTGACGCCGCTGATGGCCGACCAGATAGCCGACACCGCCGAGGAGCGCGGTATCACCGAAGACGAGGTCGTCGAGGACGTCATGCTAGGGCAGGCCCGCACGAAGGAACTGATGATGCCCGTCGAGGTGGCCAACCTCTTCGTGTTCGGCTTCTCCTCGCACGCCAGACACCTCAACGGCGGCGACCTGCTGTTCGACGGCGGCTACACCAAGACCTACGAGTAGCGTCGGAGGTCCACGCCGCCGACGCCAACGGCTTTGTGCCGGCGGCCCCTCCTCGTACTATGCCCACGAAGGCCGTCGACTTCTCGCTGCCGAACGTCGCCGCCGGGCCGGACCCGTACACGCTCGCCGAGCGCCCCGACGACGTGGCGTTCGTCGTCCTGTACCTCCAGCGGGACTACCACTGTACGAACTGCCGAAAGCAGGTGCAGGCGCTGGCCGACCACGTCGAGGCGTTCCGCGAGCGGGCCGCCGAGGTGGTCTCGGTGCTCCCCGAACCCGTCGAGCAGGCGGCCGAGTGGCAGGAGCAGTACGACCTGCCGTACCCACTTCTCGCCGATCCCGAGGCGGAAGTCGGCGACGCCTACGACCAGCCGGTCCGGTTCGGCCTGCTGGGGAAACTGAGCGACTTCTTCGGCCGGATGCCGGAGGTGGTCGTCGTCGACCGTCGGGGTGAGGTGCCCGAAATCGCCTGGAGCTACGCGGGACGCTCGACGTTCGACCGACCGGAGGTCGAGGAGGTGCTCGCGGCGCTGGACGAGTTGCGGGCGGGCAACTGAGCGCGAGCGCCGGCGACGACGGCCGTCGGGAGGACCCGCAACCGGCGGCGTCGACGGCAGCCGCCGACCACCGAAGCTAACTACCGCCTGCGCGATGTGGTCCGCATGGAACTGGAGGCCTACTGGGGGGTCGGGCCGAAGACAAAGGCGACGCTGGAGTCGGCCATCGGCCGGGAGGCCGCCGTCGACGCCATCGAGACGGGCGACGTCTGGACGCTCGTCGACGCGGGCGTCGACCGCCACCGAGCGACGCGCATCCTCCGCCGGGCACGCAGCGCCGACGGCATGGACCTGCTGGCGACCCGCGACGCCAGGGCCGTCTACAAGGAACTCATCGAACTGGCGGCCGGCTACGCCGTCAACGACGACGCCGCCGGCCGCATCCGGACGCTGACGCCGCTGACCGACGGCGACGAAATCGAAAGGCGCCTCGATGCCGTCGAGACTGCCGCCGAGACGTGGGCCGCCCTGGACGAGTCGACCCGAGAGGCGGTCCTCGCGGCCTTCGAGGAACACGACCCCGCCGAGGGCGGCCGGCTCGCGGCGGTGCGGGCCGTCGTCGCCCTCGACGAATCGGGCGCGTCGGGTCCGGCCTTCGAGCCGATCGTCGACCTCGACGCCGACCGGCTGGCCGACGCCGCGACGGCGCTGGCGGCGCTGGAGGACGGTCGCCTCGGCAGCGGCGCCGACGACGAACTCGACCGCCTCCGGGCGGCCCGCGAGGCCGTCGACACGATGGCTGCCAGCGCCCCGTCGCTGGTCGAGGAGTTGCGCTCGGAGGGCGTCCGCGACACAGCAGGCTTCCGGGAGGGACTGGTCGAGCACCTCCGCACCGAGACGGCGGTCGACCCCGCCCGGGCCCGCGAGGCGATGGCGACCGAGGCCGCCGACGCGACGGCCTTCGTTACCGAGACGCTCCGGGCGCTCCGGGCGGACCTCGACGCGGCCGTCGAGGAGCGGGCCGCGACGGTCCGGGAGGACCTGGAGGCCGACATCGAGGCCGCCGGCGAGGACGTCGACCGGGCCCGGCGTGCGGTCGCCCGCGTCGGCCGAGACCTTTCGCTGGCCCGCTTCGTCGAGGCGTTCGACCTCGTCCGGCCGGGACGGGCAGACGGCGATCCGGGGACGCTCGCCGTCGCGGGCGCACGAAACCTCACGCTCTCGGCGGCCGGCGAGTCCGTCCAGCCGGTGACCTACGCCCTGGGCGACCACGAGTTCGGGGCGCCGGACGGCCAGCAGGTCGACCCGCCGAGCGGCCAGCAGGTGTCGGTGCTGACCGGCGCCAACAGCGGCGGCAAGACGACGCTGCTGGAGACGCTGTGCCAGGTCGAGATCCTCGCCCACATGGGGCTACCCGTCCCGGCGGAGTGGGCGACCGTCTCGGCCTGTGACCGCATCGTCTTCCACCGGCGACACGCCAGTTTCAACGCCGGCGTCCTCGAGTCGACGCTGCAGTCGGTCGTCCCGCCGTTGGTCTCCGGCGACCGGACGCTCATGCTCGTCGACGAGTTCGAGGCCATCACCGAACCCGGCCGCGCCGCCGACCTGCTATACGGCCTGGTGAACCTGACCGTCGAGGAGGGCGCCCTCGGGACGTTCGTGACCCACCTGGCGGACGACCTCGAACCGCTGCCGGAGACGGCCCGCACCGACGGCATCTTCGCGGAGGGGCTGACCGACGACCTGGAACTGGAGGTCGACTACCAGCCACGGTTCGGCGAGGTGGGCCGCTCGACGCCGGAGTTCATCGTCTCCCGACTGGTCGCAAACGCCGACGACCGGAGCGAGGCGGCCGGGTTCCGGACGCTCGCACGGTCGGTCGACACCGACGTCGTCCAGCGAACCCTCTCGGCGGTCGAGTGGGGGGACACGGAGGGCGAGTGAGACGGGCGGCGCCGGGGCCGTGCCCGCGAGGATTCCCCCGAGAGACGAGCCGACAGCCGCCCGTGGCCCGGCGGCTGTCGACCCGGGGCGACGAATTAGATGTGTCTAATCTATAGTTTAGACCAGAACTGTTATTACTTTGTGCGGGTCACTATCCGGGTAAGAACGTATGTTTGTCGAGCGGCCCGGGTCACCGAAACGGACCCAGCGACGAGGACGCGACGGAGAGACCGCACCCGGCGGAGTGTGGGGACGCGACGGAGGGACGGACGCGTGACGGCGCCGGATCGGGGACCGATAACGCGACGGGAGGCCCTCCGCGTCGGCGGTGCGGCCGCCCTGGCCGGCGCGGCCGGCTGTACCGCCCTGCCGAGCGCGCCGGTGCAGTCGGGCGACGACGAGGGCGGCGGTCCCGTCGCCGTCGCCTCCTTCTTCAGCTTCTTCGACTTCGGCCGAAAGATCGCCGACGGCACCCCGTTGACGGTGGAGAACCTGGTACCGACGGGCTTCCACGGCCACGGGTGGGATCCGAACGCGCGGATCACCCAGCGCATCATCGAGGCGGACGCGTTCGTCCACGTCGGGGAGGACTTCCAGCCGTGGGCCGACCGCGCCATCGAGACCATCGAGGGCGACGACGTCGACACCGCGCTCGTCAACGTCCGGGAGGGAATCGACCTGGTCGACCTCGCGGCGACGCTGGACCGCGACGAGGAGGGCGTCGGCGAACAGCGCGGCAAGGACCCCCACTTCTGGCTGGACCCCCGGCGTGCCAGGCGGTCCGTGGACAACATCGCCGAGGGGTTCGCCGACATCGTCCCCGAGCACGCCGACGCGTTCCGCGACAACGCCGAGACCTACAAGACCGACGTCCTCGACCGCATCGACGCCGACTACGCCGCCATGTTCGACCGCGCAGACCGAGACATCGTCCAGCTTGCGGCCCACAACGCCTTCCAGTACATCGGGGTCCGCTACGGCGTCCGGATGCGACCGCTGGTGACGAACCTCGCCGCCAGCGGGGACGTCAAACCGGCGGACATCCGGGAGGCTGCCCGCGTCATCCGGGACAACGACATCCGCTACATCGCAAACGGCGTCTTCGAGAAACAGGACCCCGCCCAGACGCTCGTCCGCGAGACCGGCGTGGAGGCGTACTTCCCCGTGACACCGTACGCCGGCGTTCGGGAGGAGTGGGTCGCGGAGAACTGGGGCTACGAGGAGATCGCCTACAACATCAACATGCCCACCTTCGAAATCGTGCTCGGCAACGAGACGCCCGAGGCGGCCGCTCCCTCGCCGGAGTGGCTCGAACAGTGGCGGAACTTCGATTCGATATGAGCAGCCAGGACACGGGGACGGCGACGACCGACGAGGCGGCCAGCGGCCGCACCGACGAGAGGCTCGACGCCGCCGACACCGACGCCGACACCGACGCCGCGACCGATACCGACCGCCCCGGGACGCCGAGCGACCCGGTCGTCGACCTCGCGGACGTGACGTTCGGCTACACCGCGACCCCGGTCGTCGAGGACGTCTCGCTGACGGTCGACCGGGGCGAGTACGTCGCCATCGTGGGGCCGAACGGCTCCGGGAAGTCGACGCTCATGCAACTGATGCTCGGGCTGCTCGAGCCCGACCGCGGGTCGGCCCGGCTGTTCGGCGAGCGAGCCGACCGGTTCGACGACGGCGAACGGCTCGGCTACGTCGCCCAGACCGCCAACGCCGCCAAGGAGATGCCCATCACCGTCCGCGAGGTCGTGAAGATGGGTCGGTTCCCGCACGTCGGGTTCGGCCTGCTCTCGGGGGAGGACTGGGCCATCGTCGACGACGCCCTCGAGACGGTCGGGATGAGCGCCTTCGCCGACCGCCGCATCACGGAGCTGTCGGGCGGCCAGCGCCAGCGGGCGTTCATCGCCCGCGCCCTGGCGAGCGAGGCGGACCTGCTCGTCCTCGACGAGCCGACCGTCGGCGTCGACGCGGAGTCGGTCACCGCCTTCTACGACCTCCTGGCGTCGCTGAACGCCGAGGACATCACCGTCCTCCTCATCGAGCACGACCTCGGCGCGGTGGTCGAGCACGCCGACCGCGTGGTCTGTCTCAACCGCGAGGTCTACTTCGACGGTCCCACCGACGAGTTCGTCGACAGCGACGCCCTCGCGCGGGCGTTCGGTACCGAGGCCCGGTTCCTCTCGGAGGTGAACCGATGACCGCCGCGGCGGCGCTCGTGGCGGCCGCGGTCGGCCTGGTCGACCCCACGCTGCTGGTGGCCCCCACGTCGCTTCTGGCCCCGCTGCAGGGCGCCCTCGACGCGGTCGGGGAGGCGGTGTTCGCCCTGCTCCTGCTGGTCCTCGACCAGTGGTACTGGCTGATGGACTGGCTCTACTACTTCACCGGGCTGGAGATGCTGAACCCCCAGTATCGGTTCATGCACCGTGCGCTCCTCGTGGGGCTCTGCATCGGTGTGATGGCGCCGCTCATCGGCACCTTTCTCGTCCACCGACAGCTCGCGCTCATCGGGGACGCCCTGGCCCACACCGGGTTCGCCGGGGTCGCCGTCGGCCTGTTCCTGAACGCCGTCATCGACCTCGGGGTGTCGCCGTACCTCACCGCCGTCGTCGTGGCGATGATAGCCGCGCTGTTCATCGAACTCATCTCCGAGGTGACCGACGCCTACAACGACGTCTCGATGGCCATCGTCCTCTCGACGGGGTTCGCGCTCGGCACGACGCTCATCAGCCTCAACGCGGGCGGACTCGCCGTCGGCGTCAACCAGTTCCTCTTCGGCAACCTGGCGACGGTGTCCCCGGAGAGCGCCGCCATCCTGCTCGTGCTTTTCGCCGTCATCGTGGTCACGGTTGCGGTCACGCGCAACCAGCTGCTGTACGTCACCTTCGACGAGACGGCGGCCGCCGTCTCCGGCATCCCCGTCAACTGGTACAACCGCGTGATGGTGATGCTCACCGCGATGGTCGTCGTCGGCGCGATGCAGATCATGGGCGTCATCCTCGTCGCCGCGATGCTCGTGGTCCCGGTCGCCGGCGCCACCCAGGTCTCCCGGAGCTTCAGCGAATCGCTCTGGGTGTCGGTCGTCCTCGCCGAACTCGCGGTCCTGCTGGGCATCGCCGTCGCCTACTACACTGGCGTCACCGCCGGGGGCGTCATCGTCCTCGTCGCCGTCGGCATCTACGTCGCCGCGGTCGTGCTGGGCAAACTCCAGAACGTCCGCGGGACGGCAACCACGCCGGAGGTGGGTGCCATCGAGGCCGACGACACCGAGGTCGGTACGAGAAGCGATTGACGGTCCCGACGGGCGGTGCCGGCGGGCGCCCTGCCGGCCCGGAACCCCCTGCCCGTGACCTCACCTCACTCGACGCCCTCGCGCCGCTTCGCTCGCTGCAGCGCCTCGTAGTAGGTCGCGGCGTCGGCCTCCCGGACGAAGGTCGCCAGTTCCTCGTGGCCGAGGTCCAGAGCGGCGAACCGCGCGCCCATGTAGTTGTGTTCGTCGTCGAGAGCGCCGGCGTCGAGGACGTCCCGGAGCTGTCGGACCACCTCGTCGGTGATGTCGACCCGCGTCACGAGGCATACCTCCGGGCGGCGTCGTAGGCCTCCTGTACCCGCTGGAACTCCTCTTCGTCGCCGCCCTGGTCGGGGTGGACCTCCTTGACGCGCCGGCGGTAGGCGCGCCGGACGGCCTCCTCGTCGGCGCCGCTCGACAGGCCCAGCACGTCGTAGGCGGCGTCGGCGGCCCCGACCCGTTCCTCGCGGCCGGCGGGGTCCTCGGGGCCGAAGGAGAGTTCGGGCGTCTCGAAGGGGAGTCGGTTGCCGAGCGCGACCCCCGGCATCTCGTGTTCGGCGAGGATGACGTGGGTCGGCGCCCGCTCCAGCGCCAGGAAGGTACGGGCGTCGAAAGTGACGGCGACGTCGCGGTGCGGGAGGAGGAAGGCGACGCGGTTGCCGGCGACCTCGGCGTCCTCGACGAACCGCTCGTCGATGCGGTTCAGGTACTCGCGTATCTCCGTGCGGCGGATGGCCTCGGTCGAGCGCCCCGACTGTCCTCCGCCGGCCGACTCGCCGCGGTCGGGGAAGAGTCGTCGGGCGACGAGGAAGGTGACGGCGACGACGACGCTCACGAGGACGCCGGCGGCGACGCCGAGATACAGCCAGCGGGGCAGCGACACGAACGGTTCGACGACCACGGCTACGCTTGGGGCGAATCGCTTAAGAGATTGTTGGAGGCGGGCACTCAGCCGATGTACCGTAGGTCCTCGTCGCTGGGCGCGGAGGCGCCCTGCTCCATCTGCTGGATGCGCTCGACGACCTCCTGCATCTCCTCGGCGCGGTCCTCGAGGGCGTCGTAGCCCACGTCGAAGCCGACCGCCTCCTGGAGGACCTCGAGCACCGCACGGGCGCTCTGTGGGTCGACGAGGTAGCCGCTGGTCTCGCCCATCAGGCAGGCCGCCTCGAAGCCGCGGCGCTCGCCCAGGCCGAGAAGCAACCCGGAGATACCGACGATGCCGCCGGCGGGTTCGTTCTCGCGGAACTCGACGCCGACGGTCTCCAGGTCGTCGACGAACGCGTCGGTGGTCGCCGCGCCGACGACGTCCGGCTCCTCGACGAGTTCGCCCGTCGGCACGCCGCCCATGGCGAAGATGCGCTCGACGTCGAACGCCTCGGCGACGTCGAGAAAGCCCTCCGTCAGCCGATAGTGGCCCGGGCCGTCGCCAGCCTGGTGGTCGCCGGTCAGCACCAGCATGTCGCGGTCGGCGTCGCGGACCGCGTACACCTCCGCGGAGGCCAGCGTCGTCCGGCCGTCCTCGACGGTCACCTGCGGCGGGAAGTGCTCGGAGTAGACCCGCCGGACCAGTTCGGCGTCGAACTCCTCGAGGAGGTGTTCGGCGGCCAGTTTGCCGACGTGGCCGACGCCCGGCAGTCCCTCGACCAGCACCGGCGCCTCGAGGTCGGGGTCGGCCGGCGCCTCGATGTCGAATGCGTCCATGCGAACCACTGGGACCCGGACCGCATAAGAACACGGCGATGTTTCAACAGACCGAACTCAATCGCGCCGTCGCGCCCGCCGCCGGTACTCCCCGTAGGGGTCCTCGGGGTTGTACGGTGCCGGCGCGCTGTTGACGGCGTCGGCACCGCACTCCGGGCACGTCTCGCCGAGGGTGTAGACCGGCGCCTCGTGGGCGGTCTCCCACGCCGAGCAGACCCGGATGTCGGACTTCATCTACTCCTCGTCGGTGCGGCGCTCGCGGTGGAAGTCGGCGGTGCCGCCCGTGGCCTCGATGGCCTCGCCCGCGCGGTCGGCGCTGGCCTCCAGTTGAGACTCGGCGGTCTTGTAGTTGGGCGCCTTCACGCGGATGCGGTACTCGGGGGCGCCGACGTAGGTGACCTCAAGTTCGACCTCGTCGGGCACCTCGCCGTTGCCCTCGGCGGCCTCCAGCGCCGCCCGGACGTCCTCGACGCCGTCGGCGCCCGGCGCCTCCAGGTCGACGTAGCCCGTCACCGTCACGTACGGGACGGAGACGTTCTCGCGGGCCGTCTCGACGATGGCGTCCAGTTCCTCGTCGTCGAGGTCGGTATCGTCCAGCGCCTCGGGACCGTGGATGGCGGCCTCCTCGAAGCCGTCGTACAGCGTGCCGTGGGCCTCGATGAGTTCGTTGGCGACTCGGCGGAACGTCTCGTCGTCGACGTCCTCGCCGAAGGCGATTTCCATCCACTTGTCGGCCTTCTGGTCGTTCTTCCACTCCTGGACCTTCTCGGAGCGCTGGTGGTCGTTGACGTCCTTGATGGAGAGGTCGACCTGCTGGGCGTCCTCGTCGACCTCGAGCACCTTGCAGACGACCATCTGGTCTTCGTTGACGTGGTCGCGGACGTTCTTGATCCACCCGGAGGCGACTTCGCTGACGTGGACCAGCCCGCGTTTGTCTTCGTACTCCTCGAGGTCGACGAACACGCCGAAGTCCTCGATTTCGTCGACGCGACCGACGACGAGTTCGCCCGGCGTGGGCCAGCCACTGTATTTCATACCCACTGTTACCCGTGTGACGAGAATAAAAGCTCCGTTCGCCCGCCGGTCGGTCGCTATCGGGCCTCGACCGTCTCGAGGACCTCGCCGTGAATCTCGGCCTCGCCGCCCGTCGGCGTCACGAGCGTCGAGCCACAGACCGCACAGTCGACGACGCTGGCGGCCTTCCCGAAGACCACCTGCTCGTTCTCGCAGTCGTCACACCGGACGGTGAAGAAGTTCCCCGCCATCGTCACTCCTGGAAGGTGAGTCGACCGGCGCGCCATCCCTCGCGGAGGTGGGCCTTGCCGCACTCGCTGCATCGGTACTTCAGGTCGGTCTTCTTGGTGGGCTTGTCGCCACCGGGAACCTTGGAGAAACGCCCGGCGTTGCCGATGACGGCCTTCCCGCGACGGGTGCGGCGGGCGTCCCACTTGGTGCCCGAGGAACGGCCCGAGCGGACCTTCTCCACCTCGTGTTCGTGGTGGGTATGGCAGTGCGGACAGTACGTGTTGAACCGGCGTGGCATCTCCATAGTTACCGACCGATAACGCGTCGTGGGTTAAAACGGGTTTGGTTTCACCGCCGGGGACGGCCGCCGGCACCCGACGGTGTGGCACCCGAAGACACTTCATGACGGGTGGTGACGGCTGCACCGTGTCGAGACCGACTGCCCTCCCGGCGCTGGCGCTCGTCGCCCTCCTCCTCGCGGCCGGTAGCGGGGTCGCGGCGCCACCGCCAACCCCCGTCTGTGAGATATGCGGGGAAGCCTTCCACGAGAACGTCACCGCGACCGACGCGACGCTTCAGGTCCGCGAGGACGGCGACGTCCGCTGGCGCGTCGAGAACGAACTGACCGAACCGACCGCCGGCGAGTGGCGCGAGAACCCCGGGCGAGCCGAAACCCGGGTCGAGGACGCCCTCGACAACCGGTTCAGGCCGCCGGTGAACCCCACCGACCCGACCGTCGAGATCGAGGACGGCACGCTCACCATCGAGTTCGTCGACCGCGGCGCCGCCCGACAGCGCCTCGGCCTGCTCGTGGTGCCGTACCTCAACGGCGAGGGGAGTACGACCAACTACGTCATCAACGCTGACGAGTTCGTCGTCGCGGCACCCGACGGACAGCGAATCGTCAACGAGCCGTCCGGCGCGACCGTCGAGGACGGGCGGGCCGTCTGGACCGGCGTGGCGGCGACCGACGGGGACGACGAGCGCAGCGCCGCCTGGCAGGCGCCCGAACCGGGCGAAACCTACGTCGTCGCCGGGTCGGGACCGACGGCCGGCGCCCGGAGCGCGGTCGTGACGACGCTGGAACCGCTCGACCCTGGACTGTACGGGCGGTACGCGCTGGGGCTGCTGTTCGTGGTGCTTGCGACCTACGGAATCTACCGGCTCGAGGGGACCCGGCTCCCCCGGCGGTCGGTCGCCGGCGGCATCGCGCTGACCGTGGTCCCGTACGTCGCCGCCGTCGCGGCGATTCATCCGTGGTGGCCCCGCGGCCTCGGCGCGCTCGTCTTTTGGCCGCTGCTCGGCCTCGCGATCGTCCTGCTGCCGGCCGTCGGTGGTGGCGTGCTGTACGCGCGGGCGGCGGCCGCCGACCGCCCCGCGAGGTGAACCGCAAGGCGAACGACCGCGCCCGTCGCGTTCCCGCCCTTCGAAGCGCTTAACCCGGACTCCGCCGAAGGCCCGCCCATGCAGCGGCTCATCATCCACGGGGACCCCGGCATCCGGAAGGACGCCGTCATCGAGTACGACGGCGAGGAGTACGTCTGCTTCGGCGTCTCCCGGCAGGGCGAGTGGCACGGCCCCGACCGGCCCCAGCTGTGGTGTACCATCGGCAAGGAGGAGGAACGCGAGGACTTCGAGCGGCGCAACTTCGTCCCGATGCACATGCCGGTCGACGACGTCGACGCCGACGCCATCGAGGTCCTGAAGGCGTCCGGCGACCTGGCAGTATGAGCGCGCCCGGCGGTCGGGCGACCCCGACGCTTCTCCGGTCCGGTCTCGGAATCGCGGTACTCGGCGTCCTCGCCGGCGCCCTCTCGACGGTCGGGGGGTTCCTGCCGCTCCTGCTCGAAGGCCCGCCGGGTCGGATTCGCTCGGCCGCCGCCGCCCTCTCCGTGGTCCTGTTCCTCGTCGCGCCGGTCGGCGTGCTCCTCGTCGGCTACTGGACCGGCCGTCGCCTCGACGTCGGCGAGACGTGGGCCCGCGTGGCCGGGACGTTCGGGGTCGTCGGCGCCGTCGCGTCGTTCGCGGCGGCGTTCCTCGTCACGACGTTTGCGCCGGTCGCCCCGATGCGGGGCCCCGGCGGCGGTGGCAGTGCCGTCGCCGTCAACTCGGTCCTGCGCGGGGTTCGCTTCGCGCTCGCCGGCCTGGCCGGCGCCGCCGTCGCGCAGTTCCGCGCCGGCTAGGGGGACCGACCCCCGTGTCAACGCGACCCTCGGAAGACGTATACGTCCCCTCCCCCTCGCTCTACTCGCAATGGCAAACGGCACGGTTGACTTCTTCAACGACACTGGCGGTTACGGTTTCATCTCGACTGACGACGCTGACGAGGACGTGTTCTTCCACATGGAGGACGTCGGCGGCCCGGACCTCGAGGAAGGACAGGACATCGACTTCGACATCGAGCAGGCCCCCAAGGGCCCCCGCGCGACGAACGTCGTTCGTAACTAACTGCGGATACGGTCGGCCGCGGTCGCGCGACCGATTTCGTTCTCAGTTTTCGGACAGCAGAACACCGACGAGTCACGACGCCGCACGGGATTCCCGATTGCGACTCCGGTCCCGAACCGACGCCGTAGCGGACGCCTCCGTCCGTTCCGGCCGGCGCCCATCGAAAGATTAAAATTCGAAAATATAGAAGCAGGAATAAATGAGGCGTCGAAGGCTGCTCCAGGGGTCAATAGGGGTCGTCGGTGCCCTTGCGGGATGTGTCGACCGTTTCACTCCCGGTGCAGGCTCGGATGCTCGCGCCTGCCCGTCGACGGTCCCACGGGTCGAGAACGCGGACTACGACGGCGAGTTCGAGATGAACTGTCATCGCCCGGGCGGGTCGACGCCCGACGGGTCGGGGACGGCGCTGACCGCCGACGACCGGTCGGCGTCGCTTCCGGACGCGGACATCGCGTTCACGCTGACCAACGGTCGGGACCGCCACTTCGACACGAACTTCTACGACTGGAGTCTCCAGAAACGCGCCGACGGCGAGTGGCACGGCGTGGTCGCCAGACGGGTGCCCGCGGACTCCGAATCGTCGCTCGCCCCCGGTGACTCGCACGCGTGGTCGGTCTCGATACGCAACGAGGACCTCGGGCAGCCGGTCGAGCCCGTCGAGGCCGACGAGTCGCCGTCCCTGCGGGCTCTCGGTGCTGGAACGTACGCCTTCGTCGTCGCCGGCTCCTACGGCGAGGCGGGCCGGTCGATACGGGACAACCAGCCGTCGGTGGGCTACGCGAGGCCGTTCGAACTGGATGGTGACTCCCTCGAGTTGGTTCCGACGGAGGCCGTCGAGGACGCGACGCGCGACGGCGACACCGTCACGGTGTCCGTCGGCGTCGACGACCCCGAAACCATCACCGTCGAGCGAGGGGTGGACCCGTCGACGCCGGACGACGGCCGCCACACCACCCTCATCACCGAGACGGTCTACGGCCGCCCCACGCTCCGGAACGTCCTGGCACACTTCGAGGAGGGCGTCGAACGGGTCCGGCTTCGCACCGGCGCCACCGCCGGGTCGAGACTGCGCCGGGGCACCACGTTCTCGTACCGGGGAACGACGTACGGCGTGACGAACCGCGAGTGAGCGGCCGCCGTCCCGCTACTGCACCGCCCGCGTCGCCTCGCGCATGATTCCGATGGCCTCCTTCAGCGTCTCCATCCCCACCGCGTAGGAGATGCGGGCGTGGCCGGCGCCGTGGTCGCCGAACGCCTCGCCGGGGACGACGACCACGCCGCGGTCGATGACCTCGTCGACCCAGCCGTCGGGGACGCGGGGCATCGCGTAGAAGGCGCCCTTCGGCGTCGGCACCTCCAGCCCCATGTCCTCGAGGCCGTCCAGCAGGACGTCGCGGCGCTGTTCGAACGCCTCGCGCATCTTCGCGGTGTGGTCCTGCGGGCCGGTCAGGGCCGCCTCGGCGGCGTACTGGGCCGGCGCGGAGGCACACGCCTGGACGTACTGGTGGACCCGGAGCATGCGCTCGATGCGCTCGTGGGAGCCCGTCACCCAGCCGAGCCGCCAGCCGGTCATCGAGTAGGCCTTCGAGGCGGCGTTGACGACGACGACGTTGTCGGAGTCGGCGTAGCTCATCGGCGAGTGGTGCTCGCCGTCGAAGACGAACGGCTCGTACACCTCGTCGGAGATACAGAGGACGTCGTGGTCGTCGGCGATGCGGGCGAACGCGCGCACGTCGGCCTCGCTCTGGACCGCGCCGGTCGGGTTGGCGGGGCTGTTGACGACGAAGGCGGCGGTGTCGTCGGTGATGGCGTCCTCGACGGCCTCGGGCGACATCGTCAGGTCGTCCCGGAGGGCGACGGGCCGGGGTTCGCCGCCGGCGATGTGGGTCAGCGCCTCGTAGGAGACGAAGCCGGGGTCGGGGTAGACGACCTCCTGTCCGGCGTCGACGTGGGCCTCGATGGCGATGTGTAACGCCTCGCTGCCGCCGGCCGTGGCGATGACGTTCCCGGGGTCGACCGAGAAGCCGTTGTCGCGGTCGTGTTTGGCGGCGATGGCATCGCGCAACTCGGCGGTGCCCTTGTTCGAGGTGTAGGCGTCGGTCTCGCCGGCCTCGATGGCGTCGACGGCGGCCTGCCGGGCGTGCTCCGGTGCCGGGAAGTCCGGCTGGCCGAGTCCGAGGTTGATGGCGTCCTCGCCGGCCGCCTCGAACACCTCGCGGATGCCGCTGATGGAGACCTTCTCGACGCGGGCGGAGAACTCCGTCATACTCGGTGTGGTGGCGCGAGTCGGGTTAACTCTGCTGGATACTCACTCCTCGGTTGCCTCCCGGAGTCGGTCGAGGTGCCGCTCCAGGCGCCGCAGCGTCGCGTCGGCGTCGGTGTACCCCTGCTCGTACTCCTCGTAGGCCGCGTCGGCCTTCCGCAGGAACTGCTCGACGGCCTCCTCGGTGTCGGTCATGGACCGTCGTTCGGTCGGCGTCGGGAAAACGGTCGGGGTGTCGTCCCGGTCGGCTTCCGCCGCCGTGGCAGTTCGTGGTCGGATTTGGGCCGGACGCTGGCGCCAGTTCGGCGAACGCGTTTATACCGGATTCACCAACAGTGGACCATGCACCAGCTCCGCGCCAAACTCGCGCTCGCCGGCGTCTTCACGGGCCTCGGGCTCCTGACGCTCGTCCTCGTGGTGACGACGCTGCCGACGCTCGCCTGAGGCCCCGCGACGAAGGGACTCACGTACGAGCATCCGCGAGCGTGCCGACGGCACGCTCGCGGTTCCCGGCGACGAGACGGCGGAGCCGTCGAGTCGCCGTAGCGAGAGCCGACTAACGCGGCCCGGAGGGCCGCGGCTGGAGGCTCTCGCGCATATTTTCCCCACGTTTTTGCCGGCCGCTCGCCGCCGGCGAGCGGCCGTGTAAAAAGTGGGTGTTCTAGTGCTTGAACGCCCGCTGACCGGTGAACGCCATCGCCATGTCGTGGTCGTCGGCGGCCTCGATGACGTCCTCGTCGTTGACGGAGCCGCCGGGCTGGACGACGGCCTCGATGCCGGCGTCGGCGGCCTCCTCGATGCCGTCCGGGAACGGGAAGAAGGCGTCCGAGGCCATCACGGCGCCGTCGGCGTCCTTTCCCTCGGCGTGCTCGTCGGCCTTCATCGCGGCGAGGCGGACGGCGTCGACGCGGGAGACCTGCCCCATCCCGACGCCGACGGTCTCGGTGCCCGTAGCGAAGAGGATGGCGTTGGACTTGACGTGCTTGATGGTCCGCCAGGCGAACAGCATGGTCTCCAGTTGGGCATCGGTGGGTTCGCGGTCGGTGACGACCTCGAGGTCGTCGGCGGTCAACGACTGTCGGTCCCGCTCCTGGACCAGTCGGCCGCCGACGAGATCCGATTCGACGGGCGACGCGGCGGGGCCGTCCAGTTCGCCCACGTCGAGCACGCGGAGGTTGTCCGACTCCCGGAGGACGTCGAGGGCGGCGTCGGAGTAGCCGGGCGCGACGACGACCTCCTTGAAGGAGTCGGTGACGGCCTCGGCGGTGGCGGCGTCACAGGTGCGGTTCAGCGCGACGATGCCGCCGAAGGCGCTCATCGGGTCCGTCGACAGCGCGTCGTCGTAGGCCGCCGAAAGCGAGTCGGCGACCGCACAGCCGGCGGGGTTGGTGTGCTTGATGACCGCCGCGGCGGGGTCGTCGAACTCCCGGATGAGGTTCAACGCGCCGTCGGCGTCGTTGTAGTTGTTGTACGACAGCGCCTTGGCGCCCTCGTTCAACTGGTCGGCGCCGACGACGCTGGCCTCGTCGGCCGAGCCGTCGGCGTAGACGGCGGCCTCCTGGTGGGGGTTCTCGCCGTAGCGCAGCGCCCGGTCGCGGTCGTCGCTCCCGAGACGCCGGGCGGGGAACTGCCCGCCGTCGTCGCCCTCGACGGACACCTCGCCGTCGGCGACGGTCACGCGGTCCTCGGTGAACCACCGCACTGCACGCGGGTAGGCGCTGAACTCCGCCTCGTGGAGGACCCGCTCCTTGAGGTCGTCCGTGTCGTCGCCCTCGTAGACCGGAACGGGTTCCTGGGTGACGATGGGACCGCCGTCGACCGTCTCGTCGACGACGTGGACGGTACAGCCGGTCACCGAGACGCCGGCCTCCAGCACCTGCTCGTGGGCGTCCATCCCGGGGAACGACGGCAGGAGCGACGGGTGGACGTTCAGCGTCGTCGGGGCGTCGTCGAGGAACTCCTCGGTGAGGATGCGCATGTAGCCGTCCAGACAGACCAGGTCGACGTCGTACCCCTCGAGTCGCTGGAGGATGCGGCGCTCGTGTCGCTCCCGCGGCTCCTCGTCGTCCTTCTCGACGACTTCGGTCGGAATTCCCCGCTCGGCGGCACCCGAGAGCACCGGGGCGCCCTCCTCGTTCGTGAGCACGACGGCGAACTCGACACCGCCCGGTTCCGTGTCGGCCAGATGCAACAGGTTCCGGCCGCGGTTCGAGGCCATTCCGGCTATTTTCATACACGAGATGGGCTCCGCCGCCGCAAAAGGAGTTGCGGTTGCGGTCGTCGGAATACCCACGGACGTGGGTATAAGCGGTCGATGAAACGGCTTCCAGCCGCCGTCTGTTCATGTACGTGTATCATCGCCGCGAATCCCCGAGCGCGGTCGGACGATCCGGGTCGGGCAAGCGACACGCTTTTTCGCCGGGTCTCCCCACCCTCGGGTATGACCGACCGGGGCCCACTGGAGGCCGTCTCGCCGCTGGACGGCCGGTACGCCCGTTACACGGAACCGCTCGTGGAGTACGCCAGCGAGGCGGCGCTGATGCGCGCCCGCGTCCGCGTCGAGGTCGAGTACCTGCTCGCGCTGGCCGACCTCGAGGCGACGCCGCTCGCGCTGGACGACGACGCCCGCGCCGACCTGCGGGCGCTGTACGAGGCGTTCGACGCCGACGACGCCGACGTGATAAAGCGCCTGGAGACGGAGGGGTACGGCGACTACGAGGCGACCAACCACGACGTCAAGGCCGTCGAGTACTTCGTCCGGATGGCGCTGCCCGACGAGGAGACGCAGGGGCCGTGGGTCCACTTCGGACTGACCAGCGAGGACGTCAACAACCTCGCCCACCGCCTGCTCGTGAAGCCGGCCGTCGAGACGGTGCTGGTCCCCGCGATCCGGGAGGTGCGGGACGACCTCGCGGACGCCGCCCGAGAGCACCGCGACCTGCCGATGTTGGCCCGCACCCACGGCCAGCCGGCGACGCCGACCACCTACGGGAAGGAACTGGCCGTCTACGCCTCGCGGCTGGGGCGGGCGCTCGGCCGGCTGGAGGCCGCGAGTGCCGACCTCTCGGGCAAACTGGCCGGCGCCTCCGGCACCTACGCGGCCCACCACGCCGCCTACCCCGACGTCGACTGGCGGGCCTTCGCCGAATCGTTCGTCGCGTCGCTCGGCCTCGAACACGAACCGCTGACGACGCAGGTCAACCCCTGTGACGACCTTGCGGCCGTCTTCGACGCGCTGCGCGGCGTCAACAACGTCCTCCGCGACCTCGACCTCGACGTGTGGCTCTACGTCTCGGACCGCTACCTCGGCCAGGAGACCGTCGACGGCGAGACGGGGTCGTCAACGATGCCGCACAAGGTCAACCCCATCGACTTCGAGAACAGCGAGGGCAACCTGACGAAGGCCAACTCGGATCTGAACTTCCTGGCCGACTACGTCACCACCTCGCGGCTCCAGCGGGACCTCTCGGACTCGACGGTCAAGCGTAACATCGGCGCGGCGCTCGCTCACTGTCTCATCGGCTACCGCAAGACCGCCGCCGGCCTCGAGAAGGTGACGCCCAACGAGGGCGTCATGCGGGAGGACCTGGCGAACAACCCCGAGGTCATCGGCGAGGCCGTCCAGACGGTCCTCCGGCGGGAGGGCGACACCGAGGCCTACGAGCGCATCAAGGAGTTGACTCGCGGCCGGCGGGCGACGCTGGAGGAGTTCCGGGAGCTGTTCGAGGACCTCGATGTCGAGGAGTCGGTTCGGGCGGAACTGCGCGCGCTCACGCCGGCCGACTACACCGGTCTCGGCGCCGAGTTGGTGGACGAACTGGACTGACCCGCGGGTCGACCGACACCACGGACCCCGACCGTCGGCACCGCTACCGGTCGATGTGCAGCGACACGCGACCGACCGCGACCGTCTCGTCGTCCTCGGCCGAGGATACGTCCACGCGGACGACGCCCGTCGAGCCGCCGGTCCGAACGACCGACCCCTCGGCCGTCAGGTCGCCGGTCGCCGGACGGACGTAACTGACGTTCAACTCCGTGGTGGCGTGCGGCGTTCCGCCGGGGTCATCGAGCGTCGTTCGGAGGGTCGCGCTGCCGGCGTGGTCGACGAGCGTTGCGACCACGCCCCCCTGCAGGAAGCCGGTCCCCGGGTTCCCGAGCGATTCGTCGTACGGCAACGAGAGGCGAACGTACCCCGTCCGCTGCTCCTCGATCACGAGCCCCAGGTCCCGGAGGTGCTCGTGCTGCTCGAGCATCCGGTGGTTGACGTCGGTCATGGACCGGCTTCGGCGCCGGGCCACGATAAAACGTGCGGCGTCACGCGCCCGGGTGGAGGCGGTGATCGGCCGTCCTGGCGGTCACTCGACGCCGGGCGCCTCGTCCTCCAGCCGCGTGAGGTCGTCGAACGTCTCCCGCCGGCGCGTCACGCGCTCGTCGTCGCCCTCGATTGCGACCTCGGCGGGCCGGGGCTGGGAGTGGAACTGGCTGGCCAGATCGATGCCGTAGGCGCCGACGTTGCCGACCGCCAGCAGGTCGCCCGCCTCCGGGCGGGGGATCGGCCGGTCGGTACAGAAGACATCGGCGCTGGTACACAGCGGGCCGCCGACGCTCGAGGCGACCGGCTCGCGGTCGGGACCGGTCACGTTGCGGACGTGGTGGTAGGCGTCGAACATCGCCGGCCTGATCATGTCGGTCAGCCCGGCGTCGACGCCGACGACGCGTGTCCCGGGGGTCTGCTTGATGGTGTTGACCCGGGTCAGGAGCGCCCCGGCGTCGGCCACGAGGTACCGTCCCGGCTCCAGCGCGACCGTCGCGTCGACGCCCGCCGTCACCTCCCGGATCATCGCCGCCGCGGCCTCGAGGTCCAGCGGGTCCGCGTCGGGCCGGTAGGGAACGCCGAATCCGCCGCCCAGGTCGAGGAACTCCAGGCCGCCGACCCGCTCGGCGAGGTCGGCCACCTTCCGGAGGGCGCGGCGGTGGTCCTCGAGGTCGTCGGCGAGGACGCCGCTGCCGACGTGGGCGTGCAGACCCACGAGGTCGAACCGCTCCCGTGCCGCCTCGGCGACGCGTTCGACCTCGTCGTAGGGCAGGCCGAACTTCGCGTCCTTGCCGGTGGCGACCTTCTCGTGGTGGCCCGTCCCGATGCCGGGGTTGACCCGGAGCGCGAGCCGGCCGTCGAAGCCGCGCTCGGCGAGCCGATCCAGCGTCATCTCGGCGCCCGCCGTCACCGTCAACTCGGGGGTGTCCGCCCAGAGGTCGACCGCGTAGTCGAGGTCGCCGTCCGGCGGGTTGACGGCGGTGTACTGGAGGTCCTCGGCGGCGACGCCGGCCGCCAGCGCCCGGTGGAGTTCCCCGGCGGCGGCACACTCGACGTCGGCACCGGCGTCGTACAGCGTCCGTATCACCGCCCGCCCGGTGTTGGCCTTGGCGGCGTACATGACGTGGGCGAAGTCGAAGGCGGCCTCGAACCGGACGAAGTTCTCCCGAATTCGGTCGTGGTCGGTCACGTACAGCGGCGTGCCGTACTCGTCGGCGAGCCGCTGGAGCCGGTCGTCGTCCCAGTCGGCGAGGCGCCTGACGGCCGGCGAGGCGGTAAGACTCATTACCGGAGGATGGGCGGGCCGGATAACAAGACTGTCGCCTCGGACCGAAACGCTTGGGCTCGTCGAGCGCCCACCGGCGACCATGACCGACGACCGACGACGAACGGACGGGGACGGCCACCGCGAGCGCGACGACCGACCCGCTGGGCCCGTCGGAGCCGTCCTCGGCGCGACGCTGGGACCGTTCGGCGCCGCCGTCGGCGGCGTCGTCGACGCGAACCGGCTGGCGGTGAAACTCTCGGTCGGCACCGGCGCCGACGCCGACGACGACGGGACGACCATCGAAATCGAAGCCCCCGAATCGAACGAGAAGCGCGACGCCGACGGGGGAGCGGGCGCCGACGAAACCGGCGGGACGACGGACGCCGGATCCGACGCGAGCGACGACTGACGACCGACCCGCGAGTCAGACCCGGGATCCGTCGGTTTCGCGCTCGACGTCGACCCGGAACCCGTCCTCGATGTCGACCCGGACCGCCGTCGTCACCGTCCGGTAGACCTCGCAGTTCCCGCCGCCGTCGCGTATCCTGGTGCTGGCCTCGACCAGTCCGGCCGCCTGGAGTTCCTCGAGGCGGCGGTAGACGGTCGGCAGCGAGTAGCCGGTCGCGTCCGCCAGTTCGCTCGCACTGAGGGGCGCCTCGACGAGTGCCCGACAGCAGCGGCGGGCCTTGGCGTCCCCGAGCGCCTCGAAGACGGTCGCGTCGGGGCCGGAGACGGCCGGCGCCACCAGTTCCTCGACCGCGTCCCGGAGGGCAGTCGCCGCAAGCGGCGCGACCAGGTGGTCGTCGACCGCCGGCCCGGTCGCGCCCGGGTCCGACTCGTGGAGCGCGAGAACCCGCCCGTCGTACCCATCCGCTCGGAGGCGTTCGGGGAAGCGTCGCGGGCCGACCCCGTCGCCCCGCTCGTCGACGGCGACGAGGGCGACGCCGTCGCTCGCCGCCTCGACTGCCTGCCCGCCGTCTCGTACCCTCCGGACCCGGTACCCGTCGGACGCCACCTCGACGAACCGCTCGGCGAAGGCCGCATCGTCACCGACGAGGAGAATCGTGGGCTCGTCTTCCATCGTTGGCTCGGGCTCTGTCTGTCAATTTCCACGACCACCGTGGAGCAAAAAGATACTGTGTGAACGGTTGACGCACCACCGTCCGCGAGCCGTCGACTGCGGGGTTCCCGACGCCATCTTTCCCGCCAGTCGTGCCCGCTACTCGACGGCGATGGTGACCGGTTCGGCGTCGTCGGACTCCTCCTCCGTCGCCGTCGACAGTTCCGACAGCGCGAGTTCGAAGTTGCGCTTGTTGGCCTTCCAGACGGCGTCGAAGAGGGTCCCGAGGACGGGCACCGAACCGACTGCGAAGTCCAGCGAGACGTTGGCGACCATCCGGAGAAGGGTCAGGAACGGGACGCCCAGCCGTGCCGACTCGACGACGATGTACGCCGACAGCGCCGCGGAGACGGCGTCCCCGCCGCCGGGAACGATACCGAGGATGGGGTCCAGACCGACCCGGATGCTCGTTCCGGGTACCCGGACGCTCTCGTCGAGGAGGTACGCGACGAACCGCATCCGCCGGACCGCCGCCTCGTCGACGGAGTCGGGAAGCGCCATCTCGCCGTCGAACTGTTCGTCCAGCGGCGCCGCGAGTTCGTCAGCCATACCGCCACTGGGGACGCCGGCGGGATAAACTCGCGGCCAAATACGAGTTGGCGGGAACGCCCCGACGGCGTCAGTTGTCCCGCAGGGCGTCCTCGCGGCGGGTCGCCTCCAGCGTCTCCGTCTCGAGGTCGGTGGCGACGACGGCGGGCTTGTAGGCGCCGCCCTCGAAGAGGTCGTGCTCGCCGACGCTGGACTCGACGAACCGGGTGAAGGCGCGGCGCTCCGGCGGCAGGTGGCCGTAGACGACCTCCTCCTCGACGAGGTCGTACACCGGGATTCGCGGCGTCAACAGCGTGTTCTCGCCGACGACGCTGTCCGCTCCGACGACGAACCCGGAGGTGACCCGACAGCCCGCCCCCAGCGAGACGCCGTCCTCGACGACGACCGGGGCGGCCTCGACCGGTTCCAGCACGCCGCCGATAAGCGTGTTCGCGCCGAGTTTGACGCCGTCGCCGATCTGTGCGGCCGACCCGACGGTGTCACAGGAGTCGACGAGCGTCCCGTCGCCGACGTGGGCGCCGATGTTGACGAACGAGGGACTCATCAGGATGGCGTCGCTGCCGACGTAGGCGCCCCGGCGGACGACCGTCCCGTCCGGGGTGTTCCGCGTGCCACGGTCGGGAAGGTCGTCAGTCTCCCGGAGCGGCAGGACGTCGTGGTAGTCGACGCCGCCGTAGCTGTGGGTCTCGATGTCCCGCAGCCCGAAGTTCAGCAGGATGCCCTGCTTGACCCACTCGTTTGCCTGCCACTCGCCGTCTCGCTTCTCGGCGGCCCGTACCTCGCCGGCCTCCAGGGCCGCGAGGAAGTCCTCGAGTATCGCGTGTTCGTCGGCGCCCGCCTCCTCGGCCGACAGTCCCGACTCGTAGCGCCGCTGCAGGTCCCGAACGTCGTCTTCGAGCGCGCTCATTGTCGGGGGGACGGAAACGCGGGACTTGGCTCTGTCGAAGCCGTAGCGGCGACGGGGGCCGCCGCGGAGCCTCGGCACCCGCAGTCTCGTAGTGGTTACTGCGAGTCTCTACCACCGCGATGGTCCGTATCCGTGACGAGAGGCGCAAGTCGGCGTCTTTCGACACCGTTGCTGAAACTATTCGCAGTAACCACTATCAGTCGTAGGTGACCCAGGTCAGGAAGGCGATGGCGAGCAGTTCCAGCGCCTGCAGCAGCATCATCGCCCGGGCCGCCGGCGTCGTCAGTTCGAGCCCGGAGAAGGTGTAGTAGTAGAACGCCAGGACGTTCTCCGCCAGCAGCAACACCGCGAAGACCAGCGTGCCGAGGGTCTGTTTGGACCGTATCCGCCGGTAGTTGCTGCCCCAGACGTACGCCAGGGCCACCAGGAGGACGACGTTGACCGCGGCGGCGATTCGTGCGACGGTGAGCAGCGTGCTCATTCGGCGTTCCCTCCGCCCGTCGCGTCGTGCTGTTCGTTCACGGTGTCGTCTCGCCCTGTCATGATTGGACCTCCTCCATTATCTCCGTGGCTTTCTCCCAGTGGTGTCGCGTCCGGTCGGTGATGAGATAGACCGCCCCGTAGTCCGACTCGGTGCTCTCGACGATGCCGTTGTCCTCCAGTACCTCCAGATGGTGCTCTATCGTCTTGTAGTCGAGGTCGAGCTCGTCGGCCAGCTGGTTGCGATTGCGGGGCCGCTCGTCGAGCGCCCGCAGGATGCGAGCCCTGTTCGGACCGCCCCGCGTCCCGGCGAGGACCTGCCACAGCACCGGTTCCATCGATTGGGACTCCCACGGGGACGATGATAAAACACACCGGAACGGCCGGGCAAAGACGCCGCAGGCGGCCCGCGGGCCTACAGCACCTCGGAGAACTCGTACCAGCCGGGGTCGCGGCCGACGAGCCACTCGGCGGCGTCGACGGCGCCGGCGGCGAACACCCGCCTCGATTCGGCGCGGTGGGTCAGCGTCAGCACCTCGTCGTTGCCCGCCAGGAGCACCTCGTGTTCGCCGCGGACCGTCCCGGCCCGGCGGACGTGGACGCCGACCTCCGAGGCCTCGCGGCCGTGTTCCCCCTCGCGGCCGTGCGTGCGGTCCAGTTCCTCGCCGCGGACCTCGTCGACGACATCCAGCACCGTCCTCGCCGTCCCGCTGGGGGCGTCGCGCTTGCCGCTGTGGTGGGTCTCGGTCAACTCGACGTCGTAGTCGGGCAGGGCCTCGACGCCCGCGGCGACGACGTCAAGCAGCGCCTGGACGCCCCGGGCGAAGTTCGAGGCCTTCAGCACGGCCGTCGACTCGCTGGCCGCCCGCAGGTCGGCGGTGCCGCCGGAGTCGAATCCCGTCGTGCCGACGACGTAGGCGACGCCCGCCTCGGCGGCGAGGGCGGCGTGTTCGCGGCTGGCCGCCGGGACCGTGAAGTCGACGAGTACGTCGGCGTCCGCCAGCAGGGCGGGCAGTTCGTCGGCTGGGTAGACCCTGACGTCCTCGACGTCGTCCGACGAGCGGGCGACGCCCTCGACGTCGTGACCGCGGCGACTGGCCTCGGCGACCACCTCGCTGCCCGTCCGGCCCGTGGCACCGGCGACGACGAGTTTCATTCCAGGTCCTCGAGGACTCGGCGCAGTCGCTGGCGGGTCTCCGGCTGCAGCGGACAGAGCGGCGACCGCATCGTCGCCGAGTGGATTCCCCGCATCTCCATGGCCTCGTTGATGGGGATTGGGTTGCTCTCGGCGAACAGCGCCCGGAAGAGGTCGCCCAGTTCGTACTGGAGTTCGCGGGCGCGGTCGAGGTCGCCGGCCAGCGCCGATCCGACCAGGGCGACGACGCGCTCGGGTTCGACGTTCGCGGCCACGGAGATACAGCCGGTACCGCCCTGGGCGACGACGGGCAGCGTCAGCGCGTCGTCGCCGGACAGCACCGCGAAGTTCTCGTTGCGGGTCCGCTCTACGACCTCGTTGGTCCGGTTGAGGTCGCCGCTCGCGGCCTTGTAGCCGACGACGTTCTCGTGTTCAGCCAGCGCGACGGCGGACTCGACGGCGATGTTGCGGCCGGTCCGACTCGGGACGTTGTAGATGATTTGCGGCAGGTCGACGGCGTCGGCGACGGCCCGGAAGTGTTCCTCCATGCCGTCCGGTTCCGGCCGGTTGTAGTACGGCGAGATGAGAAGCAGGCCGTCGGCGCCCGCGTCGGCGGCCCGCTCGGAGAGGTCCAGCGCCTCGCGGGTGTTGTTCGACCCGCTGCCGGCGATGACGGGCACGTCGTCGACGGCGTCGACGACCGTCTCGACGACCTCGACGTGTTCGTCGTGGCTCATCGTCGCCGACTCGCCGGTCGTGCCGACCGGCACGAGGCCGTCGACGCCCGCCGCCTCCAGGCGCCGTGCGTGGGCGCGAAGCGTGTCGTGGTCGATGCTCTCGTCGTCGTGGAACGGCGTCGTCATCGCGGGGAAGACGCCGGTGAACGTGTCGTGTGTCATGGGTGGATGTCGGTGGTGTCGGGTTCGGATGGTCGTCGGGGCGGTGCGTCCGGAACCGGCCTGCGACGGGGGTGCCACGCCCGCCGCAGACCCCGCTACGGACGTTTGCCTTTCGAGAAAGCGAGGCCGTCGGCGCACTCGCCAGTCGCCACGCGCGGACGGCTGACGGGGGCGCGACGTCGCATGTGCCCAAACGGGGTGCGAACCGACTTATGCGTTGTGAGTCGGCGTCGCCTGGCACGCCCCCTGATAACGGCCCTCCCTTCGGCGGGGAAAGGGTCTAAACGTGGTGTTACGTAACACGGGGCATGGTTCTGGGCGAGACGGAGATGCACGACCTCATCCGCGAGTCGGTCCGGGAGATAGCGTCCGATTTCGACCACGACTACTGGCGCGAGCACGTCGAAGAGAAGCGGTTCCCGACGGAGTACTGGGAGGCGCTGGCCGACGACGGCTGGCTCGGCGTCGCCATCCCCGAGGAGTACGGCGGCGAGGGGATGGGGATGCTCGAGATGACCATCATCATCGAGGAGCTGTCCCGCGGCGGTGGTCAGGGCGGCATCGTCTTCGTCCTCACGCCGGTGTTCGGCGGGATCGGCATCACCCGCCACGGCAGCGAGGCACAGAAACGGGAGTACCTCCCCAAAATCGCGGACGGCGAGATGCGATTCTGCATGGCGCTGACCGAACCGCAGGCGGGGACGAACACGCTCAACATCGAGACGACCGCCGAGGAGACCGACGAGGGGTGGCGCGTCAGCGGCGAGAAGACGTTCATCTCGGGCGTCGAGAACGCCGACACGATGCTCTTGGTCGCTCGCACCTCCGAGTTCGACCCCTCGAACCCGACCCACGGCGTCACGCTGTTCCTCGTCGACGACCCGACCGAACGCGATGGCATCTCGCTGTCGGAGGTCGAGACCTCCGTCCCGTGGTTCGAGAAGCAGTACGCCGTCCGCTACGACGACCTGGCGGTCCGCGAGGAGGACGTCCTCGGGACGGTCGACGGCGGCCTCTACCTGCTGTGGGACACGCTGAACACCGAACGCATCGGCGGCGCGGCCTCGGCGCTCGGCGGCGGCCTCCGGGCGGTCGACCTCGCGGTCGACTACGCCGGCGACCGCGAGGTGTTCGGCGCGCCCATCGGCTCCCACCAGGCCATCCAGCACCCCATCGCCGAATCGTACGCGAAACTGACGGCCGCCCGCGAGGTGACGTACAAGGCGGCCAAGAAGTGGGACGAGGACGAGGACTGCGGGATGGAGGCCAACGCCGCGAAACTCCTGACCTCGCGGTTCGGGACGGAGGCCGCCGACCGCGCCATCCAGGCCCACGGCGGCAACGGGTTCACCCCCGAGTACGAGGTGTTCGCCATCTGGCAGAACCTCCGCCTCACCCAGACGGCGCCCGTCTCCAACGAGATGGTGCTGAACTACATCGGCGAGCACGAACTCGGGATGCCGCGCTCGTACTGAGCGGCGGTAGCGGGGCGGAACGCGGTCGATTCGACCCGTCGCAGGCCGCGAACGCCCTTCCGTGGGTGACATTCTCTCTCTCGACAGAAACCATTTAGCCGTCAACGCCCAACGGCCGGCCACCATGCGACACGTCGGACTCAAGGCCCGGATGGCGGTCGTCGGGAGCATCCTGTTCGGCTTCTACATGCTCCTGGCGATCGTCGCGATGGCCTACGGCGCCCCGCTCGTACTCGTACTGCTGGGGACGGTGCTGTTCGCCGGCTTCCAGTACAAGTTCGGCAAGTGGGCCGCCCTCCGGAGCGTCCGCGCCGAGGACATGCCCGAGGACAGGTACCCGAACGTCCACCAGTCGGTCGAGCGCCTCTGTTCGGAGATGGACCTCGAGAAGCCCGCGCTGAAGGTCGCCGACATGGGCGTCCCGAACGCCTTCGCGGTCGGCCGCCGTGGGGCGGGCGTCGTCGTCGTCTCGACGGAGCTGATGCACCTGCTCGATCACGACGAACTTGAGGCGGTGCTGGCCCACGAACTCGCCCACATCGACAACCGCGACGTCATCACGATGGTGATGGGCCAGGCCGTCGCCTCGCTGCTCGGCTTCGCGGCCTACTTCGCCATCGCCTTCTCGCGGGAGGGCGGCATCGGGAACATCATCCTCGGCTACGTCGCCTCCATCGTCGTCCAGTCGGTGGCGATGGTGTTCGTGCTCGCCATCTCGCGGTACCGGGAGTACGTCGCCGACGACGACGCCGCCCGGCACGTCGGCGGCGACGCGATGGCAGAGGCCCTGGAGAAGATCTCGACGGCCGGCACGCGCGGCGACGCCGAACTCGACGACAACGTCTCGGCGCTGTGTATCTTCGGCGGCGAGCGGTCCGCCCTGGAGCGGCTCTTTGCGACCCACCCGCCGATCGAGAAGCGCATCGAGGCGGTCCGGGGCGTCGAGCGCGAGTACTACTGAACCCACCGCTCCGACCCGGTTTTGCGGCGATCCCATCGGCCACGTAGCGTCCGGGACCGCACCCGGCGTTCACCACCCCCGCCCGACCGGAACCGGAAAGCGATAAACCGCTCGCCGCACTGCCCTCCGTATGGAGTACCACGAGGCGGCGAACTTCCTGTTCGACCTCCGCCGGTACTCGCCGACGACGGGCGTCGAGTCGACCCGACGCCTGCTGGAGTATCTCGACTGTCTCGACCCCGAGTTCCGGGTCGTTCAGGTCGCGGGATCGAACGGGAAGGGCAGCACCGCCCGCATGGTCGAGCGCGTCCTTCGGGAGGCGGGGTACAGCGTGGGGCTGTACACCTCGCCGCACCTCGACGACGTCCGCGAGCGGGTCCGGGTCGACGGCCGGAAGGTCACCCGCCGGGCCGTCACCGAGTTCGTCGAGACGGCGGAGCCGTACGTCACCGAGCGGGCGGCCGAGGGGGACTCGCCCACCTTCTTCGAGACCACCACCGCGCTCGCCGCGTGGGCCTTCGCCCGCGCCGACGTCGACGTCGCGGTGCTGGAGGTCGGCATCGGCGGCCGCTACGACGCCACGAGCGCGCTCGAAGCCGACGCCGCCGCGGTCACGAGCGTCACGCTCGAACACGCCGACATCCTGGGCGACACCGTCGAGGAAATCGCCCGCGACAAGGCCGCCGTCGCGCCGTCGAACCGCCCGCTCGTCACCGGCGCCACGGGCGCAGCACGGTCGGCCGTCGAGGACGCCGCCGCCGACGTCCTGCGGGTCGGCACCGACCCCGACGCCGAGGTCCGGGTCGTCGACCGCGGCCGCGAGGGTCTCGAACAGGCCGTCACCGTCGAGGGCGACGGCTGGTCCGTCGAGACGGCCGTCCCGCTTCTGGGGAGCTACCAGGCGAACAACGCCGGCGTCGCCGCGGCGCTGGCCCGGCAGGTGGCCGACCCCTCGCCGGGCGATATCGCGCGGGGGCTCCGGAACGCCCACTGGCCCGGCCGCTTCGAGGTGATGGACCGGGACCCGCTGGTCGTGCTCGACGGCGCTCACAACCCCGGTAGCTGCGAGGGGGTCGCCGAGACGCTCTCGACGTTCGACTACGACGACCTCCACCTCGTGTTCGGCGCGATGTGCGACAAGGACCACGCCGGCATGGTCGAGGCGCTGCCGGACGCCGACCGCGTGTACACCTGCCGGCCGGACTTCGAGCGGGCGGAGACGCCGGAGGTGCTGGCCAAGACCTTCGAGGACGCCGACGTGACCGCCCGGTCGGCGGTCGCCGACGCCGTCGAGGCGGCGCTGGGCGCGGCCGACGAGGGGGACGCCGTCCTGGTCTGTGGCTCGCTGTTCGTCGTCGCGGAGGCCCGCCGCCGGTGGACCCGCCTTCGGGTGCCCAAGCGCGTGCCGGACCTCGAGACCGCCGAGGGGGTCCTCGATGCCGCCGAGGTCACCGAGGGCGGCGTCCGCCGGATGCGCGGCAAGGGCGTCCACCGCGTCGTCGCCACGCGGGTCCAGCCCCGACAGGCCGACTACCTCAAGCAGGAACTGCTGTCGCTGGGCGGGGAGTGTGCCACCTCCGGGCTGATCGCCCAGGACCGCGAACTCGTCGACGTCGTCCTGATGGGGACGCTGGCGCAGTTCCGCCGCCTCGTCGGGAAACTCGACGACCAGCCCTACGGCCTGTCGGTCGTCGGCGAGGAACTGCGCGAGACGCTCGCCATTCAGCGCCGGCCCGACGAGCGGGGCTACCCCTGGGAGAACGGCACCGCGGTGATGGGCGTACTCAACGTCACGCCCGATTCGTTCCACGACGGCGGCCGCTACGAGGACGTCGAGGACGCCGTCGCCAGTGCCGAGGCGATGGTCGAGGCTGGCGCCGACGTCGTCGACGTGGGCGGCGAATCCACGCGGCCGGGCGCCGACCCGGTCCCGGTCGACGAGGAGCGAGAGCGCGTCGTCCCGGTCGTCGAGGCGCTGACCGACCTGGACTGCCTCGTCTCCGTCGACACGCGGAGGGCCGAGGTTGCCCGCGCCGCGCTGGAGGCGGGCGCCGACGTGCTGAACGACGTCTCCGGTCTCGAGGACCCCGAGATGCGGCTCGTCGCCGCCGACCACGACGTCCCGGTGGTCGTGATGCACTCCGTGGAGACGCCGGTCGACCCCGACGCCGACATCGAGTACGACGACGTGGTCGGCGACGCGCTGGACGCCCTGACCGAGCGGGTGCTGCTCGCCGAGAAGGCGGGGCTGGACCGCTCACAGATCGTCGTCGACCCCGGCCTCGGCTTCGGGAAGTCCGCCGCCGAGAGCTTCGAGTTGCTGGGGCGACTGGGGGAGTTCCGGGCGCTCGGCTGTCCGGTGCTGGTCGGCCACTCCCGGAAGTCGATGTTCGGGCTGGTCGGCCGGGAGACCTCCGAGAATCGCCTCGCGGCGACCGTGGCGGCGACGGCGGTGGCCGCCGAGCGCGGCGCCGACATCGTCCGCGTCCACGACGTCGAAGAGAACGTCGCCGCGGTGCGGACGGTCGCGGCCGCGGCCGACCCCGGGAGGTTCGACGGGGCGTAGTCGCTTCCGGAGTGCGCCCGACGGCAGGCGACCGCCTCAGTCCGTCGTCGCCTCGGCTTCCGCCCGCCGGCCGTAGATGTCGTCGATCTCCTCGCTGTAGGTCTCCCGGATGTTGCGGCGCTTCTTCTTCATCGACGGCGTGAGCAGGTCGTTGTCGGCGGTCCACTCCTGACCGACCAGCCGGAACTCCTTGATGGTCTCGTGGTGGCCGAGGCGCTCGTTGACCCGGTCGACCTCCTCGGCGATCCACTCGTGGACGCGGTCGTCGCGGACGGCGGTCTCGGGGTCCTCGGGGAGGTCGATGCCCTCCTCGTCGGCCCACTCGCGCATCTGTTCGAGGTTCGGCGCGATGACCGCGCCGATGAACTTCTCGTCGTCGCCGGTGACCATGATCTGGTCGACGCGGGCGGAGGTGGCGAACTCGCCCTCGATGGGTTCGGGTGCGACGTTCTTGCCCGTGTCGAGTACGAGGAGGTTCTTCCGCCGGTCGACGAAGGTGACGTAGCCGTCCTCGTCGCGGGCGACGATGTCGCCGGTCCGGAAGTAGCCGTCCTCGGTGAACGCCGCCGCGGTCTTGTCCGGCTTGTTCCAGTACGACGAGAAGACGTTGGGTCCCTTCGCCAGCAGTTCGCCCACCTCGCCCTCGGCGGACTCCTTGGTCTCCTCGGTGACGACGTGAGGGTCGAGCGCGAGGTCGACCTCACAGAGGGCGGTGCCCATCGTCCCGATGCGGATGTCCTCGGGCGGGTTCGTGGTCAGCGCGGGCGCCGTCTCGGTGAGACCGTACCCCTCGAGGATGGTCAGCCCCATCGCGCGGTACAGTTTCGCCAGGTCCGCCGACAGCGACCCGCCGCCGGAGACGAACAGTTTGATGTTGCCGCCCAGCGCCTCCCGAACCTGCGAGAAGACCAGTCGGTCGGCGATGGAGAGCTTCGTCTCCAGGAGGAATCCGGGGTCGTCGGCGTCGTCGTAGGTCTGTGCCGTGTCGACGGCCCACTCGAAGATGCGCTTCTTGACCGGCGACTCGGCGGCCTGCTCGCGCATCTGGTTGTAGATGCGCTCGTAGACCCGCGGCACCGACGCCGCGGCGTCCGGGCCGACCTGCTCGATGTCGTCGCCGACGGTGTCGGCGCTCTCGGCGTAGGCGACGGTCATCCCGATGCCGAGTTCGTGGAAGTGGTTGATGCGCTCGAAGGCGTGCGCCAGCGGCAGGAAGGACAGCGCCGTCATGCCCGCCTCCATCACCGGGATGTCGTCGCCCTTGTCGGGTCGCGGTCCGATGCGCTTCCGGAGCTGGTTGAAGCAGGTCCGCCAATTCTTGTGCGTCAACTCGACGCCCTTCGGGTCGCCCGTCGTCCCGGAGGTGTAGACGAGCGAACAGAGGTCCGTCCACTCGCGGTCGTCGAGCCACGACTGGAACCGCTCCTCGTCGAAGCTCTCGACGCCGAGTTCGTGGACCTCCGCGAGGCTGTGGATGTCCTCGCGGTCGGCGTGGGCCTCGAACTCGTCGACGACGACGACGAACTCCAGGTCGAGTTCGTCCTCGACGGAGAGGACCGTCTCCAGCAGGTCCTCGTTCTCGACGACGCACCCCATCGCGTCGTTGTCGTCCAGCAGGTACTGGACCTGCGGCGCCGACGATTCCGTGTAGACGGTCGTGACGACGCCCTGCGCGGACTGGATGGCGTAGTCGGCGTGAGACCACTCCATCCGCGTGTCGGCGTAGATGCCGACCCGGTCGTCCGACCCGACGCCGAGTTCGCGGAAGCCCGCGGCAAGGTGCCGAACGATGTCGCCCATCTCCTCGTAGGTGATGGCGCCGTACTCCCCTTCGGGCGGTTCCGGCACCACCCCCGGCGTCAGCGAGCGATCGTGGACACCCCCCTTGTACATCTGGGCGTCCCGGTCCGCGTTCCGCTCGACGGAGTCGAACAGCAGTTCCGGGATGGTCGTCTCCCCTATCACCTCGTCCGTGTACTCCCGTTCGGTCTCTCTCCAGTCCATACGTGCCATACGTTCCCACTGACATATTAAATCATCCCGGAACCGGGGTCGTCGCCCGAGCGTGCCGAAACCGGGCGTTCGTCCCGGGGGCCGCTACCGGGCGTCGACGCCGCGCTCGCGGAACAGCCCGATGTAGTCGCCGGCGACGGCAGCGTGGTCGTAGGCCCGCATCGGTTCGGCGAGGTCGCGGTGCGGTATCGCCCAGGCGTCGACGAGGGCGTCGTCCAGCGCCTCCGATTCGGTGACGCGGATGCCGCGGTCGTGCCCCTCCAGCAGTTCGTGGGCGCTGGAGTCGGTCTGGTACTCGACGACGCCGACGCAGCCGGCCGAAAGCGCCCACAGCAGTTCCTCGGCGAACTGCTCGCGGCGCGCCGTCTGGACGAAGGCGTCGGCGGCCCGGTACGTCGCCACCCGCGCCTCGCGGTCGAGGTCGCCGACGAAGGCGACCCGGTCGGCGATGCCCAGCTCGGCGGCCTGGGTCTCGTAGTCGGCCCGCTCGGGACCGTCGCCGATCACGGTCGCCGACCAGTCCTCGCGGCGGCGAAGCTCCGCCAGGGCCAGCAGGAAGCTCCCGAGGTTGGCGTCGGCGTCCAGCCGGCGGGCGTAGACGGCCTCGGGACCGTCCCGCTCCCGCGGCGGCGTCGACTCCACGAGCGGGTAGTCGACGCTCTGGGGCACGACCGCCGTGTCGGCCGCCGGGACGCCGAGTTCGCGGACCCGGGTCCGCCCCAGTTCCGAGGGGGTGACGACGAGCGTCGGCGCGCGGGCCGCGAGCCGACGGCGACGGGGGTCGGCCGGTCCCGGTTCGTCGCCGAACCAGTCGCAGACCACCGGCGCGCGGGCGAGGGCACCGCCGACGCTGGCGGCGACGGCCGCGCCGGGCGGCGACGGCGAGACGACGACGGCGTCCGGCCGGTCGCGGGCCAAAAGCGCCGGAATGCGGGCCAGGAAGGAGGTCCGGGCGGGGGCGACCGTCACCGCCTCGTAGACGACGCCCTCGCGCTCGATGCGACGCTCGTGGTCGTCCCACCAGCCGGTGCAGTAGACGGTGACATCGTGGTCGCGGTCGGCGAACTCCCGGGCGAACCGTCGCAGCCGGACCGCGCCGTCCCGGTCGGCGTGCGGCGGCGGGTCCTCGATGACGACCGCGATTCGCATGGGCGCCGGGACGAACCCGCGGTGGAAAAACACCGGGGACTCCGCGCCGCCGTCGGAACGTTCACGGCGGCCCCGCCCGCAGTGGCGGACGTGTTCACGACCGACGAGCTGGCGGGGATCGTCGACCTGTTCGGCGCGCTCCACCGGTCGGAACTGGAGACGGCGCTGTCGGAGCTGGCCTTCCGGCGGGGCGACGACCCCCCCGAGGGCGCCGTCGACGAGGCCCTCGAGGCGTTCGTCCTCGTCGCCTTCGAGGACGGGGGCGACGAGCCCCTGCTCGCGCCCGGCCCGGCGGCGTTCCCGACGCTGCCGGAGGGCGCCGAGGACCTCCCGCACATCCTCGACGTCGAGAAGCGGTCGGTCGACGAAGAGCGGGTCGGTCGCGCGGCCGAGGAACGGCTCCGTGCGGAGGCCGCCCGCGCCGTCGCCGACGGCGACGACGCCCGGGCCGCCGAACTGCTCGACGTGAGCTACGACCTCGAATCGTGGGCGCCGGTCGAGTTGGGGGCGCTGCGGGAGCGACTCGACGACGCCACCGATGGGACGAACTAAGAGCGCCGGGGACCTACGTCGGGTATGGACTGGCAGCGGGTGGCCGCCCACGAGCCGATCGAGGTGACCGACGAGGAGCGCGAGGCCGCCGTCCTCGCGCCGGTCGTCACCCGCGCCGACGGCGAGTACCTGCTGTTCACGAAGCGCGCGGACCACCTCGGCGAACACCCCGGCCAGATGAGCTTCCCCGGGGGCGGCCGCGAGCCGAGCGACGAGGACCTCGTCGCCACCGCCAAACGCGAGGGCCGCGAGGAGATCGGACTCCGGCCCGAGGAGGTCGACGTCGTCGGCCAACTCGACGACATCCGTACCATCACCAACTACGCCGTCCGGCCGTTCGTCGCCAAAATCCCGGACCGGGAGTACACCCCCGACGAGCGCGAGGTCGCCGAAATAGCGGTCCTGTCGGTGGCGGCGCTGACCGACCTGGGCAACTACGAGTCCGAGCGCCGCGACCACCCCCACTACGGCGAGGTACGTATCCACTTCTTCCGGGTCGACGGCTACACCGTCTGGGGGGCGACCGGCCGCATGCTCGTGCAGTTGCTCGAGCTGGCGACCGACTGGGAGATGCCCGCCGAACCCGACCGCGTCGTCGACCCCGACGCCGACTTTCCCGTCTGAGCCGGAACGGTTTTGTTCCGGCTTCCCGCTCACCCGGACGTGACCGCCGACTTCGACGACTTCGACCACGAATCACACATGCGGCGCGCCTTCGAGGAGGCCCGGGCCGCCACCGAGCGCGGCGACCGGCCGTTCGGGAGCGTCCTCGTCCGCGACGACGAGGTCGTCATGGCCGAATCGAACCGCGTCGTCACCGAGAACGACGTCCGGCGGCACCCGGAACTCCATCTCGCGTACCGCGCCTGCCGGGAGATGACCGCCGGGGAACGCGCCGAGACGGTCATGTACACCAGCACGGAGCCGTGCCCGATGTGTGCCGGCGGGATCGTGCAGGCGGGCTTCGACCGCGTCGTCTACAGCGTCGGCGGCGACGAGATAGCCGAGTTCGTCGGGCAGGCGCCGGCGGTCCGCTCGGCCCGAATCCTCGACGGCGTCACCGAGGTCGTCGGGCCGGTGCTGAACGAGGAGGGGCGGGCGCTCCACGACGCGTTCGGCTGGGATCGCTAGTCGACCCCGGCGCCGTCACTGCTCTCGGGCGTCGTAGCGTTCGACCAGCACGGCCAGCCACCACAGTTTCAGGCCGACCGAGGCGACCGTCCCGAGGGCGGCCCCGGCGGGTCGGCGCCGCCAGGCGGCGTACAGCGCGGCGAAAAAGCCCAGCGCGCCAGCCGCGTTGCAGACGTTCGGGTAGCCGAACCCGACCGTGTGGTTGCCCTCCTCGTGAATCCACCACCGCTCGGCCAGCACCGCGCGGGTCATCCAGGCGTCCTCGTGGGCCGGCGGCGAGAAGAGAAACGGGTTGACGACGGTCCACACCAGCGCCGCGGCGAGGAGGCGGACGTTCCGGCGGTAGACCGCGTACACCAGCACCGGCCCGGTCGGAACCCGCGACCAGCCGCTCTTCGGGTTGGCGTGGCGGCGCCACAGCGTCTCCTCTATCTCGTCGGCGGCGGGGACGTTCATGCGTCGTCCATCGGCCCGGACGGGGATAATCGTACCTCCGGGTCCGGGGGAGACGCGAACCGGACGGGACGCCCGGTCAGTCGGCGCCCGGCGCGCGGCCGGCCTCGAAGAACCGCGAGAGGTCGGCGTCGACGCCGTCGGCGACTTCCTCGACGGAGTCGTAGGGCCGGTCGACGAGGATGTTGCCGGCCCGCTGCTTGCCGACGCCGGGCAGCATCCGCAACTCGTCCATCGAGGCAGCGTTGACGTCGAGCGGGTAGGGGACGCCCGACACCGACCGGAAGCCGTAGTCGGTGACGGCGACGTCGACCGTCCGGCCGAGTTCGCGCTCGCCCGGGATGCCGACGAGCAGGGCGTAGGTACCCAGTTGCCGGCCGAAGGTCCTGCCGTCCTGATGGTACTCGAGGTAGACGTTCGGCAGGACGGTCCCCGGCGGGGCGACCCGCTTCAGCATCGGGCGGTCGATCTCCTCGCGGACCTCCTCCTTGTAGCTCTTGAACAGTTGCTTGTGGTCGTTGGCCACCTCCGCACCGGTCTCGGCCATCTCGGTGCCCTCGAAGGCCATCACCTGCCGGATGTTGATGCGCCGGAGCATCAGCCCCTCGTCGTAGACGTCCTGCAGGAACCGCTTGTTGTGCTCGAAGGTCTCGCGGCGCTCGCCCTCCAGGCCGTGGACGAGGTTGATTCCGGGGAGGAGTTTCGGCAGGCGGTCGGCGTCCGGATCGACGCTCGGCCCGGTGTCCGGCTCCTCGCCGGGGCGCCAGCCGCCGGCCTCGTTGACCACGCGGACCGCCTCAAGACACTCCTCTGCGGTCACGAGCAGGTTGTTCTTCTCCTGGACGAGCGGGTCGGCCGACTCCAGGCCGAAGGCGGCGGTGTCGCCGGGCGTGTTGTGCTCGGCGATGATGCGAATCCCCTCCCGGGACTTCTCGGGGTACTCCGTGATGGTCACGGGGTTCATGTTGTCGAGGTGCAGCGTGCCGAGATTCGGGACGGCCTCGCGGATGCCGCCGTACAGTTCCCGGAGCGCGTCGGGGTTGGGCGCCTCGCCGTCGCCGCCGTACGCGAGGATGTCGGCCTGGCGGCCGAGCCGGAAGTGTCGGACGCCGTGGTCCGACAGGGCGTCGACCTCCGCCACGACGGCGTCGGGCGTCCGGAAGGCTGGGTCGCCGTACATCGGCTCCGTGCAGAACGAACACCGGTAGGGACAGCCCCGGGAGGTCTCCATCTCCGCGATGAGGTAGTCGGGGTGGTCGGGGTGCTGCTCGACGACGAAGGCGCCCTTCGCCGCCCAGCGGTCCAACTCGGCGTTGTCGCGGTAGCGGTCCTCGAACCCCTCGAGGCCGCCGTGGACGAGGTCGTAGACCGCGGCCTCGACGTCCGCCAGCGCGAGGAAGTCGTAGTCGAGGTTCTGCCGCTCGGTCTCGGTGGCGCCCTCGTTGGACTCGCCGACGCCGAACCGGACGGGACCGCCCATCACGCTCGTTCCCTCGGCGGTCCAGGCCAGCTCGCGCACCTCGTCGGGTTCGGCGGGCGTGCCGCCGACGTAGTTGCCCGGGACGGTCATGCCGCCGACGTAGACGAACAGGTCGGCGTCGACGACGTCGCGTTTCTTGTGTCCGTCCTCGCGGAGTTCGTCGATGGTGTGGTAGGTGACCGACTCCCGGGGGACGCCGGCGTCGACGGCGGCCCCGGCGGCGAAGCGCGGGTACGTCGAGACGTAGGGCGGCACGCCGAAGTGTGCCGGTTCGTCGACGTACCCGTCGACTATCGTGACCTCGATTTCCGCCGGGTCCTTCATGTTCGGGTGGTGGACGCCGAGGCGTAAAACCGACTCGGATGGACTCGCCCGACGCTCAGACGTAGATGCAGCCCTCGCGCTCGTCGTGCGGGGTCGTCGGCTCGAACCCTCGGTCGACGGCCCGGGCGGTCGCGACGGCGGCGACGACGCTGTCCAGTGCGTCGCCGCCGGATTCGGCGACGGCCCGCTCGCGCACCTCGTCGTCGATTCGAACCTCGAGGGCCGTCTCGGCGTCGAGTGCGGCCAGTATCTCCTCGCGGCGGCCCCTGGCCTCGCCGGTGGCCTCCTTGTATCCCTCGTCGACGGTGTCGAGTCGTCGCAGCGTCCCGGCCGGGTAGATTTCGACGAGGTTGGGGTCGCCGGGCGCCTGCATCGGCGGGGCCGAGACGGCACCGTCGGCCACGAGCGGCGCGAGCAGGTCCCGGACGCCGTACAGCGTCTGGTAGTAGGTGATGAAGCTGTACGGCGAGTTCGCCCGGACCGCGTCGTCGGTCCGGCGTTTCAACTCGACGCCGTCGGCGTCACTCGCCCTCGCTCGTCGCTTCAGCGCCTCGCGCATCCCGTCGGCGTCGGCCTCGCGGAACTCCCGGGCGAACCACTCGACGGATTCGGCCCAGCCGTCGATTTCCGGTGGCAGCAACGCGGCGGGCAGGCCGAAGGAGAAATCGAGCCCGGTCGTCCCCTCGCGGGTGCGGAGCGACTCGGCCAGGGCCTCCAGGACCGGCTTTCGAGCGGTCGCACCGAACGCCTCGGCGGCGGGCCGACACGACAGCACCTCGAGGCGGTCGCCGTCGAAGCGCCCGTCGGCGAGCCAGATGTCACAGCCCGGTTCCGCCGAACCACTGAAGTCGACGCCGCGAACCTCCATGCGTCGAGTGGGTCCCGACCCCACAAAACGTCGGGGCATTGATTACCGTCTCGGCCCTACACCCGGCTATGCCGAAGACCCTGGAAGTCGTCTGCAACCGCGAGGCGTGCGACCTCGACATGTTCGAGCTACACTACCGGTACTCGATGCCGGACGGCACGGGTGTCGAGTCGTTCACCTGCCCGTACTGCGGCGAGAGCGACGGCCTCGAGGAAATCCACGCATGATTCGGGAGGTCGGGGAGTCGCTGGGCCGGGTCGTCCTCGACGGCATCGGCCGGGCCTCCAGTCGCGTCCAGGAGCGCAAGCCGCTGTCGGTCGACCTGCTGGAGAGCGACGACGCCTACCTCGCGGTGTTCGACGCGCCCGGCGCGCGCGCCGGCGACGTCGACGTCAGGTTCGACGAGAACACCCTCACGGTCCGCGTCGACCGGTTCCGCGAGGACCACGAGGGCTACGCGATGCGGTTTCCGGGGCGGGGACTCTCGCTGAGCGGGTCGGTGACGCTTCCGGAGACGGCCGACGTCGAGGTCGACCGCGCGGAGGCGACCCTGACCGGCAGCGGCGCTCTCGAGGTGCTGATTCCGAAGGCGGCGGGCGAGGAAGCGGTCACCGCCTCGGACACCGTCGGGGCCGACGAGGGGTCGGCCGACGAGGCGTCCGCGGACGCCTAGCCGTCCAGCGTCATCCCCTCGACGATTTCGAAGTCCTCTTCGCCGTCGAACCGGGTGGGGTCGAAGGCCGGGACGCCGTCGCCGCCGAGCACCTCCTCCGCCAGCCGGGTCGCGATGGCCGGCGCCCGCATGAAGCCGTGACCCTGGAAGCCGGTCGCAACGTAGATGCCCGGCGCTCGCTCGCCGACCAGCGGGTCGCCGTCGGGCGTCGCGGTGCAGAGGCCGGCCCACGAGCGCCGCTCGTCGAGGGACTCGCCGACCGCCGTCTCGAGGTACGACGCACAGTCGCGGCGGAACTCGGCGTCGGCCGACCGCTTCCAGTCGGTCGGGTCGTGGGCCTCCGGGACCGTCCCGTCACCGACCAGTAGCCGGCCGTCGTCCGGACGGGCGTAGTAGCCGGCCGTCGCGTCGTACAGCGTCGGGACGCGTTCGGCCAGCGGCGTCGACGCCGAGAGGTACGCCTGGACGCGGTAGGCCTCGACGGCCAGCGGGTAGCCGGCGCCGGCCAGCAGTCGGCCGGTGTATGCGCCGGCCGCGACGACGACGGCGTCGTAGGACTCGCCGTTGACGCGGCCCTCCTCGTCGAGTCGGGCCCGGGTGTTCGTCCGGGCGTCGGCGCCCGCCGAGACGGCGAACTGCGCGGTCTCGCGGGTGAACGCTCCGGTGTCGACGACGCCGGCGTTGCGCGCGACGGCGGCCACCTCGATGTCGTCGGTCCGGAGGCCGGGCCAGCGGGCGCCCAGTTCCGAGGGCTCGACGAACTCGACGGCCCGGTCCTGCGCCTGCATCCGCGGGACGTGCTCGCGTATCGCCTCGGCGTTCCGCTCGTCGCCCTCGCGGGCGAACCAGACGTACGGGCGGTCGGTTATCGACCCACGCTCGCGGAAGGCGGCTATCGCGTCGCTCGCGATTTCGGCGTCGAGGGGGTCCGCGAAGGCGTCGTACACGATGCCGGCCGCGCTGCCGCTGGCCCCGCTGGCGACGTTCCCGGCGTCGAACAGCGTCACGTCGGCGTCCCGGCGGGCGAGTCGAAGCGCCGTCGTCGACCCGACGACGCCGGCCCCGACGACGGCGACGCGTTCGCCGTCGTCAGCCATCCCGGGCGAACACCTCCAGCCCCCGGGCAGGATAGGCGACGACGTGGTCGACGCCGACGGACCGCAGCGTCTCGATGCGCTCCGCGACGGCGTCGGCGTCCCCGACCAGCGCGAAGTCCGTCGCCGCCTCGAGCAGCACCTCGCGGGCCCGCCCGGTGGCGGTCGCGTCCGTCGCGGCGTCGGCGGGGAGCGCCCGCCGGACCGGGCCGCGGCGGGCCACGTAGCTGCCGACGGCGTCCAGCGTCTCGTCGGGGTCGTCGGTCAGCACCGTCGGGGCGTACAGCGCGACGTCGCCGTCGAACCCGGCGGCACGCATCGCCCGCACCTCCCGTGCGGTGTTCGAGGCGAGCAGTTCGAACTGCGTGCCACCGGCGGCCAGCGCCAGTCGCTCGACGCCCTCGGTTCCGACCCACGCGTCGGGTGCCCGCTCGCGGGCGGCCCCGAGACGCGGTGCGACGGCGCGCTTGGCCTCGCTCTCGGTCAGGTAGGCGTCGTTGCCGGCCACGAGGACCCGCGTCGCCCCGGCGGGCAGCGACGCCATCAGCGAGTCGTCGCCGAGCGGGTCGAAGCCGTCGGCCCGGACCGGCGTCGTCACGTAGCAGTCCAGCGCCGACGCGAGCGACGACAGCGTCGCCGGGTCGGGCAGGTGCTCGCGGCCCTCGTAGTCGACGACCACGGACTCGACGCCGAGGGCCGTGGCTCGTTCGAGGTCGTGCTCGGCGGGTTTCAGCGCGACGGCGTCGACGCCGACGCCGTCGAGCGCGGTGGCGGTCAACATGGTATCAGGCGCGGCGAAACGGGCGCCGCAGTCGTCGTCATTACGTGTGGGTTGTCCCTGCCGTCCATATGCGTGTCGCTCTCCGCGAGGGTCGCCGGCCGGGGAGTCGAAAAGTGGGGGTTTTTCCGTCCCGAAGACGAGGCCTACGGTATGCAGGGTAACCTACCGCCGGAGGCCCAGGAGAAGATAGAGGAACTCCAGGACCTTCAGGAGACGGCCCAGCAGGTCGCACAGCAGAAACAGCAGGCCGAAACGCAACTGCAGGAGTCCGAGACGGCCCTGGAGACGCTCGACGGCATCGAGGGCGAGACCCAGATGTACCGCGAGGTCGGCGAACTCCTCATCGAGACCGACTACGACGACGCCTACGAGAACCTCGAAGAGAAAGTCGACAGCCTCGAAGTCCGCGTCCAGACGCTCCAGAAGCAGGAGGACCGGGTCCAGGAGCAGTTCGAGGAGCTCCAGGAGGAACTCCAGCAGATGCTGCAGGGCGCGGGCGGCGGTGGCCCGATGGGTCCGGGCGGACCGGGCGCCGGCGGCGACTGAGCCGACGTGACCGACGACTCGACCGCCGAACCGACCGACGAGGAGATCGTCGAGGCGGCGTCCGACGCCGCGGAAGGACTCGTTCTCTCGCGGTACAAGCAGTCCGAGGTTCGTGACCTGGACGTGACCGTCCGCTTCGAGGACGGCCGCCTCGACGTCGATGTCTACCTGGACGCGCCGGACGACCCCGACCCCGCCGTCGTCGCAAGCGAGGCCGTCGAGGCCGCCGAGGCCGCCGTCGACGACCTCTTCGAGGACGCCCCCGGCGACGGTCCCTAGGGCGCGAGTAACAGTATCAGCAGGCTGACGGCCATCGCGCCGCCGATGACGAGCAGGAGTAGCGCGCCACCCATCTGTATCATGGCGTTGGCGGTCGAGGCCAGCGCCTCGGTGCGGTCGTTGCCGAACACCGTCACCTCGGTGTGTTCGACGGCCATCCCGGCCTCGACCGGTTCGAGGTCGGCGGCCGCCTCCTCGACGAGGTCCTCGACGACCGCCGCGAGTTCGTCGACGTCGATCTCGCTGCCGACCTGGTTGGCCGCCTCCATCGTGTTGACGATGTGGGTGTCGGTGGTCATCACCTCGGCCTCGTCGGCGTCGACGACCGCCAGCAGTTCCTCGCGGACGCCGGGGTTCATGTTGTTGCCGTCGACCAGACAGTAGACCGTCCGCTGGGGGTCGTCGTCGCCGACCTCGACGACGGCGACCCGGACCCCGAGCGGGCCGATGCCGTCTTCGGGTTCCCACTCGGTCGGCTCCCAGGCGACGCCGACCGACAGCGGGCGCTGTTCGGCGTCGGCCAGTCGCTCGCCGAGGCGCCCTGCGGCGGTCATCATGTCGAACGAGCGGCGCGACCCGGGGACGACGTGCCCGAGGTCGTCGCCGTCCAGCCCGTCGTTGCAGTTGTGGGCGTCGACGAGCAGGACGTTCTCGAGGCCGGAGACGCGGGCCTCGGCGGCCGCCGAGAGCCCGACCGAGAAGTCGACGTCGTCGGCACACCCCGGCGCGTGGGTGGCGACCACGAGGGCGTCCTCGCCGAAGGCCTGTCCGAGCAGTTTCGACTCGCCCTCCTGCTCGCGGCTGCTCTCGGTGGCCCGGTCGCGGTAGTCGATGCGGTCGTGGGCCCGCTCTGCGGCCTCGACGAGGGTCTCGACCTCGCGTTCGGTGACGAGGTTGAAGTCGTGGCCGGCGGTGGCGTGCGGCGGGAACGCCACCCCGTCGGCGGTGTCGGCGATCCGCTCCGGGAGGTTGCCGCCGCCGATCTCACCCATCGGGCCCGGGTGTATCATCGGCAGCACGAACCGCGCCTTCTCGGCGCCCCCGGGTCGTCGGACCGAGAGGACGGTGACCGGGACGACCGCCTCCTCGCCGAGGTCCTCGAAGAAGGCCTCCAGTTCGCGGGTCCCCTCGGCGATGTGACCGACGAAGCCGCGGATGAAGTCCAGCACGGAGACGCCGAGGCTCTGGCGCCACGGCCGGTCGATGGCGACGACGAAGACGTAGACCGCGACGGCGTAGACGCCGCACAGCGCCGCCAGCACCACGAAGTCGTCGGGTCTGACGACGGCCAACTCGGGCGGCGCCTCGCTCGTTCGCGCGAGGTAACTGTCGACGAGCGGCCCGCCGACCTCGAGGTACCGGACGGTGCCGCTGTAGACGAACGCCAGCGCCGCGGCGGTGACCGTCTGGATGCTCGCGGGGACCGACGCCACGAGTATCGACCGCCGGGAGACGGCCACGATGACGAACAGCCGGAGCGCGAAGATCGAGGCCAGTCCGACGACGAGCGCGTCGAAGATGAACACCTGCCACAGCCCCACGACCGCCGCGACGGCGGCGCTGGCGACGAGGAAGACGACGAGGATGACCTCACAGACCAGCGCCAGCAGCGCGGAGCGGTTGTAGGTCAGCTTCCCGCCGAGCCGTCGGTCGAACCACGGGGTCGTGACGGCGGCGACCACGGTCGGGACGGCGATGTAGACCATCCCCTGGTAGGCGTCGTCGAGGACGAACTGCGAATCGAAGGCGGCGACGCCGGAGACGGCGGCGATGAGAAGTGCCGCGAACAGGCTGGCCGACCAGTCGGGCGTCCGGAAGACGAACCGGGACAGCGCCGCGAGGTCGCCCTGCGACTGCGTCATTGTTCACTCGACCGGTCGGATCGGGGTTAAATCGCTCGGGACGGAGCGGAGGACGGCTACGCGAGGAGCCGAGGGACGTGGACGGCCGCATACGGCGCGGTGGCGGCGACGAGGGTGGCGCCGACGACCAGCAGCGCGACGAAGCCGACCACGTCTCGCCACGGCGGTCTCGGAGGACCGTCACCGAGCCAGCGGTCGGCCGCGCCGAGGCCGAACCCGACGAGGACGGCACAGACGCCGAGACCGAGACCGCTGCCGAGGTGGAAGGGGAAGTCCCGGATGGGGCGCGAGGCGAGCAGCACGCCGGCCGCGCCGGCACCGACGGCCGGGCCGACGCCCGCAAGGAGGGCCCGGGCGACGCCCCCTCGCCGCCGGGCGACGATAGTTCCGGCAGCCCCCGCACCCAGGAACGCGACCGCGAGGAGGGCGACGCCGACGACTCGCGGGAGGAACGCCGACAGGAGCGCGAGGACGAACCCCGAGAGTGCGACCAACAGCAGCGGTAGCCACCCCTCGATTCGTCTCGCCTGGAGGGCCATGATTTCCTATTGTTTCGGGAGAAACAAAAATCTAACTACTCACTGTCACGAACGCTCACGCTTCGGTCCGTCGGATCGCGCTGGTCCGTCGCGTCACGGGGTCGACGTAGACGGTGAAGGCGCCCGCCTCGCCGGTCGCGTCGACGACCCAGACGTGGTTCTGGCGCTCGACGCCCTCTACCTCGGCGTCGTAGCCCTCCTCGGCCAGCGCGTCGGCGACGATGGCCGCCGCGGTGTCGGCGTCGGTCACGGTCTCGTCGGACCCAGGCAACCGGACGGTCAGGACGGGCCGTTCGGACCGGCGGACGACCGTCTCGGCGACGCTGCCGATGAGTCGCCGCCCGAGACCGGACCGGCCGTGGGTCCCCATTACGATCAGGTCGACATCGACCTCCGCCGCGTACGAGCGAATCACGCCCGCGGGGTCGCCCTCCCGAATCACGGGTTCGGTCTCGACATCGTAGGTCTCTGCGAGTTCGGCGAGCGTCGCAACCGCCCGCTCGCCGGACTCGCGCAGTTCCCGCTCGGATTCGGCGTCGCCGAGCACGTCGCGCAGTCCCCGGTCGACGACGTACAGGAGGTGGACCGTCGCGCCGTACTGTTCGGCGAGGTCGAAGGCCTGCATCGCGACGTGGGCCGACCCGGTGCTGCCGTCGGTCGGAACCAAAATTCGTCGGTACATGACCGAACGTAGGTCCGGAACTGAAAAGTAACGCACAGTTCGGTCCAGTCGACGGGGAGCGACCGGAGTGTTTATCAGACGTCGATTACGGCGAATCAACGGTTCGTTCGAGAGGCGTCAGGCCGAGATGGACCGTCGTCTCGGCGAACAGTCCGTCGACGGTTGCGTGTACGAATCGGATTCCACGAATGTCGGCTGTCACAGCAGGTTCGCCGTGCAGAGAGCCCCGAGAACGAACCCGGCACGGCGACGGGAGACTGGAACAGAGCGGTACTTGCGCGGTTCGACAGATGCGCGTTTTGAATGGTACAGCGATGGGCGGGAGAGAACAGTCGACCGACGGTCGACACCGGATTCGGTCTCAGCCGGTCCCGCTCGAACGGATCATAGACCGTCCCTTGCTTCCGAGCCGGCGACCGACGGCGACCCCCAGTGCTGTAACGAGGACTGTCAGCCCGACCGAGAGCGGAATGGCCACGATGGTTCCGGCGACGACGGCTCCGATGCGCACCGTCGAGTCGACGGTGAGCCCGGCGTCAATACCGTTCCGGACGACGACGAAAGCGACCCCGAGTGAGGCGCCCAGTCCGGTCCACAGACTCAGGGCCTTCGTCGACCACTCCGGGTAGGCGAGCCCCGCGAGGAGACCGGCGACCAGCATCGGGTACGCCGGGAGACTCACGCCGATATTGACGACGTCTCGCCCCATCGACGCGCCTCCAGTGAACACCACCCAGCCGACGAGTACCGCCGACGCAGCGAGACCGATGGCCACTGCTCCATCCGGCCGTGAATTATTTGATATATCCATTTTTCATATCGTATATTTAACCATACCTACTGATAAAAATCTACATTCAGTCTGATATTTTTGGTGCACGGTACCCTGGTTGATCGCCCCCAGCGGTCAGGCGCCGTTCTCGCAGACCGCGAGGAAGTTCTCGAAGACGGCCTCGCCCTCCTCGGTGTGGGCGACCTCGGGGTGCCACTGGACGCCGTAGAGGTTCCGGTCGGTGTCGCTCATCGCCTCGATGCCGCAGATGTCGCTGTGGGCCGTCCGGACGAAGCCCTCCGGGAGGTCGACCACCTCGTCGGCGTGACTCGCCCACACCCGGGTTTCGGGCGCCAGCGACCCGACGAGGGGGTCGTCGTCGTCGTCTATTTCGACGGTGACGTCGGCGTAGCCGCCGTAATCGCCGGCCTCGACGGCACCGCCCAGTTCCTCGGCGATGAGTTGCATGCCGAGACAGATACCGAGGACGGGGACGCCCGCATCGAGGTAGTCGGGCGCCCGGCCGACGCGGTCCATGTCCGGTCCCCCGGAGAGAACGACCCCGTCGGCGTCGACGTCGGCCGGCGGCGTCTCGTTGTCGACGATCTCGGTGTCGACGCCCAGATCGCGGAGCGCCCGGTGCTCGAGATGCGTGAACTGCCCGTGGTTGTCGACCACGACGATTCGCGTCATTGGGTGTCCGTATCGCGTGTGAGCGTAAAAAGGGTCTGAAACAGGTGTTCGGCCGACCGACGGCGGCCCGTCGCCCGTCGAACCCCGCGACCAAGTTATAATAACACTTAGATTGTGAATTAATCACCTATTACAATTAATACTAACTGTGTCGGGCGTCTGGGAGTCGAAGTATACGGATCAGCCATGTCATCGGAGATCGCCTCGACCGCGCCGCCGGAGAAAGACGTACCGACCGAACCGGAGTCGGCCCGCGCCGTGGCCCGACGCCAGCTAAACCGGGCCGCCGCCTTCGTCGACATCGACCCCAACGTCGTCGAGCGGCTTGCCGACCCCAAGGCCGTCCACGAGGTGACCGTCCCCATCGAGCGCGACGACGGCACCGTCGAGACCTACACCGGCTACCGCGCCCAGCACAACAGCGTCCGCGGTCCCCACAAGGGCGGCCTCCGGTTTCACCCCGGCGTGAGCCGCGAGGAGTGCATCGGGCTGGCGATGTGGATGACCTGGAAGTGTGCCGTGATGGACCTGCCGTTCGGCGGCGCCAAGGGCGGCGTCGTCGTCGACCCCAAGGAGCTGTCGCCCGACGAGAAGGAACGGCTCACCCGCCGGTTCACCGAGGAGTTGCGGCCCGTCATCGGCCCCAACACCGACATCCCGGCGCCGGACATGGGCACCGACGCCCAGACGATGGCTTGGATTATGGACGCCTACAGCATGCAGGAGGGCGAGACCCGCCCCGGCGTCGTCACGGGCAAGCCGCCGGTCGTCGGCGGCAGTTACGGCCGCGACGAGGCCCCCGGTCGAAGCGTCGCCATCGTCGCCCGGAAGGCCCTGGAGTACTACGACCGGCCGCTCGGGGAGACGACCGTCGCCGTCCAGGGGTTCGGCAGCGTCGGCGCCAACGCCGCCCGCCTGCTGGACTCGTGGGGCGCCGACGTGGTCGCCGTCAGCGACGTCAACGGCGCCGTCTACGACCCCGACGGGCTGGATATCGAGACCATCCCGACCCACGAAGAGGAACCAGAGGCCGTCACCAGACAGGACGGCGAGGTCATCGACAACGAGGCGCTGCTCGGTCTCGACGTCGACCTGCTGGCACCGTGTGCGGTCGGCAACGTCATCACCGCCGACAACGTCGACGAGGTCCGCGCCGACATCGTCGTCGAGGGTGCCAACGGCCCGACGACCTTCGAGGCCGACGCCGCCCTCGCCGCCCGCGACGTGCCGGTGCTGCCCGACGTGCTGGCCAACGCTGGCGGTGTCACCGTGTCGTACTTCGAGTGGCTCCAGGACATCAACCGCCGGGCGTGGTCGCTGGAGCGGGTCAACGAGGAACTGGACGCCGAGATGGAGAAGGCCTGGGCTGCGGTCCGGGACGCCTACGAACGGACCCCCGAGGCGACGTGGCGGGACGCCGCCTACATCGTCGCCCTGGAGCGCCTCTCGGAAGCCCACGAGGCACGCGGGCTGTGGCCCTGACGAACTGAGCGGCCGCCGTTCCGGCAAGCATCCGCGAGCGCCCGGAGTCCACGCCCCACTTGCCGGGCGGCCGACGGCCGCCGCCGAATGGTCACGTCGGGGGAGCCGCCACGCGGTCGCCACCGGCGAGCGGCCGGCAAAAAGTGGGTGTCAGTTGTCGAACCGAGCCTGGACGAACGGCTGGGCGTCCTCGACCTCGCCGACGCGGGAATCGGAGAGGAGGACGGCCTCGGTCTCGTCGAGCGGGACCGAGAGGCTGATCTCCTTGGTGCGGCCGTACCGGCCCTTGGAGACGACGACGGCGTTGACGATGCCGAGCATGTCGAGTTCGCTGATGAGGTCGGTGACGCGGCGCTGGGTGAGGACGTCGGCATCTATCTCCTGGCAGAGGCGCTTGTAGATGTTGAACACCTCGCCGGTGTTGATGTTGTGGACGCCGTTCTGCTCCAGCAGGATGGTTGCGTAGAGGACGAGTTTCGACTGGGTGGGAAGCGTCCGGACCACCTCGACGACCCGGTCGAGTTCGATCTTCTCCTGGGCGTGGCGGACGTGCTTCTCGTCGACGGTCTCCGTTCGGTCCCGCTCGGCCAGTTCGCCGGCGGTCCGCAGGAGGTCCAGCGCCCGGCGGGCGTCGCCGTGTTCCTGGGCAGCGAAGGCCGCACACAGCGGGATGACGTCGTCCGAGAGGACGCCCGACTTGAACGCGACGTCCGAGCGGTGGTTGAGGATGTCCCGCAACTGGGTGGCGTCGTAGGGCGGGAAGACGATTTCCTCCTCGCCGAGGCTGGACTTGACCCGGGGGTCCAGGAAGTCGGTGAACTTCAGGTCGTTGGAGATGCCCATGATGGAGACCCGCGAGTTGTCGAGTTCGGAGTTCATCCGGGAGAGGTTGTACAGCGTGTCGTCGCCGGACTTCTCGACGAGTTTGTCGATTTCGTCGAGCATGATGACGACCACGCGCTCGTGGTAGTCGACGGCCTCGAAGAAGGTCTGGTAGACCCGGTCGGTGGGCCACCCGGTCATCGGGACGGGGTCGAACTCCTCGAGATCGTCCTCGAGGTCCCGGATCTCGGTCTCGACGGCGGCGACGCTGTCGAACGAGGAGTCGTCGAGGGCATCGGGGTCCTCGGCGGCCCGGTCCCGGAGGTCGCCGAGTTCGTCGAGGCGCTCCTCGATGTAGGTCTCGTTCTTCTCGATGAACTTGTTTGCGAGCTGTGCGAGGACGCGATACTGGGTGTCGGTTACCTCGCAGTTGATGTACTCGACCTCGCAGGGGACCTCGTACTTCTGGGAGGTGGTCTCCAGTTCCTCGCTGACGAACTTCGCGCTGGCGGTCTTGCCGGTCCCCGTCTTCCCGTAGATGAGGATGTTCGAAGGGGTCTCCCCGCGGAGCGCGCTGACGAGGATGGTCGCCATGTTGTTGATCTGCTCCTCGCGGTGGGGGAGCTTGTGCGGGGTGTAGGAGGGTCGGAGGACCTCCTTGTTCTCGAAGATCGGCTCGCCCTCCAGCAGGTCGTCGAAGAGACCACGGGAGGCCTCGTCGGTTTCACCCTCGGAGTCGGCGTCGAGGTCCAGATCGTCGAGGTCGACGTCCCCGGAGAAGCCGTCGGCCGCACTGTTTCCCTCGACGAGATCCGGGTCGACCGCGGACGACCCCTTGGAGACGCCGGCCGGTGAGCCATCGGTCGAGTGCCCGGTTTCTACCCCGTCGGCCGCGGTAGACCCCTTCGTTTCCACTGGAGAATCGCCAGACTGAGAGTGGTCGTCGGTGTCCAGGTCCGGATCGGTCGTGGCCCCATCCGAGTCGGACGGGTCCGGGGGTGTCCCCCTCTCGGAATCCGCTACCTTCGGACCAGAATCATCGCCGTCAGCCGTCGTATCGTTTGAATCACCGTCGGTCATGCTCTTTCGAACCCCTCCATTTCAGGTGGAACACCACCGCGCGACGAGTGAACCCGTCGAATGTAGACGATAGAGACCCGGTACATCGGGTCGGGTTACTGGCGGTGGTCCACTTGATGCAGAGGAACCGATGGTAGAATACGTTATTAAACGTTGCGGTGACCTTCCGCAACAGTAACTAGAACCGGGTCGTCCCTCCTGTCGGTAGAGCGGTCCCGGGGAACCGCAGCGTCGGTCCGAGTCCCGTCGCGGTTCGCTCGTCGACAGTCGGTTGGTGGGTACGAGGGGTGATGGTACGAGGAGTGATGGCAAGAAGGATAGTACCATGGGAAGGGGTGGTACGACGGGTGCTTCGGCGGGACCGAACGGTGAAGCCGGCCGGGACCCGGACGGCCCAGCCGGGAGATAGTGCCAGTGGCAGCCAGGGACAGCCACGATGGGTCGAGGGAAAGGGGCCGAACCGTGGGGGAATCGAAGGAGTGAATCCGACCTGCAGTTGATGCAGTCGAAGTGGAGGGGACATCCCCCACACCCCTCCGTTTCGAGTGGAACCAGGAGAACGGGAGGGGGGTGCCGGAGAAGTTCTAGATATCTAGAAAAAGATTTAATATACTCTGTGTAAAACCATACCCGTATCAGGAAAGAAAGGATCTATTTTATTTAGTTTCTCTGCTGTGTTGCTAGTAATTTATTGATGACGAGCTCACGATCAACCACACTAGTACAAATATCCCAAGTTTCTGCCGGCTCTCTACCTCCCCCCGACAGCCGTCCGTCCCGCTCCACCCGAAACGAGGGGGTGGGGGGCTCTTTCCCGTCACTGGACCGGCCGGTCCGTTCGGCGTTTCTTCCCGGTCCGTAGGTGCCACCCGTTTCGTCCCGCTGGCCGTCTCGTTTCGCTCACCGTTCCGCTCACCGTTTCGTCAACCCACTCGACTCCTCACGGCTCCCGTCGGTCGGCGCCTCGTTCGTGGAGCCGTCCCTCTCTTTGACCCCGGGACTTCGAGTGGAAATCGGAGGAATCCCCGGCGTTCGGGACGTGGACGACGGAATCGCGGTTCCACGCCGACCCTCCGTCCTCCTGTCCGCTTCGTGAGGTATGTCTGACACACAGTTAAGTGAGTGCGGTATGGTAGTACGCCCAGAGCGACCTCGATTTCGACCTGAAATCGGGGCCGTGGGAGGATGAGATGGGACTGCTAACCGACCTCAAATCGAGTATATCCCGGGCGACGTCGAGCCTGTTTGCGGGGAGCGAGCCGAAACGCATCGGCATCTACGGCCCTCCAAACGCGGGCAAGACGACGCTCGCCAACCGTATCGCTCGCGACTGGACCGGTGACGCCGTGGGGCCGGAGAGTCACGTCCCCCACGAGACGCGCCGTGCGCGCCGAAAGGAGAACGTCGAAATAAAGCGGAACGGCAAGTCCGTCACCATCGATGTCGTCGACACGCCGGGCGTGACGACGAAGGTCGACTACAAGGAGTTCCTCGAACACGACATCGAGAAGGACGACGCCGTCCGTCGGTCACGGGAGGCGACCGAGGGGGTTGCCGAGGCGATGCACTGGCTGCGGGAGGACGTCGACGGCGTCATCTACGTGCTGGATGCCGCCGAAGACCCGTTCACGCAGGTGAACACGATGCTCATCGGTATCATCGAGAGCCAGGATCTGCCGGTGCTCATCTTCGCCAACAAGATCGACCTCGACGAGGCCAGCGTCCAGCGCATCAGCAACGCCTTCCCACAACACGAGACGGTGCCGCTGTCGGCGCTGGAGGGGGACAACATGGACGAAGTCTACGACAAGATAGCGGAGTACTTCGGGTGATACCATGCCCGAGGTAACCACCGACGACGACGGCGAGAAACTGGGCGACGGCATCCAGATCGACATGATAAGCGCCGAGCGGATGGAGGGGATGCGGACGATGGAGAAGATCCGTCTCATCCTCGACGGCGTCCACGACGACAACATCGTCATCCTCGAGGAGGGCCTCGAACCCGAAGAGGAGTCGAAGCTCATCGAGCGGACGATGTCGGAGATCAACCCCGACGGGTTCACCGGCATCGAGATCGAGACCTATCCCGGAAGCAAGAGCAGCGACACCGGCTTCCTGGGCCGACTCATGGGCAACGACGAGCCGAACAAGCTGACCGTCATCGGCCCGGCGAACCGTATCGAGACGCTCCACAAGGACGAGACCCTCATCAGCACGCTCATCACCCGCCAGTAGGCCAACAGGATGCCACACCAGTGTACCGGCTGCGGTCGGACGTTCGAGGACGGGTCCAAGGAGATGCTGTCGGGATGTCCCGACTGCGGCGGCAACAAGTTCCAGTTCCGGCCGGAGGGCACCGACTTCCCGGACGATCCGGACCCACCGGAGGCGGCCGGCGACGACGACGCGGTCCCGGAGGAGGGCGACGCCTCGGTTGCGGAGACCGTCGGCCGCGCCACGACCCGCGTCCGGGACTTCGTCTCCTCGACGCCCGACGAGGAACCGGACCCGAACGCGACCTGGCCCAGCGAGACCGGCGAGGACGCCCCCGGCGCATCGGGCGGTGACGACGGCACCGACGACGGGGAGATCATCGATGCCGACGCACGCCGGGAGACTCCCGAGGAGGACACCGCCCAGTCGAGCGCACGGAGCGGCCTCGCCTCCGCCGAGGAGGTCCGCGACGTCGGGTCCCCGACCGAGGCGGACGACCCCGACCCGGACTCGACGGCCGGAACTGACGGAGCCGCCGGTCGTAGCGAGGGACTCGCCGGCGGGACCGGCGGGCCACCGACCGAAGACGACGACCGCATCGTCAGCGAGCCCAGCGACGAGGAGCCGGAGCTCTCGGAGCTCAGAGAGCAGCTCAACGACCAGTTCGAGTCCATCAAGATCGTCGAGCCCGGCCAGTACGAACTCAACCTGATGGAGCTGTACGACCGCGAGGAGTACATCATCGCGCTCCAGGAAAACGGCCGCTACGTCATCCAGGTACCGGACCAGTGGATCGGCAACGACATCGACGAGCGCTGACGGCGGGGACCGACGGAGACGGGCACCGACCGCGAGAACTGAGACGAGCGCCGACCGAATGCGGCGACGTGTGCCGGGCGGTGACGGTTGGAGCCGAGCGTGGTGACCGAGGGCCGACGCGATTTCCCATCTCACCTTCGATGTCGCTATTTCGAGTACCCTTCGACGTCGCTATTTCGAGTACCCTTCGACGTCGCTATTTCGAGTACCCTTCGACGTCGCTATTTCGAGTACCCTTCGACGTCGCTATTTCGAGCACTGCGGGACGGCCTCGGGTTCCCGCGACGGACGGCCGACCCCCGGCGATACCCCTCCGTTTCGGGTCGAAATCGCGGCTACGATTCGAGCCGTTCGAGTATCGCCTCGGCGTCGTATGACAGCGAGAGCGCCCGCGAGCGCCCCCGTCCCTCGACGTCGGTGTACTCGGCGTCGATGAGGCCCAGCTGGTCGAGCTTGTTGATTATCTCGGAGTAGCGGGTGTAGCCGAGGTCGGTCCGTTCGTGGAAGGCGTCGTAGACGTCGCCAGCGCGCTCGCCGTCGTGTTCGGCCAGTACGCGGACGAGGGCGGTCTCGGAGTCCGACAGGCCACGCAGGTGCCGCGAGAGGTGGACGTACTTGGCCTTCTCGTAGGCCTCGTCGACGTCGTCGGGGCTCACCTCGGCGGAGCCGCGCATCTCGGCGTTCAGCCCGGCCCGGCGGAGCAGGTCGATGCCGACCCGGAGGTCCCCGCCGCTGTCGGCGGTGTGTTCGGCGACGCGGTCCAGTACCCGGGTCCCGACGGCGTCGTCGCGGAAGCCACGTTTGACCCGCTCGTCGAGGATGTCGACGATTTCGCGCTGGCCGTACGCCGAGAAGTACACCTCCTCGGGCCGGAAGACCGACTGGACGCGACTGTCGAGTTCCTCGATGACGTCCAGGTCCAGGTCCGAGGAGACGACGATGACGCCTATCTTCGCGCCGCTGTGGGCCTCGTGGGCCCGCAAAAGCGAGTACAGGGTATCCGAGGCCTCGTCCTCGTAGAAGAGGTAGTTCACGTCGTCCAGGGCGACGACCAGTACCTCGTCGTTCTCGACGAGGTGGTCCGTAATCTGGCCGAACAGTTTCTTGAAGGAGATGCCGGAGGTCGGCGGTTCGTACTCGAAGAGGCCCTCGAAGAGCCGCGAGAAGACGGCGTATCTCGTCGAGTCGACCTGGCAGTTCACCCGGACGACCTCGACGTCGCTCGCGCCGGTCAACTCGTCGAAGAGCTTCTGGACGGCGGTCGTCTTGCCGGTCCCCGGCGGTCCCCGGGCCATCACGTTCAGCGGCCGCGAGCCCCGGACGGCGGGCCGGAGGGCGTACTTCAGCGTCTCCATCTGCTCGTCGCGGTGCAGGAACGCCTCCGGCAGGTAGTCCAGTTCGAGGACGTGCTCGTCGCGGAACACCGACTCGTCCCACGAGAGCATGTCGTCGTCGGCCATTTCACTTTCACCACGCTTCGGCGGGTGTTAAGCCTTCGGGGGCGGCGATTCGGCCGCCGCGGGACGGTCAGTCGTCGGCCGGCGTCGCGCTCGGTGCGGTCTCGCGTCGCTCCTCCTCGGCCGTCGTCGCCGCCTGCCACGCCATGAGCAACATCGCGACGACGAGACAGAGCCCCCACAGGAACGTCGTGGGCATCAGAAACGAGAGACCGCCGCCCTCGCCGGCCCAGATGGTCACCGGCAGCCCCCACTGCCCGACCACGAACAGTCCAGTGACCGCCTGTCGGAGGCGTCCCACGACGCCGAGCGCCGGGACGGCGAACCCGACGACGACCGCCAGTATCGACAGGACCCCGAGGTGCGCGTGGCCGCCGATCATCCACCCCGGAACGCTCCCGCCGCCCGCGAGCAGGTAGTTCTGGTACAGTCCGACGGACATCATGACCGCCAGGCCGAGGAATCCGGACGTCTTGAGCACTCTCGTCATGTTGGCACCTCACATGGACGTACAGACGACATCCGATTTAGCTGAATGCAGGCGCTAAGCCCCCTTCCTCAGCGAGCGACCAACGGGAGCGAGCAGGGAGGGGATACAGCGCCGTCATCTCCTGTTCGTACACTGTTCTGTTGCGGGCCCACAGGCCCACGTTTACCAAAGCTGTTATACGTGTAGTGTGCATAACGTGCATTGCGGTGAAACGAAAGACAATCACCATTCGAGAGGACCAAGACGAGTGGATTGAGGACCAACACCTCAACCTCTCGTCGTTCGTCCGAGAGCAATTGGACGAACTTATTGAGGAACGAGAATAGCGCAATGTACTACGCCTACAAGTATCGTCTTAAGCCGTCCGACGCCCACCGTGAGGAGTTGGATCACCACCGCGATATTTGTCGGCAACTGTATAACCACACGCTCTACCGCCTCAACGAGTACCAAGATAAACACGGCGAACTGCCGTCCATGACCACGCTTCGGTCGGAACTTCCCGATCTCAAGGAGTGGTGGGACGACCTCTCCGACGTGCACTCGAAGGTGCTCCAAACCGTCGTAGAACGGCTGTTCGACAACCTCAACGGACTCTCCAAACTCAAGGAGAACGGCTACACCGTCGGCCAACTCAAATGGAAGCCGCCACGGGAGTTCCGCAGTTTCACGTACAACCAGTCTGGCTTCAAGCTCGACAAGAAGGGCGGTCAGACTGTCCTGTCACTCTCGAAACTCGGAGATATACCGATTCGGCTCCACCGCGCCATCCCCGACGACGCGACGCTCAAACAGGTGACGGTTAAGAAGGAACCGACAGGCGAGTGGTTCGCCACCTTCGGCGTCGAACTGGACCGCGAACCGCCCGAACCACCTGAGAACCCCGAGCAGTGCGTCGGTATCGACGTAGGGATACTCAAGTACGCCCACGACACCGACGGGACCGCCGTCGAGTCGCTCGACCTCACCGATGAGCGCGACCGCTTGGAGCGCGAGCAACGGAAACTCTCGCGGAAGCAACACGGGTCGAACAACTACGAGAAGCAACGGCGACGGGTCGCGGAGTATCACGCTGACCTCCGACGCAAGCGCCGGGATTTCCTACATAAACTCTCGAACTACTACGCTCGGGAATACGACCTCGTAGCGGTCGAAGACCTGAACGTGAAGAAGATGATGGAAAGTCCGTCGAACAGCCGCAACACTGCGTCTGCTGCGTGGCGAACGTTCCTCTCGTTGCTCGAATACAAGTGCGAGCGTGAAGGAACGCACTTCGTCGCGGTCAACCCGAGAGGGACGACCAAGGAGTGCGCGTCGTGCGGCGTTTCGACCGACAAGCCGTTGTGGGTGCGTGAACACTCCTGCCCCGCCTGCGGGTTTGAGGCGGACAGGGACGCGAACGCGGCGTGGAACGTTCTTTGTCGCGGTCTAAAAGACGTAGGAGTGGGACACTCCGAATCAACGCCTGTGGAGACTGCGCTCCCTGTGGACACTGCGGTTGTGTCTGCAAAGCGTGTCGTGGAAGCAGGAAGCCCCTGCCTCACGGAGCCGCCAACGGCGGCGAGTAGGCGGGGGTAGTTCACTAATTCGTCCCGGAATCCGGGGTAATACTGGCGTAAACCCCGATGGGACGAGCGAGACGCCGAATCGCCGCTTCCTGCGGTGTCGCCCTGAACGTCCCGGTCGCACCCGTTCGAGGGACCGACCCGTTCGTCAGTATCCGCGGCACCGACCGGGTGAACTATCCGTCCTCGTCGAACTTCTCCAGCAGTTCCGCGTAGAGGTCGTCCCCCTCGTCGTCGGCCAGTTTCTCGACGATGAGTTCCGGGGTCGACCGTGCCAGGTGGTTCTTCACCGGCGAGCGGTTCACCTGCAGTTGGCCGTCCTCGAGGCCGGTGGCCTCGATGCCGTCGACGGTCACGTCGGCGTCGGCCGCCTCGCGTATCTCGCCGGCTAGGTGCGAGACGAACACGGCCGTCGAGTCGCTCTCCTCGAGCGCCTCGAGGATGCCGGCGATGATGACGGCGCTGGCTCCGGGTTCGGTGATGGACTCCAGTTCGTCCACCAGCACGAGTCGGCGGCGGTCGCCCGCCACGAGCGAGCCGAACTCCCGGAGCGTCGACTCGAAGGCACCGGCGTCGAGCGTCCCCTGGGTCTTCGCCTGGTAGTGTAGCGCCTCGAAGCGCTCCAGGCGGGCCCGTTCGGCCGGCACCGGCAGCCCCATCTGTCCCAGCACGACCACGAGCGCCACCAGGTCGAGCGTCGACGTCTTGCCGCCGCTGTTGACGCCGGACAGCAGCGCGGCGCCCTCGACGCCGTAGTCGACCGGTTCGACGTCCTCGAAGCCCACGTCGAGCAGCGGCGACCGGCCGCCATCGACGGCGAAGCCGCGCCCCTCGAAGGTCGGGAACGTGCAGTCGAAGTCCTCGGCGAAGCGGGCGACCGCGAGTTCGACGTCGAGTTCGAGGGCGTTCTCGACGAGGCGTTCGGCGGGTTCGCGCATCTCGCGGAGTTCGTCGGCGAGTTCGCGTTTCAGTCGGGCGGCCCGGCGGTCCCGCGCGGCGGTCAACTCCTCGCGGAGCCGTTCGACCGCCCGCTCGTCGTGTTCGACGGGGAAGGTCGGCTCCTCGCCGAAGGCCTGCCGCGCCATCGACTCGTAGTCGTCGACTCCCAGGGCGTCGACGAGGTGCTCGCGGGCGGCCTCGACGGCCGCGGCGTACTCCTCGGACAGTTCGCGCTGGAGCAGCGAGTCGGCGCCGGCGCCCCGCTCGACGAGCGACAGCAGGTCCGCGCCCTCGATGGTCACGTCCCGCTCCTCGATGGCCGCCCGGAGACGGTCGTTGGCGACGCTCTCGGCCACGGAGACGGCCGCATCGAGGTCGGCGACTGCCTCTTCGAGGGCGTCGAGGCTCTCGTCGTCGGCGACGGTGCCGTCCTCGTTGAGTCGGCCGAGAGCCGCGTCCATCGCCTCGACGTCGCCGGGTGCCGGCAGGTCGGCCGCCCGGTGGACCGCCGCCGCCGCGCGAAGCCGGTCGCGGTTCCGGGCGAAAAAGGACAGCGTCCGCTCGGGGACGACCGACGCGGGGTCCTCCAGTGCGCCCGGTTCGACCCGGACGTCGCCCTCGACGTCGACGCCGGCGAAGGCCTCGTCGAGGACGACCACCGTCGAGTATCCTCGCGCGAGGTCGGCGATGCCGCGGGCGTCCTCGACCAGTTCGACGCTCATCTCGGGGACCGCCTCCCTGGCTGCCGAGTAGGTCTCGGCGTCGTTGGTCGCCAGACAGCGGTCCCGGACCCGGACGTCCCGCGCCGGCTCCAGCGGCTCGACGCCGTCCAGCGCCTCCAGGACCGTCGGCGTCGGCTCCCGCTCGACGGCCTCGCGGGCGAACGCCCTGACCTCCTCGATGCGGGAGGCGGCCGCGCTGGGATAGAACGTCTCCAGCCGCTTTCGCGCGTAGTCGGTGACGGCCCGCTCGGTCAGAAGCTCCAGCGCGGCCTCGTAGATCTCGCGGGCCCGCGGCGTCGCGAGGAACTCGCCGTCGTCGTCGTGCTCGTGGCGGATTGCGGCGCGAGCGATGCGGGCGGCCCGCCCCTCGCTGACGCCCGGCGCTCGCGCGAGGGTGGCGACGTCGCCCGCCGCCAGCGCCCCCTCGGGGTCGTCGAGTTCGGCCAGCCGCTCGGCCGTCTTCGCGCCGACGCCGGGGATGCTCTCCAGCTCCTCGAACTCCATCTACCCCTCGTTGAGTCGGCATTCGGGAAAACTTCTCCGCACGAACTTTTTGCACGGTCGCTCGCCGCCGGCGAGCGACCGGCAAAAACTTCGATGAAAAATAGCTCCTCGCTCCAGCCGCCTCGCGCCTGCGGCGCTCGGCGTTAGTCGCTCGTCGCTACCGAGCGCTCCCTGCGGTCGCGCTCGGGGGAAACGCCTCGCTTCGCTCGGCGTATGCTCCGCAGCCGCCGACCGTATCTTTTCCCCTGGATTCTCGTCAGTACCGCTCTTCTATCTCCGCTTTCGTCTCCCGGATGACTCGCCGCTCGGCCCGCCGCATCGACCGCAGCGCCTCGTCGGTGTACTCGACGTCGATTGTCGGGAGCCGGCTGACGAGGAAGCCGCCGCCCAGCACCTCCCCGGGGTCGATCTGGGTCGCCATTCGGAACGCCCCGCGGTGTTCCTGCATCGGGCCGGTGAATGCGAAGTGGTCGGCGACGAGGCGGGTCATCGCCTCGCGGTCGAAGGCCGTCTCGGCGGCCGCCCAGAAGTCGTCCTCGGGAGCCTCGACGAGCGGTGCGACGGCCGTCGCCAACCCCCGCTGGCGCTCGAAGAGCCGGTCCCGGAGTTCGGAACGGCGCTCCGGCGAGAGGTCCGACCGCAGGTTCGCGTCGTAGGCGTCCGCATCCAGGACCGCCGCACGATAGGTCTCGATGTCCTCGCCGCTCTCGATTGCGTCCAGGAGGATGTCGAACTGCGAGACCACCTGCTCGCGGTAGGCGGTCAGTTCCGGTTCGACGACCTGCTCGCGGACGGTTTCCGAGTCGCTCAGGAGCCTGTCGACGACCTTTCCGCCGGCGCCGGTCGCGTCCGACTGCAGCGCCCGCGCGACGCTGAACTCCCGCTCGGTGTAGTCGAGAGCGTCCTCGACGAACCGCACGAATCCCGACCGGGCTGCCTGCCGTGTCACGGCCGACGATTGGTCGCCGAGGCGTATCTAACTGACGGCGGTAGCATACGCCGAGCGCAGCGAGGCGTTTCCCCCGAGCGCGACCGCAGGGAGCGCTCGGTAGCGACGAGCGACTAACGCCGAGCGCCGCAGGCGCGAGGCGGCTGGAGCGAGGAGCTATTTTTCATCGAAGTTTTTGCCGGCGCGGCGAAGCCGCGCCGTGCAAAAAGTTCGGGTTACATGAAGTCCGCGATGCCGCTCTGCTTGTTGGTGTCGTCCTCGAAGATGGACTCGACCGACCGGTCGAGAATCTCCAGTCGCTGGACGGTGTACTCCCGGCAGTCGTACTCCTCGGCGACCCGGAGGGCGGTGTCGATGTACTTGTTCACCGACCCCTCGTAGACGGTGAGGTTCACGTCGCCGCCGCACTCCCGGCAGTCGCCGGTCAGGGGCATCCGGCGGAACTTCTCGCCGCAGTCCTTGCAGCGGGTCTCCTGCCGAGAGAACGCCCGCAGGTTGCCGATGATGTCCGGCAGGAAGTGGTACTCGATGACGCGCTCTGCGACGTCCGTCTCGTCGACCGACCGCAGCTTCCGGGACAGCTCGAGCTGGGCGTCCATCTTCTCCATCATGTCGCCCAGCGTCTTGTACGCCGACAGGTCCGGTCCCAGCGCGACGTCGGCGGTGTCGTGGGTGTGCTCGAACCCCCGGTACTGGTCGTCGGTGCCGAGCGTGTCCTCGCCCAGTTGGATGCGTTCTTCGACGGCGCCGGGGTCGGCCATCTCGCGGGTCGCCTCGTAGAACTCCCGGGGGTACGACGAGACGATGTCCATGTTGTGCGCCTCGTCGTCGATTTCGGCCGGGTCGATGCGCGAGGACATGACCAGGGGTGCGTCCATCCTCCCACCTCGCTGATCTGGCAGGAACGTTTTAGAGAAGTTGATAAGACCGTCCATGAGGAGCATCACGCAGTCCTCGTCGCCGTCACACTGGCGAGCGGACAGGTCTTCCGCGATGAGCGAGTTCGTCTCTTCGACCGTGAGGCAGTACACGTGGTCGGTCTCCGATTCGACGTATTCGACCTCCGAGACGGGGTCAAGGAGGTAGTCGTTGGTCCCTCCATCGTAGCAATACGCCGTTCGATCGGCGGGACGAATTTCGCCGACCTGTTCGTTCAGCGTTCGGTCCTTTCGCGAGAGGTGGAACCCGGCTACTTCCGCGAAGCGGACGGCACCATCGCGCGAGACGGTTATCTCGTATCCCCGCCGCGACAGGGAGTCGTCGTCCTCGTCGTAGAACTCCGGGAACTGCTCGCGGAGTGGAACCCGCGGACGATGGTTCACCTGGGCACTGATACCGAGTCGGGTAAGGAGTCCGAGCAGGTCGGACTTGAGTTCGCGGCTTACCGTACTGGCAGTGACACGAGGTGCGCTGTCGTCGGCCGAGCCGTCGCCGCTGAAGTACCCGCCGAGGTACGCACCGACGATGCGGTCCGGCGCGTCGAAGATCGGCTGTGGAACTCGCTTCGTGTGCGCGCGGGTTCCGGCATCGAGAATCGAGTCGACGAAGGTCCGGAGGAGTCGGCCCGACACCGTCACCTTTGCGTCGTTCTCCTCGTACGGTTCGACCCCGAACTCGCTGCGGAACACTTCCAGAGCGAACTCGCGTGCTTCGGCCTCGGTCCCGCAAATAGTCGTCTGGTGAATCGTCCCCTTCGGGGTCTCCTGTGCTCGGGTGAACCCTTCGGCCGCGTAGTAGCCCAGAAGCGTCGCGACCCGCTCGTCGAGTTCGATCGTTCGACTGATTTCGGTCCGGTCGCGCTTCATCCCCAACCGGACGTCGTCGGGAACGAACTCGAGGAGTCCCGTCGGCGTGTCGAAGAACTCCGACAGGAGCGTGACCGGGATACTCTCGCGATAGAGATAGTTGCTCAGTTGTTTCTTCGTGAGACCGAGGTGCTCGGCGGTGCTCTGGAGTGGATAGAACTGGCCGCCCCAATCGTCCTCGAGACGGTCGACGAACAGATCGTAGAGTCCGTCCTTGTCGAGTCCCTTCACCATCAGGCGTTCATTATCGATACTCGGTTCCTCAAGGAACGCTGCGAGGAGGTCGAACCGCCGTTCGGATTCCGAGGGAGATACGCTCTCGATGCCCCGCGGAGTGATGAGTCGATCAGTTTCGTCCAGTTCTCGAGCCTCGGCCGAGACGATTCGACCGAGTTCCGAGTCGTAGACGTGGACCCGATGGTCGGGCGTGACGGTGAGTTCCCGGCCCGATTCGGTCGCCACTCGGACCATGTGGTCCGGTGCGGGGTGTTTGCTCACCGCCTCGACTGGCTGGAGTGACTGGGAGCCGTCGTCACGCACCGACGGGACGTGAGGCACGGAATCGGATTCACCGAGGTGTGCGACGAGGGTTCCGAAGTCGTCTCGTTCTACCGTCCCGTCGTCGAGTCGTTCCTCGACGAGCGACTCAATCTCTTTGTGACGGGTGGCTCCGCCCTCGTCCTCGTACCACACCTTCGTCTCCGGGTGGAAGCAGTTCCGACGTTTCGCGGCGTGAAAGTACGGATGCGCGTACCCGACCGCGGCCGACGTGAAACCTATAACTCTCCCGACAACAGCGGCGGAGGTGTGCGGTGCCATCCCGAAGACCAACTCGCCGACGAGGTCGTCACGGTCGTCGACCTCGTAGAACGGCTCGACGCCGTAGTACTGTTCGAGGAGGTCGTCGACGAAGTCGGCGGTCCGCAGCATGTGTTCGGCGGCGCCGTTCGAGAGCACGACGTCCTGGACGCGCAACTCGACGAGCTGGTCCTCGTGGGTCAGGGGGTCGCCGTGGATGTCGGTCTCGTAGCCGAGCGAGCGGAGCCGGTCGGCGTCGACGTCCAACTCGCGCGGCCGCACCGCGGTCACGGGCAGGTCCGTCATGTCGTAGCGGACGGTGCCGTCCTTGAACGAGGAGACGCCGTGCTTGGCCCGAAGCACCCCCTTCTCGATGGGTTCGGGGACCTTCTCGGCCGAGGACAGCCCCTTGACGCCCTTCAGGACGTCGAAGGCGTTCTCCCGCTCGCCGACGTTCTCCAGCGCCGAGCGGTACTCGTCGTTGACGTCGAGGGTCTTCGTCCGGACGGCGTCGGCCTCCCGTTCGCAGCGGGGACAAACCGCCCGGCCCGACTCGTCGGGTTCGACGTCGACGTCGCAGTCCCGGCAGACGTAGTGGGGGTCGGTGACGCCGTTGCACTCCGGGCAGCGCGCGCGGTGGGTCTCGGTCCCGCACTCGCCACAGCGGCGGCGGCCGACCTGCACGTCGACCAGTCCGGGGGTGTCCTGCATGGTCTCAGCGTGTTTGCCGGCGGCGGCGATGTCCCGCTGGGAACCGCCGGCCTCGCCGATGGGAAACAGCGTGTGGACGGCCGGCGAGAGGTCCCGTTTCTCCGACTTCTCGGGGCGACCCATCCGGCAACCGACGCGTGTCGGGGCGCGCTCGCGGACCTCGAAGGGGGCCACCTCCTCGACGACCCGGATCGAGTTCTCGCCGTCGTCCCAGGTCCGGGCCGACTCCGGGAGGTCCGCGAGGGTCCAGGTGCGTTCGAGGTCCGCGGTGAGGCCGATCGACCGCACCAGCGGGAGGGCGTCGGGCACGGTGAGCGTCTCCTCGCCCTGGGTGTGCTCGACGAGCAGGACCTCCAGGGCCTCCCGGACGGGTTCGCTTCTGGGCACGACGAGCGTCCTGTCGGCGCTCGGGGCGGCGGCGTCTCGTTCGACGGCGGCACCGTCCGCTTCCGCCCAGTGGCCCTCGCTGGCGGCCGTCGCCAGCGCGTCGAACCGCTCGACGTCGAGGTCGTGCCAGAGGTAGGTGTACTCGGGGTGCAACGGGACGTCGTACTCTTGGGCCCACTCGATGGCTTGCTCGGCGCTCGGGTGTTCGAGGTCGACCTGCGGGGAGTCGACCAGCGCCTGGACGTCGGCGCCGGCGGCCGCGAGGTCCTGTTTCCACCACTCCGGGGCGTAGGCGGCGGGCGAGAGCGGGTGGTTGTTCTCGACGAACTCGCCGTAGTTGACGAGGTACTCGCCCAGATCGAGGATGGCCTCGACGCCGTTGCGTATCTCGAGGGCCTCCGCGGGGTCGTCGACGCGCCGGACGTCGCCGTTGGCGAGTCTGACGGTCGGTCCCTCGATGGAGTCGACGGGGACGACGCCGGCGGCCTTCCCCGGGCGCTCGGTCTTGATCTGCGTGCCGGTCGCCAGGAAGTCGTCGACGAGGTGCATCGTCGCGGGGTGGACGCCAGCAGTGGCGAAGCCGTGGTTGCGGGCGCGGCCGTACCGGAGGCGGAAGCCCCCGGTCTCGGAGGGGTGGCCGAACACCGGCCGGCCGGCGATGAGGTCCCGGAGGAACTTCTTGGAGGGGTCGGGACGCGGCGGGCCTCCGCGTTCTGGACCGTCGTCGGATCCGGGGTCGGTGTCGTCGTCGGCGTCGTCCGCCTCGCTGCCGTCGTCGCCGCCCGCCGCGTCGTCCTCGCCGCTCGTCTCGCTCTTCCCGTAGTTGCCGTCGATGAGGTCCTGGAGCCAGGGCCAGTCGACCTCCTCGAGTTGCGAGGTGTAGCGCTGAATCTTCGGCGCCTTCTGTGCGATGCCCTCGCCGAGAACGAGACACATCCCGCCGCGGGCGTTGTTGGTGTCGACTCGTTCGAGGTCCCGGAAGCCGGACACCTCCTCGTCGCCGGTGGCCTCCCCGTCCAGCATGATGGGGGTGTTCCGGGCGATGAACTTCGCCTCGGCGTCCTTGGGGGCGTACTGGAGGCCGGTCTCGTCGTCGTACAACGACAGCTCCTCAGCGTAGCGTTCGACCTCCGAATCCCGGGGCCGGTACTCCTCGATGCCGACGAGCGTCCGGGTGTAGTCGGCGACCAGCACCGACAGCGCCTGCGCGGTCCCGCCCGCCGAGCGGATGGGTCCGGCGTAGTAGATGTTGACGAACTCGGTGCCGTCGTCGTTCTCCAGCAGTTCGACCCGGTCGATGCCCTCAATGGGGGCGGCGACGACGCCCTCCGTCAGCAGGGCGACGGCGGTCCGGACCGCGCCCTCGACCTTGCCGGCGCGGGTGTCGTAGTCGCCGACCGACCCCTCCGCGAAGTCGGCCGCCAACTCGAGGGCCGCCTCCTCGCGGGAGAGGTCGGGGTCGTCCTCCATCTCGCGGACCCGCTCTGCGACCCCGTCGATGCCGAGGATGTTCTCGACGCGGTCGGCCATGTCCTTGGCGATGGGGATTTCGACGTCGTCGGTGGGGTCGCCGCCGCGCTCGCGGGCGTCCCGCGCCACCGACAGCGCCTCGTCGAGGCCGGATTCGAGTCGCTCGAAGTACCGTTCGTCGTCCGGGCGCATCTACAGGGGCCAGAGGTCGAGGTCGGTGGTCTCGTCGTGTTCGCGCTCCAGGTGGGTGTCGAACTCCCGGAGGTACAACTCACCGGCGAAGGTGGTCGCGCTATCGAGGTGGCCGCCGACCGTCGAGCCGTCCTCCCGCGAGAGCGTGACGTGGGTGTGAGCGAACCGCTCGCCCTCAAGGTGGGAGACGTTGCCGACCGCCGCCGTCACCTCGAACGGTTCGTCGAACTCGACGGGGTAGTACTCCTGCTCGCGCTGTTCGTAGAAGAAAAGCGTCGCGTCCTGGACGGCACCGAGACCGAAGAAGAAGGCGGCGTCGATACCCTCCGCGTCGGCGAAGGTCTCGATCTGCTCGCGCCAGTCGCGGCCGTGCTCCAGTCTGGCGACGTACTCGCGGTCGCCCTCGACGCGTCGGTAATCCATGCCAGAACGCACGCCGGGCGACACCAAAAACGGTTCGCCCGGCGCCCTCGGACTCGGGGGCCCTGCCCGCCGGAACGGCCGGTCGACGCGGGGCTGGTCGGCGGGGAAGGCGGCTAAAAGTAGTCCGGCGGTCGGCCGCTCGCTACCGCCACTCGGCGGCGACGGTCGCGTCCGTCGACATCGAGAGCCAGGCGTCGTCGCGACAGAGTTCGGCTATGATGAGCCGTTCACCGTCGGTATCGCTGTCGACGGACGCCATGACCTCGCAGTCGGATTCCCGGACCGGAGCGGCCGTGTCCTGTGCCATACGTGTGCATAGCTGACAGTGAGTATTTAACCCTGACGATGTGACACCGTGTCATACCGTGATTTGCCGCCCAATTTATAAGCAGAAACCGTGGTTCCCGACCGAGAGACGCGACGGTCGTCCAACTCTTCGACCGGCGAGGGCGGCTCCGTCAGGGACGGATGGCACCTATCGGCCCCAGACGAGGCGACCGACCGCCTCGTTCACGCGCGAGGAGACCCGCCCCATCCAGGCCGCCGGCGAGACGCGCTCGAGGTCCCGTTCTTCGACCTCGATACGCTCGCCGTCGAAGGGGTCCCGTGAGGCGTCCTCCTCGTCGTCGACGGCGTCGACCACGACGGTCATCGAACAGCGACCGCAGGCCTCCGTGTCCTTCGCCATGTGTGTCACTCCCACGGTTGGGGTCGAAGCCTGAAAAACCTGCCGAGCGTTCCACGCGGTGGGGGTGACCGACGCGTTTATACGGCACAGACGGCACCTCCACGATATGTCGTACCGAGGCACGGATCCCGCACTCCAGCCGGCGGACGTGAGCGTCGCCGGCGACGGGCGATGAGCGAGCGGACCGACCCCGGGCCGGTCGAGGAGGGACCGGACTACGGCGACGACTGGGAGGACCCGGCCGAGGGCGCAGTGCCGAAGTCGGAGTTGCCCGACGAACTCGTCGAGGACGTTCCGTACTGGGACGACGACCCCTACCTCGACCGGGTCAGCGACCGCCTGATGTACAACTACACGCTGGAGAAGTACCACCGGCTCCGCGGGGAGACTTGGGACCTCTACGGCGAGATGCGGGTCCTGAACCAGAAGCAGTTCTTCCACCCGGCGCTGTCGTACGCCGACCACCGCTCCGAGGAGTACCTCTACGCCCGCCGCCTCGCCCGTCCGACCGTCGAGGAACTGCGGCGGCTGGTCGAGTTGGGCCACGAACTGGCCGACGAGCGAATCGAGGCCCACGAGGAGCACTACCGGACGGACGTCACGTTCGTCCTCGTCGCCGACGAGTTGCCCGACGACGTCCGGGCGTTCGTCGACGGCCAGCGCGAGCGGACCCTGCTGAAACTCGGCTACTACGGCCACTACGAGGTGAACCTCGCCGTCGTCGTCCCGGACGCACGGGAGGCCGTCGCCGGCGACGCCGCCGACGTCGTCGAGGCGTTCCGCCTCTGGGAGGACGTCACGGAGCCGAATGAGGGGTTCCTCTCGCGGCTCGCAAAGCGGTTCTGGAAATGACGGTCCCGGTCGACCGCCGCACCGTCCTCGCCGGCTGTGCGGTCGCCGTGGCCGGCTGTTCGCTCCTGCCGGAGGAGCCCGACCCCATCGAGGCCGAGGCGACGGCGCCCGCCGTCCTCCCCGAATCGGCCGGCTACGCCACGGTCGTCTCCGAGGAACCGACCGTCGAGACGACGATACGGGTCGACCTCTCCGGGGACGTCCAGTTGACCTCGCGCCGGGACGTCACCGCGACGGTGTTCCGGCGGGTCTAGGAGGCCCCCGACGGCCACCGGTTCGGGCTCCTGACGGCCCCGGCGGTCGCGGTCGTCGAGGACCCCGAGGTGATACGCGACCCCGTCGCGTCGCTGGACGCCGACCGGGTGCTGGAACTGGCGACGGACCGTACGGTCGCGTCGGTCGGGGAGTTCGAGCCCGACGGATCGGCGACGCTTCTGTCGACCGAGACGACCCGCGAGGTGACGACCGCGACCGTGGGCGGCAGCGACGCCAGGGTCGTGCGGCTCCGGGTCCGTGCCGGCGGGGACTCCGTGACGGCCGTCGGGATCGCTCCCGACGAGGCCGACCACCCCTTCGGAGCGGTGACTCGGGAGGTGTAGCGCCGCTGGCGGTCGCAGCGCGTCGAAAAACGGTCGCGGTCGGGTCAGTCGTCGCTCGGTTCTGCCGCGGCGCCACCGGTCCGGTCCCGGACGGTGGAGATGTTGTCGTAGCCCTTCTTGACCAGCGCCAGCGCGAGGCCGATGAGGACCAGCGCCAGCACTATCTGGACGATGGAGGATATCAGCGCCTCGCCACTCGCGCCGCCCTGGATGATGTTCTGGTAAACGTTGCTGTAGAACGCCAGCCAGGCCAGCCCCAGGACGGTGATAGTGACCATGACGGCCATCGGAACGCCGGTCGAGTACAGCTGCTTGCTGTCGTCCCAGTTTGCGAGCCAGACGGTGGCCGTCAACAGCGCCAGTGCCGCCAGCAGCTGGTTGGCGCCGCCGAACAGCGCCCACAGGGTGAGCCACTGCCCGGAGATGACGAGCAGGTAGGCCGGCAAGGCCTGGACGACGGGGTTCGTGTAGCGGCCGCCTAAGAGGGAGCCGAGCCCGCCGACGACGTCGGAGCTACCGGCCGTCTGACCGGCCGGGACGCCGATTATCTCCTCCATCATGTACCGACCCAGCCGGACGGCAGTGTCGGTCGACGTGAGGAGGAAGCTCACCAGCACCAGCGCCATGAACGGCGCGCCGAAGCTCTGGGGGATGCCGAGGCTGGTGAGGATGATGCCGCCGCCGGTAGCGAAGTTCGGCAGGGCGGCGCCGATGCCGCCCGCCGGGTCGGCGAAGCCGGCCACTGCGAGCGTAATCAGCGCGACCGATGCCAGCAGGCCCTCCCCGAGCATCCCGCCGTAGCCGATGAGGCGGGCGTCGGTCTCCTTGTTCAACTGCTTTGCCGTCGTCCCCGAGGACACCAGCGAGTGGAAACCGCTGATGGTCCCGCAGGCGATAGTGATGAAAAGCAGCGGGAACAGCGGCGCCAGTCCCGCGCCCTCGACGCCCCAGAAGCCTTCGAAGGCGCCGAGTGAGTCGGCGACGACGAGCGGCTCCGCGGACGTGGCGAGCAGCGTCCCGACGACGACCGCCAGAAGCGCCCCGCCGACGCCGGCGTACAGCAGGAACGACGAAAGGTAGTCGCGCGGTTGCAGCAGCACCCACACCGGGAGCGCGCTGGCGACGCCCGCGTAAATCATCACGACGGGAATCCACGCCGCCGTGTTCGGAACGAGAAGCGCCTCGGGGTCGAGCGCGGCTCCCGGCACCCACGCTCCCGAGCCGAGCCCGAGGACTTCGGCGACGACGACGGTTCCGGCCGGATACGTGGCGTCGCCGACCGCCGGGAACAGTGCGAGCGGGTACTGGATGCCGACCCAGACGCCGGCGAAGACACCGGCGACGAAAAGCACCGTCCCCGGGAGGAACGGCCCGTTCAGCTGGTAGAGGTACACCCCGAAGGCCAGCGCCAGTACGATGTATATCAGGCTGGCCGTCGTCACCTGTGGGAACGCGTTGAAGACGATGGAGACGACCAGTGCGAACACCGCGACCACCAGGATGATGGTGAGGAACGCGAACAAAAGCAGCATGTTCTTGCCGCCCTCGCCGACGTACTCGCCGATGATGTAGCCGATGGACTTCCCCTCGTGTCTGAGCGACCCCGAAAGCGAGACGAAGTCGTGGACGCTACCCATCAGCGGGTTCCCGATGGCGATCCACAGCAGTGCGGGGACCCACCCCCACACTGCGCCCGCCGTGATCGGTCCGACTATCGGTGCCCCGCCCGCGATACTGGAGTAGTGGTGTCCCAGAAGCACCGGCTTCTTCGATGGCACGTACTCCTGCCCGTCCTCGTACTTGTGTGCTGGCGTCTCGTTCTCATCGTCGAGCTCGAGGAACCGTGAGAGGTACTTCGAGTACCCCAGGTACCCCGCGCTGAACGTTACCAGTACGGCAAGTACGATCCAGATGACCTGTACCATGGTGTGTACTCCATTAACAAACATTGAAGACAACGTGTTAATAGTTTCTGTTATTATTCTATATATTACAAATAGAAAGAGTAGCGAACCGCCCTACGGGACGAAAAACCAGTTATTAACCGGAGCTAGTATCCGATTAATTATCAATCGTTCCTCGGACTGCCCTACACGAAGGTCGGCGCTTCGGCCTCGGTCTCGACGTCGAGTTCGGCCGCGACGTCGTCCAGCAACTCGCCCTTCACCTCCGCGGTCCGGGAGGCGATTTCGGCGACCAGCGGCGGGTCGAACGTCTCCCGGACCTCCCGGAGGCGCTGTCGTTCGGTCGCCACCCGGTCCCGGAGGTAGCGCGCGCCGCGGCCGTCTTCGTGGTCGTCCGGTTCGGGTGTGAGTTTGTTGGCGACGAGGCCTCGCACTGCGAGGTCCCGCTCGCGCATCTCCTCGATGGCCCGGGCCGTCTCGTTGACCGACAGCTGGTCCGGGTTGAGCACGAGGAAGAAGGCCGCGTCCTCCCGGAGAGCGCCGCCGGCGAACTCGAAGAACTCCTTTCTGTCCTGCAGTCGCGCCAGCACCGGGTCCCCGTCCATGAGTCGCCGCGGCTCCTCGTTGCCGATGGCGGCCTTCTCGAAGAGGTCGATGCTCTTCTTCCGTTTGTGCATCAGCCGGTCGATCCACCCCTCGAGGAACTCCGGCAGGCCGAGTAGCCGGAGGGTGCTCCCCGTCGGCGAGGTGTCGAAGACGACCCGGTCGTAGGGGTCGGCGTTCCGCATCACGTCGACGAACCGGTCGAACAGCGCCGACTCGTAGGCGCCCGGCGTCCGGTGGGCCATCTCGAGTTGCTGGTTTATCTCGTTGACCATCGCCGCCGACACCTGCTCGGAGAGGTCCTTGCGGATGCCGTCGAGGTGCCGCTGGACCTCCGTGTCCGGGTCGATCTCCATCGCGTCGAGGCCGTCGACGCCGTCGACCGCTTCGGGTTCGTCGCCGAACGGCTGGTCGAAGACGTCGGTCACCGAGTGGGCCGGGTCCGTCGAGACGACGAGCGTCTCCAGCCCCGCCCGCGCGGACTTCACGCCGTAGGCACAGGAGACGGTGGTCTTGCCGACGCCCCCCTTCCCGCCGAAGAAGACGAACGGCTCCATCAGAAGTGGTACTGCTGGCCCTTGCGTTCGAGGTACGACCGCCGGTCCCAGAGCCGTCGCTCCCAGGCCTCGAAGCTGTCCTCCAGGTACGGCAACAGTTCGGCCGTGTAGTACGAGACCGGCGACGGGATGCCGAAGGCGTCCGGGAAACAGGCCAGCATGAACGCGTCCTCGGTGTCCTCGGCCTCCTTCTCTATCTTCTCGTAGGCCGGATGCGTTATCATCCCGTGGTAGAGCCCGCGCGCCCACTCCCGGAGCGCCCGACGGAGGCGCTCTATCCGGTCGGCCAGGTCCATGTCATTCGATAACGCTGGCCGCTGTTAAAAGCTGTCGGGGGCCCGCCGCGGCGATGGCTCGTGTGCCCTCGCCCCCGGCGTCGCCGGGAGCGGCTTCAAGTCCCTCGCCGGCGTAGCGACCCCATGAGCGAGACGATTCCCGTCACCGTTCTCTCCGGGAGCCTCGGCGCCGGGAAGACGACGCTCCTGAACCACCTGCTGTCGAACGCCGGCGACCACGACGTCGCCGTCCTGGTCAACGACATGGGCGAGGTGAACGTCGACGCCGAACTGGTCGCCGAGGGGTCGGATGTCGACGTCGCGGGTGGGGTGACGGAGCTCTCGAACGGCTGTATCTGCTGTGAACTGCAGGACGACCTCGAGACGGCGGTCGTCCGCCTGGCGCGAAACCGCGAGTTCGACGCCCTGGTCGTCGAGTCGTCGGGCATCTCGGAGCCGGGCCCCGTCGCACGGCTGTTCACCACCGACTCCCGGGCGGCCGCGCTCTACCGCGTCGACGCCCTCGTCACCGTCGTCGACACCCGACAGTTCCTCGACACCTTCGCGGGCGGGGAGCCGACACGCCGCGGCGACGCCGACGACGCCGACCGCCCCCTCTCGGACCTGATGGTCGAGCAAATCGAACTCTCGAACGTCGTCCTCCTGAACAAGGCCGACCTCTGTACCGACGCCGAACTCGACGAGGCCGAGGAGCTGGTCGCGGCACTCCGGCCCGACGCCGAGACGGTCCGGACGACGTTCTCGCAGGTCGACCCCGACCGGCTGTTCGACCGCGGACTGTTCGACGCCGACCGGATGGGCGAGTACCCGGGCTGGAAGCGGGCCCTCGAAGGTGCCGGTCACGGGCACGCCCACGGCGAGGAGGGCGACCACCACGACGGGGACGGGAGCGACCACCACGACGACCACCGCCACCCCGACGAGGTGTACGGCATCTCGTCGTTCACCTACCGGCGCCGCCGCCCGTTCCATCCCGGCCGGTTCGCCGACTTCCTGAAGACGCTCCCGGAGGGCGTCGTCCGCTCGAAGGGGACCGCCTGGATCGCCGGCAACGAGTCCCGCGTCCTCGTCGGCCACGCCGGGCCGTCGGTCCGGGCGGAGGCGCAGGGGCCCTGGATAGCGAGCCTCCCGGAGGTCGAGCGGGATCTCTACCGGTCGAACCGGCCGGACCTGGAGTGGCACGACGAACACGGCGACCGGCGGACGGAACTGGTGTTCATCGGGACGGAGTACGAGGAGTCGGAGCTCCGGGCGGCCCTAGACGAGGCCCTCGTCACCGACGAGGAGTGGGCGGACGCGGGGTCGCTGGCCGACCACTTCCCGGCCGAGGCGGGCGAGGAAGCGACGATCCGGACGCCCTAGCAGGCACAGGAGCGCCCGGAGGACCGCTCGAACCGCATCTCCTCGCCGCAGTCCGGGCAGGTCGCCTCGCCCTCCAGGTCGACGTCCCGAACCCGGACGTCGCAGTCGTCACACCAGTAGGCGCCCTCCGAGCCGTCGTCGGGGCGGGACTTCGCGGACGGTTCGGCGGTCAGTGCCTCCTTGACGCTGCTGAAGAGGCTCATACTCGAAACCAACGGGAAGAAACCCTAAGGCTGTTGTGGGTGTGCCCCTCTCGCACACAGCCGGGTTCGTCGGCCGTCACGGGCACCGGCCGGGCGTCGACGGCCGCCCTACCCGACCGACTCGGCCAGTTCGTCTATCGCGCGCTTCAGTTCGCCCCGGCGCTTCCAGGCGGCGATGCGGTCGGCGAAGGGCAGCGGCAGGTTCAGCGCGACCGTCGACCGCATCGTGAGCCGCGACCCGTTCGACTCGTCGGCGACGACGACCTGGGTCTCGAGGTGCTCGAACGGGCCGACCTCGCCCTCGGCGGTGTACCGGAGACCGTCCTCGGTGGACTCGAACCGCAGCGGGACGGACATCCCGGGCCCGACGGCGGTGACGACGGTTCCCCCGTCGGTCTCCTCGACGGCGCCGACGGTGAAGGTGCCCTCGGCGGCGACGACCGCCTCCGGCGAGAGCACGCGCCGGACGGCCGTCGGGTGTGCCAGCACGAACCGGGAGACCTCGACCTCGCGCATACGGGACCAACGGGGCGGGGGTACTAAAGCAGGGGAACCGACAGCCCCAGGAGAATGACGCCGAAGGCGAGCGCGACGTACAGCAGGCGCTGAAAGCGGAGCTCGGCCGGCACCTGAACCCACGAGGGGGTGGCGACCCACACCAGTCGGTGGTAGGCGAAGGCGGCGACGGCGACCGCGCCGGCCGACGAGAGGACGAGGGAGACCCGGACCGAGAGGCCGTAGGCGAGCCCGTACAGCGGTCCCGTCGAGAACAGCAGCATGACCGACAGCCCGGTGGAGACGAGAAACGGCACCGGATCGACGGGGTCCCCGTTTCGGTTCCGGACGCGCATGTCCTAACAATAGGACTCCCTGATAAAGAGCTAAGGGGCGTGATACCCCTTCGCCGACATGGGCGATACGGACGGCTTCGAGGAGGGAGCCAGCGGGACCCGCGGGGACCCACGGGTCCTCGTCGTGATGAACGTCGTCCTCTCGACGGGGTTCGCGGCGATGGTCGTCTGGGGACTGAGCCTCCTCGGCGCCGCCGAGTTCACCTTCGTCAACGTCGCTACCGGCGCCATCCTGCTCATCGCGTTGAGTTACGTCGTCACACTGCAATGAGGTCTGACGCGACGAGCAAAGCGCGCTTCGGATAACGGGTCACGATGACAGACGACCACTTCAGTCTCGGGGTTATCACCGGCACGCACGCCCCCACTCTCAGCGACGACGACGGGCTGCTCGAGGCGGCGCTCGCCGACCGCGGTGTCGGGGCCGAGCCGGTCCGCTGGGACGATTCGACCGTAACGTGGACGGACTACGACGGGGTGCTCTTCCGGTCGTGCTGGGAGTACCCGACGGACCTGGGGCGATTCCGGAGGCTTCTGGCCGAGCTACAGCGCACGGACATCCCGGTCTGTAACCCGCTCCCGGCGATCCGGTGGAATATGCACAAGTCGTATCTCGTGGACCTGGCGGAGGCGGGCGTCCGACTGCCGCCAACGACCGTTATCGAGGCTGGCTCGGACGTGTCGCTCACGGACATACTCGACCGGCACGGGTGGAGCGAAGCGGTCGTGAAACCAGCCATCGGAAGCTTCTCACGGGACGTTCGTCGTGTCTCTCGAGGCGACGTCGACGATGCAGCGACACGTTTCCGGGACATCCTCGCGTCGAGCGACGTGGTCGTTCAGCGGTTCGTTCCGGAGATTACGGCTGGCGAGCGCTCCGTCGTGTTCTTTGCCGGTACGTACAGCCACGCGTGGAATAGCCTCACGCCCGACGACGACGTCACGGAGTTCGAGGGAGTCGATACGGGGTACGAGCCACCGGCGGCGATCCGCGAGCAGGCGGCCGGTGTACTCGATGCGGCCCGAGACCACCTCGGCGCCGATCCGGCGTCGCTCCCCTACGCACGGGTGGATTACGTTCACCGCGACGGGGCGCTACTGCTGATGGAACTCGAACTGATAGAGCCGTTCCTCGGCCTCGCCCGCGGGGCGAACGCCGCCGACCGGTTCGCCGATGCCCTCACGGCGTATTACCCGAATTGCTGACACCGCCGCCCGCGAGCGGGGCCGCCGGGCGCTCGACCGGATCAACTGAACTTGTGGACCGTCATCTCGAGGGTGTCGAGGTCCAGCACCGGCGCGAAGCCGGCGTCGGGGTCGATGTTGACGCTCTTCTGGAAGTCGGTCTGTGCCTGCCAGCAGCCGGAGTTCACCGCCAGCACGTTGCGGTACTTCCCCCACCCGAGTTTGTGGACGTGGCCGGTGTGGAAGACGTCCGGCACCTCGTCGATGACGAGGTAGTCCTGCTCTTCGGGCGCCAGCCGGGTGTGACCGCCGAACTGCGGGGCGACGTGCCGTTTCTTCAGCAACTGGTACATCGCCCTGTCGGGGTCGTCGTAACTGGCCTTCTCCTCGGGCAGTTCGGCGATGACCTCGTCCAGCGAGACGCCGTGGTACATCAGCACGGAGACCCCCTCGACGGTCACGACGGCGGGGTTCGAGACGATCCGGGCGTCGTGGACCGACATGATGTCCCGTAGCTCCTCGTCGAACCCCGGTTGCGGTTCCGCCAGCCGTACCGCGTCGTGGTTGCCCGGGATCATGACGATCTCCATGTCCCCGGGGACCTCCTTGAGGTGCTCGGCGAAGGCCTCGTACTGGGCGAAGATGTCGACGATGTCCAGTTCCTCGTCCTGGTCGGGGTAGACGCCGACGCCCTCGACCATGTCGCCCGCGATGAGCAGGTACTCGATGCGCTCGGCCGCCTCGGTGTGGAGCCACGAGGTGAACCGCTGCCAGGCGTCCCGCATGAACTCCTCGCTGCCGACGTGGACGTCGCTGATGAGCGCCGCCTGGACCGGCCGGTCGGCCGTCGAGGGCTCGAACGTCCGGGGGACGTTCGGGAAGTGGATGTCGTCGACGAAGAGGATGCTGCCGTCGTCCGACAGCGACCCCTCGACGGCGATGACCTCGTCGTACAGCAGTTCGTCCACCAGTCCAGCGATTGGCCTGTCCTTCATGACGAGACAGGGGAAGACGCCGGTGGTGTCCTCCAGGTCGATTATCCAGTGGCCGGACTTCGTCGAACTGATGTCGGCGACCATCCCGACCATACCGGCCTCGCCGCCGCCGGGACTCGCCGACAGCGCGTCGGCGTTGCGGTGGTTGACCCGGCCCTTCAGTTTCCCGGCGAGGCGCTCGTAGCGGTCCCGGAAGGTCGACACGAAGTCGCCGTACTCGCCGGTCCCGGTCGAGCGGCCGGTCATGTCGTTGGCGACCGAGAGCGAGCGCAGCGAGGGGTCGATGTCGCGTCCCTCGGCGGACCCCTTCGTTTCGACTGGAACTCCCCCGCCCTCCTCTCCCTGCTCGTCGCCGGTCGTTCCAGTCGAAACGGAGGGGTCTTCGGGCGTCACGGCGTCCGGTTCGGCGCCGGCGGCCGACTCCGCGGTGGCGGCTCCGTCCGGGGGGGCCGTCCCGTTCGCCGTCGCCTCGCCGCTGACCGTTTCCGAGGTCTCCACCTCGTCGGCCTCGCCGCTCGCGGGTCCACCCACCCCGCTCGCCGTTCCCGAGGCCTCACTCCGTTCGGCCTCGCCGTCCGCTGCCGCCGAAATCGGGTCGCGGCGGCCGCGGGGTTTCCCGTCGAGGGCGTCCCGGACGTCGGCCGCCGAGAGTTTCAGCGCGTCGTCGGGCGTCGCCTCGACGGCCACCACCAGCGCGGTCTCGGGGTCTTCGGCACCGGCCAGCAGCGTTATTGCCTCCCTGTCTGCGGCGTAGCCGTGGCTCGCCAGTTCGCGTGCGATGCGGGCCGGCTCCTCCAGCGGCACACGCGAGGGTTGCCGCCGGCCGGCAAAAGCGTAGCGGACCCAGAACGTTCAAACGGACCGGGGCGCAAGTCCTCCCAATGAGTGACGCTGGGGACGGGCCCGACGACGGACGCCCGTCCGGCATCGTCGGCTGGCTGAAGTGGTTCTGGACGACCGACGAGGGGGTCGCCCTCTACGTCCGCGACGTGGTGACGAGCGTCGGAGCGGTCCTCGTCGTCGGCCTGCTCCTCTTCGCCGTCAGCGGTATCTGGCCGCCGATGGTCGCCATCGAGTCGGGCAGCATGAACCCGAACATGGAGCGCGGGGACCTCGTGTTCGTCGTGAGCGATGAGCGGTTCGTCCCCGAGGCGGCGCCGACCCACGACGGGGCGTCGACGGGCGTCATCCCCGCCGACCGCGCCGAGGAGGTCGGCCACAAGGAGTTCGGCAAGCACGGCGATGTCATCGTCTATCGCCCGGACGGCAACAACAGGCGGACCCCCGTCATCCACCGGGCGATGCTGTGGGTCGAGGACGGCGAGAACTGGTACGACCGCGCGGACCCAGACGACATCGCCAACGCCGACAACTGCCAGGAACTGCGGCACTGTCCCGCGCCCCACGCCGGCTTCATCACGAAGGGCGACAACGGGGTGACGAACCCCAACTACGATCAGGTGTCGACGCTGTCGGCGCCGGTCCGACCCGAGTGGGTCGTCGGGACCGCGGAGCTGCGGGTACCTTACCTCGGACAGATTCGACTGCTGTTCTCGCAACTGTCGCCGGCACCGGCCGTCGAGTCGGCCGATGTCCCGACGACCGACGCCCGCTCCGGCGTCGAGCGACCGCTGGCCGTCGGGACCGCCGCGGCCGCCCCATCGTCGTCCGCTCCGGCCACGGCGACACCTCCATCGCCGTCCGCGCCCGCCGCGACTCCCCAGGCCGGCTCGGTTCCGGCCGCCTGACGCGCCCGCGGCTCCTTTCGACCGACGACTACTCCCCTTTCGACCGACGACTACTCCCCTGCCGCGTCGATCCAGCCCTCGACGCGAGCGGTGCCGACGCCGGCGGCCTCCGCGACGGTCTCGGGGTCGGATTCGGCCAACTGTGCGACCGTCAGGATGCCGCCCTCGCGGAGTCGCTCGGCGTAGGCCGGCCCGATGCCGTCTATCTCCTCGAGGTCCGACCCCTCGGTACCGGCCGGGTCGACCGCCTCCTCGGCGATTTCGTCCTCGGCCTCACCGGCGACGGCCTCCTCGATGGCGTGGGCCTCCTCCTCGACGGCCGCCTCGACGTCGACGTCTATCTCCTCGATGCCGATCTGGTCGGTCGCCGCCTCGACGGCCGCCTCGACCTCGGCGAGGCGTTCGGGGTCGTCGGTGGACTTCTCGATGTACCACTCGGCGACGCGGGGCCAGACGTCGCGGTGGCTCGACCCCGACACCGCCAGCCCGATGTGACCCGTCGGGTACTCGATGATCTCGGTGTCGTCGCTGCCGACCACCTCGTTGAACGGCTTGCTGGCCCCCGAGGGGATGAGGTGGTCGTACTCGCCCGTAATCTGGAGGACGGGGACCTCGATGGACGTGATATCGACGTGTTCGCCGCCGAGGTACAGCTCGTTGCGGTGGAGCTTGTTCTCCTGGTAGATGTCCCGGAGGAACTGGACGTAGGCCTCGCCGGCGACGTCGATGCCCTCGTCGAGCCACTGCTCCATCCGGCCGAAGTTCTCGACGAAGTCGTCGTTGTCGAGGTTGTCGTACAGGCGGACGTACTTCGAGACGTAGTTGGCGACGGGGTCCATCAGGGCGAAGCCGACGTCGAGCATCTCGGCGGGGACGTTCCCGTAGACGTCGACGACGTCCTCGGGGTCGTAGTACTCCTGGTCGCCCCACAGTTCGAGGACGCCGCCGGTGTCCTCGAAGCAGAGCCCGGCGGCCATCAGCCCGAGCGTCCGCACTTTCTCCTGGTGGAGGGCGGTGTACATCGCGGTCATCGTTCCGCCCATGCAGTAGCCGAGAATGTTGATGCGGTCCTGTCCGGACCGTTCCCGGACGACATCGACGCAGTTGTCGATGTAGCGGTTGACGTAGTCCTCGAGCGTGAGGTGCTGGTCGAGCCGGGACGGCTCGTTCCAGTCGACGAGGTAGACGTCGTGGCCGGCCTCGAGCAGCCGCCGGACGACGCTGCGGTCCGGCTGCAGGTCGAGGATGAACGGCTTGTTGATGAGCGCGTAGACGACGAGGATGGGCGTCTCGTGCTGCTCGTCGGTCAGCGACTCGTAGTGGAGCAGTTCCAGTTTGTTCTCGGTGTAGACGACCTCGCTGGGAGTGTGTCCGACCTCGACGTCCTCCAGTTTCTCCAGTTGCTCGGGTGCGGCCTGCGTCTTCTCGAAGGCGTCCGTGGTGGCCTCCATCAGCTCCCGCTGGAAGTTCAGCGGCGCGAAGAAGGGGTTCTCGGAGCTCATTCCAGCGCCTCGATGACGCGGTCGAGCTTCTCCTCGACGCGGTGCTGGCGGCGCTCCAGTTCGACGAGCCGCTCGCCCACCTCCTCGACGTCTGACTGGGTCGGCATCCCGAGTTCGGCCAGCGTCTCCTCGCCTACCTCGTCGGTCTGCTCGCGGAGGTCCATCATCGCACGGACGAGCTGGCCGTTGGCCGCCGCGAACGCCGACGTGCTCATCACCTCCTTGAACGCCTCGTTGGCGCTCTGCAGCCAGATGTCGCGGAACTCCGCGGGAGCGACCTCGTCACCTTCGGCGGCGTCGGTCGTCCGCTCGAAGGTCTGCTCGGCGGCGTCCATCCACACCTCGTAGGCGTTGTTGTACCCCTCGACGCCGGAGGCCAGAGTCTCCTGGTCGGGGACGCTGTCCTCCATCGCGTCCGCCCACGATTCCATGAACGCGGCGCTCATCTCCATGTTCTGCTCGACGGACTCGGCCATCGCTTCGTTTACGTTCTGAACCATTCGTTGCCACTGGGCCGCCGGATCGTCACCCTCGCTCATACGTACCCTACGCGGAGCGTCACTAAAAGGCCAACGCGAACGCGGGCCTCGGTTGAGGGATCCTGGAGTTACTCCCGTTCCGTCACGAGGAACTCCTGTCCCGGCGTCATCCGCAGCGTCATCTCCGGGGAGATGGGCGGCTCGCCGTCGGCGTCGTTGTCGCCCAGCCAGTAGAGGTCGTACTCCCGACCGATGGTCGCAAGCGCGAGTTTCGCCTCCAGCAGTGCGAACTCCCGGCCGATACAGATGCGGGGCCCGCCGCCGAACGGCGCGTACGCGAAGTCGTGTAGCTCCCCCCGGAGGTCGCCGTCCCACCGCGATGGCCGGAAGCTGTCGGGGGCCTCGAAGAACCGGGGGTCCCGGTGGACGTGCCGGAGGGCCAGGATGATGCGACTGTCCGCCGGGATTCGATAGCCGTCGAAGGCCGTCGGCTCGGTACTCCGGCGCGGTAGCGAGTACACCGGCGGGTAGAGCCGCAACGTCTCGGTGACGACCCGGTCGGTCACCGGCAACTCGTCGAGGTCGTCCATCGTCGGCGGGCCGTCCAGGGCGTCGACCTCGGCGTGGAACCGCTCGCGGACCCCGGGATTGTTCGCCAGCGCCCAGAAGGCGAACGTCAGCGACGTGGTCGTCGTGTCGTGGCCCGCGAAGATGATGGTCACCATCTGGTCGCGCAGCCGCTCGTCGGTCAGCATGCCCGAGTCGGCGACGCCGCTCTCCCGGAGACCGACCAAAAGCGACAGCAGGTCCTCGGCCTCGGCGGGGTCCGTCGGCGCGCCACCGGCCTTCTCTTCGAGTAGCCGGTCGGCCTCCGCCTGCAGCGTCGCCTTCCCCTTTCGGAACCGCCGGCGGGCCGGCGTCGGCACCCAGTCCGGCAGCAGGTACGACGTGGGAACGAACCAGTCGTGGAGCGCTTCGGCGGCCCGCCGGATCCGCTCGTCGCCGTCCAGCGCCAGTTCGCGTCCGAGGACGGTGGCGAAGAGGACGTCCAGCGTCATGTCGGTGAGCTCCGACTGCAACTCCAGTCGGTCGCCGTCGGCCCACCGGTCGCTCCGCCGTCGCACCTGCTCGACCATGCCGTCGGCGTAGTCCATCACGCTGTCGCGGGTGAAGAGCGGTTGCAGCACGTCCCGCTGGGCGGCCCACTCCTCGCCCTCGACGGTGAGCAGGCCCTCGCCGAAGGCGATGCGGAAGTCGTCGCTCTTCCGGAACGTCTCCCGCTCGGTCAACAGGACGCGCTTTACGTGCTCGGGGTGGGCCAGCGAGAAGACGTCGCCCTCGCCGGGCAGGTGGCTCCGGACGACGTCGCGGGTCGCAAGCGCCTGCTCGCCGAACTCGAAGACGTCGCGCATCTGGTGGAGGAAGTGCAAGCGCGGGTGTCCGAGGTTGGGCGGGTAGGGCGGCAGCGGCAACTCCGAAGGGTCGGCGTCGTCGTCCCGCTTTCCCTCCTCGGACGGCGCCGGCTCCGTCCGTCGCCCCGTGGTATCGCTGCTCATGAATTTGTCCTCGGCCGCCGGCCCAATAAACGCCGGGATGGGTCGCGCGACGGCGGCGGCTGGGCGTCCTGGCTCAGGCGAAGAACCGCGCCAGCCGCGTTGCGGCCTCGTCGGCCCGCGGCGTCACCAGCGCGAAGCGGAGCCACTCGCTGCGGGACTCGCCGAAGGCCTCGCCTGGCATCCCCGCGACGCCGGCCTCGTCGACGAGCCGTTCGGCGTTCTCCAGCGTCCCGGGGTAGCCGTCGAAGCGCGCCATCACGTAGAAGGCGCCCTTCGGCCGGGTGTACTCGGCGCCGGCCTCGTCCAGCGCCGCACAGAAGGCGTCGACGCGCTCGGAGAGCAGCCGACGGTTGGCCTCGTAGTACTCCGCGGGCGTCTCCCGGAGCGCCTCGAGGACCGCCGTCTGAGCGGGCCGGGAGCCGGCGACGTTGACCAGCATGTGCCGGGTCCGGGCGGCGTCCACCAGCCACTCCGGAAGGACGGCGTAGCCGACCCGAAAGCCCGTAATCGCCATCGACTTCGAGAAGGAGTTCGTGACGGCGACCCGTTCGGAGTCGAACTCCAGGGCGGTGGCGAAGGCCCCCTCCTCGAAGACGAAGTGGTCGTACACCTCGTCGGAGACGAGGAGTGCGTCGTGTTCCTCCGCGACGTCGACGAGTTCCCGCTTCGTCTCTCGGCCGTAGACGGCGCCGGTGGGGTTGTTCGGCGAGTTGACGACGATGGCGGCCGTCTCCTCGCTCGCGGCCGCCCGGACCGCCCCGGGGTCGAGCGTCCCGTCCGGTTCGGCGGCGACGAACCGGGGCGTCCCCCCGAGCATCTTCGTCCGGCCCTGGTAGTAGGGGTAGACCGGGTCGGTGAGCAGCACCTCCTCGCCGTCCAGCGCCGCCAGTGCACAGGCCATCGCCAGGTAGTTCGCCTCGCCCGCGCCGTTGGTGACGACGACCCGCTCGACGTCGACGCCGCGCCTCGTTGCGATTTCCTCGCGCAACTCCCGGAGACCCTCGCTCGGCGGGTACTGGAACTCCGCGACCGGGGCGTCGGCGTACGCCGACAGCCCTGCCCGGAGCGCCTCGGGGGCCTCCCAGTCGGGGTTGCCCGAGACCATGTCGACCACGTCCCGGTCGGCGGCGGCCGCGTACTCCATCAGGTGGAAGAACAGCGGCCGGTCGTAATCGTCCATACCACCCGTGACGGCGGAAGCCACGTCGGTCTAACGCTTTCGGCGGGCGGAACCGACACGGAACCGACCGCTGTCTCGCGCCGACGCCGGGAGCGGTTTCAAGGCGCCGGCGGCCGTCCGGTCGGTATGGCAATCGAGGAACGCGTCGGCGACGCCCTCCGCGAGCGCGGGGAGTCCGTCGCCACCGCCGAATCGTGCACCGGCGGGCTCGTCGGCTCGCTCGTCACGGACGTTCCGGGCGCCAGCGACTACTTCGACCGCTCGTACGTTACCTACACCTACGACGCCAAACTGGAGGAGTTGGGCGTCCCCCGTGAGACCCTCGACGGGGCGGGCGCCGTCAGCGAACCGGTCGCCCGGGCGATGGCGCGGGCGGCCCGGGACCGCGCGGGCGTCACCTGGGGCGTGGCGACGACGGGCATCGCCGGCCCCACCGGCGGCACCGACGAGAAACCGGTCGGCACCGTCCACGTCGGCGTCGCCCGCGCCGCCGAGTGGGGCACTGGCGACTCCTCCTGTGGCGTCGAGCGCTACGTCTTCGACGGCTCCCGGACCGAAATCAAGCGGAAGATAGCCGAGCAGGCCCTCGAGGACCTGCTCGCGGCGGTCGAATCCGCCTGAGGTTCCTCGAATACCGGCCCGGCGGCGAGTACTCTTTTACCGCGGCGGGTCGTCACCCCGCCCGATGGACAAGGAAGGGCACGTCCTCAACGCTGTACTGCTCGGGGTCGGTCTCGGGTTCATCCTCGAACCCGCCGGGACCCTCGCGACGCTGCGGACCGTCGTCGCCGTCACCATCCCGGTGACGCTCGGCGCGCTGTTTCCCGACGTCGACACCGCCTTCGGCAAGCACCGGAAGACGCTGCACAACCTCCCCGTCCTGGCGCTGTTCGTCGCCTTCCCGCTCGTCTTCGAGAACCTCGCGTTCGTCTGGGTCGGCGTCCTCACCCACTACGTGCTGGACGTCCTCGGGAGCACCCGGGGTATCGCGCTGTTCTACCCCCTCTCGAGCAGCGAGTTCGGGTTCCCGGCCGGCGTCACTACCTCGAGCAGGTTCGCAAACGCCGTCACGCTCGTCATCACGGCCGTCGAACTCGGGGTCGCGGCGGCCGTCGTCCACGTCCTCCCGCAGTACGTCGACGTCTCGGCGGTTACCGAAATCGTCGCCGTCCTCCCGTGATGCCCGGACGACCGACGACGAGGAGACGTTCGACGAAATATCGGGGAAAGCACGGCGTCGACCGCGGTGCGGTCCCGCGTTCGGCGGCGCCGAAACGAACCGACCATTTATTACGAGCGGTGTCCTCCCTGCCTTCATGGGAAGCGACTGCGTCAACTGCGGGGACCCGGACACCGAGCGGTACGAGCTCATGGTCCGCAACACCAACCACGACAAGGTTCCGCTCTGCGAGGAGTGTCACGCGGCCATCAGCGAGGAGCTGTCCGACGATTGAGCGTCCGGTAGTGGCTCCGTCGGGGGCCACTGGGTGTCGAGCCGCGATGTCCGGCCGCCAGTTCTCAGCATAATGTTTCAGGATATTCAGGTGCTGCACGTCGACGACGACCCCGCCATCCGGGACCTCACCGCGGAATTTCTCGAACAGGTCGACGACTCCATCTCCGTTCGGAGCGAATCCGACCCGACGGCCGTCCCCGCCCGCATCGACGCCGAGCAGATAGACTGCATCGTCAGCGACTACAACATGCCCGAGTGCAACGGCCTGGAGCTCTGCTGGTCGGTGCGGAAGGAGCGCCCCTGGCTCCCCTTCGTCCTCTTCACCAGCGAGCGCGGCGAGGAGATCGCCGAGCGGGCGCTGGACACCGGCGCGACCGACTTCATCCAGAAGGAGACCGGCACCCACCACTACTCCCTTCTGGCCAACCGCATCACGCTCGCGGTCACGCGTCACCGCGCCATCCAGCGGCTCCGCGACAACGACGCCCTCCCCTCGGAGTGGCCCCCCGGCGCGGCCACCCCCGACCGCAGCGAGGCGCCCTCGGACGCCGACGCCGAGCCCACGAACGGGTTCAAGAGTTAAACGGCGTCGGCAGTTCGTTCCTTACGGTTCCGCACTCGCAGTGTCGCTGGTGGAACGGGGTCCGTTCTCGGCGACGATGGTGAACTCGTACGGGCCGTCATCACACGTAGCGTCGTCCGGGGCTTCGAAAACCACGCCATCACCGGATTTCCCGCTTTCCGTCTGGTCGGTCGCGCCCCACGAGACCGTCACCTGTTCGGCGTTCGTCGTGGTCCAGCTGACCTCGAACTTGACATCGTCGTCTGGACCTGGGATCAGGCCACACGACGAGGTACTGGACGCCGAGAAATCGTCGACTTTCGGCGGAGCGGGTGTCGGCGTGGGTGTCGGCGTCGGCGTTGGCGTCAGCGTGGCCGTCGGCGTGGGTGTCGGCGTCGGCGTTGGCGTCAGGAAGTCGTCGTCGTCATCGTCTTCCTCCGTCGGCGTCGGCGTCGGCGTGGCGGTCGCCGTCGGCGTGTCCGGGACCTCGGTCGGCGTCCCCGGAGCGCGTGTCGGCGTGGCCGTCGCGGTACCGGGCGTCACCGTCGGCGTGTCGGGTGGCGTCGGCGAGTCCGTCGCCGTCGGGGACGAGGAGTCGGTGTCGGTCGCGGTGTCGGTGACGGTCCCGGCCGGCGTCGGGGTCGGCGTGGCCGCGTCGGGACCGCCGTCGCCGCCGATGGGGTTCAGGTCGCCGGGGTCGGGTGCGGAGATGTCGCCGAGACCGCCGACCGCGGCGACGCTGCTGACGAGAAGAGCGACGACGCCGAGGGCGAGGACGACGCCGACGGCGTACGGGAGGACCGCCGCGACGTACGCCAGCGGGCTCGCCGGGCGGTCGTCCGGCGTCCACTCGAAGCGCCGGCCGAACGGCTCGACGCCCGCGGCCTCCTCGCGGGTCGTGGACACCGGCTCGTCTCGTCGGCCATCGGACATGTGACTGATACGACTAACGGGGACCGGATTCAAAAGCCCTCCGGCTGGAACAATGCTGGTTTCGAGCGCCGTCGGCCCCCAGCGACGGCGCGACGGTCAGTCGTCGGCGCCCCCGGCGTCGGGCCGGTACTCCCGGCTGACCCGTTTCCAGACGCCCGAGCGGAACCGGTAGTAGTTCAGCGCCGCCGGCACGGATGTCTCCGCCAGGAAGGCCAGGTACAGTCCGTAGAGTCCCAGCGGCGTCACCGTCCCGAGGTAGACAAGCGGGATGGAGACGCCGAACATGCCGAGCGCCTGGCTGAGGAACGGCCACCGGGTGTCGCCGGCGGCGTCCAGCGGTCCGGCGGCGGCGCCGGAGACGCCCTGGAGAACGACGGCGACGCAGGCGACCCGGACCAGCGGGACCGCGATGGGGACCGCCGGCGCGGTCGGGTCGCCGACGAAGAGCACCACCACCGGCTCGGCGAGGACGAAGACGACGGCGGCGACGACGGCGTAGACCGCGACCGCGAAGCGAACGATTTCGCGGCCGTAGGCGTCGGCGAGCCCCTCCTCGCCGGTGCCGAGTTCCTGGCCGACGAGGCTGGCCGACGCCAGCCCGAAGCCCCACCCCGGCGTGTTCATCAGCCCGAGGATCCGGCGGGCGATGACGAACGCCGAGACGACGTCCCGGCCGAAGACGTCGAGGATGGCGAACATGGGGAACTCGGCGACGGTCCACACGAGGTTCCGGCCCATCACCGGCAGGCCGATGGCGACGAGGTCCGAGACCGTCCCGCGGTCGAGGTAGCGTCCCCGCGGGTCGACGGTGACGGGGAACTCGCCGGCGCCGGGGAGTCGGCCGGCGGTGAGGCCGATCCCGAAGGCCGCGGCGACGACGACGTTCGAGACGACCGTCCCGATGGCGGCGCCCTCGACGCCCATCCCGAGACCGAAGATGAGGACCGCGTTGATGACGACGTTGGCGACGGCGCCGCTGCCCCGGAGCACCATCGCCGTGTAGGAGTCGTCGGCGCCGACCAAAACGCGACTGCCGACGAGGTTCAGGCCGGCGAAGGGAATCCCGAGGGCGACGACGCGCAGGTAGGCGCCGCCGAGCCGGACGGTGGCGGCGTCGCTGCTCAGCAGGCCGATAAGTTCTGTCGGGAACGCCCGAAAGACGGCGACGACCGGCAGCGTCGCCGCGACGACGAGCAGGACGCTCGAGCGGACCGCGAGCCCCAGGCCCGCCTCGGCGTCGGCGCCGTACCGCTGGCTCACCAGCGCGATGGTGCCGCCGGCGACGCCGCCGCCGATGGAGAAGGCCAGCCCCCAGAACGGCCCGGCGATACCGACTCCGGAGATGGCCGCCGACCCGACGGCGACGCCGACCATCGCCACGTCGACGGCGTTCTTCGACATCCGGGCGATGCCCGTGACTATCCGCGGCCACGCGAGTTCGGTCGTCCGGCGGGCCCGCGCCTCGGTGACGAGACCGAGCCGTGACAGGGCGAGACCGACGGCGAGAATCGCCAGTCGAACCGGGTTCGGGACGGCGGACACGTCGTGCGTTTAACTGACCGGTCAGTCAGCCAAATGTCTTCCCTTTCGGGGTCGGCGGGGGGACGCGCCGTACGAACTCTTTTTTATATCGGCCCACAACGGCGGCCGTGGACCGCGACCGTGCCCTCCCGCTCCTCGTAGCCCTCCTGGCCATCGTGGCGCTCTCGCTCGCGGCGGCGACCCTCGATTCGGCGGTCGACCCCGGTGGCTCCGGCTTCGGCGGCGGCAGCGACACCGGTGTCGGCGACGACGACCCCGGCGAGACCCCGACGCCGAAGCCAGCGGTGGGAGAGGCGGCCGACCCGACGAGCGAAATGCTCATCTTCTCGACCTGCTTCCCGTTCCTCCAGAAGCCACCGGCACTGTTGGCGCTCTTCGTGGTGTTCGGCGGGGTGTTCGCCGCGACGTACCGCTTGACGAAGTCGAAGTTCGCGGGACTGGCCGTCTGTGCCGCGCTCGCGCTTCCCGGCGCCCTGGTCTACGGCGGGCTGGCGTTCTGCGGGGAGTCTTCCGCCGCCCCCCAGCAGACATCGACCGAGGGCGGACCGACGCCCAACGGCAGCAATCTCCCGGAGGGTGGCGGTGGCGGTCTCGGCGAGACCGGCACCGAGGCCCTCTCGTCGCCGTCGCTACTCCTCGCACTGCTCGTGGTGGTCGCGCTGGCCGTCGTGGTCGTCGCGGTACTCGCCACCGGTAGCGACAGGGCCGGCACGGCCGAGGAGCCGACGGAGGACCTGCCGGAGGACGCCCCCGAGACCATCGGTCGCGTCGCCGGGACGGCCGCCGACCGGATCGACGCCGACGGCGACGTCGACGCCGAAAACGAGGTGTACCGCGCCTGGCGAGAGATGACCGAATCCCTCGCGGTCGCCTCGCCGGAGACGACCACGCCCCGGGAGTTCGAGCGGGCGGCCGTCGACGCCGGCATGGACCGCGAGGACGTCGCGGCGCTGACCGACCTCTTCGAGTCGGTCAGGTACGGTGGTCTCGAACCGACCGACGAGCAGGAACGGCGGGCCGTCGAGACGCTCCGCCGCATCGAGTCCGGCTACGGGGAGGACTGATGCGGCGGCTCGCACTCCTCGGCATCGCCGCCGTCGCTGTGGGCGCCCTGACGCTCGTCGAGCGCGGGCTCGCGGGCTTTTTCCAGCTCGACTACCTGTTCGTCTCGGCGGTCGGCGTTCTGGCGGTCGTGTTCGGGCTCCGTTACGCGCTGGCCGGCCGGTGGGCGACCCGGTGGACGGCCGAAATCGAGTCCCCGGAGCCGCGCTACCGCTCGACGGTTCTCGGCGAGGAGGTCGAGACGGCGCTCGGCTCCGGCGGGCAGCTCGGCATCGGGCGCCGGGCCGAACTCCGGCGGCGGCTCCGGGACGTCGCGGCGGACGTCCTCGTCACCTACGCCGGCTACGACCGCGAAGGCGCCGAGACCGCGGTCGAGGAGGGGACCTGGACGGACGACCCCGTCGCTGCGGGCTATCTCGCCGAGCCGATCGACCTCCCGCGCCGGCTGCAGGTCCGCAACCTGCTTCGTCGACGGTCGATGGTCCGGACCTGCGTCGAGCGGTCGCTGACCGCAATCGAGGAGGTGCGCGAGCCGTGACCCGGACGAACCGCTGGGTCGGTCTCGGCGGAGCCGCGCTGGTCGTCGTCGGCGTCGCCGTCCTCTTTCGGGAGCCGGGGCCGGTCCTGGCTGCCGGTGTCGCGGCCGGCTACCTCGCGGTGCGGTCGGCGACCGCCCCGCCGACGCCCTCGCTTCGGGTCGAGCGAACCGTCGAGACGGAGACGCCGGACCCCGACGAGGAGGTCCGGATCGAGGTGACCGTCGAGAACGAGGGAGCGACGCTGTACGACCTCCGACTCGTCGACGAGGTACCCGACGGGCTGGCGGTCGTCGACGGCCCGGCCAGACACGCCACGGCACTCCGCGGCGGCGACGCGGCGACGTTTTCCTACACCGTGCGGGCCTCCCGCGGCAGCCACGAGTGGGAGGACCTGCGGGTCGTTGCGCGGGACCCGCTCGGCGTCCACGAGCGGGAGACGACTGTCGACGCCCCGAGCACGCTCCGGTGTGTCCCAACCTTCGAGGGGACGGCGGACCTGCCGCTGCGGGGACTGACCACGCCGTACGCCGGCCGCGTCCCGACCGACGTGGGCGGGTCCGGCATCGAGTTCTACGCCGTCCGGGAGTACCGCCGCGGCGACCCGCAGGCCCGCGTGGACTGGAACCGGGCGGCCCGGACGGGCGAACTGGCGACGCTGGAACTCCGCGAGGAACGGGCGGCGACGGTCGTTCTGGTGGTCGACGCCCGAACGGCGGCCTACGTCGCGCCGTCGCCGGAGGCCGAAAGCGCCGTCGAGCGCAGCGTCGACGCCGCCGGCCACCTGGCCGACGTCCTGCTGTCGAAGGGCGACCGCGTCGGCGCGACGGCGTTCTCGCCGCGGGCCTGCTGGCTCGCGCCCGGCACCGGCACGGCGCATCGGGCGCGACTTCACGACGCGCTCGTGACCGACCCCGGCTTCGCGCCGACGCCGCCGGATCCCGACGCCCGGTTCGTCTCCCGGCTGTGGCGGCGGCGGTTCCGCCGCCGGCTGCCCGCCGACGCACAGGTGATGCTGTTCTCGCCCTGCGTCGACCGGGCGCCGCTCGTCCTCGCCGAGCGGCTGAACGCGCTGGGCCACCTCGTGACGGTCGTCTCGCCCGACCCGACCCCTACCGAGGGTCTCGGCGGCCGCGTCGTCGGCATCGAGCGGGACCTTCGGCTGGCGGAGTTGCGGGCCAGCGGCGTCCGCGTCCTCGAGTGGTCGCCGACGGAGCCGTTCGCCGTCGCCGGCGACCGGGCCGGCCGGAGGTGGTCCGGGTGAGCGTCACGACGACGGACGCGGGGAGCCGCGCGGACGACGACGGAGGCGGCGACGGCGATCACGAGACCGACGAGGTCACGGCGACGGAGCCGACCGACGCCGAGCCGACACCGGCACCGCCCCGCCTTTCGGTCGGGCTGGCCGTCGGCCTCGGCGGCTTCGCGGCGGCCCTCCTCGCGGCGGGGTCGCTCCTGTCCGGTGCGGTCGCCCTGCTCGGCGTCGCCCTGCTCGGGGCGTCGCTGTCGGTCGTCTCCGTGCGCCTCTGTTCGGCCGCCGGCGTGACGTTCGTCCTCGCGTTCGTCGCGGCGGCGGCGACCGGCGCGGTCGCGGCACCGCTGGTCGGCGGTGCCATCCTCGCGGTGGCGGCCTGGGACGTCGCCGACCACGGCATCGGCCTGGCCGGCCACGTCGGCCGGGAGGCGCCCACCCGGCGGAACGAACTCGTCCACGCGGCCGCCAGCCTGGCGGTCGGGAGCGCGGCCGGCGCGGTCGCCTTCGGCGTCTACCTGGCGGCCGGCGCCGGCCAGCCCTCGACCGCGCTCGTTTTCCTGCTGTTCGGGGGCGTCCTTTTGCTCGTCGCGCTCCGGGACTGATACTGACAGACGAGATCAACTGAAGCCGGTGCGTGGACGCCCAACCGTTCGCTCCGTCGAACGGCTCGATTCTCGCGAGCCGCGTGTCCGCTCGTTCGTCCGTCAGTATGGGCGTCAGCCCACCACGCGACGGGCGGTGCCCGCGAGGTCGTAACTGTCGCCGAGCATCCAGCGAGTCAGCCGACCCGACAGCCACGCCAGCCCGTTCAGGAGATGGAGGGCGACCAGCAACAGGACGACCCCGACGACGGCGACGACTACCGCCTCCGAGAGCCGGGTAATCCGCCAGGATCCGACGGTGACGGCCGGCTCCAGCGTGACCAGCAGCCGGTTCCACCCGAGGTGCAGCGTCGGGTGCAACTCGACGGGCCGGTCGGTGACGACCCCAACGTAGACGCCCGGCTGCCGGTAGTACAGCGGCGCGAGCAGGAGCGCCACGGCCGTCGAAAGCAGGACGGTCATCACGAGAAATCCCGCGACACCGAGGACGAACTTCACGGGGAGGTACGCCACCGCCAGCCAGGTCCCGGAGTCGACGAGCACCGACAGCACGCGCCGTGGCGCCGATGGCTCCTCGTCATCCCCGGCGTCGGCGGTCGACCCTGTGGAAGCCTCGACGTCGCCGGCTTCGCCGTCGGTTTCGGCGTCTGACGACCCGAAGTCCACGCCGAGCAGCAGTGCTGCCAGCCAGCGCTCGAAGCCGGCGATGCCGAGCGTCACTCCCACGACCACGACCAGGATGGGGATTCCGACCAGCACGATGGCGAGTCCTATCCCCAGCGAGAGGCCGATGGTGACGAATACGAGGTACAACACCCCGAGCGGGAAGGCCAGCGCGAGGTACAGCAGGTTCAGGTACGTCTGCGGCCGGAGGGGGGCCGCGAGGAACGACCGCAGGTGGGCACCGGAGGGGCGGCTGACGGCGTCGAGCATCCAGGTCGTGTCTGCCGGGCTTGCGGACATAAACGTTCGGGACGGGTGTCGAGCGGACAACTCGTCGAAAGGGTAGAGCCCCTCGAGCGACGATTCAGTGACGATCGTGACCGACGAGACGCCCGCGACGCCGGGGATTTATGTACTACCCTCTGAACCGGAGTGAGTATGGGGGAGGAGCCGCCCGACGAGGAGGTCGTCGTCGAGGTCATCGGCGACGACTACTCCCGTCGAATCCTGACGCTGACCCGCGAGGAGCCCCGCTCAGTCGAGGTGCTCAGCGAGGCCTGCGGCGCGGACCCCTCCACCATCTACCGGCGGATCGAGCGCCTCCAGGAGGCCGGCCTGCTCGAGGACCGCCAGGAACTGGACCCCGGCGGCCACCACTACAAGGTCTACGCCGCGACCCTGCGGGAGGTCACCCTCCGGTTCGAGGAGGAGGGCCTCGAGGTCGAGGTGCGCCGCGAGGAGGAGACGGCAGCCGACCGCTTCACCAGACTCTACGAGGGATTCAAATGACGGGACAGAGCGCGTTCGCGGCAGTCGCCCTCGCGGTCCCCGACGGGCCGCGAGCGACCGGCCTCGTCGACCTCGCCACGGCGCCGGTCGCACAGGCGTCCGGTGGCGCCCCCACGCTCGTCCTGCTCGTGTTCGCGGCGCTGGTCGTCGCAACGGTGCTGTCGCTGTACCTCGCGGTCCGCCTCTACCGCGGCTACACCGAGGGCGGCGACACCGGGATGCTCGTCCTCGGGGCCGGGCTGGTGCTCCTGACGACGGTGCCGATGGTGCTGCGGTTCGTCCTCTCTAACGTCCCGGGCGTCGCGCCGACGACCCAGGAACTGCTGGCGACCGCCTGCCAACTGCTCGGGTTGCTCGTCATTCTCGGGGTGATCCATGGCCGCCGTTGACGCCGCCGTCGTGCTGTTCGCGACGGCGCTGCTCACCGCCGTGGTCGGCAGCGTCGTCGCCGTCACCGCCTACCGCGGCTACCGGCGCAACGACAGCGAGCCGATGCTGTACCTCGCGGTCGGCATCGCCTGCATCACCGTCGGCCCGTTTCTCGTCACCTACGGGGTAGCGCCGGTCGCGGCGCTGTCGGATGCTGCCGCGCTGCTCGGCGTCCTGTTCGCCACCATCGCTGGCCTGCTCGCCATCCTCTACTCGCTGGAGGGGACGTGAGTCCCTCGAACCTGTATATAAATCTTTCTTAGGACTGGTCGCTCGACAGCCGTCGCCCCCGTTTTAGGGGGATACCGGCCCTCCGGTCGAGTGGGTGATCCCCGTGACTGCAACGAGTCCACGCGACGCCGTTCGGTCGTTCCTCGGCGTCCCCCTCGAACCGCGGACGTATCGTGCCCTCGTGTACAACCTGCTCGCGTTCCCGCTCGGAATCGCGTACTTCGTCGTGCTCACGGTCGGGTTGGCGGCGACCGTCGGCCTGAGTCTCACGCTGGCCGGCCCGGTCGCGCTGGTCGTGACGCTGCTTTCGGTCGTGACGCTCGCGTGGGCCGACGGCCGACTCACCGGCGGCCTGCTCGGCGCCGACATCGCCCCGCAGTTTCCCGACGACGACGACCCGGTCGAGTTCCTGAAGACACTGGTGTTCGGCCGCCTCACCTGGACGGGCGCCGTCTACCTGCTGTGGCGCTTTGCCGTCGGAGTCGTCGTCTTCGTCGTCCTGGTCGCCGGCTTCTCGCTGGCCGGAAGTCTCCTCGCCGCCCCGTTCGGCTACGGCGAGCACCTGGCGGTCCGCGTCGGTGCCGGATCGGTCGCCATCGACACGCTCGGCCGCGCGCTCGCCGCTTCGCTGGTCGGCGCCCTGATCGGTCTCGTGACGCTGCACCTCTCGAACCTCCTCGGAGAGGCCAACGCCGCCGTCGCCGACGCCCTCCTCGACCCCGACGGGCGGTGACGACCCCGCCGTCCCGCGACGTCGTTCGGCCCTCCACGCTGTCCCGTCCCGTCTTCACCGGTATTCCCGTCTCGTTTTTCGAGCGCGTGCGTTCCCGAAGAACGATTCACTCCTTGAAACTGAAACGAGCCCGCCACGTACACGGAGCCCAGCATCCGCCGAGCAGGGCCTTCGGAGACGGCCCCCGAGGCGGTTCGCAGCGGCGCTTTGCGCCGCCGTAGCGCGCACGGACTGACGCGACGCCGACGGCGTCGCGGAAGGAGTACGCGCGCATATTTTCCCCACGTTTTTGCCGCGGATTGCGGGCGAAGCCCGCAACCGGAAGGCGCGGCGGTAACGCCGCCGCGCGGCCGGCGGCTCCGCCGCCGGGTCGTGTAAAAAGTGGGCTCTATGGAGTGGGGATTCGATTCATCCCTCCCTGAAAACAGTTCCCGGGAGGAGTTCTACGGCACCCTCTCGATCGGCTGCGGCTGGATACCTGGTCGGGCTCCGACGAGCGGGGGGACCTGGTCCAGTGGCGCCGGCGTCACGCTGTCGGTTCAGTTCAGTCGTTCCAGCGTCACGCTGCCGTTGCTCGTCTCGACGGTCAGCCGCGGGCCGCCGTCGCCGAGCGTCCCGGTGACGCGGTCGTCCCCGCGGCGGCCGCCCTCGAGGCCGACGTTGCCGACCGAGATGCTTCCGGTGGTCGTCGTGACCTCGAGTTCGGCGTCGAGGTCGGACGCCAGCGCCGCCGTGACGCTGCCGGTGGTCGCCTCGACGGAGACGTCGCCGTCCATCGCCGGCACCTCGACGTCGATGCTGCCGGTCGTCGTCGTGACGTCGCCGAGACGGGCGGGGTTCCGGACGTCAACCGAACCGGTGGTCGCGGATGCGGCGGCCGTCCCGTCGACGTCTTGGAGATCGATCGAGCCCGTACTGGTCTCGGCCTCGACATCGCCGTCGACCGCGCGAACGCCGACGGAGCCGGTGCTGGCGGTCACCGAGAGGTCGCCCGTCGTGTCGGCGATGTCGATCGACCCGGTCGCGGTGTCGACCGCCTCGAGGGCGACCGACTCCGGCAGGACGACGTCCAGGTCCATCGACGGTCGGCCGCCGAACAGCGGCTCCCGGCCGGTGTATTCCGAGAACAGCCGTAGCCGACCGTCCTGCCGTTCGGTCCGGAACTGGAGGTCGGTCACGTCGGCGGTGACCGAACTGGACTGTTTGACGATGTCGATGTGGACATCCTCGCGGTCGGCGGTCCGGACGGTCACACTCCCGCGGGACGTCTCGACGGCAACGACGTCGACGTCGTCGACGGGGACGCTTTCGGTCGATTCGATACGCTGGCCGACGAAGGGCGTCAGCCCCGTACAGCCGGCCGTGGAGGTCAGGGCGGCAGCGGCGCCCCCTGCCAGGAAGCGCCGCCGAGTCGTTTCTCGACTCATACTCGTTCGGTCGGACGACAGCTCCGTATAAACAGGTGGACGCCTGTCGTCGCGACAGGCCGCCGGAACGTTTATATACCCTCATTCGTCGTCCGGGGACATACTGCCGGCTGTCGGTCCGTGACTATCGTTTCGCGATGGTCGACGGGAGATGCGCTGATAGCGACTGCTGTACGTCATCGGGGTCGACCGCACGAGGGCGTTCGGTCGAAACGGTAAACAGATACAGCAGTCTCTACGAGAACCTATCTTCTGGCCGGGTCGCATCACGTAGGTGCAGTCGGCAGTATCAGTCGACCGTCGGCACGGGTGCGGCGTCGAGGACGTCCTCGACGACGGCCCGCTTCTCGATGCCGGAGACGGTCGCGTCGGCGGTCAAAACGAGGCGGTGGGCGAACACGGGCGTGACGACGTCGGCGACGTCGTCCGGCGTGACGAACGCCCGACCCTCGAGGACGGCCTTCGCGCGGGCGGCTTCGAAGAGCCGCTGGACGCCGCGGGGGGAGACGCCCACCTCGACGCGGTTGTCCTCGCGGGTCGCCCGACCGAGTTCGGCCACGTAGCTCAGGAGGTCCTCGTCGACCCGGACGTCCTCGGGGGCCGCCCGGAGCGCCGAGACCGTCGCCTCGTCGACGACCGCCTCGACGGTCGGGCTCCGTTCGGCGCGGCCCGCCCGACGGCGCAGCAGTTCGGTCTCGCCGTCGAGGTCCGGGTAGCCCATCGCGGTCTCGACGACGAAGCGGTCCAGTTGTGCCTCCGGCAGCGGGAAGGTCCCTTCCTGTTCGACGGGGTTCTGGGTCGCGATGACGAAGAACGGCTCCGGCAACTCGTGGGTCTCGCCGTCGACGGTCACCTGCCGCTCCTCCATGGCCTCCAGCAGCGCGGCCTGGGTCTTCGGCGGCGCCCGGTTGATCTCGTCGGCCAGCACGACGTTGGCGAAGATCGGGCCGGGGGAGAACTCGAAGCTCCGGTCCCGCTCGTCGAAGACGTTGGTTCCGGTGACGTCGCTCGGCAGCAGGTCCGGCGTGAACTGCACCCGCGAGAACTCCAGCCCGAGTGCGGTCGCAAGCGTCCGGGCCGTCAGCGTCTTTCCGGTGCCGGGGACGTCCTCGACGAGGACGTGTCCGCGGGAGAGCAGCGCGACGAGCAGCCGCTCGAAGAACCGCTCGTCGCCGACGACCGCCTCGCCGACGGCGTCGACGATGTCCGCACACGCGGCGCCCGCGGTCTCGACATCCATCCGGTCGTCGTCGGTGTCCATACATTCCGGACGGGGGCCGCGAGACAAAAACCTCCCGCCGCTCCCGCCGTCAGGTCTCGATTTCGAGTTCGAGCCGGTAGCCCGACTCCCCGCGAACCGCGTCGAGGCGGACGTCCTCGCGCCGGCCGGCCAGCGAGACGTCGGCGTGGGCCTCGACCCGCTCGCCGACCTCGCGCAGCCCCGCCGACGGCCCGGGAGAGCCGTCCCAGGCGACGCAGGTCTCGACGTGCTCGCCGTCGATGGCTGTCTCGACGACGGCGTTCGCGGCCGTCGACAGGTCCCCGGCGTCGAGCGGGAGGGGGTCGGTGACCGTCGCTGCCGGTCGCAGGCGGAGTCGGTAGGTCGACCCCGGGCAGTCCCGGCCGGCGTCCTCGATACAGCCGGACCCGGCCGCGGCCGCGAGCGCGAGGAGGCGACGACGCGACAGCGCCATACCCCACCTCGGCCGCTCGGCTCGAAGTGCCTTGCGGTCGCCGGGGACCGTCCCCGAATCGCCTCGGGGGTCACCGGGGTCGGGAGCCGAAGGCACTTTCGGCGCGGACACCAAGCGGTGGTATGGTTCAGCCAACGCGCCGCCGATTTCTGGCGGCGGCCGCCGGCGTCGCGGCCGGACTCGCCGGCTGTTCGGCCGGCCGGCGCGAGTCGCCGGACCCGATCCAGCGGGAAACGCCGGGCGGCGACCGCGGCTCCGTCTACACCGAGGTGTACCGAAACCGGATCGACTCGGTCACGTTCGTCAGGGGCGAGCAGGGCAGCGGCTCCGGTTTCGTCTACGACGGCTACGTCGTCACGAACCAGCACGTCGCCGGCGAGGCCGACGCCATGGATGTCCGCTTCGAGGACGGCGACTGGCGGGAGGCCGGCGTCGTCGCCACCGACGTCTACGCCGACCTCGCGGTGCTGTCGACGGACGTCCCCGACTACGCGGCGCCGCTGCGGTTCGTCGAGACCATCCCGCCGGTCGGGACCGAGGTGGTCGCGCTGGGCAGCCCCTTCGGGCTGGAGTCGTCGGTCTCGACGGGCATCATCAGCGGCAAGGACCGCGCGCTCCCGAGTCCGAGCGGGTTCTCGATACCGAACACGGTCCAGACCGACGCTGGTCTCGACCCCGGCAACAGCGGCGGCCCGCTGCTCACGCTCGACGGCGCGGTGACCGGCATCGCCGTCGCCGGTGCCGGCACCAGCGTCGGCTTCGCCGTCTCGCCACTCCTGGCCCGCCGGGTCCTGCCGGAACTCGTCGAGACCGGCGAGTACGAACACCCGTTCCTCGGCATCGCGCTGCGGCCCGTCACGCCCGCCGTCGCCGAGGCCAACGACCTCGACGCGGTCCGGGGGGTCATCGTCGTCGAGGTGCTCGATTCGGGACCCGAGGGCCAGACGCTGCAGGGGTCCGACGGCGAGACGACCGTCGACGGCCGGTCGGTCCCCGTCGGCGGCGACGTCATCGTCGAACTCGCGGGCAACCGAATCGAGTCCGACACCGACCTCGGGACGACGCTGGCGCTGGAACTCTCCCCGGGCGACCGCGTTCCAGCGACCGTCATCAGGGACGGCGAGCGCCGGGAGATAGAGGTGCCCATCGGCGCCCGACCGGAACCGGGCGAGTAGGCCGCGAACCCTTTTGTCCCGCGCCCCCGACTGGAACGTATGTCAGTCCGTTCCGTCGAGTTCGACAGCGAGGGGCAGACGCTGGACGGCGAACTCCGGCTCCCCGGGGACGCCGCCGACGGCGACGAGGATCCGCCGGTCGTCGTGATGGCACACGGCTTCGGCGCCGAACGCGACTTTCGGTTGCCGGCCTACGCCGACCGGTTCCGCGAATCCGGGGTCGCCGCGCTGCTCTTCGACTACCGCGGCTTCGGCGATTCCGAGGGAACCCACCAGCTTATCGACCCCTTCCGGCACCGGGCCGACTGGCTCGCGGCCGTCGACTTCGCCCGCGACCTCGAGGCGGTCGACGGCGACCGGGTCGCGCTGTGGGGCAGTTCCTTCAGCGGCGGCCACGTCGTCGAGACGGCCGCCAGACGCGACGTCGAGGCCGTCTGCTCGCAGGTACCGTTCGTCGACGGCGTGGCGACACTCGTCCACCTCGCGCGCAACTCGGGCGTCGAGTACCCGCTGGAGGCGACGAAACATGGCCTGGTCGACGCCGTCCGGGGGCTGTTCCGCCGGGGGCCGCACACCGTCCCCATCGTCGGGCCGCCCGAGGAGTTCGCGATGCTGAACACGCCCGGTGCCGAGGCCGGCTACCGGGACATCGTGCCCGCAGATAGCGACTGGGAGAACGCCTGCCCGGCCCGGGTCGCCCTGCAGGTGCCGCGCTACCGGCCGGTCTCGAGGGCGAGCGAGGTGGACGCGCCGCTGTTCGTGACCGTCGCCAGGGAGGACCGAATCGTCCCGCCATCGGCGGCCGAACGGCTCGCTCGACGGCTCGACCACGCCGAGGTTCTCCGAGTTGACTGCGGGCACTTCGGCGTCTACGACGGCGCTCCCTTCGAGCGTGCCGTCCAAGAGCAGGCCGCCTTCCTCGAACGGCACCTACAGTGAGCGCCGGGACCGGCCCGACAGCGGCCCTCACGGTGAGGCGAGCGTCGGGACCCGCTCGCTCCGGGTCGCGGCCCGCTCCCAGACGACGATTATCGACGGCAGCAGCAGCACGGAGCAGGCGTAGGCGTAGAAGACGCCCAGGCCGAGCAGCAGGCCGAACTCCTGGATGAGCGGGATGATGGCGAAGAACAGCGCGCCGAGACCGAAGACGGTCGTCAGCATGCTGCCCGTCAGCGCGCCGCCGGTCCCCTGGATGGTCGTCCGGAGAGCGTCGAAGACGTCCGTTCCGGGGGTGTACTCGTCGACGAAGCGGTGCATGAAGTGGACGGCGTAGTCGACGCCCAGCCCGATGGAAACGCCGAGTATCGGCGCGTTGATGGGCGACAGCGCGATGCCGAAGAAGCGCATCGACGCCGCCAGGAGCGCGACCGTCACGAGCACCGGCAGGAGATTGAGGAACCCGTAGACGGCCCGCCCCTCGAGGAAGCGATACGACAGCGCCAGGAAGACCGCCGTCAGCACGAACGCGACGGCGAGGCTCTGGATGGCCGACTCGAGAATGACGTCGATGACGGCGGCGTTGACGATGAGCGTCCCGGTGGCGACGGCGTCGACCGGCATCCGGTCGGCGATGCGCCTGGCGTCGGCGACGATCTCGTCGTCGGTGGCGTCGGACTTCAGCGTGAAGTCGATGCGTGCGCTGCCGCGGTCGGCGGCGATGTAGTTGCGGGCCTGCGAGCGGGCCGGCGAGTCCAAGAGCGCGTCGTAGACCTGGTCGACGTTCTGGTCGGGGACGCCGTTGCCGGTGCGGTCGTTGCGCGCGACCAGCGCGGCGAACTCGGGGTCCCGGTCGGCCCGCGACTGGATGACCGTCACGATGCTGCTGGCCTGGGCGTCCCCGTCGGCCGCCCGCTGGAAGGAGTCCGGCGGCTGTCTCGTCGCCCGGTGGAGTATCTCCAGGGAGTCGTCGTCCCGGACGGACTCGTCGACGTATATCGTGACGGTGCTGAACTGCCGGGCACCGAACTCCTCCTCGAAGAGACGGATGGTCTTCGTGAATGTGTACTCCGTCGGCGCGAGCGGTTCCGGCAGCGCTTGGTATGCCTCGACGCGGTCCTCGTCGGGGAAGAAGATCTCCTGTGAGAACTCCGCGTCGACGCCGGTACCGTAGACCGCGGCACCGCCGCCACCGACGACGGCGACCACGACGACGACCGCGGGGGCGATCCGCGCCAGCGAGACGCTGCTCTCGAGGACCCGCCCCATCAGCGACCCCTCGCTTCCCAGCGGCGTCGATCCGAACTCCGGGAAGTACGGAATCCGGGCGCGAGCGCGGTCGGCGAGCACCTTCGTCGCGGGCAGGAACAGCCCGAAGACGACGAACGTGATGACGATGCCGATGGCGGAGACGATGCCGAAGTCCTGCAGCGAGCCGAGCGGGCTGGTGAGGTTCGCGGCGAAGCTGATGGCGGTGGTGATCGTCACGATGGCGAAGGCGACGAGCAACTGGTCGGTCGTCTTCCGCATCGCCGGCGCGATGTCGTCGCCGGCCAGCGTCGCCTCGCGGTAGCGGTTGATGGTGTGGATGCCGAAGTCGATGCCGACCGCGAGCAACAGCGGGAACAGCGGCACCATCGTGTTCGAGAAGGGGATGCCGGCCCAGCCCATGACGCCGAAGGTCCAGACCAAGACGACGGCCAGCGAGCCGAGCCCGAGGAACATGTCGACGGGGTCCCGGTAGGCAAGGAGCAGGAACCCGAAGAGGAATATCACCGTCGCGGGGAAGACGATGATCGCGGTGTCGGTCAACAGCGCGTTGAACTCGTTTTGGATGACGCCCTGTCCGAAGAGGATAGCGTTGTCACCGGCCTCGTTGCCCTCGACGGAGTCGATCACGTCGATGGTCCGCTCCTGCAGCGTCGCCACCTCCGCGGTCGAGGCCGAGGCCGGCAGGTCGTAGGTGATGCCGACGATGCTGCCGGTCGCGCGCTGGGCGTTCGGGTTGTAGTCGGTCGACAGCTGGGCGCCGAGTCCGCGCTCGTCGGCCGCGTCGATGGCCGCCCGGAGTTCGCCGTCGGTCGCCGCCTCGACGGCGCGGCGCTGCTCCAGCGGCGTCTCCGCGCTCGGGTCGAGCTGTCTGGCGATGCCGCTCGCGTGGCTGGTCGTCGACGCGATCCGCAGCCGGCTGTTGGTCTCGAGGCGGTGCTGGGTCTCTAGGATGCGAACCAGCGTCGGCCGCGACAGGACGTTGCTGTCCTGGAGTATCAGCGTGCCCGATGTGGGGGCGTTCCCTATCGAGGTCCCGAACTCCTCTTCGATGTTCTCCTGGGCCTGCTGGGCCTCGACGTCCTCGGTGAACTGGTCGGTCTCGGCCTGCGTCGATATCATCGTGAGACCGGGTGCCAGGGCCGCGCTCACGACGAGGAACGCGGCGACGACGAGCAGCGGCCGGTCGACGACGAAGCGGTCGACCCGCTCGACGATTGGCTGGTCCGTGTCGTCGCTCATCGCCGCCGACGCCCGACGAGCAGTACCAGCCCGACGGCCACCACGACGAGCAGCGGCGACAGCGAGCCGTCGCCGTCACTGCTGGATTCGGTCACCTCGATGGGTTCCTGGTACACCTCCGAGATCTGGTCGTCGCCCCGCGAATCGGTGTACTGGAAGTCCATCTCGACGGCGTAGGTGTTCGGCATGGCGCTGCCGGCCACCGAGAGTTCGAACTCGACGGTCGTGCTCTCGCCCGGCCCGAGTTCGTCGACGAACGACTCGTCGGTGCCCGTCCGCAGCGGGCTGTCGGCGTAGAGGTTCGCCGTGATGTCCGACAGCGTCTCCTCGCGGTTGTTCGTCACCTCGACGGTCAGCGTCGTCGAACTGCCGGCCTCGAGGGTCTCGGCGGCGTCGATCTCGAAGTCCGGCTGCGGGGGCGCGACGTCGACGCGGGCGGTCTGGCGGTCGCTGCGGGCGTCGGCCCCGCCGCTGGTGTACTCGACGACGAAACCGAACTGGCGGGGACCGGGGTCGGCCTGCCCGCTCACCTCGGCGTCGTAGCTGAAGGTCGCGGACTCGCCGGGCTCCAGGTCGGGCAGCGCGTACTGGCCCTCCCCGAGGTCGATCCGGTTGCTGCCGGTCGTCGCGACCAGCACCGCGTCGTCGACGGTAGTCGGTCCCTCGTTCGTGACGACGCCGGTCAGGTTCCCGCGGCTCCCGACCGACAGCGTCGTCTCGACGTCGTCGACGCTGAACGTCTGTTCGGCCCGCGGCTCGACGCCGAAGGCGATAGTGTCGGACTGTCGGGTCAGGCCGTCGGCGTTCTCGTAGGTGACGGTGGCCTCGGCGCTGAACCGCTCGGGAGCCGAGACGCTGGCGTCGTACTCCAGCGTCGTCGATTCGCCGGGGTCGAGCGTGCCGGCGAAGGCCCGCGTCGGGGCCTCGCCCTGGCCGCTGCCGACGGCGGCCCCGCTGGAGGTCGACCGGACGCCGACGCGGGCGTCGGTCGCCGACTCGGTCCCCTCGTTGCGGAGGGTGACGAACAGCGAGCCGTCGCCGCCGACCTGTGCGTCGGTCTCGACGTCGGTGACCGCAAAGCGCGGTTCGTCGGGAACCCGGAGCGTCACGTCGAACCGTTCGGTTGCCCGCTTCTCGACGGTGCCGCCGTTCGGCCGGATGATCGTCCCGGTGTAGGCGTAGCTCACTTCGACGTCGAGGTCGTAGGTGCCGGGTTCGACGTCCTCGGGGACGGTGACCCGGATCGGCGCCGTCGCGGGCGCTCGGGTGGTGACGGCGCCGGTCGCCACCGTGTCGGTCTCGACGGTTATCGGTCCCTCGCCGCTGGCGGAGACGGTGACGCCGGTGGCGACGGTCGGCCGGTCGTCACTGCTGCCGGCCTGCAGTTCGCCGCGGTTGACGAGCTGGAGTTCGACCGTCGACTGCCCCACGGCGAGTTCGTCGTCGGCGACGTGGACGGAGATGTCGGGCGACCCGCTCACCACGTCCTGGCCGACGACGGCGCCGGGGATCGCCGCCGCGACGAGCAGACAGCCGACGAGGACCGCGAGCGGTCTCACGGCGCCTCCGTCGGCGGGGCGCGTTCGGGGGTGGTACGGGAATCGCAAGCGAAGGGGGCGGGAACCGGAAGAGCGGCGCTCGTCGCCCACCCCTGGAGGGAAGTCTCACAACTCATCGGATGTGGATGGAGTGTTCCGGGACGGTTAAAAAACTACGTATCGCGTTCGGCTATCTTTTAACGAGGAGGGAATCCCGCCGTTTACGGTGGGAGTGAATCCGACAACGCGGACGCCGACCACCGCCGATGAGAGGCCGGATATTCCACGTTCATCCACACGATTAAGTTGGTTACTCTATATAGGCTATGTATGGCGATTGAGGTCACGCGCACCTACGTTGGTTCCATCCAGAACCACCGACAGGTCTGCGATGGCCTCGACTCGCTCGGAGACTCCGCTTCAAAAATCTGGAACGTCGCACGCTGGACAGCCGACCGCATCTGGGACGCAACCGGCGAAATCCCGGACGAAGCCGTGCTGAAATCGTACATGAAGAACCAGTCGTGCTGGAAAGACTTGAACGCACAATCCAGTCAGAAAGTCATCGAAGAACTTTCTGACGCTTTCCAGTCGTGGTTCGACCTGCGACAGAAACACCCAGAAGCGAATCCACCCGGCTACCGCAAACACGGCGACACACGCCCCAAGAGTACGGTCACGTTCAAAGCAGACGGGTTCAAACACGACCCCGAGAACAACCGCGTCCGCCTCTCGAAAGGCTCGAACCTCAAAGAGTATTGGTCGGACTTCCTGCTCTGCGAGTACCAGACGCGCCCCGACGTTGACCTTGCAGACGTCACCCGAGTGCAGAACGTTCGCGCCGTCTGGAACGGTGATGAGTGGGAACTGCACTTCGTCTGCAAAGTCAGTCTCAAAACGAACGACTCGGCAGGCGATGGAGTGGCAGGTATCGACCTCGGCATCACGAACATCGCCACGGTTGCGTTCCCTGACGAATACATCCTCTACCCCGGAAACACGCTCACAGAAGACAAGCACTACTTCACCCGAGCAGAGTACGACACTGAGGGTAAGAACGGCCCCTCGAAGAAGTCGATGTGGGCACGTCGGAAACTCGCCGACCGCGAGACGCATTTCTACCACGCGCTTACGGATACCATCATCACCGAGTGTGTCGAGCGGAACGTAGGAACGCTCGCGGTGAGTTGGCCCGAAGACGTACGAGAGTCCGACTGGGGAAAGACCGGCAACAAGAAACTGCACTCGTGGGCGTTCGACCGCATCTACCAGTACCTCGAATACAAAGGCGAGATACGTGGCGTCGAGGTGCTGAAAGAGAGCGAGTGGGACACCAGTAAGACCTGCTCACGATGTGGTGACGACACGAAGTCGAACCGTGTCGAACGCGGCCTGTACGTTTGCTCGTCGTGTGAGTTGGTAGCGAACGCGGATTGTAACGGGGCGGAGAATATGCGGCAGAAGATAACTCCGAGTCCTCACGGCGAGGATAGGAGTAACGGCTGTGTGGCACAGCCATCGGTACGCCTGTTCGACCGCGAGAGCGGGACGTTCACCACGAGAGAACAGGCCGTATCGTAGACCAGCAAATATCCCACCCTGCGGGACGGGACGCCTCGCCGTTCACGGCGAGGAGGATGTCACATCCGGTTCATTAACCGGCACTCGGCGGATGTCGTGGGGGCGCGGTTCCGCCGACCGTCACGGTGGGTCCCGTTCCGTCCGAGGAACTACCTGCTGGCCGGGAACCGTCTCCCGGGTTTATCCGTCCGGGCGCGGAACGGGCAGGCATGAAGATACTCGTCCCGATAGACGGTTCCGGCCCGGCCGACGTCGCCCTCGAGTACGCCCTCGAGCAGTTCGGCGACGAGGCGATAACCGCGCTGTACGTCATCGACCCGGTCGACGGCGCGACGACCTGGGGTCCGGGCAGCGCCGACGACTGGCTCTCGACGGCCCAGGAGGAGGCCGAAGCCGTCCTCGAGGAGGCCACGGAGGGAGCGACCGCCGACGGGTACGACATCGAGACCGACTCGACGGTCGGACGGCCCGCCCGGACCATCGTCGAGTACGCCGACGAGAACGGCTTCGACCACGTCGTCGTCGGCAGCCACGGCCGCGAGGGCATCTCGCGGGTCCTGCTGGGCAGCGTCGCCGAGACGGTCGTCCGGCGGTCGTCGGTGCCGGTCACGGTCGCCCGCAGCGAGGGCTGATACGGACGTCGGCGAGCAGGTACCGTCAGGGGTCCGGGGTCGGCCGTCGAACGGCCGCGCGGTCCCGCGAGCCGGGGGTCGTACCCCATTTATTGGGGTCCTTACTTAATGGACTCCCGCACCAAGCCCTAGCGTATGTCCACACTACCGGCGACCGCGTTCGTACCGCTTCAGGAGGCGGCCAGCCAGCGAGAGATATTCGAGTACGTCCTCGGAGACACGCTGCTGGCGAGTTCGTTGTACGCGAACATCGCGCTGGCGGGGCTGTCGATACTGCTTTTCGTCTGGATGGCGCGGGGTCTGGAGGACCCGCGGGCGAAACTCATCGTCGCCGCGACGCTCGTGGTCCCGGTCGTCTCGCTTGCGAGTTACACCGGTCTGGCGTCGGGGCTCACCACCGGCATCCTCGAGATGCCGCCCGGCCACCCCGCCGTCGACGGCGCCTACGTGACCGTCGGCGGCGCCGAGGGCGTCGTCTCGCTGTGGGGCCGGTACCTCACCTGGGCGCTGTCGACGCCGGCCATCCTGCTGGCGCTCGGGTTGCTGGCGGGGTCGAACCTCACGAAACTGTTCACCGCCATCGTCTTCGACATAGCGATGTGCGTCACCGGCCTGGCGGCCGCGCTGACGACCTCGAGTCTGGCGCTGCGGTGGTTCTGGTTCGGGATGTCCTGTACGTTCTTCGTCGTCGTCCTGTACGTCCTGCTCGTCGAGTGGCCGGCCGACGCCGCCGAGACCGGCACGGACGACGTCTTCGGGACGCTGAAGTACCTGACCGTGGTCATGTGGCTGGCCTACCCCGTCGTGTGGGCGCTGGGCGTCGAGGGGCTGGCGCTGCTGCCGGTCGGCGTCACGTCGTGGGCCTACAGCGGTCTCGACATCGTCGCCAAGTACGTCTTCGGCTTCCTGGTGATCCGCTACGTCGCCGACGAACCGGCGAGCGTGACCGCCGACGCCGGCTACGGTGCGACCGGCGGCGTCGCACCCGCCGACGACTGACCCGCCCCCGCCGTATCGAAACGCATAAACTCGATAGCCTCCGAGGGTGAACCGAGCCGAGGTAGCCTAGCCCGGCCAAGGCGGTTGCTTCGAGAGCAACTGTCCGTCAGGACTCGTGAGTTCAAATCTCACCCTCGGCGCTCCACCTCCGATGCGACGTCAGACCCGCCAGCGGCGGCCACGCCGGCCCCCGGACTGGCGGCGTTCGCCTCACCCGCCCGTCCCGGGAACCGAGGGGGCGGCGACCGGCTCTATCGACACCTCGTCGTGGAAGTCCTGCTCCGTCCGGACGCCGGCACGGTAGCTCCACACCTGCAGGCGGAGGTCCCACTCGTCGTCGTAGCCCGCCGGGAGCGCGACGGTGAGTTCGCGTCGGGTCTCCTCGGTGTTGCCGACCCGGCGGCCGCCGGCGGCGACCTCGGCGAACGCCTCGCGGTCGGTGCCGACGCGGAACCGCTCGTCGGCGAGCAGTCGGGCGTCGCTCCAGTCGGCACCGGGGGGTTTCGCCTCGATCGTCGCCCAGTAGGGGTGCGGCTTCGGACCCCAGTTCTTCACGCCGACGGTGGCGGTCAGCGCACCGGCCTCGACCGTAGCGGCATAGACCTCCCCGGTCGCGTCGACGTGTTCGTAATCGGGGAAGGGCCGGTCGGCTATCCAGCCGCCGGGGTCGACGTACTGGTCGCGCTGGTGGGGACCCGTGATTCCGCCCGGATCGGCGGCAAAGCCGCCCTCGTAGCTTGCCCACACCTCGTTGCCGACCAGCGGGACGAGCTGGTAGGCGGTGTCGCCGTCGCCGTCGGGCGCCCACACCTCCGCGCTGCCCGTCTCGTCGGTGTGTAGAAGCGACAGGACGGGGTCGGTCTCGGCCCCCGCCGAGAACGGCGAGGCGTCGCCGACGTAGTAGCCCTGCAGGAGGAAGCCGTCGCCGTCGTAGCGACTCGAGTTCCGCAGCAGGCTGGCGTGGGCGCCCCGCTCGACGTACACCTCGGGGTGGGTTCCGTCCGTCGGCGCGGCCGCCCAGCGGCGGAACTCCCCGTAGCCGTGCTGTGCGGCCGCGAACCACTCGGGGCCGTCCTCGCCGACGAGGACGACGACGCTCTCGAGGTCGGCCTGGTGTTCGAAGAACGAAGCCAGCCCGTGCTTGGGGTCGAAGACGAGAAACGGCCAGTAGACGACCGCCGTGTAGGTCTCGCCCCGAAACGTCGTCTCGGTGACGCTGGCGTAGATGGTCGGCGGGTACGACTTCTGGTAGGTGGAGTAGGCGTCGCGCTCCTCGGGGAGGTGGAGGTAGTGGGAGTCGTCCCGTCCCGCGAGGTCGAACACCGTCGGCGGGTCGGCCACCGTCTCGCCGTCGTGGGGGTCGTCCTCGAGGCGGTCCCGCGGGTAGTCGCCGCCCGGAATCGGCGGATTCCGGGCCGGGTCGTCGGTCCGGCGGAGTTCGGCGTGCTCCAGCATCGCCTCGATGCGGGTCGGTCGGTACTCCGTCTCCGGGTGGAAGTGGAACTTCGGCGCGTACCGGTCGATTAGCGCGCTCCGCTCGTCCGCCCGGAAGGCCGCGGTTCGCCGGCCGTCCTCGAGGACCGCCGAGACGACGTACCGGCCGGGGGCGTCGGGCCGGAGCGACGTCGTCCGGGCCGTCGGGTCGTGGAGTTCGGCGTCGCTGTCGGGCGGCGACGCCGTCAGTTCCCACGCGACGCCCTCGGGACCCCGGAACGTCACCGGCGACCCGACGACGGTCCGCTCGCGCGACTGTCGAATCGACCCCGACCCGCCGCCGGCCGCGGCGGCCGGCGCCAGCGCCGCGGCGCCACCTGCGAGCATCGAGAGAACGGTTCGTCGGCGGTGTCCCATACCCGCCGGATGTCGGAGAACGCGAAAGAGCGTTCTGCCGCAGATACGCCCTGGTTTATCAGTCCGGGGGCGGCCGACGCCCGACGGCGGTGGGCGGCAATTATCGCCACCTTCTTCGTCGGGTGACACGCGGTTCGACCATGGAGGTAGTCGAGAACACCCTCGGTGCCGACCTGGAGGCGTTCCTGGCGCGGCCGCTGTTCGGCCACCTGGCGACGCACCACCCCGACGGGCCGCGGGAGTCGCCGGTGTGGTACCTCTGGGAGGAGGGCGCGGCCTGGATACTCGGCGACGCCGCGACCGACACGTTCCCGGCGCGGGTCGAGCGCGAACCGGCCTGCTCGCTGGGCGTGGTCGACTTCGACGCCGAACGGGGCCTCGTCCAGCACGTCGGCGTCCGCGGGCACGGTACCGTCGAACCGTTCGACCGCGACCGCGCCGAACGACTGCTGGCGCGGTACCTCGGCGCCGACCGGGCCGACTGGGACGGGCGCTTCTCTGAGTACGTCACCAACCCGACGGAGACGGCACTCCTGGTCCGCATCGAACCCGACACCGTGGTCGCCCGCGACCAGTCGTACTCGCCGGCACCGGCTCGAAACCGGACGTCGGCACCGTAGATCCCGGACTTCGGCCGCCGTCGCGGGCGCCGGCGGCCGGAAGGTTTATTCGGGAGCAATCTCGCTAAGGGAAAGCATTTAACGAATCAAGAACACGTTCCGGCGGAAGAAGCGAAACGCGCCGTGTCTCGCGCCGGCCGTCGCCGCTCTCCGCCGCCCGACCCCGCCGCCACGCGCCGACCGCGGACACGGTACTCGGGTAGATACAGATATCATGACACAAGACGAAAACGAAAGACGGTTCCCGACGGTCGTATCGCTCGGTCTGCTCGCCCTGATGGCGGTCGCGGTCGCCGGCCTCGTCGCTGCGGGCGGGGCAGCCGCACAGTCCGGCTCCGGCAGTAACTTCGACGTGGCGATCAACGCGACGAACGCCCCGGTGACGGAGAACGACACCCTCGAGGTCGAGGTGATAATCGAGAACACCGGCACCGAGACGGACAACCAGCAGATACTCCTCGAGACGGAGGACGGCATCCAGCGGGACTCGACGACGATCGCGCTGGACGCCGGCGCGAGGGTCACCCGGAACCTGAGCTGGGACACCGAATCGGGTGACGCCGGCGACTACACGATCAACGTCTCCAGCGAGGACGACTTCTCCACCAGGGAGGTGACGGTCAACGACGTCGCGGAGTTCGACGTCGACATCGACTCGACGAACGAGCCGGTCCTGGAGGGGGAGACGCTCACCGTCAACGCCACCGTCGAGAACACCGACGACTCGGCCGACACCCAGGACGTGGAGTTGCGACTCGACGGCAGGCTGGTGGACACGACCTCCCTGGGGCTCGACGGTGACGAGTCCGAATCGGTGACGCTTGAGTGGGAGACCGACGCCGGCGACGCCGGCGACTACGAGGCCAACGTCACGACCGACACCGACCGGGCGACGACCAGCGTGGCGGTCAACGCCCCGCCGAGGGCGGCGTTCACCCGCTCGCCGGCGACGCCGAACCTGAACCAGGCGGTCGTCTTCGACGCCAGCGGCTCCACCGACCGCGACGGTGACATCGTCGAGTACACCTGGCAGATCGACGGCGAGAACGTCTCCGGTTCCGAGACGCTGTCGTACACCTTCACCGACCCCGGCGATCACGAGGTGCGGCTGTACGTCACCGACGACGACGGCATCACGACGACGACGACGCGGACGGTCTCGGTCAACGCGCCCCCGAGAGCGTCGATTCCGTCCGTCGACGCGACGGTCGGCGAGGAGGTCGTCGTCGAGGCGAACGTGACCGACGACGGCACCATCTCGCGCTACGAGTGGTACGTCGACGGCGAGTTGGTGACGACCGACAGGGTCCTCTCGTACACCTTCGACCGGAGCGGAACCCACCAGATTCGGCTCCAGGTGACCGACGACGACGGCGCGACGACCGCCACGACGAAGGCGATAAGCGTCGCAAGCGACGCGACGGCGACGGCGACCCCGACGGCGACGGCGACCCCGACCGCCACGGCGACGCCGCCGCAGGACCAGCCCGGGTTCGGTCCCGCCCTCGCGCTGGTGGCGCTCCTCGCGGCCGCGCTCGTGGCCGCGAGGCGACGGTAACCGCCTCGCTATTCCGACCGGCGACCGAACGCGTGCGGTTCCTCCGTCACACGCCGCCCTCGTAGTCGCCCTCGCCGGTCCGGTTCTCGGCGAAGCCGCCCCGGATGGCGATCCAGCCGATGACCGAGACGAAGAGGATCGGCGGCAGGAGCAGGAACCCCCACAGCGGGTCCAGCCCCCACTGCAGTATCAGGAGGAGGTTGCCGACGCCCAGCGCGACGAAGGGGAGCACGACGAGTGCCGCGGCCTTCCGGCCCTTCCGGAACCCGCCGGCGTCGGTTCGGCTGCCATCGGCGTCCATACGCCCACTTCGGTGTGCTGCGGCAAAAGCCGTCCGTTCCGGAGCTATAGATGAGTTGATGGAAAAATTGATATTATGGCAAAACAAAACGGAATTTAGCGTCGGGCACGAAACCCTTTCGACGCACCCGGCGCGACATCCCCCCGACCCCGTTTTCGACCGCCGCCGCCGCGGAGCAGACCACCCCGTTCTCGGGGGACCGTCCCGGAGTGCTGCCGGGGGCGATCGCGTCACTCGCCGAGTAGCGGCGCCTGCTCGCCCGGCAGTTCCGCTTCGTTCCCGCGGAAGTGACTCCGGCGTGCGAGCAGGTAGCCGTCGGCGGGACCGACATCGCGGGGATGGGCGTCCTGCACCCAGAGGGTCCGACCCTGCGGGCTGGCGGTCCTGGCCCACTCGCGGGCCAGAGGCTTGGAGTCGAAGGACCGGTAGCGACCGTGCTCGGCGACCCACTCGCCCGCGGCGCGACAGGCGCGTCGAGCGGAGGGCTTGATGGCGACGACGTAGGGGTCGCCCATACCGGGTGCTGGAGGGGGTGACGCGAAAAGCTTTGGTGCCGCACACGCCAACTCTAGTCGATGACAAACGAGGCGAGCGTGCACGGCCTCGGGATCAGCGTCGACGACGGGGGCGAGGAGGGCGCCCCGGTCGTGGTGCTGCAGGCCCGTGGGGAGGCGCTACCGATCTTCATCAGCGCCGACCAGGCGAAGTCGATCTCCCACGCCCTCGAGGACCGGCCCTTCGAGCGGCCGCTGACCCACGACCTCTTCGTCGAGATGCTGACCGAGTTCGGGGGTGCCATCGACCGCGTCCGCATCGACGGTCTCTCGGAGAACACGTTCCTCGCCAAGATCGACGCCGAACGCTACGCCGGCGGCGAACGGAAGGACGTCGTCCTCGACGCTCGCCCCAGCGACGCCATCGCCATCGCGCTTCGCGTGGACTGTCCGATACTCGTCGCCGACGAGGTGCTCGACGAGGCCGGCCAGCCCCCCGAGGAGTTCGAGGTCGGCTAGAGGAAACTCAGCGTCCGGATCGCCTGCCGGTGTGCGAACCGGTGGACCGCGGCCGGGTGCCGAACCGCCTCGTCGACGAGGACGTCCCCTGCGGAGGGCGAGTTCCCCTCGAAGAGGTGGGTCGTCTCGACCTGGCTGGCGACGTCGCCGAGCAACTGGAACATCGTGGCGTACTGGAGCCAGCCGAGCTGGCTGCCCTCCACGCGGAGATCGCCGGTCAGGAGCGCCGACGCCGACGGGCGGCCGTCGACGATCTCCCGCCACGTCACGTAACTGCCGCGGATGGTGAAGTCGGCGTCGCGGGTCGCGGGTACCTCCAGCACCTCCGCGTCGGCGCAGTCGCCGCCGTCTATCTCCAGGAGGACGTGCAACGCGCCGTCGATGACGTTCGTCTCGATCTGGTCGAGGAGGTTCCGAGCCCGCTCCGGGAGCCCCGACCGGGCGCGTTCGTCGACCATCGAGGGCAACTCGGCGAGGGAGACCTCCGCCAGGCCGGCCCGCACCTGCTCGGGGAGCCCGTCCAGAGTCCCCTCCGGGAGGTCGCCGACCGTCGTGGTCTCCAGCGGCAGGTCCGCGATGACGAGGTGAATGGACCCGTCGAAGTCGAAGCCGACGCCGGACGAGAGATCGTCCAGGGCGTCGCTCTCGTCGAGCAGCCGGGTGTACTCGTCCAGCCACCCTTCGGAGGGATAGAAGTACATGCGTGTTGGTAACTACTAACGTTCGCCCGATGATATAAATTCGGCGGTGGTGTCCGTCACTGTATCGCGTCAGCTGGCTCGAACGGTCGGTTCCTGCCGCGCCACTCCTCGTCGGCGTCGTCGCGGGTGTCGACGTAGGTCTCCAGCCCGTTGCCCGACGGGTCGTCGAAGTACAGCGCCTTGCTGATGCCGTGGTCGACGGGCGAGACGGCGACGCCGCGCCCGGAGAGGCGCTCGTGGAGCGCCGAAAGCGCCTCGGGGTCGGCCACCTCGAAGGCGGCGTGGTAGAGGCCGACGCCGTCGGTCGGTCCCTGTGCGTCCGGGGCAACCTCCTGGAGCGCGACGTCGTGGTGGTGGTCGCCGAACGAGAGGAACGCGTAGCGGCCGTGCCGTTCCGTCACGTCGAGGCCGAGGACCTCGGTGTAGAATGCGACGCTGTCGTCGATGTCGCGGACCTTCAGGTGGACGTGGCCGAGGTGGGGCATGCCGGTGGTACGGTCGCTCCGGACAAAGCCGTTCGGCTCACTCCTCGCCGTACCGCTCGGCGGCCGACTCGAAACCAGCCTCCTCCAGTTCGCGCGAGCGGCGGCCCTCCGCCTCGGCGATGGCCTCGGGGTCCGGCGAGGCGTCGTCGTCGATCCGCGCCCACGAGTCGTGGATCTTCGCGTGGCACCACCGACAGAGGTAGACCGTTATCTCGTGGGCCACGTCCTTGCGGTCGTCGTCGCGGTACTCGAGGTGGTGTTCCTCGAGCAGCGGGCGCTCGTCGTCGTGGGCCACCCGCCGCTCCTCGAGACCGCAGCGGACGCACTCGCGGGCGCGCTGACGGGCCCGGAAGTGCGGGCAGTCGGCCCACTCCCACTCGCCGGAGGGGTCCGCGGCAGGACATCGCAGATCGTCGACCCGTCGCTCGCGGGCGAACTCCGGGTCGTGGTGGCCGTGCTCGGCGGCGTACCGGCACCGGCCGTCGTCGGTCAGGTGGTCGCACCGCTCGACGACCTCGTAGGGGTCGTCGACGCCGACCGAGGTACCCTGCGGCGCCTTCTCCATACCCGAGTTGGGGCGTCCCCGGGGTTGAATCCTGGGTCGCCCCCGGGTTTTTGTCCCGGGACGCCCCACTCGTGGCCGTGCGCGTCGTTCACGAGGCCGGCGGCGGCGAGCGAGTCCTGGCCGACGAGGTCGAAGTAGCCGACGGCCTCCTCTCGAAGGGTCTCGGACTGATGTTCCGGCGGTCGATTCCGGACGACTACGCGCTGGTGTTCCCGTTCGGCCGGCCGGGGAAGCGGAGCCTGCACATGGTCTGTGTACCGTTCGACATCGACGCCGTCTGGCTCCTCGACGGCGAGGTCCGGCGGGTCTCGCGGCTGTCGGCCTGGACCGGGACGGGGCGGGCGCGGGCCGACACCGTCGTCGAGATGCCCGCCGGGGCGGCCGACGGCGTCGAGACGGGCGACGCCGTCCGAATCGAAGGGCTGTAGCCGCCGCCTCGACGCTCGGGTCGATTCCTGCACCAACCCGCAGGTTAATACGGGACGCCGTCCTCGTGGGGAGTACAACCATGCCGAACCCCAACACGGCAGAGGATAGAGTAAGTCGCCGCGAGGCGGCTGGTCGAGAAATCCGACCGCTCGCCTACCACTGAGGATTCTCCCGTGACGAGCTTGTTCGGGGACCACCCAGCGACGGCTCCCCTTGACGACCGAGACGTACAGTTTCTGGACACGACGCTTCGGGACGGCGAGCAGGCGCCCGGTATCTCGCTGTCGCCCGAGGAGAAGGCCGAAATCGCCCGCGAACTCGACTCGGCGAACGTCGACGTAATCGAGGCCGGCAGCGCCTGCACCGGCCCGGGCGAACGGGAGACCATCTCCCGGGTGACCGACCTCGGGCTGGACGCCCGCGTGACCAGCTTCGCCCGCGGCGTCCGGGGGGACATCGACCTCGCGCTGGAGTGCGACGTCGACGGCGTCAATCTCGTCGTGCCGGCCAGCGACCGCCACGTCGAGCAGAAGGTCGGCACCACCCACGAGCAGGTGATCGAGGACACCGTCGAACTCGTCGAGTACGCCAAAGAGCACGGCCTGTGGGTCGAGGTACTCGGCGAGGACGGCTCGCGTGCGGACCTCGACTTCCTCGAGGAGCTGATGGGCGCGGCAATCGACGCCGGCGCCGACCGCATCTGTGCGCCCGACACCGTCGGCCACGCCACGCCCGATCGCATCCTCGAGATGTACTCGCGGCTCTCCGAACTCGGGCCGACCTCGACGCACACCCACGACGACCTCGGGCTGGCGGTGACCAACGCCCTGGTCGGCGTCGCCGCCGGGGCCGACCTCGTCCACGGCACCATCAACGGCATCGGCGAGCGGGCCGGCAACGTCGCCATCGAGGAGGTCGCAATCGCCCTCGACCACGGCTACGGCGTCGAGACGGTCGACACCGAGCGGCTCTACGACCTCGGCCAGCTCGTCTCGACGACCACCGGCGTCCCGCTGGCGCCGAACAAGGCCGTCGTCGGCGAGAACGCCTTCACCCACGAGTCCGGAATCCACACCGACGGCACGCTGAAGGACGACGCGATGTACGAGCCGTACCCTCCCGAGAAGGTCGGCCGGAAGCGCCGCCTCGTCCTCGGAAAGCACGCCGGACGCGCCGGCGTCGAAGCCGCCCTCGCCGAACACGACATCGAGGTCGACGACGAGGAACTGGGCGAGGTCGTCGCCCGGGTCAAGGCGCTCGGCGAGCGGGGCAAACGCGTCACCGACGCCGACCTCCTGACCATCGCCGAGGAGGTCCAGGGCCGCGAGCGGGAGCGCCGGGTCGAACTCGTCGACCTCACGGCAGCCTCCGGCAGCGGCACCCCGACGGCGTCGGTCCGGCTGGACGTCGACGGCGAGGAACGCGTCGCCTCCGGCACCGGCTCCGGTCCCGTCGACGCCGCCATCGCCGCCGTCCGGTCGGCGCTGGGCGCCGCCGCCGACGCGCAACTGGACTCCTACCACGTCGACGCCATCACCGGCGGTACCGACGCCGTCGTCACCGTCGAGGTCGAGATGTCCCGCGGGGACCGCACCGTCACCGTCGCCGCCTCCGACTCGGACATCACCACTGCCTCCGTGCGCGCGATGGTCGACGCCCTCGACCGCCTCGTCGCGGACGAGGAGACGCCGGTGCTGGCCGACGACTGACCACCCGATTTTTACACGGCCGCTCGGCGGATACGAGCCGGGGGTTACTGTGTCCCCGGCTGGATACCCTCGACCGTCACCCTTCCTCGGGTACGACCGCCTCGGCCTCGATTTCGACGACGTACTCCGGGCCGATGAGCCCCGACACCTCGACCATGCTCGCGGCGGGCCGGACGTCCCCGAAGAACTCCCCGTGAACGTCGCCGACGATTTCCCAGTCGTCGGCGTCGGTGACGTACATCCGGGTGCGGACGACGTCTTCCCGCCGTCCACCGGCTTCCTCGATGGCCTCGACGACGGTCTCCAGCGCCCGGCGGGTCTGGACTTCGGGGTCGCCGGGTGCGACGGGATTCCCCTCGGCGTCGGTCGCGGTCGTTCCCGAGACCAGGATTCGGTCGCCGACCCGCACCGCCCGCGAGTAGCCCACGCGCGGTTCCCACTCGGTCCCCGTCGAGACGCGGCGGCGGTCCATGTCGGGGCTGGTGCCCCGGGACGGGTAACTCCTCCGCCGGCGACCCCCGACGACGCCTCCGACGGCGAACTGAAGCGTTTAAGCGCCCGCCCCGGGAACGTCCGGGCATGAGTCAGGCCACCAAAGTCGTGCTCGGCGCGGTCGGGGCGTCGCTCGTCGTCGGCGTGCTACTGCTCGCCGCCGTCGCCCTGTAGATGTTCGAACCGCGGGCGCTGCCGGACGACGTCGCCGGAATCCGCGAGGACCACGCCCCCGGGGCGCTCGTCCTCGACAGCGACGGCGACTTCGAGACGCTCCCGCCATCGGTCGCGGAGAACCTGCTCGCGGTCGTCGACTCGCTGGACCTGCTGTCGTACGACGCCTCGTGGGTTCCCGCCGACGCCCCGGCGACGCTCGACCGACTCGCCGGCGAGGAGTTCACCGTCGGCGCGCCGGGCGACGGCGGCGTCGTCTGGACCCGACAGACGGAACCGCCGACGGTGTTCGTCAAGCCGCGACTCGAGGGAGCGCCCGAGGGGTTCGTCGACTTCCTCGTCGCGGAGGCGCTCGTCGAAATCGGGCTCGGTCTCCCCGAGACGTTCCTCGGCTTCTTCGCGGAGGAGTACCGCGCCCTCGAGGAGGCGGTGCCGCTCGAACCGGCCGACACCTACCAGCTGGCGGCCGCGCTGTTCGACGCCTACGTCGGCCTGCACACCCGCGAGACGTTCGCGGACTGGGACGGCGAGTACGACCGCCTCCACGACCAGTGGGTCGACGCCGGCGAACGGCTGGAACCGCGGCTCTCGGGGCTGTCCGAGGCCGTCGCTGCGGGTCGAATTGAGTTCGCCGAGGCCGCCGAACTCGCTTGCAGCGCCGTGAAACACGACGTCGACATCCCGGCGCAGTTCGCGGCGCTGGACGCCGACGCCTACCACGAGCACGGTCCGGCGTACGCGGTCCGGTGGGCCGAGAAGACGTTCGAGGCGCTGGAGTGACCGGACCGGGTGGTCCGGGTTCGAAGCCGGTCGCCGCCCCGCGTCTCAGGTGTACGCCTGCACGCCGGTGAGGTCCTCGCCGAGGATGAGCGTGTGGATGTCGTGGGTCCCCTCGTAGGTGTAGACCGTCTCCATGTTCGTCATGTGCCGCATCGGCGAGTAGTCGGCGGTGATGCCGTTGCCGCCGAGGATTTCGCGGGCGACCCGCGACTGGTCGCGGGCCATCCGGACGTTGTTCCGCTTGGCCATCGAGACGTGCTGGGGCCGCAGGTCGCCGCGTTCCTTGAGGTCGGTCAGCCGGGAGGCGAGCAACTGCGCCAGCGTGATCTGGGTCGCCATCTCGGCGAGCTTCTCCTGCTGGAGCTGGAAGCGAGCGATTGGGCCGCCGAACTGCTCGCGGTCGGTCGCGTACTGGCGGGCCGTCTCGAAGCAGTCCCGCGCCGCGCCGACGGCGCCCCACGCGATGCCGAACCGGGCCTGCGTGAGACAGGACAGCGGGCCCTTCATCCCCTCGACGCCGGGCAGCACCGCCGACTCCTCGACGCGGGCGTCGTCGAGGTGGACCTCGCCGGTGATGGAGGCCCGCAGCGAGAGTTTCTCCGTGATTTCGTTCGTCGTCACGCCCGCGGTGTCGGTGTCGACGAGGAAGCCACGGACGGTGTCGTCGTCCGAGCGGTCCTTCGCCCACACCAGCGCGACGTCGGCGATGGGCGAGTTCGTGATCCAGGTCTTCGTGCCGTTGAGGACGTAGCCGTCGCCGTCCCGTTCGGCCGACGTCTCCATGCCGGCGGGGTTCGAGCCGTGGTCCGGTTCGGTCAGGCCGAAGCAGCCGACCCGCTCGCCCGACCCGAGGGCGGGCAGCCACCGCTCTTTCTGGGCGTCGCTGCCGAACGCGTGGATGGGGTACATGACCAGGGAGCCCTGGACGGAGGCCATCGACCGGAAGCCGGAGTCGCCGGCCTCCAGTTCCTGCATCAACAGGCCGTAGGCCCGCTCGGAGAGGTTCGGCAGCCCGTAACCGTCGAGATTCGGTGCGTAGAAGCCGAGTTCGCCCATCTCCGCGATGAGATCCGTCGGAAACGTTCCCTCGATCCAGTGGTCGCCGACCGTCGGCCTGACCTTCTCCTCGACGAACTGGCGGGCGGTGTCCCGCACCATCCGCTCTTCCTCCTTGAGGTCCGCCTCTAGCTCTAGGTAATCGAGCATACCCCGTGTTGGGTCGGTATCGTCAAAAGCGCTCGCACGCGGGCGCCGGACGGTCACTCGGCCGGACATCGGGGCGCGACCGGGGCCGCCGGCGGTCAGTCGTCGGCGACGGGAGCCGACCGCTCCGCCAGCCGACAGAAGTTGTCGAAGACCCGTTTCGTGGCCCGCGCCTCGGCGTAGGCCTCGTCCGTGATGCCGGCACAGACCGACTCGATGCGCTCCTCGGGGAGGTCCTTCCCGCGGGCGACGGCCTCGGCCGTCTCGGGGTCGTACTCGGGGTGGGACTGGAGGCCGTAGACGTTCCCGCGGCGGAACCCCTGGATGCCGTAGTCGTTCTCGGCGATGCGGTCGGCACCATCGGGTAACTCCGTGACGGCGTCGGAGTGGGTCGTGAAGACGGTGAACGTCTCGGGGACGCCCTCGAAGATGTCGGCGCCGTCGTGGCTGACCGTCCGGTAGCCGAGTTCGTACTCGTCCATCGACTCGACGGTGCCGCCGACGGCGTCGGCGAGCAACTGGTGGCCCCAGCAGATACCCAGCGCGGGCGTGTCGCTCTCGACGGCGTCGCCGGCCCACCGCTGGGCCTCGTCTATCCACGGTTCGTCCCAGTAGACGGAGGCCCGGGACCCGGTGACGACCACGCCGTCGTAGGTCTCGACGTCGGGGAACGAGCGCTCCAGCGCCGAGTAGGCGGTCACGTCGGCGTCCAGTTCCCGGCGGAAGTTCCGCAGCGTGTTCGTGCCGTCGTAGGAGGCGTTCACCAGCGCGATGCGGGCGGTCACGCCTCCCAGTACCGCGTCGACGCACAAAAGCGCCGCGGCGACGGGAACGCTTTCGGCGACCGACTCACTCGTCGTCGGTCAGCGCCTCGAGGAACCCCTCGACGGCGTCCGTCACGGCGGCGGAGTGCTCGACGAAACAGCAGCGTTTCCCCTCGACGGCCTCGAAGCGGCCGCGCGGGAGGTCACGGGCGAGCGTCTCGCCGGTCCCGACCGGCACGACGGGGTCGTCGACGCCGTGACAGACCAGCGCCGGCAGCGTGACCTCGTAGAGCGGCCCAGTCTGGAAGGAGCGTGCGGCCTCGCGGTGACCGACGAGGGCGTCGCCCGTGGCGTCCTCCTCGCGGCGCCAGGCGACGACGTCGTCGACGACGCCGGACTCGACCAGGAACCGCTCGGAGAACGCCAGCGACAGCGATTCCCGGAGTCGCGTCGGGTCGTCGGGGTGCAGCGCGGCCAGCGCCCCGGCGTCGACGTCGTCGCCCGTCGCCGCCGCGCCGAACAGCGTCAGCGACCGGGCGCGGCCGTACTCGCGGGCGTAGCGGAGCGCGATCATCCCGCCGAGTCCGGCGCCGACGACGTGTGCGCGGTCGGCGCCGACCGCGGCCAGAATCGCATCGAGGTCGGCGGCCAGGCGCTCGACCGTGTAGGGACCTTCGGTCCCGGAGCGGCCCGTCCCGCGCTGGGCGTAGACGACGGTCCGGTAGGCGCCCGTTAGCGCCGGTGCCTGCCAGCCCCACAGCCACGGCCCGAAGCCGACGTCGGGAACGAAGACGACCGTCGGCCGGTCGTCGTCGCCCGCGACGTCGTAGCGGAGCGTCGTCCCGTCGGCGCTCGTGGTCGGCATGCTCACCCGAAGGCGGGGTACGACCTTGCCAGTTGCGGTGCCCGGACCCGCCGCCGGGCCGCTCGCGGCGATGTCGGGCCCCCATCCGTGGCGGCGCTTTCGACCCGCGGCGACGACGGGACCACCAAACTCCCGAAAACGACCGATTCGAGGCTCCTCCGCGCCCCTCGACACCGCCTCTCACACTATTATTATGTAGGTCGAAACCTTGCGTCTCCCTATGCCGGAATGCCAGAACTGTGGCGCGTTCGTAACGGCAGCGTACGCGCGGGTCTTCACGCCGAACGGCGTGGAGGACCCGCGCGTCTGCCCGCAGTGTGAGGACAAGATTCGGGACGGCTCGGACGTCCGCGAGGCGCGGTCGACCCGGCGCACCTGAACTGGCATCCGCGACCCGTTTTCCGACCCCGGATTCTCGTCGGTTCTCGACCCTCCAGCGTCCGCTATCTCGCCGCCTCGACGAGGGTCCGCGCCTCGTCCGCCAGCGTCTCGGCGCGGCCGGCGTCGCGCGCCTCGGCGGTGACCCGAACCAGTGGCTGGGTGCCGCTGGCGCGGATCAGGAACCAGCCGTCGTCGGTCTGGACTCTGACGCCGTCCAGCGTCTCGACGTCGTCGTAGCTCTCGAGGACGCGCTCCTCGACGCGGGCCATCACCGCCGCCTTCCCGTCGACCTCGACGTTCGCGCGCCGGATGGGGTAGGTGGGAATCCGCGAGAGCCGTTCGGCGAGCGGCTCCTCGGCGGCCATCTCCGCCAGCCTGACGGCGGCGAGCGGCCCGTCCGGACACAGCGTCGCCTCCGGCCATATCCACGCGCCCGAAGGTTCGCCGCCGAAGGCCACGTCGGGGTCGGTCGCGGCCTCGGCGACGTAGACGTCGCCGACCGGCGTCCGGGTGACGCCGACGTCCCGTTCGGCGAGGTAGTCCTCGACGGCGAGGCTGGTGTCGACGGGGACGGCGACTCGCTGGCCCGGTTCGGCGGCATCGGCGGCGAAAAGCGCCAGCAGGGCGTCCCCCGACAGGAAGGTCCCGTCGCCGGCGACGGCGCGAGTCCGGTCGGCGTCGCCGTCGTGGGCGACCCCGAGGTCGTAGTCGCCCTCGGCGACCAGCGTCGACAGCGCCGTGCAGTTCTCGGCGGTCGGCTCGGAGGGTCGTCCCGGGAAGCGGCCGTCGGGCTGTGCGTTCAGCGTTTCGACGTGACAGCCCAACTCGACGAGTGCGTCGGCGGTCACGCCGCCGGCGCCGTTGCCGACGTCGACGGCGACCGACAACTCGAGGGGGTCGGCCGACCGGACGAGCGCCGCGACGTGGCGGTCGGTTGCGTCCGCCCGCCGCCGGTCGCCGAGGCGGTCCCACGGCTGCAGCGCCGGGTCGTCGGCCTCGACCCGCTCGGTGATTCGCTCGCGGCCCTCGGCGTCGTAGGCCTGCCCGGAGGGCTGCCACAGTTTCAGGCCGTTGTCGGTCGCGGGGTTGTGGCTGGCGGTGACCGAGACGCCGGCGTCGCCGTCCTCCCAGCCGACGGCGCGGGCGACGGTCGGGGTCGCGGCCACCCCGAGGTCGACGACGTCGGTTCCCAGTTCCCGGAGACCGGCCGCCAGGGCGTCGACGAGGAGTTCGCCGCTGGTCCGGGGGTCCCGACCGACGACGACGCGGTCGGTCTCGGCCCCGACGGCGCGGCCGACCCGCAGCGCCAACTCCGCGGTCACCTCGTCGCCGACCGGTCCCCGGATGCCGCTCGTTCCGAACATGTGGGCGTCGTCGCGCGCCGCCGTGAAAACCTATTCGTCGCGCCGCGGGCACCACCGCAAGGGCTTTTTCGACCTCGGCGCCATGTCCGCCCATGAAACAGTCCGGCGGCACGGAGGACCAGAAGCGCCGCGCGGGCGAGAGCGCGGCCGACGCGGTCGAGGACGGGGCGGTCGTCGGCCTCGGCACCGGCTCGACGGCTGCCGCCGCCATCCGGGAACTCGGGCGGCGCGTCGACGCCGGTTTCGACGTCCACGGTGTTCCGACCTCCCACGGCGCAAGACGGCTCGCCCGCGAGGCAGGGATTCCGCTGACGACGCTGGAGGAGGCGGTCCCGGACGTCGCCATCGACGGCGCCGACCAGGTGGCCGACGGACACCTCCTCAAGGGCGGCGGCGCGGCCCACGCCCGCGAGAAACTCGTCGACACCGCCGCCGACCGCTTCCTGGTCGTCGTCGACGCCTCGAAGCGGTCGGACGAACTGGATTTGCCGGTACCGCTGGAGGTACTGTCCGACGCCGTCCCCGTCGTCGAGCGGCGGATCGAGGAACTGGGCGGCGAGCCACGACTCCGCGACGCCGAGCGGAAGGACGGTCCCGTCGTCACCGACAACGGCAACCTGGTGGTCGACTGTGCGTTCGGAGCCATCGACGACCCCGCGTCGCTGGCCGCGCGACTGGCGGGGATTCCGGGCGTCGTCGAACACGGCCTGTTCGTCGACCTCGCCGACGAGATCCACGTCGGCACGGGCGACGGCGTCGAGATACTCGACCCGTAGGCGGCGGGTTCAGCGGTTCAGCGTGTGGACCGCCTCGCCGCGGGCGTTGGCGGCCGCCTCCCCGACGGCCTCCGACAGCGTCGGATGCGTGTGGATGGTCGCGGCGACGTCCTCGAGTTGGGCGCCCATCTCGATTGCCAGTCCGACCTCGGCGACGAGTTCGGCGGCCTCCGGGCCGACTATCTGGGCGCCGAGGACGAACTCGGTGTCGGCGTCGGCGACGATGCGGACGAAGCCGTCGTCCTCGCCGAGCGTGAGCGCGCGCCCGGAGGCCTGGAACGGCATCTGCCCGACGACGGGGTCGAAGCCGGCCTCCTCGGCGTCCGCTTCGGTCATGCCGACGGTCCCGATTTCGGGGTCGGTGAACACCGCCGCGGGGACGGCCTGGTAGTCCAGCGCGGCCGGCTGGCCGTCGATGACCTCGACGGCGACGTGACCCTCCTTGTACGCCTTGTGTGCGAGCATGGGCTCGCCGGCAACGTCGCCGACGGCGAAGACGTTCTCGACGTCGGTGCGGGCCTGGTGGTCGGTGTCGAGCGTGCCGTCGTCGTTCGGTTCGAGACCGACGTTCTCCAGGCCGAGCGAGTCGGTGACGGCCTCCCGGCCGACCGCGACGAGCACCTTCTCGGCGACGTGTTCGCGGGTGTCGCCGTCCTCGGTCTCGGTCGTGACGACCGCCTCGCCGGTGGCCTCCTCCCAGCCGGTGGCGGTCTCGCCGAAGTGGAAGTCGATGCCGAGCGACTTCGCCCGCTCGCGGACGACCCGCGTTACGTCGTCCTCGTAGGCGGGGAGGATGTCGTCGAGCATCTCGACGACCGTGACGTCGGTGCCGAGTTTCGCGTACACCGTCGACAGCTCCATGCCGATGTAGCCGCCGCCGACCACGAGCATCGAGTCGGGGACCGACTCCAGGGCGAGGGCGTCGGCGGAGTCCAGAATCCGCTCGCCGTCGAACTCCAGGCCGGGAACCTCGATGGGGCGGCTGCCCGTTGCGACAACGGCGTGTTCGAACTCGATGGACTCGCTGCCCTGGCCCTCGCCGCCGTGGGCGACGCGGGCGGTGTTCTCGTCGGCGAACTCCGCGCGGCCGGGCACGAGATTGACGCCGTTGGCCTTGCAGAGCTTCTCGACGCCGCCGGTCAACTGGTCGACGACGCCGTCCTTCCAGTCGACGAGTCCCTGCATGTCGACGGCGGGGTCGGCGTGGACGCCCATCTCCTCGGCGTTGCCCGCCTCGTGGGCCAGCCCCGTCCCGTGGATAAGCGCCTTCGACGGGATGCACCCGTCGTTCAGACAGGTGCCGCCGTAGGCGTCCTTCTCGACCAGCGTCACGTCCAGCCCGAGCTGTCCGCCGCGGATCGCGGCGACGTAGCCGCCCGGCCCGGCGCCGATGACCAGTACCTCCGTCCCGGTTGCGATGTCTCCAACGACCATTCGTTGGTGACCCCTCGCCCGCCGGGGTTAAAAACTCGCAGGAATTGCCGTTCGGGTGACGGGTTCACTCGACGAGCGCCTGGTCGCGGACCGCGAGCCGAGAGTAGGGGAACGCGTAGCGCCGCCGCTCGTCGAGGTCGGCGTCGCCGTCGAAGGGGTAGACGACCTCGACGACCGGGTCGTCGGCCGGGTAGCCGTCGTTGGCGGGGTAGTCGGCGACCGTACAGTCGGCGGCCTCGATGAACCGCTCGTCGGCCCGCTCGCCGGTCAGCCGGTAAACGACGACGGTGTCGCCCGTCTCGCGGTCGGTGGCGAAGTCGCCGCGCTCCAGCCAGCAGTCCCCACAGACGGCGGGGCCCTCCTCGGGGACGAACGACTCGCGGCCACAGATCGCACAGTCGCCCCGGCGCTTTCCGGGCGGCGGGACGCGGCCCTCGGTCACCTCGATGGCGACCCGGCGGAGGTGCTTGCAGCGCTCGCCGCGAATCTCGTGGTCCGGGCAGGTGCAGTCGCTCCGCGGCAGCGAGACCACGTACGTCGCGCCGGAGGCGCTGTCGACGGCGTAGCGGCCGCGGCCGAGCGGACGGACGGCCATCGCCTCGGTCCAGGCCCGGGCCGACCGGTCCTCGAGCAGTCGGGTGTCGGGCGCCAGCGGGCGCCGACGGGACGAGTCCGATGACGCGGCCGTGTGTTCGGGGTGCGTCATTCCAGTCGAAACGTAGGGGCTGAACGCTAATGAGTCGCTCGACGTTTCACTACTTTTCGGACGCTGCGGACCGTTCTAACGTCTCCAACCTCCGTTTCACCTCTGGACTCACCCCCCGGTAGCTGTCGGCAGCGCTACTCCTCGAAGGTCGGGCCCGCGATCTCGAAGCGGGCGCCGCCGGTCTCGCTTTCGGTCACGTCGACGTCCCATCCGTGGGCTTCGACGACGTTCTCGACGAGCGTGAGGCCGTATCCGGTTCCCTCCTCGCTCGTGGTGTACCCCTTCTCGAACACCTTGCCCCGCTCTTCCGGGGCGATCCCCGGTCCGTCGTCGGCAACGTACAGGCGGCCGTCCTCGACGCCGACGCGGATCGTCACGTTGGAGTCGCCGTGTTCGACGGCATTTCGGAACAGGTTCTCGAAGACCTGCAGCAGTCGGTCCTCGTCGGCACGAACCGCCACGCCGCCGGTCTCGATCTGCAGGGTCGCCTCCGGCGTCGCGGTCGTCGACCACGCGTCCGCTATCACGGCGTCGAGGGCGACCCGCTCGCGTTCCTCGACGGTTTCGCCCGCCCGGGCGAGCGCGAGCAGTTCCTCGGCCAGTTCGCGCATCCGCGAGTGGGCGTCGTCGACGCGGTCCAGATACGAGAGGTCGCCGGTCTCCCTGGCGAGGTCGACGTTGCCTTCGGCGACCGTCAGCAGGTTCTTGACGTCGTGGCTGAGGATCGAGCCGAAGTCGTCGAGCCGCTCGTTTTGTCGTTCGAGATGCCGTTCGTAGGTGCGGCGGTCGGTCACGTCGACGTTGATGGCGACGAAGTGCGACACCTCCCCCGTCTCGTCGGTCACCGGCGCGATGGTCTGGTCGACGACGTACTGTTCGCCGGACTTCCGCTCGTTTACGAGTTCGTTCCGCCAGACCTCGCCGCTCAGTATCGTCTCCCAGAGTTCCTCGTAGAACGCCCGGTCGTGTTCGCCGGATTTCAGGATACGCGGCGTCTTGCCGATCGCCTCCTCGGCGGTGTAGCCCGTCGTCTCCTCGAAGGCCGGGTTGACGTACTCGATGACGCCGTTCGCGTCGGTGAAGTATATCGAGTGGCCAGCGGCCTCGACCGCCCGGCGAAAGAGCTTCCGTTCCAGTTCGATCATCCGTGAAATGTCGCTGTCTCCCCGTGTGGTCGAACGTATGCCGCAGTGATATAAACCGGCTTCGTATACGGTGGTGAAATAAGGCGCTCCCGTGTTCCGATCGTGACCGTTCCTTGGTGGGGGTCTCGGGTGCGGCGTAGCGGGACCGACATCGACGGAACCCCGGTGCGGCGCCCCCGACGGACGCCGCCCGACCCGTCGGCGACGCGGAGCGCGGCTTCGAAGCCCTTTTCCCGGCTACAATCGCAGGGGCGAGCATGGACCGGGATGCCGCCGTCGAAGCCGCGGTCGCGTTCGTCGGCGTCGGGACGCTCGCCGCGATCATCATCGGGATCGGTCTCACCTACAACGACAGCGGGCTCTCCGCCGACGGCGGCCTCGCGCTCGTCGGTGCCGTCGGCTTCTTCATCGTCTTCATGTCGCTCATCGGCCTCGGCCTGTCGCGCCGTCACTGAGCGCGCCAGTCCGCGATCCGGTCGTCGGGGGTCCGTTCCAGGTTCCGCTCGTAGTACGACAGCGGGTGCGGGATCGTCTCACAGAGGTCGTCCTTGTTCACGCAGTCGCCGTACTCGACCATCACGGCACACGATGGCGGCGCGGCGACGGCGCCGTCCTCGTCGCGGAGTCGCCCGACCTGCGATTCGACGGCGTCGGCGGCCGCCCCGGAGACGTCGCACAGTTCGGTGACCTCCTCGGCATCAAGACCGGCGGCCACGAGGAATGACACGAGCGCGAACCGGGAGTGGGAGGGCAGCGTCTCGCCGTCGCGGGCCCGCGACAGGAGCGCCCGCATACAGGGCGGAAAGAGGCCGGGCGCTGCCGTCTCGAACGACGTCGGCGGGTCGATGTCGGCGACGCTGCGGCGGATCGCGGTCAGTTCCGCCGAGAGAGGGTCGGCGACGGCGTCGGGGACCGACAGCGGTAGCCCCTCGGCGACGCGACGCCGGACCGCCTCCCGGAGCATCGTGTACAGCTCCGGGCGGTCGACGGGGACCGTCCCGTCGGCCAGCGGCCGGGTGACGAGCCGCCACTCGTCGCCGTCCAGCGACCCCGCGAGCCGCAGGTAGGCGGTGACGACGACGTCGAACCGGCCGTCGCCGACCGGCGTCACCCCGCCCGACAGCCCGAAGTCCGAGAGCAGGCCATCGAGGGTGAGCCGCTCGTCACCGGCGCTCTTCAGTTCGATGTCGCTCTCGAAGTCGTCGACGAACCGCTCGCGGGCGGTTGCCGCCTCGGCCGCGGCGTACTTTTCGACGGCGCCGGGCACGTCCAGCAGGGACACGAGGACGCGCGCAATCGGGTACGAGAGCAGTTCCGCGCGGTCGCTGTAGGCCCGCGGCTCCGCGGCGTCGGTGGTCCCCTCCAGCAGCGCCCGCTGGACCCGCTCGCGGCCGCGCTCGACGGCCGGGCCGCCCTCGGCGACGAGCGACGCGAGGTCGACGTCGGCAGCCTCGACGGCCTCCCTGGAGGCCTCGAGGAATGGGTACCGGGCGTGGAGCCGCTCCATACCCACCGGTATCGCGGCGGCGCCGATAAACGCACCGACCCCGAGGCCCGTCCCGCGGTGGACCGTGGGCGAACTACCCGCCGGGGGACTGCGCCGTTCGAGCGGAACGACGACGGAACAGGGAGACAGCGACGGCGAGCGTCCCGACGACGCCGAGTCCGACGACGGCGTAGTGATACCGGAAGGCGGCCCGCGGCGTCGCCTCCGAGAGCGTGAAGCCGCCGAACAGCGCGAGTGCCATCGGTTCGCCGACGACCGGCACGCCGAGGAACAGTTCGAGTCCGACCTGACCCGCGTAGTACGAGAGCTGCGTCCACGGGAGCAGCAGGCTCGTGTAGGCGTACAGGACGACCAGCGGCATCGAGACGACGGCGCCGACCGCGTAGCGTCGCGCATCGACGACGCCGAGTACCGCCCCGAGCACCGGCACGCCGAAGGCGCCGACGGCGAGCAGGAGTCGGACCGATTCCGCGGGCAGCACGGTCGGCGCACCGGCGAGCAGCGCCACGTCGACGAGTACGAGGCCGGCGACGAGGCCCAACAGGAGGGCTTCGAGCACCGACGCGGGCTCTCGACTCGGACTCCGGAGTGTGGCCATACCGGTCCCGAGGCGACGCTCGAACATGATTTTTGTCGTACGCTGTGCGGACGGAACCAACCGCCCGGGCTCGCAGTCGACACGCCTATACTCGCGGCCGCTCACCGAACGAACAGCCGTGCGCCTCAGGTACCGCTGTCCGGGCTGTCGGACGACGAGCAACCTCCACGATCCGGGCTGTGAGTTCGAGGGCGTCGACCGGGTCGACGTCGAGAAGGCCTACACGGACCTGCTGTCGGCGCTCTCGGTGCGGACCTTCGACGACGAGGAGGCCCTCCGGGAGGACGCCCCCGGCCGCTGGAGCGGCCTGCACGCCGCGGTGCTGTCGCGGCTCCGAAGCGACCAGCGGGTCGTCGAGGAGGACGGCCACCTCCGCCTGCTCGACCCCGAGGAGTTCAAAGAGCGGGTCGCCCAGCCGACCTTCGAGCCGCTGAAGACCATCTACGAGAAGGGCAGCGTCCCCGGTGCCCACGACCACTCGGTGTTCGCAATGCTGGCGTTCTACGAGATGGTGGGGCTCTCCTGGGAGGAGGCCCACGAGAACACCGTCGAGTGGCTGGAGGCGTCGGGGACGTGGGCCCGCGGCGGCTTCGAGGAGTCGACGCCGGAGGAACTGGTCGACTCGAAGAGGCACGTCTACGAGGAGGGCTACGGCTGGAAGCAGGCCGCCACGGAGGCGAAGGCGGTCATCGACCGCCGGCTCTGATCACTCCGGCGGCTCCCACCGGTAGCGCGTCGTCTGCGTGCCGTCGAAGCGGGGCCCGGGGCCGTACTCGTCGAAGTCGCTGGCCTCGATGGCCTCCCGGGTCGCCTCGTCGCCCTCCGGGACCAGCAACTCGACGTCCATACCCTCCTGGCTGGCGAAGCGGGTCGGCTCCTCGAGCAGTCGCTCGCACAGCTTTGGGTCGCCCTCGAGTTGGGTCACATGGACGGTCCGGTCGGTGGCGTCGTAGCTGACGAACCCCTCGACTCCGCCGTCGTCCGCCACCCGGACCGTCCGGTCGTGGACCAGGTTCCGCATGACGTCGGCGGGCGCGCCGGTCAGCGCCGCGAGCCGCTCGGCGTCCGCCTCGACGGCGTCCCGTATCTCCATGTCATCCCATATCGCACTCAGCCGGATTAAACTTCCCCGTCGCGGCACCGGGTTTCCCCGGACGTGTCGGGGACGTTCCCGGACCGCCCGCGACCTCGTGCTGCAATAATCGCCGGAAGGCAGGCCGTTGGCAAACCTTCCAGAGATGAACAGGATTATCTCCCGCGACTGGCTACCCGCGGGTATGAGAGAGTACACCGTACAGCGGGTGAGAGCATGCGCGTAGTCGCCAAGTTCGGGGGAACGAGCCTCGGCAACGGCGACCGCGTCAACCGGGCGGCCGACTCCATCACCGAGGCCGTCGAGGCGGGCCACGAGGTCGCCGTCGTCGCCTCTGCCATGGGTTCGACGACGGACTTCCTGCTCGACGCCATCACCTTCGAGGCCGACGAGGCCGACGAGGCCGAGATCGTCTCGATGGGCGAACGCACCTCGGTCCGGATGCTGAAGGCCGCGCTGGGCGCTCGCGGCGTCGACGCGAAGTTCGTCGAACCCGGCATGGACGAGTGGCCCGTCATCACCGACGAGCACGGCGAGGTCGACGTCGAGGAGACGCGCCGCCGCGCCAAGCAACTCGCCGCCGACATGGCGGCCAGCGGCTACGTTCCCGTCATCAGCGGCTTCGTCGCCCAGGACCACGCCGGCAACGTGACCACGCTCGGCCGCGGCGGATCCGACACCACCGCCCTCATGATGGGCAACTACATGGAGGCCGACGAGGTCGTCATCATCACCGACGTCGAGGGCGTGATGACGGGCGATCCACGCGTCGTCGAGGGCGCGCGCAACGTCGGCGAGATCACCGTCGACGAACTCCGCAACCTCTCCTTCCGCGGCGCCGAAGTCGTCGCGCCGTCGGCGCTGTCGTACAAGACCGGCGACATGGTCGTCCGCGTCGCCCACTACCAGCACGGCGATCTGCTGGAGGGCGGCACCACCATCGAGGGCCAGTTCGAGAACCTCATCGACCTCCGGGAGACGCCGCTGGCCTGCATCACCGTCGCCGGCCGTGCCATCCGGAACACGCCCGGCATCCTCTCGGAACTCTCCGTGGCGCTGTCCGACTCCGACATCAACGTCGACGCCGTCTCCAGCGGCATGGACTCCGTCACGTTCTACATCGACGAGGAGGTCGCCGAACACGCCGAGAACGTCCTCCACCAGGCCGTCATCGACGCCGAACCCCTCTCCAGCGTCACCGTCGACGACAACGTCGCCGTCATCCGCGTGACGGGCGGCCAACTGCCCAACCAGTCCGGCGTCCTCCAGGACATCATCGCGCCCATCTCCGAGGCCCACATCACCATCTACGACCTCATCACCAGCGCCACCTCCGTCGCCGTCTTCGTCGACTGGGAGGACCGCGAGGAGGCCCTGGATATCATGCAGGACGCGGTCTGAAACCCACTTTTTACTCCTTCGGGTTCCGCGCCGTGGGCGCGGAACCACTACTCTGCTCACGGCGACTACGTCGCCGTTCGCGCGGTGAGCGGGACCTTCGGTCCCGCACAAGTCGCAAAAACGTGGGGAAAAACTACCGTCCCGGCTGCTCACCGCTCACGGCTCGCACCTCGCGCTCGCCGTTCGCACGTTCCCGGCCGGTTCACCGCTCGCTCCCTGCGGTCGCTCGCGGATGTTCTGACGGAACTCCGGGTCGGTCGAAGTGAACGGAACACTTTCCAGTTATCCGTAACGATGGCCCGCCATGAGTTGGCTCGGAAGCCCCCAACTCCAGTTCGTGGCCGTCGTCTTCGGCGTGGTGGTGGCCGGTCTCGGCGGATACGGGTACTACGCCGACCGACTCTCCCGGTCGGAACTCACGTTCACGATGGTTGGTGTCGCCGCGTTGCTCGCGTACGGCATCGCGGGAGCGGCGACGGTTCTCTCGCTTCCACGATTCGTATCGGACCTCCTCGCCGGCGTCGCTGGACTGTCGTTCGTCGGACTGTTCCTCTACTGGGCATACAGCCAGGAGACCGAGGCGAGCGATTGATTCGCACGTCGCGTCTCCGGGCGCAGTCGGTCTTCCGCTGAAACGGCCTGCCGCCTCCAGTCCCGGCTACCGACCGACAGAGTCGTCCGTTCGTGTACCGACGCCCGCACCGAGTTTTTTGCCGGCGGACGGCGGTTGCCCGGACGTGCGCAACTACAAGGCGAAGGTCGTCGAGCCGGTCCGGCTGCCCGACGCCGACGAGCGGCGGGCGGCACTGGAGGCCGCCGGCTACAACGTCTTTGGCCTCGACGCCGAGGACGTCTACGTCGACCTCCTGACCGACAGCGGCACCGGCGCGATGAGCCACGACCAGTGGGCGGCGCTGCACCGCGGCGACGAGTCCTACGCCGGCAGCCGGTCCTTCGAGCGGTTCCGCGACGCCGTCGAGGCGGTGATGGGCTTCGAGCGAGTAGTACCGACCCACCAGGGCCGCGGCGCCGAGAACGTCCTCTTCGGCGCGCTGCTCGACGATGGCGATGTGGTCCCCAACAACACCCACTTCGACACGACGCGGGCCCACGTCGCAAACCAGGGCGCCGAGCCGGCCGACTGCCCGCTCTCGGTCGGCCTGGACCCCGACGCCGACCACCCGTTCAAGGGCAACATGAACCTCGACCGGCTCCGGTCGGTCGTCGACGAGGCCGGCGCCGAGAACGTTCCGGTGATTCTGCTGACCATCACGAACAACTCGATGGCGGGCCAGCCGGTCAGCGTCGAGAACACCCGCCGCGTCGCGGCGTTCGCCGACGAGATAGACGCCACCTTCGTTATCGACGCCTGCCGGTTCGCCGAGAACGCCGCCTTCGTCGGCGCCCGCGAAGACGAGTTCGCCGACGCCGAAATTGCCGATATCGCCCGCGAACAGCTCTCGTACGCCGACGCGGTGACGATGAGCGGCAAGAAGGACGCCCTGACGAACGTCGGCGGCTTCGTCGCCTGCCGGGACGAGGGCCTCTTCGAACGGTGCAAGGAGCGGGCCATCCTCTACGAGGGGTTCCCGACCTACGGCGGGCTGGCGGGCCGGGACCTGGAAGCGATGGCGGTCGGCCTCCGGGAGGCGGTCCAGCGCCGCTACGTCACCGACCGCCTGGAGGGGGTCGCCGAACTCGGTCGCCGGCTCGTCGCGGCTGGCGTCCCCGTCTACCAGCCGTTCGGCGGCCACGCCGTCTACGTCGACGCCGGGCGGTTCCTGCCGCAAATCGACGACGAGGCCTTCCCCGGGCAGGCGCTGGTCTGTGAGTGCTACCTCGAGGGGGCGGTCCGCGGCGTCGAACTCGGGAGCTTCGCCTTCCCGGGGACGGACCGGCCGGAACTCGTCCGGCTCGCGCTGCCGCGGCGGACCTACGGGCTGGAACACCTCGAGCACGTCGCCGACACCGTCGCCGCCGTCTACGACCGGCGGGAGGCGGTTCCGGGCATGGAACTCACGAGCGAACCGGCGACGCCCGAGTTGCGGCACTTCTCGGCGTCGCTGTCGCCGCGGGGCCCGCTCGGGGCCGCGGACTAGCTATCGGCCCTTTTTCAGCCGCTGGCCGGTGTCCCGCGGCAGGCCGGCCGCCTCGACGGCCTCGACCACGCGCTCGACATCGTACTCGACGCGCCGTTCCTCGACCGTCAGGGCGTCGAGGTCGACGACGGCGTAGGCCGCCCGCGGGTCGTCGTCGCGGGGCTGGCCCACTGATCCCGGGTTCATCACGACGCCGTCGTCGAACCGCTCGTGGGCCTGGACGTGGGTGTGGCCCATCACGAGGACGTCCTCGCCCTCCAGCAGGCGCTCGGCGAACAGCGCCGGGTACGTGTAGCGGTTCGGGTCGTCGGGGTGGCCGTGGACGACCTTCATCCGGCCGTCGAAGCAGCGCCGCTCGTCGGGCAGGTCGGCGAGCCACTCGATTCGTGCCTCGTCGAGTTCCTCGCGGGCGTGTTCGACGCCGGCGTCGGCCATGCCGTTACCGGCGAACCCGGTCCCCGTCACGACCGCGCGGTCGTGGTTGCCCATAATCGTCGGCACCTCGCGGTCGCGGAGTTCGTCCACGCAGTCGGCCGGCCAGGGGTTGTAGCCGACCACGTCGCCGGCACAGACCACGGCGTCGATGTCCGGCATGTCCGAGAGCACCGCCTCGAGGGCGACCCGGTTGGCGTGGATGTCGGAGATGACGCCCACTAGCATGCGTCGGGTCTTGGGACGGCCTCGGCTAAGGGCTGGCGGTCCCCCGCGCTCGTCATGCTGGCGTGGCCGCCATTGCCGACGGCGGGCTCACATCCGGGAGGCTTCCTTGGCGTCCTCGGCGTGTTCGAGGGCGAACGTCAGCTGTGCGCGGTGGAGCCGCTCCAGTTCTTCGGGGTCGGCCTCGGCCAGCTGGGTCGTCACCTCCAGCCCCGGGAGCTTCGTCTTCATCCTCGCGTCGCCGCCGCCCAGCGCCTCCTCCAGGTCGATGTCGATGTCGGACATCGGCGTACGGTAGGCGCCGCACCCCCTTACGCTTGGGGCCCGTTGTAGAAGTCGGTCGTGAAGCCGTCGTCAGTCTCGGCGACGGCGGCCGCACACACCGGGTGTTCGAGGTCGAACTCGTAGAGTTCCCGAGCCATCTCGGCGGGGTCGGTGGTCTCGAGGTCGACCGCTTCCGGTCGGTCCTTCTCGTAGGTGGCCACGAGCGTCGGTTCCTCGACGGCGTGGACGAGGAGGGCGTCCCGGCGGACGATGCCGACGTAGCTCTCGGCGCCGACGACGCCCGCGATGCGGGGCGTGTCGTAGTCGTCCTTCTCGTAGTCCAGCGCGAGCAGCGTCTCCGCCAGCGCGTCCCTGGCCGGATAGCCCGCCTCCAGTTTCTCGACGATGGGGTCGACCTGGGTGCCGTTGCCCACGACGGCCGCCTCGCCGTCGGCGGTCGTCCGCAGGCAGTTGTACGAGATGTAGGGGTTGTCCGTCGCCGGGGCGTCGGCGGTCGGCGCGACGGTGAGCGTCCCGTCGCGGTCGACGACCTGCCGGTTCGGGAACGACCGCGAGGAGACCCGGTAGGCGGCCCGGTCCGGTGCGACGACGATGAATCGACCGACGTACATACCCGTGGATGCCCGCGGCGGCGGTATGTCGGTGTCGGTTCGTCCCGCGTCGAGGGGCCGACGCCACGCGGCACTTTCACTCCGTGGCCGGCCTTTTGTACGATGCCGCGGGAAGCGACCGTATGGCGACGTCGGAGGCCGAGTGTCTCGACGCGCTCCGGGAGGCCGCCGAACGACTCGGCGAGTCGCCGACGAAAGCGGCGTACGAGGAACTCGGGTTGCAGCCGGCATCGGCGACGATAATACGGCAACTGGGCGGCTGGAACGCGGCCAAGGAGGCGGCGGGACTGGAGACGAACCCCTCGACCGGCACGCGGGTCGGGCCGAAGCCCGGCGACGTGGAGCTCCCGGACGGCCGGTCGTGGGCGGAACTGTCGGTCGACCAGCGGTGGCACTACCGCAACCGGGAGCACAACACCGAGCGGACGCTTCGCCGCCGGGCGAGGCTCAGACGCTGGGTCAACGAGAGAAAGGAGGAACGGGGCTGTGCGCACTGTGGGCGATCCGACCCCGCGGTGCTCGACTTCCACCACCGCGAGGACGCGGGGAAGACGATGGACGTCGGGACGATGGTCACGTACGGTCACGGAAGGGATTCCCTCGCCGACGAGATGGCCAACTGCGACGTCCTCTGTGCGAACTGCCATCGACGAGAACACCACACTCCGCCGACGGAGGCGCTCCGCCGCTGGGTTCACGAGCGGAAGCAGTCGAGTGGCGGTTGTGAGCGATGTGACGAGGACGACCCCGCGGTACTCGACTTCCACCACGTCACTGAGGACAAGAACGCCAGTATCGCGCGCATGGTCGCCGACGGGCGTCCGAAAGCGGACGTCGAATCAGAGATGGCTCGGTGTCGCGTGCTCTGTGCGAACTGTCACCGTCGGGAACACTTCGAACCGCCCGCGCCGTCGAGCGGCGTCGAGGGGTCGGGCGAACACGACAATCATAAATAGCATCGCGGCGTTCGTTCCTCCGCAGGCAGTCCCGTAGTGTAGTGGCCAATCACGTGGGCTTCTGGGGCCCACAACGGAGGTTCGAATCCTCCCGGGACTACTTCTTCCGACGTTCGAACCCTCGAGCAGCGCCTCCACTCTCACCCCGGCGTCGGCGCGCCCTCCCCCTCGTCCGGCGTCCGGCGCCGGAGCCGTGCGATGCGGGCGGCGTAGGTGGGGTGCGTCGAGAACAGTCGCAACACCGGGTGGACCCGCGCCTGGTCGGTGCCGGCGGCGTCGTCCAGCGCGGTCAGAAGCGAAACGATCGCATCGACCGACGTGCGGCGTGCGGCGACGGCGTCGGCCCGGAACTCGAGACGTCGCATGGTCCGGTAGGCGACGAGGCGCTCGACGGCGACGGCCGCGAGGAGGGCCGCGGCCGCCGCCGGGACGAGCGCGTCGAAGAGCGCCGTCACGACCGCCGCACCCGCTCCCAGGACGGCCACGCTGACGCCGCCCCGGAGCAGGACGTGTCGCTCCCCGTGGTGGCAGGCCTCGTGGGCGAGCAGCGCGGCCACCTGCGGGGCCGGGAGGTACTCGAGTGCGAACTCGCTGACGCCGATCACGTCCCGGAACGGGCCGCCGATGGCGTAGCCGTTCACCGGGCCGTCCGTCGTGTCGGTGACGACCACTACCTCGCACGTCAGGGCGGGAAGGGTCTCGACGACCGCCGCCTCCTCGGGTGTCGGCGGCCGGGCCTCGTAGCGATACACCGCGAGGAGAGGCGAGAGGGTGACGGTCGCCGCGAGCAGGCCGACCACGCCCCACACCCACACGGCGAAGGGTGCCGTCAGGACGAGCAGCGCGGCGACGACCGTGGCGGCCGTCGGGAGGACCGCCCCGACCGCGCCCCTGGCGAGTGCCCGCGCCGCCGAGAGTTCGCCCGACGCGGGGAACCACGCGACCTCGCCGAGTTCGAGGAGCGGCGAGTCGAGGATCCACTGGTGGAGTGCGGCGACGACGACCGCGGCGACGGCGAGTCCCACCGTGAGGACGACGACGGGCTCCATGATTGCCCCTTCGACCACCGGCCTGAAAAGACGACCTGCCGTGGCGCGGTCGGCCCCGAAGGTTGAATACCCCTGGCGTGTTGTTTCTGATAGAACATTTATGCCTGTCAGGAGCTCCGAGGCGACCTGGCGCGGCGGCGTCCACGACGGCGACGGCGAACTGGAACTCGGCAGCGGCGCCTGGCAGGGCCGCTACACCTTCCGGTCCCGGTTCGAGGCCGACGAGCCGAAAAAGAGCAACCCCGAGGAACTGCTGGCGGCCGGCCACGCGGGCTGTTACTCGCTGGCGCTGGCCAACCGCCTGGAGGGGGCAGGCCACGAACCCGACCGGGTGCACACGACGGCCGACTGCCACATCGAGATGGACGACGAGAAGGGACCGACCATCACCCGTATCGACCTCGAAACCGAGGCGACGGTCGAGGGCATCGACGACGAGCGGTTTCGGGAGATGGCCCACGCGGCGAAGGTCGGCTGTCCGGTCTCCCGGGCCGTGAACGCCCCCGAAATCACGCTCGAAGCCGAGCGGGTGGCGTGACGATGGGGCCGCCGTCCCCACCGGCGCTGGCCCCGGAATCGGGCTTTTTTACGTGCGGCCTCTCCAGTAGGGACATCCCCACAGCATGAGCGAGGAGGACCCGACCCAGGAGGGGGCCGAGGGGGGCGAGCGGTTCGTCCTCGAGGAGGTCGACGAGGCGGTGGCGGAACGAGCGATGGATGCCGTCCTCCGGAGCGGTCGGGGCGACGTCTCGACGACGCCGCGACAGGAGGTCCAGCGGACCGTTCTGGACGACGTGGAGGCGTACTTCGAGAGGGCCTACGATCCCGCCGACCTGGGGCTGTCGGCGCCCGACCCCGAGACGGTCCGGGAGGGGTGGTTCGACTTCGACTACCTCGACACCTACGAGACGGTCTCGTGGCACTGGTCGCGGCGTCCCTACTCGTACACGTCCATCATCTACGACCCGGCGGAGAACGAGTACCGATACCACGTCGTCGACCCCCGACTGACGGAGTTCGAGGAGTACGTCCGCGAGGACCTGGTGCGGACGCTCCGGCAGGACCTGATGCACCGCGACGTCGGCGCCGACGAACAGCGCCGGGACGTGTTCGACGAGGAGATCGGTCGCGTCCTCGACGAGCACGCCGCGGCCGTGCCGTCGGCGACGCTGCTGCGGGTGGTGTACTATCTCCGGCGTGACTTCGTCCGGTACGGGAAGATCGATCCGCTGATGCAGGACCCCGAGATCGAGGACATCTCCTGTGACGGCGCGGGCGTCCCGCTGTACGTCTATCACGGCGGCTACCGGGATCTGGAGACGAACCTGACGTTCACGGAGGAGCGACTGGACGCGTTCGTCACGCGGCTCGCCCAGCGGGCCGGCAAGTCCGTGACGGCCGCCGACCCGTTGCTCGACGCGAGCCTCCCGGACGGCTCGCGCGCGCAGTTCACGCTGGGGACCGACGTCAGCCTCCGCGGGTCGACGTTCACCATCCGACGGTTCTCCGAGGACCCCTTCACGCCGACCGACCTCGTCGAGTTCGGTACGTTCAGCCTCGACCAGATGGCCTATCTCTGGCTGCTCGTCGAGAACGGAATGTCGGTGATGTTCGCCGGCGGCACCGGCTCCGGGAAGACGACGAGTCTGAACGCCATCTCGTACTTCATCCCGCCGGGCAACAAGATCGTCTCCATCGAGGACACCCCGGAGGTGCGGCTCCCCCACCAGAACTGGGTGCGGAACGTGACGCGGGAGTCCTCGACGGCGGAGGGACAGGGCGAGATTACGATGTTCGACCTGCTGGAGTCGGCGCTCCGACAGCGCCCCGAGTACCTGCTGGTCGGCGAGATACGGGCCAACCCCCAGGTCGCCTTCACGTTCTTCCAGGCCATCTCGACGGGCCACACGGCGTACACGACGTTCCACGCCGACTCCGCCGACAGCGCGATGCGCCGCCTCGAGAACGAGCCGCTCAACATCCCCGGACAGATGATCGGCAGCCTCGACGTCATCTCGATCCAGCGGCAGGTCCGCACCGAGGAGGGTCGGGTTCGCCGGAACCACAAACTGGTCGAACTCACGCCCCGGCGGGACGGCGACGGTGTCCGGACGCGGGACGTTTTCGCCCGCGACCCGGCGACCGACGCCTTCGAACAGCGGGGGGAGTCGCTGCTGCTCGACGAGATCAAGTACGAGCGCGGCTGGGACGACGACCGCCTCCGGCGGGAACTGTCGCTCCGCCGGGAGGTGCTGCGCTACCTCCGCCGCGAGAACATCAACCACCACGACGACGTCGGGCGCGTCATCCGGACCTTCCACCGGCGCCCGGAGACGGTCGTGCGACGGATCCGGGAGGACAGCCTCGACCCGGCGGAACTCTCGTATCCGGTGGGCGAGTAACCCATGGCGGACGAGCACGACGGCGGTGGCGAGCGGTCGACGCCGGCCGACGCCGGGACCGGGGAGGCGGCCACCGGCGACGCGGGCGACGAGGCGCCGACTCCCGGAACCGATCCCGGCGGCGACATCGGGCGCGACGTGACGCTCGACGAGGAGGCCTTCGGGGAAGCCTACGGCGGGACCCCGGAGGCCGAGCGGAACCCCGAGGAGATGTTCCAGCGCCCCGGCCAGCGGAGTTCCGCCCTCCGGACCCTCGAGCGGGCGGACCTCAGGGACCACTACGGGCCCGTCCGGACGTGGTTCAAGCAGCGCGAGGGGGCCTACACGGAGTTCCAGCGCCGGCTCACGCAGGCGTGGATGCGACGGACCTACGACCAGTACCTCGCCTCGATGGTCGCGAGGATGTGCTACATTGCGGTCGCCGGCGTCCTCGTCGGTCTCGTCGCCGCCGGTATCCTGCTGGGGGCGGCGCAGTACGGCGTCCTGCCGGCGGTGCTGCGCGGTGCTGGCGTCCCGGTCACGACGCTTGCGGCGGTCGTGGCGGTGCTGTCGGCGGCCGCCGGCCTGCTGGGGGCCGGCGCCTACTGGGCCTGGCGGCGCGTCCTCCTGCTCCGGCGACGAATCGCACAACGCCGCCGCAACATCAACTACAATCTCCCCTATGCGGTCACGTTCATGTACGCCCTGTCGCGGGCGGGCGTCAGCTTCGACCGGATACTCGTCCGGCTGGCCGACTCCAAGGAGACCTACGGCGCCGTCGGCCAGGAGTTCGACCGGGTGGTCCGCGACGTGGAGATGTTCGGCAACAACGTCTACACCGGCCTGGAGAACCTCCGGTCGGTCACGCCGAGCGCGGAACTCCGGCGACTCACCGACGACATCATGACGATACTGGAGACCGGCGGTGACCTCTCGGCGTTCCTCCGGGAGGAGATCGACACCCAGCTCGACACCGCCGTCGAGCAGCAGGAGGCGTTCATCGAGCGGCTGGAGCTTCTGAGCGAGATCTTCGTCGTCGGGCTCGTCGCCGCCCCGCTGTTCGTGCTGGTCGTCCTCCTGGTCATCAGCTTCCTCGGCGTCGAGACGTTCACCGTCATGGCGGCGCTCGTCTACCTGATCGTCCCGCTCGCACTCGTCGCCTTCGGCGTGTTCGTCGACGTCGTCAGCGAGCCGTACAAGGAGCGGCCCGTGTCGTTCTCCAGCGTCGACGCGGCGCCCGCACCGCCGACGGCCGAGGCGGCTCCCGACTGGTGGCAGTCCCACCAGCGGAGCAAGCAGCTGACGGGCCTCCGAAACCGGCTCCGGGCGCAGGTCACGCGGATCCGCGAGGACCCCTGGCGCGCGCTCGTGTTCTCGGTCCCCGTCGCCGTCGCCGTTCCGGTCGTCGGCGTCCTGATGGGGGTCGTCTCCCCGACGCTGCCGGCGCTGCTGTCGCGTCCCGTCGCGGTCACGACCGTGCTGGCGGCCGCGCCGCTGCTCGTCGCCACGACCCCCGTCGCGGTGGTCTACGAGCGGCGGCGCCGGCAGGAACTGGCGTTCCGGCGGCGGTTCCCGGACCTGTTGCAGCTGCTGGCCGCGAGCAACCGGCGCGGCCTCTCGCTGACCCGCGGGCTGGACATCGTCACCGAATCGACGTCGGGCCGGCTCGGCGAGGAGCTCCGGAAGCTCCGCAACGACATCGAGTGGAACGCAGACCTCCCGGCCGCTTTCGAGGCGTTCGGCGACCGGCTCGTCTCCCCGACCCTGACGCGGACGGTCAACCTCGTCGCCGAGGGGAGCCGCGCGACGAGCGACCTGCACGTCGTTTTGGGGGTCGCGGCGACGGACACCGCCGAACGCGCTCGCCTCCGCCGGGAGCGCCGACAGACGCTGCAGTCGTACCTCGTCATCGTCGTCGTCGGCTTCCTCGTCTACCTGCTGGTCGTGCTCCTGCTGGCGGCGAACTTCCTCGAGCCCATCGAGGCGGTCCGGACCGAGGGCGCCACCGACGCCGGCCCGATCAGCCTCGGGGACGTGCCCGTCGACCGGCTCCGGGTCCTCCTCTTTCACTCCGCGCTCGTCCAGGGGTTCGGCAGCGGCGTGCTGGCGGGGAAGCTGGCCGAGAACAGCCTCTACAGCGGCCTCAAGTATGGCATCGGGCTCGTCATCCTGACGCTCGTCGTCTTCACGGTGTTTTGAGATGCCAGGAAACGACGGCACTCGGTCGACCGACTCGCCGGCGGGCGACGCCGGTCGCTCGCTCCGCGCCGACGCCCGGGGCGTCTCCCCCGTCGTCGGCGCGGTGCTGATGCTCGCGGTGGCGATGCTGCTGCTTTCGGTCCTCCAGACGACGGCCATCCCGGCGCTGAACGCCCAACAGGAGTTCCAGCACAACCAGGACCTCCAGACGGACCTCGTCGAACTCGAGACGACGGTCGACCGGGTCGCCGCAATCGGGACCGGCGAGACGACGCCGGTGGCGGTCGGCCTCCGGTATCCGCCGCGACTCGTGTTCGTCAACCCACCGCCGGTCAGCGGCCGCCTCCGGACGACCGACCCCCGGAACGCGACGATAGCGAACGCGCGGGCGCCGGGCGAGACGGGCGACTACTGGGACGGCACGACCCGGCGGATTCCCACGCGGACCGTCGTCTACAGCCCCGCCTACAACGAGTACGGCGACGCCCCGACGACGGTGTACGAGCCGTGGGTCGTCTACAACCGCCAGGACGACGCGAGCGTCCCGCTGACGGGGACGGACCTGGTCGACGGCCGGCGCATCTCGCTGGTCGCCATCGACGGCGAGTACTCGGCGTCGCGGGCCGGCACCGTCGGCGTGAACGCCGAACCCGAGAGCGCGCCGGTCCGGGTCGTGACGGTACGCAACGACACGGGGCCGGTGACCCTGACCGTCCCGACGGGGCTCCGCAACGACACCTGGACGCGGCTTCTCGAGGCCGAACTCGCGGCCAACGGCGGCAACGTCACCGGCATCGACTGTGCCGACGAGCCACCCGCCCCCTGCGGCGAGTTGACGCTGACGCTCTCGCCCGGCAGTTACGACCTCCACCTCGGCGAGGTGGCGCTGGACGGCTCCGACCGCGAACCGGCGACCTACCTCACCGACGTCGAGGGCAACGCGACGGCGGTCCCCGAGTCCGGCCGCCAGCGGCTCGCCGTCGAGGCGCGCGACCGGTTCGACAACCCGGTCAGCGGCGTCCCCGTGGCCGCGTCGGTCGCCGACGGCCCGGGCGAGGTCGACCGGGTGCGGCCGACGAGCGGGCCGGACGGCCGGGCCGTCTTCGTCTATCGCGCGCCCGACGACGTCGCGGAGAGTCAGTCCGTGACCGTCACCGCCCGCTTCGGCGACGGCGCCGAACAGCGGACCGTCGACTTCGACGTCCGCGTTGTCGACCTCGACCCCGGCACCGGTCCGCCCCCGGGTCCAGGCCCGGGACCGCCGCCGGGAACCAGCGCCGACGCCGTCGCCGGCGTCGAGGAGTCGGTCGACAGCGGGAACGTCCCGGGCCGCGACCGCGGCCGGGAGATAACGTTCGACCTGCGGGCGACCGAGGCGGTGACCGTCACGGACTTCTCGGTCCAGACCCGCGGGGACCTCGCCGGGCGACCGTTCGTCGACCGCGGGACGACCTTCGACGGGTCCGAACCGCGGGTGACGTTCCAGGGCGAAGTCGGGGTCGTACTGCGGGAGTTCGGCGGGAGCGGCAACCTCGGCGTCGAGGAGTTCGTCGACCCGAGCGACGAGGACGCCGTCGTCGTCGTCACCCTCCAGTTCGACGACGGGAGCACGCGCACGCTGGGGATAGCGTAGGCGGGCGATTCAGTCGTCGCCCGGTGCCACTTCCCGGGGTTCGCTCGTGGCCTTGGGGTCGATGCCGCGGCGTCTGGCGTCGAAATCGGAGAGAACGTAGACGAGGGCGACGAGCGCCAGGACGCCAACCGGGAGCAGCACGAACGGCGTGATGCGGGTGAAGCCCCACACCAGCATCAGCCCCGCGGTCACCATCACGACCGTGAACGCGTAGTAGAATTGGGTGCGGACGTGGTCGACGAGGTCGGCGCCGGTGAACGTCGAGGACAGCACGGTCGTATCGGAGATGGGCGAGGAGTGGTCGCCGAAGATGGCGCCCGAGAACACCATCCCGACCATCACCGCGACCATGGTGTGGCTCCCGGTGAGGTTCCAGGCGACGGGGACGGCGATGGGCGTGACGATGCCCATCGTGCCCCAGGAACTCCCGGTCGAGAAGGCGATGAACGCGGCGGTAAAGAGGACGACCACGGGCAGGATTTCGGGCGTGAGGAACGCCTCGACGACGCTGCTGACGTAGTTACCCGTCCCGAGGCCGCCGTCTTCGACCGGGGCGACGACGTTCCCAATGCCCCACGCCAGCACGAGGATGGTGACCGCGGTCAGCATGATGCCGAAGCCGTCGATGGTGGTGTCGACGCTCTCCGACAGCGACAGCAGGTCGTAGTAGTAACCGATGGTGTAGGTCGTCGCCACCATCGCAAAGGAGCCGAAGATGAGCGCCAGGGCGTAGTCGGCCCCCGTGACCATGTCGTACAGCGAGGCGCCGGGCGAGTAGCCGGTGTACAGCGCCGACCCGATGGTGACGCCGATGAGTACGACGATGGGCAGGACGAACGAGGTCAGTCGCGGGTCGTCGACGTTCGGTTCGCCGAGTTCGGCCTCGACGTCCTGCATCGGTCGGGCGTCGTCGCGGGTCACCTTTCCCGTCTCGGCGGCACGGTGCTCGGCGGTGAGCATCTCGCCGTAATCGCGTCGGCTGAGGACGACGATGCCGACCATCACGATGGCCAGAATCGAGTACATGTTGTACGGGATGGACTGCAGGAACACCTCGAAGGAGTTCGGTATCTCGCTGGCAGCGAGGTCCGTCGCCTCGTACCCCGACTCGATCATCGACAGCTGGAAGGCGACCCACGAGGAGATGGCCAGCGTCGCCACCGGCGCGGCCGTCGAGTCGACGAGGTACGACAGCTTCTCCCGGGAGACGCCGAGGTTGTCCGAGATGTCCTTCATCGTGCTGCCGACGACGGCGGTGTTGGCGTAGTCGTCGAAGAACAGCACGATGCCGAGCAGCCACGCGGCGACGCCGGCCTTCCGCTTGGTGTCGATTCGTTCGGTTGCCCAGTTCCGGACGGCGTGGGAGCCGCCGAGCCGCCATATCATCGCCACCGCCGACCCCAACAGCAGCGTGAAGATGATGATCTGGGCGTGGAAGGTGCTCTCCCCGATGGCCGAGGCGATCCAGCCGAAGGTCTGTCCCAGCCCGACGCTGCCGGTGGCAATGACGCCGCCGGCCCAGATGCCGAGGAACAGCGACAGGACGGCCTTCCGGGTGACGATTGCGAGCAGTATCGCCAGGAGCGGCGGTACGAGCGATAGTATGCCAAACTCTGACATACGAAGAACCATCCTGATCATCCTATTTAAACCTCCTCCGTAGCGCGAGGTGGGTTTAAATGTTCCCATCGCCAAAAATGGCGTCATGACCGCTGTACTGGTCCCGTACGACGGATCGACGCTCTCGCAGGAGGCGCTGACCTTCGCCTGCGAACGGTTCCCCGAGGCGGAGGTCACGGCGCTTTTCGTCGTCGACACGACCGTCACCTATCAGCCCGAGAAGTACGTCGGCGTGAAGCTCTCGGAGATCTACGAACAGCGGGAGACCGAGGGTGAGGAGATTCTCGCCGACGCCGAAGCCCTCGCCGCCGAACACGGGACGACCCTGTCGACCGCTATCGTGAAGGGCCGGCCGTCCAAGGAGATACTCGCCTACGTCGACGAACACGGCATCGACCACGTCGTCCTCGGGAGCCACAGCCAGGACCTCATCGAGCGGTTCTTCGTCGGCAGCGTCGCCGAGCGGGTCGTCGACCGGATCCCCGTCCCGGTCACGGTCGTCCGCTGAACTGCCCTCGGTTCACCCCGCGGGCACGACCCGGTGGAGGCCGCCGTCGCTCTCGCCCACTGTGAGGACGTACACCTCTCCCTCTGGGTCCCGGCCGACCGAGAGGAGTCGACCGAGATCGCCCGCGTCGCCGTCGGCCACCGGCAGGACCGCGGTCGGCCACCGGTCGCCGTCGTCGGGCGGCGTGGCGACGAAGAGCCGCCCGTCGGCCCGGAGGTCACCGAAGACGTACCGGCCGGCGAGTGCCGGGAGCGCCGCCCCCCGGTAGACCTGTCCGCCGATGACCGAGACGCCGCTGACCGCCGCCCCCGAGTGGGGGTACTCGACGACGGGGTCGACGAGCGGTTCGCCGCCGCGAACGTCGTCGGGCGTCCGCTCGGGGCAGGTCTCGGCGCCGTAGCAGTGGCTCGCCTCCCTGACGTTCCAGCCGTAGTTGCCGCCCTTCTCGACGATGTCGACCTCCTCGAAGCGGTTCTGTCCCACGTCGCCGACGAACAGGCGACCGTCGTCGAAGGCCATCCGGTAGGGGTTCCGCAGCCCCCAGGCGTACTGCTCGTCCAGACCCTCGCGGCCGACGAGCGGGTTGTCCTCGGGGACGGCGTAGGGTTCCTCGCCGTCGACATCGATGCGGAGGATGCTCCCCAGCAGGTTCTCGGTGACGTCCTGGCCGTTGCCGCCGCCGACGGCGCCGTACCAGTCCTCGACGTGGCCCCTCCCCTGGTCGCCGCCGGCCCCGCCGTCGCCCACCGCGACGTAGAGGTGGCCGTCGGGACCGAACGCGAGGTCGCCGGCGTTGTGGTTGCCCTGTGGCTGTGGAATCTCGAGGACGGTCCGCTCGGTGTCGGGGTCGACTCGCCGGCCGTCGTCGCCGACGCGGAACTCCGCGAGGACGAACGTGTGGCTGTAGTCCGGGGGCGTTCCGTCGCGGCGCGGCGCGCTGTAGCGGACGAACAGCCGGCGGTTTTCGGCGAAACCGGGGTGCAGCGCGATGCCGAGCAGCCCCTTCTCGCCGCCGGCGGTCACCGTCTCGCGCAAGTCGAGCAACGGCGCCTCGCGGAGGCCGTCCGGGCCGTGAACGTGAACGACGCCCTGCTGTTCGGCGACGTAGCGGCGGTCGGCGTCCGGCGCGAAGGCGACGTCCAGCGGCGCCCGCAGGCCGTCGACGAGCGTCTCGAGGGCGACGGCCGCGGGCAGGCCGTCGGCGTCCGCGGTCGGCGTCCCCTCTCCTCCTGCCCCGTCCCGGCTCGCGTCCGTCCCCGTCCCGGCCGGGGTCGCGTCGGGCGTCTCCTGGCCCCCACACCCGGCAACCCCGCTCGCGGTCGCGGCGGCCGCCAGAGCGAGCAGTCGGCGTCGGCTGACGTCCATACCGCCGCCGAGGGTCCGGAGGATCAAATACCCCCTCCCGCGCCGGCTCTCGCGTGCGCCCCCGGCAGGGGAGCCTTTACCCTCCCCGTCGTAGGGAACGCATGCACGAGCCGACCGACCGCGTCCGGCGAGCCGAACGGTCGAAGATACGCGTGATGTTCGACCTCGCGGAGGCGACCGACCGCGACCTGGTCCGACTGGAGGTGGGTGAACCGGACTTCGACACGCCCGAACACGTCGTCGCGGCGGCCGCCGAGGCGGCCCGCGACGGGGCGACCCACTACACGCCGAACGCGGGGCTGCCGGAGACGCGGCGGGCCATCCGCGACGCGATGGCCGACGACTACGGGGTCGAGCACGGTATCGACGAGATAGCCGTCACCGTCGGCGGGATGGAGGCGCTGCACCTGGCGACGCTGTCGGTGGTGGGCCCGGGCGAGGAACTGCTGTACCCGGGGCCGGCCTGGCCCAACTACGAGACGCAGGCGTTCCTGGCGGACGGCCGCCCGGTCGAGGTGCCGATGCCGGCCGAGTCGGGGTACGCCCTCGACGCCGACCGCCTCACCGACCGGATGGGGCCCGAGACGGCCGCGGTCGTGCTGACGACGCCCTCGAACCCGACGGGGCGGGTGTTCGACCCCGACGCGATACGGGCGGTCGTCGAGGCGGCCGACGAGCACGACGCCTACGTCGTCGCCGACGAGGTGTACGCGGGGCTGACCTACGACCGCGACCCGCGGGGCATCGCGGCGCTGACCGGCCACCCCGGGCACGTCCTCACGGTCGGGTCGTGCTCGAAGACCTACGCGATGACGGGCTGGCGCCTCGGCTGGCTGGCCGGCGACCGGTCGGTGATCGACGAGGCCGTGAAGGTCCGCGAGTCGACGACGGCGTGTGCCTCCAGCGTCGCACAGCACGCCGCCATCGAGGCGCTCACGGGGCCGCAGGAACCCTTCGAGGAGATGTACGACGCCTTCGAGCGGCGCCGCGACTACGTCGCCGACCGCATCGCCGACATCGACGGCCTGTCGGCGCCGCGCCCCGAGGGCGCCTTCTACGCCTTCCTCGACCCCGACGTCGAGGCGGATTCGCTGCCGTTCGCGAAGTACCTCCTGACCGAGCACGGGGTGGTGCTGGCGCCCGGCAGCGGCTTCGGGACGGCCGGCGAGGGTCGGCTCCGGCTCTCCTTCGCCAACTCGATGGACCGCCTCGAGGAGGGACTGGACCGAATCGAGGCCGGCATCGAGGCCTACTGAACGGGCCTACACGCCGTCCGGCTCGGGCGCGTACCACGCCAGCAGGACGCCGACCGCGCCGAGGCCGCCCGCGAGTGCGAAGGTCGCCCGGTAGCCGACGGCGGAGATGAGGCCGCCGGCCGCGATGGGCGCGAGGAAGGCGCCCGCGCTGCCGACGCTCGTCAGGAAGGCGACGGCGGTGGCGGCGACCGCGGGATCGACAAGTTCGCGGACGTAGGCGAACACGATGCCGAGACAGAGCTGGACCGCAAAGCCGGCGACGAGCAGTGCGGCGACGACCAGCGGAACCGTCCGGAGCGCGGTGAAGGTGCCGACGACTGGGGCCGCCACGAGGAAGGACACGAGGACGACCGGCTTGCGCCGACCGTCGAACAGCGTATCGGAGAGGAGGCCGCCGCTGACCCGCGAGAGCACGCCGACGGCGGGGAAGGCGGCCACGAGGGCCCCGCTGAGCGCCAGGGACAGCTCCAGCTGGTCGGTGAGGTACGACGGCGTCCAGCTGTTGACGAACAGGTACAGCGAGTAGCCGATGAAGCCCAGCAGGCCGACGGTCCAGACCCGGCGGTCGGTGACGACGCTGGCCAACTCCGCCGCGCTCGGCGCCGAGGTGCCGCTGGCGCGGCCGTTGCCGCGACTGGCGGGCCAGAAGAGCACCAGCCCGACGAGGGCGGCGCCGGTGAACGCCGGGAAGATAGCGGGCCAGCCGAAGGCGTCGGCGACGAGCGGGCCGCCCGCCTGTCCGACCGCGAAGCCGATGGGACCGCTGGCGGTGAACGTCGCCACCGCGGTCCCGCGTCTCTCCGGACCGAACGACCGGCCGACGATGTCGATGCCGGCGTTCCAGACGACGACGTAGGCGACGCCGCCGACGACGCGGGAGGCGATCAGCGACCGGTAGGCGCCGGCGGTCGCGGCCTGCCAGCCCCACGCCCCCGCGAGGAACAGCAGGCCGATGGCGGCCGCGACGGCGTGTCTGGAGTTCGTCCGGTCGAGGACGACCCCGACCGGGAGGCTGGCGACCACGACCGTCCCGAACATCACGCCGACGACGAGGCCGGCCCCGGCGTCGCCGACGCCCAGCGATGACGTAATCAGCGGCGTGACGCTCGCCGGCACGATCTCGTAGGCGGCGAGCGCCATCGAGATGACGCTCGCGCCCACGAGCAGGCTCCAGCGGGCGCGGCGGCTCTCGAGTACGGCGTCGGTCCGGGTCGGCGTCTCCCCTGCCACGCCGGGTGCGTTTCGCGCCGGCTCGTATCAACCCACCGAGCGGGGCCGTTTCGGTCAGTTTCGGGGCCGTACGTCGACCGCGAGGCATATGTCGGCGGGGGCCGAAGCCGACGGCGATGTCACCGCCCGGACGTCGAGAGGACCGACCGGCCGGCCCCCGCTTCGGCCGGCGCCGCCTGCTTTCGAGTCTCGGCGCCGCCGGCCTGGTCGGTCTCGCGGGCTGTACGAGCCTCGTCGACGACGGCTACGACCGGAACCAGGCCGCCTTCGACCCCGAGATTCGCCCCTACGACGAGACGTACCCGGTCGGCGACGAACTGACGATGTTCCGCCGGGGGACGCGACGGCTCGGCTACTTCCCCGAGGCGTCGGTGCCCGACGCCGTCGAGGTGGAGTGGTCGGCGCCGATAAACGAACTCGGACACACGGCGGCGAAGTCCAGCCCGCGGCCGACGCCGGACGGCGAGACGCTGATTGTCCCGGACGACACGGGCCGCGTCCACGCGTTCGCGCCCGACGGCGAGAACCGCTGGACGGTTCGGACGGGTGCCGGCGACAGCCTCGGCTTCCACGGGACGCCGACGGTCGTCGACGGGACGGCCTACGTCGGCGGCTACGACGGCGCGATGTACGCGCTGGACGTCGAGACGGGCGAGTACGTCTGGAAGACCACCCGGTGGCAACTCGGCGGCGCCATCGCCATCGGCTCCAGCCCCGCCTACTGGGACGGGGTGCTGTACTTCGTCGCCGAGTACAACTACCCGGGGATGGACCCCTCGGGGACGATGTGGGCACTGGACGCGGGGACGGGCCGGCCGCTGTGGTACGACGACCGCCCGTGGGGGATGCCCCACCCCTCGCCCGCAATCGACCCCGCGACCGAGCGGATGATAATCGGCTCCAACGACGGCGTCTGTTACTGCTGGGAGTTCCCCTCGCTGGAGTTCGCGTGGTCCTTCGAGACGGGCGCCGAAATCAAGGGCACCATCCCGACCTACGAGGGCGGCGCCTTCGTCGGGTCGTGGGACGGTCACTTCCGCCGCCTCGACCTCGAGGACGGCAGCCTGGAGTGGTCCTTCGAGACCGGCGCGATAACGATGTCGAACCCGGGCATCGACCCCGACGCCGGCGTCGTCTACGTCGGCAGCGACGACCGCAACGTCCACGCGCTGGACGCCGACTCCGGCGAGCGACTGTGGTCGCGGAACGTCCACGGCCACGTCATCGGGTCGCTGAACGTCACCCCCGAGTGCGTGCTCGTCGGCTCCTACGACGCGCGACTCTACTGTCTGGAGAAGGACACTGGCGCGGTCCGGTGGACGGTCGAGGGCATCGGCCACGCCACCAGCGAGGCGGTCCCCCACGACGGCCGCATCTTCTACGCGGAACGGGCCGACCTCTCGGGCTACTGGGCCGACGACGAGGAGACGGTCGTCGAGGAACCGGGCCGCGTCTACGGGCTCCGGCCGGCCTGACGGCCCGCGGCGCTCGCCGCTGAACGAAGGCTTTTGTGTTCGATTCGGCTACCTGTAGGCGTGGGTTCCCCGTTCGACGTACTGCGTGTCGACCCCGACGCCGACGACGACGAGATAAAACGGGCGTACAGGCGACGCGCCAAGGAAGCGCACCCCGACCAGGGCGGTTCGGTCGAGGAGTTCCAGCGGGTCAAGGCGGCCTACGAGGCGGTCCTCTCGGGGCGGGCCGAACCGCTCGAGGACGCCGACGTCGAGGACCCGGCCGCCGACCCGGGGCCCGACGAACCCGAGCGGACCGAGGTCGAGTACCTGAACTACGAGGTGTTCGACGACTACGGCTGGTCGCTGGACGACGAGGACCTCTTCGAGCGGGCGGCCGACGCGGGGCTGGACTCGACGGACTACGGCCGCTTTCTCGTCGAACCGGCGGAGACGCTCCTCGAAGCGGCCGAGAACCGCGGCTTCGCGTGGCCCTACGCCTGCCGCGGCGGCGCCTGCGCGAACTGCGCCGTCGTCGTCACCGAGGGCGAACTGTCGACGCCCGTCGACCACATCCTCCCCGACGAGATGGTCGAGCGCGGCATCCGGCTCTCCTGCGTCGGCAAGCCGCTGACCGACGAGCTATCGGTCGTCTACAACGTCAAGCACATGCCGGACCTCGAGGAACTGCGCCTGCCGCCGCGGCCCTTCGAGCGCGCACAGGACGACTGAGGCGGCGCTCGACGCCCGGTTTCTTCCGGTCGGTCGGCTGAACGGTGCGGGTGATTTATGTCGTCGCTCGCTGCAGTGGCTCCCGATGGTACTGGAAATCATCGGTGGGTTCGTGGTGCTCGTTCTGCTGGCACTCGTGGTGGGGTACGTCGTCAGCCTCTACAACCAGCTCGTGCGGCTGCGCGAACGGGTCGACCAGGCCCGCCAGAACATCGACGTGCTGTTGAAGCAGCGCCAGGACGAACTGACGAAACTCATCGACGCGGCACAGGAGATGATGGACTACGAGGAGGAGGTTCTCACGCAGTTGACGGAGGCCCGCGAGAAGGCCGAACGCGCCTCGACGCCGTCCGAGGAGGCCAGCGCCGACAAGGCCGTCCGGAACGCGATGGCGTCGTTCCGCGCCCGCGTCGAGGACTACCCCGAACTCCGCTCCCAGGAGAACCTGATGCAGTTCCAGGAGCGCATCAGCGACATCGAGAACCAGGTCGCCGACCGCCGGGAGTTCTACAACGAGGCCGTCACGCAGTACAACACCCGCATCGAGCAGTTCCCCTACGTCGTCATGGCGACGCAGTTCGGCTTCGAGGAGGAGGAACTGTTCACCGCCAGCGAGGAGGAGACAGCCGACGTCGACGTCGGGGCGGCGTTCTCCGGGTCGGACTCGGGTTCGGCTTCCGGGTCGGGCTCCCCGAGTTCGTCGGGTTCGGCTTCCGGTTCCGGTTCGCCCGGCACGTCCGACTCGGCCACCGGGTCGGGCCCGGATTCGGCGCCGGGTTCGGACTCGTGACCGTACCCGCGGGGTCCGGGGGACCGCTCGCGTCAGTGTCGGCAGCCGTCGGCCTGCCGCTGCAGGTCGGGCTCGGCGAGTTGGCCTTCCTGCTCCTGTTCTTCGCGCTCGCGCTCTTCCTGATATACCAGGGGTTCGACGAGTACCGGGCCAGCCGGCTCATCCAGGACACGGCCACCGAGAAGGTCCGGTCGGTCGCGGCCGGCCGAACGGAGCTGACCGGTACCGCCGACCCCGACGAGACGGTCTTTCACCGGCCGTTCACCGACGGCGAGTGCGTCTACGCCCACTACCGTATCCGGGAGCACCACGAGAGCGGGTCGGACGGCTCCGACTGGCGGACCGTCGACTCCGACACCTGGATCGCTCCCTTCTTCCTCGACGACGGGACCGGCCGCATCCGGGTCGAGCCCGAGCGGTCGACGACGTTCGAGATCTCCGACGAGCACTCGACGACCGTCACCGTCGAGGAGGACCACTCGCCGCCGCCCGACGTTCGGGAGTTCCTCGAGGAGGTGTCCTCGGCGGGCCCGGCCGACGACAAGCGGCGGTACGTCGAGGCGGTCATCCCGCCGGGCGAGGAGGTGTACGTCCTCGGCGGCGCCGAACAGCGCGACGACGAGTCGGGGGACAACGAGGACCGCCTCGTCGTCCGCCGCGACGGGGGCAGCGACCGCTTCATCGTCTCCGATATGTCCGAGGAGGAACTCGCCTCGACGCTGACCTACCGGGTGCCGCTTCTGATCGTCTTCGGGCTGGCCATCAGCACCGGCTGTCTCTACGTGCTCCTCCGGATGTTCGGGCTGGGGTGAGTCGACCGTCGCCAGCAGGCCGCCGGAGCTTTAATCGGCCGGCGCCCGAAGGCTCCGTCGTGGCCGACGACGAGCGCGAGGCCGAACGGACCGTCGAGCGTTCCGCCGACAGCGGCGCCGACGCCGAGCGAGCGGCCGACGCGTTCCTCGATCTCGAGGGGGAACTGTCGGCCGACGACCCGCCGCCCGAGGGTCCGAGGAGTGGCCTCGTCGTCGACGCCGAGACGGTGCCGGCCGGCGAGGTGCCGGCGTCGTCCCCGCTCGACGCCACGACGGACTCGGTGCTGGCGCTGACGCTGGAGACGGCCGACGGGCGGGCGGTGACCGACTACTTCGAGTGGCCCGACGACGGTGGTGTCGACCCCGAATCGCGGCTGGGTCGCCTGCTCGCCGCGGCGAACGTTCCGGCCGACGGCTTCGCCGACCTCTACGGCCGACGGCTCCCGCTGGAACGCGCCGACGGACGCTGGCGGGCGTTCGTCCCGCGGGAGCGACCGCGAGGGGCCGGCGACTGGTCGCTGGGCGTCGCGGGGGGACTGGTGTTCAACGCCGCCGTCCTCGGCCTCGTCGCGCTCGGCGCCGCCGGGACCCCCGTCGGCGGCCTCCTGTCGGCGCTGACGATACCGTACTTCCTCGTGAACCTCCTCGTCCTCCCCTACGCCACCTACCGGGACGCGACGTACCTGCGGAGCCACAGCGACTGGGGGCAGGGTCCGCCCTTCTGGGCGACGCTGTCGATGGTACCGGTCCTGAACGTCCTCGTGAGCGCGCTGTACCTCCGGAGCCGGTCGAAGGCGCGGTTCCTCGGCGAGGAGCCGTCGCTGTCGACGCGACTCGTCCGTCGGGTCCGGGACCTCCGGTAGGTCGTACCCGTCGGTATCTCCATCCGAAACGGAGGGGTTGTTTTCCTCCGAGCCGCACGTTTGAAACGGCTCGCCGTTCCAGGGGCAGGTATGTCCGCCTCAGAACTCGCGGCGCAGGTCACCGAGGCACTGGCGGTCGACGACGAGGAGTTCGCGTCGCGGGTGGCAGACGAACTCGAGGTCCTGCGCGAGGAAATCGACGACGGGACCTTCGACAACCCGCAGGCAATCGTCGGTCTCGAGTACGAGTTCTACGCGGTCGACGCCGAGACCGACGCGCTGATGAGAGTCCCCCGGCGGCTGCTGGAGTACATCGGCTTCGAGAAGGAACTGGGGCTCCACAACGCCGAACTCTCGACGACGCCACAGCCGCTGTCGCGGTACGGCATCCGCGCCCAGGAGGCGGAGGTGCAGGCCAAACTCGACGCCGCACAGCGGGAGGTCGCCCGCGAAGGGATGACGCTCGTCAGCGATGGCATGTGGACGGTGCCGCCCATCGGCGAGACGGCCTCGGAGTACCTCACCGACAGCGTCGAGACCGACGGCGTCCGCATCGCCACGAACATGACGAACTCGGTCCGGTATCACGCGATGGCGAACACGGACTACGCGGCGGAACTGCAACTGGAGGCGCCGCACGTCTCGCTGGACGCCGACACCGTGATGCCGGAGGCGCTCATCACCTCCATCCAGCCGCACTACCAGACGGCCCACGCCCACGACCTGCCGGAGAACTTCCGGTACGCCCTCCGAGTCGCCGGGCCCCTCCTCGCGATATCGGTCAACTCGCCCTTTTTCCCGCCGGACCTCTACGAGGCCGACGCCGAGACGGTGCTCGCCGACGGCTACATGGAGAACCGGGTCCCCGTCTTCGAGTCGGTGCTCAACCCGGCGGACTCCGAGAAGGTGACATTCCCGGAGGACATCGACGACGTCGACGAGGCGATCCAGCGCGTCGCCGACGACGAGACGGTGGTCCCGGCACTGGTCGACGACCGGGGCCGCTTCGACGACCGCTTCGCGCACTTCCGGCACAAGCACGGCAGTTTCTGGCGGTGGGTCCGCCCGGTCTTCGACGGCGCGACGCGGGAGAGCGCCAACGCCCGCATCGAGTTCCGGCCGCTGCCCGCCCAGCCGACGGTCCGGGACACCGTCGCGCTCTTGGCGGTCTTCGGCGGCCTCTTGGAGAGCCTGCCCCGCCGGGAGCACCCCATCTACGACCTGCCGTGGGCCGACGCCCGGGAGAACTTCTACGCGGCCGTCCGGGACGGCCTCGACGCCGAGATGCGGTGGTTCACCGCCGACGGCACCGAGACGACCGACACCGAGGAGCTGTACGCCGAACTGTTCGAGCTGGCCCGCGACGGTCTCGAACTCCGAGGCCTCGACGCCGAGGAGGCCAACCGCTACATCCAGCCGCTCCGCGAGCGGGTCGACCGCCGCGTCACGCCGGCGTCGTGGAAACACGACCTCGTGGCCGAACGGGTCGGCCGTGGCGAGCCGCTGGGCGAGGCCATCTGGGGGATGCAGGCGGAGTACATCGACAACCAGGAGGGGACGCTCGTCGAGGGAACGTTCGTCGACTGGCTCTGAGGCCGCCGGGACCGCTCCCCGGACGGTCCAGCACCCCGCTTCCGGGTTCCTGCTGCGGTTCCGCTCGGCGGGAACGGAGCCGACGGCGGGCGGTGCGTGACAGCGTTACCTCCGGCTCACTCCAGCGGCTGTGCGTGGTCGACCTGCTTCGGTCGGAACCCCGTATTGCGATAGAACCGCCGGGCGGCATCGTTGTTCCACTCGCAGGAGACCTTGAGGTGGTCACAGCCACGGTCGCGGGCGAGCGCTTTCACCCGCTCGACGACCGCCGTACCGTGGCCACGGTTCCGGTGTGCCTCGTCGATGGCGATGTTCACGATGCGGAGGTAGTGGGAGTGCCGCCGGGATGGGTGGTGCCCCTCCCGGAGCGTGACGAAGCCGACCGTCTCGCCCTCGTGGACGACGAGGTAGTCCGTGACCTGGTCGTCTCGAGGTGGGCGCGGAACCCCTCCTCGGAGACGTCGTCGACGTCCCCGTCGGCGAGTTCGTTCAGCGGGTCGTGCGATTCCATCGACCGCGCGAGGGCCTGCCAGCGGTCGACGAGCGCGTCGATGTCGCCGCCGGTGGCTTCCACGAGTTCCATGGGACGATTACCGGGAGACTGACTCTAAAAGCCCCGACCCGGCGTGTGACCGACAGCCACCCCTCCGCGAGCGGCATCCAGGCACGGAACGGGGGCGGTCGCGCTCTCCACCTGACCGCGGTCAGACCAGGACGTCGACCTCGTAGCCCGCCGATTCGAGGGCGTCCAGCAGTTCGGCGACGTGTTCGTCGCCGCGGGTCTCCAGGTCGAGTTCGACCTCGGCGGCGTTGACGGCGATGTCCTTGGAGGCGCGGTCGTGCTCGATGGCGTAGATGTTGGTCCGGTTCTCCGCCAGCAGGTCGACGAGGTCCTGGAGGGCGCCGGGGCGGTCCTTTAGGACGGTCCGAACCCGGAGGAACCGGCCCCGTTCGACGAGACCGCGGCGGACGACGTTCGTGAGGACGTTGAGGTCGATGTTGCCGCCGCACAGTGCGGGCACGATGGTCTCGCCCTCCTCGTACTCGAAGCGGTCCTGCAGGACGGCCGCGAGCGGGACGGCACCGGCCCCCTCGACGAGCGTCTTCGAGCGTTCCAGGAGCGCCGTCACGGCGTTGGCTATCTCGGCGTCGGTGACGGTGACCACCTCGTCGACGCGCTCCCTGATGACCTCGAAGGTCAACTCGCCGACGCTGCGCGTGGCGATGCCGTCGGCGATGGTGTCGACGGACTCCCGCTCGACGACGGTCCCCTTCCGGAGCGACTCGGCGACGCTGGAGGCGCCCTCGGCCTGGACGCCGACGACGCGGGCGTCGGTCTTCGCCTTCACCGCCGTGGCGATGCCGGAGATGAGGCCGCCACCACCGATGGGGACGACCACGGTGTCGACGTCGGGACACTGCTCGACGATCTCGAGACCGATGGTGCCCTGGCCGGCCATCACCGCCGGGTCGTCGAAGGCGTGGACGTAGGTCGCACCCGTCTCGCGCTCGATTTCGTGGGCGCGTTCGGCCGCGGCGTCGTAGTCGACGCCGTGGAGGACGACGTCGCCACCGTACGAGCGGGTCGCGTTGATCTTCGAGATGGGCGCGTACTCCGGCATGACGATGGTGGCGTCGACGCCGGCCCGCGAGGCCGCCAGCGCGACCCCCTGGGCGTGGTTGCCCGCGCTGGCAGTCACGACGCCGCTCTCCTTCTCGTCGTCGGTCAACTGCGCTATCTTGTTCGTCGCGCCGCGTATCTTGAACGACCCCGTCCGCTGGAAGTTCTCCAGTTTCAGGTGGACGTTCGCGCCCGACCACGTCGAGTACGTGTTCGAGTACTCCAGCGGCGTCACGCGTGCGGTCTCGGCGACCCGCTCGCGCGCCGCGAGTACGTCCGCGAGTTCGAGCATGCCCGGACTACTCGCGGGGCCGCCGTATGCCTTCCGACGGCGCGGCCGCTCGGAGTCGTCGGGTCCAAAGGGGAAGGAGCGTGTGCATCCGACGATGGGGGTGGAGCTATCATAAAACCCCGCCATGCATACCGGAAGTAAAACCGCAGGACAGGAGTGGTGTGAAACTGGTGTCAGACGGTGGTTCGACGGGCGACGGACGGCGGACGGACGGGACCCGAGGGGGTCTCAGAGGTCCGACGACTCGAAGCGGAGGTAGCCGACGACGAGCGGCAGCACAATCCACAGCGCCAGCACGACGAACCCGAACCAGGGTTCGAGGTAGAAGGCGTCGACGCTGGTCTGGGCGGTCTCCTGCTGGTCGGAGACGCGGCGGAGGAGCCACCTGGTGGACTGCCGCCAGCCGTTCATCGGGTTCACGATGGTCAGCACCTCGACCCACTCCGGTGGCTCGGTCCCGAGACCGAAGTCGGGCGTCTCGAAGCCGTTGGCGACGTACCGGAGGAGGAAGATGACGCCCTGCCAGGCGAACTGGAACAGGACGAAGAAGCCGAACCCGCCGATTGCGGCCGCGAAGGTCGACTCGGCGAACGCCGAGATGCTGACCGCGATGCTGACGAAGACGATGGCCAGGAGTAGCGCCGCGAGCATGAACATCAGGATGGTTTCGGGCTGGATGTCCCCGTCGAAACTCGCGGCGGCCGCGACGAGCATCGAGATGAACCCGATGACGACGGCGACGCTGACGACCGCCGAGCGGCCGATGAACTTCCCGATGACGACGTCGAGCCGGGAGTTCGGCAGCGAGAGCAGCAGTTTCAGGCTCCCGCTGGCCCGTTCGCCGGCGATAGCGCGATAGGCGATACCGAGCGAGACGAGCGGGACGAAGATGGCCGTCCCGCCGAGCATGACCGTCAGGATGAGCGCGACGACGGTCCCGCTCTCGAGGCCGACGGCGTTGCCGAGCGCGACGCCGCCGCCCGTGAAGGCGACGAACATCACCGCGACAGCTATCATCAGCCGCGAACGGATGGCGTCCCGGAAGTCCTTCTTTGCGACGGCGGCGATGCTCATGCTTCACCCTCCGTGTAGGCGGCGAAGAGGTCCTCCAGCGGCGCCTCCTCCGTCGAGAAGTCCTCGACGGTCGCGCCCATCCCTTCGAGTTCGTCGATGACGGTGGTCTTGGCGTCGTCGCTACACCCGACCCGGAGGGACCGCCCGTTGACGGAGACGTTCTCGATGCCGTCGAGGCTCTTCAGGCGGTGGGCGGCGTCGTCGGGCACCTCGTCGACCTCGACGACGAGCGTCGACCCGCTGCCGACGGCGTCACGGAGGCCCTCGATGCTGTCGACGGCGACGAGCTCGCCCTCGCGGATGATTCCGACACGGTCGCAGACGGCCTCGACCTGGCCGAGGATGTGCGACGAGAAGAAGACGGTCGTGCCGCTTTCGGCCTCCTCCTCGACGATGTCACGGAGTTCGCGGGCGCCGTTGGGGTCCAGCCCGGAGGTGGGTTCGTCGAGGATCAACAGGTCGGGGTCGCCGACGAGCGCCATCGCCAGCGCGAGGCGCTGGCGCATCCCCGTCGAGAACCCGCCGGCCTTCCGGTCGACGGCGTCCTCCAGGCCCACGCGCTCCAGCAGCGGGTAGGGGTCGTCGTCGGCCTCCTTCGACTCGATGGCGAACTCGAGGTGCTGTCTGGCGGTCAGCCGCTTGTAGAGGTCGAACCCCTCGGGGAGGACGCCGGTCCGTTCCCGGACCGGGACGGTATCCTCGTGGGCGTCGTACCCGAGGACGTGGACGTCGCCCTGGTCGGCCCGGACGAAGTCGAGCAGGATGTTGATGCTGGTGGACTTGCCGGCACCGTTCGGGCCGAGGAAGCCGAACACCTCGCCCTCCTCGACCTCGAGGTCGACCCCCTGCAACGCACGGACGTCGCCGAACGACTTGTGTACGTCGTCCAGTTCTATGGCGGCCATATCGGTTCCGGGTTGAAACTGACGGATTATATGCCTTGAGGGTTTCCTGCGGTGTGCTAGATAGCCTCATCCGGCTCGTGGGAATCCCGGACGCGGTCGACCTCCATGGCGTACCGCTCGCGGGTCTCGGCGTCCTCGACGGGTTCGAGGTCGTCGGCGTCGACCGCCGTGGCCGCCGTCACCGTCGTCCGCCCCAGCATCGACGCCGACAGTTCCTTGCGGTACTTCCGTTCGCCGTCTGGCGTGGCGTAGATCAGCACGATCAGGTCCCGGTCGGTGTAGGTCCGCTCGACCAGCCAGCACCGCACCTCGTCGGTCATCGTCGGTCCCGGCCGGTCACCGCCGGTCACTCTCCAGTTGAACGTCCGTTTCGGCGAGCAGTTCGCGGGCCTCCTCTCGCTTCTCCTGGTGCTCGGCGAGGAACTCGGCCATCAACTCGGCGGCCTGCTCCTTGCAGTCGCCGCAGAGGCGCTCGCCGGTGGCGCACTCCTCGTAGACCCGGGCGGCGAAGTCGTCGTCGGCCTCCGCCAGCAGGTAGGCGTACAGTTCGTAGACGGGGCATTCGTCGGGCTTCCCGCCGAGTTCGCGCTGGAGTTCGGCCGTCTCGCGGCCGCCCGTCGTGGCCGCCTTGACCTTGTCGTAGCCGTCCTCGGGGTCGTCCAGCAGCGAGATGTGGGAGGCCGGCACCGACGAGGACATCTTCCCGCCCGTGAGTCCGGTCATGAACCGGTGATAGATGGAGGAGGGTGGCAGGAAGCCGTAGCCGCCGTGGTCGACCTCGATTTCGCGGGCGAGTTCGGCGGCCGCCTCGTGGTCCATCTCGAAGGCGTCGACGTGGCCCTCGTAGACGCGCTTCTCGCCGTCGACCGCCCCGATGAGCGCCTCGAATGCCTCGTCGGTGGCGTTCTGGTCGACGAAGCGCACGCGGGGGCGGAGGGGTTCCTTGCCGCCGGACCGGAGTTTTTCGACGGCCTCCCACAGCGCGGGCGCGTCGGGCGACTCCTCCTCGAGCCAGTCGGCGGCCTCGACACACCGGACGTCGGCGTCGTCAGCGTCGTCAACGAGCGCCTCGTATGCGCGGGCGGCGAGTTCGCGCTCGTCGTCCTCGAGTTCGAAACTCGCGTACGCTTCGGTCACCTTGAAGAACCGCATCCGAGCCGCCAGATCGCGGGCCAGCCGCATGTGGGGATCCTGGTCGGGACCGACCGGGATGACCGTCGGCTTGGGGTCGTCCAGTTGCGGGTAGAGGATGTCGGCCATCTGCGTGACGACCGACTGCATGTAGGAGACCTCCGTCTCGCCGTCGAAGTCGTAGATGGCGCCCAGCTCCGAGAAGTTGGCCTTCGTCCCGAGTTCGAAGGCGAGGTCCTGGACCTCGCGGTTGGTCGACTGCCGGTAGATCTCGCCCTCCTCGGGGTCGAAGCCCAGGGCGATGAGCGACAGCAGGTAGCTCTCGGTGTGCTCGTCGATCTCCTCCCACGACAGGTCGCGTGCGGCGTGGGCCTCCAGGTCCGCGATGAGGCCGTAGGCGTCGCCGCCCCGCTGTTGGTGCCAGATTATCTCGTCGAAGACGAGCTTGTGGCCGACGTGGGGGTCGCCGGTCGGCATGAATCCCGACAGCGCCGCGAAGGGTTCGTCGTTGCGCATCGCCTCGGCGACGGGCCGGTAGTCCCGGTGGCCGAAGATGACGCCGCGGCGCATCAGGTAGTGCGGCGACGGCACCTCGCCGAGGACGTCGTCGAACTCCTCGATGCCGAACTCCTCGAACAGCTTCCGGTAGTCGTCGACGGTCGAGGACCCCCACGGGTCCAGGGCCACCTCGTCGGCGCCGGTGGCGTCGGTGCCGCCGTCCGGGAGGGGACCGTCTCCGGTGTCGCGTGTCATTGAATGGCGGAACTTCGGCCCGTGAGACGCAAAAAGCGTTCGTTTCCTCGGGTCGTCGCGTCGGTCCCGTGGCTGTACCCCGTCGGTCGCGTCGTCGCGTTCGTCGTGCATGGGTCGGTAGTCCGGTCGCTCGGCGGGCGGTGCGGCGCGCAGAGAAACGGAGTGAGCGACGCGGCGGGGGTCAGGCGAGTGAGGCCCGTCCGCTCCCGACCGCGACACTGTCCGCTGCCCGCCGTCGCCAGCGCCACGTCGCGGGAAGAGCGGACTGCACGGACGGCCGGTACCCCGGCTCGAAGGTAGTTCTTGCGCCGCCGTGTGGGCAGATAACATGCCACACGGAACTCAGGGCGTCAGCCGGCCGACGGTGACCCACTCGATGTCCTCGCCGTCGACCAGCGCGAACACCATCCGCTTGCGGACGCCGTGGGCCAGCCGCACGTCCAACGCGAGGTCGCGCGGCGACCGGACGGCGCCGGCGGGCAGCACCCGCACCAGCAGTTCGGAGTGGCCCAGCTCGTCGACGTGCTCGACGTCGGCGTAGGTGCGGAAGTCGGCGCCGAACTTGAAGCCGGTCTTGGGGACGACGCCACGCTCGCGGAGCCGCCGGTAGACGGCGAGCCGTCGGTCGAACCGCTCACCCTCGACGGCACGGCCCCGCTCGCGGACCGCTTCCGCCCCACCGTCGAGGGAGAGGTCGTCCCGCTCGGCGAGGTGCGTCGCCTCCAGGAGCGAAAGCTGGAGTGTGGCGTCCTCGCGGCCCATCCGCTGGCCGTAGAAGCCGCGCTCGTACAGCGCGGCGGGCGGGTCGAAACAGAGCACCCGGTCGTCCAGCAGCACGCCCTCGGCGGGCTCCTCCAGCGAGAGGTCGTTGCTCCCCGAGACGTCCGGGCGGTCGGTCTCGAGGTACGTGATTTCGCTCTCCTCGTCGACGACGGCGACGACGACGTCGCCGAGACCGGCCACCGCGGGGTCGGCCCGCTCGTCGACGACGCGGACGCGGTACTCGACGGTGCCGTCCCAGGGGCCGTCACCGCGAGGGTGGACGACGAAGTCGGCGCCGTCGGCGTCGTCGACCCATCCGTCCCGGGCGGGCGAGACGTAGAATCCCCGGTCGCGGAGGTCGCGGTAGACGAGGAACGGGACGACGCTGTCGGCGTTGTCCGCCAGGAACGCCCCGAACCCGTGGCCGTCGACGGCGTCGAGGTCGCCGCGGTACAGCAGGTGGGCGGCCTCGACGACCGAGAGGACGACCCCGTCGCCGTCCGGCCGGCCGTAGCCGCTGGAGTCGTAGTATCGCTCGCGGGCGTTGGCGCCGACCTCGACGACGTCGCCGCGCTGGTGGCCTTCCATCGTCCCCGTCTCGCGGACGCTGGCGTATAGCCGCTACGGTCGGTGACGGCCCGTCCCTACAGCGGTCCGTCCACGCGGAGCGCGTAGACGGTGAGCAGCGCCGCGGCGACGAGGACGGGCGTCAGGCCGAGCGAGAACGGGACGGCGTACCCGAGGTTGTACGCCAGCACGAGCGCCTGGACGTAGGCGACGACCGCCCCGACGAACAGGACCGCGGCGCCGAGGACGCGGGCGTCGGTGGACGGGTCGGCCCGGGCGGACAGCCGCGCAATGGCGATTCCGGCCACGCCGAGCGCCGGCGCCAGCGCGACGCCGAGCGGCCTGGCGACGAAGTCGTCGGGGTCGCCGCCCGAATCGAAGTGAATCGCCATCTCCGCGGGCAGGCGCGGCCACAGCGCAAGGCCGGCCAGCGCCGAGGCGGCCAGCAGGCCAGCGGCGAGCACGTCGGGCCACCGCGAGTCGAGCGCCATGTCGGGACCGGTCGGCCTCCGGCCCGGAGTGTCTTTCGCCGCCTCGCGGGTCAGGCCTCACAGCCGGCGTCCAGACACCGCCGGCCGCCGCCGGTGTCGAACCGCGGCAGTTCACACTCGCACTCGCCGGCGACGGTGCCGTCCGGGACGGCGAACCCGGTCTCGCAGTCGGGGTAGTTCTCACAGCCCGCGATGAGACCGCCGCGCCGGAGTATCTCCAGGTCGCCGCCGCACATCGGACAGTCCCACTCGCGGTCGAAGCGCGCCTCGACGGCCGCCAGGAGCGCCTCGCACTCGTAGTCGAGACACACCTCGAACGCCTCGCCGCGCTCGACGCGAATCTGCGGAAGCCCGCAGTCCCCACAGGCCGAATCGAGGACCGCGGCGCCGCCGGGGAGCGGGAACCGGTCGTCGCAGTCCAGGCAGGTGACGGCGCCGCCCGACCGGACCAGCGGCCCGCCGCAGGGGCAGTCGCCGACGGGGACGCCCGCGTCCGTCGTGTCGTGTTCGGTCACCGTCACCGGTCCCTCGGCCTCGATCTGGAGGGACTCGTCGCCGTCGACCGCGACGAGCCATAGCGGGTCGGCCTCCAGCGTCAACTCGGCCGGCCGGGTGAGCCAGGCGGCGGGCTGGTAGCCGTCGCCGTCGTGGACGAGGACGGTGTCGTCGGGCTTGACGAGGACGACCACGCGGCCGCGCTGGGTGGTCTCCCTCCGGCCGCCGGTGCGGACGATGCAGTCGCCGGCGATGACGCGCGTCGACATGGGGCGTCTGGTCCCGCTATCGTACTTGAATACGGGGGTCCGGCGGTCCCGCCGCGTGCCGGCGCTGCCGGTCGATGCGGGCCGATAATCCGACCGGCCGGTCAACAGCAGAAGATGAACGGGTACATCAGCGCGACGCGGTCGCCGTCCTCGAGTTCGGTGTCGAGACCGTCGAGGTGTTCGTTGAACCGACCGTTGACCGCGACGCGGGCGAAGGCGCGGGTCTGCTCGCCCTCGGGGTTCTTGTTCCAGGTGCCCGGGGGGTCGCCGTCGGTCGGCGCCCACCCGTGGGCCGTCGCCTCCGCCTCCGTTTCGGCGATGAGCAGGTCGGCGACGTCGTACTCCTCGAAGAACGCCTCGAGGAACGCCCGAAGCGTCTCGCCCTCGAAGGTGAACTCCATCCTCGGTTCGCCGATCTCGGTCCGGACGTGTCCGGTACACCGGACGTCGACGGTCGTGGTCGCCTCCGTGCCGGCGCCGCGCTCGACCGCCGTCGGTTCGTTCGTTGCCATGTGTGTCCGGAGGGGCGCCACGGGCAACAGCCCGTCCCCGAACATGTTCGGTCACCGCCCCCGGTGTCGTCCGGGTCGGCTAGCCGTCCCCGGGCGGCGGGCGCTCGTCTCGGTCCGTGTCGGCGCCGCCGGGTGCGAGATTCCGGTCGACGAACTGCCGGACGACGCGGCTCTCGGCGCGGTGGAGCGTCTCGCTGCAGGTCGACTTGGCGATGCCGAACTCGTCGGCCAGTTCGGTCAGCGAGCACCCGCGTGGCGTGTCGTAGTAGCCGCGTTCGACCGCCGCGAGGAGCAGGTCGGCCTGCCGGTCGGACAGCAGTGACTCGGCCTGAACGTCGTCGTAGACCGACGCGACGGTGTAGGAGAGGCCGAACCGCTCCAATTGTTCGCCGAGCGTCGAGAGCCGATTCCGGGTGGCCCGCACCGCGACGCACGCGACCCCGTCACGAATCTCGACCGGCGGTTCGACGGGGATTCCGGCGGCCCGCGCCGAGAGCAACAGCAGCGGCGCCGTCGTCTCGACGCGGAGGAGCGCGCGGTCGCCGTCCCGCCGGAGCGACTCGATGTCGGTGAGTCCCTCGTGGGCAGCCATCGCCTCCAGAATCGGTTCCAGCGACGGGGCGGTGACCGACAGGAGCGCGAACCCGACGTCCCCGTCGGGCATCCCGGCGAGTACGCGGAAGCAGGCCTCCGGATGCGCCGTCGAGACGTCGTGTATCCAGGTCCCCTCCGGGAGGCGGACGTCGAGTTCGGCCAGCGCCATGTCGGGTCCTCTGGCGCCATGGGCAAAGTCCCCGCGCCGGTGACGTGGCGGCCGCGGTCGGTCCTCCGTCGCGTCCGCCATTCGCGTTCGCTCTCCGACTGTGACGGACGTAAATGAAGAAGAAAGTCGAAGTATGTGGAAGAGAGTTAGACAATTTAGGGTATTTTAGGAGAAACGTTATACGTTCGTTAGTGTGTCAGTGTATAACATGCAAGGGAAGCTACGCACCGTCGAGGGGGGCCCATTCCCTGGAGCGGGCGCCGGACGGCTCCGGCGCGGCGTGAAGGCGCTGGTGTCGACCGGCGATGCGGTACTGCTCGTCAAGGAATCCCACGACGACGGCTCGGCGTTCTGGACGCTGCCGGGCGGCGGACTCCACGCCTCCGAGTCGCCGGTGGAGGGCCTCCGGCGGGAACTGCGCGAGGAACTGGACTGCGAGGTGGTCGTCGACGGCCAGACCGACCGCGTCTGGTACGCCCACCACTCCCGGGCGGGGACGCTGTCCTCGTACGACGTCTACGACTGTGCGGTCGCGTCGTCGGTCGACCCCAACCCCGCCGAGGGGACGCTCGCGGCCCGCTGGGTGCCGACCGACGAGTTGCCGCCGCGGACGCTGCCGCAGGTGCGGACGCTGCTGGAGCGACACCCCGAGGTGCGGACGTAGCGCCCTCGCCGCCCCGCGACCGACTAAACGGGCCGGATATCCACGCCGGAAGGGTCAGGTGGGGCGGCGCACATCGTCGCGCTATGAACGAGTACGGCGCCTATCGGACGGCCCTCGAGGACCGGCCGCTGCCGGCCGCGTTCCTCGACCGGGAGGCCTTCGAGACCAACGTCGAGCGGACCGCCGACCGCGCCGACGGGGTCCCGGTCCGGGTGGCCTCCAAGTCGGTCCGGTGTCGGGGCGTCCTCGAGCGCATCCTCGCGGAACCGGGCTTCGAGGGGCTGATGTGCTACACCGGCCACGAGGCGGTCGACCTCGCGGAGGCGGGCTTCGAGGACCTCCTCGTGGCCTACCCCCTGGTTGGCGCGGCCGAACTCGAACGGGTCGCGGGGGCCGTCGCCGACGGCCACCGAATCGTCCTCATGGTCGACTCCGAAGAGCACGTCCGGCGAGCGGGCGCGGCCGCGACCGAGGCCGAGGCCGATGTCCCGCTGTGTATCGACCTGGACCTGTCGACCGAGCACCTGGGGATCTACTTCGGCGTCCAGCGCTCGCCGATTCGAACGGCCGAGGAGGCGCTGTCGGTCGCCGAGACGGTCGCCGAGACCGACGGCGTCCACCTCTCGGGGCTGATGGGCTACGAGGCACAGCTGGCGGGGCTACCGGACCGCAACCCGGCCAACAGCGCCGTCGAGAACGCCGCAATCCGCCGGCTCAAGTCCCGCTCGAAGCCGACCGTCCGGCAGCGCCGCCAGTCGGTCGCGGAGGCGCTCGACGACGAGTACGGCCTCGAGTTCGTCAACGGGGGCGGCACCGGCAGCGTCGAGTTCACCCGCGAGGACCCCTGGGTGACCGAGGTGACCGCCGGCTCCGCGTTCTACGCCCCCCGGCAGTTCGACTGGTACGACCACCTCGCGTACGAACCCGCGGCGGGCTACGCGGTCGAGGTGACGCGGCGCCCCGACGACGACGTCTACACCTGCCGGGGCGGCGGCTACATCGCCTCCGGTCCGGTCGGCGAGGACAAGGCGCCCGTCCCGTGGCTGCCCGACGGCGCCAGTCTGCTGGACAACGAGGGCGCCGGCGAGGTCCAGACGCCGGTCCGCTACTCGGGGTCGGTCGACCTCGGCGTCGGCGACCCCGTGGTGATGCGGCACGGCAAGGCCGGCGAACTGTGCCGGTTCTTCGAGGAACTGGCCGTCGTCGACGGCGACACGGTCGTCGACACGCACGCGACCTACCGGGGTGAGGGCAAGTGCTACATCTGACCGACGGCGTCTGGGAGAACTGGTCGGGGAGCACCCGGGCGCGGCCGACCCACGTCCACTACCCCGAGACCGAGGACGAACTCCGCGAGGTCGTCGCGCAGGCCGACGGCACGCTCCGGGTGGCCGGCGCGGGCCACTCCTTCCCGCCCGTCTCGAAGTCCGACGGGACGTTCGTCTCCCTGGAGCGGTACACCGGCCTCGTCGACGTCGACCCCGGCGCCCGACGCGTGACCGTCCGGGCCGGTACGCCGCTGTCGGCGCTGACCGACGCGCTGGCCGATCACGGCCTCATGCTCGAGAACATGGGCGACATCGACGCCCAGTCGATAGCCGGCGCGCTCTCGACGGGCACCCACGGCACCGGTACCGAGTTCGGCGTGATGTCGACCCAGGCAGCCGGGCTTCGGCTGATAACCGCCGACGGCGACATCGTCGAGCTGGGACCGGGCGACGAGCGCTTCCCGTTCGCGCAGGTGTCGCTCGGGACGCTCGGCGTCCTCAGCACCGTCACGCTCGACGTCGTCGACGACTACGGTCTCCACGAGCGGAAGTTGCCCGCCGACGTCGAGGACGTGCTCGCCAGCCTCGACGAGTACCGCGAGTTCCGCAACTTCGAGTTCTGGTGGTTCCCGCACACCGACACGGCGCTGGTCAAGACCCACGAGGAGACGGCGCCGGAGGGGTCGCCGGGTCGCCTCGAGGCCGTCGAGGAGCGCCTGGAGAACCTCGCCTGGGAGGGACTGTGCCGCGCCGGCGACCGGGTCCGGCCCGCCTCGCCCGCGCTCAATCGCTTCGTGACGGCCACGTTCTCGGCGTCCGAGCGGAGCGGTCCCGCACGCGACGTCTTCCCGACGACGCGGTCGGTCCGGTTCAACGAGACCGAACACGGCGTCCCGCGCGAGTCGGCCGTCGAGGCCTTCCGGGACCTCCGGTCGGTCGTCGAGTCCCACGACGTCATGTTCCCCGTCGAGTTCCGCGACGTGGCCGGGGACGACCTGCCGCTGTCGCCCGCCACGGGCCGCGACTCGACGTTCCTGGCGGTCCACGCCTACCACCGCCGCGAGTGGGAACCGCTGATCCGGGACGCGGAGGCCGTCTTCGACCGCCACGACGGCCGGCCCCACTGGGGGAAACACCACACCAAGACGGCCGCCGAGTTCGCCGAATTGTACCCCGAGTTCGAGGCCTTCCGCGAGACGCGGGCCGAGATGGACCCCGACGGGCTCTTCCTCAACGACCACCTCCGGGACGTCTTCGGGGCGTAGCGTCGCCTCTAAGGTCGACCGGCACCTGTTCGGCGTATGACCGGCACCGTCAGCCGCATCCACCTCGCGCCCGGGCAGGGCGACCCACCCGAGGCCGTCGAATCGGTCGAGGCCGTCGCCGGGCGCGGCCTCCGCGGCGACCGCTACTTCCGGGAGGGGGGCACCTTCGACGAGCGCGAGGGCAGCGACCTCACGCTCGTCGAGCGTGAGGCGCTGGCCGCCGTCGAGCGCGACCACGGCATCGACCTCCCGGCGGGCGCCCACCGCCGAAACGTCACCTGCGAGGGGATCGCCCTCGATGCCCTCGTCGGCGAGCGGTTCCGCGTCGGCAGCGCCGTCTGCGTCGGGACCGGCCCCTGCGAGCCCTGCGCGTATCTGGAGCGACACGTCGACGAGCGGGGCCTCTGGGCGGCGCTGGCCGGCCGCGGCGGCCTCCGGTGTCGAATCGTCGAGGGCGGCCGAATCGCCGTGGGCGACCCGGTTCGACGAACGTCCACCGACGACCCCGGAACCGAGGACTAACGTCCACCGGTCGCCCGGGACCGAAGGGTAAAAGCGAATCGGGCGCCTCCGTACGGGTGATGACGGAGCCCATCGTCGGAACGCTCGTCGACCAGGCGACCGTCGAGGCGCGGGTCGAGGCCGGCGAGGCCCCCGGGTGGGTCGAGGACCACTGGCGCACCTTCAGCGAGGGGCTGACCGGCGAGCGCAACGGCACGCCCTTCCCCTGCTTCTTCGGCGCCGAGTCGGTCCGGGACGGCGAACCGCTCTACACCGCCGTGCCCTCGATGACCGACAAGGACGCCCTGCTGGACCTGGGCCGGACGCTCGTCGAGTACCTCGACACCTGGCAGGACCACAGCGACCGCGCGTCGCTGGTGACGTTCTTCCGGCCGCCCGCCGAACCGCTCTCGGAGGCCGAGTACCACGAGGCGCTGTGGCACGTCCTCCAGTTCCTCCACGTCCACGACCCCGAGCCGTGGCCCGATGACATTCCGACGGACCCGGACGACCCCCGCTGGGAGTTCTGCTTCGCCGGCGAGCCGATGTTCCCCACCTGCCGGGCCCCGTTCTACGACGAGCGGATGAGCCGGTACTGTCCAATCGGCCTCGAGATAACGTTCCAGCCGCGGGCGCTCTTCGAGAACCTCGGCGTCACCGCCGACACCGAGCGCGGCCAGCAGGCCCGCGATGTCATCCAGGGCCGCCTCGAGGAGTACGACGGCGTCTGCCCGCACGCCGACCTCGGCGACTGGGGCGTCGAGGGCGACCGGGAGTGGCCCCAGTACATGTTCTCCTCGGACGAGGCCCAGGCGCCCGAGGAGTGCCCCATCACCGTGACCCGCGAGCACCCCAAGTCCGAGTCGCTCCTCGACGACGACCCGGTCGTCGGGCCGGTCGGCCTGTGACCCGTCCCGCCGCGGCGTGACGCCGGGCTTTTCTACGCGCGTCCCGACCGACCGGGTATGGACACGCGCGCGAAGCGCGAGGCCGCCGTCGAGGACCTGCGGGGCTTCGACGGCGTCCTCGTCGCCTTCTCCGGCGGCGTCGACTCCGCCGTCGTCGCTGCCCTCGCCGAGGACGCCCTGGGCGAGGACGCCGTCGCCTGCACCGCAAAGAGCGAGACGCTGCCCGACGCGGAACTCGACGACGCCACCCGCGTCGCCGAGGAGATCGGCGTTCGACACGAGGTGGTCTCCTTCTCGGAACTGGACAGCGAGGCGTTCGTCGAGAACGACGGCGACCGCTGTTACCACTGCCGGTCGATGCGACTGGGGAAGATGTTCGACACCGCACGCGAGTTGGGCATCGACGTGGTCTGTGACGGCACCAACGCCTCCGACCCCGGCGAGGGCCACCGGCCCGGCCTCCGCGCCGTCGAGGAACTGGACGCCTACTCGCCGCTGCTCGAACACGGCATCACGAAGGAGGAGGTCCGCGACATCGCCCGCGAGTACGACCTCTCGGTGGCCGACAAGCCCTCGATGGCGTGTCTCTCCTCGCGCATCCCGACCGGCCTGGAGGTCACCGAGGAACGCCTCGGCCGCGTCGAGAAGGCCGAGACGCTGCTGCGGACCTGGGGTTTCGAGCAGTTCCGCGTCCGCGACCACGACGGCCTCGCCCGCATCGAAGTCGGCGCCGACGAACTGGAGGCGGCGCTCGACTCCGACTTCGCGGCGGCGGCCCGCGAGCACCTCACTGACGCCGGCTTCGATCACGTAACGCTGGACCTCGCGGGCTACGAGACCGGCAGCGTTTCACCCGAGAGCGAGGCGACGACGCCCGAGGAGTCGGACGTGTTCGACGCCGAGTACCCGACGTAGGCGGAGCGGCGTCGGGTCGGCTTGGCAGTGGGATAGCGGTCGTCGAGAACGACGCGGGCTGTCGGTGTCACGAACTCCGACTCACGCTCTGCTCTCGACAGTCCAGGCCGACGCGACCGAGGGTACTTGCTCGTGGCCGACGAAGCGCCGGCATGGACGGCCCACCCGAGCACGTACTGGTGCCGCTGGACGGTTCGCCGCTGGCGGAGGCGGCCCTGGAGCACGCTCTGACGGTGTACGACTGCCGGGTGACGGTGCTGAACGTCGTCACGCCGCTGGACGGCCCGCTGAGCGAGGGCGGCGTCCTCGAGGTGGGCGAGGACCGCCGCGAGGCCGCCGAGGAGCGCGCCGAGACGGTGCTGGAGCGCGCCCGCCGGCAGGCCGAGGACGCCGGCCGAGAGGTCGAGACGGCCGTCGAGACGGGCGACCCCGCCGAGACGATCGTCGAGTACGCCGAGGCCCACGGTGTCGACCACGTCGTGATGGGGAGTCACAGCGAGTCGAAGAACGCCCTCGCCCGGCGACTGCTCGGCACCGTCGCCACGGCCGTCGTCGGGGAGTCGCCCGTCCCGGTCACCGTGGTCCGGTAGTCGCTCCCGGTCCGGTCGCCGTCGGCCGGCGGTCGCCCCCGCTCACCGGACGCCGAGCACCGACGTCAGCAGCCGGTAGAGGCCGAACCCGACGGCGACCGACGACCCGAGCGTGACGAACCAGAAGACGACCGTCCGGACGATTTTCTCGCGGGAGACGCCGGCCGACCCGCCGGCGAGGCCGCCGCCGATGACGCCCGAGATGATGATGTTGTTGAACGAGACGGGGATGCCCAGCGCGATGGCCAACTGGGCGATGAGGAAGCCGGGCACCAGGGCGGCGATGGAGCGGCGGACGCCCAGCTGGGCGTACTCCCGGGAGGTCGCCTGCAGGAGCCGCGGGGCGCCCATCCACGCCCCGGCGAGGATGCCGCTGGCGCCGAACGCCAGCAGCGCGATGGCCGGGAGACCGAGCTCCGTGCTGGCGAGGTTCTCCAGCGGCCCGGTCGCCAGGCCGACCTGGCTGCCGCCGCTGGAGAAGGCGACGACGCTACCGAGAATCAGGAGGAACCCCCTGATACCGGCGTCGACGTCGTCGAGCATCCGGCGGCGGAGGGCGCCGAACGCCGCGACGGCGAAGGCGACGGTCGTGGCCGCGGCGACGACGTCGATACCGGCGACGGCCGGACTCCCGAACGGCAGTCCCGCGGCGCCGGCGATGGTGCCCTGGTCGGCGTCGGGGGCAGGGATGACGCCGAGGCGGACGTTGGCGACGATGGCGGCGACGACCGCCGCCAGGAGGGGGACGCCGACGGCCTCGGGGACGTCCTCGCGGCGCAACAGCGTCGCGGTGACGTAGGCGACGCTGGCGGACATGAACGGCACCGCGAGCCAGAAGGTCCCGAGGCGGCGGTAGGTCTCCCAGGCGGGCGCGCCGCCGAGCGAGAGTCCCACGCCGACGATGGCGCCCGTCGTGGCGAACGCGGCGGGGATGGGGTAGCCGGTGTAGACGCCGAGCGCCATGAACGTCGCGGCGGTGAGGAGGCCGGCGGTCGCCGCCAGCGGCGTGATACCGACGCCGTCGATGAGGCTCGTGCCGACCGTCTCGGAGATGCTCCCGCCCTGCGTGAGCGCGCCGAGGGCGGCGAAGACGCCGATGAGGAAGGCCGCCCGCATCGTCGGCACCGCGTTGGCGCCCACCGCGGGCGCGAAGGGCGGGGAGTTGCTGTTGGCGCCGAGCGCCCACGCCATGAACAGGCCGGCCAGTGCCGCGGCCCCGACGAGCACCCAGAACGTCGCTGTCATGCGCCTCGGCGGCGGGACCCGAGGCGGCCGAACAGCGATGCGAGGGGGCCGGCGGCGTCGGCTGCGCGGGCCAGAACGACCGTCCGGTCGGTGCGGTCGGCGACCCGGCGCGGGACCGACCCGACGAGGCGGTCCCGGAGACCGCTCCGTCTCGTGGCACCGAAGACGACGACGTCGTGCTCGGCGGCGGTCTCGAGGAGGGCCGATTCGACGTCGTCGGACGCCCGGACGACCGTCTCGACGGGGATGTCGGGTCCGGGCGCCGCCGAGAGCGCCTCCACCGCGGCGGTGAGCCTCCCGGTGGCCGCCTCGTCGTCGGTTCCCGGCGGAACCACGGTGACGACGCTCACCGTCGCCTCGTTGGCGGCGGCGATGGCCGCGGCGGCGGTCGCCGCCGGCCGGACGTGCGGGCCGCCGGCGACCGGCAGGAGGACGCCGTCGACGCCGTCGGCGACGCGGCCGATGCGCTCGACGTAGACGTCACAGGGGGCCCGCCGGAGCAGTCTGTCGACGCTCGTCCCGAGGACGAGTTCCGAGCGGCGCGGCGGCCCGTGCCAGCCGACCAGCAGCGCCTCGACGGCGGGGTCGGCCGCCGCGTCCAGCACGCCCGAAGCCACCGACCGCGCGACGACGAGGTCCGCCTCGACCGGGACGTCGGCCGGTGCGGCCGCGGTCGCGCGGTCCAGCAGTGCCTGCCGGTCGCCCGAGTACTCCCGGCGAATCGTCTCGTCGGAGAACACCTCGAACGGCGAGTCCTGGCTCTTGACGACGACGCTCACCAGCCGTATCCCGCCGTTTCGGACCCGCGCGAGGTCGCCGGCGGTCCGGACCAGTTGCTCGACGTGGTCGGGGTTCCCAACCGCGACGACGACCTCCGGGTCCGTGTCCATCGTGTATCCTTCCCAATGTCGGTACTAACGGCTGTCGGTACTTCAACCCCCCTCCGGTGCGAGGCCCCAACTAGATGATTAATCGTGACGAGTACCGTCTGTCGTGAGCCACAGTAACACACACCACGGGTGGTCGTCGTGAGCGCCGACGACGGCCGCAACCGGCCGCGCCTGCTGGCGATGGACACGGGCGGCACGATGACGGACACCTTCGTCGTCGACGACGAGGCGAACTACACGGTCGGGAAGGCACAGACGACGCCGGACGACGAGTCCGTCTGTACGACGAACTCCTTCGGCGACGCCCTCGAGAACTGGGGGGTCGCCCCCGGCGTCGGCGCCGGCGACCTGGAGGGCATCGTCTACTCCGGGACCGCGATGTTGAACCGCCTGCTGGAGCGGGAGGGCACCGGCGACATCGGCGTCATCACCAACGGCGGCATGGAGGACCAGTTGCGGTTCGGCCGTGGCATCCAGTCGTGGGCCGACCGCTCCTACGCCGGCCGTCTGCACGCCCGCGAGCACGAACACCCCGAGCCACTGGTCCCCCGCGAGAACATCCGCGGCGTCCGCGGCCGGATGAACATGGCCGGCCTGCCGACGCTGCCGCTCTACGAGGAGGAGGCCTACGAGGCGGTCCACGACCTGCTGGACCGCGGCGTCCGGGTCATCTGCGTCTGTCTCGTGTACTCGTATCTCAATGACAACCACGAGCAGAAGGTACGGGAAATCGCCGAGGAGGTGATGGCCGAGCGCGGCGAGGAGGTCCCGGTGTGGCTCTCCTCCGAACAGAAGCCCATCCGCGGGGAGGTGCCGCGGATGAACACGCTGGTCATCGAGGCCTACGCCGCGGAGCCGTCCCGCGACCAGCTCTACCGCGTCGACGAGGGCTTCAGCGACCTCGGCTCGGAGGCGCCCGTCCGCGTGCTCACCTCCTCGGGCGGCACCGTCGCCCCCGAGCACGACTGGCTGGCCGACACGATGCTGTCCGGTCCCATCGGCGGCATCTTCGGCGGCGAGTACGTCGCCGACGAACTCGGCATCGACAACCTCGTCTGCTCGGACGTCGGCGGCACCTCCTTCGACGTCGGGCTCATCACCGAGGGCCACTACCCGACCCGGTGGGACCAGAGCCTCGCGCAGTTCATGGTCTCCATCCCGATGACCGCGATGGACACCATCGGCTCGGGGACGGGGTCGTACGTCCGCGTCGACCGCACCTCCGAGCGTATCGAGGTCGGGCCGGACTCGGCGGGCTACGAGGTCGGCTACTCGAACCGGGACGCCGACGTCGACACCGTCACCGTCACCGACTGCACGCTGGCGCTCGGCTACCTCAACCCCGACTCGTTCCTCGGCGGCGACATCCCCGTCGACCGCGACGTCGCCGTCGAGGGCATCCGCGAGCAGGTCGCCGAACCGCTCGGCGAGGACGTCCACGAGACCGCCCGCGGCGTGCTGGACATCGTCGAGCGGGACATGTCCAACGAACTCCGGGGGCTCATCCTCGGCCTGGGCTACTCGCCGGAGAACTACACGCTGATGAGCTACGGCGGCGGCGGCCCGCTGCACGCCGCCGGCTACAGCCGCGGCCTGGACTTCCAGGACGTCCTCATCCCGCAGTGGGCCGCCGCGTTCTCGGCGTTCGGCTGTGCGTGTGCCGATTCGGCCTACCGGTACGACCAGTCGGTCGACGAGATACTCCAGCCGGACTTCTCGAACGCCGGGATGGTCGCCCACTCGCTGAACGACACCCTCGAGACGCTCCGGGAGCGGGCGGAAGCGGCCTTCGACCGCGACGGCGTCGACCCCGGGACCGTCGAGTTCCGGCCGTCGCTCCGCATCCAGTACCTCGGCATGCTGGACGACCTCGAGGTCGACATCGGCGAGGTGTGGGACGACGAGGAGGGCATCGACGCCGAGGACGTCGAGACCATCATCGACCGCTACGAGGAGAAGTTCGACCAGGTGTTCCAGCGCGCCGCCAAGTCCCCGGAGAACGGCTACCAGTTGACGATGGCCATCGGCGTCGGCGTCGCGCCCTCGCCGAAGCCGACCATCCCCGAGGAGGAACTGCAGGGCGAGACGCCGCCCGACGAGGCCCACAAGGGCACCCGCGACATCTACTGGGACGACGACTGGCACGAGGCGGACCTCTGGGAGATGCGGTCGATTCTGCCGGGCAACCGCATCGACGGTCCCGCCGTCGTGGAGGCGCCGGCGACGACCATCCTCGTCCCGCCCGGCTACGAGGCACCGCTCGACGAGAACCGCATCTACCACCTCCAGGAGAAAGCATGAGCATCGAGAACACGAAGGTCGGCGAGGAGAAACTCGCCGTCACGGAGAAGCTGACGAACGGCGGCGAAATCGGCTGGAACGGCCAGACGCTCCAGTCGATGCTCGAAGACACCGAACGACTCACCGAGGAGACGGGCCACTACCGCGGGCTCGAATCGCTCGAGTTGAAGGAGGAGGACCGCTTCGAGTACGAGCGGCTCTACTCGCGGCTCCGCGGCGCCTTAGTGTCGGCCCGCGAGACCGCACTGCACGTCTCGGCGTCGCCGATCGTCCGGGAGATCGGCGAACTGTGCTTCCAGATCTACACGCCGGAGGGCGACTCCATCGCCGTCTCGACCGGCATCATCGTCCACGTCCACACCGGCTCGCTGGCCATCAAGTGGATGATAGAGCAGGACTACGAGCACGACCGCGGCATCGAACCGGGCGACGTGTTCTGCAACAACGACAACGACCTCGGCAACGTCCACACGACGGACGTCCACACCATCGTCCCCATCTTCCACGACGGCGAACTGGTGGCGTGGGCCGACGGCGTCACCCACGAGGCCGACATCGGCGGCGCCTCGCAGGGCCACACGAGCATCGTCCACACCTCCCGGTTCGAGGACGGCATCTACGCCACCTGCGAGAAGATCGGCGAGAACGACGAACTGTACCAGGACTGGAAGGTCCGCGGCGAGCGGTCGACGCGGACGCCGATGTACTGGGACTTAGACGAGAAGTGCCGGCTCGCCGGCTGTCACATGATCCGGGAGGCGGTCCACGAGATCATCGACGACGTCGGCGCCGAGATGTTCAAACAGTTCACCCGCGAGGCCGTCGAGGAGGGCCGCCGGACGATGGAATCGCGCGTCCAGGAGCGGCTCTTCCCCGGCACCTACCGGAGCACGTCCTTCGCCGCGCTGCCGCTGGAGGAGGAGGGGTGGAAGCCCGAACAGCAGACGGACACGATGCACCACCTCCCGGTGGAGATGGACATCAACGCCGACGGGACGATGAGCCTGGACATGGAGGGGACCTCCTCGCAGGGCGACCACTCGTTCAACGCCGCCGAGGGGTCGATGACCGGCGGGCTGTGGGTGTCGCTGACGCAGTGTCTGCTCCACGACGGGAAGGTCAACGACGGCTCCCACTACGCGCTCGACACCCACTTCCCGGAGGGCAGTCTCACGAACCCCGACGACCCGCAGTTGTCCTTCCACGCGCCATGGGGGACCATCATGCCGGCGTTCCAGTCGGTCTGGGAGAACGTCTCGCAGGCCTTCTTCGCCCGCGGCTTCCGCGAGGAGGTGGTCACCGGCTACTCCGAAACGTCGGATTCGGTGCAGGGCGGCGGGACGCTGATGGAGTCGATGGCCCAGATGATACCCGACGAGGTCGGCGACTACTTCCCCGTCTCGCCGTTCGACCTCTCCTGTCAGGGCCTCGGTGCCTCGGCGGTCCGGGACGGCCTCGACTACGGCTACGCGATGTGGAACCCCGAATCGGACATGGGCGACATCGAGGAGTGGGAGCTCACTCAGTGGGGCACCCAGTACCTCTCCCGGCAGATAAAGACCGACTCGGCCGGCCACGGGAAGTATCGCGGCGGCTCCGGCTGGGAGGGCGTCCTCACCGTGATGGGCGCCGAGGACTGCACGCTGTACAAGGCGGCCCAGCCGGACGTCACCTTCTCGAAGGCCGGTATGTCCGGCGGTTATCCCGGCTCGACGAAGTACGCGGTTCGCGCCCACGACACCGACCTGGCCGACCGGGCCCGCGAGGGCGAACCGTACCCGACCGGCGACACGCCGCCCGGCAGTTTCGAGGAGCACATCGAGGGCGACGTCACCCGGACCCACCGTGGCAACTACTTCCCCAAGGAGTACGACAACCACGACCTCATGCACTTCCAGATGGGCGGCGGTCCCGGCTGGGGCGACCCACTGGAGCGCCCGCTGGCGAAGGTGGTCGCCGACGTCGAGGAGGAGATCTACTCGCCCGGCACCGTCGAGTCGGTGTACGGCGTCGTCGGCGAGTTCGACGAGAAGAACCGCGAGTTCGAACTCGACGAGGCGGCCACCGACGAGGCCCGCGAGGAGATACGCGAGCGCCGCCGCGAGGAGAGCCGCACCTTCGAGGAGTTCTACGAGGACGAACGCGAGCGCGTGAAGGACGGCGACGTCGCCCACCAGGTCGCCGAGATGTACGTCGACGCCTTCGACATCTCGGAGGCGTTCGAGACCGAGTTCCACGAATTCTGGGACCTCGACGGGAGTGGGTTCTGATGGCGAGCGAGACCGACGAACGGCAGGTCGCAAAGCTCATCGAGGGCGAACTCGGCTGGGAGGAGTTGCGGAACGACGTCCTCCCGGACCCGAAGGACGACCAGCGTTTCGAGGTGACCCGGCGGCTGCTCGAGGAGCGCGTCGACTGGGACAACCCGATTCTCGTGCCGCTCAACGACCATCTCTACGCCGTCGGCGCCGAGCAGGGCCGCATCGTCAAGTGCGACTGCGGCCACGAGTTCTGCTCGCTGGAGGAGAACTGGAAGCACCACGCCCGCGTCCGCGTCCGCGAGGACGAAGAGGAGCACCGCGAAATCTACCCGCAGTACCAGACGCCGCACCCCGACTGGGACTTCCAGTTGCGGGAGTGGTTCTGTCCGGGCTGTTTCGCGCAACTGGACGTCGACGCGGTTCCGGCCGGCTACCCCGTCCGGCAGGGGTTCGAACCGGACGTCGACACCTTCTACGAGGAGTGGCTGGGCGAACCGGCGCCGGACCGGCGGTAGCGGTCCAGAGACCGGTCGCCCGCGACGACCTCACCGCCAGTCGGTGACGTTCTCGCTGACGACCCGACACTCCTCCTCGGTCGCGCGAATCTCGTTGACCCCGCAGTTGGCCATGTGGTGGCTGCCGAGCGCCTCCTGCAGGGCCATCCCCTTGACGTAGCCCAGCAGGACGTGCAGCGGGCCGCCGTGGGTGACGACCAGCACCGTCTCCCCGGGGTGGCGGTCGACGAGGCGGTTGAACGCCGCGGTCACGCGGTCGGCCATGTCGCGCAGGGACTCGCCGCCCTCCGGGATGGCGAGGGCGGCCTCGTAGGCGGTCTGGCCGAGACCGAACTCCGGGAACCGGTCCTCGACGTCCTCGTAGGTCAGCCCCTGGTAGACGCCCATGTCCCGTTCGCGCCAGGCGGGGTCGTACTCGACGGGCGCGTCGTCGAGGGCCTCGCCGATGCGGTCGGCGGTCGCCCGGGTCCGCCGGAGGTCCGAGGCGAAGACGCGGTCGACGTCGTAGGCGTCGGCCAGCCACCCGCCGGCGGCGCTGGCCTGCTCGCGCCCGGTGTCGTTCAGGTCGGTCGGTGCCCACCCCTGCATCCGCCCGTTGCGGTTCCAGTGGGTCTCGCCGTGGCGGACGGCGACGACGCGTGTCATGTCATCGGCGGCGCTACGCCGCCCCCCGGTATGAGTGTTCCCTCCGGGACCCGGCCGTGCCGGAAGGGGTGCGTTTTTACTCCGGGCGACCGCGCCTCCGGACGTGGCAACCCCCTCCGGAGTCGAGGAGTTCGTCCCCGAGTTCGCCGAGGCGTTCCCCTTCGAGTCGTTCAACCGGATGCAGCGGGCGGCGCTGCCGGCGGTGCTGGACTCCGAGGAGAACGTCGTCGTGAGCGCGCCGACCGCCAGCGGCAAGACCGCGCTGGCGGAACTGGCCATCTGCCGGACGCTCCGGCAGGGCGGCACCGCCCTCTTCCTGGCGCCGTTGCGGGCGCTCACCAACGAGAAGGAAGACGAGTGGGAACGGTTCGAGGCGCTGGGCTACTCGGTGTACGTCGTCACCGGCGAGCGAGACCTCAACCCGCGGCGGGCCGAGCGGGCCGACATCCTCGTGATGACGCCGGAGAAGGCCGATTCGGCGACCCGCAAGCACGACTCGCCGCGGTACTCGTTCGTGACCGACGTGGACTGCTGTGTCATCGACGAGGTTCACCTGCTCGATTCGGACCGCCGCGGCGCGGTGCTGGAGGTGACCGTCTCGCGGCTCCGGCGGCTGTGTGACCCCCGCGTCGTCGCGCTGTCGGCGACGATGTCCAACGTCGGCGACGTCGCCGAGTGGCTGGACGCGCCCGACGACTGCACCTTCGAGTTCGGCGACGACTACCGGCCGGTCCCGCTGCACGCCGGCGTCGAGACGTACGCCCACGGCGACAACGCCTTCGCCGACAAGTACCGGCGGCTCTACCGCGCGCTGGACCTGGCGGAACCGCACGTCGACGACGGCGGGCAGGCGCTGGTGTTCGTCGCCTCCAGGCAGGACACCGTCCGGGCCGCCGAGAAGGCCCGCGACGAGCTCGCCGAGCGCGACATCGAGGTCGGCGCCCGCGGCGACTACGACTTCCACACCGACGCCGAGGAACTGAGCAACGACACGCTCCGGCAGTCGGTCATCGACGGCGTCGGCTTCCACCACGCCGGTCTCTCGAAGGCCGACAAGGACCGCGTCGAGGAGTGGTTCCGCGAGGGCAAGATACAGTTGCTCTTCTCGACGTCGACGCTGGCGTGGGGCGTCAACCTCCCCGCCCGGTGTGTCGTCATCCGGGACACGAAACTGCACGACCCCCTCGAGGGCGAGGTGGACATGAGCCCGCTGGACATCCTCCAGATGCTCGGCCGTGCGGGCCGGCCGGGCTACGACGACGCGGGCTACGCCTACGTCGTCTGTGACGGATCGGACGCCGAGAAGTACCGCGAACTCCTGGCGGACGGCAAGCCCATCGAGTCGCGTCTGGCCGGGGAACTGGCGACGCACCTCAACGCCGAGATCGCGCTGGGCGTCGTCGACGACATCGAGGACGTCATGGAGTGGCTGGAGACGACGTTCTACTACGCCCGCGCACAGAGCGCGCCGGAGGCGTACGACGCCGGCGACTCCCTGCGCGAGCGGGTGTCGGCGACGCTGGAGCGACTCGTCGAGGACGGCTTCGTCGAGCAGTCGGGACTGGCAATCGACCCGACGCCGCTGGGCCGACTCGCCTCCCAGTACTACCTGCGCCTGGAGACGGCGGCGGCGTTTCACGGCCTCTGCGAGCGGGCCGGCGGCGACGAGGCAGGCGACGGCGAGACCATCGACGAGGCGGCCGTCCTGCGGACCGTCGCGGAGGCCGCGGAGTTCGACAGCGTCTCGGCCCGCCGCGACGAACGGGAGGCCTTCGGTGCGGTGCTGGGCGGCGAGGGCGACGACCTCGACCCGGGCAACCGGAAGGTACTGGCCATCCTCCGGGCCGGGATGTCGGGGACGACGCCCGCCGAGTTGCAGAGCGACGCCTGGGTCATCCGGCAGAACGCCCTCCGGATGCTCGCGGCGCTGCGGGCCTTCTGCGAGCGGTTCGCCGCGCCGCGGGACGCCAGCCTCGTCCGGCGCATCGAGGCCCGCGTCGAGCACGGCATCAGCGCCGACGCGGTCGGTCTCACCGCCATCGACGGCGTCGGCTCCGGCCGGGCGAGCAAACTCGCGAGCGACGGGCTGGCCACGCCGGGCGACGTCCGGACGGCGGGCGTCGAGGGACTCGTTTCGGCCGGTCTCTCGGAGGGTCTCGCCGAGCGCGTCCTCGAGGGGGCCGAGGCGCTACCCGACCTCTCCTTCGAGTGGAACGGCGTCCCCGAGAGCATCGGTCGCGGCGAGAACGCGATGGCCGAGGTGACCGTCGACAACGCCGGCGACGGCGAACCGGCCGGAATCCGGGTGACGGTCAACGGCGTCGAGATGTCCGCGGAGACGCGGTACCTCGGGACGACGACGGTCCCGGTCGGCGTCTTCGGCGGCGACGCCGAGGAACTGACCTACGAGGTCGAGGTGGCCTTCCCGGAGTTGCCGCTCGCGCCGGTCACCGACAGCCGCACCGTTCGGGTGGAGTGACCGCCCCCCACGCGACTTCGACCGCGGCCGGCACCGACCCGACCGCCGGCTGAATCGGGCGTCGTCGCCGACTTGCCGAACGGACCGAAAGTATGAGGTCTCTCGCAACCGAAACCGGAACCGAGTGAGCACCGCCGACGCGGATGTCTCGACCCTGTACGTGGTCCGTAGCGAGGTCGACGCCGACTGCGAGTACCACTGCGACGCGGTGGCAGCACAGTTTCCGGACGCCGAGGAGGTGGATTTCGTCGCGGGCGAACGGGTCCCCCTCGACGACGCGGACGGCGTCGTCCTGACCGGCAGCACGGCCGCCGTCTACGAGTCCGAACGCCGCCCCTGGATCGCCGAGCAGGAGACTCTCGTCCGCGAACTCGTCGACCGGGCGATTCCGACGCTCGGGGTCTGTTTCGGCCATCAGGTGGCGAACTCGGCGCTCGGCGGCACCGTCGAGCACGTCGGGACGACGGCGACGCTCGTCGAGGCGACGCTCGCCGACGACCCGCTGTTCGAGGGGGTGGACCCGGTCGTCGTCTCGCTGCACGGCGACGCCGTGACCGACCCCGGGCGGAACATGGAGGTCATCGCGTCGGCCGACCACGCCCGGGTGTTCGGCACCCGCCACCGGACGGCACCGCTGTGGACCGTCCAGTTCCACCCGGAGATTACCGCCGAACACCGAACTCGCCTCGTTGAGGACTTCGGCTGGGAACCCGGGGGGAACTCCTTCGAGGCGGTCACCGCGGGACGAATCTTCGAGAACTTCGAGGCGCTGGTCGGCGAGGCGCGGACGTAATCGCGTCGCGGCCGTGGCCGCTCGATTCGGGCGTGGCCTCTGCCGACCGACCCACACCGCCGTGCGACCAATCACTGTTATCACGTTCGGCGACGGAACGGCGCCCATGGGCAAGGAGACCGTCCACACCGACGACGCACCGCCCGCCGCCGCGGACTACAGTCAGGCGACCGTCACCGACGACCTGGTCTTCACCGCCGGCCAGGTCGCGCTGACGCCGGAGGGCGACTCGCTGGCCGACGAACCCGTCGACGTCCAGGCCGAGCAGGTGCTTTCGAACCTCGAGGCGGTACTGGACGCCGCGGATTCGAGCCTCGAAGACGCGCTCAAGACGACGGTCTATCTGGCCGACATCGACGACTACGGCACGGTCAACGAGGTGTACGGCGAGTACTTCGAGTCGGACCCGCCGGCACGCTCGGCCGTCGAGGTGGGCGACCTGCCGCTCGGGATGGCCGTCGAGATAGAGGCGGTCGCCGTCCGGGAGTGACGCCGCGCCGGAAGGCGGCCGTGCTCTGGGGTGCCGTCGGCGCTCTCGTGTTCCTCGTGGCCCACCAGGCGTACCTGCTCGCGGACGGTGCCTTCCTCGGAGTCGGGCCGGTCGCTGGCGTCGCCGTCGCCGTCTTCGGCACCACGGCCGCCACGGCGTACTACCTCGAGGGGCGGCTGGCGGGTCCCCGTCCGGAAGGCGACGGCGAGGAGCGGGAGTGAGGGCGACGAAATCCCACCGAACCCCTCGCCCGAGAACGAAAGCCCTTATGCGCCGGATGATTCAGAGTAGAGTGCGGGCCAGGATGGCCGAACGGCAAGGCGCACGCCTGGAAAGCGTGTTCCCTTCCGGGATTCTGGGTTCAAATCCCAGTCCTGGCGTGCGAGGCGCCGAAGGAAGTGAGGCGCCTCGGTATTGTGAACGGCGAGCGTAGCGAGCCGTGGACTGCGGGCGCGACCGCAGGGAGGGCCTCGGTATTGTGAACGGCGAGCGTAGCGAGCCGTGAACTCCCTCTGTGGCGAGTCCGTTCCGCGAGCGCCCCCGAACGGCGCGAACCGTCTAGATAATAAACCCCCGACAGATGACACGGCAGTTCGTCCGCCTGAGAAATGAGTCAATCTTTGTCACACGCCTGTATTCCCCTGGTTTTCACCTCGAACTGGCGAGCTCGTCCGGTGGGCGAGGGTCGTGCGAATCAGGCAATTTTATATAGAACCGTGGACAATCCTTCGGACGAACATGAGTCAACAGCAGCGAATGGGAGGTCAGCCGATGATCATCCTCGGCGAGGACTCCCAGCGGATGAAGGACCGCGACGCACAGTCGCACAACATCGCGGCGGCGCAGGCGGTCGCGGAGTCGGTACGCTCGACGCTCGGGCCGAAAGGCATGGACAAGATGCTCGTCTCCTCGATGGGCGACGTCACCGTCACGAACGACGGCGTCACCATCCTCCAGGAGATGGACATCGACAACCCGACGGCCTCGATGATCGTCGAGGTCGCCGAGACACAGGAGGACGAGGCGGGCGACGGCACCACCACCGCCGTCTCCATCGCCGGCGAACTCCTGAAGAACGCCGAGGACCTCCTGGAGCAGGACATCCACCCGACGGCCATCATCAAGGGCTTCCACCTGGCCTCCGAGCAGGCCCGCGCCGAGATCGACAACGTCGCCCACGAGGTCGACCCCGAGGACACCGAACTCATCAAGAACGTCGCCGAGACGTCGATGACGGGCAAGGGCGCCGAACTCGAGAAGGACGTCCTCGCCCAGCTGGTCGTCGACGCGGTCCAGGCGGTCACCGTCGAGGCCGACGACGGCGAGACGGTCGTCGACCTCGAGTACATCAACGTCGAGACCCAGACCGGCAGCTCCGCGGGCGACTCCGAACTGCTCGAGGGCGCCGTCATCGACAAGGACCCGGCCCACGCCGACATGCCGACGGCCTTCGACGACGCGAAGGTGCTCCTCATCAACGAGCCCATCGAGGTCGAGGACACCGACGCCGACGCCAGCCTCCAGCTGGACAGCCCCGACCAGCTCCAGGACTTCCTCGACAAGGAAGAAGAGCAGCTCCGCGAGAAGGTCGAGGCCATCGCCGAGTCCGGCGCCGACGTCGTCTTCTGTCAGAAGGGCATCGACGACCTCGCCGAGCACTTCCTCGCCCAGGAGGGCATCCTGGCGGCCTCCCGGGTCAAGAAGAGCGACCTCGGCTTCCTCCGGGAGGTCGTCGGCGGCAACGTCGTCTCCGATCTGGACTCCCTTTCGGCCGACGACCTCGGCAGCGCCGACGTCAGCTACGACGAGAGCGAGGAGCTGTTCTACGTCGAGGGCACCGGCGACGAGGCCCACGGCGTGACGCTGCTGCTCCGCGGTTCGACCGAGCACGTCGTCGACGAACTCGAGCGCGGCATCGGTGACGCCCTCGACGTCGTCGCACAGACCGTCTCCGACGGTCGCGTGCTGGCCGGCGGCGGCGCCGTCGAGGTCGAGGTCGCCCGCCGCGTCCGCGACTACGCCGACTCCGTCTCCGGCCGCGAGCAGCTGGCCGTCGAGGCGTTCGCCGACGCGCTGGAACTCGTCCCGCGCGTGCTCGCCGAGAACGCCGGGCTGGACTCCATCGACACGCTGGTCGACCTGCGGGCCGCCCACGAGGACGGCGACGAGACCGCCGGACTCGACGTCTTCACGGGCGAGGTCGTCGACACCTACGACGCCGGCGTCGTCGAATCGGCCCACGCCAAGCGGCAGGCGCTTTCCTCCGCGACGGAGGCCGCCAACCTCGTGCTGAAGATCGACGACATCATCGCCGCCGGCGACCTGAGCACCGAGGGCGAAGAGCCCGAGGGCGGCGCCGGTGGTCCGGGCGGCGCGCCCGGCGGCATGGGCGGCATGGGCGGCGGCATGGGCGGTATGATGTAGAACCTTTTTCCGCCTCGGGTTCGCCAACGGCGAACCACTCGGCGGAAAAACGTTCATGAAAAAGGCCGCCGACTCGCGCTCCGGGCGCTCGTCGGCGGTGTCGTTCGAAAGACCGCGGAGTCGCGCTCTCTCGAACCAAAACGGCGCCTCCGGCGCCGTATGCCCCCGCCCACCCGCATCGCTTTCGACTGTCCTCCTGTCGTCGATTCATCCAATCGTTTTTTGCTCGGAACGTCGCATAGCCGCGCATGGAGAAAGTCGCCATCGACGAACTCGACAACTGGATGGGACCGGCCGACGTCAAGCGTCCGGTCGGGCAGGCGCTCGGCACCGAGCACATGGGCGTCCGCTTCTACGAACTCGAACCGGGCGAGTCCACCGCTTTCGGCTACCACGCCCACGGGGATCAGGAGGAGGTCTTCTACGTGCTGGACGGCACGCTCGCCTTCGAGACCGAGGACGGCGACGTCGAGGTCGCCGACGGCGAGGCCGTCCGTTTCGCCCCCGGCGAGTTCCAGCGGAGCCGCAACGACAGCGACGGCCGGGTCCGGGTACTCGGCATCGGCGCCCCCGCCGACGCCGGCGAGCTAACGCTGTTGCGGGACTGCGAGGCGTGCGGCGAGCGCACCGACCAGGAGATAGAGCCGACCGACGACGGCGCGGCGCTCGTGACCGTCTGCGTCGAGTGCGGCGCCGAGACCGGCCGGTTCACCTGAGTCGGGGCTTCTAAACGCCCCCGTGTCCTACCGGCGGATATGTCCGAGGACGCGTTCGTCTACGACGACGACTGCGGGTTCTGCAAGTGGTGGGCCGACTACTTCGCGCGGCGGACCGACCTGGAGATGGTCGCCTTCTCGGAACTGACCGACGAGCACTTGGAGCGACTCCCCGACGACTACGAGGAGTGTGCCCACCTGCTGACCGACGGGGCGGTGTACTCCTGTGGCGCCGCCATCGAGCAGGCGCTGGCCCGGGCGGACGTGCCGCCGGGCGCCGACGACCTCTTCGGGTTCCTCCGGCAGTTCCGCGACTACGAGCGTTTCCGCGAGGAACTGTACCAGGCCGGTGCCGACCGGCGGGACGCGCTCGGGCAGTTCGTCTCGAAAGAGGAAGTCGGCGAGGAGTGACCTGCTCCCGGCCGTCGGCGCGGGGTTCCTACACCACGCCGAGTCGCCGGAAGAACCCGACCTGTCTGTACATCCGGCAGCCGACGCAGTAGCCGCCGACGCCGGCGACGGCGGCCAGCACCGCGACCATACCGGCCACCGCGTAGCCGGCCAGCGACAGCGCCTCGACGCCGACGGCGGGGGCGGCGTACAGCAGCACCGCCGCGGTCCCGGTGAACGTCGCGCCCATCAGTTTGGCGAACCGGTGGGGGGCGGCGGCCTCCTTCTCGTCCGGCTTGCCGACGACGGGAATCATCGCGCGCCGCCAGACGACGCCGTAGAGGTCGAGACGCCACCCCGACAGCAGCGCGAGGTTCAGCACCGCCGCGACGGCGAGGACGACGAGCGGTTCCTGCAGGGCGATGCCGGCGGCGAGCGCCGACATCGTGACGAGTTGGCCGAACCGGGGCGCCCGCGGGTCGACCATCGCCGGGTCCGTGTCGATATCGGGTGTCATTGTCGCTCCTGACGACCAGGGCGAGGAAAAGGTTGTGCCGGCAATGTGCGGCCCGCGTCCACGGGTCGGCGCCGCCGGGACCGTTGGAACCGACCGTTGAGGGGGTCCGCCGGCGTCGGTGCAAGCATCCGCGAGCGAACGGAGTGAGCGAGCGGTTCGCGGCGACGAGCGATGTGAGGGTTCGAGCGAGCGAGTCGGCGTAGCGGTCTGAAATCGCCTTCGGCGATTTCCGAGCACATCGGAAGCGCTTCGCGCTTCCGAGGACGCCGACCGACTACCGCGCTCGACCGCAGGGAGAGCGCGACTGGAGGGAGGCGCTATTTTTCATCGAAGTTTTTGCCGGCCGCTCGCCATAGTCATTCGGGGAAGTTATTGAGGAAAACCGTCTTTTCGATGTAATGACTGGCCGTGAGAAAGAAGTTGTACGCCACCTGAGCGAGGAAGACCTGGATAGACTGCTCACGGAAACTGACGACGTGAAGCAACACGAACGGCTCGTGTTCATCAAACGGCTATACAAGGGAGCGACGCTCGCTGAAGCCGCTGATGACGTTGGGCGATCAGAGGGGACAGCTGACAACTGGGTCGAACGCTGGAATGAAGGAGGACTGGGCAAACTCACGCCGAACTTCGGGGGCGGCAGGCCCCCGAAGCTCGGCGAGGCCGAACAGCAGCGACTGATCGAGCGACTCCGTGAGGGCCAGCCCTGGAAAAAACAGGAGATTCAGCATCTCCTCAACGAGGAATTCAATATCGAGTATCATCCACACTATCTACCGACGTTTCTGGACAACCTCGGCCTCTCGTACGCTATTCCACGGACGAAACGTCCTGATCGACCAGACGACGCCGAAGGGATTCTCGACGAACGCGTCGAGTACGCGTTCGACGAGGATGCCGACGATCAGCCTCACAACAAACGAGAGAAAGATCAAGACGACGAAGACTGGGACCGTGACGAGGATATTCGAACAGATGGTGGCACAGTCATCGGGTTTTTCGACCTGTCACATCCACAGCCGTGGGACAATTCTCAGCGGATGTACACAGTTGATGACCCACACATCACCCGGCCGCTGGTGAAAATCGACACACCAGCGGCCGGGTTCTATGCACTCAACGGTGAGAGTGTACTGTCGTTTCCGCCGAACCAGGAGAAAGAACAGATCTGTGAGTGCTTCGAGACGATCCGCGAGCAGAATCCGCGTACCCGGATTCTGCTCGTTTTAGATAACTTCTCATCTCACATTTGCAAGTACACTCGCAAGCGTGCCCACGAACTAGGAATTGATCTCGTATTCCTTCCGGTTGGATCGCCGCATCTCAATCCAATCGAGCCAGTCTGGAAAAGTCTCAAGTGGGAGTCATCACCGCTGATTGTCGAAGATGAAGACGAGTACCGAACACTCCTTGACGATCTGTTCGAAGAACTGACCGAGCAACTGAGCTTCGCTGCATCGTGGATTGACAATCACCTCAGTGGATTCCTCAATAAGATCCGCTAATCACTACCGGCGAGCGGCCGTGCAAAAAGTTCGTTCGGAGGACTTAGTACGAAGGCGAGGATAGACGGCGGACATGAACGTTGCAGACGCGATGACGCCCAGGTCGGAGGTGGTGTCGGTCGACATCCCCGGTACCCGCGAGGACGTCCTCGAGTACCTCCAGGAGCGGGGCTTCTCGTCGGTTCCCATCGTCAAGCAGGGCGACGAGGGCGAGACGTTCCGCGGGCTCGTTACCCGGGAGTCGCTCATCGAGCAGCCCGACGAGGACCAGCTGGCGATGCTCGTCCGCGAGGTGCCGACCATCGAGCCGTCGGCGACGCTGACCGAACTCGCCGCCCTCGTCCTCGAGTCCGGCGAGCGCCGCGTCCCGGTCATCGACGAGGACGAACTGGTGGGTATCGTCACCGTCACCGACGTCGTCCGGGCCATCGCCGAGGGCGAGGAAAACGGCGACACCGAGGTCGGCGGCCTGGCGACCCGCGAGATCAACACCGTCTACCGGGAGACGCCGCTGCCGGTCGCCGAGCGCGAACTGGACTACGCCGGCGTCCCATACGCGGTCGTCCTCGACGACGAGGGGCGGCAGGCCGGCATGCTCACCGAGGTCGACGTCATCGAGGTCGCCCGGGTCGTCCAGGGCGAGTCCGACCCCGGCGACGCCGTCGCCAACCAGGACGACGAGTGGATGTGGGAGGGCATCAAGGCGGTCGGGAGCCGCGCCATTCCGACGCTGAACGTCGAGATTCCGGCCGAGCCGGTCGCCGAGTTCATGACCGAGGATCTGGTGACGGTGTCGGGCCGGAAGCGCGCCCGCGAGGCTGCCCAGCTGATGATATCGCACGACATCGAGCAGATTCCGCTGGTCTCGGGCGACGAACTCGCCGGCATCGTCCGGGACGTCGACCTGCTGGAGGCGCTGGTATGAGCGAACTGGCCGAACTGTCGGAACTCGCCAAGCGCCGGGGCTTCTTCTTCGCCTCGAACGAGGCCTACGGCGGGACGGCCGGCTTCTACACGTTCGGTCCAGAGGGTGCGGCGGTAAAGCGGAACCTCGAGGACGCCTGGCGGGACGTCTACGTCCGCGAACTCGGCCACATGGAACTGGAGGCGCCGACGGTGATGCCGGAGGCCGTCTTCGAGGCGTCGGGCCACCTCGAGACGTTCGACGACATGATTCTGGAGTGCGCCGAGTGCGGCGCCACCCATCGGGCGGACCACCTCGTCGAGGACGCTGTCGCGGACGTCGAGGACGCCGAGGCCCTTGAGCCGAGTCGGGTCGCCGAGTTGGTCGCCGACCACGGCATCGACTGTCCCTCCTGTGGGGCGCCGCTGGCCGGCCAGCCCGTCGAGGAGTTCAACCTCATGTTCGGCACGAACATCGGCCCCGGCTCCTCCTCGCCCGGCTACCTCCGGCCGGAGACCGCCCAGGGCATCTTCGTCGAGTTTCCGCGTCTGAAGGAGTACGCCCGCAACCAGTTGCCCTTCGGGGTCGCCCAGGTGGGTCGCGCCTACCGCAACGAGATCTCCCCGCGGCGCGCGCTGGTCCGGGTCCGGGAGTTCACGCAGGCGGAACTGGAGCACTTCGTCGACCCCGAGTACGACGACCCGCCCATCGAGCGGGTCGAAGACGTCGAACTGCCGCTGTACTCCGCGGAAGCCCAGCAGGGCGACGGCACCGCCGAGACCTACACTGTCCGTGAAGCCGTCGAGGCCGGCGTCGTCGAGAGCGAGTGGGTCGCCTACTACCTCGGCGAGTCGATGGCCTTCTACGAGCGGATCGGCGTCGACATGGACCGGTTCCGCTACCGCCAGCACCTGCCGGGCGAGTTGTCCCACTACGCCGCCGACTGCTGGGACGCCGAGACCGAACTCGGCGGCAACTGGATCGAGGTCACCGGCTTCGCCTACCGGTCGGACTACGACCTCCGGAAGCACGGTGAGTACTCCGAGGAGGACTTCACGATATTCCGGCAGTACGACGAGCCGAAGACCGTAGAGCGAGCGACGGTCGACCCCGACATGAGCTACCTGGGACCGACGTTCGGCGACGACGCCGGCGATGTGGTCGAGGCCCTGGAGTCGCTGGCCGCCCGCGACCGCTCGGCGTTCGACGGCGAAGCCGTCACCGTCGAGGTCGACGGCGAATCCTACACGCTGCCCGTCGAGAAGACCGGCTTCGCCGTCGAGGAGCAGACCGAGTCCGGCGAGCACATCACGCCGCACGTCGTCGAACCGTCCTTCGGCGTCGACCGGCTGGTCTACAGCGTGCTGGCCCACCGGTACGGTACCGACGAGGTCGACGGCGAGGAGCGCTCCTACCTCGAGTTGCCGCCCGAAATCGCGCCGACCGCCGTCGCGGTCTTCCCGCTCATGACCAAGGACGGCCTCGACGACCGCGCCCGCGAGGTTGCCGAGTCGCTGCGCGATGCGGGTCTGGAGGTGACGTACGACGACACGGGCAACATCGGCCGGCGGTACCGCCGCCAGGACGAGGTCGGCACGCCCTACTGTGTCACCGTCGACTACGACACGCTGGAGGACGACACCGTCACCGTCCGCGAGCGGGACTCGACCGACCAGACCCGCGTCGCCGTCGCGGAACTGCCCGCCGCCATCGACCGGCTCGTGAGCGGCGCGACGCTGTCGGACCTGTAGCCGCCCGGCCTGCGGGTCGATTTTTACTCCTGGCGACGCAACGGTCGGTATGACCGTCTACGAGTCGGACCTGCCGGGCGTCGGCAAGAAGTTCGAGGTCGAGATCGACGACGGCGAGCGGCTGGTCGTCGTCACGCACAACACCGGCAAGCGGGAGGTGTTCCGGCGGCGGGGCGACGACGACGCCGAGAAACTGTTCGAGCTGTCCGACCGACTGGCACGCCAGGTCGGAACCATCCTCGAGGGAGCGTACTTCCAGCCGGTCGTCACCGAGTCGACGGAGACGATGCTCGGCGAGGACACCCTCTTCGAGTGGGTGGCGGTCGTCGAGGGGTCGGAACTGGTCGGGCGGACGCTGGCGGACCTGGACTTCCGGGAGGCGACCGGTGCCTCCGTGGTCGCCGTCCAGCGCGACGGCGAGACGGAAGCCAACCCCGGAGCCGACACGACGGTCCGGGCCGGCGACACGCTGATAGTCGTCGGCTCCCGGGCCGACTGCGACCGCGTCGAGCGGCTGGCGGCCGGGGCGACCGACCCCCACGAGACGGCCGCCGAGGCGGCGGAGTCCCCCGAATCCGACGACGAGGACGCCTGAGGGATGGCGGCGCTGCTGCTGGAGGCCGGTGCCCTCTTCGCCGTCCTCGCCGTCGCCGGGACGGTCGCCGCCCGCCTCGACCTCTCGGTCATCCCGTTCTACGTCGTCGCGGGGATGCTCGTCAGCCCCGCCGTGCTGGGGCGGGCCGGCTACCCCGCGCTACGGGATCAGGAGTTCGTCACGCTGCTGGCGGAACTGGGCATCGTCTTCCTGCTCTTCTTCCTGGGGCTGGAGTTCAGCCTCGACCGCCTGCTCGAAGCGAAGGAGAACGTCGGCAAGTCGGGACTCGTCGACCTCGTCGTCAACTTCCCGGCTGGCGTCGTCGTGGGGCTGGCGCTCGGCTGGTCGGCCCTCGAGGCGGTCGTCCTCGGCGGCATCGTCTACATCTCCTCGTCGGCCGTCATCACGAAGTCGCTCATCGACCTCGGCTGGATTGCCAACGACGAGGCCCAGCCGATGCTCGGGACGCTCGTCTTCGAGGACCTCTTCATCGCGGTGTATCTGGCGGTGGTCTCGGCGGTCCTCGTCGGGGGCGGGGGGATCGCCGCCGTCGCCACCGACGTCGCCGTCGCCGTCGGCTTCCTGTTCGTACTCGTCGTGGCCGTCTACCGGGGCGGCGAGTACTTCGAGCGCTACCTCGATGTCGGCTCCCGGGAACTGTTCGTCGTGCGGGCGGTCGCGCTCACCGTCCTCGTCGGCGGTGGCGCCCTCGCTTTGGGCGTCAGCGAGGCCGTCGCCGCCTTCTTCGTCGGGATGGGATTCTCGGGCACCAGCCACGTCCACGACCTCGAATCCCGCCTGACGCCGCTGCGGGACGTCTTCGCCGCCGTCTTCTTCCTGGGGATCGGTCTCAACACCGATCCGGCCGTCTTCGCCGACCTCGCCGTCGTCGGACTGCTGGCAGTCCTCGTCGTCGTGACGACGCCGACGAAGCTACTGTCGGGCTTTCTCGGCGGCCGCATCTACGGTCTCTCGGACCGCCGGAGCCTCCGGGTCGGTCTCGGCATGGTCACTCGCGGGGAGTTCTCGCTCATCATCGCCGCGCTGGCGGCGGGCTCTGGGGGCTCGGCGGTACTGACCGAGACGATTCCCTCGGTGGCGGTCGGCTACGTCCTCGTGATGAGCATCCTCGGGACGGTGCTCATGCAGTACGCGGGCGTCTTCGACCGGTTCGTCGGGAAGAAGTCGGGGTCTACGACCGGATAAGCGTCCTCAGACGAGGTTCTCGAGGTGGCCCTCGCGCTGCAACTGGTCGGCGTTTGCGCCCTCGTAGCGCCACTCGATGTCGGCCTTCTCGTCCTGCCAGTCCCAGGGGTCGATGACGACGATGTCGTCGGTGTCGATCCACGTTCGGAACCGCATCCGGCCCGGAATCCGACCCATCCGCTTTTTGCCGTCGTCGCACTGCAGGCGCACGCGCTGACCGCCCAGCATCTCCGTGACGCGGGCGAACATCTCACCGTCCCCCGGCATCCGGAGGTCCTTCCGCTGTGTCTCTTCAGTCACACGATATATACGCGGCGGAGACGTTTAAGTAATCGCTTTTCGGGACGGGACCGCTCCACGGCCCGGCCCGCTCACCCGTCGTCGAGGGCCAGCGACGCCAGCAGTGCCTCCAGTTGGACCTGCTCGTTGGCGCCGGCCGTGATGCGGTAGTCGGCCTCGCCGACCCGCTCCATCAGCCGGACGGCCTCCCGCTCGGAGAGGTCGAACTCCCAGACGGAGCGGTGGAGCTGGTCGATGACGTCGCCGCCGGCGATGCCGACGTCCGTCAGCAGCGTGTCCAGTTGGGCCCGCGCGCCGGTGAAGTCGCCGTCCAGGGCCTTCTGCACCATCTCGCGTATCTCCTCGGGCCGGGCCGTCGAGGTGATGGTGTAGACGGCCTCCTCGTCGACGGTCTCGCCCATCACGGCGGCGGCCTGGAGGCCGTTTATCGCCTTCCGCATGTCGCCGTCGGCGGCGTACACCAGCGCCTCGACCCCGTCGTCGGTCACCTCGATGCCCTCGGCGTCGGCGATGGCGCGCACCTGTGCCTCGACGGCCTCGTCGCCCAGCGGCGAGAAGCGGAACACCGCACACCGCGACTGGATGGGGTCGATGATCTGACTGGAGTAGTTACACGAGAGGATGAAGCGGGTGTTGTCCGAGAACTGCTCCATCGTCCGGCGGAGCGCTGACTGGGCCTCGTCAGTGAGGGCGTCCGCCTCGTCGAGGAAGATGATGCGGTGGTCGTAGCCGCCGAAGGAGGCCCGCGCGAAGCTCTTGATGCGGTCCCGGACGACGTCGATGCCGCGCTGGTCGGAGGCGTTCAACTCGAGGAAGTTCTCCTGCCAGTCGTCGCCGTAGATCTCGCGGGCGATGGCGATGGCCGACGTCGTGTTGTGCATCACGGTCGGCACGTCGCCGGCGACGTAGTTTCGCGTCCGGGGAACCGTCAGGTCGTAGACCCGGCGTGATTCCTCCACCCGTTCGACCGATTCGACCTCGTCGATGTAGAGGTTGCCGCGGGCGAGGGCGTCCAGCGTCCGGAGACACTCCAGCACTTCGCTGGAGAGCATCCCAGCGGCGACCTCGCGGACCCGCTCCGTGACCGTGCGGAACCGGGTCGTCGTCGAAAGCGAGTGGTCGTCGTTCTCCAGCAGGTTGATGACGTCCGTCCCGAGCAGGTCGGTCCCTTCCGCGACGTGGCTGTACGGTACGCCGAGACGCTCGATGAGTGTACGTAGCTCCGTCTGGACCGTCTCGACGTCCGGCTCTCTCTCGACCGAATCGATGCGCTCGAGGAGTTCCGTCGCACGCTGACGCTCCGGGGTCCGGCGCCCGTCGGCGTACTCGAGCAACCGGTCGGACCTGACTCCCGTCTCGTCGCTGAGCGACCGCCGAACCGAAATCGGCTCGATTCGATTCCGCTCGTCGACCCACGCCGCCGGTATCGCCTCCACACGCTCGACGTCGTGTTCCAGCCGCTGGACCGTCTCGAGCGCCTCCTGGGCCGTCTCTATCCGCTCCGATGCGGCATCCAGTACGCGGTCGAGGTCCGCGAGGTAGCTGTCGTGGCCCGGCGTCTCGGGGTTCAGACTCCTCGTCAGCAGGTCGTCCTTCGGGAGATAGAGCGTTTCGCACAGGTCGTCGATGGCGGACTGGGCTGGTATCGTATCGTGGTTCGGATTACCCGTCCGTGCCGCGTTCTCCGAGAGCCGGTCGGCCTTGGTCCGTAGCGTGAACCCGATTCGTTCCTCGAACCGCGAGAGGGCCGACGCGCCCGAAAGATAGAGCACGTCGTACTCCCGCTTCTCACCGGTCCCGTTGGTCGCCGCTTTCGACTCGGTCTTTCGCCGTGTCGGGATTCCCTCCCCTGCGAGCAGATACGAGAGCAGCGTGACGATGTCCTCGTCTTTCTGTGTGAGTTCGACGATGCCCTTCTCGGTGACGTGGCCCTCGGCGTCGAAGACCGCCCGGAGGAACGCTCGACGCGGCTCCGCGGGTGCCCGGACGATGCCCGTACCGACTGCGTCGTCGTCGCACAGGACGGCAAAACAGCTCCGGAGATAGTGGACGACGGTCCGATTGTCGACGACTCGATACGGGACGCCCTTCTGTTCACCCCGTTTCGGGTCGACGCCGAACGTCTCCCGGGCGGCCTCGCTGAACGCCTCGAGGAGTCCCTCGTCGCTGTTGTAGAACTTGATTCGCGTGCGTTCGATCCGAGCCTCGCTCAACGCGAGGCCGAGGAACGTCGCGAGTTCGGATGTCAGTTCCCACGGTGGTTCGACCGGCTCCGAGCGGTTGTTGTTCGACGAGACGTGCTGAATCGCCTCGACGTGCTCGCGGAGGGTTTCCCGAGGAATACCGAGGGCGCGGAGGTGCGAGAGCGGACAGACCGTCGACGCCTCCCCGAGGTCTACGCCGGTTGCCTGCTGGCGATACTTCTGGACGGTTTTCGCGGGGATACCGGTCCGGTCGACTATCTCGTCGTCGGTTTCGCCCGAGCGAATGCCCTCGAACACCTCCTGCTTGTACCCGACGTGGTTCTCGGCGACCGTGATTCCGTGCCGCGCTGCGAGTTCCTCCGAGACGTGGACGAATATCCGGTCCCCGTCGAGTTCATCCAGCCAGTCGATGGAACCGTCGCTCTCCGGAAGCGGAGCCTCGCGTGGACGGACGACCCGGTCACCCGGGCGGAGGTCCGCCGCCGCCGACCACGAGAGGCCGTCCTCGTCGATGGTAAGCAGGCGGTGCTCCGGGGTGACCGCCGATTCGTTCCCGTCCCGGGTCGAGACGCGGACGAGCTCCTCGGCCTCCTTGCCGAACAGGTGCGACGGCGAGACGAACTCGAACTCGCCGTCGTCGAACGTGGCGACTTCCAGCGTCTCGTCCGGCGTACTGAATCCCTGCTGCTCTCCCACGATGTCTTCGATTCGCTCGACACCGTTACTCGTCAGGACCGGCGTTTCGCCGGTTACGCACTTTCCGGTCCCGGCCGGCCCCGCGAACAGAAGATGCGGCAAATCTTTCTGGTTGATGTACCGCTGCAGCCGTTCGGTGATGGCTTCGTGGCCGACGACGTCCTCGAGGCTCCGGGGGCGGTACTTCTCGATCCAGATCTCCCGCCCGGTGTCGACGGCGGCAGCCTCGTTCATGCCCGGTGGGTCGCTCCCGTCGGGCATAAACCCCGCGAGACGCCTCCGGCCGGGGCGTCCCCAAACCTATTTTTGGGCGCCCGGCGGGATTCGGGTATGCGCCGTGCTCTGGCAGTCGTCCTCGGTGTCGTACTGGTGCTGTCGCTTTTCACCGGCGTCACGGCGGCCGACACCCGCGCCGGCGGGACGGTCGTCGTCGACGAGGGCGAGACGGTCAACGGGCTCTCGGCGACGGCCGGGACCATCGTCATCGAGGGCACCGTCGACGGCGACCTCCGGGCCTACGGCGGCGAGGTCCGAATCGCCGAGAGCGGCGAGGTGACCGGCATCGTCCGGGCCTACGCGGGCGAGGTGCGAATCGACGGTACCGTCGGCGGGAACGTCCTCGCGTACGCCGGCAGCGTGAGGGTCGGCGAGACGGCCACCATCGACCGCTCGTTCGGCGCGGTCGCCGGCGACGTGGTCCTCGCGGGGCAGATCGACGGCGACGCCAACGCCTTCGCCGGCGAGATCACGCTCGCGCGGACGGCGACGGTCGGCGGCGACCTGACCTACGAGGGCGAACTCGACGACCGCGGCGGCACCGTCGACGGCGTGACACAGAAGACCCAGGACCTGGCGCTGTTCCCGCCGGCCGGCCCGCTGTCGGTCGTCTTTTCGGTGTTCATGTTCTTTGCGAACCTGCTCCTGGGAGCGATACTGCTGTACGTCGGTCCCCGCTTCGCCGACGCCGCCTACGAGACGGTCCTCACCGAACCGCTGCGGACCGGCGGGGCGGGGCTTGCAGCGGTCGGCGGCGTCGCCCTCGCCGTCGCGTTGCTCGCCATCACGATAGTCGGGTTGCCGCTCGCGGTCGCCCTGCTCATGCTCACCGTCGTCCTCGCGTGGGTGGCCGCGGTCTACGGCCGCTACGTCGTCGGGCAGTGGCTCCTGTCGTACACCGGACGGGAGAGCCGCTACCTCGCCCTGTTCGTCGGTGTCGTCGTGGTCGGCCTGCTCGGCATCGTCCCGTACCTCGGCTTCGCCATCCGGGCGGTCGTCTTCCTGATCGGGGCCGGTGTCGTCGCTCTGGCCTTGCTTCGGCTCTACGAACTGGTCACCGAGAGCCGGGGCGGTCTCTCGAGCATCTAGCGGCGCGCATCCCGAGGCGCCACGCTGAACAACTCCGGGTTCCTATCGGGCGTATGCGCGTGACGTGTGCGGTCGTCGGCGGGGACACCCACGACCTCGAGTTGGACGCCGAGGCGACCTACGGCGACGTGCTCGCGGCGGTCGGTCTCTCGACGCAGGAGGCGTCGGTCCTCGTGGACGGTTCGCCCGTCCCGGAGGACCGGCCCGTCGACGCCGATTCGGTTCGCGTCCTACGGCTCGTGAAGGGCGGCTGACCGATGGAGGTCCGCACCGCAGAACCGGGCGAGGCGACGGCCGCCCGCGGGATTCTCGACGCCGCGATGCTCGCCGTCGAGGAGGGTGCCCTGCGGCGAGGGACGACGCTCGTGGCCGTCGAGGAGGGTCGCCTGCTCGGGGCTCTCGTCCTCGACGGCGAGGCGGTTCACGCGGTCGCGGTCCGACCCGGGCGACGGGACCAGGGCGTCGGCACGGCGCTCGTCGACGCGGCCGCCGACCGCCGGGCGCGACTGACGGCCGGCTTCGACCCCGGGGTGCGGCCCTTCTACGAGGCGCTGGGGTTCGAGGTCACCTGCGACGGCGGGCGGTGTCGCGGCGTGCTCGACGCCTAGCGGTGGCCACCTCAGACCAGCGGCTCGACGATGCCGCGGCCGGCCGCGAGCAGTTCCTCGACCCGGTCGCGGTCGCCGGCCTCGGCGTAGACCCGCAGTTTCGGCTCGGTCCCGCTCGGGCGGACGAGCAGCCACGACCCGTCGGCCAGCAGTAGCTTGAACCCGTCGGCGGTGCCGACGTCGTCGACGGCGGTCCCTGCCACGCTGTCGGGTATCTCGTCGCCCAGGGCGTCGACGACGGCGGCCTTCCGGTCGTCGGGGCAGTCGACGCTGATCCGGTCCTGGACGATGTCGCCGTGAGTCTCGCGGAGGCGGTCGAGGCGGTCGTCCAGCGGTTCGGCGGCGTGGGCGGCGGCGACCAGAAGCGCGACCAGCACGCCGTCCTTGTTGCGGAGGTGGCCGGCGACGCCGAAGCCGCCGGACTCCTCGCCGCCGACGAGGGCGTCGTGGTCGGCCATCGCCGCGGCGACCCACTTGAAGCCGACCGGCGTCTCGTGGACCGCGTGGCCGTGGGCCTCGCCGATCCGGTCGATGAGGAACGTCGTCGAGACGGTCCGGACGGCGTCGCCGCCCGTCGCCGCTCCGACCGTTCCGTCCTCGAGCAGGTAGTCGTACAGCGCCGCGAACACCCAGTTGGGGTCGACGGCTCCCCGGTCGGGCGTGACGACGCCGAGGCGGTCGGCGTCGCCGTCGTTGGCCACGCCGAGTTCGGTCGCGCCGTTTCGGACGCGCTCGATTAGTTCTTCGAGTCGCTCGCCGGCGGGTTCCGGGGGTGTCCCGCCGAACTCCGGGTCCCGCTCGGCGCGGAGACGGACCACGTCCGCGCCCGCCCGCGAGAGCAGTTCGTCGGTGACGCCGCGGCCGCTGCCGTGCATCGCGTCGTGGGCGACGGTCAGCCCCGAGAGGTCGGCGTCGACGAACGCCAGGGCGTGTTCGAGGTACGGTTCGACGAGGTCGGTCTCCGTCACGGCGCCCCACTCGGCTTCCGGGCGGGGGTCGGGTTCGCGGAGACTCTCGGCCAGGCGGTCGGTGACCGCCGGCATGGCGGGGGCGCCGTCCGCGGGGACGAACTTGATGCCGTTGTACGTCGGGGGGTTGTGGCTGGCGGTCACCTGGAGCGCGCCCGAAAGCCCTCGGTTGGTGACGGTCCAGGCGACGACCGGCGTCGGGGTGTCGCGGTCGGGAACCAGGGCGTCGACGCCGTTGACACAGAGGACGCGGGCCAGTTCCTCGGCGGCCGCCCGCGAGCCCTCGCGGGGATCGTAGCCGACCGCCACCGTGGGTCGGTCGCCGGGGTCGGCCTCCGCCCGCACGTAGTCGGCGGCGGCCTGCCCGACGGCGCGGACCCGCGGCGTCGTGAACTCCTCGACGGTGGTCCGCCACCCGTCCGTGCCGAACTCGATGTCCATGCCGACGGCGTCGGGGGGGACCGACAAAAAGCCCGCCGTCGCGGGCGC